>JBAUPV010000009.1:0-19680 GCA_049580385.1 Desulfobaccales bacterium | reverse complement strand
GTCCAGGGCGGCGGCGGCCCCCCAGCAGGCCCTGGCCACGGGGGATGTGCCCCTCAGGGCCCCCATGCCTGGGATGATCATCAGCTACAGCGTCCACGTGGGGGACAAGGTGGCCATCGGCGACCTGGTCTGCGTTCTGGAGGCCATGAAGATGCAGAACTCCCTGCCGGCCCCAGCCGCCGGGGTGGTCAAGGCCATCAACTTCGACCCCGGCGCCTCCGTGGCCAAGGACACCGTCATCCTGGTCATCGGCAAATAAAGAGAGGAGCGGGTAAGGGCCGTCCGCCTTTACCCGCCTTCCGAGGAGGCCGCGATGGTCAAGGTATTGTTGGAGAGAACCATTAAAGGCACGCATGTCAAGGAAATAACCCGGCTCCTGAGGATGCTCCGGGTCCTGGCCATGCAGCAGCCGGGATATATCAGCGGGGAGACCCTCCACGAGATTGACACTCCCAATAATTACCTGGTGATCAGCGCCTGGTACTCCCGGGAGGATTGGCAGGCATGGCTTGCCAATCAGGAGCGCCAGAAACTCCAGGCCGAGCTTGACGGTTACATGGAAGCGCCCACCCGGTTCCGAGTCTATACCTATTAGCCGGTCGGCTTCCCCGGAAAGGTCTCGCAGTTAAACTCTAGACCATGGTAATTTAAACTAAATCAACATATTATACCGATGCCACTAAATCCCCTCTCCCTTGTAGGGGAGGGGTTTCCCCGCCCCTACGGAAATGGTGGGCGGCGCCCACCCTACAAAGTTCAGAGGGAGCACACATGGTGCGCCCCTACAAGACCATTCTCCCCCCAAGGGGGCGCAAGACCAGTGCCGTCCGGCAGAGATTTTGCATAAGGACTGGCGAATAAAAATTGAAAGATATAATTGCAACCCTTAAGCCAGAGAAGACGGGGGAACCCCGGAAGCGCCAAAACTCCCTCTCCCCTGTGAGGGGAGAGGGATGGGGTGAGGTGTGGCTGGCCGATTACTCTCCCCTCACTCTGCCCTCTCCCCCATTGGGGGAGAGGGTAAAAAGCAAGAGAACTCCATAAGTTAATCAAAGAGGATTTTGGAGTCTAGATTACAACGGCGGGTTAGCAAAAACCTTGCCGGACACTACTGGCCCAAGACGCCTTTAGGTGTCTGAACCAGGCAGCTCATCACAAGGAGGAATATTTCATGGCTCGCCCAAAGATAACCGTGGTGGGGGCCGGTAATGTCGGGGCCACCTGCGCCCACTGGGCCGCGTCCCGGGAGTTGGCCGACGTGGTGTTGGTGGACGTGGTGGCGGGCATGCCCCAAGGCAAGGCCCTGGACCTGATGCAGGCCCGGCCCATCTTCGGCTTCAATGCCGAGGTGGTGGGGTCCAATGGCTACGAGGCCACCAAGGGCTCCCAGGTGGTGATCATCACCGCCGGCATCCCGCGCAAGCCGGGCATGAGCCGCGAAGATCTCATCAATACCAACAAGGAGATCGTGGCCGGGGTGACCCGGGAAGTGGCGGCCAGGTCCCCCAACGCCTTTCTGATCATTGTTAGCAACCCCCTGGACGCCATGTGTTACGTAGCCCGGAAGGTCAGCGGCTTCCCCAGCCGGCGGGTCATGGGCATGGCGGGCATCCTGGATAACGCTCGCTATCGCTGCTTCATCGCCATGGAGCTGAAGACGGCGGTGGAAGAGGTTCAGGCCATGGTGCTGGGGGGCCACGGCGATGACATGGTGCCGGTGGTGAGCGCCACCAACGTCTCCGGGGTGCCGCTCACCAGTCTGCTGTCCAAAAAGCGGATTGCCGCCCTGGTGGCCCGCACCCGCGGCGGGGGCGGCGAGATCGTGGCCTTGCTGAAGACCGGCTCCGCCTTTTATGCCCCGGCGGCGGCGGCGGTGCAGATGGCCGAGGCCATCCTGAAAGACCAGCGGCGGCTGGTGCCGGTGTCGGCCTACCTCGACGGGGAATACGGCCTCCATGACCTCTATTTCGGGGTGCCGGTGATCCTGGGAGCCCGGGGCATCGAGAAGATCATCACCCTGAAGCTGAGCCGGGAGGAAGAGGCCATGCTGCGGAAGTCGGCGGCAGCGGTGGCCAGAACCAGGGATGACCTGAAGCTGTGAGCGGCAGCCTTCGAGGCCGCCAGCCCCATGGTCCTCTGGAAAAAATTCAGGCCAGGATTTAAAGCCATAAGTGAGAAGAAAATGAATTGGATCTACCGCACCTTTTCCTCCTCGGTGGGCAAGAAAGAGTTGCAGGCCGTCACCGGCCTGTTGTTCCTGCTGTTTCTGGCGACCCATCTGTTGGGCAACTTGAGCATCTATGGAGGGAGCGCCGACTTCGTTGCCTACGCCCACCACCTGCACGCCTTGGGAAAACTGCTGGCGGCGGCGGAAGTGCTGCTGGCGGCGGCTTTAATCGTTCATGTGGCTCTGGGATTAATCCTGTTCCTCCAGAATTGGGGCGCCCGGCCGATCGGGTACAACATGGATAAGAGCGGCGGCGGCCGCACTTTCAGCTCGCAAACCATGCCCTATACCGGCCTGCTGATTCTGGGCTTCATCGGGGTCCACCTGAGCAATTTCTCCCACCACCTGGTGGATCAAACCCACCGGACCATCTTTCAAATTGCCGTGGCAGTCTTCTCCCACAAGGGATA
The DNA here is from genome assembly GCA_049580385.1 of Desulfobaccales bacterium. Taxonomy (GTDB): domain Bacteria; phylum Desulfobacterota; class Desulfobaccia; order Desulfobaccales; family 0-14-0-80-60-11; genus JAPLJC01. Next base: position 17,043 of record JBAUPV010000009.1, on the reverse strand, counting down.
TCTGGCATTTTACCTGTTCTCCATGGTCATCGTCGCCCTGCATGTCCGGCACGGTCTCTGGAGCGCCTTTCAAACTGTGGGGGCCAACCATCCTAAGTACATGCCCTTCATTGACAAGTTGAGCATCGTCTTTGCGGTGATCGTCGGGATCGGCTTCGGCTCCCTTCCCCTGGTCATTCTGTGGCAAAGATAGGGAGGCCATTTAATGCAACTTGACGCCAAAATCCCGTCCGGACCCCTGGAGGGGAAGTGGGATAAACACCGGTTCGAGCTGAAGCTGGTCAGCCCGGCCAACAAGCGCAAATTTGAGATCATCGTGGTGGGCACCGGCCTGGCCGGCGCCTCGGCCTCCGCCTCCCTGGCGGAATTGGGCTACCGGGTCAAGACCTTCTGCATCCAGGACAGCCCCCGGCGGGCCCACAGCATTGCGGCCCAGGGGGGCATCAATGCGGCCAAGAATTATCCCAATGACGGCGACAGTATCTGGCGCCTCTTCTACGACACCATCAAAGGCGGTGATTTCCGGTCCCGGGAGGCCAACGTCTACCGCCTGGCCCAGTCCGCCAACCTGATCATCGACCACTGCGTGGCCCAGGGGATACCCTTTGCCCGGGAATACGGCGGCTTGCTGGCCAACCGGTCCTTCGGCGGAGCCCAGGTGTCCAGGACCTTCTATGCCCGGGGCCAGACCGGCCAACAGCTTTTGCTGGGGGCCTACAGTTCCTTGATGCGGCAGGTGGCCCGGGGTGGCGTGCAGATGTTTCCCCGCCGGGAGCTGTTGGACCTGGCGCTGGTGGACGGCCAGGTGCGGGGCATCGTGGTGCGGAACCTCTTGACCGGAGAGCTGGAAAGGCACTCGGCCCATGCGGTAGTCCTGGCCACCGGCGGCTACGGCAACGTCTTTTTCCTCTCCACCAACGGCATGGGCTGCAACGTCACCGCAGCCTTTCGAGCTTATAAAAGGGGGGCGGGGTTTGCCAACCCCTGCTTCACTCAGATCCACCCCACCTGTATCCCGGTGCACGGGGATTACCAGTCCAAGCTGACCTTGATGAGCGAAAGCCTGCGCAACGACGGCCGGGTCTGGGTGCCGCTGGCGCCCGGAGACCAGCGGCGGCCGCAGGACATCCCGGAGGAGGAACGGGATTACTACCTGGAGCGCATGTATCCCAGTTTCGGCAACCTGGCCCCCCGGGATATCTCCTCCCGGGCCGCCAAGGCCATGTGCGATCAGGGCAAGGGGGTGGGACCCACCGGCCGGGCGGTCTATCTCGATTTAGCCGACGCCATCAAGCGGCTAGGAAAGGCGGAGATCGAGGCCAGGTACGGCAATCTCATCCAGATGTATGAAAAGATCGTGGCCGAAAACCCTTATGAGACCCCGATGATGATCTATCCGGCCTCCCACTACACCATGGGCGGCTTGTGGGTCGATTACAACCTGATGAGCACCCTCCCCGGGTTGTTTGTCCTGGGGGAAGCCAACTTCTCCGACCACGGCGCCAACCGCCTGGGGGCCAGCGCCCTGATGCAGGGCCTGGCCGACGGCTATTTCGTCATTCCCAACACCATCAGCGGCTATCTCGCCGGGACTCCTCTCCCCGAGGTGAATGAGAGTCACCCGGCTTTTCAGGATTCCGAGGCGGCGGTGGCGGCCAAGGTCGAGCGCCTTCTCAAGATCCAGGGCCAGCGAACCGTGACGAGCTTTCATCGGGAATTGGGCAATATCATGTGGGAACATTGCGGCATGGGCCGGACTGACGAAGGTCTGACCCAGGCCAGGACCCTGGTGGCCAACCTCCGGGCGGAATTCTGGGAGAATGTGACGGTGCCGGGTTCCCAGGGGGATTTCAACCAAAGCCTGGAGAACGCCGGGCGGGTGGCTGATTTCCTGGAGTTCGCCGACGTCATGCTCCTGGATGCCCTGGCCCGCCGGGAATCTTGCGGCTGCCACTTCAATGAAGCCTTCCAGACCGAAGAGCACGAGGCCCTGCGGGACGATGTGAACATGTGTCACGTGGCCGTTTGGGAATATGCCGGAGAAGACCGGGAGGCCGTGTTCCACAAGGAACCGCTGTCGTACGAGTTCGTCAAATTAGCTACAAGGAGTTACAAGTGAGCGGCAAGACCATCAATCTCACCCTGAAGGTCTGGCGGCAGCACGGGCCTGGCAGCCCGGGGCATCTGGAAACCTACCGGGCGGAGAATATTTCCACCGACGCCTCCTTCCTGGAGATGCTGGACATTGTCAATGAGGGGCTCACCCTGCAGGGCCGGGTCCCCATCGCCTTCGACCATGACTGCCGGGAAGGGATTTGCGGCATGTGCGGGACTGTGGTCAACGGCCGCCCCCATGGACCGGAGAAGGAAACCACCCTCTGCCAGTTGCACATGCGCCATTTTAAGGATGGCGATACGATAGTCATCGAGCCTTACCGGGCCCGGGCCCTGCCTCTCATCAAGGACCTGGTGGTGGACCGCGGCGCCCTGGACCGGATCATTACGGAAGGCGGTTTCATTTCGGTGAATACGGGTCAGGCCCCGGAGGCCAACTCGCTGCCCGTCTCCAAGAGAGACGCCGACCTGGCCATGGACGCCGCGGCCTGCATCGGCTGCGGGGCTTGTGTGGCCGCCTGTCCCAATGCCGCGGCCATGCTGTTTGTGAGCGCCAAGATCTCCCAATTGGCGCTTCTGCCCCAGGGGCAGCCCGAGGCGGCGCGGCGGGCCCTGTCCATGGTGGCCCGCATGGACGCCCTCGGCTTCGGCAACTGTACCAACCATAAAGAATGCGAGGCGGAGTGCCCCAAAGGCATCTCCATCGCCAACATCGCCCGCCTCAACCGGGAATTCATGAAGGCCGCCCTGGCCTCCCGGGAAGAACCCGTGCAGGACCAGTAAGCAGTGAGCAGTGAGCAGTGGGCAGTGAGCAGTGGGCGGTGGGCGGTAGGCGGTAGGCGATAGGCATTAAGCAATAAGCAGTTATCTTTTCCTGCTCACTGCTCGCTGCTAACTGCTCACTTAAATGCCACCCTCCCCCCCCCAACCCCGTCCCCTCTCAGGGAGGGGGGGTTATCTCAAATTTTTTGTTAAGATAATTGTGGGACATAACACTATTGTCCGGTTGTGAAAAAATCGGGTTATAATTACTTGGGGGGTTAGCGCCCAGGCGGGGTCCTAGAAATAATCATCCGGTTTTCCGCCCTCGCACGGCCCAGCCCGCCACCTGAAACCCGGGGTACAACAACTTCCCCCATGAACCGAAAACGGCCTGGCAACCCGGCTGTTGAGCCCAACGCCCCAGGGTGGCAACGCCTAAGACCTGGGACGCCACCCGATTGATGCACACACCGGGCCGGAGCTGAATCCTGTGAGCAAGAGAAGTGTCAAATTAGCCGATAAATTGGCGGGAGTTCCGCCGAACCCCGCCAGCATGGCCGAAATGAAGACCGAGTGGGAGCGCGCCGGAGAGGCCTGGCAAAGGGCTTACGACACCCTGGAGCAGCGCATTGAAGAGCGCGCCGCCGATCTGGTAACGGCCAACGAACACCTGCGGCAGGAGATCGAGGAGCGCAAGAAGACCGAAAATGAGCTGCAGAGGATCAAGGAATACCTGGAAAATGTCATAGATAACTCGGTGGACGCCATCGGCATCGTCGACCGGCTGGGCCGCTTCCTCCTCTGGAATCGGCGGGCCGAAGAGATTTACGGCTACTCGTTCCCGGAATTGGCCGGCAAGACCGCCTTCGAGCTTTACGCCGACCCCGCCACGCTTAAAACCATGCTCCAGAAACTGCGCCTGGACGGTGTGGTGCGGGAACACGAGATCTCCATGAAAAAAAAGGACGGCAGCATCGTCTCCATGGATATCTCCATCAGTCTTCTCAAGGACGACCAGGGGAAGACCATCGGCAGCGTCTGCGTGGCCCGGGATCTCTCCCGGTGGAAAAAATATGAAACGGAGCTGAAGCGCACCCGGGACGAACTGAGCCGCTATTCCCGGGACCTGGAACGGCAGGTGCGGGAAAGAACCAGGGAAATCAACGGTATCCTCCGTTACACCCCGGCCATGGTCCATATCAAGGACAAGTACGGTTATTACCGGCTGGTCAATCCCCGCTACGAAGAGTTGCTGGGTATCAAGAATGAAGATATTAAAGGGAAATCGGACCATGATATCTTTCCCCCGGAGGTGGCCGGCCAGTTCCGGAGCAACGATCTGCTGGTCCTCACCCAGAAACGGTCCTGGCAGGGAGAGGAACGGCTACCTCTTAAGGACGGGGTACATACCTATCTGTCGGTAAAATTTCCCCTTTATGATGAGCAGGGCAGGATCGACGGCCTGTGCGGCATTTCCACGGACATCACCGAGTTGCAGAAGGCCCAGGAGCAACTGCGGCTGCTGTCCGGCAGCATCATGGCCAGCCAGGAAAAGGAGCGGGCCGCCATTGCCAGGGAACTGCACGACGAACTGGGGCAGGTGCTCACCGCCTTGCGCATGGACGCCGTGTGGCTGAGCGAACGCCTGAAAGGCCAGGAGGCCCAGGCCGCGGCTCGGGCCTTGACCATGTGCGACCTGATCGATCAGACCCTCGACGAGGTGAGGGCCCTGGCCACCCGGCTGCGCCCCGGGGTGCTGGATGATTTCGGGCTCATTGACGCCCTGGATTGGTATTCCAAATATTTCAGCCAGCGGACCGGCATTTCCTGTATTTATAAACATGTCAATATGCCCGCGGTGGACGACCTGGTGGCCACCGCCGCCTACCGGATTACCCAGGAAGCCTTGACCAATGTGGCCAGGCATGCCTTCGCCACCCAGGTAAAGATCAACCTGCAGGTGAGGGGGGGAGTGCTGACTCTCTCGGTGGCTGACAACGGCAGGGGCTTCGATCCCCAGAACTTGTCGCAGTCCCATTGCCTGGGCCTGGCGGGCATGCGGGAGCGCGCCGGCCTGTTGGGCGGCCGTCTGGAACTGGAGTCCAAAGCGGGGAAGGGAACCCGGGTCTATTTCCGGCTGCCCCTGAATGAGCAGCGAGGCGCCTTGCCATGATCAAAGTCTTGTTGGCCGACGATCACAGCATCGTCAGGGGCGGGCTGGCTCGCATTGTCAAAGATTCCGGTGATATCGAGGTGGTGGCCGAGGCCGCTGACGGCCAGGAGGCCATTGAGCAGGTGCATCGCACTTCGCCGGATGTGGCCATTATCGATATCTCCATGCCAGGCCTGGACGGCCTGGAAGTCATCGGCCAGCTCCGGCAATACTATCCGAAATTGCCCATCCTGATCCTCACCATGCACGAAGAGGAGCAGTACGTGGTCCGGGCCATCGGCGCCGGAGCCAATGGCTACATCACCAAGCGCTCCGCCCCCGAGCAACTGGTGAACGCCATCCGCAAGGTCCACGCCGGCGGCCGCTACCTCAGCGACTCCGCCGCCGAATCCCTGGCGCAGCACCTGGCCGCCGGGCCCCGCAACCGCACCCCCCTGGACACCCTGTCCAACCGGGAAATCCAGGTATTGCGGCACCTGGCCCTGGGCCATACGGTCCGGGAGATTGCCCAGGCCTACCACCTCAGCACCAACACAGTGCACACCTACCGGCTGCGGCTGCTCAGGAAACTGAACCTGCGGAACAATGCCGAAATCTCCCTCTTTGCCATCCAAAACCGCCTGGTGGAACTCTGAGAGCTGCTGCCAAACCCTAAATCTCCCTTTTCCAAAGGCGATTATATATCCAGCCTTCTATCCCTATATTTTCTCAATCTAACAATGAAACACTCCACTAGATTCTGCGCTTTGCTCAGAAAGACAATTTTGGTCTATTTCTGGGCAATTATGGAAAATTGTGTTAAAATATTAGACAAAAGACCCTCCCGACCTCCCGGGGCCTCGCTAGCCCTGGTGGCTGGGGACGGGAAAAATTGCCACCAATCTTCCGGAGTTCAGTTTGATTCCTGCCCATAGCAAAGAACTGCAAGAGGCGCTTCGGCAAGTCCAGGCAAAGAGCCGGGAGCTGCTGAAGGAGGCCATCCAGGGTAAGACCTTCCTGGAAACCATCCTCAACGGCATCGAAGACCACATGATGGTGATCGACCTCGACTATCATATAGTCGAAGTCAACCGCGCCCTGTTGAAAATGCTGGGCTTGGAACGGGGAGAGGTGGTGGGCAAGCATTGTTACGAACTGTCGCATCACCTGAAAGAGCCCTGCGCCAGCCCCGATCATCCCTGTCCCTTAAAAGACGCCGTGGCCACCGGGAAGGCCGCTTCCGCGGTCCACATCCACTTTGACAAGGACGGCCGGGAAAGCTACGTGCATGTAGTCCACCACCCCTTGTTCGATGAGGAAGGACGGGTCCATCAAGTGGTCGACCTGTCCCGGGACATTACCCAGGAGATCACCCGCGCCCGCATCATGCACGACGACAAGATGGCCTCTTTGGGAAAGCTGTCCGCCAGCGTCATGCACGAGATCAACAATCCCTTGACCGGCATCCTCAATTTTGTCCAATTGATCCAGCGCCTGCTGAAGAAGGGGCCGCCCGGCCAGCCTGAGTTGGTCAAGATGCAGGAATACCTGGATACGGTATTTGATGAGACCCAGCGGGTAAGCAAAACGGTTTCCAATCTGCTGCCCTTTGCCCGCAAGTCCAAGCCGGAATTCAAACCGGTCTCGCTCAACACCTTGCTGGCCGAGACCCTCTCCCTCACCGAGTATCAGTTGCGGTTGCAGGGAATCACGGTAGCAACCGACTGGGCTCTCGACCTGCTGCCGGTGCGAGCGGATCCGGGGCAGATGAAGCAGGTCTTTTTGAACCTGTTGCTGAATGCCCAGGATGCCATGCCCAAAGGCGGCACCCTGACCCTGGCCACCAGGAATTCCCGAGGCCGGGAGGTGGTGGTACAGATCAGCGACACCGGGGGGGGCATCCCCAAGGAAAGCCTTTCCCAAATTTTTGAACCGTTCTATACCACCAAGAACGCCGGCTGCGGGGTGGGGCTGGGCCTTTCCGTGGTTCAAGGAATCGTCCGGGACCACCAGGGCGCCATTAAAGTGGCGAGCGTTGGGGGCCGGGGCGCCAGTTTCACCATCCGTCTGCCCGCCTATAAACCGGGAGTTGACCATGTTGCCTCATAAAAAGATCTCCATCCTGGTGGTGGATGACGAGCTGAGTATCCGGGAATCCTTGAGCGGCTGGCTGCAACAGGACGGCTACGAAGTGGAAAGTGCAGCCGACGGGCCCGCGGCCCTGGCCAAGGCCCAGGAAACCCATTATGACATCATGCTCCTGGACGTTAAGATGCCCCGGATGGACGGGATTACGGTGCTCAAAAATCTAAGGAAAGGCAATGCCGATACCGCGGTGGTGGTCATGACGGCCCACGGGGCCATCCAGGACGCGGTGGAGGCCATGAAGCTGGGCGCTCATGATTATCTGCTCAAACCCTTCGACCTGGAGGAAATGAGTCTCATTATCGAGAAACTGGTGCAGGTGCAGACCCTGGCCATGGAAAATCTGATTCTCAAAGACCGGGTGGCAACTATTAGCCGCTTTGAAAACCTGGTGGGCCAGTCGCCGCCCATGCTTCAGCTCTTTGAGACCATCGTCGATGTGGCCCAAAGCGACGCCACCGTATTGCTTACCGGGGAAACCGGCACCGGCAAGGAGTTGGTGGCCCGGTCCATTCACGCCCAGAGCGCCCGCGGCTACGGCCCCTTTATTGCCACCAACTGCGGGGCCTTCACCGAACATTTACTGGAGAGCGAACTCTTCGGGCACGAGAAAGGAGCCTTCACCGACGCCAGCTACACCAAGAAAGGCCGGCTGGAAATGGCCCATGGCGGCACCCTCTTCCTGGATGAAGTGGGCGACATCTCCATAAGAATGCAGATCGACCTGCTGCGGGTCCTGGAAACCCGGGAATTCACCAGGGTGGGCGGCACCACCTCGTTACACAGCGACTTTCGGGTCATCGCCGCCACCCATCAGGACCTCCAGGAAGGCATCCGTAAGAAAACCTTCCGTCAGGACCTCTATTACCGGCTGAACGTCGTCCATGTGCAGGTGCCGCCCCTCAGGGAGCGACCGGAAGACATCCCCCTGCTGGCCCAGCATTTTCTGAGGCGCTATGCCACCGAGACCAACAAGAAGATGGACTCCATTCATCCGGAGGCCCTGGAGGCCATGCGGCGGTACTCCTGGCCGGGGAACGTCCGGGAGCTGGAAAACGCCATCGAGCGGGCGGTGGTGGTGGGAAAAGGCCGGCAGCTCAAGCCCCAGGACCTGCCCTTTGTGGTGGCCGCGGCGGAGGAGCCGGCAGGCCTGTCCCTGGAGGACGTGGAGCGCCGCTACATCGCCCAGGTGCTCGCCTCAGCCAAAGGCCATATCTCCAACGCCGCCAAGGTCCTCCAGATCAACCGCACCACGCTTTACCACAAGATCAAGAAATATGGCCTGGCGCCATGAATACGGCTGGGTCCACAGCCTCCCGGCCTTAGGGGCTTGAAGCCCATGCCGCGCCTTCCGGTTTTGGGTTTGGTCCCCTTGGGACCGGTGGATCCGCAGATCCTCCGTCATTTACGCAGGGCCATCGCCAAGATGCTGGGCCTGCCGGTGCGCATCCTGCGCCCCCGACCCCTGCCCTACCCTAGCTACCACCTGGGGCGCAACCAATACCACTCCACCCAGCTGCTGGAATACCTGCTGGACGGCTCCGGGGGCCCTTGGCGGGTTCTGGGGATAACCGCGGCGGACCTCTACATCCCGATATTTACCTTCGTTTTCGGGGAAGCCCAGGTGGACGGGAAGGCCGCGGTGGTTTCCCTCTTCCGCCCCCGGGGAGGCGCCGGCGGCGTCCGGCCGCCTAAAAAGCTCCTGTTGAGGCGCCTCCTCCTGTTGAGCCTGCACGAGTTGAGCCATACCTTCGGCCTCGGCCACTGCCGGCAGCCCGGCTGCCTGATGGGTTTTTCCTCCAACCTGGAAAAGTTGGACCAGAAAAACCTGGCTTACTGCGAGTATTGTCAAATCATGCTGGGGGATTACCTGAAGGAGCAGGGGCTGCTCTTCCGACTCCGGCGGCAGGTGGAGACCGGGGCCCCGGGGGCGCCCCGGCCCGTTTGGGATAGGGACCGTACCGGGCGGCGCTGATAGCCTGCGGCCGTGGCTTTCGCCGCAGGCAGCACTTCCGCCTGGAAAGGGGCGCACGGGCAAGGGAAAATCCTGGCCGCAGCCGAATCCGGCCTGCGGCTCATTATTTGTGGTTCTTGCGAAAAGGGGCTTCGTCGCTGGGAAGCCCCCCTGCCCGCTTTTAAGACCTTTTCCGCCAGTCCCGGGTCACGTTGGTCAAGAGGAACTCCTTGACCAGGCGCCGCCAGCCCAAATTGGGGAACTGACCGTAGACATCGTCGACGACCTCGCCGCCACTGGGGAGGGTGGCGCCCACGGTGCTGTCCATGATGTACAGCAGGCGGTGGGATTCTTGGTCGATCCAGGTGGCATTGGCCTCCCCGAAAAACAACTTCTCCAGATTTTGCCTGAGATTGGCGGGCGAGACCTTGAACAGCCAGCCCTCTCCATAGGGATCGCGGTTGATCAGGCCGGGGTCCTCAAGCACCTTGGGATTGACGGCCGCGATGGCGCCATCCACCGGCGCCTCGAGGGACGCCTTGTTTCCCTGTCTGAACATGGCCATGCAAATATGATCCTGATAGTAAACCTTGCCGATCTCGGGCCACTTGAGCTCATCGGCTTGACCCAGGATCTTTTGGGAAAAGTCATCCAATCCCACCCGCACCTGGCCGCTCTCCTCCAGGGCTGCCCAGGTGTGCCCCCGATGGAGGTAATAGAAGCTAACGGGTACCTTGAAGCCAAAGACATTGACCATTTGCGCCCCTGAAGGCGTCTTGGGATCTTGAGGATTCATGACCTGTGCCTCCTCGTTAAGCGGGATCTGTTATCTACATCACAGGATATAGCAAGGAGTGGGCCAACCTGGTCTAATTTTATATCTAGCATAAATCATTAATAAATTAACTCAGGACACCCCGATCCGGGATGCTTGATGGTTGGATGGAGCCGCTTTTTTGTTGAATAATTCAACAAAAAATTTTATCAATAGGCTATCTTTTTGATATTACAATATTATTTAGTGATTAATATTTCAACATTACCTTTTAGGTATTGTGGAAAATATCGACAAAAATAATGGCCCTCCGATATTAATGGGGTGCTTAATAATTCTTCCCTTGCATTTTCACCGGATTCATTTTAGCTTTAGAAATCCGTCGAAATCCGGCTTTCTTTGCACAACTAACAGGTCGTTAAAGGGCGGGAATAGACCAACAGAAAGGCGCGGACTATGAAAAATCTGGTCGTTTTGGGGTATGGCGCCGGCGGCACCATGGTCGCCACCAAGCTACGGGAAAAGCTGGAAGAATCCGAATGGAAGATCACCGTCATCGATCGGGACTGGCAGCACCACTACCAACCGGGCTGGCTCTTCATCCCCTTCGGCATTTATACCCAGGAAGAATGCGTCAAGCCCAAGCTCGATTTTGTCCTCAAGGGCATCGATTTCGTCCTGGATGAAGTGACCAATATCGACCCGGTCAAGAAACGGATCAAGACCAAGAAAGGCCATTATGACTACGACTGGCTGGTGGTGGCCACCGGCTGCCGCATCATGCCCGGGGAGGTGGAGGGCATGATGGAGGGCTGGCGCGGCGACATTCAAGACTATTATACCCCCGATGGCGCCGTGGCCCTCCACAAGAAATGGAAATACTTCAAGAAGGGCAGAATCGTCCTCAATATTGCCGAGATGCCCATCAAGTGCCCGGTGGCCCCCCTGGAGTTCATCTTTATGGCCGACTGGTTCTTCACGGTCAACGGGGTGCGGAAGGATATCGAACTGGAAATGGTGACCCCGCTCTCCGGCGCCTTCACCAAGCCGATGGCATCCGCGGCGCTGACCAAACTGTGCGAGGAAAAAAATATCAAGATCACCCCCAATTTCGATATCGCCGAAGTCAACGCCTCCGCCAAAATTATCACCTCCGCCAGGGGTGATGAGGTCAATTACGATCTGTTGGTGGCCATTCCTCCCAACTTCGGGGCCCAGGTCATCATCGACAGCGAAATTGGCGACCCCATGGGCTTCATCGACACGGATAACGGCACCCTGAAGGCCAAAAAGTACGAAAATATGTACGTGGTGGGCGACGCCACCAACGTTCCCACTTCCAAGGCGGGGGCCGTGGCCCACTACGAATCGGACATCATCGTCATGAACCTCATCCGGGAGCTCGATGGCCAGGAGCCTTTGCCGGAGTTCGACGGCCACTCCACCTGCTTCATCGTCACCGGTTACGAAAAGGCCAGCCTCATCGACTTCAACTATAAGGTCGAACCCCTGCCGGGCAAGTACCCCTTCCCGGGTTTGGGACCCTTCACCCTCTTGGGGGAAAGCTACGTCAACTACTGGGGCAAAATGATGTTCAAATGGGTCTATTTCAACATGATGCTCAAGGGCAAGGAACTTCCCCTGGAACCCCAGATGTTCATGGCCGGCAAAATGCTCAGCCATGTCTACCACGTTTACGGTTAAGGGGGGCCAGGGCATGACCGATAAAAACCCGAGCACAGAGCAAATGCTTCTAGAGCGCCTGGACCGGATGGAGGAGCAGTTGCAGACCCTGGTCAAGGCCCAGCAGGGCCTGGCGGAGTTGAAGAACGATCTCTCCCCCCTGCTGAACTCAGCCGTCAAACGCGTTATCGATGAGCTGGGGATGGTGGAGGCCGGCTTTCAAATGGAAGACGTCTTCGACCTGGTGAAAAGGGGTATGCGCAGCATCCGCAACCTCAACCAGGCCTTGGAGATGATGGAGAACCTCTTCGACCTGTGGGGCGCCATGGAACCCATGCTGAAGTCCACGGTGCCCAATCTTATCAACTACATGGACAACCTGGAGCAGAAGGGGGTGTTCCGAACCTACTCGGCCATGTTGGAGGTCCGGGCCAAGGTGGCGCAGCACTATCCCTCCGAGGAAATCACCGCCATGGGGGACGGCTTCGTCGTGCTCCTGAGCCTCCTCAAGAAACTGTCTAGGCCCGAGATGATCGATTTTATCAACAGGCTGATGGAGCTTCCCCTGGGGCTCAATCTGCAGGCCGCCAAACCGGTGGGCGCCATGGGCATGCTCTCCGCCATGGGCAACAAAGAGACCAGGCAGGGTCTGGGGGTGGCCCTGGAACTCACCAAGGCCCTGGGCAAGCTCAAGGCCGATTAGACCCGGGGCTGCGGCGCCCGCGCATATTCGGCGATATCAGCCTACTATTCCGATGCAGCCAAATCTCCTCTCCCCCTGTAGGAGCGGAGTTTCCCCGCCCGGGCGGCGAGACGCCGCCCCTCCCGACGAGGGGACGACAGGGGGTGAGGGGTGGTTTCAGCGGCCATTTTACCCCCCCCTCACCCTGCCCTCTCCCCCCCCAAGGGGGAGAGGGAAATAACTTGTAAATTCCATTGGATATGTGGGGGCGACAGTGGCACAGGCTTCCAGCCTGTGAAGGGGTCGCCCCTGGCCGAGAACATCAGGAAAGGGTTCTTAATTCCCTTGAAATAATTAGCTAGTGGGCACGCCTAAGTTCCAACAATTCTCCGCTGCCTGCCTCAGAGCCTAAACCTTGCCGGACACTACTACCCCGCCGTTTTCAAATGGGGTAAAATCGATTACTTTCATGGGATAGTCGATCGTGGCACAGCCTATGGCTAATATCTCATATCTGGAGAGGAAGACATCATGCTGGATATCAAAGACGCGGTGGCGGTCATTACCGGGGGAGCGGGAGGCATTGGCGAAGAGCTGGCCAGGTACTGGGTGCGGCAGGGCGGCAAGGTGGTGGTCTCGGACGTCAGCGCCGCAGGATTGAGCCGGGTTGCGGCTGAGATCCAGGCCAGGGGCGGCCAGGTGGCCACCCTGGCCGCGGATACCACCCGCGAGGAGGATTGCTCCAGGCTGGCAGACCTGGCCATCGAGAAGTTTGGCCGCCTCAACCTGGTGGCCCCGGCCGCCGGCATCATCCGGGATGGCCTGATGGTAGCCACTGACCGGGAAACGGGCAAGGTCGCCAAGAAAATGTCCCTGGCGGACTTCCAGGCCGTCATCGACATCAACCTCACCGGGGTCTTTCTCACGGTCCGGGAGTGCGCGGCGCGCATGATCGACCATGGCTGCCGGGGGCTGATCTGCCTGTTTTCCTCCACCGGTTCCCTGGGCACCGCCGGTCAGATCAATTATGCTTCCACCAAGGCGGCCATGAGCGTGATGCCCAAGGTGATCACCGCCGAGTTCTGCCGCCGCGGCCTGGCGGCCCAAATCCGCTGCGTGGCCATTGCCCCGGGTTATGTGGGCACTCCCATGGTTAAGGGCATGGATCAGAAGGCCCTGGGGAAAATCCTGGAACAGGTCCCCATCGGCCGCCTCGTTGAGCCGGGAGAAGTAGCCTCACTTATCGGGGAGATTTATCGCAACGAAGCCATCGCCGGAGAGACCTTTTTCATCCACGGCGGCCTGCGTCTGGGATCGAGAGGATAAGGCCGCCATTTCCAGGAAAACCAGTCCCCGGCTCACCTAAAATGACCCCGGCGCCTAAAGTGGCCGGGGTCATCTTTTTGGAGCCCTGAAAATATTTTTACCAAATTGTCGATTCCGAAAACCGGGGGCGCCGGCCCGGCGGCAGTCCGGGAGCGGACCGCGACGGCCACCTTAAGAAGAAAGGGGCGGCCGTCATCAGCCGCCCCTAAGGGAAAGATGATCCCGGGATGAGCGCCGGGAAGCCGCCTAAAAGGCATAAGAGGCGCTGATCATGGGGGTGTATTTCTTAACCCCGTTTTTGCCGGCCAGATCAATTGAGGAGCCGGCTTCGAAGGACAATTTATCGGTGGCCAGGTATTCGAGCCCGGGCAAAATCCCAATATAGGTCTCGGGTGTCTGATACCCTTGAATGGTATAGATGTTGCTCCAGGTCCAGGTGCTGTACATTTCCAGGAGGGCGACAAATTTCGGGGTCAGGGGTAATTCCGCCGCCAGGTTGAAGGCCACATTTTCCCGGGAAACGACATTTTCAAAATTGTTCTGATAAATGTTAACCGGACTGTTGATCCAGATGTTGCTGTAAAGTAAAAAGGGCTTCACCCATTTAAACATATTGACGCCGGTGGTGAAGGTCAGCGCCCCGGAGCCGATGGCATCCACTCCCAGGAGGTTGGGGTTGAGGTGGGAGGCATGCCCGGTGGGAATGGTGCCAAAACCCGCCACCGCGCTCACCGCCGGCATGATGTCGCCTTCCTCCACCAGGAGGTATTTGCCCATCAGGGTCAGGTCGCCGATGCCGGCGTAACTGGCGGAGCGGTTGCCGTTGGGCCCGGGAGTAGTCGCATCATTGCCCCAGTAGTCGATGAAGGGGGCAACCACATAGACTTCCATATTCTTCATGGGGCCATAGGTGAGCTTCACCGGCATAAAGTAGGTGTAAAAATTGCCCCCGGCGCTCACCGTCTTCCAGTTCTGGTTGAAGGTCCCCGGATAGAAGGACAAGGCCGAGAGCACCGAGAGGCTGAAATGGCCGGTGTCGATGGGGATGGTGTAGTCGGTGAGGATGGGGCCGGCGGTGGAGGGAGCTGTCTCTTTTTTCTCTTCGGGTGGGGGGGTCCCTGCGGGGGTTCCCGCCGCGACCTCCGGGGCGGCGGTTTGCGCCAGGGCCGGCGCCGCGGCCAGGCCTCCCAGGCCTCCCAGAAAAATTAATAAACCCAGGCAGATCAGGACCTTTCCCTTGATGCCGTAATCCAAAAGCCGATTTCTGTTCATCCAGGTTTCCCCCTATGATTTTGATACCCGTTGACGGTTAACAATCATGGCGCCCGGTTGCTTGAGGCGAAGCTTCGGGGCCTTCACTTTGTTGTCAGTATGCTCCCCAGGCGCCGGTGAGTCAACGGGAGAGTCCAATTGCCAAAATCGGGCGGAGGAGCCCCCTCCCCCGCCCCAGCGGTTAAACCGCGGCGTCGCCGGTCTCCCCGGTGCGGATGCGGATGACCTCCGCCACCGGGTAGACGAAGATCTTGCCGTCCCCGATCCGGCCGGTGCGGGCGTTGGCCACGATCGTCTCCACCACGGTTTGGGCCTTTTCATCCGGGGTGACTACTTCAATTTTCACCTTGGGGAGGAAATCGACCTGGTATTCCAACCCCCGGTAAACCTCCCGGATGCCCTTTTGCACCCCGAAGCCCTTGACCTCAACCACCGTCATACCTTTCACGCTGATGGCGTGCAGGGCCTCCTTCACCGCCTCCAATTTGAAAGGCTGAATTATCGCCTCTACCTTTTTCATGCTTTTCTCCTATATATACGCTTTGCCGAAGTCGGCAATTTTTGGTCCTGCCATCATTCCGCGGTTGCTACGCTTTCAGCAGTGTAGCAAGGCATCCCGAATTCCGGAACGTCGAGACCTACCTTCTCCACCTCTGCAGTAACGCGCAGCGGATAGACAGCGTTGATGATTTTGAATACCACGTAGGTAAACCCGAAGGCAAATACCGCCATGAGCGTGGCCCCGCCGATCTGGGTAAAGAACTGGGTCACGTCCCCATGAATCAGGCCGGTTACCCCCTGGCCGGCCTTCCCGAGGTAGGTCGTGGCGCCGACGCCGTTCCAGCCGGCGCCGTACGTGCCATCGGCGAAGATGCCGACACAAACCCCGCCCAGCCAGCCGCAATAGCCGTGCACGGAGACTGCCCCGCAGGGGTCGTCAATCTTGAGCACCCGTTCGTTAAAGAGAACCCCCAGGCAGACGAGCGCGCCGGCCAGAATGCCGATAATAATGGCTGAGTTGGGGCTGACAAACGCACAAGGGGCGGTGATGGCCACCAGACCGGCGAGCATGCCGTTGCACGCCATCGAGATATCGGGCTTACCGAAAATGAAGTACCAGAGGATCAAGGCCGTCGCCGAAGCCGAACAGGCGCAGAGGTTCGTGTTCACGGCAATCACCGAAATGCGCAGGTCCGTGGCGCCCAGGGTGGAACCGGGGTTAAAACCCATCCAGCCGAACAGGAGAATGAAGGTGCCGATCACCACAAAGGCCAGGTTGTGGGCTGGAAAGGCTCTGGGCTTGCCGTCCGGACCGTACTTGCCGAGGCGGGGGCCCAGGATGACCGCCAAGGCCATGCCGCAGAAGCCGCCCATGCCGTGGACCACGGTCGAGCCCGCAAAATCCACGTAGCCGTGGGCCCAGTGCAAGGTGTTTCCCAACTGCGAGAGCCAGCCGCCGCCCCAGACCCAACATCCGAACATGGGGTATAAGATGGCGCCCATGAAGATCTCGCAGAGGATGAAGGCCCAGAAAGTGATCCGCTCACAGACGACGCCCACGATGATATAGGCGGCCGTCTCCATGAATACGACTTCAAAAAGGGTGAGGCACAAGCTGCCGGCGTCGTAGGCCGGGCCGCTCAGGAAAAAGCCCTTGCCGCCCAAAAGGCCCCAGAGGCCGCTTCCCAAGAGGAAGTGGTCCAGGGTGGGCGTCCCTCCAATATTCGTTGGGGCCGCATTAATTGCGGCGCCGCCATATTGGAAGGCGAAGCCGCACACATAGTAGGCTAAAAAGGCGAAGACATAAGCGGCGAAGTTTAGCATCATCAGATGGCCGGCGTTCTTCCGGCGCACCAACCCGCAGGTGAGCAGGGCGAAGCCTGCCTGCATGAAGAGCACCAGGTAGCCGCAGATGAGAGTCCAGGTAAAGTTGATCGCTATATGGTTGTGCCCGACCGCGTTGGCGAGATTGACCGCTAAAGGCTCTTTGGCTGCCTGGGCCTTGTAGGCGTCGAATGCCTTTTTCAATGCTGGATAGTCAGGGGCCTTGGTGTCGGTCGGCTCAGGAACGACAAAGGCAGTACCGGCCGCATCGGCAGCATTGGACGCGTCCCCCGTGGCAATTCCCGCGGGGTCAGGCTTGGGCGGCTCCGGAGCTTGAGCCGCGGGCGCAACCG
>JBAUPV010000008.1:0-71635 GCA_049580385.1 Desulfobaccales bacterium | reverse complement strand
CCGCCGCCCGCCCCGGCCCCCAAGGCCACCGAGCTGAACGACCCTCGCTTCGCCCGCATCCAACCCGCAGTCGATCAGGAGATCGCCGCCGGCCATATCCCCGGGGCCGTGGTCTTGGTGGGCACCCAGGGCCGGATCGTTTACCGCCGAGCCTTCGGCCTGCGCGCCCTCGAGCCGCGGCGCCTGCCCATGACCACGGACACTATCTTCGATATCGCCTCTCTGACCAAGGTGGTGGCCACCACCACGGCCATCATGCAGTTGGCCGATGCCGGCCGCCTGCGCCTCGATGACCCGGTGGCCAGGTATTGGCCGGCATTCGCCGCCAACGGCAAGGGCTCCATCACCATCCGGCAACTCCTGACCCACACCTCCGGTTTGCGGCCCGACGTCAATTCTCACTACCGCTGGTCGGGTTACGAAGGGGCGCTGGCGGTCATTGCCGCCGACCGGCCCATCCGGCCGCCGGGCACCGGGTTCCTTTACAGCGACATCAACTTTATCACCCTGGGCGAGATAGTGCACCGGGTTTCGGGGCAGCCGCTGAATGTATACTGCGCCCAACATATCTTTAAACCCCTGGGGATGCGGGACACCTCCTTCCGGCCGCAGCAGTGCCTGCAAGAGCGGATTGCCCCCTGCGATGTGCAATCCGGCTGCCTGCGCTGGGGAGAGGTGCAAGACCCCACCGCTTATCGGATGGGGGGGGTGGCCGGGGATGCCGGGGTCTTCTCCACCGCCAATGACCTGGCCATCTTCGTACAGATGCTCCTGGACGGCGGCCAGAGCCATGGCCACCGGATTCTCAGCCAAAAGGCGGTGTTGGCCCTGCGCCAGCCCCAGTCCGTGCCGGGAAACGCCACCCGCCGCGGTCTCGGCTGGGATATCCACTCCCCTTATAGCAGGATTTTCAACGCCACCTTTCCTGCCGGTTCCTTCGGGCACACCGGCTATACCGGCACCTCCATCTGGGCCGATCCCCGCTCCCGGACCTACCTGATTATCCTTACCAACCGCCTGCATCCCAGCGGCGGTGGAGAGGTCAGGCCGCTGAGGGCCAAGATCGCTGCGGTGGTGGCCGCGGCCGTGCCCATGGGCCCCCCGGCGGCAGCGACAGCCCTAAGTGGCTTGAGGATGAGCGGCCATGGCCAGGCGGACGGACCGGACCGGGTGCGGCCGGGGATCGACGTCCTGGCGGCTAACGGTTTCGCCCCCCTGGTGGGCAAGAGCATAGGGGTGATCACCAATCAGACCGGGGTCGATGGCAATGGGCGCACCACCCTGAGCCGTTTGCTTCATGCACCCGGCGTCCGGGTGCGGGCGATTTTCAGCCCCGAGCACGGCCTGACCGGTTCGCTGGACGAACTGGTCCCTTCCGGCCGGGACACGGCCAGCGGCCTGCCCGTCTATAGCCTGTACGGCGCGGTCAAACGCCCCACCCCCCAGATGCTGCGCGGCCTTGACGCCCTGGTTTACGATATCCAGGACGTGGGGATCCGCTATTATACCTACATTACCACCATGGCCTATGCCATGGAGGCCGCCGCCGCCGCTGGTCTCGACTTCTATGTGCTGGACCGGCCCGACCCCATCAGCGCCGCGGTGGTGCAAGGCCCCCTGCTGGACCCCGACTTGTGCTCCTTCATCGGTTATTGCTCCTTGCCGGTGCGTTACGGCATGACCTGCGGGGAGTTGGCCCGATTTTTTAACCGGGAGCGGGGGATCGGCGCCAAATTGCACGTGGTGCCCATGCAGGGATACCGCCGGCAGGACTGGTTCGACGAAACCGGCCTGCCCTGGGTTTCGCCTTCGCCCAATATCCACTCTCTGACCGAGGAGCTTCTTTACTCGGGAGTGGGCCTGGTCGAGTCCGCCAACGTCAGCGTCGGTCGGGGCACCCCCACCCCCTTCGAAGTCGTCGGCGCCCCCTGGATTGAAGCCGACGGGCTGGCCCGCTATCTGAACGGGCGGCATCTTCCGGGGGTTGCCTTCGAGCGCGTGGCCTTCGTGCCCCATGCCAGTCCCTACCGGGGGCAGAGATGCCAGGGGGTGCGGCTGCGCCTGGTGGATCGGCAGGCCCTGGATGCGCCGGCCCTGGGCGTGGAGATCGCCTCCGCCCTGCACTGCCTTTATCCGGGGAAGTTTCAACTGGGCGAGACCCTGTCCATGGTGGGTTCCCGCCAGGTCCTCCAGGCCCTGAAGCGCGGCGATGATCCCCGGGAGATAGAGCGGCGCTGGCAGCCGGGGTTGGCCGCCTTCAACCGCCGGCGCGCCCAATATCTCCTCTACTGATTCAGGCGATCAGCCTGAGCCGCACTCAAACCCTTCCTGCCGTTCAACTGGTAGCATAGGCCTCTGGCCTGTGTGACCTGAACTCTCAATCCCGCACACAGGCGGGACGCCTATGCTACCAATTCAGTTCAGTCCGGCAACCGGGCCGGGGCGGCAGCGGCGAGCTTTACCGCGTCCGGGGGCTAGATGGGCGGCTCCCACCCCACCGCAGGCAAATCGGAGGATTGCCAGCCCCCGCCCAGGGCCTCGATGAGGAGCACATTGGCGGACATCTGGCTGCCCAGGATGGTGATAGCCGTTATCTCGTTGGTCAGGGCCGTGTTTTCCACCACCAGGAGGGCGATATGGGCGATGGTCCCGGCCTTATACTGGTCGGTGCTCACCGCCAGGGATACCTTGGCGTCCCGTACCGCCTCATCCTGCTTCTGGGCCTCTTCTTTCAGGATGCGCAGCGCCGCCAGATTGTCTTCCACTTGCTGAAAGCCGCCGAGCACCGTCTGCCGGTAGGTGGCCACGGAGGCATCGTAGGCGGCTCGCGCCGCCGCGGTCTGACCGGACCGCAGGCCGAAGTCGAGGAAGGTTTCCGAGGCCGCCGCCCCCAGGGACCATAAGCGGCTGGGCCAGGTGAGCCACTTCGCCAGGCTGACGGTTTCAAATCCTCCCTCGGCGCTCAGGGTTATGCTGGGATAATAGGCCGCCAGGGCCACCCCGATCTGGGCGTTGGCCGCGGCCATATTCCTCTCGGCGGCAGCGATGTCGGGGCGGCGCTCCAGCAGTTCCGAAGGCACCCCAAAGGGCACGGCCGGAACCCGCAGGGTTTGCCGGACTACCGGAATGGCAAAGACGGAGGGGGACTTTCCCAGGAGCACGGCAATGGCGTGTTCCGTTTGGGCCCGCTGCACCCCCACGGCTATCGCCTGGGCCTCGGTGGCCTCGAACTGGGTTTCGGCCTGGGCCACGTCCCCCCGGGAGGCCGTCCCCGAGGCGTACTGGTTCTTGGTCCACTCCAGGATATTGCGATAATTGACGGCCGTGTCGTTCAGGAGACGCTTCTGCTCGTCCAGGATGCGCAACTGAAAATAGTCCTGGGCCAGGGTGGCCCGGGCGCTCAAGCGAACCCCCTCCAGGTCGGCGGCGCTGGCCTGGGCGCTGGCCCGGCTCGATTCCACCTGGCGGCGCACCTGGCCCCAGATGTCTATCTCCCAGGTGAGGTCGGAGTTCAACAGGTATTCCGAAAGCGTAGGCGCCGCCGCAATGCCTCCCCCGCCGATCCCTTTGCCGGCTCCAACGCCTCCGCCGGAAGAGCTGATGAGGGTCCCCGAATTTCTAAAGCGGGTCCAGGACGCCCCTCCGGTGACCGTGGGAAAATAGGCGGACCGGGCTTCCTTCACCAGCGCCACGGACTGGCGGAACTGCGCCTCCGCCTGGGCGATGTTCTGGTTGTTGATGTCGACCTGTTCTTCCAGGGCGTTCAATCGGGGATCACCATAGATCTCCCACCAGGGTCCCCGGGACAGCTCGTCCCGGGGCTGGGCCACCTTCCAGCCCGGCGCTTCTTTATACGCCGCGGGCGCCGCGGTGGGCGGTTTCACATAATCCGGACCCACGGTGCAGCCGGCCAAAAGCAGCAACAGCCCGGCAATCATTACCGGGTTAAGACGGCCCGGCCTCGGAAACCATCCTCTAAATGTCTTGAAGGGCAGCCTCATAGCTCGTTTCCTCTTTCGCCTATTTTTGCCTCAGGCCGCGGCGCCGGCGATTAACCCAGAGCCGGAAGCGGTCCAGATAAAGATAGATCACCGGGGTGGTATAAAGCGTGAGCATCTGACTGAAGATCAACCCGCCGACGATGGAGATCCCCAGGGGGCGGCGCAGCTCGGAGCCCACCCCGGTTCCCAGCGCCAGGGGCAAGGCGCCCAGCAGCGCGGCCATGGTGGTCATCATGATCGGGCGGAATCGCAAGAGACACGCCTCATGGATGGCATCTAGGGAACTCTTCCCCTCCTGGCGCTCCGCCTCCAGGGCAAAATCGACCATCATAATGCCGTTTTTCTTGACGAGGCCGATAAGCAGGAAAATGCCGATTAAGGCAATGAGGCTCAGGTCCGTGCGGGTGAGCAGCAGGGCGAAGAGCGCTCCCACCCCGGCCGAAGGGAGGGTGGAAAGGATGGTGATGGGGTGGACGTAGCTCTCGTACAAGATCCCCAGGACGATATAGACCGACAACAGCGCCGCCATGATCAAAAACGGCTGGTTGGCCAGGGAGGCCTGGAAGGCCTGGGCCGTCCCCAGAAAGCTTCCTATGATGCTGGCCGGCAGGTGCATATTGGCGGTAGCCGCTTCGATGGCCGTCACCGCATCCCCGAGAGAGGTCCCCCCAGGCAAGTTGAAGGAAATGTTGACCATCGGAAACTGTCCCAGGTGATTCACCGCCAGAAAAGTGTTGGTCATCTGGTAAGTGGTGAAGGCGCTCAGGGGGACCTCGGCGCCGCTGGTAGGGGCATACGGCTCCTGAATTGCGCCAAGTTTTGGGGTGAAGCTGTACTGGGGCACCGCGGCGCCGGCGGTGGAGTACATATAGATTTCTCGCAGTATTTCCGGGCGCTGCCAATAGGGGGGGGCTACCTCCATCACCACGTGGTACTGGTTCAGAGCGGTGTAGAGGATGGCAACCTGGCGCTGACCGAAGGCGTCGTACAGGGTGTTGTCGAGAAGCGTGGCGGGGATGCCGAGCCGCGAAGCGGTGTCGCGGTCGATGTCCAGAGTGGCTTGCAATCCTTTAGTTTGTTGATCGCTGTTCACGTCCAGGAGTTGGGGCAGGGCGCGGAGTTTCTGCAAGACCCGGGGGCCCCAGTGGTTTAGCAACTGCAGGTTGTCTGACGTGAGGTTGAACTGATAGAGGGCGCCGCTGGTATAACCGCCGATCCTAAGGTCCTGAACCGCCTGCAGATAGGTGGGGGCCCCCGCCACCTTGGCCAGTTGCGGGCGCAGCCTGGCCATCACCTGGCGGGCGCTGCTCTTCCGCTCCGAGAAGTCCTTCAGGGAAATGTACATGCGCCCGGTATTGGTGGTGGCGGAGCCGCCGCCGCTGCCGCCGGTGAAGGCCACCACGTCCGTTACATCCGGGTCCTTCCGGACGATGTTGCTCACTTCCTCCAATTTCTTCTTCATTTCCTGAAACGAGATGTCCTGCGCCGCCTGAATGGATCCGACGAGGCGGCCGTTGTCCTGTTCGGGGAAAAATCCCTTGGGAATGTAAAAGAATAGGCCGATACTGGTCACCAGGGTGAGCACTGTCAGAGAGAGCATAAAGCGCGGGTGCCGCAAACCCCAGCCGAGGGTCACCTCGTAGGTATGGTGCATCCATAGGAAGACCCGCTCGCTGGCCCGGAAGAAGGCTCCGTGAGCTTGCTCCTTCCCCGCCTGCTTGAGGAGGTGGGCGCACATCATCGGGGTGGTGGTCAAGGACAGCACCAGGGAGATCAGGATAGCGGTGGATAAGGTCACCGAGAACTCGCGAAACAGCCGGCCCACCATGCCCCCCATCAACAGCAGGGGAATGAAGACCGCCACCAGGGAGACGCTCATGGAGAGAACGGTGAAGGCGATTTCCCGGGATCCCAGGAGCGCCGCCTCCATAGGAGCCACTCCCTTTTCGAGATGGCGGGTGATATTTTCCAGCACCACAATGGCGTCGTCCACCACAAAACCGGTGGCGATGGTGAGGGCCATGAGGGAGAGGTTGTCCAGGCTATAGCCTAACAGGTACATCACCCCGAAGGTGCCGATGATGGAAACCGGAACTGCAACCCCTGGTATGATGGTGCCGCGCACATTCCTGAGGAAGGCGAACACCACCAGGATTACCAGGATGGCTGAGATCACCAGGGTAAACTCCACGTCCTTCAGCGACCCGCGGATGGACGGGCTGCGGTCCACCACCACCGAGACGTCGATGCCCCGGGGGATATCGGCCGTCAGCTGCGGCAGCAAGGCGCGGATGTTGTCCACCGTATTGATGATATTGGCCCCCGGCGACCTGAAGATGACCACCATCACGCAGATCTTGCCGTTGACCAGCCCCTCGACGCGCAGGTCCTCCTGGGAATTCACGACCGAGCCCACGTCCACCAGGTGTATAGGCGCCTGGCCCTGGTAGGCGACGATAAGATCGCGGTAGTCGGCGGCCTTGAAGAGTTGATCGTTGGTGATGATCTCCCGGTTTACGGTGGCGTCCGCCAGTTGGCCTTTGGGCCGGTTGGTGGTGGAGGCGCTCAAGACACTGCGGACGGCCTCCAGGCTGACCCCGTATCTATTGAGCGCCGTGGGGTTCAACTCCACCCGCACCGCCGGCAGCGACCCTCCCCCCACAAAGACCGTGCCCACCCCTTCCAATTGGGAGAGTTTTTGCGAGAGAATGGTGGACGCCGCATCATACATGGCGGCCCGGTTGAGGGTGTCGGAGGTTAGGGCCAAGATGAGAATCGGGGCGTCGGACGGGTTGACTTTACGGTAGGTGGGAAGGCTGGGCAAATTGACGGGAAGGTAGGCGCGGGCCGCATTGATGGCGGCCTGGACATCCCGGGCGGCGCCGTTGATGTCCCGGCTCAATTCAAACTGCAAGACGAGACTGGTTCCCCCCCGGGTACTGGACGAGGTCATCTCGGTAACCCCGGCAATCTTCCCGCATTGCCGTTCCAGGGGGGCCGCCACCGAGGTCGCCATGGTCTCGGGGTCCGCACCGGGGAGCGAGGCGTTCACCGAGATGGTGGGAAAGTCCACCGCTGGCAGGGGGGCGACGGGCAGTGTGCGAACCGCCAGGATACCGGCAATGGCCATGCCCAAGGTGAGCAGCGTCGTGGCCACCGGCCTTTTGATGAAGATGGCCGAAAGGTTCATACCGGTTCCGTATGATCGCCCCCGGGAGGCGACTCTCCGGGTTGCTTCCTGCCCAGGCGCAATGCCAGCCTATCGAACCAGAGATAGATGACCGGAGTGGTGTAAAGGGTGAGGACCTGGCTGAAGATCAGCCCGCCGACGATGGAGATGCCCAGGGGGTGGCGCAGTTCGGAACCCAATCCGGTTCCGATGGCCAGGGGCAGCGCCCCCAACAGGGCGGCCATGGTGGTCATCATGATGGGGCGGAATCTCAACAGACAGGCTTGATAGATCGCCTCTTCCGGGCTCTTCCCTTCCCGGCGTTCGGCGTCCAGGGCAAAGTCCACCATCATGATGCCATTTTTCTTGACGATGCCGATCAACAGGATGATGCCGATGAGGGCGATGACGCTGAACTCGGTGCGGCAGAGGAGCAGGGCGAGAATAGCCCCCACCCCGGCCGAAGGGAGGGTGGAGATGATAGTGATGGGGTGGATATAGCTCTCGTACAGGACCCCCAGGACGATATAAACCGTAAGCAGGGCCGCCAGGACCAATATCGGTTCGTTTTTCAGGGAAGCCTCGAAGGCCTGGGCGGTGCCCTGAAAGCTGCCCACGATGGAGGCCGGCATTTTGAGCTTTTTAGTGACCGCCGCCATGATATCGACGGCTTCTCCCAGGGAGACTCCCGGAGCCAGGTTGAAGGACAGGGTGGCCGCCGGAAACTGCCCCTGGTGCTCGAGGAGCAGGGGGCCCGAGGTGGTTTTCACCTGGGTAATGGCGCTCAGCGGCACTATGCCGTTAGTGGTGCTCCTCAGGTAGATGTCCTTGAGCTTGAGAGGATTTTGCTGCCATTCGGGCTGGACCTCCAGAACCACCCTGTATTGATTCGTCTGAGTGAAAATCGTGGACACCTGCCGCTGCCCGAAGGCGCTGTAAAGGATATCATCGACTACCTCTGCGGAGATGCCCAGGCGCGCCGCGGTGACGCGGTCGATGTCCAGGTGGACCTGCTCCCCATTATTCTGCTGATCGCTGCTCACGTCCCGCAGTTCCGAGTTCTCCCCGAGAGCTTCCACCAGCCTGGGGGCCCAGAGGCCCAATTCCTCGGCGTTGGGGTCCTCCAGGGTATACTGGTATTCGGTCCGGCTGACCCGATCCTCAACCGTCAGGTCCTGCACCGGCTGCATATACAGGGTGATGCCCGAAAGCGGGGCGAGCCGCGGCTGCAGACGGCGGATGACCTCGCTGGCGCTGATCCGGCGTTCCGCCAAGGGTTTCAGGTTGATGAGCACCCGGCCGGTGTTGAGGGTGTAATTGGTGCCGTCCACCCCAATGTAGGTGGAGAGGCTCGCCACCGCCGGGTCCTGCAGGATCAGTTTGGCCAGCTCCTGCTGGCGTTTTGCCATGGCGGCAAACGAGATCCGCTGCGGCGCCTCGGAGATGCCCAGGATGATGCCGGTGTCCTGCACCGGAAAGAAGCCTTTGGGAACCACTACGTACAAGAAGATGGTGAGGACCAGGGTGGATGCGGCAATCAGCAGCACCAGGGTCTGGTGCTGCAGCACCCGGCGCAGGGTGGAGGCGTAGAAGTCGATGATCTTATTGTAAACCCGCTCGGAGGCGTGGAAGATCCGGCTCTGCTGGTCCTCCGGGGTATGCTTCAGCAGCCGGGCGCACATCATGGGGGTCAGGGTGAGGGAGACCACCGCCGAGATGACGATGGTCACCCCCAGAGTAATGGCAAACTCCCGGAATATGCGGCCCACCACCTCGCCCATGAACAAGACCGGGATGAGTACCGCGATCAGCGAGATAGTCAGGGAAAGGATGGTGAAGGCGATCTGCTCCGAGCCTTTGAGGGCCGCCTCCAGGGGAGGCTCTCCCTGCTCGATATAGCGGGAGATGTTTTCGATCATGACGATGGCGTCATCCACTACAAAACCCGTGGAAATGGTCAGGGCCATCAGGGAGAGATTGTCCAGGCTGTATCCCAGCAGATACATGACTCCGAAGGTGCCCACCAGGGAGACTGGCACCGCCACGCTGGGAATCACGGTGGCCGAGAGGTTGCGCAAAAACAGAAAGATCACCAGCACTACCAGGGCCACCGCCAGCATCAGCTCGAACTGTACGTCTGCCACCGAGCCGCGGATGGTGATGGTGGCGTCGGTCAGCACCGTGACCTGCATCGCCGCCGGCAGGGTGCTCAGCAACTGCGGCATCAGCCTCTTGACGCGGTCAACGACCTCGATCACATTGGAGCCCGTCTGCCGTTGAATGTTGAGGATCACCGCCGGGGTGGTATTCATCCAGGCCGCTTCCTTGACGTTTTCGGCCGAACTGATGGATCTGGCCACGTCGGACAGCCTCACCGGAGCCCCGTTGACATAGGCCACCACCAGCGGCATATAATCCTTGGCAGTGAGGAGCTGGTCGTTCGCCCCGATGACCGACGATTGGCGGGGCCCGTCAAAGCCGCCCTTGGCCTCGTTGGTGTTGCCATTGGCAATGGCGCTTTGCAGGTCCTGCAGGGTCAGGCCGTAGGCGCTCAAGGCCGTGGGGTTGGCCTGAATCCGCACCGCCGGCCGCTCCCCGCCGCTGATGCTGACCAGACCTACCCCGGTCAGTTGGGAAATCTTCTGGGCCAGACGGGTGTCAGCCAGGTCCTCCACCTGCTCCAGGGGCATGGTCTTGGAAGTGAGGGCCAGGGTCAGGATGGGGGCGTCGGCGGGATTGACCTTGTTATAAACCGGCGGATTGGGCAGGTCCGGGGGCAGTAAAGAGGTCGCGGCATTGATGGCGGCCTGCACCTCCTGTTCGGCCACGTCCAGGCTCAGGTCCAGATTGAATTGCAAGATGATGACCGAACCGCCCCCGGAACTATAGGAGGTCATCTGCTTCAGCCCGGGCATCTGGCCGAACTGGCGCTCCAGGGGGGCGGTGACCGACGAGGCCATGGTCTCGGGGCTGCCGCCCGGGTAAAAGGTGAGCACCTGGATGGTGGGATATTCGACCTGCGGCAGGGCGGAAACCGGGAG
The DNA here is from genome assembly GCA_049580385.1 of Desulfobaccales bacterium. Taxonomy (GTDB): domain Bacteria; phylum Desulfobacterota; class Desulfobaccia; order Desulfobaccales; family 0-14-0-80-60-11; genus JAPLJC01. The sequence goes on along the minus strand of JBAUPV010000008.1, from coordinate 61,424 downwards.
CTGGTAGTAAGCCACCGCCCCGGCCAGCAGGATGGCCACCATCAGCAGAGTGGTTGCCACCGGGCGCAGGATGAAGAGCCGGGACGGATTCATTACTAGCCCTTCTGCGAGTTACCGGCAGCCGGAGCCTTCTGCGAGTTGCCGTTGGCCGGAGCCGGAGGCTCTTCCACCACCCGGCTCCCCTCCCGCAGCCGCTCCGTCCCTTCCACTACCACCCGGTCACCGGGTGAGACCCCCTTGTCAATAGCGGTATTATCTCCCTCGCTGGGCCCCAGTTGCACCTGGCGCACCGTCGCGATCTGATTGGCAGTCACCACATAGACGAAGGACCCCTGGGGACCGGTCTGGATGGCAGCCGCCGGCACCAAGGTGGCGTCCCGCAGGGTATTAAGAAGCAGGCTGGCATTAACGAACTGGTTGGGGAACAGTACATGATCCTTGTTGGGGAATTCCGCCCTGACCTGGACCGTGCCGCTGCTTGTATTGATCTGGTTGTCCAATGCCAGGAAACCCCCGGTGGCCAGTTTCTTGGTCTGTGCGCGATTGTAGGCGTCCACCACCGGCCGTACTCCCGCTTGCAGCTTTTCCAGCAAGGGCGGCAGGCTGTCTTCCGGGAGGGTAAAGATTACGGTTATCGGTTCCAGTTGGGTGATGACCACGATCCCGGTGGTATCGGTGGTCTGGACGATGTTGCCCGGATCCACCAAGCGCAGGCCGACGCGCCCGGCGACGGGGGCGGTGATGTTCGTGTAAATGACATTTACTTTGGCGGCGTCGAGGTTTCCCTGGTCTAACTTGACGGTGCCCACATCCTGCTGCACCAGGTAAATTTGGTCCTCATAAGTTTGCCTGGCGATGGAATCCTGGTTGGCCAGCTTCCGGTAGCGCGCCAGGTCCATCCTGGCGCTGGCCAGCAAGCCCTTGTCCCGGGCCAACTGCCCCTGGGCCTGGACCAACGCCGCCACATAGGGCCGCGGGTCGACTACCGCCAGGAGATAACCTTTGGGGACAATCTGGCCCTCCTTGTAGCCAACCTTCATCAGCTCACCATTTACCCGGGTGTGGATGGTAATAGTGGCTATCGGGGTGACGGTGCCCAACCCGCTGAGAAAGACGTCGATGTTCCCTTTTTGAGCCGCCACCGTAGTCACCGTCACCGGCGGCAGGGTGGTCGCCCCTTTCGTGCTCTTGCCCGACAACCGGACGTAAATCAGGACCACCAGGAGCAGGGCCGCCAGCCACCAGAGCCACCGGCGGCGGGCCCAGGCGGCGGCCCGCAGCCGCTCCCCCCGGCCAGGTTCAAATGGTTCAAATTTCATAGGGTTAGCCCCACTGCGACGCAGCCTTAGTGAACCGCACCCTTCTGAATGGTGGGATTTATCAGGCTGTCGAAAAAGGGATTCTGCAACCATCCCCATGGAGGAAGGCTCTGGGTTCTAAAACCCGGCGGCCGCGGCAATCCGGCGCTGACTCCAGCAAGTCTTGCCTTTCCCTTTCCAAACCGGCTTTCCGGGATGGGTTTCCCTGAATTTACGCTTCTCGGATCATTTTCGCAACCCTGGGGGAACGATCCCGAATGTCGCCCAACCTACCCTGTAACCATATTTACAGGCAACGTCCAATTATTTCAATATCCCTGCGGCGGCTGCACCTGCGACCCCGGGAAACCTGCCTGGAAGAAAGAGAACTCGCCGCCGCCATGCAGATCAACCTGAAATCCTTGAAAAAAGCCTGGACCCACCATTTAGTCCCGGTTTTCTGTTATTCTGTTAAACTGACGAATACGGTCTTTTTGGGGCGCAGAGGGCGGGGTCACCATGTCCACCTATGAAGCAGTCATTATTGGAGCTGGACCGGCGGGGTTGTTTGCCGCCCTCAGCCTGGAGAACCTGGGGGCGGGGAAGGTCCTCCTGGTGGAACAAGGTCCGGACCTGGAGGAGCGCCGGCGAGATCTTCCTGGCGGCCTCCTCTGCGGTTGGGGCGGAGCAGGGGCCTTCAGCGACGGCAAACTCATCCTTTCCCCCGAGGTGGGCGGTTTCCTGAGTGACCTCTTATCCCTGGATGACTTAACCGCCTTAATCCAGGAGGTGGATGACCTTTATCGATCCTTGGGAGCAGCCGCGGCAACCCATGGGGGGGATGCGGATACCCTCGAATTTCTTAAGACCGAGGCCCGGCACGCCGGGATGATCTTTATCCCCACCCGCCTGCGCCACATCGGCACGGAAAATTGCCGGGAAATTTTGAGCCGGCTGAGAGATCGTCTGAGCGACCGGGTGGAAATCCGCACTCGCTGCCGGGCCCACCGGATCCTGGCCGAGGCTGGGGTAGTCACCGGAGTAGCGCTGGACAACCAGGAGGTGGTGGGGGCCCGTTATGTGATTGCCGCGCCTGGGCGGTCCGGGGCGGCCTGGATGCGGGAAGAGGCCCGCCGCCTGGCGATTCCCTCGATCCCCAGCCCGGTGGATATCGGGGTGCGGGTGGAAGTCCCGGCCCCGGTGCTGGCGCCCCTTACCGAAGCGGCTTATGAAGCCAAATTGATTTACTACTCCCGCACCTTCGACGACAAGGTGCGCACCTTTTGCATGAACCCTTTTGGCGAGGTCGTTTTAGAAGAATTGGAGGGCCTGGTCACCGTCAATGGTCACAGCTACACTTCCCGGAAAACGGAAAACAGCAATTTCGCCATTCTGGTGAGTTCCACTTTCACCGAGCCTTTTAACGATCCCATCAGTTACGGGCAATATATCGCCCGCCTGGCCAACCTCTTGGGCCGGGGAGCCCTGGTCCAGCGGCTGGGCGACCTCAAGGTCGGGCGCCGCACCAACGCCGCCCGCCTCGATCGCTGCCTCACCCGGCCCACGCTCAAAAACGCCACCCCCGGCGACCTCAGCTTCGTCCTGCCTTACCGATACCTGAAAGATATTCTGGAAATGTTAGAGGCCCTGGATGTCCTGGCCCCGGGAATCAACCACCGCCACACCCTGCTCTACGGGGTGGAGGTGAAGTTCTATTCCCAGCGCCTGCAATTGAGCCCGGAGTTGGAGACCCCCATCGGCAATCTGTTCATCATCGGGGATGGCGCCGGCATCACCCGCGGCCTGATCCAGGCCTCCGCCAGCGGCATAATCGCCGCCCGGGCGGTGGCCTCCCGGGGTTAGCAGCCTGCTTGCTTTCGGGCAAATTGGTCAGGTCACCGGCGCGGGGCCGCGCCCCCTCTTGAGGGCGGCCCGGACATCCTCAATCCCGGGGCACCGCCAGCATACGCGCCACTGCTTTCAGGGCCCGCTCCCGGATCTGGGCGGGCACCGTCACCTGATGACGGTCTTCCTTGAGGGACGCCAGGACATCGCCCAGGGTGATGCGCTTCATGGGCCGGCAGATGAGGCGGCGGGATGGGGAGTGAAAGAGCTTGCCCGGATTTTCCTGGCGCATGCGGTGCAGAATGCCGGTTTCCGTGCCGATGATGAACTCCCGGGCCGGGGCGGTGTGCACATATTGGAGCATACCGCTGGTACTGAGGATGGCGTCGGCTTGATCCAGGACCTCGGGGTTGCACTCGGGGTGCGCCAGAAAGACCGCCTGGGGATGGGCCGCCCGGCATTGCAGCACGTCCTCGGCGCTGAGCCCGTCGTGGACATTGCACCATCCCTCCCAGGTGATGATCTCCACGGATTTTTGGGTGTGCCGGGCCACATAGAGACCCAGGTTTTGGTCCGGCAGCATCAGGACCCGGGGCGCCTTCAAGGAATTGACCACCCGGACGGCATTGGCGGAGGTGCAGCAGATGTCGCTTTCCGCCTTTACCGCGGCGGTGGAGTTGACATAGGTGACTACCGGGACCCCAGGCAATTCCTCTTTGCGCGCGATCAGTTTGTCCACCTTAACTGACTCGGCCAGACAGCAGCCCAGGTCCAGGCGGGGCAGGAGCACCGTCTTATCGGGGCAGAGAATGGCGGCGGTCTCCGCCATGAAATGGACCCCGCAGAAGACGATGACCGCAGCATCGGTCTTGGACGCGGCCAAGGACAGCTCCAGGGAATCGCCCACCAGGTCGGCTACATCCTGGATGGGGGCCGGCTGGTAATTGTGGGCCAGCATGATGGCCTGGCGCCGCTTCAGCCACTCTTTAATTTCCTGCTGCTGGCGGGTAAATTCCATGTTCAAGCGCCCAAGTCCTTGTATCGGAGATCCCCTCGCCGCCCAGGCGCTCGGCTAGGCCCCCGGCGTCTGCCGGACCACCTGGACTCCCGGCGGGGGCGTAAAGATGAAAAAACCGGGCTCCAGCTTCACATCCAGGTTCATCTCGGTGAAGGTAAAGCGGGTCTCTTCGCCCAGGGCGTTGGTAAACTCCAGGCGCTCCACCAGAAAGGTGCGCGGGTTGATGGTCAGGGTCAGGCGTTTCAATTCCGGCTGTTCCTTCTTGGGGAAGAGGTCGATGACCAGGCTTTGCCCCTCCTGGGGCGGTTGTTTCCAGGAGACGTTGAAGTCTTTCTGGAACTGGCCGATACCGGAGAAGAAGCGCATCACCAGGTCAGAGCGCAGCACCTGGTCCAGTTTATAGACCATGACCAGGTGGTCCTGGGGCGTGTACATCCACACCAGGTTGCCGTCGGAGACTATTTCCTTCTTCTGTTCCGCGGGCAATTCGTACTTCCAGAGCATGCGGGAAGGCTTCTGAAAATAGACCCAGCCCGCGGCGCTGTCGGTTTCATGCAGCGCCGTAAGGCGGGATTCCTGCTGAAAGCGGGCCTGAAAGGTCCCGGTCTTGTCGTAGGTGGCCTGGACCTGTTTCATCACCTCTTCCGGGCCCTCGGCCGCCACCCCCGCCAGGGGGCTGAGGACCAGGATTAACAGCGGCAACAGCAACGGCCAAGATTTATGCCTCATGGTCTTCCCTTGCAGACAAATTATCTCGCGGATATTTAAAATTTATCAGAGGCAGCGCCCGGCGTCAAATCGAGCCGCCGGCGCACCCGGGTTGGGTACGGCCCCGGCAGAGAAAAGATTGAGGGCGCCCAATTCGGGATGGGAATAGAAGTGACGATCAAAGGGATGGGGCAGGCGCCTGGTCTCTTGCAGCCAGGGGCCTGGCGTAAGGCCCTGCTGGCGCGCCTTCTCTTGGAGTGGTGAGTAAAGAAGCCTCGGGGCGACTCAGCGAGTTCCCGACCTATAATAGGGCTGCCCGCGGCCACCGCACCTCCGGCGGCTGGCGGGGCTCGCCCGGGGCGGACACCTGGGTCCGTCCCCAGGGGCGCGATCCCTTTGACCGCGCCCCCCCCGAGCCTCCAGGAATGCCTCCGGAAAAGCGCCGGAATGAGGCGCCAGGCCCTAAGAAGTGCTAATTGCCTTGCGACTTTTCATATTGGTCGTAAATATAGCCGCCCACCAGTCCGGCGCCGGCGCCGATGGCGGCCCCGGCACCAGGAGACCCGGCCGCGGCGCCGATGAGGGCGCCGCCGGCGGCGCCGACGACCCCGCCCACCCCGGTCCGCTCCGCGGAAGTTGTGTCAAAGGCGGAACCGGCACAACCGCCGACCAGCATAACTACCAGTAATAGCACACCGACGGTTTTCAGCATCTTTTCTCCCTCCCTCTGGGGCGCCGGATTCCAGAAAATATCGGAAACCCGGCCGGGATTAGCGATTTCCAATTACTGAATCAAGTTAAGAATGATTCTCCAGAAGTCCAGAGGCACGGGCAACTATCCCCGATTTTTTCCTCCGGAATTTCAGGCGGCTCTTATTCCACCCTTGTTTAATTATACCCTTTTTTAGATATATTAGAAATATTGTCGAGACAATAATTAAAATTTGATTTATTGTGTCAGCAATTCAAATCGATACTCCGGCAGCCCAGGCGTCCCGCCTGTGTGCGAGAGTGAGAGTTCGGTTCACCCAGGCCAGAGGCCCAGGCTACCGGGAAATCGACTAATTAATTGTGTCAGCAATTTAATCGATTCTTAATCCAGGTGGTAACGGCATGGCTGCAACCAAGTCCGGCGGATCGAGGAAAGCCATCAGCAAGGCTGGCTCCAGGGGAAGAAAGGGTAACGGGCCGAAAAAGCCCCCTGCCAAAGAGACCGGGGAGAAAGGGGCCGGAGCCGCCCCCAACCCGCCGGGCCTGGAGACTGCCCCGGAATCTCCGGGGCCGGCGCGGCCCTTTGCCATAGTCGGGGTGGGCGCGTCGGCCGGCGGCCTGGAGGCCTTCACCAGACTCATCGAGAATCTGCCCACGAATACCGGCATGAGCTTCGTCCTGGTGCAGCACATGGCCCCCCGCGCCCACAGCATGCTGCCGGAGATCCTGGCCAAGACCACCCGGATGCCGGTCACCGAAGTGCTGGACGGCACGCGGGTTCAGCCCGATCGCATCTATGTCACCCCCCCGGACCTCCTCATGACCCTGGAGCAGGGGGTGCTGCATCTGGCCAGCCGGGCCGAGCCCCGGGTGCTGACCCGGCCCATTGACGTCTTCCTGCGCTCCCTGGCCGAGGACGAGGGCAGCCGAGCCATCGGGGTGATCCTGTCGGGCACCGCCTCCGACGGGGTCCTGGGCCTCCAGGCCATTAAGGCCGAAGGCGGCGTCACCTTCGCCCAGGACCTCGAGACCGCCAAGTATCCCGGGATGCCCGAGAGCGCCATCGCCGCGGGTGTCGTCGATTTCGTCCTCCCTCCCGAGAAGATCGCCCGGAAATTGGCCAGTCTGTCCCAGCACCATCTCCTGCCCGTGGCGCTGCAGCCCGCCAAGGAGGCGGAGGCCCCCCTGGAAGAGGGGGTCTTCAACCAGATTCTGATGTTGCTCAAGACCGGGGCCGGCCTCGATTTTACCTATTACAAGCACAACACCATCAAACGGCGCCTCCACCGGCGGATGCTGCTGCAGCACCTGGAGAAGATCGAGGACTATGTCAAATACCTGCGGCAGCATCCGGAAGAAGTCAAGAACCTCTGCGATGACATCCTGATCAACGTCACCAGTTTCTTCCGGGAGCCGGAGTCCTTTTCGACCCTGCAAAAAATCGTCTTCCCGGAAATCCTGCGGAACCGGGCCGAGGATGAGCCCATCCGCATCTGGGTGCCCGGCTGCGCCACCGGCGAGGAGGCTTACTCCCTGGCCATCAGCCTCCTGGAATTCCTGGGGGACATGTCCAGCAACGTCCAGATCCAGATCTTCGCCACCGATGTCGAAGACGGGCTGATTGACAAGGCCCGCCTGGGCATCTATCCGGAAGCCATTACCACGGAGGTTTCCACAAACCGGCTGCGGCGCTTTTTCAGCAAGGTGGCCGGCGGCTACCAGGTCAGCAAGACCATCAGGTCCATGTGCGTCTTCGCCAAACAGAACCTGACCAAGGACCCTCCCTTCTCCCGCATCGACCTCATCAGTTGCCGCAACGTACTCATCTATTTCGGGGCGGTGCTGCAGAAGAAGGTCATCCCCATCTTTCATTTCGCCTTGAAGCCGAAGGGCTTCCTGCTGTTGGGCAAATCCGAGGCCTTGAGCGCCTTCACGGAGTATTTCAACCCGCTGGACAAAAAACTCAAGGTCTTTCAGAAGAAAACGGCGACGGTCCCGTTCCCCGCCCTCCCTCGCTTCCCCGAACCGGGTGGAGGTGAAGGCCAGGGCCTCGTTGAGGGCAAACCCTCGGGGGAATTGTTACCCCTGGGGGATTTGCAGCAGGAAACGGACCGCATCGTGCTGTCCCGCTTCGCCCCGGCCGGGGTGGTAGTCGACGCCCAGCTGAACATCATCCAATTCCGGGGACACACCGGCCGTTTCCTGGAGCCTAGCCCCGGGGATGCCAGCCTCAATCTCCTCAAGATGGTCCGGCAAAGCATGGCGGTGGAGCTCAGGGCCGCGGTCTTTAGCGCCCTGAAGTCCAATACCCCGGTGCGCCGGGAGGGGCTGCGGCTGCGTCTGGACGGCACCCTGAGGGTGGTCAACCTGGAGGTCTGCCCGCTCAGGCCCGCCACCGCCCTGGATCGTTATTTCCTGGTGGTCTTCGAAGATGCGACCGCGCCGGTCCAGGAGGTCCCCAAGGGGAAAGAGCCCAGAGGGAAGTCTGCCGCCAAGGACCGGACGCTTAACGAGCTGGAGAGCGAGCTGGCCGCCACCAAGGAATATCTCCAGACGGTCATCGAAGAGCAGGAGACCAGCGTCGAGGAGCTGCAGAGCTCCAACGAAGAGCTCATGAGCGCCAATGAAGAGCTCCAGAGCATCAATGAGGAGATGGAAACCTCCAAGGAGGAACTCCAGTCCAGCAACGAAGAGCTGGCGACCCTCAATGAAGAGCTGGGAAACCGCAACCAGGAGCTGTTTCAGGCCAACAACGACCTCAGCAACCTGCTCACCGTGGTCCAGATCGCCATCGTCATTCTGGGGCCGGACCTCAGAATCCGGCGCTTCAACCCCGCGGCCCAGGAGATGCTGGGCCTCATCCCCGGCGACGTGGGCCGGCCCCTGGGAGACATCCGGCTGAAGGTGGAAGTGGCAAACCTGGAAGCGGTCATCAAAGAGGTCCTGAGCACCCTCTCGGTCCAGGAACTGGAGGTGCAAGACCGGAACGGGCGCTGGGTCTCCTTGCGTCTGCGGCCCTACCGGACCTCGGACAACAAGATCGACGGGATCGTCCTGGCCGTGGTGGAAGTGGACCTGATCAAACGCAGCCTGGAGGAGGCGCGGCAGGCCCGGGACTATGCCCGGGGCATCGTCGCCACCGTCAGGGAGCCTCTGGTGGTCCTCGATCGCAAGCTGCGGGTGGTCTCGGCCAACGACGCCTATTACCGGGTCTTCAAAGTCAAACCCGAGGATACCGAGGGCCATTACTTTTCTGAGCTGGGCGGGGGCCAATGGAACGTCCACCGCCTGCGGCAGCTCTTAAGCAAGGTGCTGCCCTCCGACCAGCAATTCCAGGATTTCGAGATGGTGCAGAAATTTCCGGAGGTCGGCCGCCGGACCTTTCTCCTCAACGGCCGGCTCCTGTCCCTGGGCGGTCCCGCCCGTGATCGCATCCTGCTGGCCATCGAAGACATAACCGAGCGCCGGGAGGCGGAGGAGGTATTGAGGGAGTCGGAGGCCAAGCTCCGGAATCTGGCCATGCGGCTGCTGGCCTACCAGGAGGAGGAGCGGCGGGAGCTTTCCAGCGAATTGCAGGAGTCCCTGGCCCAGGGCATCGCAGCCGTCAAGCTGCGACTGCGGACCATTGCAGAGAGGCTGCCCGGAAGCGATGAGGCGGTGCAGCAAGATTACCGCCAGGCCCTGGGCGAGTTAGACCAGATCGTGGAAAAACTGCGGCGCCGGGCCGCGGCGCTGAGCCCGCAGATGCTGGCGGACCTGGGCCTGGCCGGGGGCTTGAAGGTCCTGGCCGAAAGTTGCGACGTGGAGTGTGATCTGCACTTGAATGACCTGGGCCGGGCCTTCACCATGGAGGACCAGGTCAGCATCTACCGGATCTTTCAGGCGGCCCTGAGCAACGTCTGCCAGCATGCCCAGGCCACCAGGGTGACTCTGGCCGGCAAAAAGGTGGACGGAGGCGTAGAGTTCCTGGTGGAGGACAATGGCCAGGGCTTTGAGGTGGGCCGCCCGGAGGACCTGGAGGGAGGGCGCCGGGGAATCGGACTGGCCTCCATGGCCGAAAGGGTCAAGGCCCTGGGCGGGACCTTCAAACTGGAGAGCCAGGTGGGGGTGGGCACCAGGGTCTTCTTCACCATCCCCCAGTCCAGGAAGAAATGAACAGGGCTCTGGGGGTCCGGCCTCGTATTCGCCATGAAGCAGGCAGCAGCGGACCCCTGCCGGCTTCTTCCAAAGATGGGCGGCAAAATTAAGTCTTCGATGGAAAGGGGTTGCGGCTTGGAACCGTACCCCCCGGGATTTGCTGGTAGGCGGTACTGGATTTGAACCAGTGACTTCCACCGTGTGAGGATGGCACTCTTCCGCTGAGTTAACCGCCCAGGTTTGCCATCTATTTATAATGAAAAAATTGCTTTTTGACAAGGTGAGACCTTCGAAAAAAATCGAGGACTGCCGCCGCTGTGGCCAGGGCAGGCGAAGACAAGGATCTCCTTCCTAACGCGGCTTTCACGGAGATGCCGGGGAAAATTTGTTGATTTTTCACAGGACCCCAGTCCAGTTCCCCCTCGAGAGAAGTGCTTGCCAGCCCCGCCTGCAGACCTACCTTGACAAGTCCCCTGCAAAGATAATAATATGAAACATTTGGATTTTTCGGCTCATTTGGCCGGTCTCTGACGGCGATTCCTTGTTGACCTGGAAATCAGAGGGGGTAGGTTTACCCCCGGGGAGGGAAAACATGAGGGTAACCCTGGGTATCCGGTATCTGGCGGTGGGCCTGTGTCTCCTGGGTCTAGCGAGCTGTTCCCAGACTTACGCCTATCTGCCAGACGTTGGCAAGCCCGCCGCCACCCCCGCTCCGGCAGGGGGCCAGGCCAGCGCGGCTCCGCCCGCCCCGGCGGTCGAGACGCCGGCCCGTAAGGCGGATTTGCGGCAGCAGGTCCAGAATTTGGAGGTCCGGGTGCAGCAGTTGGAGACCAGACTGGCGCAGCTCGAAGGCCGGCAGCCCGCCCCGGCTGTCACCCCGGCCAGGATCAGGGAGCGGCCGGCGCCGGCCACCACTTCGGATAAGCTTTACAACGACGGCCTCCATCTCTACCAGGGAAAAAAGTACCCCCAGGCGCGCGCCCAATTCTCCGAGTATCTGAAGGAGCAACCCAAGGGCCCCAAGGCCCCCGATGCCCGTTACCATCTGGCCGACAGTTATTTCCAGGAGGGCCGGTACCAGGAGGCCGAGGTGGAATTCAACAAACTGTCCAGCCAGTTTCCCAAGAGCATATTGGCCCCAGCCGGCATGTTGCGCCAGGCCATGGCCTACCAGCATCTGCAGCAAACCCCGGCTTACCGGAGCACCTTGAGAAAATTGGTCCAGACCTATCCCAACAGCCCCGAGGCCAAAGAGGCGGATAATTGGCTGAAGGAAGGGAAGAAGGAGGCCTCCCCGGGCAAGGCTCCGGCCAAGACGGTGCCGAAACCGGAGTAGTAGCAATAACCGGGGCAGAGCGGTTTTAAAGGATGACCGGGCGAGGGCCGGCGAATTTGTTTCAATCGCCTCCAAGGCTCAGGTAAACTGAATGGAGAGTTTCGGAGCGGCGCTTCCTTGAGGGCGCCCTAATTGGCGGCGGGCCCAGCCGGCCTTGGGTGCGCCCAGAGAGGGGGACTCTCCGGGGCGGCCTCTGGCTGCCGTGGTGCGGCAGGTCCCTGTCTGAGCCATCCTGGATTTTTCCTCTAGGGTGATGGCCTCTCAATTCAAGGCCGAGATATCGACCCGTTCCCAGTCGGGTGCGGGCGGGCCAGGAAAAGAACCGATATGCTGAGCATACTACGTAAACATGCGAAACACTGGATCATCGGTATCATCATTTTTGCCATTGGCATAGTCTTTGTCCTCTCTTACGGCTTTGGCGGCCTGCACTCCGGGCCCACGCAAGAGGTAGCCGTGGTCAACGGCCAGCCCATCACGATCACCGCTTATGCCCGGCAGCTTAACGCCATGATCAAGCAATATCAGGAGATGAGCCGGAGCGACTTGACTCCCGAACTCATCAAGGCCATGCGCCTCAAGGAAATGGCCGTGGACCGGCTGATCGCTGAATCCTTGCTCATGCAGGCGGCGGAGCGCCAGGGGCTCACGGTAAGCGACGCCGATTTGCGGAAGCAGATCGAGAATTATCCTTTTTTCCAGAGGAACGGCAAGTTCGATGAGCATCTCTATTTTATGATGTTGGCCCAGAATCAAATGTCCAGCACCGAGTTTGAGGAGGAGGAACGCCAGGATCTCGAGTTGAGGAAGATCACCACCGAGGTGACCTCCCTGGCCAAGGTCTCCGACGCTCAAATCCGGGAAACCTACGATCTGGCCAAGGAGGCGGTCCAGGTAAGTTATCTGGTGGTCACCCCGGATAAGTTCATGGCCAGCCAGCATCCCTCTGAGGCCGAGTTATCCCGCTACTACCAGACCAACCAGGAGAAGTTTCGGGTGCCGGCCCGGGCCCGGGTGAGCTATCTCTATTTCCCCACCCAAGACTTCCAGGACCGGGTTAAGATCTCCGATGCCGAGGTGGCAAATATCATCAAGGAGCACCCCGCGGAATTTCTCCGCCCCAAGGTGGTGCAGGTGCGCCAGCTAGAGCTGCTCATCCCCCCCAAAGCCGATGCCGCCACGCGGCAGCGCCTGGAAAAGCAAGCCCAGGATTTGCTTGACAAACTGAAGGCCGGAGCAGATTTCGCCAAGCTGGCCCAGAATTACTCCCAGGACCCCGCCAGCCAGGCCGCCGGAGGGGAGCTGGGCGATGTCCAGCGGGGCCAGCACCCCCCCCAGTGGGACCTGGCAGCCTTTGGCCTTAAACCCGGAGAAGTGGGCCGGGCCGACACCCCCCAGGCCATCTATTTGCTCAAGATGGAGGGAGTCAAGGAGACCGAGAAGATACCCGGGGCCGAAACCAGGCTGAGGGACCGCCTCAAGCAGGAAAAGGCCTTGCCCCTGGCCCAGGAGGCCGCCCAGCAGGCCCGCGCCGCTTTGTCCCAGGACCCCGCCGCCGAGGTGGCCAAAAAATATGGGGGCAGCCTTAAGGAAACTCCCTTGATTAGCCAAAAGGACCAGGTTCCGGGGCTGGGGCCGGCGCCCGCTTTCACCCAGGCGGCCCTGCAACTCAAACCCGGGGAGACGAGCCGGGTGGTTGAGCTGCCCGGCGGCTTCGCGGTCATGAAGTCCCTGGAATATCAGGTGGAGAACCTCCCGCCCTTCTCACAGGTCAAGGACCAGGTGGCCCAGCAGGTAAAGAAGCAGGGGGCCATGCAAGACGCGGAAAAAGAGGCGACCCAGTTGTTGGCCCGCCTGCGGAAAGGGGAACCCCTGGATCAGGTGGCTGCGGCGGCCGGTCTGGCCGTCAAAGTGAGCAGCTTTTTCACCCGTTTCCAGGGCTTTGACGGCCAGCGCCAGGCCGAGGCCCTCACGGGGGCCGCCTTCCTCCTCTCCCGGGAACACCCCTACCCGGACCGTCCCCTCGACTGGAACGAAGGCTGTTACCTTTTGGCCTATAAGGAAAAGCGTCCCGCCGATCAGGCGGAGTTGCAGAAAAACTGGGAAAAGCTGAAGACCCAATTACTGGATGAAAAAAAGCAGATGATGTTGGTCTCCTGGCTGGATGCCGAGCGCCGCCGGGCCAAGATCAAAGTGTATGAGCTGCCTGGAGGGGAATGAGTTCGGAATCCGCCCCTGGTTGTGATAATATCTGTCAGGAGGCGGTCCTGGCGGTCTGCCGGCGCCCTGGCCGATGCCGGCGGCCGCCCCAAGAGGAGCAGATATGCTGGATAAGATAATCTACACCATGGCCAACCCCTTTATCGAGATAGGCATCTTAGTAGTACTGCTGCTCGCCTATATACGGTATTGGAGAGATCCCCGCCTGGAAATTTCTGGCTCCAGGATTGTGCGCGTCCTGATCCTGCTGATGGTTTTCCTGTACCTGATGTTCGTCTGGTCCAGCTCCGTTCAACCCGCCTTGCGAGCCATCAGCATCTTCGGGATGTTCATCGTCAACATGGTGTTGCTGTACCATTTGATCCTGGCCCGCCTGGTGCGGCCTTACCATAATGCCCTGACCGCGTTGACCCAAAAGCCCGGGGAGTCCGAACTGTTTCAGCAGGTCTGGCGCACCGGTAAAAGATTCTACTATGCGCGTTATACCTGGTCTTCCCTGTTCAGCGGCGCCAACCCCTTTCATTTCCTTAAGGAAATAGCCACCGACCGGGTTCGGGATGATATCCGTGATACCTTGCGGCGCTTCGGGGTGGAGCAAAAGATGCTCACCCTGGCTTCGCTGGTGGCCTATTTAAAGCGCCAGATCGCCTGCGACCAGACCATGCCGGCGGATTTTCAAAACTTGATACTGCAGGCCATCGACGGTTTTGCCAACCACCCTTATATCCAGGAAAAAGCCAACGAATTCCTGCGCCTCGCCTCGGAGAGGCCTGAAGAGATCAACTTTCCCGAATGGATAGCCCAATTTGAATCCTGCATCAAATCCTCCAAATAAACCCGCCGGCCTTCCAAAACCATTAACCCCCAGCGAGCCTGGCGGCGCCAGCGAGACCGTCTCCGGGACGCCGCCGGCGGCGGTCAGGGCCGCCTGCCACCGGGCTTTGCTGGCCCGGGAACGAATCCTCCAAGGCTATCCGGATTGGCAGGCCTGGCGCCGCCAGGCCCGGGAGATCAAGACCGAGGCCATCTCCCGCCTGGATGAATTGCTGCAGCAGCTGGCCCGGGAGGTCCAGACCTGGGGAGGCAAGGTGCTCTGGGCCCGGGATGCGGCTCAAGCCCGGGAGCTAATCCTGGGTCTGGCCCGGGAGCACCAGGTCACCATGGTGACCAAATCGAAGTCCATGACCACCGAGGAGATCTGCCTCAACCCGGCCCTGAGCGCGGCTGGCATCCGGACACTCGAGACCGACCTGGGGGAATTCATCGTGCAGTTGGCCGGCGATCCTCCAGCACACCTCACCGCCCCGGCCCTGCACCTGGACCGCCGCCAGATCGCCGCCATCTTTCGGGAGCGGCTGGGGGCGTCCTGTTCCCTGGACCCGGAGGCCCTAACCCGGCTGGCCTGCGACCATATCCAACCCGATTTTTGGCGGTCGGGGATGGGCATCACCGGGGTCAACTTCGCCGCCCCGGACGGCACCCTGGTATTCCTGGAGAATGAGAGCAACCTCCGCCTTACCGCCACCCTGCCGCCGGTGCAGGTGGCGCTCATGGGGCTGGAGAAGGTTATCCCTGCCCTTCCTGACGTGGAGGTCTTGCTGCGGCTGTTGCCAGCCAGCGCCACCGGCCAGCGCCTCACGGCCCTGGTCCATTTTCTTCGGGGTCGCAAGTTCCAACCGGAGGGGCCCCAGGCCTTTTACCTGATCATCCTGGACAACGGCCGGCGCCGCCTGGCCAGGGACCCGGAGTTCAGGGAAGCCCTTTATTGCCTGCGTTGCGGGGCCTGCCTCAACGTCTGTCCCATATTTCAGCTCCGAGCCGCCCACCTCTACCGCCGGGTCTATCCCGGGGCCATCGGCATTCTGCTGGCCCCGCACCTGGCCCCGGTGGGCGATATCAGCGATTTGTGCAGCCAATGCGGCGCCTGCCAGGAAATCTGCCCGGTTGGCATCCGGCTTACGGAAAACATCCTGAAGGAACGGGCCCGCAGCCGGCAATGGCGGAACCTGCGGGCGTTGTCCGGCCTGGCCGGCCAGGCCTTGGTCCGGCCGCGGCTCTATCGGAGCCTGGAGCCGGGGTTGCGGTTATTGCAGAACCTGGTCCCTGGCCGGCAGCAGCCCCTCTGGTCGGCGCTGAGGCGATCCCCGGAAAGCTTTCAGAGGAGGTGGCAGCGCGGACCGCACCCCGGTGGCCCCACCCGGCCCCCGGAGCCGCCGGCCGCCCCCGCGGGGGTCCCTTTTTCCCGGGCAACTGAGGTGGTTAGGTTCGCTGGTCCGGGCGGGACAGGCGACACCATTAAAGTCTCTCCTTCCCTGTCAGCCCGGCTGGAGGAGGTGGGGGCCACCTGCCGGCAAGTCCGGGGAGCGGAGCAACTGGCCCGGCTGCTGGCGCAGTTGCCGGAACCCTTATGGTTTCAGGACCACCCCTGGCTCTCGTCAGCCGCCCGGGAGTTGAGACGGCTGGGGTTGGCGCCCCACCTGGCTAAGCGCCGCTGGGCCCCACCGGGCCAGACTGCGGTCATCGTGGGCCTGGGGGCCATCCCCGAGACTGGCAGCGTCCTCATTGAGGCCGCATCCTCCCCGGCTGCGGCCATCTCCTTCCGGGTGCGGCGATTGGTGGTCATCGTCCCCCGGGAGGCGGCTGGTCTTAGCCTGGCCCAGGCCCTGGACCTGGTGGCCCGGCAGGCCCCGGGCATGATTACCTGGCTTACCGGCCCCAGCCGCACCGCGGACATCGAAAAGGTCCTGGTCCTGGGGGCCCAGGGGCCCAGGGAACTCCAAGTGGTGATTTACCAGCAGGAGGATTGATGGAATTGCTGCCGGCTACCGAGCTCAACTCCCGGGCCGAGGCCCTGCAAAGGGCCCTGGCGGAGGAGCATATCGACCTGGCCCTGGTGCGCCAAAGGGCCGACCTTTTCTACTATGCCGGGGCCATGGTGGACGGCTTCCTGGCGGTGGCTCCCCAGGGCAGCCCCTTACTTTTAGTGCGCCGGCCCCGCGGCCGGGACGCCCTGGTCCCCTCTCCCTGGCCGAAGGCGTTCTACCAGGACCTAAAGGAACTTCCGGAGATCTTGGCGCGTTCCGGGCTTAAGCCCGGCGGAGCCCTGGGTCTGGAGCTGGACGTCATGCCGGTGGCGTTTTATCAAAAGATCCGGGAGCGCCTGTTCCCCCAGCACCTAATCCTGGATGTCTCTCCCTTGATCCGGCGGCAGCGGATGGTCAAGAGTGCGTATGAAATTGAGCAACTGCGCCGAGCCGCGGCCATCCTGGATCAAGTCCAGGGACAGGTGCCGGAGTTGCTCCAGCCCGGGATCTCCGAACTGGAGCTCTCCGCGGCCCTGGAGTACCGTCTCCGGCTCCTAGGCCATCAAGGATTGGTCCGGGTGCGCAACTGGGACCTGGAGCTTTTTTATGGACACGTGCTCTCCGGGATGGCGGGGCTGGCGGCCTCCTACAGCGACACCCCCAGCGGCGGCTTGGGGTTCAGTCCCGCCTTTCCCCAGGGGGCGTCGCTGAAGAAGCTGGCCGCGGCTGAGCCCATCAGCGTCGACCTGGTGGCCTGCGTCAACGGTTACGTGGTGGACATGACCCGGATGTACGCCCTGGGGTCGCTGCCGGACCGGGCCTGGGAGGCCTGGGAAGCGGTCCGGGAGATCTACGCGGCCATGGAGCAGGAAGCCCGGCCGGAGGTGGCGCCCGGGGCCCTCTTTCACCGCCTCTGGGACCTGGTGCGGGCCCGGGGGTTACAAGATTATTTTATGGGGCGGGGGCCGGACCGGGTAGGCTTCCTGGCCCACGGGGTGGGGCTGGAACTGGACGAATTCCCCTTTCTCAACGCCCGCTTCCCTTTTCTCTTGGAAGAGAACATGGTGCTGGCCTTCGAGCCCAAATTCTTTCTGCCGGAGATCGGCATGGTGGGTCTGGAGGACACCGGGGTGATCACCCCCTCGGGAGTGGAGTGGCTCACCCACAGCCCCCGGGAGCCCAGGATCATTTGAATCTTAGCCGCCAGGCATCAGCTTCCGGCTTTGGGGTTTTGCTTTGGGCTGATTGCTGACCGCGGCTCTTTCACAAATGATTCCCTTTTTGTCATTGATTTTTGGTAGAAGTTGCGCAAGAATGCGAGGCAATCTCGGAGATTGGCGAAAGTAACTTAAAGGAGATGCCCCTGACCAAATCTCTCCTCGCCGTCGTTGGCTGCCTGCTGCTGGCCCTGCTGCTGCCGGCCGCCCGGCCCCTGCCGGCCCCGGCGGCGGACCCGGTAATCGTCTAGGGCGGGCCTCCTTTGGTGCGGCAGGTGGCCCTCACCTTCGATGACGGCCCTTCGCCCCGCGCCACCAGGCTAATCCTGGCTCTTCTGACCCGTTATCGGGTTCATGCGACTTTCTTCGTCATAGGAGAGCATTTGGAAGAATATCCCGGCCTGGTGCGGGCCGAGATCCGGGATGGCGAGGAGGTGGGGAACCACAGCTTCGATCATCCCCGTTTCACCAAGTGCGACCTGCCCACCCAGGAACGGGAGCTGGAGCGCACCCGGGTGGACCTGGATCTGTTGGGTTATCACCCGGCCGATCTCCTTTTTCGCCCCCCTTACAGCGATTACAACCAGCGGCTGGTGGCCTACCTGGGCCATACCCACCGGCGGTTGGTGCTGTGGGGCATCGACTCCGGCGACTGGCAAGGCCTGCCGGCGGAGGCCTTCGTCCACAACGTCGTGGACCGGGTGCATCCCGGGGCCATCATCATCTTTCATGATAGCGATGAACACGGACGGGCCAACCGGACCCCCACGGTAGAGGCCCTGAAGGTAATCCTGCCGGCCCTGAAGGCTGCCGGCTACCGCATGGTCACCATATCGGAGCTCATCGCCGGGCCCCCCCCCGTTAAGCAGCCCTGACCTTGGCAGCCCCGGCGTTTCCCCTGCTCCTGCCCCCGTGCTTCCGCCCTGGGGCCTTTTCGCCTGGCGTCGAGCCACCCCTTAGCTGATTGCCATGGCCCCGGCAATGGGTTAATATTATTGTATATGAGTATTGAATCGTTTTCTCCTCTGAGCTGCGCCCGCCAAGGGCGCGGATCTTCGGCTACGGCCGGCCGCCCGGGTCTGGGGTATCGGGAGAGGACTAAGCGGCCATGACCACCATGCCCTTCCTGGAACATCTGGAGGAATTGCGCCGGCGCCTGATCATTTGCATCGTGGCCGTGGTCATCGGCACGGGGATCGGCTGGCCCCTGGTGCCCACGGTACAAAATTTTATCACCCGGCCTCTCCAGGAGCCCTCCATCACCCAAGAGTGGCACTACTCCCTGGAAACGTTTCTCATCGAGAAGTTTCCCAAGACCGCCAAAAATTTTGGCATAGAGAAGCCGGAGCCCCCCCAGGTGACCCTGCATAGGCTGAACTACATGGCTCCCCTGGAACCGTTCTTCGTCCAGATGAAGATCTCCCTGATCACCGGCATGGCCCTGGCCTTTCCGGTGGTCCTTTACCAGTTGTGGCTCTTTTTCGCTCCGGCCCTCTACCCCAAGGAGAGAAAAATCCTCATGTTCTTCATCCCCCTGGGCACGGTGGCCTTCCTCCTGGGGGACCTGTTTTTCCTCAAAATGGTATGGCCGCTGGTTATCTCCTTTTCCCTGCGGTATGAGAGCCCGGTCCTCTTTTCCATGCTCAACCTGACCTCTTTCGTCAACTTTTGCCTGCGCCTGCTGGTGTTATTCGGGTTGATCTTCGAGCTGCCCCTGATCCTCTTGATTCTGGCCCGCATTGGGCTGGTGCAGGTCGAGTTCCTGCGCCGGCAGCGGCGCCTGGCCATTTTGCTCAGCGCCGTGATAGCCGCTTTCCATGCCGATCTGCTCACCATGACGGCCATCGCCATTCCCATCTACCTCATGTATGAACTCTCCATCCTGGCGGTCCGCCTGTTCGGCCAGCCCGCCCCGGCCGAAGGTAGTGATACGGAGTCACTCCCGGCGCGCCTGGGAGCGGGCCCGCCCTCTCCATAGGCTTGCTCCCGGCCTTCTCCTGAACCAGCGCCAACTGCCCCTGGCAGGAGCCCTGGCCACCGGGAAGCGCTCCTGCCGCGGCCATGGCCCCTTCCCCCCCGGGATCCGGGTGAAACGCGGGAATGAGCGCAGGACCGCCTTATCCGGAGCGGTTCGCCGGCCCGGCAGCCATTTCGGTTGACAGGATCGGGGACTTGCCGATATATAGACGCTAATCAGGTATCGAGAGAATGATTGATCATGGTCACTGAGAATAACTCATCGGGGAGCGAAGCCCCCACCGGCCCGGAAAAATCTGGAAGCCGGCTGCGCCGCCCCCTGGCCCGGCTGGCCGCCTGGCTGGCGGGGGGGGAATACCATTACGCCGGCTACCTTCCCAAGCGTCCGGGGTTTTTACTGCGCCATACCCTGGACCCCTCTTTCTCCCGGGTCGAGGTTAACCCCCGCTATCTGGAGCGCCTCAAGGAACTGGCCCAGAAGGGCGCGGTGGTTTATGCGCTTAAATATCGCAGCCATCTCGATTTCCTCTTCTTTAACCGCCGCTACCAAAACCTGGGGGTGGTGGCCCCGGAGGTGGCCTTCGATCTCAACCTGTGGATGTGGCAGCCCCTCTTTCATCTGGTGCAGATCATCTCCGCCGCCCTCAATCATTTTTCCCGCCGCCGGGGCTGGCCCAACCCCTTCCAGGACGGCTATTTTTTAAAGATCATTCAAGAACGCCGCGGCTCCCTTCTCTTCCTGGTGGATCAGGTGGGCTTCCGGCAGCGGTTCCTCAAACCCCGGGAAGACCCCATCCGGCATCTCCTGGAAATCCAGCAACAGGTCGACTTTCCCATTTTTCTGGTGCCCCAGATGGTGATCTACGAGAAGACGCCACCCCGGGAATTCAAGGGGTTGCTGCAGCTATTCTTCGGCGACGTGGAAAACCCCGGGAAGTTGCGGAAGCTGGTACTTTGCTTCTTCAAGTCTAAGCGGGCCGTGGTGGAGGTGGCCGAGCCGGTCAATCTGCATAAGGCCCTGGCCGCGGCCCCCCAGGATGGCCGCCTGCGGGAGGTGGCCCAACAGATCCGCCGGGAGCTGATCTCGCGCATCGACCTCAAGCGCCGGGTGATCACCGGGCCGGTGATCAAATCCCGGGAGGAGGTCATGGAACTCACCCTCACTGACCTGGGGCTCACCAGCTTCATGGAGCGCCTGGCCGAGACCGAAAAGAAGAAGCTCTATAAGATCAAGAAAGACGCTCAGGACTGTTTCTGGGAGATCTCGGCGGACTGGAACCAGTTTTGCGTCAACGGGATGATCTCCGTGGTCACCTGGTTGTCGAAACACCTCTTTGACGGCATCGCCTTCGATGCCGAAGGCCTCGAGCGAGTCAAAGAGGCCGGGCAGCGTGGCAGCCTCATTTTCGTCCCCTGTCACAAGAGCCATCTTGACTATCTCATCCTCAATAATCTGATTTACCAGCACAATATGCACCCGCCCCGGATTGCCGCGGGCAAAAACCTGTCCTTCTGGCCTCTGGGCCCTATCTTCCGGGGCTCCGGGGCCTTTTTCATCCGCCGCCGCTTCCTGGGGGGAAAGCTCTACGCCGAGGTGCTTTACACCTATATCAAGACCATGATCCGCAGCGGTTATAACCTGGAGTTTTTTATCGAGGGAGGCCGGAGCCGCACTGGCAAGCTGGTGGTGCCCAAACTGGGCCTCTTGCACATGATCCTGCGGACTTACGAGGACAAGGCCGCCACCGACCTGCTGTTTGTTCCCACCTTCATCGGCTATGACCAGGTGCCGGAAGAAAAGGCCTACCTCAAGGAATTGGAAGGGCGGGCCAAGGAAACTGAATCCGTGGGCCAACTGGTGAAGGCCAGAAAGTTCTTGTGGAGACGGTACGGCCGGGCTTATATCCAATTCAGCGAGCCCATCTCCTTAAAGGAGTTCCAGAGCCGGGCGGCTTCGCTGCCCCCGGAGGGCACCCAACTGCGCAACCAGGCGCAAAACCTGGCCTATCACATCATTCAGGCCATCAACACCATTTCCGTGGTCACCCCCTTCTCCCTGGTGTGCGCCGCCCTGCTCACCTACCCCCGCAAAGGCGTCTATCGCCGGGAATTGCTGCAAATCATCCAGGTGCTCCACGATTACCTACAAACCCGGGGGGTCACCCAGGCCGAATCGCTGGAGAATCTCATTCCCGCGGCGGAGGATACCCTGGTCCTGTGCGAATCCCGCAAACTTATCGCCCCCATCGAGAAGGAAGAAGGGCTCACCGACGAATTGGGACTGGGCGGGTACAGTATCGACGAGTCCAAGCGGCCCCTGCTGGAATACTACAAGAACAACATCATCCATTTCTTCCTGCCCGCTTCTCTGGTCTCCCTGGCCATCCTGGCCTGCCAGGGCTTTGAATTCGACCTCAAGCAGATAGTAGCCGACTTCGATTTTCTCCAAGACTTCTTCAAAAATGATTTTATTTTCGAAGACGCCGATTCCGAGACCCAGGTGAACGAGATTCTGGCCTACTTCGCTTCCCGGGGAGTGGTCATCAACCTGGACCCCGAGACAGCCACCTACACCCTGTCGGCCTCCGGCCTCAAGGAACTGGTTTACTTCGCCAACCTGCTGTACAACTACCTCGAGTCGTACTGGATCGTCTTCCGCTCCATCAAATATCTGCAGAAGAAACCCCGCAGCGAAAAGGAATTCCTCAAGCGCATCCAGTCCATCGGCAATAAACTCTACAAGCTGGGCGAGGTGGAGCGATCCGAAGCCTTGTCCGAATCGACTTTCCAAAACGCCATGAAGCTTTTCGGAGAAAAGGGCATCGTCCTGAAAACTTCCCCGGAAGGCAAAGGGGCCACCACCTTCAGCAGGCCCACCGATGAAGACGCCAGGGAATACTACGGCCAACAATTGGCGCGGTTTTTAAGAAGGTAGGAGGGGTCTCAGTGGGCGCCTTCCAGGGCTCCCTTAAAGGCCAGGGCGACGGCCTCCCGGGGGGTGGCGGCCCGCAGCAGGCCCCGGAGGTCCCAATCGACCTTTAATGCTACCACCGGTTTGCCCAATTTGAGGGCGATGGCCGCCTCTGAGATGGAGCCATAGTCGCCGTCCACCGCGATCAGGGCGTCGGCGCTATGGGCGATGAGGATATTGCGGGCGTGGCCCAGGTTGGTGGGCAGGGAATAAGTGAGATAAAGATTGGCCCGGTCGCGGTCCGCATCCGGCAGGATGCCCAGGCTCACTCCCCCCGCCTCTTGGGCCCCTTGGGCGGCCGCGGCCATCACACCCCCCAAACCGCCGCAGATCAGCACCGCGCCACGGCGGGCCACCTCCCGCCCCACTTCCCGGGCCAGATCAGCTATCTCCGGGCTGACACGGCCCCCGCCAATTACCGCCACGTAAACAGGCGCCATAATTCCGAGGTCCTTCGGGTATTCCCGGCTTATTTAACAGGAGCCCCTGGTATCTTGGTAAGTATTTGCCATTATCGGGCTGGATGACAAGGAAAATTTTCGCCGCAGGGCCCAGGGCCGGAGAAGAAAATTATTAACCCTAAGGAGTAGCAAGACAGGCAATCGCAACTTATCTTAATGGCAAATCTACCCGACAGGAGGTTGGTCATGAGGAAGATGGTTGTGGTTTGCCTGGCTTTAGCCCTGGTCTTCGGATTTGCCGCCGCAGCCGGCGCCCAGAAGGCCGCCCCCGAGAAAGTCACCGTCACCGGTGAAGTCATTGACCTCTATTGTTATACCACCGCGGGCGAAAGGGGCATGGGCCATAGAGCCTGTGCCATAGACTGCGCCAAACATGGGATCCCGGTGGGGCTGTTGGAAAAAGGGACGGACAAGGTTTATATCCTGCTTCCTGACAAAAAAGCCACCCCAATTCCCGCCGGGGTCATCAACAAGGCCGGCGAAGATATCACCATTACCGGGGAAAAGTACCTGGTCGGCGGAGACACCTTCCTCACCATCGAATCTTTTAAATGAGCTGCCTGGACATCTGGTTGCCAGGGGTTGCCCCCTTTCCCGCAACCCGCACCCCCTGGCAGTCCCTTTTTTCAGATAGTGGCCTGTTCCAGCAATTGATTATCCATTTAAAAAGACTGATTTTTAGCCGCCCTTTGGGAAAGGGGGGTAGGGGGGATTTAGAATAACTCTTGAAATCCCCCTAAATTCCCCTTTTTCAAAGGGGAACTACCTTCCGCCATCACTGCCAGCACCCATCCGTACTCCTCGGTAAGGAACTCCAGCAGTTCGTGCTTGAGGCCGGGGGGCAGCCATTCCCAGGTGTAGGTCTCGATCTCCAGGTGCGAACAGAACAATTGCGCTTTAAGCAACTTGAGCACCGTCCTGGTCTCCTCCCGGGTGGAGGCCAGCGCCCCGAAGCTCTCCACGAACAGGGGCAGGTGATAATGGATGCGCCACTGGCCGCCGGGGCAACGGTCAATCAAGGCCAATGCCTGCCACAGGTCCGGAAATTGCCGGACGCAGCCCCGGTTCCCCCGAGCCCTGACCTGGTGCAGGTAGGGGGATTGGCAGAAGGGCTCCAGTTGCTGAGCCAGAGGGGCCCGGCGGCCATTATCCGGCAGGATCACTTCTAAGCCCGCGGTGATTTGGACCTTTCCCACCCGGATGCCCGTTTGAGCCAGCAAGTTCAGGGCGGTAGCCGGATCCTCATAGGACACCGCCAGATGGCAGGTGTCCAGGCAGACCCGCAGGTGCCTCAGCAGGCGCTGACGGGCTTCGTCCAGGGATAGACCGGCGGCCCGGGCCAGCCGCGGGGCCCCCCGGGGCAGCAGCCAGGCCTCGAAAAATTCCACCACCTCCCGGGTGTGCTCCAGCAGGCCGTCGGGCTCGGGCTCCAGGTCCAAATGAATAAGCCTGCCCTCCCCTTCTTCGACGCGGATAAGCCTGGCGGTCAAGCGCACGAGATTGTCGGTGATTTCCTCCATGGCGGCGGCGTTGCCCGCCGGGATCCAGGCTTTGTACGACAGGGGCACGGTGGAAATGCCACCCTCTCCTCCCTCCGGCAACAGGCGGGCCAGGATATTCACCAGGCGCAGGGTGTAGCGGAGGCGGCTGGCGGCGCGCCAGTCCGGGGCAAAAATCTTTTCCTTAACCGGTGGAGATCCCAGAGCGCCGTAAGGGAAACCATTGAGGGTAAAGACGTAGAGCTGCTGGGCGGCAAGAAAGTCCTGAAACCTGGCCAGGGCGTCGCCGGCCAGGAGTTCCCGGGACTCCCCGGCAGAGAGGCGCAGACCCAGACCGAAGGGCCGATCCGGGGCGAGGCGGGCGCGAAGCCGCGGCACCAGGGAACGGAGATTGCCGAACAACTCCGGCCAGCCCCGGCCCGGGTGGACCTTGGTGCAGTAAGTCAGGTGGAATAACCCGTCCGGGCCAATCTGCAAGGAATTTTCTCCCTTTCTGAAGCCCGGCCTGGCTTAGCTCGCCAACGCCTGCTGGGCCGCCGGCCAAACTGCAGGGGCGAGCCTCCGCAACTCCTCTATGGCGGCCCTGAGCGTCCCATGGTCGATTTCGTGGGTCTCCAGCCCCCGGCCGATATCCGCGAGGAGGAGGATGGTGAGGCGGCCTCCCAGGTGGGTGCGAAACTCTTCCAGCCCCCGCAGGATGGCCTCCTGGTTATCGAGTTGGGGGACGTACAGCGCCAAACCCAGCCTGGTTAACAAGTTCAGGACCCGCCGCCAGGGGCGTTCCCCGAGGAGCCCGGCCAGATAGGAGTAAGTGGTGTCCAGGGCCAGGCCGATGGCCACCGCCTCGCCGTGCCCCAGTTCGAAGCCGCTCAAAAGCTCCAGGCGGTGCGCGGCCCAGTGGCCGAAGTCCAGGGGCCTGGAGCTTCCGTGCTCAAAGGGGTCGCCGCCGGAGGCGATATGGTCCAGGTGCAGGGCGGCGCAACGGTAAATGACCTGCCGCATGGCCTGCAAGTCCCGACAAGCCAGGCCGCGGGCCTGCCTTTCCAGAAAGGCGAAGAAGGCCGCGTCCTTGATGAGGGCCACCTTGACGGCTTCGGCCACCCCGCCGATCCAGTCTTTTTGGGACAATGTGGTCAGGAAGCTGGAGTCGTTGAGCACGGCCGCCGGAGGGGTAAAGACGCCCAAAAAGTTTTTCTGGCCCATGGCGTTGACGCCGTTTTTCACCCCGATGGCCGCATCGGCCTGGGCCAGGACGGTGGTAGGCACCCGAATGAGCCGGACCCCCCGGTGGGCGGTAGCCGCCGCCAAACCCACGGTATCGATGAGGGCGCCCCCGCCCAGGGCCGCCACGTAGGAATGGCGGCATAAACCCGCCGCCAGAATGGCCTGGTGCAGGATAGTGACGTGCAGAGGGTCGTTCTTCACGGCCTCGCCGCCGGGCAAAAGCAGGGGGGCCCCCGTCAGGGTAATGACCTCGGAATGGGCCCGGCAATACTCCTCCAGGTCGGCCGGCAAGCCGGGATGATAATGGTAAAGGCCGCGGTCCACCACGGCCAGCAATTTTTTGGGCGACTCAATGCCGCCGTCTCTAATGACCTCCTGAAACAGGGGGTTCCCCAGGTCGAACAGACCGGTGGTGAAATGCACCGGGTAGCGAAAACTCACCTGGAATTCCTGGTGGATGGTTTTGATGGCGGCGCTCCTTAAGCCGCAGGCTTTAGCCTGCGCTATCAGACCATGGCTCATACGGCGCAGGCCCAAGCCCGCGGCCAAATCTGGGGTGTATTTAGAAGTTAGGTCTTGGATTGGCTGATTTCCAGTTTTTGAGAAGGAAAATGTCTAGGCCCCGGGGCTTCAGGAGGGAATAGCCAGGGCCCCCGCCAGCCGCGCCACCAGGTCGAACAAGACCGACGGCGCTAGACCCAGCCAGAGGATCACTAAGAGAATCACGGCGCCGGCCAGGCCCACCGCCAGATCGCCCCTGGGGGAAGCCGCCCCGGACCCGGCCGGCTGCATGTAGAGCGAGACCGTCACCTTAAAATAGTAATAGAGGGAGACCATGGCAGTCAGGATCCCGATAACTGCCAGGACTGTGTAGCCGGAGTTAAGCACCGCCCGGAACAGGGCGAATTTCCCCATGAAACCCGCGGTGGGCGGCAGCCCCGCCAGGGAGACGAGGCAAACGGCCAGGATGCCTGCCCGCCAGGGCTGGGAATAACCCAGACCCTGATAGTCTTCCAACCTGTCGAGGTCGGAGTCGGCCGGGGCCGGAGAGAAGCTGCCGATGAGGCCGAAGGCCCCCAGGTCCATGAGCGCATAGACCACCAGGTAAAACATCATGGCCGGCAGCCCGCCTTCTTTGACCGTCACCAGGGTCATGGTGAGATAGCCCATCTGTCCGATGGAGGAGTAGGCTAGCAGGCGTTTAATCTGCGTTTGATAGAGGGCGGTGACATTGCCCACTATCATGGTGAGCGCCGCCAGGACCCAGAGCCCCGGCAGGCAGTAGGCCCAAAGCGGCGGGGCCGTCAGCCAGGCGAAGCGCAGCAACGCCGCGAACAAGGCCACCTTGGTGCCGGTGGACAGAAAGGCGGTCACCGGCGCCGGCGCCCCCTGGTAGACGTCCGGAGTCCAGAGGTGAAAGGGAATCAGAGAGATCTTGAAGCCCACCCCCACCAGGATCAGGGCCAGCGCCAGGAGGACCACCGGCAGGTCCTCGGGCTGGGCCAGGGCCGCCAGGGAGCCGGCCACCTGGAGGGTGCCGCTCATGGCATAGAGCAGGGCGATGCCGAAGGTGAGGAAGGCCGAAGCCACCGCGCTCATGATGAAATACTTCAGGCCGGCCTCATTGGAGGCGGCCTCACCCTTGCGCACTGCGATCAAAACATACAGGGACAGGGAAATAAGCTGAAACCCCAAAAAGAAGATGATCCAATTGACGGCCCCGCCCACCAGCACCATCCCCAGAGCGGCAAAGAGAATCAGGCCGTAGAGCTCATCACCGCCAAAGCCCCGGGCCCGGGCATACTGCCGCAGAAAGAGGCAGGTCAGGATGGTGATCACCATGAACAGGCAGGTAAAAAATCGGGCATAGCCCCCCAGGTCCAACATGCCTTCGAAGGTGGGGTTGGCCGGAGTTATCCAGAGGGCTGCGGCGCCGGCGGCCGCGGCGCTGATCAAGGCCAGGGCGAAGAGCACTCCCCCGGGCAGGCGCCGCCAGAAGGCCCCGGCGCAAAAGACCAGGGTGCCGCCCCCGGCCAGGATAAAAATCGGGATCAAGCCGAGCCAATCACTGGGCATGGTTCGTCACCATTGCTTCTCACCTGACAAAGACGTGCGACCGGAACCGGAAGACCCAAGCCAGGCTCCCGTACCACGTCTCGCGTCTACTTCTTCTCTCGGGCCGGCGGCGCCATGAACTCCGGACCCACCGGATCTTTGATGGTTTGCGCCAGTATCTGGTCGATGGCGTCCAGGGCGGCCTGATCCAAGTTCCAGCCGCTAATCTCGGGCACCGGATCGAGTTGCTCCGGCTTCCGGCCCCCCCACAAGGCGATGTCGGCGCCATGGTCCAGGACCCACCGCACCGCCAGGTGGAGCACCTGTCGGTCATAACGATCCCGGGCTAACCGGTCCAGCCGGTCCACGGCCGCCAGATACTGGACCAGCCGCGGCGGCTGGAACTTCGGGTCGATCTTGCGCAGGTCATCCCCCTGGTATTGCCGGCCGGGTTTAACCTGGCCTGACAGGAGGCCGCGGCACAAGGCCCCGTAGGCCATCAGCGCCAGGTTATTTTTGTGGCAGAAGGGCATGAGGTCCGCCTCGATGGCCCGCTCGAAAAGATTGTATGGCGGCTGCACCAGGTGCACCGGGCCGCCCCGCCGGAAGTCCTGAATCTGCTCCGGGGAATAGTTGCTCACCCCCACCGCCCGGATCTTGCCCTCTCCCAGGAATTGTTTCAGCAGCCTGCCGGTCTCCTCGAAAGGCTCCAGCGGATCAGGCCAGTGGATGAAAAGAATGTCCAGGTAGTCGGTTTGCAAATTTTTGAGGGAGTCCGCCACGTTGCGGCGAATAAACTCAGGCGTACAGTTGCGGAAGACCTTGCCGTCCCGCCAGTCCAGGCCGGTCTTGGTGGAGATGCAGACCTGCCTGCGGCAATTTTTCAAGGCCAGGGCCTTGCCGAGGATCTGCTCCGAGCGGCCGAAGCCGTACACCGGCGCGGTATCGATCAGGTTGATACCCTTATCGATGGCGGTATGGATAGTCTCGATGGCCTGGGCTTCATCGGTGCCGCCCCACATCCAACCGCCGATGGCCCAGGTGCCCAGGGCGATGCGGGACACCTTAAGATCGGTCCCCGGAATCTGCGTATATTCCATGGTTCTACCTCCAAAATTTTTATCAGGGCAGCAAGGCCAATTGGGTGGCGTGTTGCTGCACCATGGCCGTAACCGCTGGTTCCAGCAGGTGGAGCAGCGGTCCGGGGTGCAGCCCGATGAAGAGGACCGCCAGGGACAGGCTACCCAAAATGACGATCTCCCTGAAGTTCACGTCCCAGAGGACGTGCTCGGCCCGGGGTTCGCCGAAGATGGCATCCTTGACCATCCTCAAGATGTAAATCACCCCGAAGACGATGCCGATGAAACCCAAAATGGCGATCACCGGTCTGGCCTCGAAGACACCCACCAGGATCAGCAGCTCTCCGACGAAATTATTGAGGCCGGGCAGGCCCAGAGACGACAAGGAGAAAAACAGGAAAAAGGCGCTGAACACCGGCATTTTGCTCCAGAGGCCCCCAAGCACGGCGAATTCCCGGGAATGGATGCGCTCGTCCAGCATGCCGACCATAATGAACAGGGCCGAAGTGGACACGCCGTGGTTGACCATTTGCAGCAGGGAGCCGCTCAGGGTGATGGAGTTCCAGATGACCAGGCCGATGATCATTAAGGCCATGTGGGAGATGCTGGAATAGGCCACCAGCCGTTTGATGTCGGTTTGGGCCAGGGCGACCCAGGCGGCATAGAAGAGCCCGCCCACTCCGACGATTAGCAGTAGCGGCCCAAAGAACTGGGTGGCGTTGGGAAAGAGCGGCATGGCGAAACGCAACATAGCATAGGCCCCGGTCTTCAGCAGAAGTCCCGCCAGGTCCACGCTGCCGGCGGTGGGCGCCTCGGTATGGGTGTCCGGCAGCCAGGTATGCACCGGAATCAGGGGAATTTTGATGCCAAAGGCCAATAAAAATGCGGCGAACAACAGGATTTCGGTGGTGCGCCCCAGGGGCCCATGCTGCAACAACTGATACACCGAAAAGGTGTAGACCCCGGTCTGCTGCCCATGGATGACATAAAGGGCGATGAGGGCGATGAGCATCACCAGGCTGCTAGCCAGGGTGTAGAGGAGGAACTTGATGGAGGCGTGCAACCGGTTCTGGTGGCCCCAGATGCCTACCAGGAAAAACATGGGGATGATCTGGATCTCCCAAAAGAGATAAAAGAGCAGCAGATCGTTGGCCAAAAAGAGTCCGACCAGAGTCCCTTCCAAGAATAGGATGAAGAAAAAGAAAGACCCCACTTTTTCCTGGATGGCCTCCCAGGAGATGAGGATACAAAAGATGTTGATGAAGGCGGTGAGCGTAACCAGGGTGAGGCTGATGCCGTCCAAGCCCAGGATGTAGCGGGCCCCCAGCCAGGGGATCCAGGGATAGTCCTCCACCAGCAGCCAGGACCCGAGGGGACCGGAGTGAGGTGTCAGACCCCGCAAAAACAGGGAAGCTACCAGGCATAACTCCACCAGGGTCACCCCGAGGCTGAGCCAGCGAACCAGGCGGGGGTGGCGATGGGCAGCCAGAACGGCAAAGCTTCCCAGCAGCGGCCAGAAGATGATGAGGGAAAGCATTGGGAATTGGTGCATATTCAGACCTCCGTTACCACAGGTACCAACTGAGGCCCACCGCCACAAAGAAGATGGTCAGGCCTAGGAACAACATCCCCAGATAGGTGGACAGCCGCCCCGTAGTCCAATGCCCCAAGCCCCGGGAGACGGTCACCAGGCCGTCGGCGCCCTTGACCGCCCCGTCGTCCAGGAAGATTTCGTCAACCTTGAGCCACAAGAAGGTGGCCATGGCGCGGTAAGGGCGAAAGAGGGCCCGGGCGCCGCCGACGATGACTTTCTGATCGTAGGGGTCATCCACCTGCCGCCAGAGAAAAAGGGCCGCCCTTTGAAAGGGGCGGACGAAAATCGTCTGGTAGAGCTGGTCCAGGTAGAAGGCGGAAAACAAGAGTCCCCAATAGCCCTCCAGGGCAGGCTCCCGGGCTGGCCGGCGACGATAAAGCATATAGGCCAGGGCCAGGGAAACTACCACGATCGAGCCGCTGGCAATTCCCAAGGCCCATTCCGTCCCCAGGGGGGCCCCTAGGTCCGGCCGGGCCCCGGGGACGACAGCCAGATAGTTCCCCAGAAAATCCTTGCCATAGCCCCCGGGGAGGTTTAAGAGGCCGTCCACCAGGGCGCACACCGCCAGGGGCCACAGAACCCAGGCCATGAAGCCAGGAGTGGGGAGGATTTCGTCGGGGCGGCGGCCGTCCGGCCGGTCCGGGAAGGCTACGAAGAAGACCCGGAAGGTGTAGAGGGGTGTCAAGAAGGCCGCCACCATGCCCAGCAGCCAGAAGATCTTATAAGCCCCCCCGGGATGGATGAAGGTAGCCAGCAGGATGCGGTCTTTGCTGAAGTAGCCGCCCAGCAGCGGGAAGGCGCTCAGGCAGATGGAGCCGATCAGGAAGAGCCAGTAAACCATGGGCATACATCTTCGCAGCGAGCCCATGCGGAAGATGTTGTGCTCCTCGTCCAGGGCCTGAATGACTATCCCCGCCACCAAAAAGAGCAGGGATTTGAAGAAGGCGTGGGACACCAGGTGGAAGAGGCCGCCCACAATGTCGCCGGCGCCCACAGCCAGAAACATGTAGCCCACCTGGCTGATGGTGGAGTAGGCCAACATCTTCTTGATGTCCCATTGGGCCAGGGCCGCAAAAGAGGCGTACAGCGCGGTGATGGAGCCCACCGCGGCAATGATCAGCATGGCCA
This sequence comes from Desulfobaccales bacterium, assembly GCA_049580385.1. Taxonomy (GTDB): domain Bacteria; phylum Desulfobacterota; class Desulfobaccia; order Desulfobaccales; family 0-14-0-80-60-11; genus JAPLJC01. Next base: position 30,142 of record JBAUPV010000008.1, on the reverse strand, counting down.
GGGGGGAGAGCAGGATTAACGGGAAGAGCCGCATGAGCAAATAAGTGCCGGCGGTGACCATGGTGGCCGCATGAATCAGGGCCGAGACCGGAGTGGGGCCGGCCATGGCGTCCGGCAGCCACACCGTCAGGGGCAGTTGCGCCGATTTGCCCAGCGCGGCCCCCAGCAGCAGCAGGGCCAGGATGGTGGCCAGGGTGGGACTGAGTGCGGCGGCATGGCTATTGATGTAGGTGATGGAAAAATTGCCGAAACAGACAAAGACAAGGCCCAGGGCCACTTGGAAGGCGATGTCGCCGATGCGGGTGCAGATGAAGGCCTTGCGCCCGGCATTGGCGTTGGCTTCGTCTTTATACCAAAACCCGATCAAGGCATAGGAGCAGAAGCCCACCCCCTCCCAGCCCAGGTAAACGAAAATGAGGCTGTCGGCGGTGGTAATTACCAGCATGGCGAAGACAAAGAGGTTCAAATAGCAAAAATAGCGGACGTAATCGGCGTCCTCCCGCATGAATCCGGCGGAGTAAAGATGGATAATGCTCGCCACAAAGGTGACCATCAGCGCCATGACCGCGGCCAGGGGGTCATAATGGACGTTCATGGCCGTGGTGAAACCTCCGGCCCGGAACCACTGGCAAAAGGTGACATCGTGGGCCTGGTCGGAGGCCAGGACCAGGGCCGCCGCGGCACAGGCCAGGGCCCCCAGGACCGCGGCGCAGGCCACCGCCTCCACCGCTCGCCGGGGCAGCCAACGGCCCAAGACGGCGTTGATTACGAAGCCGCCCAGGGGCAAAAGCAAGAGAAGCAAAAGGGCAGTTTCCACGTCAACCCTTCATCAGATTGTAGCGGTCGGCATCCAGGGTGCCGGTGCGCCGTTGGGAATAGACGATGAGGGCCAGGCCCACGGCCACTTCAGCCGCGGCCACGCACATGATGAAGATCACCAGCGCCTGGCCCTCCAGCTGCTGCCAGCGCAAGGAAGCGGCTACCAGGGCTATCCCGGCGGCGTTCAGCATCACCTCCACGCCGATGAGGATCATCACCAGCGAGCGCCGGGCCACCGCACAGGCCGCTCCCAAAAAGAAGACGGCCCCGGCCAGAACCAGCACGTAACTATAAGGGACAATGGCAGGCATGATTTTTCCCCAGGCGGACCTGGGCGTCCTCCCCCAGTCCGGGGGCGCACCCTAAAGTATGCCCCTACCCTTCTCGCTTTCCCAGATACAACGCCCCCACCAGGGCCACCAAGAGCAGAAAGGAAACAATTTCCACCGAAAACCAGTACCTCTGGAACAAAAATCGCCCGAATTCCAGGGGCGACGCCGCGGCCAACGGCAACGGCAGGTCCCCGCCGGATTCACAGATAATCAGGACCAGGGCCGCCAGACTGAGTGCGCCCAAGACCAAGGCGGGCAGCCATTGGCGCAGGTACGAGCCCACAGGCTGTTCCGTCGGCCGAATCTCCAACATCATGACAATGAACAGAAACAGCACCATGATGGCCCCGGCGTAAATGATCACCTCCAGGACCGCCAGAAACGGGGCCCCCAGCAGATAAAAGAGCAGCGCCGTGCCAAAAAAAGACAGCACCAGGTAGACGATGGCGTGCATCAGGTTGCGCCGGGTGACGGCCAGGCCGGTGGACAAAAGGATTACCGCGGCCAGGATATAGAAGATGCCGGCGTAAGGATTCATCACCATTGCCTCAAAGCCGTCCTCAGGGCAGGTTGCTCTTGAGGTCCACCGGGGGCGCCTCCTGGATGTGGCTGCCCTTGCCGCCCACCATGGCTACCCCGGCAAAACGGTAAAAGTTGTATTCGAGATTCTTGCCGCCGTGGGCCACCAGCAGGTCTTTCTTCTCGGCCACCATGGCCAGGATATCGGCCTCGCAAAACTCATAGAAGGGAGTGAGCTGGATAGCCAGGGTGGGGCAAGCCTCCTCGCACAAACCGCAGTAAATGCAGCGGGCAAAATTGATGCGAAACCAGGGGGCATAACGGCGGCCATCCTGGCGCTCTCCACACTCCATGGAGATGCAACTGGTGGGGCAAACCCCGGAGCAGAGAAAGCAGGCCACACAGCGTTCCTCGCCGTCCGGATCCCGGGTCAGAATGATGCGGGCCCGGGTGCGCTCCGGCAGGAACCGCTTATAGTCCGGGTATTGCTCGGTGACCGGCCGCCGCCCCAGGTGCCGCAGCACCATGGCCAGGCCGCCCCATAGGCCATTGATACCTCGAAGGGCCACGCTCCAGGGGCTTAACCGGCCCCGCCCGGGGTCTTTAACTTCCGTCATGGAGCCTCCGCAAATCTAGACCTCCCCGTTGGTGAAGAGGAGCAGGTAGTTATAGGGGCCAACCCTGGCCATCCGGCTCTTTCTGAAACCGTAAGGGGCAGCCAGGGTTGCCACTTCCTCCGGATTCAGCCGAATCCTGAGGGGCGGCCCCGGCGGACCGGCCACCTTGTCGAACTCCACGATGGCCAGGGTGCCCCCGGGCTTGAGCACCCGTTGGGCTTCTTTTAGGGCCCCAGCGGCGCTCCCGGATTCGACCAGATCGTGCAACACGGTGGCCATCAGGCAGAGATCGACGCTGGCGTCGCCCAGGGGCAACGGCTGGCTGATATCCACCTTAAGGGGCCGGAGGTTGTGTCGGCCGGCCGCCGCGGCCCGCTCCTCCAGGGTCTCGATTCCCTCTTGCCACAGGTCCAGGGCCACGACCACCCCGTGTTTGCCGATGGCTTCGGCCACCGCCAGGGTATAGTTGCCGGCGCCACAGCCCAGGTCCAGGAAGACCATGTCATTCCTCAGAGGCAGCTCCGCCAAGAGCTTTTCCGGTTCGATGAGGTCGAAGCTGCTTTTCCCAGCGCCAGGCGGCCTGGTTATGGGGGTATCCGCGGTCTGGATCATGCAACCCTCCTTCGCACCGTCTCAAGTCCTGCCTTGCCGGAGCCTTTTTTTCTAGGCGCCTTACCAAAGGTGGCCGGGACCCCTTACAGCCCCAGGGCCAGCATGGCGCCCCCGGTGATAATGATGTTCAGCAGCGACAGCGGAATCAAAATCTTCCAGCCGAATTCCATCAGCTGGTCGTAGCGTAGCCGCGGGTAGGTGGCCCGGATCCAGATGATGGCGAAGACCACCAGGGAAACCTTGATCAGGAACCAAACGAGCGGGGGCAGCCACGGCCCCCGCCAACCGCCCAGGAAGAAGACCGCCACCAAGGCCCCCAGGACCACCATGTTGACGTATTCGCCCAAAAAATAGAGCCCGAAACGCATGCCGCTGTATTCCATGTGATAACCGGCCACCAACTCGTTTTCCGCCTCGGGCAGATCGAAGGGGATACGCTTCATCTCGGCCACGGCGCTAACGAAAAAAATCAGAAAGGCCAGCGGCTGCAAGATGATAAATGGCAACCGCGCCTGGGCCTGGACGATGTCCACCAGGGAAAAAGAATGGGCCAGCATCACCACCGGCACCAGGGACAGGCCCAGGGAGAGTTCATAGCTGATCATCTGGGCCGCGGCCCGGATGGCTCCCAGCAGGGCATACTTCGAATTGGAGGCCCAGCCACCCAGCGCCACTCCATAGACCGCGATGGACGAGAGCGCCAGGACGAAAAGCAGGCCGACATTGAGGTCGCTGACCACCCCGGGGATCTCTTGACCCCGGAAGGTCCAGCCCTGGGCAAAGGGCACCACCGCGAAAACGAGCAGCACCGTTGCCGCCACCACCGCCGGGGCATACAGAAAGATGACCCGGTCAGCCCCGGCGGGGATGAAATCTTCCTTGACCAGCAGCTTCACTGCGTCGGCGAGGGGCTGCAAAAGCCCCTGGAACCCGGCCCGGTTGGGCCCCAATCGCAGCTGCATGAACCCCAGCAGGCGGCGCTCTACGTAGATCAGATAGGCAGCCAGCAACAAGAGGACCACCAGCACCACCAGGAGCTTGACGATCAAGATGATTATGCCCAGGGCCAAGACCGACATCATTCTGCCACCTTGACGATATCTCCCCGAGAAACCAAAACCTGATAATCCGGAACCAGGCGCCAGTTTAACTGCCGGTGGCGGGGCAGCACCACGACCCCGGTCGCCATATTGGTCGCCATCTGGAGCGCCACCCGCAGTTCGCCCCCCGGGAGCCGCAAAGCTACCCGGTCCCCGGCCGCCAGGCCCAATTTAGCCGCCTGGTCAGGATGCATGGAGAGCCGCGGGGCTTCTTCCACCTGCTGGATAAATTTGGAATAACCGGCCAGTTCTTCGGTCCCAAAGGTCGCATCCACCAGGAGCAGCTCCAGGCGGTCCGGAGAGGGCGGCTCCGGGATCAGCGCTCCGGGCGGAGAATAGGCCCCGGCCGGAAGGGGCTCGGGAAGAAGCCGCGCTCCCGGCGGCTCGAACAGACTGGCAATATTGGCAAAAACGCCATTCTCCCGGCTCAGCCAATCCCAGAGGTCAGCGGCTGGCAGCGTCACCGGCGGTGACAGGGCCGCAGCCAATTCCTGTAAAATCTCCCCCGGCGTCCGGGGTTCGCCGCCCGGGACCTGGCTCAGGATGGTCCGGGGCGGGTGCAAATCCGGGCTGATCTGGGTCAGAGGAGTGCCCCCTAGGTGCACCGGCGGGGCCAGTTGCAGTCGGCCCTCCTGATTGATGAAGCTCGCGGGGGTGCGCTCGAATACGGTGAGGGTGGGCAAGACTATCTCAGCCCGCGCCACCATGGCTGAGGGCAGAAAGTCCAGGGCCACCAGCAATTCCAGCTTTTCCAGGGCTCGGTTAAGCCGCTCCCGGTCCGGGTAGTCCCAGCAGGGGTCGCTCTCCACCGCCACCAGGGCCTTGACCGCGCCGGCTTCCAGGGCTTCCACCAGGGGAGCCAGCCCCTCCCCTTCCGGCGACAACAGCACCGCGCCAAAGGCATTAGCCCCGGGCAGCAGGTAAAATAGCCCGACATTCAGGCCGACGGCCCGCAGCAGCCGAACCAGGTCCGCGGCCAGGGCCGGGGTTGACTCCCGGACCGCGTCGGTGCCGCAGATAAGCATTGGCCTCTTGCTTTGGCCCAGTCTTTGCCCCCAGGAGGCCAGGCTGGCTTGGAGGCCGGCATCCGGGCCGAATTCCCTGGGCAGGGCCTGAAAAAACTCCCGGCCTGCAGAGTCGAGACCCTCCAGGTTTTGGCCGTCCAGCGCCATGGCCGCCACCGCCCCCAGGGCTGCATTGAGATTCCCCGGATCAATGGGCCAATGCTCAAATTCAAAGGGCAGACTGACCGGCCGGGCGTCCAGCACCGCGACCTTACCCCCCCTGCGCCAGGCCTGGCGCAGGGCTAAAGCCAGCATGGGGGCCTCGTTCATCGGGTCGGCCCCGGCTACCAGAATAAAATCCGCCTCTTCCAGCTCTCGCTGGGACACGGCCAGACCGGCGTTCAGCCTGGAAACCGCGGCCCTGGCCTTCCGCTCTTGCGAGGGCACAGTGAAATAGCGAGGCTCATTCCAGCCCAAGGTCCGGCAAAATCGTTTCAGCATCGCCTGGGCCTCCAGGCTGCTGCGGGCCGAGCCCAGGCAGGCGACAGACCCGGGGCCATGTTTCTCGACGATCTGGCTGAGCCTGGCTGCGGCCGTGGCTACCGCCTCCGCCCACTCCGCCTCCTGACCCGAAACCCTGGCCCGGCGGGGCCGCTCCTCATGGCTCTCGAACGCGAAGCCGTACCGCCCCCGGTCGCAGATGAAGTAGCCGTTCACCTTTTCGTGGAAGCGCCCTTCTTGGCGCCACATTTGCCGGTAGCGGGCGCTCCCGGTGGTATTGCAGCCCAGGGAGCAATGGAGGCACACCGACGGGGCCCGCTCGAAATCCCAACGCCGGCCGACGAAGCGGGCCGGTTTGTCGGTGAGCACCCCGGTGGGGCACAGGTCAATGATGTTGCCGGAAAAAGGGCTCTCCAGGGGGCCGTCCTCATAGCGCCCGAAGTATATGCGGTTGGCGATCTGTAAGGCCCCGAAATCCCGGTAACCGGCGAAGTCCTGATAGAAATTGCGGCAGCGCCAGCACTGGATGCAGCGGTTCATTTCGTGCTGCACGAAGGCCCCCAGGTACTGGTCGTGGTAGGTGCGCTTGGGGCCCAGGTAGCGCCGGATACCGTGGCCACCGGAGATCGTCTCGTCCTGGAGCAGGCAGTGGCCGCCTTCGTCGCACACCGGGCAGTCCAGCGGGTGGTGCATCATCAGCCACTCGATGACGTACCGGCGAAACTCCATGGCCTCGGGGTCGGTGGTCGAGACCACCATGCCGTCCCGGGAGTCTTCCATGCAGCTCATCTGGATGCCTTTCACCGGCCCATCCAGGAATTTGACGGCGCACACCCGGCAGGCCCCGAAGGAGCCCAGGCCGGGGTGATAGCAGAAGCGGGGGATCATGATCCCCAGCTTCTCGGCCGCCGCGATAACCTTGGTCCCGGCCGGGACCTCAATGGGCCGATTATCGATAATGAGCTTAGGCATAGTTCTTACGCGGGATGCGGACCAGGCCGCCCCCACCATCCATTATTTTTCTCACTCCGGCGGGTACCACAGTTGCCGGTACGGCCGGTAGGACTCGGAAAAGGGGCACTTCTTCTGGCTGATGTGCTCCTGAATCTCGTCCTCGAAATATTTCAGCAGGCCCAGCAACGGCTCAGCCGCCCCGGGGGCGAAGCTGCAATAGGCGCTGTCCATATGCCGGGCCATCTGCTGCAGCATGGGGATGAACTCCTCCCGGCCCTCCCCGGACTCGATCCGCCACAGCAGGTCCCGGATATACGGCAGCCCCTCCCGGCACGGCGTGCAGTAACCGCAGGATTCCCGGGCGAAATATTCGATCAGGTTCAAGGTGGCGGCCACCAGACAGGTACTCTGGTCAAAGACCATGATAGCCGCGGTCCCTATCCGGTGGCCAATGGCTTGCAGGGGTTCGAAATCCATCTCCACGTCATAGTACTTGGCAGGCATGAATGCCGTGGAAGCGCCCCCGGGGATGACCGCCTTCAGCTCCGAGTCCGCCAGCATCCCCCCGGCCGACCCTTCTATGATTTCCCTCAGGGGGATGCCCATGGGCAGCTCGTAACAGCCGGGCCGGTTGACCTTGCCGCTGACGCAGAAAAGTTTGGTCCCGGCCCCGGTCTTGGTCCGGGCCAGGCCTTTGAACCACTCAGCCCCCCGGCTCAAAATGTGCGGTACGCAAGCCAGGGTCTCGGCGTTATTGACTATGGTGGGCCGATGCCAGAGGCCGTCGCTGGCCATGTGGCGGTCCTTCAGGGGGTGGGCCCGGTGGCCCTGGATGGCGTTGACCTGGGCCGTAGCCTCGCCGCAGATGTAGCGCCCGGCGCTGCGGTGCACCACCAGCTCGAAGGAGAAATCGCTCCCCAGGATATTCTTTCCCAAAAACCCGGCCTGCCGGGCCACTGCCACTTCCCTTTCAATGAGTTGGGCGTCCAGTTCATAGGAAGGCCGGATAAAGAAATAGCCCGTCTGGGCCCGCACCGCATAGCCGCTCAGAATGATTCCTTCGAGGACCAGGTGGGGGTCGATGTTCACCAGCACCCGGTCTTTGAAAGTGCCGGGCTCCATTTCGTCGGTATTCGGCACTACATAGCGCGGGAAGCCCGAACCAGCCGGTATGAAGGACCACTTGCGGCCGGTGGGGAACCCGGCGCCGCCCCGGCCCCGCAGGCCGGAGTCCAGCACCAGCTGGCGCACCTCTTCCGGCGTCCGCTCTTTCACGGCCTTGATCAGCGCCTCATAGCCGCCACTCTGCCGGTATTCGTCAATGGTGGCAGGGCGGTCGGGCCGGCGGTTTTTGAGCAGCACTTCTTCAAACATGGCAGTCGAGCGCTCACTAGACCGTGGACAGGGGCTCACTTTCTTATCCTCTCCCCAGTCCTCCGTCATTATTTGGTTATTTACAAATCACCAGGTCGCAGTATTCCGTCTTCAATCTCTCCAAGATCTCGTCGATCAGCCGCGGGGTCAGAGGGCCATACATCTTGCCGTTGATCAGCATGGCCGGGGCATGGTCGCAGAAGCCGATGCACGCCGTGGGCAGCACCGTGAACCAACCGTCCGGCGAAACCTGCCCGGCGCAGACCCTCAGCTTCTTGCAGAGATATTCGAACACCGAGTTCTCATGGAACATCCAGCAGACCACTCCGTCGCACACATGGATGACATATCTGCCCACCGGCTCCCGGTAGATGAAGTCGTAAAAGGTGGCCAGTTCCTCCACTTCCAGGGGGGTCAGCTTGAGAATGGCGGCCGCCTCCACCAGGCCCTCATCGGTCAGATAGCCATAATGTTTCTGGACCGTGTACATGACGTTGATCGCCTGCTCCCGAGGGTGTTCGGCTGAGGCGACCTGGGCCTGTAATTGGTCTCGCATTTCCTGAGGAATCATAGCATCCAAACCATGCCGCGGGCTTCAGCCTGCGTTTCTCGAAGGTACAACTCGAAACTCGAAGCTCACCGGTCGATATCCGGCAAGACGAAGTCTATGGAGCCGATAATGGCGATCAAATCCGAAATCAGGTGGCCCGTCGCCATCAAGGGCAGGGCCTGCACGTTGGCAAAACCCGGCGACCGGAAGCGCAGGCGGTAAGCCATGTTGAGGCCGTCGCTGGCTGCATAGACTCCCTGCTCGCCCCGGGGGTGCTCGATGGCCATGTAGGCCTCGCCCCGGGGAATCTTGGCCCCCCGGGTGACATTGATAAAGTGGTGGATCAGGGTCTCGATGTCCGTCAGGGTCTCTGACTTGGGCGGAATGATATAGCGGTAATCGTCGCTGAGCCAGCGCCCCGGCGGCATCCGTCTGGCCGCCTGTTCGATGATCCTGACGCTCTGGCGCATCTCTTCCACCCGCACCAGGTACCGGGCATAGGAGTCCCCGCCGGTGGCGTAAGGAATGTCGAAATCGAAGGCCTCATACCCCGAATACGGCATCTGTTTCCTGAGGTCCCACTCCAGGCCGCTGGCCCTGAGGTTGGGCCCGGTGACGCCCCACTCCATGGCGTCCTGCTTGGAGAGATACCCCACATCCCGGGTCCGGGCCTCGAATATGGGATTCTTGGTAATCAGGGCTTCGAACTCCTGGATGCGCCCGGGAAAGACCTGGACAAAATCGTCCACCAACTCCTTCCAGCCAGCGGGCAGGTCCATGGCCACGCCGCCCAGCCGGAACCAGGAGGGATGGAGCCGCCCCCCGGTGATCATCTCGACGATGTCCAAGACCTTTTCCCGTTCGGCGAAGCAGTAAAAGGTGGGGGTCATGGCGCCGACATCCTGGACGTAAGTGGAAAACCAGACCAGGTGGTTGCTCAGACGGAAGAACTCGGTGAGCATCACCCGGATGAATTGAGCCCGGTCCGGCACCTGGATTCCGGCCAGCTTCTCCAGCGCCAGCAGGTAGGTGAGGTTGTTGGCCACCCCGGTGAGATAGTCCACCCGGTCGGTATAAGGGAGGAACTGGTGCCAGGACTGGCGCTCGCCGATCTTTTCCGCGGCCCGGTGGTGGTAGCCGATATCGGTGTCGAGAGCGGTGATGGTCTCGCCCCGGAGGGCCAGGATAAAGCGGATCAGCCCGTGGGTGCCGACGTGATGCGGGCCGATATTCAGCACGTACTCGTCTTCTGCCAGCCGCCCGGCCATATATTCGCCCGCGTCCCGGGGCTGGTGCTTCTGGGCGTCGTAATGGGTGTAGGGCTCCATGTCCGTGGCCCGGTCCGGATAGCCCTTGCGGAGCGGATGGCCCTCCCAGTCGTGCGGCATGAGGAGGCGCCACAGCCGCGGGTGGCCCTCAAAAAGGATGCCGAACATGTCGTAAACTTCGCGCTCGTACCAACCGGCCGCAGGCCAGATGTCGGTGATGGTTGGGACCGTGGGCTGGGGGCCGTAGAGCGGCGCTTTCAGACGCACCCTCGAGGCGGAATCGAATGATAGCAGTTGGTAATTAAGGGTATAATCAGGGTATTGCTCCCGCTCCCGCCGGGCCGACTCATCCACCGCGGTCAAATCGTCCAGGCGCAGGAATCTGGGTTGGGACTCGGTCTTCAAAAAGCGCAGCACCTCTTGGACTCGCTCCGGCGCCACCTGGAAGGTGAGCATGTCCGAGGTGTTTTCGGCTTGGGCCACGGCGTCCCCGAATCTTTCCGACAGGGTTTTGGCTAAAGACCGGTCCGTCTCGCTCAATTCGATCCAGTGGGGCGGCGGGGTCCACATGAGGTCGGAGCGGGACTCAAAAAATCGGGGCGGGGTGACGGAGGTGCCCCGAGGCGGGGTGCCATAGTAGCCGGGGCCCCGGCAGTCCCGGGACTTCGTCAGGCCGTCCACCAGGATGGGGGTCTCGGTCCCCTGGCTGCCGCCGGGGCGGTGCAGAATCCTGCGCAGCGGCTGCTCGGACATGACCTTCTCCTGGAGCAGCACGATGGATTGCATCACCGCCTCGGGCCGGGGCGGGCAGCCGGGGATGTAAATATCCACCGGCAGTATTTGGTCGACGCCCTGGACCACGCTATAGCAGTCGTACATGCCGCCGCAATTGGCGCAGGAACCCATGGAGATGACCCATTTCGGTTCGGTCATCTGCTCATAGAGCCTGAGGACCACTGGGGCGATCTTCTTGAAAACCGTGCCCGAAATGATCAGCAGGTCGGATTGCCGGGGCGAGCCCCTGAGGACCTCGGCCCCGAACCGGGCAATGTCGAAGCGGGGGGTCCAGGAGGTGATCTGCTCGATGAAACAGCAGGAGAGCCCAAAGAACATCGGCCAGAAGCTGTAGGCCCGGCACCAGTTGAGCAGGGCGTCGAGCGCCCCCTCCAGCCCTTTACCCGCTGGTCCGGCGCCGGCAAAACGGGGCCGGTTCAGGTATTCGAGACCGCGGGTTATATCCGGGGTGGTGACGCCTTTCGTAGTAACGGGGACCGCCAATCCAGCCCTCCTTTTTTCCACAGATAAACCAGGCTGGCGAGCAGCACGATGATGAAAAAGCTGATTTGCAACCAACCCCGCCAACTGAGTTCTTCAATAGCCACCGCCCAGGAAAAGATCAGGGCGGATTCCACGTCAAAGATGAGAAAAAAGACTGCCACCAGGTAGAAGGCCACCGGATAGCGGAACCAGGCCCCGCCGGTGGGGATCACCCCGCATTCATACGGGAGGGCCTTTTCCGGAGAGGGTCTCTGCTCTCCCAGCCAGCGGGTCAGGAACAGTAGCAGGGCCAGCAAGCCCAGGACCAGGGCAGCATATAGCACCAGGCTGAGGAGGCCCGGAATCCAAGGGCTCCAGACTGGACCTAAGGGCCGCATACCAACCCCCTGCCGGCGGCGTCGCCCTTGAAGCCGGTGCCGCGGCGCCCCGGCTTGCCGGAAAATCCCATGAAATCACGCCCTGCCGGGATTGGGCAATTTACTCCCTGCATCCGGATCATGAAAAAACTTTAAGACCCCCCCGCCCGCCTGTCAACCCGGAGCAGGGTTCCCGGGCCGCGGCCCCAGCCTGGCGGTTCTTGACAGACCTTGCTCCGGTCTTATCTTTGTGAGCAACGGTTTGCGGTATTTGCCGGTCGTGGTTGGACAGGTTAGCGGCTGCCGGAAATCGATCCCGATCTAAAGCTGAAAACTGGCTGCAGCCAGCCGGCGGTGGCATCCCTTGGCCATGAAAGACTCGACTGCGCTTAATGCTGATCTGGCGCCGGGGGCGCTGGCGGTGGCTATCTCCCGGCTCAAGCTGCTCCTGGCCCTCTCCCGCACGCCCCACGGTCTGCTGGACCTGGCGGCGCCGGCTGCGGCCGCGCTTCTCTGGCTGGGGCATCTGCCGCCTTTGGCGACCACGGCCCTGGGGATGCTGACGGTCTTTGCCGGCTATACCGCGGTCTATGCCTTGAACGACCTGGTGGATTGCCGGGTGGACCGGGAAAAACTGCGCCTGCAGGGAGGGCCGGGGGGGAATTATTACCTGGATGCCGTCTTCCTGCGCCACCCCCTGGCCGCGGGCCGGATGAGCCTTCCGGAAGGGGTCCTGTGGACCGGCGCCTGGGCCCTGGTGGCCCTGCTGGGGGCCTATTGTCTGAATCCGGCCTGCGCCCTCATCTTTCTGGCCGGCTGCCTCCTGGAGACCACTTATTGCCTGTTGCTCAGGGTCAGCCATCTTAGGCTGCTGGTAGCCGGGGTGGTCAAGAGCCTGGGGGCTGTAGCCGCGGTCCTGGCCGTAGATCCCCGGCCTTCGCCGTGGTTTGTGGCGGTCCTCTTTCTCTGGCTCTTTTTCTGGGAGCTGGGCGGCCAGAATATTCCCGCGGACTGGCACGACCTGGAACAGGACATGCACCTCAACGCCAAGACCATTCCAGTGGTTTACGGGCCGGAGAAGGCACGTTTCATGGCCATGGGTTTCCTAAGCTTAAGCCTGGTCTTTTCTCTGGTGGTCCTCAAGATGTCGCCGGCCCTTATCTCGGTCTTCCAGCAGCTGCTGATTCTGGGGGGAGGAATCTATCTGTTGCTGCTGCCGGCCTGGGGTCTTCTCCGCAGCGGCGCCCGCAGCCAGGCGGAGACCCTGTTCAATCGGGCCAGCTACTATCCCCTGGCGGTGCTGGCCGTAGTTCTGCTGAGCCTGGCCGCCTGAGGTCTGTCCCGGGGGAAGGGGGGATGGACGGGAAGGGAAAGGATGCGGGAGGGGCATGGACGCCACCGAAGACTCCGAAGCGTTGACGGCGGAAGGCAGCCAGGGAACCGGGCAGGGAGTGGGGACCCGCCGGCAACCTTCCCCCTGGTTGTCGGGACTGGTGGCGCGTCACCCTTACTGGCGGCGCTACCCGCATCCCCTCGTGGCCCACTTCCCCATCACCTTTATGCTGGCCGCCGGCTTCTTCAGCGTCCTTTTCCTGCTAACCCGGGTGCAGTCCTTTGAAACCACAGCCTTTTACTGCCTGGGGGGTGGAGTGCTGGCCACCGCGGCGGCCATCGCCACCGGAGTGCTCACCCAAAAGCTGAATTTTCCCGAATCGAGCCCCACCCTGGAGTTGGAGAAGAAGCTGGCGTATCTGTTGGGGGCGGCGGCCTGCGGGGCCTTTGTCTGGCGTCTACTCAACCCCGAGGTATTGCGGGACCTGCAAGGGGTTAACATCCTCTATCTATTGTTGGTTTTGGCGCTGACCCCCCTCGTGACCCTCATCAGCTATTTCGGGGGTATGCTGACTTTCCCATTGGCACCGCAAGACTCAAAACCTGGGTCATGATCGGGACGGCGGCTTGGAGTCTCCGGCTGCCCAATGCCTGAGGAAAAAGAATTTGCCTGAGGACCAGAGAAGATTCACCCCGGAAGAACTGGCGCAGTGCAACGGCGCCGGCGGCCAACCCGTCTACGTTGCCTACCAGGGCCGGGTTTATGATGTGAGCGCCAGCGGCCTCTGGCGGGGGGGCAAGCACATGGCCGTCCATCTGGCCGGGGCCGATCTCACCTTCGAGCTGCCCGCGGCCCCCCACGGCGAGGAGGTCTTCCAGAGCTATCCCCAGGTGGGGGTGATGATAGGGGCCCCCAGCAGCCTAGAGGCCCCGCCCGGGAAGGTTTCCGAACCCCAGGAAGTAGAAACGATTCCATCGCCACCCGGGATGCTGCGCCGTTTGCTACAGCGCTTCCCCATGCTCCGGCGCCATCCCCACCCCATGGTGGTGCACTTTCCCATCGTTTTTTTGGTCTCCGCCCCGGTTTTCACCTTGCTCTATCTGCTCACTGGGGTCAGATCCTTCGAGGTCACCGGCTTCCACTGCGTGGGGGGTGGGGTGCTCTTTACCCCGGTGGCCCTGGTCACCGGGCTGGCCACCTGGTGGTACAACTATGAGTGGCGTCCCCTGCGGCCGATAATCATCAAGCTGACCCTGGCTCCCATCCTGCTGGCGCTAGGAACCGGGGCCTTTGTCTGGCGCTGGCTTGACCCGGATGTCCTGGCGGCCTTGGGATATTGGACCGGCAAAGTTTACCTGGGAATGCTCCTTGCCCTGGGACTCCTGGTGAGCCTCATCGCTTGGTATGGAGGCAATCTGGTCTTCCCGCTGCACCGGGATTGAAGGGATGGGACCATTGACCTTGAAAATCGGACTTAACGTCTTAAGTTAAATGTTAGCCGTCCGCAGGGGGGACCCATTCACAGGCTGGAAGCCTGTGCCCCTGTCCTCTGCCCACGGGCAGGCACCTTCCCGGGAGGAACTCATTTATGGCCGATCCGCAGCAGTTGGAAACCTTGAAGAAGATTGCCACTCAGATCCGCTACCACATCCTCACCATGTCCACCCAGGCCGGCTCCGGCCACCCCACCTCTTCCCTGTCGGGGGTGGAGTTGATGGCCGGTCTCCTCTTCGGCGGCATCTTCAAATATGATCTGAAAAACCCCAAGCACCCCAACAATGACCGGCTGATCTTTTCCAAGGGGCACGCCTCGCCCCTGTTTTATGCCCTGTGGGCCGCGGCGGGGGAATTGACGGAAGCGCAACTCATGACCTACCGCCATTTCGGCAGCCCTCTCGAGGGCCATCCTACCCCGGTCTTGCCCTTGGTGGAGGCCGCTACCGGCTCCCTGGGGCAGGGCCTGTCCATCGGGGTGGGCCAGGCTCTTAATGCCAAGTACCTGGATAAGCTGCCTTATACGACTTATGTGTTCCTGGGGGACAGCGAGATGGCGGAAGGCTCCCAATATGAAGCCCTCCAACTGGCGGCCCATTACCGGCTGGATAACCTGGTGGCGGTCCTGGACGTCAACCGGCTGGGCCAGCGGGGCGAGACCATGTATGGTTGGGACTTAATGGCCTATGAAAACCGGGTCTCCGCCCTTGGCTGGGAAACCATCCTCATCAACGGCCACTCCTTCCCAGAAGTTTTGTCCGCCTATCAGCAGGCCGTCCTGGTGGCCGACAAACCCACCCTGATCATTGCCAAGACGGTGAAGGGCAAAGGGGTATCGTTCGTGGAGAACAAAAACGGCTGGCATGGCAAGACCCTGGATCAGGAGCAATTGGCCCGGGCCCTGCCGGAGTTGGGCCCGGTGGACCGTTCCCTCCGGGGAACCGTGCTCCAGCCGGAGGACCTGAAGCCCGCCGAGGTCAAACCCCAACCAGCGCCGCCGCCGTCTTACCCTCCGGATCAACCGCTGGCCACCCGGAAGGCCTATGGCAACGCCTTGAAGCGGCTTTATCCGGAATTTCCCCGGATGGTGGTCCTGGACGGCGAGGTGAGTAATTCCACTTATGCCGAAATCTTCAAGGAGGCGCATCCGGAGCGCTTCTTTGAGATGTACATCGCCGAACAGAACATGGTGGGAGCGGCCCTGGGGCTGCAGTGCCGGGACCAGCTCCCCTTTGTCTCCACCTTCGCGGCCTTTTTCAGCCGGGCCTACGACCAGATTCGCATGAGCCAGTATTCGGACGCCAATCTCAAGTTCTGCGGCTCCCATTGCGGGGTGTCCATCGGTGAAGACGGCCCCTCCCAGATGGGCCTGGAAGACCTGGCCATGTTTCGGGCCATCCTGGGCAGCGTGGTCCTTTACCCCTGCGACGCCGTCTCCACCGAGCACCTGGTGGCCGCAGCGGCCCGGCACCGGGGGATCGTCTATTTACGCACAACCCGCATGGCGACCCCTATTCTTTACGGTCCGGAGGAGCAATTCCCCATCGGCGGCTGCAAGGTGCTGCGCCACAGTCCCCGGGATGCAATCACGGTCATCGGGGCCGGGATCACGGTGCTCGAGGCCCTGAAGGCCCATGAGCAACTCTCGCAACAAGGAGTTGCCATCCGGGTCATCGACCTTTACAGCGTCAAGCCGGTGGATGAGAAGACCCTGAAAGAGGCGGCCGCGGCTACCCGGGCCCTGGTCACGGTGGAGGACCATTATCCCGAAGGGGGGCTGGGGGACGCGGTGCGCACCGCTCTGGCCGACACCCCGACCCCGGTCTATTCCCTGGCGGTGCATGAGAAACCCAAGAGCGGCAAGCCCCAAGAACTCCTGGATTACGAGGGCATCTCCAGTGGCGCCATCATCAAGAAAGTCCAGGACCTTTTGCACCAGTTTAAGTTGGCGGCCAGCTAAGGGGAAATGGCGTTATTGACCTGAACCCCGGGCGGAATGCCGTAATAATCCAAATGCGGGCGGCCGGGAGAGGCCGCCGCGCAGGTCTGGCGGTCCAAGGCTCCTGCTCCCCGGTGCTTGAGGCCACATAGTTTAATGATCGCTCCTGGAGGGGACTGTTATGCGCGTCGGTCTGGCTGCGGACCATGGCGGTTTTGAGCTGAAAGGGCGGATGCTGGAGGAACTCCGGACAGCCGGCCACCAGACCGTGGATTACGGCGCCCAGCAATACGACGCCGGGGACGATTACCCCGATTTTGTGGTGCCCCTGGCCCGGGCGGTGGCCCAGGGGGAGGTGGAACGGGGCATCGCCATTTGCGGCAGCGGCGTGGGAGCCGCGGTGGCCGCCAATAAGATCCGGGGGGCCCGGGCTGCCCTCATTACCGACGCCTTTTCCGCCCACCAGGGGGTGGAAGATGACGACATGAACATCATTTGCCTGGGGGGGCGGGTCACCGGCTACGCCCTGGCCTGGGACCTCATTCAGACCTTTTTGAAGGCCCGTTACCAGACGGCCCCGCGTTTCCAGCGCCGCCTGGACAAGATCGCGGCCCTGGAGCGGGATTAGCATTAATAAAAGGAGAGCGGCATGCAAGAAAACCCTCTGATCAAACTCAGGGGCTGCGGTCAAAGCGCCTGGCTGGACTTTCTCAGCAAGCATTTGCTCGATTCCGGTGAACTCCGGCGCCTCATCGACGAAGACGGCCTGGGAGGGGTGACTTCCAATCCGGCCATATTCGAAAAGGCCATCGCCGGCAGCAATGATTACGACGACGATATCGGCGAGCTCTCCCGGCAGGGCAAGGGTATCCAGGAGATCTACGAGACCCTGACGGTGGCCGACGTGCAGCGGGCTGCGGACCTCTTCCTCCCGGTGTCCCGCAAACTGGAGGGCGCCGACGGCTTCGTCAGCCTGGAGGTCAATCCTCATCTGGCCCACGACACCCCCGGCACCATTGGCGAGGCCCGGCGCCTGTGGGGCAAATTGGACCGGCCCAACGTCTTAATCAAGGTGCCAGGCACGCAGGAGGGCCTGCCGGCCATCCGGCAGCTCATCAGCGAAGGAATCAATGTTAACGTCACCCTGCTCTTTGGGCTGCCTCGTTACCGGGAGGTGGCCGAGGCTTTCCTCTCCGGGCTGGAGGAGCGGGGCGCCCGTGGGGAACACCTCAGGGTGGCTTCGGTGGCCAGCTTTTTCCTGAGCCGCATCGACACCCTGGTGGATCCGATACTGAAACGGATGGCGGGAGCCGCGGCCTCCCTTCAGGGAGAGGTGGCCATTGCCAGCGCCAAGGTGGCCTATACCATCTACCGTCAGGTCTTCGGCAGCCACCGTTTCCAAGTCCTTAAGAATCAGGGGGCTCGGCCCCAGCGCCTGCTTTGGGCCAGCACCAGTACCAAGAACCCGGCCTACCGCGACGTTAAATACGTGGAGCCTCTCATCGGGCCGGAAACCATCAATACCATGCCGCTGGAAACCCTAAACGCCTATCGGGACCACGGCAAGCCGGCCAGCCGCCTGAGCGAGGGTGCGGACCAGGCCGCCGCCGTCTTGCAGCGGCTGCCAGAGCTGGGAATCGACCTCAACCAGGTTACCCAGCAGTTGGAAGATGAAGGGGTGGAAAAATTCAACCAGCCTTACGACAAACTGATGCGCAGCCTCGAGGACAAGGCCCGGCAGGCCCCGGCCGGCGGCTAAGCCGCCGAAACTTTCAGGGCGAGGTCTGCTCGGCCCCGGAGCAATTGCGCCTCAAGGTGGCGCCGGTTCCGCCTGGGGGGGAGAAGTGACCATTACCACCATGTTTCTGGACATCGGCGGCGTCTTGCTCACCAACGGCTGGGACCGGCGCAGTCGCCGGCTGGCGGCGGAGATCTTCCACCTCGATTACGAGGAGATGAATGAGCGCCACCATCTCACCTTCGACACCTACGAGCAAGGCAAACTGAGCCTGGACGAATACCTGGCCCGGGTAATCTTTTACGAAGACCGATCCTTCACCCGGGAAGATTTCCAGGAATTCATGTTCTCCCAGTCCCAACAGTCGCCGGAAATGGCCCAGACCGAGGGGCTGATCAAAAGCCTGAAGGCCAAATACAACCTGAAAGTGGCCGTGGTGAGCAATGAGGGCCTCGAACTTACCCGCTACCGCATCAAGAAATTCAACCTGGGGGACTTCGTGGACTTTTTCATCAGTTCGTGTTTCGTCCACTACCGCAAACCGGACGCGGACCTTTACCGGCTGGCCCTGGACTGCGCCCAGGTCCCGCCGAAGCAAGTGGTCTACCTGGACGACCGGCTCATGTTCGTGGAGGTGGCCCGGAGCCTGGGGGTAACCGGCATCCATCACACCGGTTACCAGTCCACCCGGTCTGCCTTGGCCCAACTCGGGTTGACGCTGGAGAGTTGGGTGCAATGAAGCAAGGGCGGGGTCACCCGCCTCTTAAGCGGCAGGTTGCAAGTGGAGCGGGCGTCTCGCCTGACAATGCCCACATCCGGAGATTCTGGTTATGCCCAAGCAGGGATGTGAGATCGGTATCTTGGGCCTGGGGACCATGGGCCGTAATCTGGTCTTGAACTTCGCGGACCGCGGCTTTTCGGTAGCCGTTTACAACCGCACTGCCGAGAAGACCCGGGAATTCATGGCCCGGGAGGTGGGATCCCGGGATATCCAGCCCGCCTATGATCTGAAGGAATTCGCCGGGTTGCTGCGCCAGCCCCGGGCCCTGATCACCATGATTGCAGCGGGAGAACCGGTGGATATCGTGATCAGGGAACTTTTGCCCGTCCTGGCACCAGGCGACCTGCTCATCGATGGGGGCAACTCCCATTTCACCGACACCAATCGGAGAAGCAGGTTCCTTGGGGCCAAAGGAATATTGTTCATGGGCCTGGGGATCTCCGGCGGCGAGGTCGGGGCCCGCTTGGGGCCCAGCCTGATGCCTGGCGGCCCGCGTGATGCCTATGCCCGGGTGGAGCCGGTATTTGAGGCCGCCGCGGCCCGGGTCAACGGCGAACCCTGCGTCGCCTACCTGGGAGAGGGCTCCGCCGGCCATTATGTCAAGATGGTCCACAATGGCATCGAGTACGGCCTGA
Source organism: Desulfobaccales bacterium (assembly GCA_049580385.1). Classification (GTDB taxonomy): domain Bacteria; phylum Desulfobacterota; class Desulfobaccia; order Desulfobaccales; family 0-14-0-80-60-11; genus JAPLJC01. The sequence goes on along the minus strand of JBAUPV010000008.1, from coordinate 10,938 downwards.
TGGAACTGCTGGCGGAAAGCTACGATCTTATGAGGCGGGGCCTGGGCCTGGGGCCGGAAGAACTGCACGACATCTATGCGGCCTGGAATGAGGAAGAACTCAATTCCTTCCTGGTGGAGATCACCGCCCGTATCTTTCTGAAAAAGGATCGGCAGACCGGGAAGCCCCTCATCGACCTGATCCGGGATGAAGCCAAGCAAAAAGGCACCGGCATGTGGACCTCTTGGGAGGCCATGGACCTCCAGGTGGCTACCCCCGGCATCGACATCGCCGTGGTGATGCAAGACCTGTCCGGTTACCGGAAACAGAGAATGGCGATGGCCCAGGCCATGGCAGGCCCCAAGCCTGCCTTTTCAGGGGACCGGGGGCGGTTCGTGGCCAAACTGAAAAACGGACTTTACGCCGGAATGATCGTCGTCTACGCTCAGGGACTAGCGCTCCTCAAGCGGGCCTCCCGCATGTACGCTTACGGCCTGGAACTCGAAACCGTGGCCCGCATCTGGCGCGGCGGCTGCATCATCCGGGCGGCCCTGTTGGAAGATATCCGGGTTGCCTTCCAGGAGCGGGCCGACCTGGACAACCTGCTTTTAGACCCCAGGCTGGGCAAGCAATTTTTGGCCCGGCAATGGGACCTGCGCGAGATAGTGGGGGCCGCCGCCGACTTGGGGCTGCCGGCCCCGGGACTGATGATGTCCCTCGCCTATTTCGACGCCTTCCGCAGTGCCCGTTTGCCCGCTAATCTGACCCAGGCCCAGCGGGATTACTTCGGGGCCCATACCTTTGAGAGGTTGGACGCCCCCGGGACCTTCCACGTCGACTGGGACCAGGACTGAGGGCAAGGTTGAAACCTCTGCCAAAAATCGAGGTTTAGGCCAAAACGGCGGGCACTGCCGTGTAGGGTGGGCGCTGCCCACCAAATAGATATTCTAGGGCGGCCTGTGGCCGCCGCTGGCCCGGGGTAAGGCGTGAGCACAGGCTAAAGCCTGCGGCTACACTAAACCGAGATATTTTTAAGAAATTTATGACGCCTTGCATTAGTGTTGTGTCCCACTGAAACGTTGCCTAAATGCATTGCTTTTCCCCTCCCCCTTGAGGGGGCGACACGTGGGGGTGGTAAATTATCTTTCATTTACCATATGTTGCCACCCTCCCCCTAACCCCCTCCCCTCAAGATAGGGGGGTTATCTCAAATCTTTTGTCAAGATTGTGGGACCTTACACTAGACGGGGTATGATAGCCGAGGGGCCCTTACCCAGAAGCCAAGAACCTCAAAGACCGAGAGATTACCAACCGGAGGGCAGACTTGATCCGCATCTTCGATGATCCGGAGGCCATGAGCCGGGGCGCGGCAGAGCTGCTGGTCGGCATCGCCAAGCAAGCGGTGGCGGCCCGGGGCCGCTTTAGCGTCGCCCTGTCGGGGGGCGGCACCCCCCGGCGCACTTATGAATTGCTGGCCACGGCCCCGTATCGGGACCAGGTGGACTGGTCCCGGGCCCACATCTTCTGGGGGGATGAGCGCTGCGTCCCCTTGGATGATCCCCGGAGCAACGCCCGCCTGGCCCGGGAGGCGCTGCTGGGGCACGTGCCCATCCCCCCAGTCCAGGTGCATCCCATGGACTGCAGTCCCTCCCCCCGGGAGGGCGCCCGGCGCTATGAAGTAATGCTCCGGGAGTTTTTCGCCCCCGCTGCGCCTTGCTTCGACCTTATCATGCTGGGTTTGGGGGACAACGGCCACACCGCCTCCCTGTTTCCCGGGACCCCGGCCCTCACCGAGTCGAAGCGCTGGGTGGCAGAGGTTTACGTGCCCCAGCAGGAGCTGTACCGTCTAACCCTCACCGCGCCCATCATCAATGGCGCCGCCGCGGTCGCCTTCCTGGTGGCGGGGGCCGCCAAGGCTGCGGTGGTCCGGGAAGTGATCCAGGGTCCCCGGGACCCCCTGCGCCTGCCGGCCCAGCTCATTAACCCGCAGCCGGGAGAGCTGTATTGGCTCCTGGATAAGGCCGCGGCCGGGGCCTTGAGCCGGGAAGATCTCCAGGGCCAGGGCGCCTCGGGCGCCTCTTGAAAAAGTCTTATTCACCAGCGAAAATTCAAACTGCGGTTTTTTTAACCCCCCTTGGAAAAGGCATATATATATTTGACATAGCTTTTCCCATGGGGTAAAATGAACACCGACAGGCCGGCGACTAAAAAAACCTCCGAAGATTGGGTGATTTCTGATAAAGAATCGCTAGAGGCATGGGTGCGCCGTTTCCTCTGGCATTATGAAGGTGTCTGCTCTGGTAGTGGACCAGAAGAGGCTCCCGATAATCCTGAAAAACTTCTTGTTGACAGCATTCTCAATGTAGCGAATACATCACTAAAAAAATTGCATCGAAAGCATTTAACGCATCTACCAGACCCTTCATTTTATTTCCGAGTTGATGGAGATCATCAATTGTAAAAGTTACAAATCGCACATTTAAGTCACGGAGTTGTTTACCATGGTCAAATTTGGCAAATTTATAGGAATTAGGTTTTATTCCAGCCAATGCGCCATGAATTATATCATGGCGGTTTTTAGATAAATCTGCTATTTGCTGAATAAGTGGCAACATAAGGTCTTTAAAGGGGGTTAATTGAGGAATGTTACGGAAAGATTTCTTTAGAAATTTTAGCTTCATGTTTAAAGTTCGTGGAATTTCGAGTTTATCAGCAATATTTTTCCTATCAAAATGGAAAAATATAGCGCATATATAAAAATCAAGTGACATTTCTATATTGGCCCAAAGATAGACGATTTTCCCCAAAGCACCAAAGAGAGGTTGAAATTTTACAAATTCTTTGGAGAAATCAGGCATGAAGAACACCGATAGCAAAAAGCCTAGACAAAAAGAACCCGAGGTGGATTTCACAAATATAACTGAGGACGATATTGCACAGCGTTTTTTGGAAACACCACCGAAACCAAGATCAAAAAAGGATCAAAAGCCAGAGAAATCCTAATGTCATCGTGGAAAAGTTCCAGTGCGTGTATCTAGTACATGATACACATCATTAGTTATTTTAGTACATATATATCGGCCATTTTGAGCGTATTGATAGAAAATGAACAAAAATAAACCTGCTAAAATCAGGATGACAAATTTAAACAAATTATCAATTTTCATTTTTTATACTCCACTCTAAATGAGGTTAGATACAATGAGTAAAACTGAAAGCAAGCGGGAAATCCTCAAGGATAAAGTGGTTGAACTCGTAAAAGAGTTTATTAAAACCGAGGGCGGAATTAGCCCTTATGATCTTGAGGTGTTATTCGGATCAATTTCGCCGATCTCTGAGTTTAACGAAGTAGCGACTACCTTGGGCCAGGCGCATGTTTCGCTCCAATAGCCCTGACTACTTCGTTTAACGAACGCTCTAAGCTAATTATGACAGTAGGTACAGAAGGCAACGCAGCTAACGCACAAGTGCCTTGTTGAGGCGGTCTACCCGGAATAAATAATTGGCATATTGACTGACAATAAACTACAACCTGGTCCGTTGACCTAAAAGGACAAAGTTTTCCAGGGACTTCCATGGCTCCTAACCTCCAAAATATGGGATTCTCACAAAATCACCATAGCACAAGATGGCAGTTAGGAGCCATGACTTATTTCTTTTTCAACCAAGGTTTATCATCGGCGTATACTTGCTCATTTTCAGTTAGTCCGCCGATAGGTGAGGCGTTTACCGACAATGCCCTTGAGGGCTTCGGTTGTGCGGTCTGAATCATCGTATCCAAGTTTGACGCGATGGTTATAGCGAAAATCGAACTCGGTGACATACCTTTGAAGATGCTGGACGCTGACATGCTGATAAGTCCCGATCAGACCACGTTTAAGGATGCTGAAAAAGCCCTCCACGGTGTTGGTATGGGCTTCGCCTCTGACATATTCATCGTTGCTGTGAGCCACCACGCTATGCTCTTCAAACTCAGGCCCGAGAATCCTGTATTGCCCCGCATCATCGGTCATAAGGTGAGCATCGGGGTCAATATGGTATTTGAGGTAGGGCTTCAAGGTCTTGGCGCTCACGCCGGGAACGTGGAAGGAACGGACTTCGCCGCCGCGCTCCACCAGGGAGAGGACAGCGTTTTTGTGCCCGTATCCCTTGCGCTTCTTGGCTCCGGGCTTTGTGCCTATGAAAGTTTCATCGGCTTCAACCGGACCTTGCCCGCCAAGCATCCCGGCACTGAAATAATCGGGCTTCATGGCTTCCCTGATTCTGTGGGCCATGAACCAAGCCGACTTATAGGTAATCCCCAGCATCCTATGGAGCTGGTGGGCACTGATCCCCTTCTTGCTGGCGGCCATAAGGTGAAAAGCCAACAGCCATTTGTGCAACGGAATATGGGAATCCTCAAACAGCGTGCCGATAGTGACGGTAAAATGCTGACGGCAGGCGTTGCACTGATGAAGCCCCGGCCTGTGGCTTTTACCTCTGAGCAATTTAATCCTTTTGGTTTCGCCGCAATGAGGACAAAAAGCTCCGTTAGGCCAGCGCTTCGATTCCAGATGCTTCCTGGCCGCTTTCTCGTTCGTGAAAATTGGGTTGGTGAGGTCTGCTTCCATGGCACTGAACTCCTTTAATCATCACTATAATACAGCCTTGAGGCTATGTCAAGTATATTATCGCCTTGGAAAAAGGGGGATTTTTATTGCTTCCGGAAGATATTGACTTGTTCCCTCCCCCCGCGGAGAGGGGAAAAAGGCTACTGCTCACGGCTCACTGCTCACGGCCCACTGCTTACTGCTCACTGCACACCCCCTCCCCCCCGTGTAGGGCGGAAAGGCGACTTAAACAGTTTAACCTGCCCCGGTCAACTCACCTATTTTTCTAATTCAAGAACCAAAACCTGAAAACCTCTCAAGTCCACCCTTGATTTTTCTGCCGCACCAGGGGTATGTTAGCGGTGGGAGCCGGTGGTCTTCGGCTCGGGGAGTTGGCAGGAACATGAGAAAGCTTTCGGCGTCTATCTTATCCGCGGATTTTGGCCGCCTGGCGGAACAGATTCAAGTGGCGGAACAGGCCGGGGTGGACTGGATTCACGTGGACATCATGGACGGGCATTTCGTCCCCAATCTCACCATCGGCCCCGACGTGGTGCGGGCCATCCGCAAGGCCACCTCCCTGCCCCTGGACGTCCACCTGATGATCGACAACCCCCAACTCTACTTGGAGCGCTTCGTGGAGGCAGGGGCCGACTGGCTGGGGATTCACGTGGAAGTCACCTATCACCTGGAACGCCTGCTCAAACAGATTAAGGAATTGGGGGCCAAGGCCACCGCCACCCTGAATCCGGCCACCCCCCTCAATTGTCTCGATTACGTCCTCGAGGACGTGGACATGGTTCTCTTGATGACGGTGAACCCCGGGTTCTCCGGGCAGAAATTCATACCTGGGGTCCTGCCCAAGGTGCGGCGTCTCAGAGAGCGGATTGACGCCGAGGCCCTGCCGGTGCTCATCGAAGTGGACGGCGGGGTGCAGACCGACACGGTGGCCGACTTGGTGGCCGCGGGGGCCGACGTCCTGGTCTCGGGCTCCGGCATCTTCGGCAGCAGTGACATCGCCGGCAACATCCGCCGCTTGAAGGAGTTGATGCAGTGATGGAGAAGGAGCCCAAGATGAAGGGAACCACCCAGGCCGAGGTTGCGGCGCCTGGGCAACTAATGGATCTACTGGCTGCTGAAACCGGATTCCAGAAGGAGCGGCGGGCCTATCAGCCGGGCCTCTGTCCGGCACTGGCTGCCGGGGGGATTACCCGCCCCCTTGACCGCGATGACCTGGAAGTCCTCAAGGTAGCCCGGGAGCAACTGCCCTTCGTCAGCCAAAACCGGCTATTGGAGATCATCCCCGGCGCGAGCCCCCGGAAGGAGCCCCTGCGCCTGGGGATCGTCCTCTCCGGGGGGCCGGCTCCGGGGGGACACAACGTCATCGCCGGGGTCTTCGAGGCCGCCAAGGCCAGCCATCCCGACAGCCGGCTCATCGGTTTCCTGGCCGGCCCCAAGGGGATCATCAGCAACAGCCACCAGGAAGTGACCGGAGAGATGGTGGCCCTTTATAAAAACTCCGGCGGCTTCCACATGCTGGGCACCGGCCGGGACAAGATCGATACCCCTGAGAAGATGGAGCAATGCCGGAAAACCTGCGCCGCCCTGAAGCTGGACGGACTGGTGGTGGTGGGCGGGGACGACTCCAATACCAATGCCGCCTTCCTGGCAGAAAACCTTAGGGAGACCGGCACCCGGGTGGTGGGCATTCCCAAGACCATCGACGGCGACCTTCGGGTCCCCGGCCTGCTGCAGCTTCCCTTTGGCTACCACTCCGCCTGCACGGCCTTTGCCACCGAAATCGGCAACCTCAATTCCGATTGCAAGTCGGACTTGAAGTACTGGCATTTCAACCGCCTCATGGGCCGCAGCGCCTCCCACATCGCCCTGGAGGTGGCCTTGCAGACCCATCCCAACGTCATCCTCATCGGGGAAGAGATCGAAGAACACGAGCTCACCATCCACCAGGTAGTGCGCCTCATCGCCGATACCGTGGTGGCGCGGGCTGGATCCGGCAAGAATTACGGCACCATCCTGATTCCCGAGGGCATCCTGGAGTTTATTCACGAAATCAATGTCTTAATCATCAAGATCAGCTACATCATCGCAGCCTATAACCGGGAGGCCACGGAAGAAGAGTCCTTCCACCAGCTCTCCTATGAGGACCAGGTGCAGCTCATCGACAACCATGACATCTGGCGGGATTACGACAGCCGGGTCTTCCTGGGGTTCCCCTTCCTGCTACAACGGGGGCTGATGTTGCCCCGGGACAGCCACGGCAACTTCCAGTTCGCCATGGTCAACACCGAACGCATCCTTCTGGAGATGGTGGCCACCTACCTGAGGAAGCAGCGGGCCAAGGGGATCTACAAGGGCAACTTCCGCACCCAGAATCACTACTACGGCTACGACGGCCGGGGCACCTTTCCCACCAAGTTCGACTGCGATTATGCCTACAACCTGGGGCAGGTCGCCTATGTACTGCTGGCCGAAGGCGCCAGCGGTTATATGGCCGGCATCCAGCATCTGCACCGGCAGGTGGCGGAGTGGCGGCCCATCGGCATCCCCCTGGCACCCTTGATGCACCTGGAGGAACGCAAGAGCCGCCTGGAACTGGTGATCGCCAGGCAGAACGTGGACCTGAATTCGCCAGCCTTCCAGGCCCTGGCCCAGGAAAGGGATAAGTGGGCCATGGAGGACCATTACCGCTTCCCGGGGCCCATGCAGTTCAGCGGCCCCGGCGCCGATAACAAGCCCCTCTCTCTGTTGCTCAATTCTTTGGGATGAAGGCAGCGGTGGGAATCTAGTGGTCTGTCCAGCAGTCGATTATCCATTAAAACTGACTGATTATTAACCCCCCTTTGGAAAAAGGGGGGGGATTTAATATAACCTCTTTAAATCCCCCTAAATCCCCCTTTTTCAAAGGGGGACTTAGCCAAGCCAGATCCAGCGGTCCAGTCTTGATATTATGTCCAGCTAACTATCAGACACTCCACTAGATACCTGAAAGGAAAATTCCCCTGAAGCTCAGTTTCAGGGGAATTTCTAATTTAGGGGGGTTGCGGGTAATTTTTTGACTATTCTGATCGGCTGTGGCCCCGCTGTTCTTTGATGAATGTTTCCAGACCGAACTGTTTGACCCGGTAGCCAATTTGCCGCAGGGTCAGTCCCAGGTCCATGGCCGCCTGGGACTGGATCCAGCGGTTGCGCTCCAGGGCGGCCAGGATTTCCCGTTTTTCCATGTCTTTCAAGCGGGCCAGAAAGGCCTGGTCGGCGGCCTGGGCCTTCCGGGCCGGGGCCAGATAAGGGGGCAGATCCTTGACCCCGATTTCGGGGCCTTGAACCACCATACCCAGGCGTTCCACCAGGTTTTCCATCTCCCGGACATTGCCGGGCCAGGCATAATCCTGGAGAATTTCCAGGGCCTCCTGGGTCAGATAAAATCTCTGGCCGTTTTCCTTGGAAACCTTGTCCAGGAAGTGATTAAGGAGCAGAGGAATATCCTGCCGCCGCTCCCGCAAGGGCGGGATGCGCACCGAACCATGGCTCAAGAGGTAATAGAGGTCTTCCCGGAAGGAGCCTGCCTGGACCACGGCTTCCAGATCCTGGAAGGTGTCGGCGAGCAGCCGGACATCCACCTTCCGGGTGCGGCTGCTGCCCAGACGCTGGATCTCCATTTCATGCAGAAAGCGCACCAGCCCGGCCTGGAGGTTGAGGGGCAGTGCCGCGATTTCCTCCAGGAAGATACTGCCTCCGTCCGCTTCTTCCAGGCGGCCGGGTCTGGCCTTGACCGCCCCGGGGATGGCGTCCTTCTCATAGCCCAGGAGCTCCGCGGCCAGCAGGTTTTCCGGCAGGGAGGCGCAATTGATCTTGAGGAAGGGATATCGGGCCCGGGGGCTCAAGGCGTGAGTCATCCGGGCCATCAGGGCCTTGCCGGTGCCGGATTCTCCGATCAGCAGGACCGGGGCCCGGCCCGGCGCCAACTTGGTGAGCAATTGCTGCGCCTTGAGGATGGCGGGACTTTGGCCGACGATGGAAAAATTGCGAGCCTTACCCGAAAGTTCCAGCCGCAGGGCGGGATTTTCCAGCTCCAGGCCCTCTTCCTCCACCCTCTCCGTCTCCTCCAGGCCGAGAAAGGGGGAAAGGAGCGCGGCCATAATGCTGAGGAAGCGCACGTCTTCCTCCAGGGAGACCCGGCCGCCGAACAGGCGGTCCACCAGCAGCACCCCCAGGGGAGAGCCGTGGCGCAGCAAGGGAACGCCGATAAAGGAGATCTGCTCCTTAGGGAGCTGCCGGGCCCGGGTTTGATTTACCAATAACGGCTCCTGGCCCCCAGCCGGGATGACGAAGGGTTGGGCGGCCATCAGGAGCGGTCCCGGCAACCTTTCCCCCGGGCGGCAGCCGGCCCGGGACTGCCCTTCGGGAAGAAGATCCCGGGAGGCGCGGCAGTGCCATTGGCCGTTCTCCGGGTCCTTGAGGGTGACGCTGGCATATTTCAAGGACGTGGAGCGGCAGAGAATCTCGTGGAGGGCTTCCAGGGCCTTCTCCAGATTGAGGGCCTGGCCCAGGCCCTGGCCAACCTCGTAGAGAACCTGGATTTGGCGTTCTGGCAGGGCGGCTTCCATGACTAAATATTAAAGCAAGAAATATGCCTGTCTCGGCTCAGCCAGCCAGCCCCAAGAATCATCAGTATTTACAAGAACCGCCTCTCTCCGCCAGTTAGCTTTGGGGGTTCATAAGGTCTCTAATAGTACAATTATGTAATACCTGTGCCTATATTAAGGACAATCTTGTCAGTTTACCAGAAGGGCGTGAGGAAAAGAGGGGACGTGCCCCCCGCTACCGGGGGAGGTTGGATAAAACTTGGGGTCCTGGCAATTACCACAAGGTCTTGGCAATGAAAGGCCCGTGGTTCACCGGGGGCCTTTCCCCCCGGGCCACCCAGATGGTATGCTTCCCAGGGGCAAAGACCACGCACATCACGGTGCCGGCATTGGCCACGGCCTCATCCGCCAGAATTTTTTGCAGGTCAGAGGGAGCCAGGCGGCGGCCGGCGGCCAATTCCTGCAACCGCCGGTCCCTGGCCCGGCTGTAAGCCTCGGTGAAATAGTAGGCGGGCAGCGGCGAATAGGGAGTCCGGGGTGGAAACCGGCCTTTCAGGTCCTGCATGGCCGGACTCTGATAATGGTTGCTGGCAGTGATCAGCCCCTGCCGGGGCCGGCGCCGCACCCCCCGCCGGGCGGAGAGCTCCAACACCAGCGCCTCTTGGGGATCGCAAAGCAGGAGGTTGTTGCCGATGGTGCCCGGGAGCCGCAGGACCTGGTCGGCCGCCGCCTCGGCGCTGGCCCCCCGTTCCAGGGCCAACCGGAAGCGCAGGGCCGCGGGCATCCCCCTAAGGGAGCGGTCCCGGCTCGGAGCGGAGAGTTGGGCCAGGGCCACCCCGGCCTTATTGATGCCGGTGCACACCCCCACGTACCCCGGCCAGGCCAGGGACGCCAGGGCCTGACCCTCCTCCGGGTCCAGGAGAAATAGAATCTGGAGGCGCGCCAGAATGTCGACGAACAACGGGTAGTCCAGGTTGCGCCCCATGAGATAGCTGCCGTCCCGGGTATGGGCTTCCCCCACCGCCAGGGCCGAACAGCGCGGGGTAGTGTTGGCCAGGTCGTCGAGCACGTTGATGAGGAGGACCGACCCGGGGCTCACCTGGGCCCCGGCAGCCAGGGCGGCCATCTCTTGCTTGAATCGCGACGGGGTCTGGGGGAGAAAAGACCGGGCCAGGAGGATAAGCCCGCCAAAGAGCGGCAAGGCCCCGGCATAAATGCTGACCCGGGCCAGGTAAGCCAGCAGGGCCCGGCGCAGTTGCCGGATTTCAGCGCCCAGGGTCTGCCCGTGGCGCCGCCCTCTCTCTTGGGGAGCGCCCTCCAATTCGAGGGTGCGCAGCGCCTGCGAACTCCGCATGCCCATAGTCCACCAGTAGTCTCCGGCAACAAAATTGGATGGAAAAGATTGCACTCTCTCGAAGATAAACTATAGGTTATTGAAACTTCAGCAATTTCAACATAGTATGCCGATATCCCTTAATCCCCTCTCCCCCCTGTAGGGGCGGGGTTTCCCCGCCGGGGCAAACCCACAGAACAGAGGCTCGTGCCACTAAGACGTCGCCCCTACCAGCGAGGCGGGTTTTCTGTAAGAGATAAGGTGAGGGATCGCTCCGCATTGTTTTCCGTAGGGCGGACCCATGTGTCCCCGCCCAGTAGGGGCGGGTTTAAAACCCGCCCCTTGTATCTTAGGTTAAGATACGATTTATTGAAAGTTTGGTCATAGTCGTGTTGGCAAATGGACATTGTGGTTTGGACCACCCCTGGGGCAG
>JBAUPV010000007.1:0-147692 GCA_049580385.1 Desulfobaccales bacterium | reverse complement strand
CCCCAGCCCTCTCCCCTCACAGGGGAGAGGGAGTTTTGCGCTCCGGGCTGCCCCCGTCTTCTTTGGCTTAAGGCTTGCGGCTACCTTTTTCAATTTTCATTCGCCAGTCTTTGTGCAAAATCTCTGTCGGACACTACTAATTTCACTGTCATCCTGAACGGAATCTAAGGTCCATAAAAATACGAGATTCTTGGCGGCGCTCAGAATGACCTGTTTGGGGCAATAATGGGTTTGGCAATAGCCTCTCGATCTCTATTAAACCGGGCCACCGGGCGTCCCGGATTCAGTGCGCCTGGCGCGCTTCGGCCTTCTCCCGCAGCAGCGGGATGATTTTCGCCCGCAAGTCGTCCCGCACCTGCCGGAAGACCGCCATGATCTCCGCTTCGCTGCCGCCGGCCCGGGCCGGGTCCGGAAAGCCGACGTGCCTGACCTCGGTGTCTCCAGGAAAGAAAGGGCATTGCCCTCGGGTCTCATCGCAGAGCGTGATTACCAGGTCGAAGGGTTCCCCGGCCAGCTCGGCCACCGACTTGGACCGCTGCTGGCGGATATCGATGCCCAGTTCGGCCATGACCTGGATGGCCCGGGGGTTGACCCGGCTGGGCCGCACCCCGGCGGAAAAAGCCTGGGCCCGACCGGCCAGATCATGGTTGACCAGACCTTCGGCCATCTGGCTGCGGCAGGCGTTCTCGCCGCAGAGAAAGAGCACCCTAAACATTTCTCTTCATCCCTTATGGGCTGGTTAATTCAGCAGGAGCGGGCAGTTTAATCCAATTCCTCCAGCCACGTTTGGATGCGGCGGTCGATCTGGTCCCTGATGGCCCGGAACTTTGCCAGCTTTTCCGCCTCCGTCCCCGAAAGGGCCGCCGGGTCCTCAAAAGGCCAGAACAGCCGCGTTAAGACGCCCGGGAAAACCTTAGGACAGGTTTTTTCGGCCTGGCCGCAGACGATGATCAAAAACCGGATATCCGTCTTGCCCAGGAAATCTCCCACTCCCTTTGCATATTGCCCGCCGAGGTCGAAACCGGCTTCCTCCATTACTTTAATGGTATAAGGATTAATTGGCTTGGGTCCATAGCCGGCGCTGTGCACGTCAAAGCGCTCTCCGGCATACCTTTTCAGAAAGGCCTCGGCCATTTGGCTGCGGGCCGTATTGCCGGTGCAAAGGAAAAGAACCAGCGGTTTTGTGGGTCCCTCTTTATCCATCGTCTTATATTTCCTTGATTAACCTGAATTTATGAAACATCAGGCGATCAGCTTTTTAATTTCCTCCACGCTGGGGACCTGGCCCACCACTTTGACTTCCCCCTCCACCACCAGGGCCGGGGTGGTAAAGATGCCGAAGGCCATGATCTTGCTCAGTTCGCTCACCTTTTCCACCTCAAAGCCCCCGCCTAGAGCCTTGGCCGCCTCTTCCGTACGCCTGGCCAATTCCACGCATTTGGGACAACCCGGGCCCAAGATCTGCAATTTCTTCATGGTTTAGTGCAACCTCATCGTGTTGATGTCACCCGCCTAAGTGGCAAACTTTCCAGTGATGAAAGAGTTAAGAACATCAAGTAACTCTCCAGGCCGTCATTACTCCTTAACGCCGCGCACCTTCACGCTGATGACCTTCCCGGACAGACGCCCGTCCATCCCCGGACCCTCATAAGGAGACTCAGAAACTAAAGCCACTTCCGCAAAACCGGCGCGCCGGATGGTCTCCAGATAAGCCTCTTTTTCCATGGCCCCGGCCAGGCAGTCGGCCCAGGCCGCAACGCTGGCCCGCACATCCGGCGGCAGTTCGCCGACGGTCGTCAGGTCGGCAACCAGCAGGCGCCCGCCCGGCCTCAAGACCCGATGCACCTCTTGGAAGCTCGCCAGCTTGTCCATAGTTAAGTTTATCACACAATTGCTGATGACGACATCCACGCTGGCCGAATCCACGGGCAGGTGCTCGATATCGCCCTGGCGGAACTCCACGTTGGCGAAGCCGTGCTCCTGGGCCAGCCGCCGCCCCCGGGCCACCATCTCCCCGGTCAGGTCCACGCCGATGACCCGGCCGCGCTCCCCGACCTTTTTGGCCGCCAGAAAGACGTCGATGCCGGCGCCGGAGCCCAGGTCCAGGACGGCCTCTCCCTCCTTGAGGTCAGCCAGCGCCGCGGGGTTGCCGCACCCCACCCCCAGAATGGCCAGCTCCGGCACCAGGCGCAGGTCCTCGGCGCTATAGCCCATGGCCAGGCAGTGGTCGCCGGTCGTGGGCCCGCAGCTGGGGCAGCAGGACTTGACTTCTCCCCGGGCAATCTTGCCGTAACGATCCTTGATAGCATCCTTCAGTTTCTGGTTATTCACGTCTTTGTCCTATGAAGGCCCCTCTCACAAAATGGCATTGAAGAGATAGCCGACGATGGTAATCCCCACAGCCACCACACAGATGAAGACCGCGATGAGCTTGGGCTTCAACACCTTCCGAAGAATGACCATTTCCGGGAAGGAAATGGCGATGATCGACATCATGAAAGCCAGCGTCGTGCCCAGGGCCGCCCCTTTCCCCAATAGAGCCTCAACGATTGGGATGACTCCGGCCGCGTTGGAGTACCACGGGATCCCGAACAGGACCACCGCCGGCACCGACCACCAGGCCTTCCCCATGTATTTTGCCATCATGCCGGCGGGAATATAACCGTGAATCGCCGCTCCCGCCCCGATCCCCAAGATGATATAAATCCAAACCCGCCCGACAATTTCTCTTACCTGATGAAAGCCGTAATCGATCCGGCCCATCCAGGTTAATCTTTGCAGGTGAGTCGGGGCCTGCCCCATGCGAATTTCATAGACCCAGTCTTCCACCTGGCGTTCCATATTCAGACGACCGATGACTATGCCGGTGGAGATGGCAATGACCAGTCCTGTGGTCATGTAGAGCAGGGCGATGCGCCAGCCGAACATGGCTAAAAGCAACGCCAGGGCGATCTCATTCACCATGGGAGCCGTGATTAGAAAGGAGAAGGTGACGCCCAGGGGAATGCCCGCTTCCATAAAACCGATAAACAGGGGCACCGCCGAGCAGGAACAGAACGGCGTCACCACCCCCAGCGCCCCGGCCAGCCCATGGCCGAGGAACTCTCGTTTGCCCGCCAGGATGGCCCGGGTGCGCTCGGGAGTGAAAAACGAGCGTATCACGCCTACGGCCCAGACGATCAGGAGGAGCAGCATAAAGACCTTGGGGATATCCAGGAAGAAAAAGGACACAGATTCGCCCAGGTGGGTCCCGGGGGCGATGCGCAAGACATCGTAAGCCACCCAACGGGAGAAAGGGTCGAGACGGCTGTAAAGCGGATACCAGGCAATGAGCACCAGAGCCAGGAAGATCAGCTTGAGGATTTGCCTGGCCGGCAAATCAGCAATTCCTGCTTTCATCTTGGGAATAAGATGCAAAGGCCGACCGGTTGCTTCTTCGCCAATTCCCAGCGCAACCCTTTGCTCAGGTAGATTTCGGTTATCCATGATTGTCATTCCTTAATGGAAAACTATTCCCTTAATCAAACGAAAAAATTACCAGGAGCGAACCCCCTGGAAGAAGACATAGGCCCCGACAAAGAAGATCAGGAGACCAGCCCCCTGTTGCATCACGGTGCCGAACTTAGCCCCCTTGGATTGCAAGAAATTTTCGATCACCCCGGTAAAGGTGCCGGCCAGAATTACCAGGGTGCCCTGGCCCAGGGCGTAGGCAAAGAGCAGGGTGCCGCCGTAGACCACCTCGCCCTTGACCGCGGCCAGAGTCAAAATAACCGCCAACACCGGAGTGGCGCAGGGTGCCAGCACCAGGCCGAACAGCATGCCCAAGACCAGTGCGCCTATCAGGCCGGTCCGCTGGGGCAAAAATCTTTGGGCATTGCCGCCCAGCTTGAGATTAATCATCCCGGACAACTGGAGGCCCATGACCATGAGAATGATAGCCACCCCGAAGCGCCAGAAGGTCCCCATGCCGCCGAACAAGGTGCCCGTGAGGGCCGCCATGGCCCCCAGGATGGACATGACTACGGCCAGTCCCACCACAAAGGTGACTGAATAGAAGAAGGCCTGCTTCTTGTTGCCCCCGGCATAGCCGCCGACGAAACCGATGACCAGGGGGATGCTGGCCAGGATGCACGGGCTGGCGGTGGCCACCACCCCTCCCATATAGCTGGCGCCGTATGCCAGGATGGGGTGGGTTTGCATGACCTGCCCCAAGGTTTCGCTCCATGCCATAGATGGTCTCCTAACCTAGCGGATAAACTTCAATTCCTTGAGTTTTTTGATAACTTCTTCTTTGGGCAAGGCGCCGATATGCTGGTCCACCACTTTGCCGGAGGCATCCAGGAATACCTGGGTGGGGATGGCCACGATCTTGTATTGCTTGAACAAAGGCATTTCCTCATCCGAATAGATCAGGCGAAATTCAACCTGGCCGCCGTACTGAGGCTTCAACTCCGCCACGACCTTTTGCATCTCCTTACAGGGGATGCAGTACTTGGCGCCGAAATCATACATCGCCGGCTTGCCCTGGGCCGCAGCCGAACCCTGCGCCTGGGGCGGCCAAACCTGCCAGAGTACCAGAAATCCCATCAGACAAATAAACCCAAGAACTCCACGGTAAAAACATGATCTCATGTGTGACCTCCCTATCGGGTGATGGATGTCATGCCGGCTTGCGGGACGCCGGCGGAATCAGGAGCACCGGACAAGTTGCCATCCGGGAAATGTTATGGGCCACGCTGCCCAGGAAAATCTCTTGGATAAACCCTTTCCCCTGGGTACCCATGATGATTAACGATATGTCCTGGGTCTTGAGTACTTCCAAAATGGCGGGGATGGGGTGACTTAAATCGAAGAGCGTTCGTACCTGCTGAACGCCGGCTTTCTGGAGCCGCTGCCGACGGTTTTCCAGCGATTGCCGGGCGGCGGCTTCGGCCCACTCCTGATAGCCGGGGGGATAGGCCTCATGCCCCGGCACGTCCAGGGCGTTCAGCAAGGTAACCCGGCTGGCTCCTTTAGAAGCCAGATACTCCACGTAGGCGCACGCCTTTTCGGCGATCCCCGAAAAATCCGTGGGGAACAGGACATGGCGGAGCAACTTGGTGGCCTGGAGGCGGCACGTGCCTGGTTCCATACCCTCTTTGACATTCACATTGAGGAGGAGCACCGGATATTCGGCATGATGCAACACCGCGCAGGTGACACAGCCCAGCACCTCTTCCCGCCAGAGGGATTGGCCGTGGGAGCCCACCACGATGAGGTCCGCTCCGCCGCAGCGCGCCACCTCGTTGAGGGAATATGCGGGCAGACCGGTGGGCACCTCAATGGCCACCGCGAGGCCCTGGGCCTCCAGTTTCGCCTTTTGAGCTTCCAGTTGCGGCCGGGCCTCGGCCCTGAGTTTCCCTTCCATTCCCATCATGAACTTGACGCTGATCACATGCGTCAGGATCACCCGAGAACATCCCAGGGCCTTAAATTCTCCGACGCAGGCGACAATTTCATCCCAGGCGGGGGAGAGGTCGGTAGCCAATACGATGCTCTTGAACATAATGGAAATAATGTCAACGCGGCGCCTCTATCCTCCGCACCTTTTGGCAATATTCTAAAAAAGAATTGATCATCGCCCGCGTCTTGAAATCCTAAGGGAGTTTTCCCGGAGGGAGATTTAACCCCCGGTATTGTCTCAGGCTCCCCTCATATCCTCCTGTTACCAAATCATGATACCGAAAAAAGCGGTGATGAATTTTACCGATACGTATAAGAAATACAGCCCAAAAATCAGTTTCAGGGTGGCTGGACGGAAGCGCTTGATAATGGCCGCGCCCAGTTGGGCCCCCACAATCGTGCCCATGGCTAAAAACAAACCGGCTCCCAAGGCGACGTAACCCTGCACCAGTTTAATGCCGCCGCCCACCACCGCCAAGGGGATCATGGTGGCTAAAGAGGTCCCCATGGTGACATAAACCGGTGCTCCAAAGAGATAAATCAAGCCTGGCACCAAGGCATAGCCTCCACCCAACCCCACAACGCCGGTGAGCACGCCGATGACAAACCCGAAGAGGGAAAAAGCACCACCCGCTCCTGAAATGGTTGCCCCCTCCTGAGCATGGGCCTTGGGCTTGAAGAAGCCTTCCCAGATCATGCGCCCGGCCGGCCATAGAAAGGCCAGACCCAGAATGAGGCCCAAAAGCTGCGACTGGGCAGTAAGAAAGAGAAAAAGCCAGGACCCCAGGACCACCCCGGCAATGCCTGCCAGACCCAGCCACAACGTAGCGCGGATGTCCAGGTTGCGTCGCACCAGGTGACCGTAGCCGCCGGAGAGAGCCGTGAAGATTACGGCAAACAGCGTGGTGCCCACCGCCATCGGGGCGGAGTAGCCCATCCAGAAATGGATGGCCGGCAGCATGACGCTGCAGCCGCCAGTGCCGATGAGGCCCCCTAGCACGCCTGCCACAAAGCCGATGATCACCAAAACCACGTCATGAATCACGGTCAGCGGCGGCAACCCGCTGCGAACCGCCACGCCGGCGTTCAGAGACCAGGTCAGCAAACCGGCCAACGCCAGCAACAACACCATGCTGGGCAGATATGTTTTCCACCCGGCAATAGATACCCTGGCCTCCATCACTTGTTCCTCCTCATGCCCTTATTTTCCGGCCTATTACTCAAAGCCTCGCGCATTACCAAGGCCTTGGGACATCTTGTTTGCAGGGAGATTGAAGTTCACCGAACCGCGTCCCAAATCAAGCCTTCATAAACCTACCCACCTAGCCTTTTTCCTCTATGGCCCCTGGCTCACACACCAGGGGCGTAAAATATCTTTCCCGGAACCGCAAGGCCACGTTCACCAGGCTGATGAGCACGGGGACCTCCACCAGGGGGCCGATGACCGCGGCGAAGGCCTCCCCCGAGCGCAGCCCGAAGACCGCCACGGCAACGGCGATAGCCAACTCAAAGTTATTGCTGGCCGCGGTGAAGGACAGGGTGGCGGAAATGGGATATCCGGCCCCGGCCTTGGCCGACATATAGAAGGTGATAAAAAACATCGCCAGGAAATAGATGACCAGGGGAATGGCGATGCGCACCACGTCCAGGGGAAGCTCCACAATATACTCGCCCTTGAGGGAGAACATCACCACAATGGTGAACAGGAGGGCGATGAGGGTAATGGGGCTGATTTTAGGCAGAAATTTTTCTTCATACCACTTAAGCCCCCGGCGCCTGACCAGGAAAAAACGGGTAAACATGCCGCCGAAGAAGGGGAGGCCCAGGTAAATCATCACGCTTTCCGCCACCTGGAGGATGGTGACCCGGACCTCCAGGCCCGAGGCGATTCCCAGCCAGGCGGGCAGCACCGTCACAAAAAGATAGGCGTAGACGGAAAAGAACAGCATCTGGAAGATGGAGTTGAAGGCCACCAGCCCGGCGCAGTATTCGGCATCACCCTGGGCCAAGTCGTTCCAGACGAGGACCATGGCGATGCAGCGGGCCAGGCCGATGATGATCAGGCCTACCATATACTCCGGATAGCCCCGGAGGAAGGTGATGGCCAGCAGGAACATGAGGATGGGGCCAATCACCCAGTTCTGGATCAACGACAGGGCCAGGACCCGGAAATTTTTGAAGACCTGGGGCAGTTCCTCGTAGCGCACCTTGGCCAGGGGCGGATACATCATCAGAATCAAGCCGATGGCGATGGGAATATTGGTGGTGCCCACCTGGAAATACGTCAAAGCCTTGGTGAAGCCGGGCAGCAGATAACCGAGGAAAACCCCAATGCCCATGGTCAGAAAAATCCAGAGGGTCAGGAAGCGGTCCACGAAACCGAGGCGTTTAGGGATAGTGGCGGCCATAAGTGCTCCTAGTTCCTGGATAAGCGGATAACCGTTTTCATAGGTATTATCTGGTCAAAAAAATTTAGCCTGCTCCCAGCCGGTCCGGAGTCAGGCAGCCCCAAGTAACCAGAACCCGGGAATTTTTAGCCGGGTCAAGGGCTCCAGTGTTTTACAAGAGCGGGCTTCGGTGTTCATAGTATATATTTATAACCGGTTATCCGGGTAAGTCAAGGTAAAAAAGTGAATGACCTGCTAAAAAACTCAGGAGCAGGCGGCGGCGCCAACTTGCCCCTGCCCTTTGGCCGCCAGCCACTGCTCCAACCGCTCCCTGAGGGCCTGGGCCTCCGGGCGGGAACTCAAGATCTCCGCCAGCAACTTTAGCTGTTTGTCCTCGGGGCTTCCGGGAGCGACGTGCAGTCGATAATTCATCCACACCCCCTCCCGGCGGTCCGTGACCCAGCCCAGATGAAAGAGATGGCGCAGGTGCCGGGAGGCCTTGGATTGAGTGATGCCCAGGACCCCCATGATGTCGCAGACGCAGAGTTCCTCTTTCGCCATCAGGAGCCAGAAGATCTGCAGCCGGGTTTCGTCGGCCAGGCATTTAAAGAGTTGGGCTTCTTTTTTCATAAACTCTATATAACCGGATAAGCGAATATTGTCAACTCAATTTTGCTGGTTGTCCCTATGATTAACCGGGCCGGGGGCGTGAGCGCCTTGATAAGAACTGCGGTTCCAACCATATTTTATTGACCCGCCATTGACCCTGTTCGATATCTTCTTATCTTTTTAGAGCGTCAAGGCTGTTCCGGCCAGAGGAGCGCAGACGTGAATTATTTCCCCATCGCCCTTCCCTTCTTGTTATTCCTCATTTTTATCTTCATCGCGCTAATCGTCCTGGTCGAAGTCGAGGTTCTGGTATATGCCTATCATAAGATCGGCATCAACCCGCGTCATATCATGGCCCTGTTGCTGCTCTCCCTCCTGGGAAGCTATGTGAACATCCCCATCTATCACCTGCCGCCGGAAACGGTTAGGTCGGGAGGATCAGTTTCCTTTTTTGGCGTTCCTTATGTAATCCCCCTCGTCACCGAATGGCCGGGAACGGTGATTGCCATTAACGTGGGGGGGGCGCTCATTCCCTTGATCCTGTCCATTTATCTCCTCTGGAAAAACCGGCTGTTTCTTCAGGGCGTGGCCGCGGTGGCCATCGCGGCGGTGATTATGCACCGGCTGGCCTATCCGGTGCCCGGGGTGGGTATTGCCGTGCCGGTGCTGCTCCCTGCGGTCGTCGCCCTGGTGCTGGCCCTAATCTTCTCCTGGAAGCAGGCTCCCGCCCTGGCCTATGTCGTGGGTACCATGGGGACGCTGATAGGCGCTGATCTGACCAACGTGGGAAAACTTCAGGGGCTGGGGGCGCCGGTGGCTTCCATAGGGGGAGCCGGCACCTTTGACGGCATCTTTCTCGCCGGCATCCTGGCGGTCTTGCTGACCGGCCTGATGAGCAAGAACCGGCCTCTCCGTCAGACGGCAGGGGACGCAGAAGCCCGTTAATCCTGGAATTTCCGAAGAAATCTCCTCATGTCCATTTTAATTAACTGACTAAAGGAACCTTCCCGCCAGGCCTTGAGACTGATCTGATAGAAAGCGCCATAATCTGGATAAGCCATAGACCCTGCCGCCTCATTGGGCGTAGGTCTGAACACTGATCAGATTGCCCTGAAAGAAGGTGAGCTCGGTTCTGGGCGCAGTCATTCCCAGGTGAGTATGGCAGTCCTGTAGGAGATAATATTTCCAGAGGTCGAATTTGTTCAATCCCTGGGCGGCCACGATCTCATCCGGTTCGCCCAGGGCGCTGCGCACTTCCTGGGCCGTCCATCCCGGCTTAAGTTGCTCGGTGGCAATGGCTGCTACCCGAATCGCCCGATCTTTTCTGGCGGTGCAATCCTGCACCATGCCTGGGCTGGCGCAGGCTGCCGCCCACAAGGCAACGGCCGCCAGTAACACGACTATTTTTCTCATGGCTTCCCCACTTCACCTTTACGTTTATCTAAGCGAACCTCGCCACATCGCCTTGGCCCAACCAGGCTTTATTAATCATCAAAAGAGGGGTTGGCAACCCTGCCAGCCAGCCTCTGAGACCATTGCCGGCCGCTTTGCGGTTCCTGAGGCATTGCCGTCTAATTTGTGGCGGTGATGCCTGGACCGCGAGCTGAACCGGCTCAGAAAAATTTCTGGCCCTTCCCGGTCCTAAGATTTGACAAAATGTGCCGAATTTTTGTAAAATTAATCATTCAGGCAATGCGGGACCAGTAGGGCTATTCCAGAAGGGGGCCTTTACCGGTCGTAGCCCCTATTTTTTGCCTGGAATTTCTTGGAGGTCGTAATGAGAGTAAGAGGCAAAGTTAAGTGGTTCAGTGATTCCAAAGGTTACGGTTTTATTTCCCAGCCCGATGGTCCCGATGTCTTCGTGCACCACAGCAACATTTCGGGTGAAGGCTTCAAGAGCCTGGAAGAAGGCCAGGAAGTCGAGTTCGAAGTGGTCGAAGGGAAGAAAGGCCCCCAGGCCCAGAACGTCGAAAAGATCTAACCCCGTTTCCACACCAGCGCCAGCCCGTCCGGTCCTCGGGCCGGAAACCGGGAGGCTTTTTGGTCCCTGCCACCCGCGACGGTCCCGCGGGCGAAGGGCAGGTATGCCCGCTCGGTTCCCCATGACCAGCATGGATCAATAACTGCGGCAGGCGGCAAACCCTGAGGTGCCGCCCCCAGCCCAAGGAGATTTTATGGCTAAAGTAAAAAATGGCGATTTTGTGCAGTTGCACTATACCGGTAGCCTGGAAGACGGCACCGTTTTCGATAGCAGCGTCGGCCGCCAGCCCCTGGAGTTTCAGGTGGGCGCCGGCGGGATCATTGCCGGCTTTAACGATGCCGTCATCGGTATGGAAGTGGACGCTGAAAACCAGGTGACCCTGACCCCGGATAAGGCCTACGGCGAGCCGCGGGATGACCTCAAGCGGGAATTTCCCAAGGATATGCTGGGGGACCACCCCGTCGAGGTGGGGCAGGAACTCCGGTTCACCAGCCCCCATGGCCCCGTTACCGGAACCATTTTGGCCATCGAGCCCGATAACTTCGTGGTGGACTTCAATCACCGCCTGGCAGGCAAGACCCTGCTTTTCAAGATCAAGGTCCTGGGCGTCACCGACCATCCGACCCAGCAGTCGGCCTGCTCTTGCGACTCCGGTGCTTGCGACACTGGCTCTTGCGGCCCTGGCTCCTGCGGGCCCGGCTCTTGCGGCTCCGGTTGCGGGGGCTAATTAAATTCTCTCGCACCCTGAGGCGCTTCCCCGGGCGGGAGAGACTTGATAGATAAAAGACCCCTTGACGCTCCCGTTAATTACTCGGCGGGAGGGGGAGTAAACCCAGGTTGGACATTCCCGAACCTGGTCTTAAATACGAAGGGGCGGGTCGATAACCCGCCCCTCTCTATTTGGGGACATTTCTTTGGGGGCCAGTCCTGCCTTACCGGTTGGACGCCGGAGGATTGGCCTGGGTCTTGGGCTGCTGGAAGCATTGGACGCCCTGCGGCGCCTGGGGACACTGTTGTTGCGGCGTGGGGCACTTCTGTGGGTCCTTGTTGGCGGCGGGATTGACCACACAGGTCCCATTCGGCCCACCCGTGCACAATCCGCCGTGGTCTGCCGTTTTGCCCACCGGGCCGCCGCCCTGGTTTTGGGCCAATGCGGGCCCAGCCAGGAGCATCAACCCGGCCAAGGCCAGCGCCCAGACGTTGGGAAGTCGCCATATTTTCTTCATAAAATTATTTTCCTCCTCGAAGTATTTTTCACCTTAAAAACATTATTCTGGAGCGCCCGGCCCCCTGGGGCCAGGGAGTTGGCCAGGTCCCATACCGGGGCCCATCCTGGGGCCCGGCCTGGGGCCCTTCCAGCCCCGGTGACCCCAGGTTCCTGCCTCGGATTGGTTCAGGCGGTGCTGAATCAGATTCAGGAAGGCAACTTTTTGGGCGGGTTTCAACTCCTTGCCGATCTCCAGCAAAAACCGCACCTGCTCCTCTTCCAGCTGGCCCTGGAGGGTGCTGATCTCCCCGATCTTGGCCCGCACTTTGGACATGTCCGGAGCCTCGACCTTTAACAGATCGAACAGCTCCTGGCGTTTCAGGAACAAGGCGCTGCGGATTGCGGCGATCTTGCCCCAGTGCTCCGGCAACATGGAGTGCACGGCCTGCCGCTGTGAGTCTTCCAACTTCAGAGCGCCCCACAGGGCCCGCATGGGCAGGGGATGCGGCATTCCCTGGTACAGCCTTCCCTGGTCGTGATAGCGGAGATAGGCAAAGGCGCCTATGGTCCCGAAATTCAAGGCCAAAGAAAAGATTACCAGATATAAAAGCCAGTTGGGTTTCACTTGCCGCTGCCGTTGATTTCGTCTTCCTGATAGGAGGCGAGAACCATTCCCATGGACCCCTGGGGATAGTCATAAAAGGCATCCAGGCTGGCCACTACCGGTTCGAAGCCGGTTTCCCGGGTCAGCGGATAAAAATCCCGGCCCAGCGTGCTTCCCAGGAGGATTCCCAGGACCAGGGAGGCGGCCAGCGCCAGGGACTGCCAGGCGCGGCGCCGCGGCCGCGGCAGCCGGGCCCTCACCTTTTCCGGCAGCCCCGGGGGCAGCGCCGCCTCGGGCAAGGACCCGAGGGCTTGCTCCAGGGCCTCCAACTCGGCCAGTTCCCGGCGGCAGCGGGTGCAGCTTTCCACGTGCCGGGCAACTCCGGCCGCTACTTCAGGGGCCAGTTCGCCGTCCAGCCAGGCGGAAAGGCGGTCCTTAACCTCGGGGCACTTCGGGGCCATTTGCTGATCTCTCCCTAAACTTTATCCTTATTATTAAAGGCAGCGGCAAATAGACTAATTCCGCCTCAGCCTAATTCTCTTCCGCAGCGGCAGGATTGATAAATAAGGGCGCCCTTAACAATCCCGTTAATAACATAACACTAAAAATCGGCAAAAACGGCGCGGCTGCCCGGCGCCCCGCCCGGGGCGGCGAGAGGCCTATCTTAAAATATAACAAAAATTTCTCCGGCTGGCTGCATTAACCGGGGCCTTGCTTCCCCCTTAACCCTTGGGCCGGCGGGGGCGCAGGCGGTACACATTCAGTCGAGATACTCCTTAAGGGCCTTTTTAAGGAACTGGCGGGCCCGCTTCAGCAGGCCGTCCACCGCCTGGGGACTCAGTTCCAGGGCCTCGCCGATCTCCTGATAGGAGAGCCCGGCGAAGCGCTTCAGGACCAAGGCCCGCCGCTGGTTCTCCGGCAGCTCCCCCAGCAGCTCCTCCAGACGGCGGTGCAAGTCCATCTCTTCCAGGATCTCCAGGGGATTGGCCCCGGGGTCCGGAGGCCCGGTCCCCTCCTCCTGGTCCAGGGACCCAACCATTGGACGCCGGCGGCGCAGCAGGTTGAGGCAGTGATTGGCGGTAATGCGATGGAGCCAGGCGGAAACCTTCGCCTTGGGTTCAAAGCGGTGGGCGTTCTCGTAGACCTTGAGAAAGACCTCCTGGACTGCGTCTTCCGATTCCAGGTGGTCCCGCAAAAGCCGGTAGGCTATCTGGTAGACCCGCTGCTGGTGGCGCCGGACGAACTCCTCCAGGGCCTCCGCGTCCCCCCGCGCCAGCCTCTTGAGAAGCGCATAATCGAGATCAGTGGGGTCGGGGCTCAAAACCGGGTTAGGAAGATGCCCTGGTCTTTCTTTAAGGCCCGGAGCAATTCCAGGTGCCGCAGCACCGCAAACTCCCGGCGCACTTCGTCTTCGCTGATCCCCAGGGCCGAGGTCGCAGCCACCACGGAGACCTCTCCCTTTTCTGTGACCAGCTCATAGAGCTGCTGCTGCCGGGCGGTGAGGGTGAGGCCGCCGCGCAGGTCCTTGAGGGTCCGGGCGCAGTGCACCGCCCAGGGGTCGCAGGTGCGGATCGGACTGAGGGCCTCCACATAGCAGTCCTCACAGAGGACCTGGTCGAAATAGCGCCGGGGCTCCTCCCCCTGCAACCCGGCGCCGCACCTGGTGCAAAAATCCTGGATCGTCAAGGTTTCTTCAACTCCAGGCCCTTTCCCCTCCCGGCAGGGAAGGGAAAGGGACCTTGCGCATTTTGGATAAGGGACCGGCAAGAGCTTCGCGGCCGGATCTTAAAGCGTGTAGTCGCCTTCCATCTCCAGAATAAACTCGCCGGATTTCTTCCCTGGGGTCACCGTAAAGGTGCCGTTCCCCTTCACGTTGCTCAACTTGCCGATACCCTTGTAAGCCTGCCATTTGCCCTTGGTCAACGGCCCTGTTTTCTCCCCCTGAAAACGGGAATAGACCGCGCCGTTCTCATAAATGGTCACGGCATAGCCGCTCATGGCGCCGTCGCCTTTGATGCGGTCGTGGAACCCGACGCTGCGCCGCGAGACGAAGGCTCCGGCCACTCCGGGGGTGTAATCGATGGGCTCTCCCTCCAGCTCGGTGAGCATCAGGCAATGGTCCGGGACATCACCCACATAAAGGGCCTCCCGCCGGGTGACGTAAGTCTTGAAGCTGGCTTTGCGCTGCATGGTCTTACCTCCTCAGAAGTGGATTAGCTCGAGTCGCCAGGGGTTGTGCCTCTCGTCCGCGCGGCAACCTCCTGATTGAAGTTAAATATCCAATTGATGCAGTTCAAGGACGTTGTTCTGAATAAAATCGCGGCGGGGCTCCACTTTGTCCCCCATGAGGATGGTGAAGATTTCATCCGCGGCCACCGCGTCTTCGACGTTGACCTTAAGGAGAGTCCGGGTTTCCGGGTCCATGGTGGTTTCCCAGAGTTGTTCCGGGTTCATTTCCCCCAGGCCCTTGAAGCGCTGGATATTGATGCCCTTCTGCCCTTCTTCCAGGATAAAAGTGACCATCTCCTCCAGGGACGGAAATTCCCAGGTGCGGTCTTTGCCTTCCAGCAGGTGGGGCGGGTGGTGAAAATCCTGGAGCCCGCGGCTGTGGCGGACCAGGGCCTGGAAGTCGCTGCCGCCCAGGAGGTCCCAGTCCAGGCGCATCTCGCCCCCATCCCGGGACCCCGAAGTAATGACCAGGGCCCAGGCGTGGTGCTCCTCGTCGGGCTCCAGGCGGGCGGCGCCGAACTGGGCGTCGTTTAAAAAGGAGGCCACCAGGTCCCTTAGCACCTCTTCCTGGCGCAGGCTCTCTTTGGAGACGATGCCCTTTTCCAGCAGCAACTCCAAAACCCTGCGGTCCAGACCCCTCTTTTCGAAGCGTTGTAGATATTCCTGATAAGCGATGACCTTTTCCAGGGCCTGACCCAGGGGGTCGCCTTCCAGGGTGCGGCCGGCGCCCAGGCGGAGGCGCTTTTTGTCCATGCCCCGCTTCAGCAGATGCTTTTTGAATTCGCCGTCATCCTTCAGGTAGGTCTTCTCCGAACCCCGGGTGAGGCGGTACAGGGGCGGTTGGGCGATGTACAGGTAGCCGCCCTCAACCAGGGACGCCATCTGGCGATAGAAGAAAGTGAGGAGCAGGGTGCGGATGTGGGCCCCGTCCACGTCGGCGTCGGTCATGATGATAACTTTGTGGTAACGCAGGGTCAGCAGGTCGAGTTCTTCCTGAGAGAGGTCCGAGCCCAGGGAAGAGATCAGGGTGCGGATCTCGGAGTTCTCAAACATCTTCTCGGGCCGGGCCTTTTCCACGTTGATGATCTTGCCCTTGAGGGGCAGGATAGCCTGAAAGCGCCGGTCCCGGGCCTGCTTGGCGGAGCCGCCGGCGGAGTCGCCCTCCACCAGGTAGAGTTCCCGGCGGGCGGGGTCCCGCTCCTGGCAGTCGGCCAGCTTGCCTGGCAGGGTCATATCCCCCAGGGCTCCCTTCTTCCGCACCAGGTCCCGGGCCTTCCGGGCCGCTTCCCGGGCCCGGGCCGCATCCAGCAGTTTGGCCAGGATGGCCCTGGCCACTCGCGGGTTCTCACCCAGATTGCTGAGCAGGTGCTCATACAACAGGTTTTCCACCAGGCCCTTAACTTCGCTGTTGCCCAGCTTGGTCTTGGTCTGCCCCTCAAACTGGGGGTGGGGCAGCTTGACGCTGATCACCGCAACCAGACCCTCCCGGACGTCCTCCCCGGTGAGGTGGCTGTTCTTCAGGTTCTTGGGCAGGTCGCTGATGGCCATGTATTGGTTAATGGCCCGGGTGAGCCCGGCCTTGAAGCCGCTCAGGTGGGCGCCGCCCTCCCGGGTGTTGATGTTGTTGGCGAAGGTGAAGAGCTGCTCGTTGTAGGTGTCGTTGTATTGGAAGGCAATCTCCAGCTGAATGCCGTTTTTGCCGCCGGTGAGATAGATGGGGTCCTCATGGATGGGGGTCTTGTTGCGGTTCAAGTATTCGACGAAGGAGACGATCCCCCCCTCATAATGAAACTCGTTTTTGCGGCCGGAGAGTTCGTCTTCCAGGAAGATGCGCACCCCGCCGTTGAGGAAGGAAAGCTCCCGCAGGCGCTGGGCCAGGATGTCATAACTGAAGACGATTTCCGGGAAGATCTCCGGGTCCGCCTTGAAGGTCACCGTGGTGCCCCGGCGCTTGGTCCGGCCGGTCTTGGAAAGCTCGGTTACGGTCTGGCCCCGTTCGTAGCGCTGGTGATAGACCTGGCCGTCCCGCCTGATCTCCACCTCCAGATATTCCGACAGGGCGTTGACCACCGACACGCCGACGCCATGGAGGCCGCCGGAGACCTTGTAGGCCCCGGAGTCGAACTTGCCCCCGGCATGGAGGCGGGTCATGACCACTTCCACCGCGGGCAGCTTCTCGGTGGGGTGCGGCTCTATGGGAATGCCGCGGCCGTTGTCTTCCACCGTGACGCTCTGATCCGAATGCATTTTAACCTTGATTTCATTGCAATGGCCGGCCATGGCCTCGTCGACGGAGTTGTCCACCACCTCATAGACCAGGTGGTGCAGTCCATCCAGGCCGGTATTGCCGATGTACATGGCCGGGCGCTCCCGCACCGGCGACAGGCCCTTGAGAACCTGGATCTGTTCGGCGCCGTACTCATGCACCGCGGTGTCGGAGGCCGGGGTTTGGTCCGCCAATTTATTGCTCCTCTTCCATCCAATAAATTACAAGAATATTAGATGGTTATGCTGTTATTTATTTCTTTTCTTTTCGGTTAATGTTTTTCGCTATTCCTCTCCCCGCCTTTGAAGGGTCAAAGGATTCCTGTACAATAATATTTGGAGGAGGGTCTGCGGGTTTTTTTGAACCATTTCCTTGGGGGTTGGAATTATCATTTTCGGTTTTTGACATAAAAATTCTCCTCATAATAATTTTTTTGTTGGTCCAACTTATTATTATACATATAATAACCAAAAATAATTGTAAAAATCAGCGTTAAGATAACAGTTATATTTACCAAATAATACGCTTGTTTTAGTAAGCTGGCCTTTTTATTAGTTATTTTAAGATTATTTTCAAAAGCTTCTCTATTCCTTTGTGATAATTTATAATAAATGTCTTCTAATTTAGCAGATTCAAAGAAATTTACCATTTCCTCATTAAAATTAGTTCTACTCCTATCTTTTGGGCGAATAATTCTAAGAACCGTAAACCACGAATAAAATAAAACTAACAGTATGATAATGAATGTTATTATTATTACATACTGTGAATAAGACTTTAGAGGTATTATATTTTCTAAGATCCATTTTCCAAAGAACGCATAACCTCCAATCAATATGGTAAATACTGATAAATATTTTGGTGCTTTTTCGTCAATTCTATCAAACCTATCTTGGTCTTCTTTAATAGCTTTTATAGACAGTTTATATAATTCGCCATATTTTTCTTCTTTAATCTTTCTATTAATTATCTTTATTATTTGCATTTTCTGAATAAAAATAAGCGATTTTAATCGCCCTTTTAATCAGTTCATTCTTTTTTGGCTGGTTTTGAGAGGTGACGGAGAAGGTTTTCGACACCCTTGCGGAACCGGTGCCGCTCGGTGGGCTGATGTGTCCCCATGCTTAAATTTATATCAGAAAACGCCCCTTTAATCAATCGGCAATACCGGCAGGAGTTCCTTTAATCCGGGGCACTACCTTAATTTCCAGCAGCACCTCGCCATAGCCGCCGCATTCGACCCCCACGTCCAGGCAGCGGACCCTATGCATGAAATGAAAGGGGTTAGGGTCTAACCCCTCGCCCAGGCGTTCGTTGATCAGGGCCACCGGCACCGTCAGTTGGGAGACCAGGTAGACGCACAGCCGCGGGGGGCAGAGCTTCGTGAGAAAATTGCCGTCCACGTCCAGGATGAAGCGGTCGCCCACCCGGTAGCCGGAGTTGCAGTGGCGCGCCTTAACCACCTCGGCGGCAATGGAATAGCGGGCCGCCACCCGGGCCAGCCGGTCAATGTGCCTGAGGCGCGGGTCGCCCTCCTGGATCTCTTCCCTCTCGGTGTCCCCGTATCCGACCCGGTCGGCGTAACGCCTGAAGATTTTGTCCTCTGCCATCACAGTTCCCGAATGGTGGGCGGGGAGGCCCGCCCCACCAGGCCAGCCGCTCCCTACAGGCTCATGGGCATGATGATGCTGAAATAGTGGGGATCGCCCTGGTCCACCAGGCGGCAGGGGCGGTCCTTGTCGTTGAGCTCCAGGATCGCCATCTCGCTCTCCATGGCGTTCAAGGGTTCCAGGAAATAACGGGCGTTGAAGCCCACCTCCAGGGGCAAGCCGGCCGGGTCGCCGGCCTCCATGAACACAGGCACCGTTTCCTGGCCTTCCCCCACCTCCGGGTTGGTGAAGGAAACCTCCACCCGGTCGCTGGTGAGATTGAGGATGACGCCCTTGAAGCGTTCGCTGGACAGGAGCGAGATGCGCTTGATGGCCTCGGAGAACTCCCGGCGGTTGACGGCGAAGCGGTAAGCGAAGGTTTCCGGGATGATGCGGCGGTATTCCGGAAATTTCTTGTCCAGCAGCAGCCGGATAAAGAGGTAATGGTCATCGGCCCTGAGGGCCAGGCTCTGGGTGCTCAGGCCCAGGGAAACCTTCTCCTCTTCCGCCAGGAACCGGATCACCTCGGCCATGCCTTTCCGGGGGATCAGAATGCCCTTCTCGATGGAGAGGTGCTCGCTGCCGGGCAAGGGGCGCTCGATCAGGGTGAGGCGGTGGCCGTCGGTGGAGATGAGGCGCAGCAGGAAGCCGGTGTCCACCTCCAGGCGCTCCCAGAAGATGCTGGAAAGATGATATTGCAGATCGTCGAGGGAAACCGAGAAGATGGTCTTTTCGATCATCTCCTTCACCATGTGGCTCTCCACCTCCACCAGGTTCTGCTCGGCGATCTCCGGCACCGGGGGAAACTGGTCCGCGGGCAGGCCGTTCAGTTGGTAGCGGGAGTCGCCGGCCAAAATTTTCATCCCCCCTTTATCCGTGGCCCTCAGATCCAGGGTGTCGCCCGGAAGTTCCTTGATGAGGTTGAAGAAGTAATGGGCCTGGATGGTGACCGCCCCGGGCTCCAGAATCTCTGCCGGGTAGAAGCCGCGGAAACTCACCTCCAAATCGGTGGCCGCGATGCGCACCTGGTTGGTCTCGGTTTGCATGAGAAAATTGCCCAAAATGGGCATGGTGCCCCGGCGGTCCACCACTCCCAGGGTCCGTCCCACTCCCTTCAACAAGGTTTCCCGATCGATCTTCACCTGCATCTCAAGGTTCTCCTAAAATTGTTTAAGAAAAGTTAACAGTATTAATAAGGGGTTGGGGTTTTGTTGATAAGTTGGTCAAGTTATTTTTATTATTAGATTTTTTATTGACCGTGAGTTTGCCCGCTACCGCGCCGGTCTGCCAGTTATGGGACCCTTCCCCTTCGCTTCCCGCCGGGAAGGTCGAAAAGCGGCGCATTTGGCTAAACTCTCATTCAGATCCAGATGAAAACCTAAAGGTGATTGCCTGAATATCCCGTCTTAGGAATCGCCCCAGGAAGGCAATTCGCCTCCCCCTCACTTGCACACCGCACCCTGGCTGCCGGAGGAGACCATGCGGCCGTAGCGGGCGGCGTAGCCGTGCCGGATCTTGGGTTCCGGCGCCTGCCAGCCGGCCCGGCGCCGCTCAAGCTCCGCATCCTCCACCAACAAGGTCAGGCTCTTGCCCGGGATATCGATCCGGATGCGGTCGCCCTCCTGAACCAGGGCGATGGGCCCGCCGTCCGCGGCCTCCGGCGAGATGTGGCCGATGGCCGCCCCCCGGGTGCCGCCGCTGAAACGGCCGTCAGTGAGCAGGGCCACCTCTTTATCGAGGCCCATACCGGAGATAGCCGAGGTAGGGGTGAGCATCTCCCGCATGCCGGGGCCGCCCCTGGGACCTTCGTAGCGAATCACCAGGATGTCGCTGGGCTTGATCTGGCCGCCTAGGATGGACCGGGTGGCCTCCTCTTCGACATCGAAGACCCGGGCTGGGCCCTCATGCACCAGCATCCCGGGATCCACCGCCGATTGTTTCACCACGGCGCCGTCGGGAGCCAGGTTGCCCCGAAGGATGGCGATGCCCCCATGGGGATGGTAGGGGTTGGCCAGGGGGCGGATGACCTCCTGGTCCAATACCTGGACGGCGGCCAGATTTTCGGCCACGTTGCGGCCGGTGACGGTGAGGGGCGAGCCCTGCACCAGCCCCGCCGCCAGGAGAACCTTCATGACCGCAGGGATGCCGCCGGCCCGGTCCAGGTCCTCCAGGTGATGGGGGCCGGCAGGGCTCATGGAGCAGAGGTGCGGGGTGCGGTCGGAGAGGTCGTTAAACAGGTCCAGGGACAGATCGTGGCCGGCCTCCCAGGCGATGGCGGGAACGTGCAGCACGGTGTTGGTGGAGCACCCCAAGGCCATGTCCACCGCGATGGCGTTTTTAAAGGCCTCCAGGGTGGCGATCTCCCGGGGCAGGATCTGGCGGTTCACCAGGTCCATGATCTTGAAGCCGGCCTCCTTGGCCAGGCGATAGCGGGCCGCGTGCACCGCGGGGATGGTGCCGTTGCCCGGCAGGGCCAGCCCCAGCGCTTCGCTGAGGCAATTCATCGAATTGGCGGTGAACATGCCGGCGCAGGAGCCGCAGCCGGGGCAGGCGCACTCCGCCAGGTCCTTCAATTCGTCTTCGCAGATCTTCCCGGCCTTGACGGCCCCCACCCCCTCAAACACGGTGATCAGGTCCACTTCTTTTCCCTGGTAGCGTCCGGCCAGCATGGGACCGCCGGAGATCAGGATCGCCGGGATATTGAGACGCAGGGCTGCCATGAGCATGCCGGGGATGATCTTGTCGCAGTTGGCCACCAGGACCAGGCCGTCCACCGGGTGGGCGGTGGCCATCACCTCCACGGAATCGGCGATGAGTTCCCTGGAGGGCAGGGAATATTTCATCCCCTGGTGGTGCATGGCCAGACCGTCGCAGACGCCGATGACCCCAAACTCCAGGGGAGTGCCGCCCGCCAGGCGCACCCCCGCCTTCACCGCCTGGGTGATCTGGTTCAGGTGGAGGTGGCCGGGGATGAATTCGTTGAAGGAATTGGCCACCCCGATCAGGGGTTGGTCGATCTCCCGGTCGGTGAGCCCCATGGCCTTGAAGAGGGAGCGGTGGGGATATTTTTCGAGGCCCAACTTCATCAGGTTGCTGCGCATGCGGGTTTCTCCTTGCTAGCACCCCCGCCGGGCGTCCCGGGACCGATCCGCCAGGAGCGCCCCGGGGTCTCCGGGTTAAACGGCTCTTTACTCCGGCTCCGGCTCCGGGGCCGGGGCCGCCGGCGCGGCCGCCGGCTCCGGGGACTGGGCCTCCTGAGGAGGCGGGGCCTCCTGGGACCCTTCCTTGGCGCCGCGTCTGGACCCCCGTCTGGGCCCCCGTCTCCGCCGGGACTTGCGAGGCTCCGCTTTGGCCTCCGGGGTCTCGCCTTTGGTCTCCGCGGCCTCGCGTTTGGGTTCCTCAGCCTCCCGTTTAATGAATTCGAGTTGGACCTCCTCCGGGGACAGGCCGGCTGAAGAGGTGAGCACGATGCGGAGATGGTATTGCTCTTCCAGGGCCAGAATCTCCCGGCGTTTCTGGTTGAGAAGGAAATTACCCACCTCCAGGGGCACCAGGGCCCGGACTTCCTGGATGGGATTTTGGGCCACCTGGACGCTGATCTGCCGCAGCAGGCTGAGACCAAGGGTGGGCACCGTCTTGAGGCGGCCGCGGCCCTGGCAGACGGGGCAGGGGTTATAGGCGCTGGCCTCGGCGGTGGGGCGCAGGCGTTGCCGGGAGAGTTCCAGCAGGCCGAACTTGGACAGGTGGCCCACTGACACCCGGGCCTTGTCCCTTTTCAGGCTCTGCTTCAGGGCCGCCTCCACCTCCTTCTGGTGTTTCTTGTCCCTCATGTCGATAAAATCGATGACCACCAGGCCCCCCAGGTCCCGCAGGCGAAGCTGCCGCGCCACCTCCTGGGCCGCCTCCAGGTTCGATTTCAGGGCCGTCTCTTCCAGCTCTTTCTGACTGGTGCAGCGGCCGGAGTTGACGTCGATGGACACCAGGGCCTCGGTGGGGTTGATGACGATGCTGCCCCCGGATTTCAAAGGGACCAGCTCGGCGTAGATGCGGTCCAGTTGGTCCTCCAGTTGGTAGCGGCTGAAGATGGGCAGCGGGTCCTTGTAGAGCTTCAGGGCCTGAAGCTGGCGGGGCGCCGCCATCCGCAGCCAGCCGCGTAATTGTTGGTAGGCCTCCGGGTCGTCCACCAGAATGGAGTTGATATCCGGGGTCAGATAATCCCGGACGCTGCGGGTGATCAGGTCCAGGTCCCGGTAGAGCAGGCAGGGGGCCTTTTGATCGGCTGCGGTGCGGTTCAGGTTTTCCCATTGCCGCAGCAGAAATTGGAGGTCCTTGGCCAGGTCCTTGGTCTTGGCCTGCTGCCCGGCAGTGCGGATGATGAGACCCATCTCCGGGGGCAGGCCGATTTCCTGGGCCAGCTCCTTGAGGCGCAGGCGCTCATCCTCCTTTTCGATCTTGCGGGAAATCCCCAGGTGGGCCTGTTTGGGCAGGAGCACCAGGTTGCGCCCCGGCATGGATATGTAAGTGCTTAGATAGGCCCCCTTGCTGGCGGTCTCTTCCTTGTAGACCTGGACGATGATCTCCTGGCCTTTGCGCAGGACCCGCTGGATCTTGGTCTGGCCTTTGCCCTGGACCTTTTCCTGGTAGTAGTCGGGATGCACCTCGGAGATGGGTAAAAATCCATGGCGCTCGCCGCCGTAGTTGACGAAGGCGGCCTGGAGACTGGGCTCGACGTTGACCACCACCGCCTTGTAAATATTGGCCTTGGTCTGCTCCCGGGCCGAGGTTTCCAGGGCAAACTCATCCAACTGCCCTTCGGCCACGATGACTACCCGGAATTCCTCCGGGTCCGCCACATTGATGAACATCTTTCGAGGCTGGGTCATGGGCTCCTCAGGAAACCGCGCCGCAGGAATTCCCGGAATCCCGGCTGGCGGTCTTGGGCATGCATGCGGTTGACCGCCAGCGGCAGAGAGGCGGGGCTCTTCAAACTCCGGATGGGGCGCAGCTCCCGGCGGCGGAAATAGGTGGTTTTTACCAGAAAATTGATGTCCCCCTGCACCGGCTGGAAATGGAGGAAGCCGTCCTTGACCGCAATGGGCATGGGCAGGCCCGTCTCTCCGACCTGTCGCCAGCAGACCACGGGCTGGGGGTAGTGATTGAAATTCCGGTTGAGGTAATGGATGTCTCCCGGCGACATCTCCCCCAACTGGAAACTTTCTACCATCACGTCCCTGGAGAGACCGGGGTCCCAGGCCAGCATGCCGCCCTTTTGGGGCTTTTGGGGGTTGTTGGCCACCACTTCCATGACCATCCGGTACCCCTGTTGGCCCAATTCCAGGGCCAGCCCCAGGCCGGCGAAATCGAGGGAACCGGTCAGATAGTCCAGGTCCTCGATATTATAGGAGATTTTGTCCGAGAACCCCTGCAGCCACTGGTCAACCTCCTCCCGGGAGTGATAGACCTGTTCCCGGGGATGGTCCCCTGCCAGGGAAAAGAGCTGCCGGTCCAGGGTTTGCTGGATCACCATCTGGCCGTGGTTATGGAGACGCCTGGGACTTTGCCGGTCGTAAAAAAATCTTCCTTCCTTAAGGTTCAATCCATGGTAGCTGTTTTGCACCATGAAAAAAACCTGGGAAGGCCGAAACCCGAAGAAATTCCATCGGTAGAACTCTTTCTCCAGATGGGCCAGCATCTCCTCGGAAACGATCAGAAGCAGGTGCTGGCGCCTCAAGACCTCCCTGGGGTCTTCCCCGTGAGCCCGGGCCACCTTTTCCAGATCGAAGGCCAGTTGCAACATGTGGCGGGTGCCCAGGGACAGGGACAGCAGCTCCTGGGGGGGGCACTCGAGGCTGCTCGCCACGGCCTCCGGAGTTATCGGCTGGCCGCTTTCCTGGCTGAGGAGATGGGCCAGTTCCGGGACGTTCAGGTCCTGGGCGAGATTGAGGAAATATTTGGGACCCAGCATCAGGCGGGTGCCTTCCCCGGCGGCGGCGTGCTCGAAGAGCACCTCGCCCCGGAGGACCGCAGCCTGGGCCCGGGACAGCCGGGCGGCAACGTCGCCGTCCTCCAAAACCAGCACCCGGCGGGGCGCCTCCAGGAGCTCCAGGCGGGGATAGCGGTTCAGGAGGCGTTCCTGGGCGGCGATTTCCGCAACGGAGGAGAACTGGCTCAACTTTTCTTGGGCCTGGGCCAGGCAGGCAGAGATATAGTAGTCATCGGAGCCGCAAGCGGCTGCGGGGGCTAACGCCAGAGCCATAAAAGTCCTGAAATATTGGTAAGTTAAATGTAGTATTTATCACGGCTCCGCCCGGATGTCAACCATCTTTGGGCCTGGGAGGGCTGGTGGAGATGAGAGGGAGCCGCCCCCTGGGGCTCACAGGGCCGGGCGCAGGTAGAGGGGCGCCAGTTGTTGGGGCGAGGCGGCCAGGCCCGCCTCCAAGCGCCGCCGGGTAAGAAGGGCCACGGTGGCCGCCCGGGGATAGCGGCTTTCCGGGGCCGCCAGCGCCACCCCCGCAGGCAAGTCCTTAAGGGTACTCACCCAGGGACCGGTGAGGATCAGGGGCGGGGTCAGACGGCGGTAGAATTCGGCCAGGGGCAGGCGGACGGGTCCGGCCTCAACCAGGGGCTGGTCTGCCGGGCAGCGGTACAGGCCCCAGTAGACCTCGCCCCTCTTGGCGTCCATGACCACCCCGATTCTCCGGGGTTGAAAGGGAACCTGGGCCGCCAGCACCTCCAGGGTGGGCACCGGCACCAGGGGGCAGCCCAGGGACCAGGCCAGGGTCTTGGCCGTGGCGCAGCCGATGCGCAAGCCGGTGAAGTTGCCGGGCCCGACGCTGACGCCGATGGCCCCCAGGTCGGCGGGGTCCCGCCCGGCGGCGGCAAACAGGGCCGCCAGCCGGGGCAGCAGCCGGACCAAATAGGCGCCGGCGCCCGCAAGGGTTGATTCCCCCAAGGTCTCCTCGTCTTCCACCAGGGCCAGGCTGCCGGTGTCGGTGGCGGTATCCAGGGCTAGGATCAGCATGCCGCCTCAGTGGGGCGGATTCACCAGCCGGGCGATATCCTGGTAAAATACCAGGATCATCAAGGCCAGGATCAGCATCAGCCCCACCCCCTGGGCGATTTCCCGGAGCTGGATCTCCACCGGCTTCCGCCGCACCGCCTCTATGACGCAGAAAAGCAGGTGGCCGCCGTCCAGGATAGGGATGGGCAGCAGATTGAGCAGGAAGAGGTTGACACTCAGGGTTGCCATAAATTGCAACAGCGGCGCCATTCCGGCCTTCGCCTCCTGGCCCGCCACCTGGGCGATGAGGATGGGCCCGCCCAGGCCCTTCATGGGCGCCTCGCCGGCCAAGACCTTATAAAGGCTGAGCGTGGTGAAGTAGGCGACTCCCCAGGTGGCGTCGCCGGCCCGGACAAAGGCCCGCCCCATCCCCACCTCGTCAATGGCCAGGTTCTTATTGTTAAGGATGCCGATGATCACCGCGGAGGATTTGCCGCCGAAGATATTGGGGACTTCCTCTCTTTGGGGGGTGACTTTCACCGTGATGGTCTGTTGGCCCCGCTTCAGGGTCAGATCGAGCGGGTGCTCACCTGTCTGGCGAATTATGGGGGGAAGGTCCTCCCAGCGCTTTACCGGCCGGCCATTCAGATCCAGCACCTGATCGCCCGGTTGCAGGCCCGCGGCCGCCGCCGGGGAATTTGGCTCCACCTCCGTGATTACCGTGGTGAGATAGGGAATGCCGTTTACGGCAAAGACCAGGAATAAGATTACAAAGGCCAGGATCAGGTTGGAGATCGGCCCGGCCAGTATGATGAGGAAGCGGTGCCAAAGGGACTGGTGCATGAAGGAGAAAGGTTGCAGCTCCGGAGGGATCTCCTCGCCGGGGTTTTCCCCCAGCATCTTGACATAACCCCCCAGGGGCACCACCGACAAACGGTAGTCGGTGTCCCCGATCTTTTTGTGCACCAGTTGCGGGGGGAAGCCCAGGGAGAAGGCCTCCACTCTAACCCCAAAAAGCTTGGCTACCAGGAAATGCCCGAGTTCATGGATGAAGATCAGCATCCCCAGCACAAAAACGGTCGCCAGGATAGTGATTATGATGGACATGTTTGGGGGTGGTTCTCCTCGAAAATGTTTGCATTAGCCTGCCCGGCACGCCTTGGCCGGGAGGCTAAAGGGGCTTTTCCCGGAGCTGCCGGGGCGCTGGGCTCCGGCCAGGCCAGGCCGGCTGAGAGGAAGCCCATCTCTTTAGTCGCCAACCTTGGGAGGTATCAGGCCCGCGGCAAAATCCCTGGCCCATTCATTGACCGTCAAGACCTGGCCCAGGTCGGTGAGATCGCCGGCTTCATGGGCCTCCATAGTCCGGGCCACTACCCCGGGGATCTCCGGAAAGCTGAGGCGGCCGTCCAGGAAGGCGGCCACCGCCACTTCGTTGGCGGCATTGAGCACCGCGGGCATGGTGCCGCCGGCCCGGGCCGCGGCGTAGCCCAGGGCCAGGCCCGGGAAGCGGGTCTGGTCAGGGGTCTCAAAAGTGAGCTGGGCAATCCGGCACAGGTCCAGAGGGGGAGAATTCAGGGGGAGGCGGCGCGGGTAATTCAGGGCATAGGCAATGGGCAGGCGCATGTCCGGAACTCCCAACTGGGCGATGACCGACCCGTCCACGAACTCCACCAGGGAATGGACGATACTCTGCGGGTGGACATAGACCCCGATCTGGTCCACCGGCAGTCCAAATAATACCGAGGCCTCGATCACTTCCAGGGCCTTGTTCATCAGGGTGGCGGAGTCGATGGTGATCTTGGGCCCCATGCTCCAGTTGGGGTGTTTCAGGGCCTGGGCCGCGGTGGCCCGTTCCAGCCGGTCCGCTCCCCAGGAGCGAAACGGTCCCCCGGACGCGGTGAGCCACAGGCGGCGGATATCGGCGCGGCGTTGCCCCTGGAGGGCCTGAAAGATGGCGCTGTGTTCGCTGTCCACCGGAATCAGGGGGACGCCCCGTTCCCGGGCCAGGTTCATCACCAGGGGACCGGCGGCTACCAGGGTCTCCTTGTTGGCCAGGGCCACCGGCAGACCGGCCCGAATCGCCGCCAGGGTGGGTTCCAGACCCACCGCCCCCACCATGGCGGAAACCACCATCTCCACCGAAGCGGTGGCCACCGCCAGGGCGCCGGCCCGCCCTGCCAGGATTGCCGGGCCCGGGGCCACCAACTCTCGAAGTCGGGCCGCCGTCTCCTCATCCTGCACGGAAACCAGAGCCGGGCGGAAGCGCGCCACCTGCTCCGCCAGCAGTTCGACGTTCTTGCCGGCAGCCAGCCCTACCACCGCAAAGTTATCGGGGTATTCTGCCACCACCGCCAGGGTGCTCCGGCCGATCGATCCGGTGGAGCCCAGGATGGACAATCGCTTCATAGGGTGAGCCAGCCCTCGTCAGTCACTGGGAATCGCCCGCCGCGCCTTCCCCGCACCATTAGGCGATTATCCCTGGCGATTATTGTAACTACAAGGTGTCAGCCTGTAAAGGATATCTGTTTGCTATATATCTGCTAACAGGCTTTGGCCTGGACTCTCACGGAAAACGGAAAACGGAAAACTGCCTTTATCAGGGATTGGTGGGCAGTGCCCACCCTACAGCTTGGGTTTGCTGTTTCTGTTATGGGGTCTTTGATTTCGGTTTTGCCTTTCACCGAAAACCGAAAACCGAAAACCGAAAACGGAAAACTGCCTTTATCAGTCTTCCCAGGGCCAAATTTGCGCCAGGGCCTCCAGGGAGGGTTGCAGGCTGCCTTCCTGGTGAGGCTCCAGGGTGATGAGGGGCCGCGGCCCGCGGTCCGCCAGGAAGCGCAGAATCTCTTGCCAGGGAATGGTGCCGGCTCCCAGGGCCAGGTGGGAATCGGCATCGCCGCGGTTGTCGTGGAGATGCAACTGCCCGATAACCGGAGCCAGGGTGTCGAGCCAGCGGGCCAGGTCGCCGCCGCCGAAGGCGAACAGGTGGCCCGCGTCCAGGCAAACCTGGAGATTGGGGGCAGCCACCCGGCGCATTATCTTGAGCAGCAGTTCCGGATCGGTTTCGTAAACATTTTCCAGCATGACTCGCACGTTCCCCTGGGCCGCGGCTCGGGAGGACAGCTCCTTCCAGGTGGCCGCAGACCTGGCCAGATATTCCTCGAGGTCGCCGTCATAGAGTCGGGAATCAAAACCCAGGTGGCAGACCACCGCCGCCGGCCGGAAAACCGGCAGATAAGAAAACGCCAGGCGCAGGCGCCGCCGGGAGGCGGCCAGGATGGCGTCATCCAGCGATCCCGGCAGCAGGTCCTGGAAGGGGGCGTGCAGCGTGATGCGCCTGCCCGCCGCCTGAAAGGCCCGGGCCGCCTTGCGGAAGACCCGGGGGGGATAGCGGCTTAAACTGTAGGCATCCAGGCCGATCTCGGGATTGAGGCCCAGTTCCAGGAAACGCTCCAAATAGCCCCGCAGCAGGTAGGAAAAGGGAATGTTGACCTGCACCTGGGAGGCCAGGGCCGCGACTGTGATGGCCATAGGATTTGGACCTCTAACCCGGTAAAATTAGTGGGAAGCCGTAATTAAAGCTATGACATTTCCAAATACGGTTTACCCCCCCTTTGAAAAAAGGGGGGCAGGGGGGATTTAAAATAACCTCCTGAAATCCCTCTAAATCCCAGTAGTGTCCGGCAAGAAAATCACAAGCAGTAGATTATACTATCTTGCAGTTAAACTCTAGATCCTGCTAATTTCAGCGATATCAACATACTATACCGACGCAACTAAACCCCCTCTCCCCTGAGAGGGGAGAGGGTTGGGGTGAGGGGTGGCTTCATCACCTTTTTCATACCCCCCCCTCACCCTGCCCTCTCCCCCCCGAAGGGGGAGAGGGAAAAAGCTTGTAAATGCCATTGTATATGTAGGGGCGACCCGCTGGGTCGCCCCTATCCAGCCAGCTTTAGGCGGACCAGCCGGTCCGCCCCAACCTGGGGTGCGCCCCTACAAGACGATTCATGCCCCAGGGCTTCAAGAGGTGAACTGGCACAGCTCCACCAACAGGCCGAAGGTGGCCTTGGGGTGGATGAAGGCCACCCGGGAGCCGTGGGCCCCTTCCCGGGGGGTTTCATCGATGAGCCGCACCCCGGCCGCCTTCAGTTCCGCCACCGCAGCCTCGATATCATCCACCTCCAGGGCCAGATGGTGGAAGCCTTCCCCCTTGGTCTCCAGGAATTTGGCCACCGGGCTGTCGGCCGCGATGGGCAGCAGCAGCTCCAGGTTCGACTCCCCCACCTGGAGGAAGCTCACCCGGACCTTCTGGGTCTCCACCGCCTCCTCCCCCTTGAGTTTCAGGCCCAGGGTCTCCTGGTAGAGCTTCTTGGGGGGGTCCAGGTCCTTCACCGCGATTCCTAAGTGGGCGATGCGCTTAATCTTCATGGGACGGTCTAGCCTCCTTGGCTCGGTGGGATGCGAAAGTAATCAGGCGGCCATCGGCAAAACAGACTTGCCCTTAAAGAGCAGAATTATATATGATGGCAGGACGAAGGAAAAGCCCGGGCGACTGTTCGTTAAATTTATTTTTGGCCTTTTTTAGTCTTAGGTCGAAGAATTAGCCGCCAGCGGAGGGACTTTGATGAGCCGGGATGATGACTTCCAACGCCTGTCCGAGCTTCTCGCCAGCTATCGCCCGGAAATGGTGGAGCTGCAGCGGCAACTGGTGCGCCGCAATGCGGTGGGACCGGAAAACGGCGGCCCCGGCGAAGGAGCTAAAGCCGCCTTCCTGAAAGAACTGTTGGAAGGCTGGGGCCTCAAGGTGGACTCCTTCCCGGCCCCGGATGCCCGCCTGGCCGAAGGCCAGCGCCCTAACCTGGTGGCCTGGCTGCCGGGGCGGAGGCCCGAGAAGGTCTGGGTCCTCAGCCACCTGGACGTGGTGCCGCCGGGGGAGCTTTCCCTCTGGCACTCCGACCCCTTTACCCTGAAGGTGGAGGGAGACCGCCTCTATGGCCGGGGCACCGAGGATAATCACCAGGCCATCGTCATCTCCCTGATGGCGGCCAAGGCCTTCCTGGACCTGGGGCTGACACCTTCGCGGTCCGTGGCCCTGGCCCTGGTGGCCGACGAAGAGATGGGCAGCCACTTGGGCCTGGAGTTTTTATTGCGCAGCGCCCCCCACCTCTTTTCTAAGGAGGACCTGATCATCGTGCCCGACGCCGGCAGTGCGGACGGCACCCTCATCGAAATAGCGGAGAAATCGATCCTGTGGCTGAAGCTGACCCTCACGGGAAGCCAGGCCCATGCCTCCCGCCCGGAATTGGGGCGCAACACCCTCAGGGCCTGCGCCCACCTGATCGTGGCCCTGGAAGGGTTGTCCCGGGAATTTCCCCTGAAAAACGAGCTGTTCCAACCGCCGGAGAGCACCTTCGAGCCTACCCGCAAGGAGGCCAACATCGACAATATCAACACCATTCCGGGACGGGACGTCTTTTACCTCGACTGCCGGGTGCTGCCGGAGATTGACCTGGCCGGGGTGGTGGGCCGGGTCCGGGCCATCGGCGCCGAAGTGGCGGCAAAGTTCGGCGTAACCCTGGAAGTGGAGCCGGTGCAGGAGTTGCCCGGCGCCCCCCCCACCCCGCCTGTGGCGCCGGTGGTCCTGGCGTTACAGGCGGCTATCCGGGAAGTCTATGGCCGTGAGGGTTCCCCCCAGGGCATCGGCGGCGGCACGGTGGCCGCCTTTTTCCGGCAGCAGGGGCTGCCGGCCGCGGTCTGGATGACGGTGAGCGACACCGCCCACCAGCCCAACGAATTCTGCCTGCTGAGCAACCTCCTGGGGGACGCCCGGGTGCTGGCCCACGTGTTTCTTTCGGCTTGAGATAACCCCCCTCAAGGGGGAATGGAAAAGGCAAAGCACTTAGGCAACGTTTCCGTGGAACACGATACTAGCGTGGTTCTTAAATAGTGTGGTAAATCAAGAAAACTCAGGGTTCCAAGGGTCTTAAAGTCCCCCTTTAGAAAAGGGGAATTAAGGGGGGGGATTTCAGGAGGTTACTGCAAATCTCCCCTGGCCCCCTTTTTCAAAGGGAGGTCAAAAACCGTAGTTGAAAATCTCAGGGCAATTATGAGGTATCACGCCGGCGGCAGGGTAGCCTTTGCCCACCAAGCGTCCCGCCGGGGCGGCGCCGGCTGGCAGCAAGGTGCGGCGCTCATCTTGCGAAACGGGAGTGCGTATTAATGAGGAGAGCGGCGGCCGCCCGTCCCGGAGCAGCCGGGGACGCCGGTCGGAGGGGGCGCTATTTAGGGATCTGGCTGGCCCTGGCCGTCTGCCTGGCGGCCAGCGCCTGCGGCGAACTGCGGCCGGTCCCCCCGATCTTCGACGCCCAGGCCTATCGCGCCATCGCCTATCAGGACCTGCTGCACCCCGACCGGGCCGGGCTCAAGGCCGGCGACCTGGTTTGCGTCCGGGCCTATTTTTGGCAATATCTCACCTATGATCCGGCCGTAGTGAGGAATTACCTGACCCTGTTCCGCTACCCGGTGCGTTGGTACCGGCTGAAATGGTTCGCCACTTACGCCTCGGAAAAGATGGAGGGCTATTACGACCTGGCGGCCCTGAGCCCGGAGCAGGAGAAGCAGTATAAGATCAAGCGTCTGGACCACATTCTGATCTACGGTGAGCTCTCCCCCTTGAAGCCCGGGTTATTTCTCCGGGTCCACCACATCGAAAAGATCGCAGAAGATTGAGAGGCCAGGGCGACCCAGCGGGTCGCCCCTACGGGGAATAATACTCATCTTCGAGCCAGGCGGCCGGATTGTCTTCAATGTATTGGCGAATACGGTTCAAATCATCTTCATCTCGGACCACGTGTTCATAATAATTGCGTTGCCAAAGGAGGCCATTGGGGATTCTCCCGGATGACTTGATCCGTTTGGTAACCTGCGATTTAAACTGGGCAACGATGGCTCCCACTGACCAGGGTGCAGGACCGCTTGGCGATTTTTCCTTGGTAGGGGCGACCCGCTGGGTCGCCCTTTCCTGGTTTTGCAAGAAAAATACGGCGTGGAAATGATTGGGCATAATCACATAGTAATCCAGCAAAACATAGGGGCGCAATTTTGAAATTTGGAGCCATTCCGATTCGATTGCCCTGCCCCAATCGTTCAGCCGCATTTCCTGGTCGATGACCTCGCCCAGCAGGCAGAAGCGATTATGGGTGCAAAGGGTAATGAAGTACGCACCTTCCTGGGCGTAGTCGAATCCTTGCAAACGAATATTTTTTCTGCGGGATTTAGTCGTCATAAAGGGCCGCTATCTGGGTAAGCTCTTAACAATGGGGTGACCATAGAGCGCCCCCGGCGAACCGCCCCTACCCCCCCAGGTAGGCCTCCAGGACTTGGGGGTGATGGCGCAGTTCGCCGGCCGGACCCGATAGAATGATCTCTCCGGTCTCCAGGATATAGGCCCGGTGGGCCACCTCCAGGGCCAGATTGGCGTTTTGCTCCACCAGCAGGATGGCGGTCCCCTGGTGGTTGATCCGCCGGATCACCCGGAAGATATCCCGCACCAGGAAGGGGGCCAGGCCCATGGAGGGCTCATCCAACAG
Organism: Desulfobaccales bacterium; assembly: GCA_049580385.1. Classification (GTDB taxonomy): domain Bacteria; phylum Desulfobacterota; class Desulfobaccia; order Desulfobaccales; family 0-14-0-80-60-11; genus JAPLJC01. The sequence continues at coordinate 114,729 of JBAUPV010000007.1, read as the reverse complement.
CAAGAGCCTGGCCCTGCTCATCAAGGCCCTTCCCACCGCCAGCATCTGCTGTTCGCCGCCGGACAGGGTGTTGCCCCACTGGTGGCGCCGTTCCCCCAGCCGGGGAAAGAGGTGGAAGACCTCCTCCAGGTCCCCCTGGATTTGGCCGTCCCGGCGCAGGTAGGCCGCCAGGCGCAGATTTTCCAGAACCGTCAGGTTGCCGAAGATGCCCCGGCCCTCAGGGACATGAGCCACCCCAAGCTTCACCCGAAGGTGCGCCGGCAGGCGGAGCAGATTCTCCCCCAGGAAGGTAACCCGTCCCCGGGCCACCGGCAAGAGTCCCGAAATCGCCTGTAAGATGGTGGATTTACCGGCGCCGTTGGCTCCGATCAGGGTGACGATCTCGCCGGCCCCCACGGCAAAAGAGACCCCCCGCACCGCGTTGATGCGGTCATAGGAGACCCACAGATCTTCAACCGCCAGGAGGGGAGGCTGGGTCATTAGACAATCGCCTCCTCTTCGGATAGGGAGCTGTCCCGCCCCAGGTAGGCCTCCAGGACTGCGGGGTGATGCTGGATCTCCTGGGGCGGGCCGGCGGCGATGGTGCTGCCGAAATCGAGGACCGTCACCCGCTGGCAGAGGTTCAGGACCACCCGCATCTGGTGCTCGATCAGGATGATGGTCAAGCGGAACTCGTCTTTCAACTCGCGGATGATGCGGATCAGCTCCTCGGCCTCGGCCTGGTTCATGCCCGCGGCGGGCTCATCCAGAAGCAGCAGCCGGGGGCTGCTGATCAGGGCCCGGGCCATCTCGCAGCGGCGCTGCTCCCCATAAGGCAGGTTCCAGGCCGGGGTCTCGGCGTAGCGGCTCAACTGAAAGCGTTCCAGCAACTCCCAGGCCCGCCGGCTCAGGCGCTGCTCTTCGTCCCTAAAGGCGCGGCTGCGGCCCAGTGCCCCCATAAGGCCGTAGCGGTGCTGGGCAAAGGCCCCCAGGCGGATGTTGTCCAGAACGCTCAACCCTTTGAAAAGGCGGATGTTCTGGAAGGTCCGGGCAATGCCGGCCGCGGTGATGCGGGGAGAGCCCCAGGCGCTGATGTCCTGGTCCTGAAAGCGAATTTGCCCCGTTTCGATGCGAAAGACCCCGGTGATCAGATTAAAGATAGTGGTCTTGCCGGCGCCGTTGGGGCCGATGAGGCCCACCAGCTCCCCAGGCAGCACCGTTAGGGAAAAATCGGCGATGGCCGCAAGGCCGCCGAAGTGGTGAGACAAGTCGATGACTTCCAGTAATGGCGTCATGGGTTGCCTTTCCACGGCAGCGCCGGCGCCGCGCCTCGCTCTATTCTCATGGCCGGATTCACTCCTTATCGTCCACCACGCTCTCCCCCTCGCCGGCAAATATTGGCGCCGGCCTGAGCCAGCGGACCTCTTTGAAGCCCACGAGGCCCTGGGGCCTGAAGATCATTAACAGCACCAGGAGCAGCGGCCCCACCACCCAGCGCCAGATCCCCAGGAAGCGCAGCAGTTCCATGAGCACCGTATAGATGGTGGCGCCCAGGAGCGAGCCGGTGAGGCTGCCCATCCCGCCCAGATAGACCATCACCAGCATGTCGGTGGACTTGAGAATGGAGAAGCTCCGAGGGTCGATGAACTGCAGCAGGTGGGCATACAGGCCCCCGGCCAGCCCGGTGAAAAATGCCGAAATCAGGAAGGCGTAAAGTTTCAGGCGGCGGGTGTTCACCGAAGTGAGGTTGGCAGCCATCTCGTCCTCGCGGATGGCCATGATGCCCCGTCCGAAATTGGAGTACACCAGGTTGCGCAACGCCGCCAGGGTGATCAGGACCCAGACCGTCACCCAGAAGAGGCTGGTGAGGCGAGGCATGCCCAGGTAGCCCCGGGGTCCGCCCACGGCGTCGATGTTCTCCAGTACACTCTTGACGATCATATTGAAGGCCAGGGTGACGATGGCCAGGTAATCCCCCCGGGTGCGAAAGGAGGGATAGGCCACGATGAGCCCGGCCGCGGCCGCGGCCAGGCCCCCGGTCACCAGCACCCCCGGGAAGAGCCAGGGCGACCAGGAGTGGGGCAGCACCGCCACCGTGAGGATGGAGGCTACGTAGGCGCCAATGCCCATGAAGCCGGCATGGCCCACGGAGAATTCCCCCATGTAACCGTTGACCAGATTGAGGCTCAGGGTGAGGATCATATTGATCCCCACGTACATCATAATCTGCACCACGTAGGGGTTGAGCAGGCCGCTGTCCGGCAAGACCCGGGCCACGGCCAAGAAGAGGGCGGTGGCGAGCCAGATTAAAAGAGGTTTTCGTTTATTAGAAATTAGCATTCAATAGTAATCAGTGGTCAGTGCCCCGTAATTCGGCGGGCACGGCCCGCCCTATAGAACTAAGCAAGCGGATGCTTGTCCCAATATGCAATAACTTTCTCAGCCAGTTCGATTGCTCCGATGCTCTGACCAAGCTCCTTGGCGGCATCGCCTTTCAGGCTTACCACAAGTCTTTCTTCAAAGTAGCCATCCGCAAAATAGTCTGGTGCAAAAAAACCCTCTCTCGACCAACCCACCCCTGCCCCAGTCGATGACACTGAGTTGTGGTGCCGACCTTCTAACTCAAAATGCTTCGCACCGTTAGCCAAATGGGAACATACCTGTAACACAACGGATTTCTTCCGAGCATTCGTTCGTTTTTCCTTGTTGATGCGTTTCGGATAAACCCAGTCGAGCATATGCTCAGCAGTGACAAAAAAGTTAAAGGCAGCGTCAGAGCTTAATGGCTTACTTTTCAGTCTCTCAAAGTCGCGGCGCAATTTATCTCGAAGGTCAGCGGCAGTAGTTAAAGTACCTATCACCCCTTCCCCCAAAATTATACCCTTTCAAATATCGGCCTACCCAGGAGGCCCGTGGGTTTGAAGACCAGGAGCAGCAGCAGCAGCGAGAAGGCCACAAAGTCCCGGTAGGTGGAAGACGGCAGCAGCAGCGGGGTGAAGACTTCCACCGTGCCCAGGATAAAGCCTCCCAGCATGGCGCCCCGGATATTGCCGATGCCGCCCACCACCGCGGCGATGAAGGCCCACCAGCCGATGCGGATGCCCATGTAGGGGTCCAGCACCGGGTAGGCCAGGGCGAACATCAGGCCGCCGGCCGCGGCAATGGCTGAGCCGATGGCGAAGGTGAGGGAGATGACCCGGTCAACCGATACCCCCATGAGGGGCACGATGGGGCGGTGGTAGGAGATGGCTCGCATGGCCATGCCCAGCAGGGTGCGGCGCACCAGGAGGTCCAGGAGGATCATCAGGGCTGCGGCCAACAGGATGATGAGCACTTGCAGAGGCGTAATGGTGAGGCCGGCCACCTCCCAGGGGGTCATGTTAATCAACGCCGGAAAGTGCCGGGGCGCCGGCCCCAACAGTCCCATGGTGAAATTTTCCAGGAACAGGCCCACCCCCAGGGCGGTGATCACCGCGGAGACCCGGGGCGCCTGGCGCAATGGCCGGTAGGCCAGGCGTTCGATGGCCACTCCCAGGAGCGCGGTGAGGGTCATGCTGAAGACCAGGGCCCCGGTGAACACCAGAAAAGGGGGCAGGCGCAGGGGCAGGCCCAGCAGCAGGAGAGCTCCGGCCAGGCTGAGATAGCTGCTCACCATGAAGATATCGCCGTGGGCGAAGTTGATCATAGTGAGAATGCCGTAGACCATGGTATAGCCCAGGGCGATGAGGGCGTAAACGCTTCCCAGTTGCAGGGCGTTCAGGACATTTTGCGCCAGGATGGTGAACATGGGTCTTTAATTTCCGTGCCCGGGTTTAGGGTTAAGGAGAGAGGTTGAAAAAGGGCCTGATTTTGTGGGAGAGGCAGGTTGCCACAAGGTTCCTCCCCCCGCCCAAGCGAGGGGAGGAGTAGATAGTTCAGCATATTTATGAGATTCCTGTGACTCCTGGCGGTTGCCGAAAACCGCCTCTTAGGGCTCCACGGTGGAAAAATAATTGAACTTACCGTCCTTCACGTGGATGATTACCGCGCTCTTGATGGGGTCGCCAGTGCCATGGAATTTCATGGTGCCGGTCACCCCTTCGTATCGCTGCACACTGGCCAGGGCGTCTCGCACCTTCTGGCGATCCAGGACCCCCGCCTTAGTGATGGCGGTCAACAGCAAGCCCATGGCGTCGTAGGTAAGGGCGCACACGTCGTCGGGTTTTTTGCCGTATTTGGCATCATAGGCGCGGATGAATTTCTGGGCGGTTTCCGTAGCAATATCCGGGGCATAATGGCTGCTGAAGTAGGAGTCCTCCAGGTACTGTCCGCCCAGAGTCAAGATTTCCTGGCTGCCCCAGGAGTCGGAGCCGATGAAGGGGCAGGTGATCCCCAGTTGCCGGGCCTGCTCCACCTGCAGGGGGACTTCATTGTAGTAGTTGGGCAGGAACAGGACCCCTGGATTGGCGGCCTTGATGAGGGTAAGCTGGGAGGAGAAATCCTTGTCGTCCTTGGTGTAGGATTCAAAGGCCACCACCTTGCCGCCTGCGGCCTCAAAATCCTTCTTGAAGAATTCGGCAATGCCCTTGTTGTATTCCGAAGACACATCGTAGAGCACTGCGGCGGTTTGGGCCTTGAGGGTCTCCCGGGCGAATTTGGCCATCACGTGGCCCTGAAAATCGTCAATGAAACAGGCCCGGAAGACGAACTTCTTGCCTGCGGTGGTCTTGGGGTTGGTGGACCAGGGGCTGATCATGACCACCCCCGCTTGTTCGCAGATGCTGGCCGCGGGGATGGCGTTACCCGAGGTGTTGGGTCCGATGATGGCCAGGACATTGTCCTCGCTGATGAGCTTCTGGGCCACGGCCGCGGACGCCTCGGCCTTGTCTTCGTTGTCTTCCACGAACAGCCGGATGGGATATTTCTTGTCTCCCACCTTCAGGCCGCCCTGCTCGTTGACCTGGGCGGCCAGGAGTTCCGCTGCCTTTTTGCAGCCATCGCCCACCGTGGGTTTGCTGCCGGTGAGTTCGGCATTGACCCCCAGGCGGATTTCATTGTCCGGGCTGCGGCCGCAGCCGGCGGCCAGGCAGAGCGCCAGGGTTAGGATAATAATTAACGGCCATGCATAGCGGCTCATGAGGCCCTCCTGCGCGTGGGGGTGGAGGTTTTCCGGGGTCCTGCACCCAGGATTAAAGAAAAGTCGAATCCTCTGAAAAAACCGGAAATTTATTCCCGGCTTCCTGCGGCCCCCGAGGTTGGGGAGAGCAGGGGTCCTGGCGCCGCCTCCAGCCGAGGGCTACGGTTCCGAATGGTTTTTTGCAGAGGTCTCAAATCTACCAAGGGAGTCTCAAGGCGTCAACAGTTATCCGCGGCCTGCCGGCGCTGGCCGCCAGCATCTTGATTTATTTATGATAATCAGGCAAGTTTTAGATAACCCCTGAGAGGGCGGGAGGAGGGCGCAGTGACGGACACGGGCATTGGTGAAACCGGGCAAAAAAAGAGATTCCTTAAAGACGTCTATCTCTTCTCCGGGGTGCCGGACGCGGATCTTTTGGCCCTGGCGAGCCTTTCGGTGAGCAAGGCCTTCGCCCGCCAGGCCACCATCTTCCAGGAGGGCAGAGAGGCCCAGGGGTTCTACCTCCTCAGCCGCGGCTCTGTCAAACTGGTGAAGAGCTCTCCGGATGGCAAGGAATATATCATCAGGTTGGTGGGGCCCGGAGAGACCTTCGCCGAGGCCGCGGTCTTCAGCGACGCCTCCTACCCGGCCACCGCCATGGCCCTGGAGGATTGTCAAACCCTGTTCTTCCCCAAAGCCCCGTTCTTGCGGCACCTGGCGGCCTCACCCACGCTGGCCCGGAATATGTTAGCCACCTTGAGCCGCTTGATGCTCCACTTGACCCGGCAACTGGAAGATCTTTCCTTAAAAGAAGTTTCGGCCCGTCTGGCCCGCTACCTTTTGGAGCGCTGCCAGGAGAGTCACGGCACGATTGAGAAAGGGCTGGCCTTGGAATTACCCACCACCAAGAGCCATCTGGCTGCCTATCTGGGAACGATTGGCGAAACCTTGTCCAGAACTCTGTCCCGATTGAAGAGTCAAGGCGTCATCGAAGTTGAGAAGGGCAGGATAACTATTACCGACCCCGCCGTTTTAAGAAAGATTGCCAGTGGCGAAAAGTGGTGAGTAATAAACAGGACGCAAAAAGTTACTCCGTCCCCAAAAAATTGAAAGACCCCCGGCGGCAGACCTTTCCAGACCGTCAGAGAGGCCTTGACATCCGGCGGGGCGGCCATATTTTTAGCTTGCCGGTAACATTTTCAGTGCTCAAGGAACCAGCGGCGCAGGCCTTCAGCTTGTGATTCACTGGAATATCTACCTCGCGGACAGGAGGTTTTTCTATGGAAGTGCGCACCATTCTCTGGCCCACCGATCTTTCCAAAAATTCGATCAAAGCCGCCAAGCACGTGGAATCGCTGGCGGAAAAGTATCAAGCCAAGGTCGTCCTCCTCTATGTGGGAGTCGATTTAATGGCCCTATTTCCCGCATATGGCAACTATCCCAGCCCGGAGCACGTGAAGCTTTTTCAGGATTGGGAATTGAAACACGCCAAAAAACAGCTGGAGCAAGTCTGCGAAAAGGAGTTGAAGGCCTGCCCCAAGATCGAGATTAGCCTGGTGCAGGGTGAGGCGGCCGCCGAGATCCTCAAGGCCGTCAAGAAAGAGAAGGCGGACCTGGTGGTGCTCACCACTCATGGCCGCGGCCATGGTGACATGGACCAAAGGAGCAGCGATTTCGGCAGCGTGGCCAAAAAGGTGCTGGCCAACTCCCGGGCGCCGGTCCACCTGGTTAATCCCTTCCAGGCTTAGAAGAGAGCGGCGGCAGACAAGCACAAAAACGCCGGCCTGCAAACCAGGCCGGCGTTTTTAGCGAAGGGTGAAGCGAATTTACATTTCGGTTACGGTAATTGCGCTGGAGGGGCAGACCTCGACGCAACTCTCGCAGCCCAGGCATTCCTCTTCATTGACGGGGACTGCCTTGCCTTCCTGCATTTCAAAGACACCCACCGGACAAACATTGACACACTCTTCGTCCCCGGTGCACTTTTCGTGATCGACTTCCACCTGCCAGGCCATTAAACTTACCTCCCTTTAGGATTCTTTGCGGATATCAAACGTCGATCCGAAAGGCGACGTTTTTGGTAAGGTGCCGGGCACCTCACTTGCGAAATTAGATGATTCCTCAGGCAGCGCGCTTATTTATGTATACGATTTTTTGAAAACGGCAATATTTCTTGTCGCCCCCCCCTCACCCCAGCCCTCTCCCCCCGCCGGGGGGAGAGGGCTGGGGTGAGGGGGAATTAAGCACTTGTTCCCTGCCGTTAATAAATACGATGGGATTTATGAGATCGGGTGTCAAGTGGGCTCCTCCCGCCTAGGCCCGCACCTCCTCCTTGATGGAAACCGCCACCTTGTAAAGGATGGTGAGAACCAGGAAACCCAGGGCCCAGACCCCCAGGGCGATGAGGGCCTCGGGCAGGGTGGGCCAGTATTCGGTGATCGTGTCGAAGGGATTGGGCACGAAGCCGCCGGTCATCAATCCCAGTCCTTTGTCGATCCAGGTGGTGATGATCACCAAGCCGCACAGGGCCGCCAGGGTGTTTTCATTCTGGCGAAACTTCGGATTGACCAGGAGCAGGGCGGCGAGCGTCATGCCGACGATGGAGAACCACATGAAGGGCACCAGCCGCCCGAAACCGTCCACCCCCCAAAACAGGTACTTGAAGTGCATCATTTCTTCCGGGATCTGGCTGTAAAACACCGTGAAGATTTCGCAGAAAAAGAAGAAGACGTTGATCAGGGTGGCGTAGGTGACGATTTTCGCCAGGCTTTGGATCTGCTCCCGCCCCGGGTCAAACTTGGTGTATTTCCGCACCAGCAGGCAGAGGAGCACCAGCAGGGACGGGCCCGCGGCAAAGGCCGAGGCCAGGAAGCGGGGAGCCATGAGCGCGGTGAGCCAGTAACTCCGGCCGGGCAGGCCGGCATAAAGAAAGGCGGTTACCGTGTGGATGCTGACCGCCCAGGGAATGGATATATAGATGAGGGTCTTGACCCAGTGGGGAGGCGGCACGTCATGGCGTTCGCATTCGAGCACGTTCCAGCCGATGAGGATATTGAGCAGGAGATAACCGTTCAAGACGATGATATCCCAAAACATGACCGAACCGGGAGTGGGGTACTTGAAGACGTTGAGTACCCGGTCCGGCCGCCCCATGTCCACCAGCACGAAGGTGACGCACATGGTTACCGCAGCCACCGCCAGGAATTCCCCCAGGATGGTGACCCGGCCGAAGGCCTTGTAGTTGTGCAGGTAGTATGGGAGAACCACCATGACCGCGGAGGCCGCCACTCCCACCAGGTAGGTAAATTGGGCGATGTAAAGGCCCCAGGAGACGTCCCGGCCCATGCCGGTGATGCCCAGGCCGGTTTGGAGCTGTTTCAGATAGAAGAGGAATCCCAGGGCGAAGAGCCCCGACAGAATGGCGATTATTCCATAATATCTCTTGGTTCCGGTAAAGGCGTTTTCCAGCATGGCTACCTCACACGATATAGTAAACCTGAGGGTTAGTGCCGAGGAAGGGCTTGCGCCGGATGGTAAAATTGGCGTCCAGCAGTTCCCTCACCTTGGACTTGGGATCCCTGAGATCGCCGAAGGCCAGGGCTCCCTGGGAAGCTACCACGCAGGCGGGCATCAGCCCGATGGCCAGCCGTTCGGAGCAGAAGAGGCACTTTTCCACCACCCCGATTTCCCGGGTGGGATAACCGGGGTACAGCTCCTTGATGTAAGGCCGAGGGTCTTTCCAGTTGAAGCTCCGGGCGCCGAAGGGACAGGCGGCCATGCAGAAGCGGCAGCCGATGCAGCGGTGCATATCCATCATGACGATGCCGTCTTCCTGGCGGAAGGTGGCCTTGGTGGGGCAGACCCGCACGCAGGGGGGGTTGTCGCAATGGTTGCAAAGCAGCAGGAAATCAAGCTTCCTGACCTTCTCGTCCATATACTCCTGGGTGTCCCCGGGAAAGGCGTTCTCATAAGGCTCGGTCCAGATCCACTTGATCTCCCAGCGGGCCTTATCCGCGGGTCTGACCTTCATGGCCGGATCGATGGGATTGGCGAAATCGGGGATGTTGTGGACCCGGTCGCAGGCCGCAATGCATTTCTGGGCAGTCTGCTCATCCAACTGGCGCATGTTGACCACCATGGCCCATCTCTTGGCGGTCAGGGGTTTCGCCTCCCCCTCCAGGGCGGCGGCTGCCTGACCGGGCCGCAGCAGTTCCAAGGCGGAATTGGCCCCCAGCCCCAGTAAGGTGGAGAGACCGGCCAGCTTGATAAAATCCCTTCTGTCCATACCCATCACTTGGCCCCCCCCTGCGCCACCTTCTGCTCCTTCTTCTCCATATCCTGATGGCAACCCCAGCAGTTGGGGGTTACCGCGGCAAAGTTGTGGCATTGATCGCAAAATTTGCTTTTATTGGAGTGACATCCCATGCAGGTGTCGGAAAGGTTGGCGACGTACTTCTTGCCCGATGGCGAGATGAATTCCCGGTTGCCGTGGCGTATCGCCGCCTCCCGCCAATCTATCAGCATCTGCATATGGTAGGCCCGCATGTAGGGGGTGGGCATGACGCACTGCCGGTCCTTCTTTGCCAGCTTGAGGATGGCCGGGGTGTCCAGGTTGGGTGAAGGCGCCGCCACGATCTTCCCCAGGTTGGGCAAGATGGGAGAGAAAACCAGACCGAAGAAGATGACCAGGCCCAAGAGGATATATTTGAGGTCATAAAACTTCTTGGGGACCTTGGGCTTTTCGGCAAAGCCACCGAATTCGTTTTGGTATTTATCTGCCATGGCTAGTCCGCTTCCTCCCCTTCCTCAGGCGAACCAACGCCTACCAGGTCTCGATCCCTGAGGTCGGTGGTGCGCTCGATCTCATCGGGAAATACCAGGGCGTTGCCCACCATTTCGGTGATGCCGGTGACCTCCACCTCCGGGACCCAGTAATTCATCAGGGCGGGAAACACCGCCCGGTCGATGGCGCAGATGCAGCCCAGATGGTTCACTCCGTATTTGTCGGCCACGTAGCGGACGGCGTTGGCTCGGGGCAGCCCGCCCCGCATCCTGGTCTCCAGATATTCGTCGGCGTTGAAGCCGCTGCCGCTGCCGCAGCAAAAGGTCTTCTCCCGGATGGTGTTGGGCGGCATCTCGAAGAAATGCCCTTCGGGCAGGACATTCTTTATAATGTAGCGGGGTTCCTCGAAGATCCCCATGCCCCGGCTGGTGTTGCAGGAGTCGTGAAAAGTCAGCTTGATATGGGCGTTGCGCTGGGTGTCGAACTGCAACTTGTTATGCCGGATCAGGTCGGCGGTGAACTCCGAGATGTGAATCATCCTGGTGGCGGCGGCGTTTTTAAACACCGTGCCGGTGATGGGCGATTTGGGCACCTCCAGGAAATCCGCCGGCCCGTTCATGGTGTCCATATACTGGTTGACGATGCGCCACATGTGGCCGCATTCGCCGCCGATAATATATTTCACCCCCAGGCGCTTGGCTTCGTGGTAGATCTTGGCGTTGAGGCGCTTGCCCATTTCGTGGGACATGAAGAAGCCGAAGTTGCCGCCTTCCCCCGCATAGGTGCTCAGGGTCCAATCGAGGTCGAGGTAGGTGAAGAGCAGCAGGTACCCCATGAAGGTGTAGGTGCCCGGGTCGGCGAAGTAATCCCCCGAGGGTGCCACGAAGAGGATCTCAGCACCCTTGCGATTGTAAGTGATCGGGGTGGCGATGCCGGTGACCCGCTCGTTTTCCTCGGCGAAGAAGTCGATCATGTCCTTCATCGCCTGGGGGGTGGCGCCGATGTGGCTGCCCTTGTCATAGCACTGGGCCACCGAGGCCATGGTCCACTCGATGTTTACCCCGATGGAGCTCAGGAGTTCCCGGCCCAGGATGGTCATTTCGGCCATGTCGATCCCGTAAGGGCAAAACAGGGAGCAGCGCCGGCATTCGGTGCACTGGTAGAGATAGTAGAACCACTCCTTGATCACCTCTTCCGTGAGGTCCCGGGCCCCCACCAGCTCTCCCAGGATTTTACCCGCCGGTTTGAAATAGCGCTTGTAAACCGAGCGCATCAACTCGGCCCGGAGCACCGGCATATTCTTGGGGTCCCCGGTGCCCAGGAAGAAGTGGCACTTGTCGGCGCAGGCGCCGCAGCGAACGCAGATGTCGAAGAAGAGCTTCAGGGAACGGAAGCGGTTGAGGCGGTCTTCCATGCCCTGGAGGACGATCTCCTTCCAATCGGCGGGCAGGTGCCAGTCCGCTTCGGTTACCGACCAGTGGCGGCGGAACGGATATTCGATCCATTCCGCCCACTTGGGGTTAGCGGGATTGCAGTAGGTTCCCGGCTTGAATTCCGGCTTGACGTCCATCCAGCCCTTGGCGGGGGTCTTATAGCTTATCCCGGGTAGGATTTCTTCCGGTTTTGGAACCGTGGTCTTAGCTTTGGCCATGTTTCTCCAACTCCTTTTCCACCGGGATATCGGCCTCTACCATGGCTTCCCGAAATCTATCTTCGTATTCGTCATAATGATGGAACTTCACCGGGTAATTCCAGGGATTGACGTGCCGCACCGCCCGGGTGTTGGTGGCCATATTCCGGGAAGGGCTCAGGAAGACCCCGGGGGCGTGCATCAGTTTGCTGAAGGGGAAGTAGGCGATTAACACGCTCACCAGAAAGATATGGACGAAAAAGATGGGGCCGATGCCCGCCGGCACTTTGGGGTGCAGGGTCACCAGACCCAGGGTCAGCTCTTTGACGGCCACCACGTCCACCTTATAGACATAGCGCATGAGGATCCCGGAAAGGCCGATGGCCAGGATCAACAACAGGGGAAAATAATCGGGCACCAGGGAAATATAGCGCAGCATGGGATTGGTGAGGCGGCGGGCCAGCAGATAGGCGACCGCCACCACCAGCACCGCGCCGCTGAGGTAGAAGACCGGGGTGAAGAACTGGAAGAAGCCGTCCACCTTGTCGAGCAGTTGGATGAAGCCCGGCACCGGCTCGGTGAAAAAGCGCAGGTGCCGCAGGATAACGACCAGGAAGGCGTAATGGAAGGCGATGGCCCCCAGCCACAGCCACTTGTAGGACCAGTGAATCAAGCGGGCCCCCCCGGGGTTTTCCGGGTCCTGGCGCAATTCGCTCCTAAGGTTCCGGAACAGGCTGCGAAAGGCAAAGACTTCCAGAGCCATACGGCCGATCACGTGCTTGGTGGTGTAGGGGTTGTCCAGTTTGTCGCCCAGGTTTCTTTCGATCCAGGGCAGGGATTCCTGCTGGCCGCCGGTGGTGGGAATCTGGAAAGGCACCGGTGACCGGGACCACTGGAGGAGGCGATAGATAAAGCCTTCCACGAAAATGAGGACGGCCAGATACGGCGCCACCACCCCGAAGACAAGCTCCAATTTCAAGTTGGCCGAGACCCCGAGGTAGGCCACCAGCACGAGCCCCAGGACGGCCGCCAGGGCCACCGTGAAATGTCGTTTAAAAAAATCCATATACCCTCACCTCGTCTCTGTCTGCCAGGGGTTTTGCTTGCCGCCGCCTCTGATCATAAGGACAATCCGGTGCGGCGCAGCAGGCCGCTGACCCGGTTTCTGATCTCATCGACCCGGACCTGGTTGAGCAGCTCCCGGCGCTGGCTGTAAACATCAAAACCCAGCAGGGCCAGGCCGTCGATGCGGGCCTCCAGCTCCTGAAGGTCCTGGGAATATTGGCCGCCCGCAAGCTCCGGGGCCAGTTCCTCGCGAATGACGTTCTTCAACAGGAAAATGAAGGCCAGGGCCTGGGATGGGGTGAAGTCCTGGATGGCCCTGATCCTGAGGATTTCGTCGAGACCGGCCAGGACCTGGTCCCGGTCCATCTCCGTCAGGAACGCCTGCACCAGCCCCCGGAGACCCTGGGAGAGGCGCTGCCCCACCGGGTTGCCGAAACGATCCTTCTCTTTTTTCAGAAAGGTAGCAGTTTCAGCAGGATAGCTCTCAAAAAGCCGTTGCTGCCACCGCTCCGTGAGGCTGACTTTTCTTTCCGACAGCAGAACTAACAGTTTCATGGGCATCCTTGCATAAAACAAAAGAATGTTAAAACATTCACAAAATTAGTGTCAAGGAAAAAATGACTAAACCGCGGTGCGCCCGCCCCTCTCGGGGCTTGCAGAGAATCCCCGGCGCCGGTTCTCGTCGAGGCGCCCCCGGGAGATCACGGCTGCTCTTCCGGGGCCTTCGGCGGGGCCGCCTCCGGATGGCTCTCCTTACGGGCTCGGTAATCCCGGTACACCAGGGTCTCAAACAGGTAAACATTGATGATTAACAGGGCCGTCAGGCTCAAGAGGTAAGCGGGGCTGTCCAGGTCGAGGGCCTGCACTAGGAACTTGGCGGCCAGGAAGCAGGCGAACAGCTTCAGGAAAAAGGAAAACAACCGGTTCATGGCGCCATTCTATCCAATAGCCGCGGCTATGGCAAGGGAAGGGGAGGCCACGGGTAAAACCGGGTGTTCCCCGCAAATCGCCATTTGACAACTCCCGGCCATTTGCGATAATAAATCTCTGGAAATCTCGCCCGTTTAGCCTGAAGGAGACATTGATGAAGGCCATAGAAGAATTCCCCCGTATGAAGCGCCTCCCCCCCTATGTGTTCGCCACGGTCAACGCTTTGAAGATGGAGGCCCGGCGGCGAGGGGAAGACATCATCGATTTGGGAATGGGCAACCCCGATCTGCCCACCCCGCCCCACATCGTCGAGAAGCTCATCGAGGCCGCGGGCAAACCGGCCAACCACCGGTATTCCGCCTCCCGGGGGATTACCAAGCTGCGCCTGGCCATCTCCAATTGGTACAAGCGCCGCTTTGGGGTGGACATCGATCCGGAAACCGAGGCCATCGCCACCATCGGCGCCAAGGAGGGCCTGTCGCACCTGGTGCTGGCCACGGTGGAGGCCGGGGACGTGGTGCTGGTGCCCAATCCCACCTACCCCATCCATTCCGCCTCGGTGGTCATTTCCGGGGGCCAACTGGTGTCCATTCCGCTCGCCCCTGACCGGGACTTTTTTGAGGACCTGCACAACCTCACCGAGCTGATCCGGCCCCGGCCCAAGATGCTGATCATCTCCTTTCCCCACAACCCCACCACCAGGTGCGTAGATCTCGACTTTTTCAAGCAGATCGTGGCCTACGCCAGGAAGTACGGCGTCTATATCGTCCACGATTTCGCCTACGCCGACCTGGTCTTCGACGATTACGTGGCCCCCAGCTTCCTCCAGGCGCCCGGGGCCAAGAAGGTGGGGGTGGAGCTTTTCTCTCTGTCCAAGAGTTACAACATGCCCGGCTGGCGCATGGGCTTCGTGGTGGGCAACCAGCGTCTGATCCACGCCTTGACCCGCATCAAGAGCTACCTGGACTACGGGGTCTTCCAACCCATCCAGATCGCCTCCATCATCGCCCTGAACGGCCCCTACGACTGTGTCCGGCAGACGGTGGCGATTTATCAGGAGCGGCGGGACGCCCTCTGCCGGGGTCTCCACAACATCGGCTGGCGGCTGGAACCGCCCCGGGGCACCATGTTCGCCTGGGCCCGGATTCCCCGGAAATTCCGGCACCTGGGATCGGTGGAGTTCACCCTGATGCTCATTCGGGAAGCCAAGGTGGCGGTTTCGCCGGGATTGGGTTTCGGGGAGTGGGGGGATGAATACGTGCGCTTCGCCCTGGTGGAGAACGTCCATCGCACCAACCAGGCCATCCGCGGCCTCCGCCACGTGCTGCGCCAGAGCCCCGAAGAATTGGGCCTGCCGGCGGCCCCGGTAAAAAAAGATGCGGAGGCGGCTCACGCCGGCTCCGGAACCGCAGGAACCATCCGCGCGCCTCTGAAAACTCGACAGTAGAGAAACATCCATGGGGCAGGATAAATTAGAGGAAATACGCCCGGAATACCGGCGTGAAGACTTGGGCAAGGGTGTTCGCGGTAAGTATTGGGAAGATTACCGGGGAGGAACCAATGTGGTCCTTCTCAACTCCGATGTGGCGAAGGTATTCACCTCCGAAGAGGCGGTTAATGAAGCGCTTCGCCATCTTCTAGAATTGGCGTAGAAATCCGTTGGCCCAACAAAACGCTCTAGAAGTCGCAAAGCCGGATAGGCTTTTACGGTGTGTTTTAGGTGATCCGAGAAACATAAAACAGGTTTGGCGTTCTTAGCCGGTTAGTGCTGACCTTTCTGGTGGTCACGTTGGGATGCAGATGAAAGCCGTTAAAGTGGGAGTAATAGGCTTCGGCACCGTGGGGGAGGGCGTGGTGCGCCTCCTCCTTGAGCAGCAGGAGCTGCTGGCCCGGCGCCTGGGCGCCGGCCTGGTGCTGGCCAAGGTGGCGGACCTGGACCTGGAGCGCCCCCGGGACTTGGCCGTCCCCCGGGAGCTTCTCACCTCCCGGGCCGCGGAGATCCTGGATGACCCCGGTATCGACATAGTGGTGGAGCTCATGGGCGGACTCGACACCGCCCGGGACTATATCCTGGCCGCCATCGAGCGGGGCAAGCACGTGGTCACCGCCAACAAGGCCCTGCTGGCCCGTCACGGCAACGACCTCCTGGCCGCGGCGGCGGCCCGAGGGGTGGAGATCGCCTTCGAAGCCGCGGTGTGCGGCGGCATCCCCATCATCCTGGCCTTGCGCCAGGGCCTGGCCGCCAACCACATCCGGGAGCTCTTCGGCATCCTGAACGGCACCTGCAACTACATCCTCACCCAGATGTCGCAACAGGGTATTTCCTATGCCCAGGCCCTGGCCGAGGCCCAGGCCGCCGGCTACGCCGAGGCCGACCCCACCCTGGACGTGGAAGGGACCGACACCGCCCATAAGCTGGCCATCCTCATGAGCCTGTCCTATGGCGCCCGCCTGGACCTGGAAGCCATCGCGGTGGAAGGCATCAGCCGGTTGGACCCGCTCGATTTGCAGTTCGCCCGGGAATTCGGCTACCGTCTGAAACTCCTGGCCATCACCCGGGATGATGGCCATCGGGTGGAGGCCAGGGTGCATCCCACCCTGATCCCCAGGGAGCACATCATGTCCCGGGTCAGCGGGGCCATGAACGCCGTTTATGTCACCGGCGACGCCACCGGGCCCATTTTGCTGTACGGACAGGGGGCCGGCATGATGCCCACTGCCAGCGCCGTGGTGAGCGATATCCTGGACCTGGCCCGCAACCTGATGCGGGGAGGGGCCGGCCGGGTGCCGCCCCTGGGCTGCGGCAATGCCCTGGAATCGACCCGGCTCATCAAACCCCTGAACGATCTGGTGACCAGCTACTATTTCCGCTTCGCCGCCCTGGATCGCCCCGGCGTGCTGGCCCAGGTCTCCGGGGTCCTGGGCAATTACGGCATCAGTATCGCCGCGGTGACCCAGAAGGGGCGGGAAGTGGCGGGCACCGTGCCCATCGTCATGATCACCCACGAAGCCCGGGAGGCCGACGTCCGCCAGGCCCTCAAGATGATCGACCAACTGCCGGTGGTCTCGCCGCCGGCTATCTATTACCGCATCGAAGACCCGCACCTCCACTCCGCCAGGATTTGAGGGGCGGCGCCGGCGGAGCGAGCCCTTTAAGAGCACCTGATGAAGGACAAGTTTTTACCTCCGTATATCGTCTGGCTGGGGGTCTGGTTGGCAATGTTCATCGCCATCCTGGTAATCGGCTCCTGGCAGAACAATATGAACCGGCAAGAGTCCCTGACCGAATCCGGCCAACAGGAACTGCAGGGTATTTGCAGAGTTTTTCCTTACGCCCTCGCTTATTTGCAAGAGCAGCAGCGCCCGGATTTGCTTAAAGAGGTCCTTAGCGCCGATCTCGGACCTTACGCCGTGGTGCTCACGGATAAGGCCGGAAATATCGAGTACGCCCCTGACTCCTGGCCTCCCGGAAACCGGGGCGCCGCCCTCCTCAAAGGCAAAAAGTTCTATTTTCTGTCCAAGGATCCGGCCGCCCAACCATGTCTGAAGGGTCTGTACACCGATACCCAGGCCTTACGGGTCCCCCAGGAGGAGTCGGCAGCCTTGGGCAGGCTCTATTTGGTGAAGAAGGAGCCCCAGGGGCTGGGTCGGCTGCTGCCCACTTCCAATATAGTTTCTACCTTGAGCCTTCTCAGTTATTTCATGGTATTGGTTGGGTTTGCCGCCATTTGCGCCATAACCGCCCGGTATCAAAGACAATCCGAGGAACTCCGGGAAGACTGGTACGCATCCGAACTGGAAGCCAGGGAGGTGCGCATCCAAAACCTGGAAACCAAGATCCGGGCTGCGGACCTGAGGCTGGAGCTTCTGGACCGGAACCGGGAGGCGGCCCAGGATGAGTTGAACGACGCCAATGACACCATTGCCGCGCTTCAGGAGGCCGTCCAACATCAATCCAGGAAAAGCAAGAAAATGCAGGAAAGCTTGCAAGAAGCCGAATCAGCAAGAAATGAAGCCCTCGCCAAGATGCAGGTCATTGAACTGGACCGGGAGGGCATCCTCAAGGAGATGAAAGAACTGGAGGCCTTAAGGGAAGTAGAGGAGTTGAATTATCCCGACCCTGCTAAAAAGAAGTCCAGGAGGCCCCAGGAGTTTCCCTGGCTCAATATGGCTTACCGGAACTTGCATTTCTCCCGGCGAGCCCTGCAAGATATCCTGGACCTCCAAAATTCCCCGGATATCTTCCCGTCCCTTCCCGATGCCCTGGCCACCCTGAATAATACCGGCATAGAGGACTTGAAGTCCGGGGCGGCCATTCCGTCCCGGAGCGCTGTCCCATATTCCCAACCCCTAGCGCACCATCAGGGCCAAATCTGGGAATACCGCTTTTCCAGGGATGGCCGCATCTTCTTCGGGCTTTCCAAGTCCAGGACCTGGAATATCGACACCGTCCTGTTGAAGCGCCGCTTTACGGAAAACCGCCATAAATATGAAAGTTACCTGGAGGCGACCCTGGGCAAGGATAATGATGATTTGCAAGCGGATACCACCCTTTAACCGGCGGGAATTCTAAGAATGGTATACGTAATCCTGGTGGGCGACGGCATGGGGGATTACCCCCTGGCCCAATTGGCGGGGCGGACGCCGCTGGCGGCTGCGGCCACCCCGAATCTGGACGAACTGGCCCGGCGGGGGGAACTGGGTCTGGCCCGCACCATCCCCCCCGGCATGGAGCCTGGGAGTGATATCGCCAACCTGGCCATCATGGGCTATGATCCAGCCCACTATCATACCGGCAGGGCCCCGTTGGAGGCTGCCGCCCTGGGGGTGAACCTGGGTCTCCGGGAGGTGGCCTTTCGCTGCAACCTGGTGACCCTGCGCTTCGATCCGGACGGCATCTTCATGGAGGATTACTCCGCCGGGCATATCAGCAGCATTGAGGCGCGGGAGATCATCCAGGTCCTCGATTCGGCCCTGGGCCGGGAGGGGCGCCGCTTCTACCCCGGGGTCAGCTACCGCCACCTGCTGGTATGGGCCGAAGGCGGGGGGGAATCCTGGCGCACCTACCCGCCCCATGACTGGAGCGGCCGGGAGGTGGGCCACCTCCTGTTGGAGGCCGGGGCCGCCTTCCCCATGTGGGAGCTGGTGCGGGCCTCCTGGCCGATCCTGAAGGATTACGAGGTTAACGTGCGGCGGCGGGCGGCGGGGAAAAAGCCCGCCAACTCCATCTGGCTCTGGGGCCAGGGGCGGCCGCCCCAGCTCCCTACCCTCTATGAGCGCTTCGGTCTCAGCGGGGCGGTGATCTCCGCGGTGGACCTGATCCGGGGCATCGGCAAATACGCCGGCCTGACCCCCATCCTGGTGCCCGGGGCCACCGGCTTCCTGGATACCAATTACGCGGGCAAGGTGGCCGCGGCCCTGGAAGCCCTGAAGCAGCGGGACCTGGTCTTCGTGCACGTGGAGGCCCCGGACGAGGCCGGACACAGTGGTGAACTGGAGCTGAAGCTCAGGGCCATCGGGGACTTCGACGCCAAAGTGGTGGGGCCGCTGCTGGCCGGCTTAAAGACCCTGGGGGATCATCGCCTCCTGGTGCTCTGCGACCACTTCACCCCGCTCAGCCTGCGCACCCACAGCCCGGAACCGGTCCCCTTCATCCTCTACGACTCCCGCACCCCCGGGGACCAGCCCCGCCCCTACACCGAGGCCGCCGCCCGGGACGCGGGGCTCCTGCTGGAGCAGGCGGCGGACCTGCTGCCGCGGCTGCTGGAGAGGTGACCTAAGTAAGCTCACGCAAAGGCGCAAAGTAACTTATAGTGAAAGAGGGATGAGCAAAGCTCACCCCTCTTTCATATCTTAGGCGTCTTTCTTGGCGACTTGGCGTGAGGTTTAGGGGGCGTCCTTCCGCAAATAATCGACCGCGTTGCGGAAGATGGCCAGGCCGGCGCCCACCTGTCCGGGGTAGGGTTGGCCCCGGCGGCGCCAGGCTTCCTTCTCCCGGGTCCAGGTGGGGTGCTGGAAGGAAGTGACGTGGGCCTCCGGGTGGGGCATGAGGCCCAGGACCCGGCCGCTGGCGTCGCAGATGCCGGCGATGTCCATAAGCGAGCCGTTGGGGTTGTCCGGGAAGCGCCCGCCGGCTTCGGCTCCGTCGGCGGTGGCGTATTTAAGAGCGATCTGGCCCCGGTCCTCGATTTCCCGGAGCACCTCCGGGGCGGCGAAGAATTTCCCTTCCCCGTGGCGCACCGGCAGTTCCAGGTGAGTGAGCCCCCGGGTGAAGACGCAGTGGGACGGGGCCACCTGAAGATGCACCCAGGCGTCCCGGAAATTGCCGCAATCGTTGGGGATCAGGGCCGCCAACCTCTCCCCCGGGCGTCCCGCCAGCCCCGGCAGCAGCCCCAGGTTCACCAGGACCTGAAAGCCGTTGCAAATGGCGATCACCAGGCGTCCCGCCTCGATGAACTCCTGGAGGGCCGAACCCAGGGCCAGCCGCAGCCTGAGGGCCAGGATGACCCCGGCGCCGTGCTCATCCCCCCAACTGAAGCCGCCCGGCACCGCCAGCAGATGATAGTCCCAGAGGGCCCCGGGGTTCTCCAGGAGATCGGTAGTGTGCACCCGGACCGCTTCGGCCCCGGCCAGGTCCAGGGCGAAGGCGGTCTCGTAGTCGCAATTGAGGCCGTAGCCGTACAGAACTAAGGCCTTTGGCCTTAGTTCTGTGTTTTCGGTTTTCGGTTTTCGGTTTTCGGTTTTTGCCGCCATGGTTTAAGCGTTCCGTTGGGCTTCCATGTAGGCTCGCAGCAGGGCGTTGATCCGGGTTTGATACCCCTTCCCCTTGGATTTAAACCAATCGAGCACGTCCTGGTCGAGGCGGATACACATAGTGGCCTTGGGCCGGGGCAAGGAAATTACGGCATTCTCAAAAAAGGAGGCGTCCAGTTCCGGAATGTCGGAGGTGTCGATCTCCTCATCCTTCAGGCTTCGAACCCGCTGCAAATCCGAGTAATATTTTTTCTTCATATGCTTGCCGTTCCCTAAGTTTTGCCTTACGCAGGGAAATAATCCGGGTACGCTCGCGGCGAGCGGTATGCACGACCACGACCACCACGTCTTCTATTTTTCGGTTAATGTAATCATGTTGATTTTACGGCGCGCGGTGCCCACCCTGCATCTATAAATCAAATTTCCATAAATTAAATTCATTTTTCAAAGGTAATTTATGTTGTCTTTGTAAATGACTTAAGTGTGTACGAATACGCCCGATAGTAGTAAGTCTATCCCTATCCCCGAGCCCTTTCCTAATCAAATCTTCTGCCATTTCTTTTATTGTAGCACCACGCAAGAGTAATTGGTCTAACCTATTAGCCTGCGTCACCTCCTTATGCAGCCATCCGTTTGCTTGACTTGGATTTTCTATTGCTTGAATTGTTTTTTTACGATCATAAAGGTTTCCTTTGCTCATAAATAACCCCTTTTAACCAAAAAATCATCAAGGTATCCTGACGCGCACCGGCGGGAAGCCTATGGAAACGGCATTAATCGCAGGCGGACGCCTGCGCCACCTTTACAACCCCTAACCCCTGATCCCTATCTTTTGCCGCCTTTTTTCTTGGGGGTCTTGGGGGTCTTGGGGGCTGCCGCCTTGGCCGCCTTCTTGTCATCCCGTTTCTGTTTCTGGGCCGCCAGTTCGACGACCTTTTCCCGCTTCACCACCACTCGCCGCGCCTCTTTGCGCCAGGCGTAGACCACGGGGCTGGCCACAAAGACCGAGGAGTAGGTGCCCACCACGACCCCCATGATCATAGCCAGGGCGAAGTCCCGGAGGACCACGCCGCCGAAGAAGAACAGGGCGACCACCACCAGGAAGACGGTGCTGCTGGTGATGATGGTCCGGGAGAGCACCTCGTTGACGCTCAGGTTGATGATTTCGGCCAGTTTGCCCCGGCGCTTGGCCAGGTTCTCGCGGATACGGTCGAAGACCACCACCGTGTCAGTGAGGGAATAGCCCGCCAGGGTGAGCAAGGCCGTCACCACCAGCAGGGTGATCTCCCGGTTGAGCAGCCAGAATACCCCCAGGACCGCCAGCACGTCATGGAAGGTGGCCACCGCGGCGCCTATCCCGAAGATGAATTCGAAGCGCCAGGCGATATAAGCCATGATCCCCACCATGGAGAGGGCGATGGCGAGGATGGCCTTGTTGCGCAGATCCTGGCTGATGGAGGCGCCGATCGCCGATTGGCCGATAATCGCAAAATGATTGCCCGCCAAAGATTGGTTGAGGGCCGCGGCCAGGCGGTTGGAGATCTCGCCCACGGACTCTTGCGATTTTTTCAGCTTGACGATGAGCTGCTTGCCGCCTTCCACCTGCTGGATCTGGGCTTGGCCCCAGCCTTCCTTGGCCAGGGCATCCCGCACCCGGTTGACTGTGAAGGGCTGGGAGGCTTGCATCTGGACCATGGTGCCGCCGGTGAACTCCACCCCCAGGTTGCCGTGGCCCCGGCTCAGTTGCACGAAGCCGATGAGACCCAGGAGGCAGAGCGTCCCGGAGAAGAGGAAGGCATAGCGGCGCCAGGAGATGAAATCGAAGTTGGGCTTTTCAAAAAACTGAAAGAAGCTGAGGTTTTTGATCCAGCGCTTGATCAGCAGCCAGTCATAGACCACCCGGGTGCCGAACAGGGAGGTGAACAGGTTGAGGATGACGCCCAGGCTCAGGGTGACGGCAAAGCCCTTGATGGGGCCGGTGCCGAACAGGAACAGGACCACCGCGGTGATCAGGGTGGTGACGTGGGCGTCGATGATGGTCCAGAAGGCCTTGTCGTAGCCGCCGTCGATGCCGGCCTTCAAGGGTTTGCCGGCCTGGAACTCCTCCCGCATGCGTTCATAGATGAGGACGTTGGAGTCCACCGCCATGCCCACCGACAGGATGATGCCGGCGATGCCCGGCAGGGTGAGGGTGGCGCCTAACAGGGACAGGGCCCCCAGGAGGAAGATGATGTTGATCACCAGGGCGTAGTCGGCCACCAGTCCGGAGAAGTGGTAGTAGAAAATCATGAAGCCCACCACCAGGAGGGTGGCCAGGATACCTGCAGTGAGGCCCTTCTTGATGGAGTCGGCCCCCAGGGTGGGGCCCACCGTGATATTCTGGACGATCTTGACCGTGGCCGGCAGCGCCCCGGCCCTCAGGACGATGGCCAGGTCATGGGCCTCCTGGGGGGTGAAGGAGCCGGTAATTTGGCCCCGGGCTGAGATGCGGGATTGGATTACCGGGGCCGATTGCACCACGTTGTCCAGGATGATGGCCAGGCGTTTATGGAGGTTGGCCTCGGTGATCTGAGAGAACTCCTGGGCCCCGTGGCTGTTGAACTCAAAGTTGACCAGATACTCGTTATATTGGCCGGTGTTGGCGCTGGCGTCGACGATGTCGGCGCCGGTCATCAGCACCTTCTTCTTCAGCAGCAGGGGAATCCGCTCCACCCGCCCGGTCTCATTGTTGACCTTCTTTTCGATATAGACCTCATCGTCTGGGGGGATCTTGCCGGCCAGGGCCTCATTGAGCTGCTCCCAGGAATAGCCGGGTTTCAGCTTGCCATCCTTGAGGGCCTGATCAATGAGCCCCGCCAGATCTACGCTATTCTGATCGTCCACCATCTTGAATTGCAACTGCGCCGTCTGGCCGATGAGATCCAGGGCCCGTTGGGGGTCCTGGATGCCGGGTAGCTGCACCACGATGTTCTCGGTTCCCTCGCGCACCAGCACCGGCTCCGTGACCCCGAACTGGTCGATGCGGTTGCGCAGCACCTCCAGGCTTTGGGAGAGGGTGCGCTCTTGCAAGCGCTGGACATCCGCAGGTTTGATAGTCAGGCCAAAGACCAGGCGGTTATCCTGGCGCTGGGGCTCGCCGAGATCCAGCGTCGGGAACTGATCTTTCATCAACCTCAGGAAGGCGGCCTGATCATCCCTGTTGGCCAGGGTGACGGGGAGGGTTTGCTGGGCCAGATTTCCCACCTTCAGGTCTATCCCCGCTTTTTCGGCCTTTTCCTTCAGCTCCACCCCGTCCCGGGTCAAGGAGTTGTTGATCGCCTGTTCCATGTCCACCTGCAGGATCAGGTTCATGCCCCCTTTCAGATCCAGCCCCAGGTGCAGACCACGGCTGACGTGTTGCTCCCACCAGCCCGGCAACTCGCCGGTCACTGAGGGCAGCACGAAGATGATGGCCAGGAAGGTGAGGCAAAAGAGGAAAAGAAATTTCAGGCGCACAGCTCGCAGCATCTAGAGATCTCCTTGGAGGCCGGGGCAAAGGGCACGGTCGGGCCGCGGCTTCCTTTTTGCCCGGACTGCTGATTCTTCTGGAAAAAGCGCAACTTTCGGCATACCCTGAACCAGACCCTGAGTTCGCCGAACATGCTTAAATTACTGTACTGAGGGGTGCCTGTCAAGTTTCCCGGGGAGCGAGGGCAGGGGAGCGCGGCCCGCCAGCGTTGGAATTTTTGTTCAAAGTTCAAGGTTCAAGGTTCAAGGTTCCAAGTCAAATACCCCGGCATTCCACTTTGAACTTGAGCCCTCTTCGAAAACCAACTTGGTCATTAATGAGATTCTTCGGTCGCTTCGCTCCCTCAGAATGACAAAATGGGGACTTCCGCAGAGCACTAAACTTTGAACTTTGAACCTTGAACTAATCACCATGGATTTACCCTGCAAATTCTGTCGCATAATTTCCCGGGAGCTGCCCGCCTACGAGGTGTTCGAGGACGAGTGCTCCCTGGCCTTCCTGGACCACAAGCCCCTGTTCCCCGGGCATCTTTTGCTGGTGCCCAAGGGCCATTATCCGACCCTGCCGGATTTGCCGGCCGCCCTCCTCGAACCCCTGTTTGCCGACGCGGCGCTGCTGGCCCGGGCCATGGAAGAGGGCCTTGAGGCCGAAGGCTCCTTCGTGGCCATCAACAACCGCATCAGCCAGAGCGTCCCCCACCTGCACATCCACGTGGTGCCCCGGCGTCGCCGGGACGGCTTGAAGGGCTTCTTCTGGCCGCGGCAGCGCTATCGGGATGAGGCCCAAATCCAGGAAGTGCAGAGGCTGCTGCAGGAGACCGTGGCGCGCCTTAAGGGTGGGAAAAAATAATACTCCGCGCGGCGGGCCCAGCCAGCCGCGCCCCTGCGCCCGCGGCCGCCGGCCTTGATCAAATCTCATCTCAGCCGCCCGATTCATGGCCCACCGAGATGAATTGTTCCCGGGGGAGTTTGAGGCAGGTGAGCCGGTTGCCGTAGGCGGCGCCGGTGTCGATGCCGATCTTGTTAGGCATCACCAGGGGCTGCTGAAAGGGGGTATGACCGAAGA
Source organism: Desulfobaccales bacterium (assembly GCA_049580385.1). Lineage (GTDB taxonomy): Bacteria > Desulfobacterota > Desulfobaccia > Desulfobaccales > 0-14-0-80-60-11 > JAPLJC01. The sequence goes on along the minus strand of JBAUPV010000007.1, from coordinate 89,921 downwards.
TCACCTTCTTGCCGAAATCTTCCAGGGAGGCGATGAAATCCCCCCTGATCCACAGCAGGTCTTCCTCATCCTGCTCCGCCGGGGGAATTCCGGGTTTGAGGCCGCCGTGGACGAAGAGGTAATCCGGGGTCTCATAATAGAGGCGCAGCCCCTCGAAAAATTTACGGTGCTCCGGGGGCAGGACCAACTGCGGCAGGCGCTCCCAATGCTCGCCCCAATAGTCCCGCAGGGTGCTTATGCCGCCATTGTACAGGAAGAGCTCCAGCTCCCGCCCCTGCAAAAAATTGAGGAACATGGCCTCGTGGTTGCCTTTGAGGCAGATGACCTCCTGCGGCTGCGCCTGTCTCTTAAGATCGAGGACATAATCGACCACCCCCTTGGGGGTCGGCCCCCGGTCGATGTAATCTCCCATAAAAACCAACTGGTCCCTGGCCAGGTCGGGCTGGATCTTGTCCAGGAGACGCTGCAGCAGTTCCAGATTTCCGTGAATGTCGCCGATGGCGTAAACGTCTGCGGCCATATTTACATTCTTAGAGAATTTAATGTCCAGGATCAAGCCCCTTGGCTTCGATGGGGGTCTCTCTATTCCACTATTTGCTCCGCAAATCAATAACTTGAATTAAAATGGAGAACCGCCGCCCCCGGCGGTTCCTACTGCCGGCGAGGGCGCCGGAGCTACCTCATTCCAACCACCGGAACGATTTCTCCCGGCGGTCCAGGCGGGTGAGGCCGGCCTCCCGGGCCAGGCGCTGGGCCTCGGCGTATTCCCCGGCGCTGAGGGGCTGCCGCAGCAGGAGATGGGCGACGGCCCGGCCGCAGGGGCGGTACTGGCCCATGACATTGACATAGGTGCCAGGAGAAATCTCCCGGGCCAAAAACTCCATGATCTCCCGGGTGCCGGCCAGGCCGCCGGGAAGCACCAGGTGGCGCACCAAGAGGCCCCGGACTGCCAACCCGGTGTCAGCCACCACCAGGTCCCCCACCTGGCGGTGCATCTCTTTGAGAGCCCGGCGGGCCATTTCGGGGTAGTTTTCCGCCTGGCAGAGGTCGGCGGCCACCCCGGGATCCCAGAATTTGAAATCCGGCATATAGATGTCCACCACCCCGTCCAGCAGGCGCAAGGTCTCCACCGCGTCGTAGCCGCCGGTGTTGTAAACCAGGGGCAGGTCCAGGCCGCCGGCGATGGCCAGGGGCAGGGCCGCCAGGATCTGGTAAACCTGGTGGCTGGGGGTGACGAAATCGAGGTTGTGGCAGCCCCGCTGCTTTAGGGCGAGCATCAGGGCCGCCAGGTCGGCAATGGAGACCTCCTCCCCTTCCCCCCCGTGGCTGATCTCATAGTTCTGGCAGAAGAGGCAATAGAGATTGCAATGGGTGAAAAAGATGGTGCCGGACCCTTTGCGGCCCACCAGAGGGCCTTCTTCGCCGAAATGGGGACCATAGGAGGAGGTGACGGGCAGATCACCGGTGCGGCACAGGCCCCGCTCCCCGTGATGGCGGTCCACCAGGCACTGGTGGGGACAGAGGGTGCAGCATTTCAAGATGTCGTAGGCTTGGGCGATCTTCGGCTCCAGGAGCCCCCGGCGATGCGTCTCCAGATAAGCCGGTTCCCATTTACCCATGGCGCGGTTTCCTGCCCAAAGGTATCTTCCGAAATTTCCCTTAGCGTCTCTTCTTATAAGCCATCTGTCTGGGGCGAACGGCAAGAATATCTAGGGTGTGGATCGCTTCGTCCACTTCATAAAAGAGGCGCCAGCCGCCCACCCTGGACTTGCGTTGGCCCTGCTCCATTTCCACCGGGCCGGAGATGCGGGGATCGAAGGGGTTGTTCGCCAGTTCTGGCAAGCGTTGGTGAATGCGTCTGATCGTGACTTGATCCAGAGATTTGAGGGTTTTGAGGAAAGGCTTGGCAAACCGGAGGCTATAGGTCATAACCCCAGCTCTTTTTCCAACTCTTCTAGAGAGATAAATTCGCCTCGCCGGATCGCCTCTTTCCCATCCCGGATGGCGGCCCAATCCTCCTCGGTCAACGGTTCGTCGTCATAAACTTCGTCCCGGTGGTAGAGCAGGTCCACGAAGCGAATCAGGAGGTCGGCATCCGGTCCCTCAAGGACCGCCTTAAACTTGGTGACTAACTCCCGATGGTAGGCTTTTTCCATGGCCGGTTCCTTTTTTGGGCAATTTCGCTGATCTCTCGGTCCAGGGTAATAAAAAAGCCCGGCGGTGTCAACGGGGGGCTCATTTCACCATTCCTCCACCTCCGCCCGCCAGGGTTCCAGCAGGCCCCTGGGAATGTCGGCGATGAAGCGGGAGGGCGAATTGACCGTCATCCCGAACTGGCGGCTGTAGCCGATGGCAGGGTAGGCGATCCCCAGGTATTTCCGGGCCCGAGTGATGGCCACGTACATCAGCCGGCGTTCCTCTTCCATTTCGTCCTCCCGCTCCTGGGAGTAGGAGCCCGGGAAGCGGCCTTCCGCGGCCCAGAGGACCAGGACCGCTTCCCATTCCAGCCCCTTGGCGGAGTGGATGGTGGAGACGGTCAGGTAATCCTGGGGGGGCGGGGTCAGCTCGGCCACGCTGGCGGGCGGCTCCAGGGTCAGGTCGTTCAGGAAGTCCCGCAGACTGCGGTAGCGGCTGGCAATGGCCAGCAGGTGTTCCAGGTCCTTCATCCGTCTGGGAAAGTCGTCATAGTGATCCCGGGCCAGAGGCTCATAGAACTCCAGGGCCTGGGTCATCAGGGCCACCAGGGCCTGGCCGGGTTCGTGGAGGCGCTTCAGCAGCCCGGCCAGCTCCGCCAACTGGGCCGGCCGGCGCTGGTTCCGGAGCCAGTCCAGGGCGGCTGCCATGGTAAAATCATTGGCCAGGTGGGCATCGAATTTAGCGCAGGCCTGGCGGCCCACTCCCGGCACCAGCAGCAGCACCCGGTGCCAGCTCAGGGCATCCTTGGGGTTGGCCAGCACCCGCAGGAAGGCGAGGATGTCCTTGATGTGGGCGCTTTCCACGAACTTGAAGCCGCCGACCTTGATGAAGTGCAGGCCCAGCCTGGCCAGTTCGATCTCCAGGTCGAAGGAATGGTAGCCGGCCCGCACCAGCACCGCCATCTCTTTCAGGGGGACGCCCTCTCTTTGCAACTCCTGTATCTGGGAAACCACCAGGCGGGATTGCTCGTTTTCGCTGGCGGTGCGGAAGAGCCGGGGCCGTTGGCCGTTCGCCGTGCGGCTGAACAGACACTTGGTGTACTTTTCCCGGGCCCCGGCAATGACCGCGTTGGCCAGGTCCAGGATGGGCTGGGTGCTGCGGTAGTTCTCCTCCAGCTTGATGATCCGGGTCCCCGGGAAGAGCCGCGGGAAGTCCATGATGTTGCGGAAATCGGCGCCCCGGAAGGAGTAGATCGATTGGGAGTCGTCCCCCACGGCCATGACGTTTTGGTGGCTGTAGGCCAGCAACCGCACCAATTCCGCCTGCAGACGGTTGGTGTCCTGGTATTCGTCCACCATCAGATAGCGGAAACGCTCCGATAACTGGCGGCGCACGTCTTCGTGCGACTCTAACAGCTGCCGGCCCTCCACCAGCAGGTCGTCATAGTCCATCAGATGCTGGCGGCGCTTCTCCTGCCGGTAGCCCTTATGGAGCCTGGCCAGTTCTTCCTGCCGCTCCTGAAACTGGGGATAGTCCCGGACCAGCAGCTCTTCCAGAGGGGCGCTCTTGTTGATCACGGCGCTGAAGATCTCCGCCATGGTCTCCTTGCGGGGAAAGGCGCCGGCCGGGTGTTTGAAGCCGTAGCGCTCCTTGAGCATGTTGAGCAGGTCGCCCTGGTCGCCGCGGTCCATGACGGTGAACCCGTGGGGGTAGCCCACCCGGTCGCCGTATTGCCGCAGCCATTGGTAGCAGACGCCGTGGAAGGTGCCCCCGGTGACCTGCGCCAGGGGCCGGTCCAGCAGCCGCACCGCCCGGGAGAGCATCTCGTGGGCGGATTTGCGGGTAAAGGTGAGGAGCAAAATGGCCCCGGGGTCCACCCCCTGCTCCACCAGGTAGGCCAGGCGGTAGACCAGGGTGCGGGTCTTGCCGCTGCCGGCGCCGGCAATCACCAGGATGGGGCCCTCCAGGGTGGTCACCGCCTGATACTGGGCGGGATTGAGCTCCTTCTGATAATCGATGCGCCGCTCGGGGGCCTCCTCGGGTATGGCTATGATTCGGTTTGGCATTTTGTCAGTAGTCAGTAGGGGCGACCCGCTGGGTCGCCCAGTAGTCAGTAGCCAGTAAAAACTGAGCAAGCAAAGCACTAACTCCCTCTCCTCCAACGGGAGTGAGTGTTGGGATGAGGGAGCCATATTAAGGCTTCTTGGCACTCGTTCCCAAGCTCCCGCTTGGGAACGCCATTTTTGGCCCAAGCTCCGCTTGGTTTGGGCATGGGCGTTACCAAGTCGCAGCTTGGGAGCCGGACAAAGCCCTATGAAGTCAAAAGCCTTTTTAGATCAATTACATATAATGGATTTGTAAAACCAGATAAATTCATTATATGCGTACTATGCGGAATCTTTTTCGTGTCACGAGCAAATACAGACGTACTTATTTCTTCGAGATTTATCCCCATATCATGCATAACTTGCCTATCTGTATCAGTAATTTCCCAGCACACAACACAATCAATTTCATCAAACATCTTACGAGCATCATTAAAATCCCTCGCCAAATTACGTAGACGAGACTTAAACTCAATAATGATCTTTTTTCTTCCCCACAACGCATAAAGATCATATTTACTTCTATATCCACAAATTAAAGGTATTATATTTTGAATTCTTCTTGATCCGATACACTCAAAAAATATTGCAGCAACGCTAGCTTCTTGGTCAGAGGGGGCCTTTTTAAAACTCAACCCATCAATATTCAGGTCAACTAGTGTTTCAACTTCGGAAAATATTTCATCTCGGTCCCATTCAGTCGGCTCAAAAGATATATCACCTGCTACATATTTTGTGACATACTTCAAAAACTCATTGAAGATTTCCCTGGCGTAATTACGATGAATATTAGCCTGGTTTCCATGAATCGATTTCCGACCTATATCGAAGTTAACGAAAGGGTCTTCAAAGAGCATAAAGAAATTTGCCCAATAGCCTGCAAATCCAGTACTCGGATGATCTATGGAAATACCTGTTGGCATTCCTTTTACTGAGATAAAGATACCATTATTTATCTTGCAGTAGTAATATTGTTCTAACCAATTATCATCATTTAATTTATTCTCATCTGTAAGATGAAGGCTTATGGATAGATCATTCCAAACGCGACGTTTCGGAACAAAGCAGGCAAAATATTTAATCAAACGCCAATTGGAATGTTCAAATTGGCCTTTTTTGAAAATGATCTTATCTTTTAATTTGGCCATCTTATCTTGGTCTGTCCGATCTCCTTGTCTGATCCATTCCTCAAAATCATCGAGATTAATCTTTGAATTTTCAGGGACTTCATCTGTTATCAGCCAATATTTGAAAGGAATTTGTTCTTGAAACGATATTGAATTGATATCTGTGTATGTAATGGTAAAGTCTATTTCCTTATCGTTACCCCAAATTAGCTTTGTACTTCCTATGGCGGTTCTTGTTCTAAGTACATATTTAAATTGCTCAAAGCTTAAATTGAAAATATTTTCATTATCAACTTCACCAATTTCTACTTTAGTCCCGGTAAATTGATCATCCACCTTTTGAAATTTTAGGGGTAGGGGTTTATCATCTCTACTTTTTTTCCAGCTATTTGCATTTTGAATTTCTGCCACTGCTGATCCTGTAGTGTTACCGCTTTTAATGCGGAAAAAATTTGAAGAGAAAATAACAAACTTTAAACCTACTCCCTTTTCTCCAATAGCCACATTATCGCCGTATTTATTGGTCCCAAATGGCTTAAGAAGATCGGGCAATTCATCAGGATTAATACCAATTCCACTATCCATGATTTTTATTGCACGATTCGGACAATCAACCTCTAATTCTATATGCCCATTACCAATGTCGCTTTGCCTTATTGCATCCACAGCATTTTGAATGAGTTCTGCATAAATATCCCAATCATTATTATAACTATCGTCTATTCCTTTTATGCTATGACGAATCTGATTGATATGTGGTGTAAGGTAATCGTTGATAATTTGTTCCATATCGCCCTCCTCGAATAATGAAGCTCGCGATAGATAGAGTAAATCGCATATAAGGTATATTCATACTAACTAATGGGGTTAATCCTCACAAAATAATTAATAATTTCCTGGGCCAGGGCTGGGATGGTGTAGTCCGCGGGTTCGATCTGCGGGCTGATGCCGTATTCTTTGACGGTGGCCGAGGTAATCGGACCGATAGACGCCACCACAGCCTTGGCGGCTAATTTCTGAAAGCGCTCTTTCCCCAAAAGCTTGGCGAAATTGTGGACCGTGGCGGAACTGGTGAAGGTGAGGACGTCCACCGCCTCTTCCTTCAGGGCGGCTGCCGCTTCCGGGGGGAGCTCCCGCGGCGCCCGGGCCTTGTAAACCGGGGCCACTTTAACCTCCGCGGCGCCCAGCCGGACCAGCCCCTGGGGCAGCACCTCCCGGGCGATCTGAGCCCGGGCCAGCAGGATGCGGCTGCCGGGGGCCACCAGGGGCGACAGGGCTTCAAGCAGGACTTCAGCCTTGAAGGCACCGGGCACCACGTCAGCCCTGAGGCCAAACTCCTCCAGGGCCTGGGCAGTGGCCGGACCGATAGCCGCGATCCTGGTCTGGCCCAGGGCGCGCACGTCCTGTCCTCGGCCAAAGAGGCGGGCCATGAAGGCTGCCACCCCGTTGGCGCTGGTGAAAACCAGCCACTGGAATCGGCTGAGGCGTGCCAGGGCCTCATCCAGGGACGCAAAATCGTCCGGCGGACCGATCTCCAGGGTGGGCACCTCCAAGCAGCGGGCCCCGGCCGCGGCCAGCAACGCCGTCAGCTTGCCGGCCTGCTGCCGGGTGCGGGTCACCACCACGGTCTTGCCCCACAGGGGGCGGGTCTCCCACCATTTAAGGCGCTGCCGCAGTTCCACCACCTGCCCCACCACCAGGATCGCCGGGGGCTTAATGGCCGCCTCCCGGGCCTTGGGGGCCAGGTCGGATAGCGTCCCGGTCACGGTGCGCTGCGCCAGGGTGGCGCCCTTTTCTATCACCGCCGCCGGGGTCCTGGGGTCGCGGCCCTTGGCCACCAGTTGCCGGCAAATCTCCGGCAGGTTTTTCACGCCCATGAGGAAGACCAGGGTGCCGGGATTTTGGCCCAGGGCCTCCCAGGGGATGGCGCTGGCCTCCTTGTTGGGGTCTTCGTGGCCGGTGATCAAGGTCACCAGGGTGGTATAGCGCCGGTGGGTTACCGGGATGCCGGCATAGGCCGGCACCGCCACCGCCGCGGTCACCCCGGGCACGATTTCAAAGGGGACGCCGGCCTTGGCCAGTTCCTCGGCCTCTTCACCGCCGCGGCCGAAGACAAAGGGGTCGCCGCCTTTGAGGCGCACCACCGTGAGACCGGCCCTGGCCCTGGCCACCAGAATCTCGTTGATCCGCTCCTGGGGCAGGGTATGGGCCCCGGAGTGCTTGCCGGCGTCGATGATCTCCGCGTCCGCCGGGGCCTCCTTAAGGAGCTCGGGGCTGGCCAACTGGTCGTGGACCACCACCTGGGCGCGGCGCAGCACCTCCAAGCCCTTGACCGTGATCAGGCCAGGATCCCCCGGCCCCGCCCCGACTAAATAGACCATAAATTGATAGTATCATTTTTTTAGGCTGGGGCACCTTCGGCCCCAGCCTAAAAAAGATTTTATGGGGGGGCACAGGCTTCCAGCCTGTGATTTGGTCGCCCCTTAAATTCCTGGTCAGGGGGAGCGAAGGCGAGCCTGGCAACCCGCCAGGGCCGCCTACTTACACGTCTTGCAGCCCTTCCCGTGTTCCAGGCCTGCCACCAGGCGGCGATAGGTTTCATGGATCATCTTGCGGTCGAATTCCCATATTTGCTCCAGCATCTGCGCCTTTTCGGCCTCGCTGAAATAGCCCATGCTGGGCAGGAAGAAGTGCTTGTCTTCTTTTTCAATATGGATGGGATAGAAAACCGCCAGCGACTCCAGATGCAGCAGGAGGTCTTGCAGGGCCCCGGCTTTTTCCAGGAGATAGTCATTCTTGGCCTGGAGCAGCGAGACGAGGGTCCGCTCGCCCCAGCGGTGGTCCTCGATCAATTCCTCCATGGCCTGGCGGTGCTCCGGGGTCAGGTCTTTCTCTGCCAGGGCCGCGAACAGGATGCCTTCCTCTTTGCCATGGTGGGTGCGGCCGGCGTAAGTCTCGATGAAATCGACCGCGGTATCGATAAAGACCGGGTCCACAAAGGCAAACTCCGCCGCCACGGCGACGTTGTCCTTGAGGCGGGCCAACTCCTGCTTCATGAGGGCAACCATGCGTTCGATGAGGCGGTGTTCGATCATCAGGGGTCCGATGGGCAGCATTATCTTCATTCCTTAAAGGTTTGGTCATGGCGCCGGGGCGGGAACCAGCTCTCGCCCGCCCGGGACCGCCGGATACGGAAGCGTTACACCTTCACCAATTCGTACTCCCGGGCGCCCAGGCGCAGCTGCTCGGCGTACTCCAGTTGCTGAGGCCAGTCCACCTGGGGGTAGATGTCCCTGAATTTATCGCTGCCGGGGGCCAGCTCCTTCAGGGCGGAGCCCAGGCGCCCGGGGCTCTCGTTGACCAGGTCCACGCAGGCCTGGTCGATGGCCACCGGGTCCCGGGAGGCCAGGATGCCGAGGTCCCCCACCACCGGCAGATCGTTGTGGCCATAACAGTCGCAGGCCGGCGACACCTGGGTGAGAAAGTTGACGAACACCACCCGGTCCTGCCGGTCCTTGACCACCCCGTAGGCGTATTCCATCATCTTCCTGAGGAACACCGGGATCGATTCGTTCCACTGGATCTGGATGTTGCCGTAGGGGCAGACCAGCAGGCATTCGGCGCAGCCCACGCAGCGGGTGGGGTCGATGACCGCTTTTTCCGTTTCCGGGTTGATGCCGATGGCCTCCTGGGCGCAATGGACCACGCAGTCGCCGCAGCCGGTGCACTTCTTTTCGCTCACCTGGGGGGAGAGGTTGGAGTGCTGGGAGAGCTTCCCCTTGCGGGAGGCGCAACCCATCCCCAGGTTCTTCAAGGCCCCGCCGAAGCCTGCGAGTTCGTGGAGCTTGAAGTGGGAGAGGACCACCAGGGCCTCCGCCTCCATGATGGCCTCGGCCACATAGACCTTTTGGAACTGCTCCCGGTTGATGGTAACCTCCACCTCCGCCTTGCCGGTGAGGCCGTCGGCGATGATCAGGGGCGCCCGCACCACCGCGTAGGCGAAGCCGTTTTCGATGGCGGTGGTGAGGTGGCTCGCCGCCTCGGCCCGGGTGCCCACGTAAACGGTGTTGGCGTCGGTCAGGAAGGGGCGGCCGCCGGCCTCCCAGAGGTGGTCCACCACCCGGCGCACGTAGATGGGGCGGATGAAGGAGGTGTTGCCCCGCTCGCCGAAATGGAGCTTCACCCCGACGAGGGGCCGCTTCTTCTTGCGCCGGATGATGGACTTGACCTCCATAGCCTCCAGGAGCCGCTCGAATTTCTTGAAATTAGGCTCCTTGACACTGGCCCGAAGGTCCATGAAGAATACCTGGCTGGGCATAGTTCTTACCTTATTTTTATTAACTCAATGTTAACTTTTCCGCTTTTGGAAGAAAGCGAGCCATATTTTCTCGGAGGCAAGCTAAAGCCTGGGGTTACATCTTTCCGCCGCCGAGGGCGGCGGCGCTAAATTTTCTAACCCCTATCCCCTGCCTTTTCTGCTTACTGCTCACAGCTCACTGCTCACTATCTTTCCGCCCACCAGCGTCATCACCGCCCGGCCCTTGAGGGTCCAGCCCTGGAAGGGACAGTTGCGGGATTTGGAGGCGAACTTCCCCACGTCCACGGTCCACTCCCGGTTGAGGTCGATGAGGGTCAGGTCCGCGGGGGCCCCCACGGCCAGGGAGGCGCCCCCGGGCAATCCCAGGATGCGGGCCGGGTTGAGGCTCATCTTGGCGATTAGCTGGGAAAGGCTGAGGATGCCCTCGTGCACCAGTTTCAGGCTGAGGCCCAGGCTGGTCTCCAGGCCGATGAGGCCGAAGGCCGCGGCCTCAAACTCCAGGTCCTTTTCCAGGGTGCTATGGGGGGCGTGGTCGCTGGCGATGGCGTCCAGGGCGCCGTCCTTCAAGCCTTCCTTGATGGCGGCCACGTCCGCCTCACTGCGCAGAGGCGGGTTCACCTTGGCGTTGGTGTCGTAGCCGCCCACCGCGGCGTCGGTCAGGCTGAAGTAGTGGGGCGCGGTCTCGGCGCTCACCTTAAACCCCGCGGCCTTGGCCCGGCGGATCAGCTCCACTGCGCCCCCGGTGGAGACGTGGGCGATGTGCAGCCGGGCGCCGGTGAGGCCGGCCAGGGCCAGGTCCCGGAAGACCATGACCTCCTCCACGGCCGCCGGGATGCCCTTCAGGCCCAGAGTGAGGGAGACCCGGCCTTCGTGCATCACGCCGGCGCCCCGCAGTTCCAGGTCCTCGCTGTGGGAGATGACCGGCAGGTCGAAGGTGCGGGCATATTCCAGGGCCCGGCGCATGAGCATGGAGTTCATCACCGGCTTGCCGTCGTCGGAGACGGCCACTGCCCCGGCCTCCTTCTGGTCGCCGAATTCGCTGAGGCACTCCCCCCTGGAACCCATGGAGATGGCGGCCACCGGGTAGACCCGGGCCAGGCCGGCGGCCGCGGCCTGCTCCCGGATATACCGGCTCACCGAGGCGGTGTCGTTCACCGGGCTGGTGTTGGGCATGGCCGCCACCGCGGTGAAGCCGCCCCGCGCCGCGGCCCGGGTCCCGGTCTCGATGGTCTCTTTGTATTCCTCCCCCGGCTCCCGCAGGTGGACGTGCATATCGATGAGTCCCGGGGCCAGCACCAGGCCTTGGGCCGCAACCACCCGGCGGCCCTCGGCGGGGATGGTCCCCGGGGGCGACAGCAGGGCGATTTTGCCGTCCGCCAGCAGCAGGTCCATGGGAGCTTCCAGGGCTTGGGCCGGATCCACCACCAGGGCGCCCGTAATCAGCATCAAGTCTTTTCCCCTCCGATCAAAAGGTAGAGGACGGCCATGCGCACCGCCACTCCGTTGGTCACCTGCTCCAGGATGACGGAGTGGGTCCCGTCGGCCACCTCCGGCGAAATCTCCACCCCCCGGTTCAAGGGCCCCGGATGCATAATGATGGCGTCTTCTTTGGCCAACTCCAGGTGCCGGGGGGCCAGGCCGAATTGGCGGCTGTATTCCCGCAGGGTGGAGATGAACCCCTGGCCCATGCGCTCCAGTTGCAATCTCAGCATCATGATGACGTCGGCCCCGGCCACCGCCTCTTCCAGGGAATAGGTGACCTCAACTCCCAGCTCGGCAAGAAACGGGGGCAGCATGGTGGCGGGGCCGGCCACCGTCACCCGGGAGCCCATCTTCCTGAAGGCCAAAATGTCGGAGCGGGCCACCCGGGAATGGGCGATGTCGCCGACGATGGCCACCTTCAGGCCATCCAGGCGGCCTTTGGCCTCCTGTACCGTGAGCAGGTCCAGGAGGGCCTGGGTGGGGTGCTCATGGAGGCCGTCGCCGGCATTGACCACGCCGCAGCGGAGCTTGCCGGCCAGATAGCTCGGGGCGCCGCTGGCGTAATGGCGGATGACTAAAAGGTCCGGCTGCATGGCCTCCAGGTTGTGGGCGGTGTCCGCCAGGGTCTCGCCCTTCACGGCGCTGGAAGCGGCCACTGTCAGGTTGAGGGTGTCGGCGCTGAGGCGCTTGGCCGCGATCTCAAAGGACATGCGGGTCCGGGTGCTGGGTTCGTAGAACATAGTCACCACCGTCCTGCCGCGCAAGGTGGGGACCTTCTTGATGGGCCGCCGGGAAATCTCCTTGAGGGAGGCGGCGGTGGTAAGAATCAGGTCGATCTCCCCGGCCGAAAGGTCGGCGATGCCCACCAGATCCTTGTGCCGGAATTCCATAGCGGCTCCTTGTTATCCCCGGTGGGAGATGGCCCGCCGCCCATCTCAGCGGCGCACAGGTCCGGTCCTGGATCAAATCGGGCCAAATCACCCGCCAGGAGTGGTTAAGCTAACCCCGGGGGCCATCGGAGACTATAGGCTCCCGGGGATTTGCCAAAAAAAACCTCCTTGGCAAAAGGAGGCAAAGTCTCGATATTCTGGGTGGCGCGGTTCATAGGCGGCCTGCCGGCATCCAGCATCTTTTACCATTCTCCTGAGAGAAATTCAAGGATTATCTCCGGAAATTTTCCCAGGCTGCCGGTTGACAATTTTCCGGGCCGGCCCTATTTAATGCAAAGATACCACGCTGGCCTGGAGGAGGCGGACGGCCAGCGAAGTGGCATATCTCTGGTAGCCGCAGGATGTTTGCCTGCGCTCATTTTGTTAAGGATTTTCGCAAGCTTAAGCTTGCGGCTCCCTTTTAAAGGCCAAAAGATTAAGAACATTTTTTTAAAATAAAATCTGGGCCAGGACATTATAGAGGCGGCCCCCAGGGGGCCTGACGAGGATGATCCCGTGAGCACTGAAATGGAAGCCGTCATTAAAAACGCCATCACCCAGGAAGAACTCTCCCGCGAATTCTATCTGCGCCTGGCCGACCTGGTGAGCCACGCCGACACCAAGGAGACCCTGCGTTATCTGGCCAGGGAGGAGCTGGAGCACAAGCAGTTCCTGGAGGGCTGTATCACCCCCCAGGGCTGCAAATTGACCGGCCGCCCCAAGGAGGTCCATCTGGCGGAACACCTGGAGGCCCCCAGCTTCCACGACACCCTGTCCCCCAAAGAGGCCTTGGTGGTGGCTATCAAACGGGAAGAAGGCTCGCAGCGTTTCTATAAAGCCCTGGCCGCCTTGCAGCCTCCCGGGGAAATCCGGGATTTCCTGGAGAAGATGGCCCAGGTGGAGCTGTCCCACAAGGAAAAGATGGAATATCTTTACGATAACACGGCCTTCCCGGAAACCTGGTATGAGAGCTGAGGAATGGCCCCAGGCTTCCTCATCGCGCTAGAAGGGGTGGACGGCTCCGGCAAGAGCACCCAGGCCGGGCTGTTGGCCGCCTCCCTGGAAAAGGACGGCCACCCGGTGGTCCTGACCCGGGAACCCACTGACGGCCCCGCCGGGCAGCGGCTCCGGAGCTATCTTATGGGGCCCCGCCGCCATCTCTCTCCGGAAGAGGAGCTCTCCCTGTTCATGGAGGACCGCCGGGGGCACGTGTCTGAGATCATCTCGCCATCCCTGGCCCGGGGGCTGATCGTCATCAGCGACCGCTACTACTATTCGTCGGTTGCCTACCAGGGGGCACTGGGACTCGACCCCGAGGCGATTCTGGCCGCCAACCAGTCCTTTGCCCCGGCGCCGGACCTGGTGTTCATCCTAATGCTGCCGGTGGCCGAGGCGATGCGCCGCCTGGCCTGCAAGGGCCAAGAAGCCCGGCAGGTGAGCGAATCCTTCCCTTACCTGAAGCAGGTGGATGCCATTTACGCCGGTCTCAAGGGCCCCCGGTTGCGGCGGGTGGAGGCCTCCCGGCCGCCTGGGGCGGTCCATGCTGACATCCTGGAGGAGACCTGCAAGGCCCTCAAGGAAGCGGCTGCGGCCTAAGGCCCTGTTTCAGAAATACTCTTAAAAATATCTACATGTTCTGGTAGCCGCAGGATGTTTGCCTGCGCTTATTTTATTAAGAATTTTCGCAAGCATTAGCCCAGCGGCTACCCTTTTAAAGGCCCAAGGATGAGGACATTTCTTATTAAAGGGAAACCTCATTCCTGAAACCAGCGCCCGGTTGTCACCTCGCCCGGCCCCCTCGTGCCCGCGGCTCCCTGCCGTCCCTTGACAAACGCCATCCCCACAAGTTAAAAATATGCCGATTGGGCCGTTAACTCAGTCGGTAGAGTATCTGCCTTTTAAGCAGAGAGTCGTTGGTTCGAATCCAACACGGCCCACTAGGACCCACTCCGTCCCCATCGTCTAGCCTGGTCCAGGACACCGGCCTTTCACGCCGGCAACACCGGTTCAAATCCGGTTGGGGACGCCAAAGAAAATCAATGGGTTAGCTGATTCTGGCTAACCCTTCTTTTTTAATTTCCCAGCATTAGTCCCAGCATTAGTCCCACCGCTCGGGGCTCAATTTCATCCCGGCTCAGCCCCACAAACTACCGTTTGACCCGCCCCGGACCTGGCGCGGCCATACACCCTTGAAGATTTTTTGGCCCTGGAAGGCGACCCCGAAGATAGAAGGCCCTGCCCCCCAGATCAATATTATCTGTATGGAATTTTTGTGAAATTTTACGAGAGAATGCCATCAGGCTCTGAGAGCGAGCTATGGTATGCATATTAGTACGCCAAAAGCAGGATGGGGAAGTTTGAAGATATAGCAGATATTTTATCGGGGATTACTCAGTCGAGGGCCATGAGGATTCCGTGGCGGTGGAGCGAAAGGAAGGGAGCGGGTGCCGAGATCAGCTGCGAAACGCGCTTCAATGAAGACAGCCTACCTTGGACACACCCCCAGAACCACGATACCTCGCTGCTATAGAGCTTAAGGAGCCCGATGGCGAAGGGATGGCCTCTTAACCTCAGGCTCAGGGATGGGAGCTTGAACCCAGAAAGAAAAAGGCTTGACAGAGGAACCTACATAGAAGCAGTTAGCGAAAGTCCAGAACGCAGGGCTTTCTGCCCCATGATGAACTCTTCCTGACCATCTCTACGATCCGCTATTCTAACATAACTTGTGGATCAGTTTTTGGGGCGCAGGTCAGGCTTCCGTGCCGGATCGTGGCAATTGCATTGGATTTGGCGACGATATCAGGCGACGGTTTGCTTGCCTTCGCGCTCTGGAACGGCCACCCTTGCCTAGATCCGATAAAGGAATGTCTCTGCCGGACACAGGAGTTGCGGCAGGAGCCCGCTGGAGCAAGTCGCTTATTTTCATCGAGGGCTCCCGTACTTTGCGGCAATGGGGCCATAAATACCGTGAAAAAAAGAAACCCCTGCCATCTTTTTGAGAGCGGGTTTAAGCGGAAGAGTTTGGAATCTCTTCCCTGGCCCCGTTATCCTATCGGACGAGATGAACGCCATGCGGGAGTTTCTGGTTAATGCAGAGTTGTTATTGTATTTGAGTTTCGGTTCCCTCGTGGCCACTAGCTTCCTCTTCGTTAAGGATTCTAATTATGTCCTCCCTGAGTGGCTTTTTCGCAATTTTATGGTTCTCCGAAAGAGGCAAACGCCGTCGAATTTCAAGCCTTTCAGGCAACTTGTAAATCGCAATTTTTTTATTCCTCAGAAACTCCACCATTTCTTCAAAAGTGAATTGATTACCCGGTTTAAGGGTTACGTAAGCACAGGCCTTTTCTCCCATTATGGGATCGGGCATCGGCACTACCGCCACACTCTCGATCTTTGGATTTGTGAGCAGAAACCCTTCAATTTCCGCTGGATAGATGTTCTGTCCCCCCCGGATGATTACTTCTTTTTTCCGGCCCGAGAGGATCAGATTTCCGTCGGAGTCGAACTTCCCCAAATCTCCGCTTCTGCACCGGCCCTCCCGTCCCAGACATCCCCATACCTTCAGAGTGGCTTCGAGGTCCCGATAATACCCGGAAGCAGCCGAAGGGCCGGCGTAGACAATTTCCCCCTCTTGTCCAGGGGGTAGTTCATTGCCTTCGTTATCGAGGATGCTGACCAAGGTCCCTCTGGTCACTTTTCCCACCGTGCCCCTGCGGACTTCCGGCGGGTCGTCGATGCTGACCCCCGAAGCGAGCCCCGCATCAAACTGACCGTATATATTGAGCAGCGGCACTTTAAATTTTTCTTCAACTTCCTGTGCGAGAGAATATGGCAGCGGGGAGGTGGATGTGCATATGCAACGCAAACTGCTTAGATCATATTTCTGAAAATCGGCTCTGACAATCTTCGCAAGCTGAGCTGGAACGGCGAGTAGAATCGTCGCCTTCTCTTTTTCGATCAGATCGAAAGCCTTTTCCGGGCTCCAGATATCCAGCACTACTACCTTGGCCCCCACCAGTCCGGCAGTCCCTTGGTAGCAGAATGCTGAACTCAAGCCACCAACGGGGCTGATGATATTCAGTACAATATCGCTCTCCCTGATTTTCGGGCATTCCCCATAAGCACGCGCCATGGCGATTCTGGCACACTGGACGTGTTCGGACCCTTTCGGCATCCCGGTTGTCCCGCTCGTAAATCCGATAATGGAAATTTCAGTCGCTTTGATACGTGTATCCTCGAAGGCCCCCGAAGAGACTTCCGATGGTGTCTTCATCAGATGCTCAATCGAAAGACAGCCTTCAGGGACTTCTTCACCTTCGATAAATATGTATTTTAGTTTCGGCAGCGATGGAAGCATTTCCTTGACGGCATCATAGTATCTGAATCCTCGGAATTCGACCGGAATGGCGATTCCGACCGCGTCGAATGCTTTTAAAACGAACTCAATCTCCATTTGCCGGATGGTCATCAAGGCAGATCCGCAAAGGATCCCCGCTTTTTCACAGGCAGCGCGCATCAGGAAGGCTTCCACACGGTTCGGCAGCAGTGAAAAGATGAACTCATCCTTTTTGATCCCGAGATCAATCAGATTAAATGCAAGCCGGTCAGACAAATCTTTCATTTGTTTCCAGGTCAGCCTTCTCTTGATATCTACAAAGGCTTCCTTTTCCGGATATTTCCGGGCGTTTTCATCCCAGATATCCGAGGTTGTATCCATCGTCCACAGGCCTTTTGAGAAATACTCATCGTACATATCCTGAGTAAATCTTGTTGGTTTAGCCATTCAAATGTCTCCTTTCCTCTCCCTGGGATGCTTGAACTTCGGATCATATCCGACTAAGGGTAATTTTTACTTACCCTGGAAATTGGCCTTGCGGCGTTCTTTGAATGCCCTGATTCCTTCCTGACAATCTTTTGCATTGATCGCAATTGCCTGCATGTATACCGCCCAGTCCACCTCACTCATCAGGGTCCCGCTCAATCCGCGAATTATGCCCTGCTTGATGATGGACATGGCAACTTTCGGCGATTTGGTAAACCTCCTGGCAAGGTTCATGGCTTCATCCTGGAGTTGGTCCGCCGGGACGATCCTGTTTATCAAACCGACCCGGTATGCTTCCTGGGCATCTATCGTGTCCCCCGTCATCATCATTTCGGTGGCTTTGGTGAGTCCGATTATCTTGGGAAGAAGAAACATGCCGCCGAGCGCCGGAATCGTGGCGATCCTAATCCAGATCGATCCAAATATTGCTTTCTCCGAAGCGAGGCGGAAATCCATGTGCAGGGAAAAATCGAATCCGGCGCCCATCACCGCACCGTTAAAGGCCCCTATGACCGGTATATTGAGCGTCCTTAAGGAAAGCGCCGCTGCTCCATAATGCTCCAGCAGTACCTCCCGAATCTCCATAGGTGATTGATCGCAGGACAATTTGTAAACGAAATCAACGTCACCGCCGCTGGAGAAGACGTCCCCCGTTGCCGTGATTATGAGGGCCTTTATGCTTTCATCGGCCTTGATATCTTGAATGGCGGCGGCAATATCCTTAAGTAAAGGGACATTGAGTGCATTTTTCACCTCGGGGCGATTCAGTGTAATTCGAGCAACCCCATCGATTTTTTCAAAAATGAGATTTTGAAATTCCATAAATTTTCCTCCCTCCCTTTTCTCTAGGCTTCTGTATCCCTTGTCTCTTTAATTGTGAGTGTGATTAATATGCCAAAAACTAGGCTGAGACCGGTAACGATCCACATCCATTCCCAACCCCATTTCTGCGCTATTGTTAAAACCACTGGCGGATAGGCGACCATCGCCAGATCCCAGGCGACGCGCGTGAGGCCAACAGCGGATCCCCTGATGTTAGCCGGAACAATATCGTTCACGAGGGCGGACAAAGTAGGTAAGCCGAGACCGGTCCCAGCGAAAACGACGCCTGATGAAAGCATCAGCATGGTTAAATTCTTTGTGGCCGCGAACATGAACATGCCAATCGCGACAATGCTAAGAGAGATGATCAAGCCTGGTTTTCGTCCGACCTTGTCCGCGATCCAGCCTCCAGGGTAAGACAAGATGGCAATCAAAGAAACGGGGAACAGCGAAAACCCAAGATCCTTGAGATTTATACCGACGCCTTTCATGGCAAATAGCGGCAGGAGAGTCGCCGGCATGTCCATCCTCTCCACGGCGAGAAAGAAGGTCAGGTAAACGACAATCATGATGTTCCAGTTTTTGACCATGAATTTCATATCGCTCAGCTTGAATTCGAAATGCTTGGCGGAGCTCTTGCGCAAAACGCTCTCCTCCAGGCCCAGCCAGTATATGAACGACCCAGCAATCAGAAATCCGCACCCCAGCAGGATGGTGTTCTTGTAGCCCATTTTCTGGGCACAATAACCGCAGGCTATCATGCCTATTGCAACGCCCAGAGAATAGAGGCCCCAATAAATAGCCATCGCCCGCCCCTCGTATTCCTTGGGGACGATGTCTCCAATGTAGGCCAGGCCGGCCGGGATCAAGCAGCCCGCGCCGATACCCGCTATGATCGACCCTACATAAACAAAAACCATTCCGCCTGATTCGACTGATACGAAAAAGCCGAGGGCGTAGAGAGGGAAGCTGGCCACCAGAATCGGTTTTCGTCCGAAGCGGTCGGAAAGCATGCCGGAAACGAACTCCATGGGGGCCTTGAACATATCCCGCATTGAAGTGACCGTCGCGGTTATCGCCATGGAAAGTCCGAATGTGGCCGCGATATAAAGCGTGATCATCGGCATCATGAGACCCGAACCGATTCCGATCCCGATCATCATGGCAATGCCCAGCGTCAATGTTCTTTTGTTCAGCCATAAATGCCTGTTGGCCGCATCGCTTGAGTTCACTTCATTTTCTTCCGCTGGTGTTGCTCCCTTTTTCATTTTTGGTTCTCCTGTTTGTCGGCACTCAGTACCTTTGCCCACTCACTTTCAAATGGTGAATCCGGTTGATCACTTTGCGGTCTTATATGCCATTTTCAGGGGATTGAATAAACCCTGCAGCCGAGGCGCTCGCCTCGGATAAGCCGTCCCTGATTTTCCAGATGTTTCAAATGGGCTATCGCTTCCCCGGTGGCGAACCATCTCTGTGAGACGGGGAATTCCGCCCAGGAGCTGCAATCGATATCCCAGGTCATCATGGACGCCACCTCGTAAGCATTTTGTGGACACGCTGCATGCTCCAGGATCGAGAGCACTTCCTGAAGCCTTAGGTAGTGGTGCTTCCGCAGTTCCTCGATTCTGCCTTGGCAATCCTTTATTATTCGCCTGTGTCCCGGCAGGACGAGGTCTACCTGAAGGCCTTGCACTTTGTCCAGGCTCGCGAGATAGAGCTCGAGAGGATTGGCCCCCTCGGCCGAACAGCTTATGTTGGGCGTTATATCGATGAGTATGTGATCTCCGGAAAAAAGAAGCCTGTTGGCTGCATCGTAGAGACAGGTATGGCCGCTCGTGTGACCCGGGGTCGCGACAGCCATGAGGTTGAACCCGCCACGGCGTATGATGTCGCCGTCCTCGACGGCGCTCATCGCGGGCATCCGGTCGGAGCCGTATTTTTGAGCGGGATGGTTGCTGATCGCCAAATCGATCTCATCGCGGGGAAAGCCGTTCAAGGCGAGGAACCCGGCAATCGGCTCCCAGCTCTGCCAGTTCTCGGTGTATTCCTTGTCCGCCTTGTTCATGTATACCTTCGCCGTACCGTTACACAGCTCCTGGGCAAGGGCGAAGTGATCGGCATGATGGTGGGTTATGAAGAAATCGCTATCTTTCAGTTCGACTCCTGCTTCGGCCAAACCTGCCAGCAGGGCTTCCAGGCATTCCTTTCGGTTCAGCCCCGTATCGATGATGAGGTTCCTCTCCGGGTCCTTTATCACGTATGAATTGACCCAGCCCAAAGGGCTCTGCGGCAGGGGGACCTCTATCCTGTAAAGGTTGGGAAAAACCTCCTCGGTCATCAAAACACTCCTTCGTGGCCGTGCACCCTGGAATGCCTCGGCGCGCAACGGTGCACGGACGTTCACGACCGGCATACCGTATCAAGCAGGTCAATTTTCACATAAGTTTGAGATGGATTCCGAGGCGCTTAATCACAAACCGCTCTCCTCCAAGTCCCCGAGTTCAGATAAGGGGAAAACCGGTCCATCCAGGCAAACCCTTTTCGAGCCGATCATGCAGTGTCCGCAGACGCCCATTCCGCACTGCATACGCCGCTCCAGAGAAAGATAAACCCTGTTCCGGGGAGCTCCCCGTTTTTCCAGCTCGGCAACGACTGCTTTCATCATCACACCAGGACCGCAAATTACCGCCACGCTCTTTTCCGGATTCAGCATATCGTCACGCACCAGCTCGGTAACCAGACCCACACGGCCGGCCCACCCGGACCCATTTCGATCCACAGTGAGGGAGACATCAATTTGTCCCTGGGCCGCCATGGCGCTGAGTTCATCTCTATAGATCATTTCATCGGGCGTTCGAGCCCCGTGGAGCAAGTTTAGCCGGCCGTAGGTTTTCCTGGTTTTCACGAGCTGCTTCATGAGAAGCCAGACGGCCGCCAGTCCCACGCCGCCTGAGATGATGTTAACGTCCCAGCCTGCGAAGGCCCTCAGGGGAAAGCCGCGTCCGAACGGGCCGCGGATTCCAACTTGAGCGCCCTCCCGGAGTTGGCCCACTGCGCGGGTAACCTTGCCCATCTCTTGAATGGTCACCATGAATCGTTGAGGGCTCTCATCAATAATATCGGCCACGCTTACGGGAAATTCTCCATGTCCAAAGAGAGTGAGTTCAATAAACTGTCCCGGCTCAAAGACAACGGGTTTTTCCTTTTCAAGAGCGATAATCAGCGATCTGGTGTGGGCCGTTTCCTCCCGAATGCCGACCACTTTGGCCAGGCTCGGCATGTACATGTTTTTCTGCATGCGTTTATTCCTCCAACTTCGCCATAACCGCAAGCAACTTGATATGCGCGGGGCAAAACTCCGCACAGCGACCGCATCCCACGCAGAAAATAGTACCGTGTCTTCGGGGATCATAGAGCAGTTTGTCGTACAAGCGGTGTTTGTAGCGCTGACTTTTCTCTCCCCTCAAGCTCTTGTTGCCGATCTGGGAGAATCTTTCAAAATGGCATGCGTCCCAGACAAGAACACGCCGCCCCTTGGTTCGCTCCGGGTTGGTTTTATCAGTTATGGCAAAACAGTGGCACGTGGGACAGACCATGTTGCAGGCGCCGCAAGAGCAGCATACATCTGCGAATTCCTGCCACAAGTCGTCGTCATATTTCACCAGCAAGTTGTTGGTGATGCGCTTGAGATCCATTTTCGCCGGCAGCGACTCCTCTACCTTGCGTATGATCTCCGCGCGCTGCCGGCGATCTTCATCGCCGGCATCTTTCAAATAACCCGCCTCCAGCAACCTGACCCCTTTTTCCGTGCCCGCCTTGATCAGGAACCGGTCTCCAAGGTCCGTCATCAACAGATCATAGCCGGAATCGGCATCGGGGCCGGCTCCCATGGTGTTGCAAAAGCAATGTTCATGAGGCTCTGCACAGGTTAAACCGATGATGGTCACCTGGGCGCGTTTGGCCGAATAGACTTCATCTCTGAAGTGGTCATGCATGAAAAGTCGATCAAGACAGGAAATAGCTGCGATATCACAGGGGTGAATACCCAATAAAATTATTTCGCGGTTGAGTTGAGCTCTCAGATTTTCAAGCCGTACCGTGTCTTTCTCCACCTCATATCCGTACAAATCCTGATTGTCGGGGAAAAGAATCTTCTTGGGCGACAACATGGACGATTTGTAATCGAGTTCAAGGTCTTCCCATTTTTGGATCGGTGCAAAAACAGGGTTGGAATAGGACGAGGTACCGCCTCCTTTACGGGTAGGACCAAGGACGTCGGCGCCTTGACGCAAATCATCCAAAAATTTTTGAGAATCGGAGTGAAGCAATATCTTTTCACTGTTCATCTCAATCTCTTTTTCTCGTTCCAGTCTTGTATACTTTGCAGGCGTATCCGCGAATGGTAACCGATCCAGTCGGTCGATCATAAGGCTGCCGATAATCGGTCAGGAGGTTCATATTGGCCTCGGGATAGCTCCAATCTCCCCACCCAAACTCCACATTGACCACCTTGGGGTGCATGCCCTCCTGAAAGGCCACCTGTTGCTTGATACGGCCCATATAGGTTTCGATCCAAATCCAGTCACCCTCTTTAAACCCGTATCCAGCAGCCGTATCCGGGTTCATGTATACGGTAGGCGGCAGCGATTTGCGTTTTAACCGGTCCAGGTTCCGGTAACCGGAAAGCATAAATATTTCACTCTTGTAGTCGGTCATTATCAGGGGAAACTCGTCGCTGCAATCGAATTTCCCGGTCAAGGGCTCTTTGAGCTGTTCGAAACGGGGTAAAGAATCCACACCCGCTTCTTCAAGGCTGTGGACCACGAGTTCAACCTTGCCGCTCCTGGTTTTGTATCCGTTCACTTTTTCCGGGTTATAAGTACTGGACCCGTGGAGATAGATAACCTCGTCGCGGAATTTCTCCCAGGTCAATCCCAGAGGCTTGACCATATAATCCAAGGCCTCATCGACGTTCTCCCAGAAGTACTGGCCAAGCCCAACTCGTTTGGCCAGTTCGTTTATCATCCACATGTCGCTTTTAGCTTCTCCAGGTGGATCGACCAGCTTGCGGTTGGCGCGGACATTGGCGAACCAGGCCGGCCAATAGGCGACAGTGTCGTGTTCGTGCATCATGGCGGCCGGAAGCACGATATCGGCGATCCCGGTTGTGGAAGTGTGGAACAGCTCCGATACGACGAGCATCTCAAATTTGCGGAATGCCTTGTCGGTAGCGACTGAATCAGGATAGGTCAAAAGGGGATTGGTTACGAAAGCAATGCCAATCTTTGGGCGGTAGGGATCGGCATCCAATAGCGCGTGAACCAGGGCCTGTGTCGGCACGTACCCGAATCTGGACGCCAACTGGAAGTCCTTGCCGCCAATCGTTCTCTCGGGAGATCGAGGGTAGAGCCGCAGGCGTTCCTGCAGATCACCCATCATAAATTTTCCCGGTGGATAATATGCCGGCGGTTCCAGATCCACATGTCCGCCGTCGGGGGTGTTCACGTTCCCGGTAATACCCCGCATCAGACAGATGGCCCGCAGTGTTTGAAATGCCTGAGTGCTGCCTTCAAGCGCGTTGCCGCTGCCGATTATACCGGGTTTCTGAGTACCGTAAAGCCGGGCTACGTCGATGATTGTCTGCTTGGGTACCCAGGTCAGTTGCTCGACTTCGTCAAGAGAAAATCGAGAAACCTCTTTTTTGACTTCCTCGAACCCGATAGTCCAATCCCGCAGGTATCCTTCGTCAAAGAGGCCTTCCTCTACCAAGACTTTGACGAAACCCATTGCCAGAACTCCGTCGCTGTTCGGCCGCGGGCGGATCCAATAATCGGCGTCCGAAGCGTGCATACCCTTCTCAGGCCAAAGTTCGATATTCTTGGGATCGATCACAACGACCTTGGTTTCGCCGCTGACCAGTGCCCGGTTGAACTGGTAGCGCGGAATGTTTGAAAAGGTCCCGCCGGTATGGGCCAGATTTGCTCCCCAGAGGATAATGACCTTCGCATTTTCCATGCGGGCCATAATATATCTGCACCCGAACGTATAGCGCAGTGATTCGGTATTTTGAACCCCGCAATAGTTACCCGGTGTAATAACGTTAGGTGAGCCAAAGGCGCTGGCGAAGCGTTGGCCAAATGCGAATTCCATTCCCTTGGGCTCACCCAAAATCATCGCCAGACCTTCAGGGCCGAAATCGTTCTTTACCTCTATCAGCTTTTGGGCGATGGTATCGAGAGCTTCATCCCAACCGATCTCAACCCATTTGCCCTCTCCTCGTTCACCAGCCCGTTTAAGCGGCCGGGTAAGGCGATCTTTGGATTCGACAGTTCCCAGCAAGTGCCCGGCGCCTTTTTGGACCGAGCACATATGAACTGGAAATCCAGATCCGCCCGCAGCCTTGACATCCAGTATCTTGCCATCATGCACGACGACCCTGATGGCGCAGTGGTTCGGACAGATATGACAAAAAGTAATATGTTCCTTCGGCTCCATGTTCCCTTTCCGTATCCAGAGTGGCTAAAGAGCTTCAGATCCGGTTGCCATATACGCTACCTAACCGAACACCGCCTTGGTCAGCAGGGAGACGAGTTCGTCGGTTTCGGCCATTTTTTGCACGCGGTTGTCATGGTCCAGGATCACCCAGCGGAGGGCCATGTGGGCAAACCCGCCAAAGAAAAGCTGCTTGATCACTTCGCAGTTCCTCTCGGCTTTAATGGACCCATCATTTTTACCCTCCTCCAAAATCTGGTCGATAATCTCGGTGTAGCTCTGAAAAACGTCATACGCAGCGGATTCGTAGAATTTCGGATTCAAGCGTATGTTCAGCAGGAAAACTTTGAGAAAATCCGGTCTGTGCATGAAGATGAGAAAGTGGTAACGCAAAAAATGCCGGAATTTTCTTAGCGGGGTCTTCATTGTAAAAGTCTCCTGCAGTATATTCTTGTGTTCATGAAATCGGATTTTAGGGATGGTCAGGAGAAGGTCTTCCTTGTTCTCGAAATTTTCATAGACGGTGCCTTCCGCCACGCCTGCCAGCCGGGCGATGTCGGCGATCGATGCGTCGGCGTAACTTCTTTGCGCGAAAACTTTCTCAGCGGCTTTGAGTATCCTGAGGTACTTGTCGGTCTCGGGCGCCAGCTCGGAAGCTTCTCTCTGAATCATGGGCAGGATGCATTCCATAAAAGGCTGAGCGCTGAGGCAGCTTACATCGGTCTTCTGTCCGAGCAGGTAGGGGATGGTTTCCAAATCCAGGGCTCCCAGAATGAGGTCCCTGACAATGCGCATATTCACGCCTTCCCGAAAGACTCCCTGGATTACCCCCTGCTCTAATATACTTGACATTATACCCGCGTATTTACGGACGGAATTATATGTTTTGTGCTTGTAGAAGTTACGGTTGGAGCGGCACTCAAATAAAAGCAGCCTCGAATAATCCGGGTGGGTTACATTGTAATATAAGTGGAACCATATCATTTTGCTCAGTTGACTGATCGGTTCCACAATACCGGCCAGATGTTCCTCCAGTTCGTGCAAAACGTAGTCGAGGTGCGCTCCGATAATTGAAAACAGCAAGTCTTCCTTGTTTTGGAAATGATGGTAAATTGCCGAATCCGTCACACCCGACTTAGCGGCTATTTTCGCAATGGTGGCATTGCGCTGCCCATGTTTATAAAAGACCTCCCTGCCGGCCTTTAAAATATTCCCCCTGGTTGACAAGTCTCCCATCTTTGGCGGCACTCCCTTGAGATTCGACATTTTAATAACCGGGCCCCTACCGAATCGCTTCGACTCATGAGTTCGTGGATTAATTCGCCGGATCCCGGCGGGCAAAATTTTCCTCAATACTGGGATGCATTGAACTGCATTCATTCATCGATGTCAAGGCAAAAAGGCCTGCTTTTGAGCAGGTAATATCTCAACATGCTGTTTTATTTGTAGAAATACAATATTATTTTTTAATTGACTATAATCTAACTTCAAGATAGCATTTGAATCACGCTCAAGAAGGGACTATAATGAGGTCCGCAAAGGAGCCTGCGCAGGGCCGTAAGACTTCGCGCCGCTGAACCGGAACGTCAATTGGTAATTAGAATAATTGCGAAAACCAGAGGCCATCGCCGATTGGCCTGGCCGAATTCCCGTCTGGTCGCGAGATAAAGCACATTCCGTGAGGTGGCTGGATTAGCTTTTCATCCTGATTCCTGATGCGAAATACTGAAATGCCGGGTAGGAGCTGCTATGTATAAGGATATCGTAATCGTCAGCGCAATTCGGACACCGTTCGGCCGCTACTGCGGGGCTTTAAAAGAATACGATTATTTTGACCTCGGCGCCATTCCAATGAAAGCTGTTCTGGAGCGGGTTGATCTGCCGGGAGATCAGGTGGACGAAGTCTTCTGGGGAGTCGGGGACACATCGGTTTGCAAGGATGTCTACACCTCTGTGGCGGCCCGCCAGACGCTCATTAAAGCTGGGCTCCCTCCCGAAACGCCTTCAATTTCTTTCGATAAGGCATGTGTTTCGGCAATGTCGGCTGTCCATTATGGGTGCCGAGCGATGGTTGCCGGTGAAATAGAATGTGCCATCGCCGGAGGAGCCACCTCGTTTAGCCAGGAACCGCTCATCGTGCGGGGGCTCAGATGGAAAGGCTTCCGCATGGGTAACGTGAACATGGAAGACCCGCTTTTTGCGCTCGGGTACAAGGATTTTAACCCGGTGTCTGTCGATACGGATAACCTTGCCATAGAATATGGCCTCACCCGCGAAGAGCAGGACGAATGGGCGCTCCGCAGCCACCGAAACTATGGTGAAGCCTGGAAGGCCGGAAAATTTGAAGACGAAATACTCACCCTTAAGATTCCACAGCCCCGAAAAGAACCGCTCGAACTCAAAATCGACGAACAGTACCGGCCCGATATCAGTATGGAAGCGCTGGCAAGACTTCCCGGCATTTACGGCTGCAAGGGAGTGACAGCCGGCAACGCGCCGGGGTTAAACGACGGGGCCACGGCCATTTTGTTCATGACCCGCAAAAAAGCGAAATCGCTTGGCCTGGAGCCTTTGGCCGAAGTGGTTTCCATGGCTTCTATCGCACGACCCGCCGACCGCATGGCTGAGGCGCCGGCCTTCGCGGTGGCTAAGGCGCTTGACCGGGCAGATCTGAGCCTCGACGATATCAGCCTTATCGAGATCAATGAAGCTTTCGCCGCCGTGCCGTTGGTCACCATGCTGAAGCTCGCGGATAAAGACAGGCAAAAGGTGAAAAAACTTCACGCAAAGGCAAATGTGAACGGCAGCGCCATCGCCATCGGCCATCCCAATACCGCAAGCGGGGCCAGGGTCCTCATGAACCTCTTGTACGAACTGAGGCGGCGAGGCGGCGGATATGCGCTGGGCGCCATTTGCGGCGGCCTGGCTCAAGCCGATGCATGTATACTGAAGGTTTGATCCACCCAAGTCGCACATAACCGCTGCATTCAGGAAAGAATGATGAGCAACCAGAAACTAACTCAGACCAACTGAATCAGGAGAAGGGATGAAAATAGAAAATATTGGAATTATCGGCTCCGGAGTCATGGGCAGCGGAGTTGCGCAGGTCAGCGCGGCAGCCGGTTTTCGGGTTGTGATCCAGGATATAAATACCGAAGCCCTGCAAAGGTCTAAGTCGGGAATCGAATTTAGCCTGGGAAAGCTGGCCAGCAAAGGCAAAATAACTCAGGAACAGGTCGAGTGCACTCTTTCCAATATCGAATTTTGTAAGGACCTCGAACAGGTAGCCGACAAAGCGGATTTAATCGTAGAAGCGGTTTTCGAAAATATCACGATAAAGCGAGAAATATTCCAGCAGTTAGAAAAATTTGCCGGTCCGGATACTATCCTCGCTTCCAACACCTCAGCTCTTCCTATCACTGAAATTGCCGGTACAACCCAGCGAGCGAAAAACTGCATCGGCATCCATTTCATGAATCCCGTTCCTTTGATGAAAGGCGTTGAAATAATCAGAGGCCAACTTACATCGGATGAAACTTTCGATGCAGCCAAGGACTATATACTTAAACTGGGCAAAGAGCCGATCGAAGCTGTCGATTATGCAGGATTCATCGTCAGCAGGCTGCTGGATGTTCTAATGAATGAAGCCGTCAAGATGGTCCAGGAAGGCAACCGATCGGAAGATATCGATAAAGCGATGGAACTATGCGCCGGTCATCCCATGGGACCTTTCAAACTGCTGGACCTGGTCGGGGCCGAGATCGCTATGCACGGCATGGAAACCATGGAACGGGATCTGGGACCTGCATACAAGCCGCATCCCTTGTTGAAAAAGAGAGTTTTGGCAGGCCTGTTGGGAAAGAAAACCGGCAGGGGATTTTACGACTACGAGAAATAGAAACTTTCTGAAAAACGCCTTTTACAGTTTATTTCATAGGAGGAATGATGGCGCTCCAATTATTTGATTTAACTGGGAAGGTCGCAATGGTTTCCGGCGGCGGTGATGGTCTTGGACGGGCAATGGCGATAGGACTGGCCGATGCCGGAGCAAACGTAGTGGTTTTCTCCCGGAAAGTTGAAAAATGCGAAGCGGTCGCCCGGGAGATCGAAGCGCGCGGGGTAGGCGCCATGGCTGTGCGGTGCGACATCAGCCGGCAAGAGGATGTCGACCGTCTTATGGAGCAAACCCTCCAAAAATTTGCACATATCGACATTCTCGTCAATAACTCCGGTCGTACCTGGGGGGCAGAGCCGGAGGATATAACATTCGAGGACTGGTCCAAAGTCATCGATTTGAATATAAATGGCACTTTCAGAATCACCCAGGCTGTTGGCAGGGAGATGATCAGGCTCGGAAAGGGCAAGATAATCAATATATCCTCCTATGCCGGTTCAAGGGGCACCGACCCGGTGTACATGAACGCCATTCCATACAACACATCCAAGGGCGCAATAGAGACCTTCACTATGGACCTGGCCGTGAAATGGGCCAGGCACCAGATTAACGTCAACTGCATCGCCCCGGGCTGGTTTCCAACAAGGATGACGGCACGGATATTCGAAAATCATGAAGAATCAATTCTGGACCGCATACCCATGAAACGCTTCGGAAAACCGGAAGAACTCATGGGTATAATAATCTTTCTGGCTTCACCGGCCTCGGATTATGTGACCGGTCAGGTGATCGGGGTTGATGGAGGCCTGACGGCATGGTAACGGTTGACTGAACATTATCGAATTCACAACGGCTCTCAAGGGAGACTATATGCTCTTTATGAAAGAGCGGAAGCCCTTATGAGAGCCTAAGTTAATAATCCTCGGGGTGAGGCAGCAGCTACTCTCAAAATCCCAATCTTCCATAATTGTGGGGATGCGGGACCTGGTTTCCCATGCGGTACTAGACCCTGACGGTCAGCGGAAAAAATTAAGGGTCGCAGTGAGCCTTGGCTCTGTGTTGAACGGGGGGTGTAAGCGGTTATCTTGCCATGATCGGCTCCTATCATGAGAGCGGAAAAATACCATATATGGTCTGATATCCGATCTTCCCCATGGTCACCACTATTGGCAGATTGACTCTTGACCGTCTCGGTAGAAGCATTAAAGGTCGCTGAAAGGCAGGGCGGTAACTCCTGGCGCCATGGGCAGGCAAACTTCGCCGGGGTGAATGACGTAGCCGGGGGCGGCCTGGCCCTGCAGGTCCTTCTGGAAGCCTGTGAGGTTGCGTGCCATGGCCGGGCGGGGTGTAGCGGAGAGTCTAACCTCCAGGGGAATCAGCCTTTCGCCTTCCGCCACCACGATATCCACTTCGGCGCCGGCCGCGGTGCGCCAAAAGTTGGTTGATGAGGTCTTTGAGGTGGTTGGGCGCTTGCGGTCGGAAGGCCTGACGGTGCTGCTCATTGAACAGAATGTCTACGAAGCCTTGGAAGTCGCGGATCGCGCCTACGTGCTGCAGACCGGCCGGATTGTTCTGGAAGGGACCGGTGACGAGCTGCTCTCCCATGACGGGGTTCGCAAGGCCTACCTGGGCGGCTCCTGAGGACGAGTTATCCCCAGGGCCCAGCTCGCCGGGCCCTTTTGCCAGGTTCCCTGGCTCTCCCTCCGAAAACTCCCGCCTAATAGAGCCGGCTCACCAGGATGCCACGGCGGTAGAGAGAGATATGGCCGTCCTGGGAGACGCAGATGCCCAGGACCTTGGGGGCGTAGGCGGAGAATTCCCGGGTCACCTGGTGGCGCATGCCGCTGCCCAGGTCGTCCAGGCCGGGCGGCAGGCTCACCGCGGTGGGAGTCAGGCGGGCCCGGAACTGGCAGGCTTCCAGGCGGTCATCGAAGATCAGGGCGCCATCGGATTTGGCCAGGCCTAAAAGGTGCGGCAGATAGCGCTCGTGCAGGGGGACCGGCTGGGCCAGGCGCACCTGGTTGTCAATGCGAATCTTGGGGTTGGCCAATTGCCCCCGGGTCAGACCGGCGAGCAGGATGGCCCCATGGCCGTCCCGGCGCAGCATCTCCAGGAGGGCCTTGAGGCGATGGCCGGCCGCGGCCGCGTGGATGCCGGGGCAGACCTCTTTCAACTCCCGCTCCAGCTCCTGCCAGAAGACATCCTGGAACAGGGGAATATGGAGGTGGCCGTGGCGGTATTCCAGGACCGAGAGCGGGATGCGCTGGTGTTTCCGGCCCCTCAAGGCGGTCCAAAGACTGACCCGGCCCCGGTGGGAGATGGTGGCCAACCAGAGCAGCGAACGCCAGGCGACGGCGGTGGTGAGCTGGCGGTGCGCTCCCAGGGCCCCATCCAGGTGCAGCAGGCCGACGATGCGGCCGCCATGCACCGCCAGGAAGGTAGTGCGGCCATCGGCATTGAGGAGAAACTGCTTCAGGGCCTGGAGCCCCTGGTCCAGGGAGGTGTAATTATCTTCATGGTACAAGACCAGAGACGGCCAGCGCTCCCGGAAATATTCCAGGGGCCGGGCGGCGTTCAGGAAGGCGAACCCGGTGAAGAGGCGCTCCCCCTCCACCGAATAGTAGAGGAGTCGTTTGAAGAGGCGCCAGGCCCGGACCACCGCCTCTTCCGGGGCGCTGCCCGGCATCTCGCAACGCCTGAGATCGGCGCTGCTGTGGAGCATGGAGCCGATGTAGGGGTTGTCCTGTCCATCCAGCTTGATGGTGGCGCAGGGAGCCCAGGCCAGGCTCTGGAGGTAGCCGGCCACCACCTGCTCCTCCAGAGAGTAAGGAATGAAGGGGAAGAGCCCCTCCTGGCCCGCGGGAGTCAGGGACAGGTGATGCAGCACCAGGCGCCCTAAGATCATGCTGAGAAAGCGGATATGGAAAGGAGACAGCAGGAAGGTAGTCTGCAGGGTATGGAGGCGCAGGTCCAGGACGCTCCCGGCCAGTTTCAGGCGGATAACATGGTTCAGTCCTTCCCACTCCCGGGCCACCAGGTTGGGAAAGATGTACCCCTCGACTTCCACCAGGTGGCGCTGGAAGTACATGGAAAAACATGGAAAGAGTTCCAACCCCCTGGCCTGGGGGGGCACGATGCTGGCGGGGTAGTCGGCCCACTCCAGGCTGCAGGTGGTGACGTCGTTGATCAGCCGCAACACTTCCGTGCCGGTTGCCAGGGATTTCAACTGGGATGCCAGGGATTCCGGTTTGGATGACCCTAAACGAGCCTTTGCCATGATTACCCCTTGATCACCTCAAAGCACCGCCATCGGGGGTCCCGGCGCGCCCCGGCGGGCTTCCCGGGATGGCTGGAGCCGGAAAATTAGAGACCTTGTTGATATTGTGACAAGTATTGGACCCGGGGTCAAGGGCGGGTCCGTTTTTGGCATTTAGCCGCCAATCCCCGGGAGTCCCGGCGGAGGCGCGCGGCGATCTCCGGCCAGTCGAGGGTGGTGAAGCGGCGGTCATAGAGCAGCCAGCGTCCCCGGGCCATGACATGGCGCACGTCCGCGGCCCGGGCGGCGTAGGCCAGGTGGGAGAAGGGATCGTAAAGAGGGGTGAGGTGGGGCTGGTTCAGGTCCAACACTATGAGGTCCGCCTCTTTCCCCGGGGTCAGGGTGCCGGTCTGGCCCTCGAGCCCCAGGACCCTGGCCCCTTCCCGGGTGGCCAGGGCCACTGCGGCAGATGCGGGCAAGCAGGTGGGATCATGGCGCCAGACCTTGTGAAGCCGGGCCGCCAGGCTCAACTCCCCCCAAAGGTCCAGGTTGTTGTTGGACCCGGCTCCATCGGTGCCCAGGCCCACGCTGACCCCCCGGGCCAGCAGTTCCGGGATGGGGGCCACCCCGGAGGCCAGCTTGAGGTTCGATTCAGGGCAGTGGCTCACCTTAACGCGGTGGTGCGCCAGGAGTTCCTGGTCGGCAGCCGACAGCCAAACCGCATGGACCGCCACCGTCTTCTCATCGAGCACCCCCAGGCGGTCGAGATGGGCGGCGGGGCTAAGGCCGGTGCGCCGCCGGAGCTCCTCCACCTCTCCGATGGTTTCCGCCAGGTGCAGGAAAAAGGGGACCCCCCGGGTCCGGGTCAGCTCCTTGGCCCGCGTCAGGGTTTCGTCCCCGCAGGTATAAGGAGAATGGCAGAAAATCGCCGAGGTGATGCCCTGGCTGGCCAGGTCCGAGCCGCTGTCGAGAAAATCGGCCGCCAGGTTCAGGCGCTCCCGGGGGTCGGGTGCTCCGGGGGCCGGGAAGTCCACCACTCCCTGGGCGGCGACCGCCCTCAGGCCGGCTGCCGCCAGGGCCCGGCGCACCTGGGATTCGAAGAAATAGCCGTCGGCCACGGTGGTGATGCCGCCCCGGATCATCTCCGCCGCGGCCGCCAAGGCCCCCCAATAGGCCTTGTCCTCGTCCAGCCAGGCGGCTTCAGCGGGAAAGATGAAGTCCCTGAGCCAGCTATCAAGGGGCAGGTCGTCGGCCAGGCCCCGGAACCAGACCATGGGGGCGTGGCAGTGGGTGTTCACCAGGCCGGGGAGGACCAGGGAACCCTCGAGGTCCAGGGTTTGCCGGGCCGGGGGCAGCTCCCGGACGCCGGCGTAGCGCCCTACGGCCCGGATCTTGCCGCCCTGAACCGCCACGTAGCCCCGGAAAATGGGAGCCGCCCCCGCCTCCAGGGTGAGGACCAGGGCGTTTACTAGCAGGAGGTCAGCTACCATGAGGCCACAGGCGGTGTCTGCAAAAGGCGCCCCTGGTATCTTGGGTCAAGATACGCTTTATTGAGGTCCCGGCATGATTAAAACCGGCAAAGGGACTGGGCGGTTAAGCGGTGGGGCGGGCCTGGCTTCCGTCCGGCCTACTCAGCCCCGGGCCGGATTTGGGCGGTGGCCGCAGAGGCCGTAGAACCCCGGGTGATCTCCAAGGGGGCGCCGCTTTCCTCCGCCACCGCTTGCAGGACCTTTTGCCAGTCGATGCGGCCGGCCAGACCCCGCTCCTCTATTTTCTTGGTGGCATATTGCAGCATATCGGGAATCTTCGAATAGATGTCTTCGTGAACCTCTATAAAGATGCGCCCGTGGAGATAGCCTATCTTCACCGGCTCGTAAATATACTCCACCGTGGTGCCTATGGGGGTGATGTCAAAGAGTTCGTGAATATCCTCCGGATAGTGGCGGTTGCAGCCGTGGCTCACCAGGCGGCCCACCCCCTGAGGGTAGCAGGTGCCGTGGAGGCCGTAATGGGCCGGGGCCATCCCCATCCAGCGGTCGCCCACGGGGCAATCCTCTCCCGGCGGCATATAGGACATACCATATTTGGCCTGGAGGTGCGGGGGAATATGCCAGCCGGGGTTCACCGATTTGTTGGTCACCACCATGTGCTTGCCGATGGGGGATTCGTAATCGAGCACCCCAATGCCGATGGGATAGGTGCGCACCTGGTTTTGTCCCAAAAACCGGTAGCCCCGCAGTTCCGCGACGTTAATCAGGTAGCCGGGATAGTGGGAGCGTTCCGGGATGATCCACTGAGTGGGGATCACGATGTCCGTGTCCCAGGGCAGGTAGAAATGGTCCAGGTTCCAGTGGTAGTGAGCCAGCTCCCAGAAGCCCAGGTCGTACTTGCGGGCGAGATAATAGAGGTTTTCATAACGTACGATGTGGTGGATCTGGGGCTCGCCCACCACCGTCACCGCTTCCGGGTCCACCGTCATGCCCCCCCGGGGCAACCGGTAGGTGAAGGGCCCGGCCCCCCAGGCCAGGTTGGCGATGCCCAACAGCCCGAGGACCAGGAAAAACCCAAGAAGTTTGCGGAGTATTGACATGGCGCCAATTCAATTTTATATCAAATAAGGCGTTTAAGAAACAGAAAAGGGGAAACCAAGGTTAACATCTCCTTGAACGCGCTCCCCTTTCGGCCTAATATAATCACTGACAAATCATTTGCAACAATTTCACAGGAAAGCGACCTCACCGCCATGCTTCTGGACGGCCACACCCACATCTTTCCTGAGGAAGTCTGCCGGCGGCGGGAGGACTTTTTCGGGGCGGAGCCCGCCTTTCGCCTGCTCTACGATTCTCCCAAGTCGAGGCTGGTGGGCCCCGAGGAGCTGCTGGCCGCCATGTCGGCAGAAGGGGTGGAGGCCGCGGTGGTCCTGGGGTTTCCCTGGCGCCAGGAACGCCTCTGGCGGCGGCACAACGAAGTGATCCTGGAGGCCCAGCGCCGCTGGCCCCGCAAGCTCCTGGGCTTCTGCGCGGCGCACCCGGCCAGGCCCGGGGCGCTCCGGGAGCTGGAGCGCTGCCTGGCCGCCGGCGCCCGGGGCATCGGGGAAATAGCCTTCTATTTGCAGGATCACAGCCGGGACCTGAAGGACCTGCTGGGCCCGGTGGCCGAGCTCTGCCGCCATTACCGGGCGCCCCTGATGATCCACGCCACCGACCGGGCCGGCTCGGATTACCCGGGCCGGTCGCTGACGCCCCTGGCGGCCTTCCACGACGTCATCAGGGCCTTCCCGGAGACCACCTGGATCCTGGCCCACTGGGGCGGGCGGCTGCCCTTCTACGGGCTCCTGAAAAAAGAGGCCCCCGAGACCTTTAGAAACGTTTATTTCGATACCGCCGCCTCCCCTTATATCTACCGGCCGGTGATTTACCGCGTGGTGGCGGAGATGGTGGGCCCGGAAAAGATCATCTTCGGGAGCGATTATCCATTGCTGCCCCCCAGCCGCTACCTTAAAGATATGGCGGCGGGCGGCCTGCCGGAGGACTGGCAGGAGCTGATTTTGGGGAAAAATTTGGCGCGGCTCATGGGGTTTTAAGTTTTAACTTGGGGTTGGTGACCCGGTGGCCTGGGCGCCTCGCCTGGGCAGGCGCAGGCTAAAGCCTGCGGCTACCGGGGGAAAAAGCTGAAAGCTGACTGCTGAAAGCTGACAGCTTCTCATCACAAAGGAACGAAATTGGATCAAATTGCGGACGTACTGGTAATCGGTTCCGGGCTGGCGGGGCTCAGTTATGCCCTCAAGGTGGCGGAGTTCGCCCAGGTCAACCTGGTGACCAAACAGGGATTGACGGAAACCTCCACCAGCAAGGCCCAGGGGGGCATCGCCGCGGTGTTGGGACCGGACGACCGCTTCGAATATCACATCCAAGACACCCTCACCGTGGGAGAAGGCCTGTCGCATCCGGACATCGTGGAGCTGGTGGTGCGCCAGGGGCCGGCGCGCATCCGGGAACTGATCGAGATGGGAGCCCACTTCGACACCGGCAAGGACAACGTCTATGACCTGGGCCGGGAAGGGGGCCACTCCCGGCGGCGGGTCATCCACGCCCAGGACATGACCGGCGCCGAAGTGGAGCGCATCCTGGCGGAGAAGGTCCTGGCCCATCCCCGCATCCGGGTCTTCGAAAACCACATGGGGGTCAATCTCATCACCCTGGAGCGGGTGGTGCGCCAGGGAAGGGTAGTGACCGAGGCGGAGAGGACCTGCCTGGGGGCCTATGTCCTCAATAAGGAGAGCGGCCAGGTGGATACCTTCCTGGCCCGCATCACCCTCCTGGCTACCGGCGGAGCCGGCAAGGTCTATCTCTACACCAGCAATCCCGACATCGCCACCGGCGACGGGGTAGCCATGGCCTACCGGGCCGGGGCCCGGATCGGCAACATGGAGTTCGTCCAGTTTCATCCGACCTGCCTTTACCATCCCGCGGCCAAGAACTTTCTGATTTCCGAGGCCTTGCGAGGCGAAGGGGCCGTCCTCATGGATCGGGGTGGGCGCCTCTTCATGGAGAAGTATCATCCCTTGAAAGACCTGGCCCCCCGGGATACGGTGGCCCGGGCCATCGACCTGGAGTTGAAAAAGAGCGGCGCCGATTGCGTATATCTGGATATCAGCCACAAACCGGCGGATTTTGTCCGGGGCCGCTTCCCCAATATCTACCAGAGCTGCCTGGAATTTGGGATCGATATCACGAAGGAGCCCATCCCGGTGGTGCCCGCGGCCCACTATCTGTGCGGCGGGGTGGCGACCGACGCCTGGGGCCTGACCACCATCGCCAATCTCTACGCCGTGGGTGAGGTCTCCATGACCGGGCTGCACGGGGCCAACCGCCTGGCCAGCAACTCCCTCCTGGAGGCCCTGGTCTTCTCCCACCAGGCCGCCCAGGCGGCCCGGGAGACCCTGCCGGGATTGCTTGCCAAACCGGCGACCCCGGTGTCCGCCTGGAATACCTATGGGGCCAGGGACAGCGAGGAAGGGGTGGTAGTTTCCCACAGTTGGGATGAGATCCGGCGCTTCATGTGGAACTACGTGGGCATCGTCCGCAGCGACAGCCGCCTGCTCCGGGCCCAGGCCCGCATCGACCTGGTCCTGAAAGAGATCAACGACTATTACTGGAAATTTCTCCTCACCAGCGACCTCCTGGAATTGCGCAATATCGCCCAGGTGGCCGACCTGATCATCCGCATGGCGCTCAGGCGCAAGGAGAGCCGGGGCTTGCACTATACCCTCGATTACCCCCAGACGGTTGAGCCCCGCTTCCACCACGATACCCTGTATTCCTCAGACGGCTGGTACGAGGAGGAACCTTGACCGCTATCCAGGAACAGAGCGCCCCGGAGAGGATCCTGTTGGTCGGGGATAAGCCTCCAATCTTCACGGCACTCGCCGAGTCCCTGGCAGGCCAGGGGTTCGCAGTGCGCCGGACGGCCGATGGCCGGGCGGCCCTGGCAGCCCTCCAGGAAGAAGAAATTCACGTGGCCCTGCTCGATCTGGCGCTGCCCGGGATTTCCGGATTGGGGGTCCTCTCCTGGATCAAGAACAGCTCACCCCGCACGGAAGTCATCATGTTCTCAACCGGCGAGGAGGCCCTGGGGGGCGCCTACCAGGCTTTGCGCCTGGGGGCTTATGATTACCTGCCGGAGTCCAGGATGACCCTGGACCATATGCAGGCCGTGGTGGCCCGGGCCCTGGAGCGGCGGCGGGTGAACCTGAGTTTTGGCCTGGACCTCATGGCCAACCTGCACCAGGCCCAGGAAGAGCTTAGCCTGCGCCAGTCCCAGGATCTCCTCCAGGTGCGGCGCATCGGCGAGGCCCTGGCCGTGCCTCTCACCTTTGAACAACTCATTCAAACCCTGTTGAATATCCTCTGGGAGAACCTTCCCTTTAAAATCCTGGGCCTGCAATTCCAGGAGGCCGGGAAAAGGGCGCCCCGGGAGGTCTACCGCCGCCAGCCGGGGCTAAAGGAAGATGCGGTTGCCGGGTTTAAGGCCCCCCTGAAGAGGGGCTTCCAACTGGCTGCCGCCGGCGCCCCGCACACCTTTGGCGAGCCTCTGCCGGAGAAGTTCCTCTCCCAGATTCTCTGGGGCAAGGCCCAGACCGGGGAATGCCTGGCCCTTGTGGCCGGGGCCCGGGATAACCCGTTCTCCCCGGAAGAGGCCGAGCTCTTCCAGATCTTCATCCTGCAGGGGGAGGCCGCCCTGAGAAACCTGGAACTCCTGGAGGAGATCAAGAAACTGACCATGCGGGACGGTCTCACCGGCCTTTACAACTACCGGCACTTCCGGGAGCTGCTGGTGCGCGAGATTATGAAGAGGCGGCGTTACCAGGTTCCCCTGTCCGTGCTCTTCCTGGACCTGGACAATTTTAAGATCATCAACGATACCCTGGGGCACCTCCAGGGAGACATGGCGCTGAAGAGCCTGGGCGCCTATTTGCAAAGGGGGGTGCGCGAGCCGGACGTGGCCTGCCGGTACGGCGGCGAAGAGTTTCTGGTGCTGCTGCCGGAGACGGGGCTCACGCAGGCCATGCGGGTGGCGGAGCGGCTGCGGCATCGAATCTCCAGTATGACCATTTCCTTGCCGGGCCGGGACTTGCACGTTACCGTGAGTATCGGGGCGGCGGCGCTGACGCCACAGATGGACGGCGAGGCCCTGGTGGCCGCAGCCGACGCCGCCATGTACCGGGCCAAGCAGGCTGGGGGGAACCAGGTGTTTGGAGCCGAGCCCGCTTCCGCCCCGGAAGAACCGGGAGGCGGCCGCCGGGGAAGGCGAACTTAGGGAATGATGTCCTGCACCGTGAGGCCTTGCTGCTCCAGGGCCTCCACTATGGGCCCCAGGTCGGCCTTCCGCAAGCGCACGTAGTAGGACCGCTGGTGGCCCCGGACCGGTCCCAGGCCCAGGTTGAGGATCTTGCCGCCGGCCTTTTCGATAATCTTGGCGGCCGCCTCCATGGCCTCGGGCTTGTCCTCCAAAAGCAGGTCCAGGCGGGAACTGGTCTTAAGCAGGCTCAACAGGGTGAGAAAGGCGCCGATCAGGTCCAGCATGGTGATCACCCCTACCAGGTGGTCGCCTTCCAGGACCGGCATGCCGCCGATCTTGTGCTCCTGGACCAGGCGGGCCGCCTCCTCCACTCCGGTGTCGGGGGTGACGCTGATGGGGGCTTTGATCATGACGTCCGCCACGGTGATCTTTCCCAACATGGAGGCCAGTAGCACCTCCCGCAGGTCCCGGGAGGTGATCCAGCCAACCAGGCGGCCCCCTGCCATAACCGGCAAGTGGCGGATCTGGCGCTGCTGCATCAGTTGCAGGGCCTGGCTCACCTTCTTGTCGGAAGAGATGGTGACCAGTTCCCGGCTCATAATCTCGCTGACCAGCATCGGCTGCCCCTCCTGACCCCGTCGTTAGCCCCACCTTAAACCAAACCCGAATAATTTTCAACGAAATTGCCGTATTTGCTGCCGGCGGGGACCTAAGGCCGGAGTTGCGCCTGAGAAGGGTCGAGGCGCGCCCAACCGCGCCGTCTTGTCAGGCTTTGAAAGTGCGGACGATTGAGGCCCCGGCCGCCAGGGACTCAGTTGGAGGCCAGCGACGACTGCAGGGTGGAGAGGATGTGCTCGGCATCGCCGATATAGGTGCTCATATCGGCCCGGTGATTGGCGAGGATGCCGTCCTTGGAGGCGTTGGTCAGCACCCAGGGGGAAAGCCGGGAGGCTGCCTGCAGGGAGTGGATGGCCTCTTCCAGCAACTTGTGGGAGTCCTTTTTCTGGAGTTCCGGCTTAAATTCCTGATCCACCGCCTCCAACATGTCCGCCATCCCCAAAGCGATGCCCTGGGCGTGGTAAAAGTACGCGCCCGAGGCCCACCAGCCCACCGGCTTGCCGTCGTCCTCCGTGTCCTTGATGAGGTTGTGGAAGCTGCTCCCCAGGATGTCCTTATAGTTGCCGAGCAGGATGATGAGGTAGTCCACCCGGGTGTAAAAGCGGCTGCGGCCTCGTTGCAGGTCGTCGATGTAGGTCTGCAGGTCGCCCAAGGCCTCCCGGTACTTGCCCGAGGCCGATG
Source organism: Desulfobaccales bacterium (assembly GCA_049580385.1). Classification (GTDB taxonomy): domain Bacteria; phylum Desulfobacterota; class Desulfobaccia; order Desulfobaccales; family 0-14-0-80-60-11; genus JAPLJC01. The sequence goes on along the minus strand of JBAUPV010000007.1, from coordinate 50,437 downwards.
GGAACCAGTACTTGTCCGAGCTCACCATGAAGTAATTCATGGCCTCGTTGACCTGGGGATTGTAGGCCTCGGTGGTGGCAAAACGGGTCATGTTCAAGTTCAAAACCTCGACGGTGCGCCGGGCCACTTCCAGCACCCCCTCCTGGATGTTGTTGACGTTGTGGGTGAGGTGGAATTTGCCAAACAGCAGGCTGTTGGGGCGCCAACCGAACCAGGTGCGGTTGAGCTGGTCGTCCATGATTTTGATGAGGGCCCGGGTGAAGATCACCCCCTTGGCGGGCTCAGGGGGCGGAATCACCTGGGCCACCGGGGGGACCGCGACCGGGGCCAAGGTCTCGGGGACCGCTGGTGACGCCTCCGGGGATTTGCCCTCTGCCTCCGGCAATTTGCCCTCCGGGGGCGGCAATTTTCCCTCCGCCTCCGGGGATTTGCCCTCCAACTTTGCGGATTTGCCCTCCGGGGCCGGGGAGAGAGGGAGCGGCTCTTGGCCCTGCTCCAGGGCCCCGGCTTCGCCCTGGGCCGCCAGCGGCTGGGCCTCCGCGGCCGGGTGCTGGCCTGGCCTCACGGACTTCCAGGCGAACAACGCCGCCAAAAAGAGGATGACCACCAGGGCCACCAGGAAGAAGCGGTAGCGCAACAGTCGCGCCAACAGGGACAGGTGAGCCGGGGAGGGGCCTCCCGGCGGCAGGGGCATCGGCAAGCGCTGCGGACTTTCAGGTCTCGGGGTCATGATTGGGCACATCCGGCTTTCTGCGGATTCTCGCTAATGATCTCCGCAGTGAAGAGGTAGATTTTGGTGGCCGAATCTTTCCAGGCGTCCGGCGGCAAACCGGCCTTGCAGCAGGTCTGCTTAAGGAAGGTGAGCCGGTCCCAGTGATATTCCGTGGCCACCTGGGGCAAGAGCAGGCCCCGGCAGCTCCCCCGGATAATGTAGAGGCCGTGGGCGCCCACCTCGATTTGGTCAATATCGCTGACCAGTTGCATAGGGCTCAAGACGGAGATTTCCACCTCCAGGTCGCCCAGTTCCTCCCGGCCCAGGGGCCGGAAGCGGGGGTCATGAAAGGCCGCGGCTGCGGCCATCTCCCGCACCGTCTCCCCCAGGGGTTGCACCGCCTCCAGATAGCCGATGCAGCCCCGGAGCTGGCCCCGGCGGTGCAGCGACACGAAGGCTCCCCGGGGCTGGCACAAAGAGGGTGGGGCAGTCTCCAGGGCCGGCGCCGGCTTATTCAGGAGGTGCGCCTCGATGCTGCCCCGGGCTATCTGCAACAATAGTTTCTTATCGTGATCGCTGAGATCCATCTCGACCTGGTCCTCCCGGGCTTGCAGGGCCGCCGGGCCCCACGGGCCGCCGCTAGGCAGAATCAGCATTAGGGCGATAAATAACCGCAACCTGGTGGTGATGACCGGACCTGTACCAAGATTGCTTTATATTGTTTATCTAACCAAGATTCCTCCCGCATGTCAATGGCCCAGGGGGCGAAGGCGGCGGAATGGCTGGCAATTTCCTTGCCTGACAGCCCTAAGCCTGATAAAGTTAAAAATGGACCGGGCTGATTCCGAGGGTCTAAAAGACTCCATGGCCGCCGCCTGGGAGCCCGGCCCCCTCGTGCGAGCTGATGAAAACCTATCCCATCTTTGCCGTCATTGAGGATCGACCCTGCCTGGTGGTGGGTGGCGGCAGGGTGGGGGAGCGCAAGGTCCAGGATCTGCGGGAGGCCGGGGGCCGGGTGACCGTGGTGAGCCAGGGGCTCACCCCCGTCCTTAAGGAGCTGGCCCGGGCGGGGCAAATCGACTTCCTGAACGAAGAGTTCACTCCGAAGCATTTGCAGGGCATGGTCCTGGTGATGGCCGCCACTGATGACCCCGGGCTGAATGCCCGGGTCAGCGCCGCCGCCCGGGAGCAGGGGATCTGGGTCAACGTGGCGGACCAACCGGATCTCTGCACCTTCATCGTCCCGGCCCAGGTGCGGCAGGGCGACCTGACCGTGGCCATTGGCACCGGCGGGGCCTCTCCGGCCCTGGCCCGGAGGCTGCGGGAAGACTTGCAGCAGCGCTTCGGTCCCGAGTACCGGCCTTATCTGGCCCTGCTCAAGGGGGTGCGGATGCGGCTCCTCGGCGAACGGCGGGGCCACCCGGAGAACGCCTCCCTGTTTCTCCGATTGGTGGACAAACCTTTGCTGGAGGCGGTGATCCGGGATGACCGCCGCTGGGTGGCGGCCATGCTCTGGGAAGTCCTGGGCGGCGTCTTGAGCCCCCAGGTCCTGGGGGAAATCATCGAGGAGGCCTTTAAGGAGGCCCAAGGCTAATCCGGGAGCCTGCGCCTTTAAATCGTTATCATGGCCGATTATTTCTTATACCTTACCCTGGCGTCCTATTTTGGGGCCACCGTCCTCTGGTCGGCCTATTTTCTGGCGCAGCGGGACAGTTTGTACTGCTGGGGCGCCCGGACCCTGGCCGCGGGCCTGGTCTTCCATACCCTGGCCCTGCTGCAGCGCACGCTAGCCTATGGCTATCTCCCCGTGGCCTCGTTCGGAGACGCCCTGTTGCTGTTCGACTGGGTCCTGGTGGCGGTTTTTTTGCTGTTTAACTGGCGTTTTCCCATCCGGGTCCTGGGAGCCCTGGTGGCGCCCCTGGCCGCCTTGATCATTTATGGCGCCCTCATGCTGGCCCGGGGCCCGGAAACCATCTCCCCCATGTTGCGGGGCGTCTGGCTGCTGGCCCATATCGGCCTGACCATGGGGGGTATTGCCGCCCTGACCCTGAATTTCCTGGGCGGCATCTTTTACCTGATCCAGGAGCGCCAGCTCAAGGCCAAGAGATTCGGTTTCTTTTTCCGCCGCCTGCCGTCGCTGTCCCAACTGGACACCCTCAATTACTGGTGCCTCAGCATCGGTTTCCCCCTGCTCACCGGAGGTATAGTCACCGGCTCCATATATGCCCAGCGTACCCTGGGACGGTTTTGGTCCTGGGACCCCAAGGAAGTCCTGACCCTGCTTGCCTGGCTAATCTACGCGGTGCTGATGCACGAGCGGCTCACCGTCGGCTGGCGGGGCCGGCGGGCGGCCTGGCTGGCCATCCTCGGTTTCCTGGTGTTGCTGGTCACCTTTGTGGGCGCCAACCTGTGGGCGTCGGGCTATCACAGCTTCGCCAAGTTCGGGAAACCATGAATCTTCTGTTAGTGGGCCTCAATCAAAAGACCGCTTCCCTGGAGTTGCGGGAGAAGCTGGCCGGCCTCTTCCCGGACCTGCCGGCGGCTTACCTGCGCCTCAAGGAATTCCCGGAAATCGCCGAAATCATCCTCTATAACACCTGCAACCGGGTGGAGTTGCTCTGCCTGGCAGAGGACGCAACCGCCGCCCTGGAGCGGCTGCGGGCCTTTATTGCCGGGGCCCCGGAGGTCTCCCCGGAGGCCCTGGCGGCCTCACTTTACCAGCATCAGGGCGCCGATGCCGTGCGGCACCTCTTCCGGGTGGCCGCCAGTCTCGACTCCATGGTGCTGGGGGAGCCCCAAATCCTGGGCCAGATCAAGGAGGCTTACCGTCAGGCCACCGAGCAGGAGGCCACCGGGCCGGTTCTCAACCGGCTGCTGCACAAATCCTTCTCGGTGGCTAAACGGGTTCGCACCGAAACGGGCATCGGCGATCATGCCGTCAGTGTCAGCTACGTCGCCGTGGGCCTGGCCCGGAAGGTCTTCGGGGAGCTGGCGGGGCTGACGGTGCTGCTGCTGGGGGCCGGCGAAATGGCCGAGCTGGCCCTGGAGCACCTCCGGACCCAGGGGGTGGGCCGCCTCATCGTGGCCAATCGCACCCTGGAGCGGGGCCTGCGCCTGGCGGAGCGCTACCAGGGGGAGGCCGTCTCCCTGGAGGAACTGGAGGAGCAGCTTGGGGGCGCTGACATCCTCATCAGCTCCACCGGCTCGGAAACCTATCTCTTGCGGCGGGACCAGGTGCGGGCGGCCATGCGCCGCCGCAAACAGCGGCCCCTGTTTCTCATCGACATCGCCGTGCCCCGGGACCTGGACCCGGCCATCAATGAACTGGACAACGTCTACCTTTACAATATCGACGACTTGCAGGAAGTGGCGGAGCAGGGCTGGCAGAAGCGCCGCCAGGAGGTGGCCCGGGCCGAACGCCTGGTGGCGGAGGAGACCGTCAAGTTTCAGGAATGGCTGTTGACCCTGGAGGTCTATCCCACCATCATCGGCCTCAAGGAAAAGGCCGCGGCCATCTGCCAGGCGGAGCTAAAAAAGACCCTGGGCCAGTTGGGATCCATCAGCGAGGAGCAGCGCCAATCCCTGGAGGTGCTCCTTAATTCGGTGAGCCAAAAACTCCTGCACGACCCCATCATCTTTCTGAAGCGCAACCACCACCGCAAAAATCCGCACCTGGAGCTGGATCTGGCCCGGCGCCTCTTCAATCTCGACCAGGACCGCCAGACGGAAGAGTCGTCAGAAGAAGAAGAATCATAAAGAGGGGCGGCTTATTTATGCAACACACTAAGTTCCGTAAAAAAAAGGAAAATGTTGTAAAAACTGCGAAAATCTGCTAATTTGACGAAAAAGTGGACGTCAAGAGAGGCTACAATAAAGCCAGAAGCGGCTTCTGTTGTAGCCGAGGATGTCTGCATGGACAAAAAAGGCTTCATTCAAGAGCACAGCAAAATCAAACTGGAACTCTACCGCCTCTACTTGGAACGATATCTTTCCGTACTCCTGGAATCCCGATTTTTCGAAAGGATCATCGTAAGTGACGTGTTTGCTGGGTGTGGCGTTTCCCAGAACGAACAAAAAGGTAGTGCCCTTATTGCCGCAGAAACCATAGAAAAAATTAAAGCAGACCGCAATCCAAGGAACAAAGCTGTCATTCTAAATCTCAACGATGTCAATCGAGCAAACTTCTTGGCATTGCAGAAACACCTGCAAAACCGTTCATTTGTTAGGATTACCAATCAAGACGCCAATCAATATATCCAATCTCTGGAAGCAATTCGAGGAAGCCATAACCTGTTTTTCATCGACCCTCATGGCTATACTCAGGTATCAATCGACAATCTTAAACGCCTTTTTTCGATGGAAAAGAGTGACTTTCTGATCTTTGTGCCTATTTATCATATTTACCGGTTTCGGCCAAAAGAAGTGGACGTATCGCAAACAAAGCCGGTCGCTGATTTCCTTAAAGCCCTCGGCATTAATGATGATGACATCACAAGCGCGGATGATGTTGAAAAATTTGCTAATTTGATTGTAGAATCCCTACGGAATATTTCTGGTACGCAATGGGTCTACAAACAAATCATTGAGAATCGTTCCTATAATAGCCAGTACTGTCTTTTTTTTATTACTAAGAATATCCTTGGCGCAGAGAAGTTTCTTGAAGCTCAGCATAAGCTGGAGAAAGAGATTAAGGCAAATGAGGCTCAAGCTAGTTTTGACTTTGTCTCTGACCTCTATAGAAAGTCAATTCTGCACTATATCGAATATGGAAAACCATATGATAATGTTGGGCTGTATGAGATTGGAATAAAATCTGGTCTTTTGCCCAGAGATATAAAGAAAGAGCTGACAAAGCTAGAAAATGACGGTGAGATTGAAATCATTGAACTTCCTACTAAGAAGCGGAAAAGGAAGGGTTTTTATATTAACTATGATCATTACAGAGTAAGGGACCGAATAATATCGGTAACCTTCAGGAGGTAGCTATGGCGCAGTCGTCAATAGAGTGGACAGAACAAACGTGGAATCCGGTGACGGGATGCACCAAGATAAGTCCTGGGTGCAAATTCTGTTACGCTGAGAGGTTTGCTCAGAGGCTCCAGTCTATGGGGGCTGATAATTATAAAAATGGCTTTAAGCTGACATGTCATCCCCAAATGCTTGAAAAACCGTTGGAATGGAAAAAGCCTTCGATCATTTTTGTGAACTCAATGAGCGATCTTTTCCATAAGGATGTGCCAGAGTCATTTATTCTCGCCGTTTTCGAGATAATGAGCAAAGCCTACTGGCACCAATTCCAGATATTGACTAAGCGCCCAGAGAGAGTTTTTGAGCTAAACAATAAACTTCGATGGACCCCAAACATCTGGATGGGAACGAGCATAGAGAACGATTATTACACTTCCAGAATTGATTTTCTGCGTAAAATTTCCGCCGAAATTAAGTTCTTGTCGTTAGAACCTTTGCTTGGCCCTCTGCCAAACCTGAATCTGAGAAAAATAGACTGGGTTATTGTCGGCGGAGAATCGGGCTTTAAAGCTAGGCCAATGAAACCTGAGTGGGTCTTAGATATACAGAAACAATGTCAGAAAGCTAACGTCTCATTTTTCTTCAAGCAATGGGGCGGCAAAAACAAAAAACAGGCTGGTAGGGTATTAAATGGCCGTACTTGGGATGAGATGCCCACGGCTGCGTAGGCCGCTTAAAACATTAGCTGCCTTGCCTGCATCTTTTCCCGTCGCGCCTTAACTCAGCCGTTTTGCCGTGAGAATCGAAAAACATTAAACAAAATGGCAAATTGTCTATCGGCAAAAATCATTCTATCTAGAAGGCAAAAAGTTCCAAGGGGCGGGTTTAAAACCCCCCCCTACCGTTTTCACCCATAGATTTCGGCGAGCCCCGCCCCCCCGCCTCGGGTCATCCCAGGGCCGCCAGCAACTGCTTCAGGCTCTCCCGGTTCTCCACGTTGAAAATGGCTTCCTTGGGCTCCTGGGGCAAAATCTTGCGAACCAGACCCGTAAGCACGTTCTTGGGGCCCACTTCCACCCAGGTGTCCACCCCCGCCGCCTTCAGATTCAGGATTAATTCGGCCCAACGCACCGGCGAGGTCAACTGCCGGGACATGGCCTGGCGCAGCAGCCCGGGATTAGGCTCCGGCGCCGCGGTGGCGTTGAGATAGACCGGCGTCGAGGGGGCTCGAAAATCGAGGTTCTCCAGGAAGGCGGCGAAATCGACAGTGGCGTCCTCCATCAGGGGAGAGTGCCAGGCCCCGGAGACCTTTAAAGGGACCACCCGGGCGCCCTCGGCCTTGGCCAGATTGCCGGCCCGGGCCACCATTTCCGGGGCGCCGGAGATCACCGTCTGCTCCGGGGTGTTGAAGTTGGCCAGGGCGAGGGGACCCTCCTTGGCCAGGGGATGGACCAGTCCCTGTAGTTTTTCCGGGGTGAGGCCGATGACCGCCGCCATGGCGCCGGGATATTTCTGTGCTTCCCGCTGCATGAGAAGGCCCCGCTCCCGCACCGCCGCCAACGTGTCCGCGCCGCTCAGCACCCCGGCGGCGAACAGGGCGCTGAATTCCCCCAGGCTATGGCCGCACACCGCCCGGGCCTTGACCCCAGCCTGCCGCAGGGCCTGGTAAAGGCACAGGTTGACCGCCGTAACGGCCGGCTGCAGATGCACCGTTTCAGTGAGCTCCTCCAGGGGGCCGGAAAAGCAGAGACGAGTCAAGGGAAGGCCGGTCACCTCCTCGGCCAGGTGGAACAGCTCCCGGGCCTCCGGATCGGCTTCGTAAAGGTCCTGGCCCATGCCCAGGTACTGCGAGCCCTGGCCGGGGAATAACATTGCCAATTGGGACATGTTCACCTCAAAAAAGATTTAAGATGCGGGAGTGGCGGCCAAAGCCCGCCTCTCCCTGCCGGCCGCCACGGCCAGCCTAATTTATCTCATAGCAACCCGTATTTGGGCAAGAATGAATGACTTGTCAGTTGTCAGCTAAAGAAAAAAAAGCAAACGATCATTGGTTATGGAGATGGCGATTACCTTGGCTGGTGCACCACGGAGGTTGCCGGCCGGGAGAGGATCGGCTCTTTTTGCCTTTTTACTTTTTACTTTTGCCTGCCCCCAGGATCGCCTCCCTCAAGGCCCGGGCCGCGGCGCCGGGGTTGGGGGCCGCGGTGACCGCACTCATCACCGCGGGGTGGCGGGCGCCGCAGGCCAACACCCCATTGATGTTCCCCTGATTAATGCCGCCCATGGTGCTCCAGGGAATCCTGAGCCGCGGGGCGATGGACTCGAGGGCCGCAAGGCCCAGGGGAGTTACGGCGGGCTTGGTGGCGGTTGCGAAGATGGGGCCGATATTGACGTAGCCGGCCCCGGCCTCCTGGGCCGCCAGGGCCTCTTCCAGGGAATTGCTGGAGGCGCCGACGATCAGGTCCGGGGCGATTTCTCTGGCCGCGGCCACGGGCAGGTCCTGCCTTCCCAGGTGCACCCCGTCGGCCCCCGCCGCCAGGGCGATGTCCAGGCGGTCGTCGATGATCAACAGGGCTCCCGCCGCCTCGGTTCGCCGGCGAAAGGCCACCGCCAGCTCATAAAGTTGCCGGTCAGTCGGGTCCTTTTCCCGGAGTTGCACGATGGACACCCCGGCGGCCAGGACCTGGTCCAGGATCGTGAGCCCGACTCTCCCGGCGCAGAAGGCCTGGGTGATGACCACATAAAGGTCGGCCCGTTCGAAGACGGCCAGCCGCCGGGCCAGGTTCATCAGCCGCCCCCCACCAGACGCACCAACTCCAGGGTGTCGCCCTCGGAAAGCCTGGTTTCCTGGAAAGACCGGCGGTCCACGATCTCCCGGTTGCGCTCCACCACGGTGCCCTGAGGGTGGAGGCCCATCTCTTCCAGGAGACCCAAAACCGTGGCCGCCGCCACCTCCCGGGATTCGCCGTTGATGGTCAATTTCAAAAGAAATATCTCCTGACTTTTTGGTTCAAAGTTCAAGGTTCAAGGTTCAAAGTTGAGACCCTTGCGAGAGTCCCCATTCTTGTCATTCTGAGAGAGCGAAGCGACCGAAGAATCTCACAAATACTAAGGAAACACGAGATCCTTCGCTTCGCTCAGGATGACAAAGTTGGTTTTCGCAGAGGTCTCAAGTCCAAGGTTAAAGGCAACAATCGCAGCTGAAGATTTAACTTTGAACTTTGAACTTCGAACTTTGAACTATTCTATAAAGGCCGGGTCGAAGTCTTTCCACACCGGGTCATAGCCGGCCTGGCGGATAGCGGCCACCACCTCGGCGGGGCTGCGGCGATCCTCCACCTCAAACTGCTCCAGGGCGGCGTCGCCGTCCAGATGGGCATAACCGCCGGGCCGGGTGGAAGAGCCGGCGCTCATCATGGTCACCCCCAGGGGGATCAGGCGGTCCCTGAGGCTGGAACTTTCCCGGGTGGAGAGGTTGAAGCCCACCTCCGGCAGAAAGATCCTCAGGGCCAGCATCAACTGGACCAGTTCCCGGTCCGTGGGGAGATGCTCCACTTGGAATCGCTCCGGGGCGTGGCGCAGCCGCGGGAAAGAGACGGCAATGGCGCTCTGCCAGCACTCCTTCTGGAGGTGGCGAGCATGCAGTCCCATCCAGAAGCCGTCGGCCCACCAGTGGTAAAGGCCCAACAGGGCGCCGATGCTGAGGCGGCGGACCCCGGCCCGGCCCGCCCGGGCCATGGCCTCCAGGCGGTACCCATAATCGCGCTTCCGCCCCCGCCGGTGCACGAGAGCGTAAGTTGGGCGGTGGTAGGTTTCCATGTACAGGGTCACCCCTTCCAGGCCGCGGTTCACCAGCAGGCCGTAGTCCTCCTGGTCCAGGGCGTAAACCTCCACGGAGACCGAGGCGAAGTACTTCCGGGCGATGGCCACCGCCTGGGCCAGGTAGTCAACCGGCGCCACCTTGGGGGCTTCCCCGGTTAAGAGCAGGATGTTTTGAAAACCGTGGCCGGACAGCGCGGCGCACTCGGCCGCGATTTCCTCCATGGTCAAGGTGCGCCGCTGGCCCCTCATCCCGGAGTGCAGGGCGTAGCCGCAGTAGAGGCAGTCGGAGTGGCAGATATTGGAGAGATAAATGGGAGCGTAAAGCCCGATGGTGCGGCCGAAGTGCTGGCGGGTGAGGCGGTGGGCCATCGCTGCCATCTCCTCCAGGAAAGGCACGGCCCGGGGGGAGAGCAGGGCCGCCAGGTCTTCCGGGGCCGGCTGCTCCCGGCTGAGCGCCCGCTTGACCTCATCCGGCCCGGCCCGCTCCATGGCCTCCCGCAGCCGGGCCTCAGGCCAGGCTTCAAGGATCTTAGCGAAGGAAGAAGTTTCTAATGGCAGTTCCATAAATGTTTTTGAGCCAATAGGCATTTTCAGACCATTTTCTTGTCGTATTTTGAGATTCTTCGGTCGCTGCGCTCCCTCAGAATGACAGGAACTTGTAGGGGCGGCGTCTCGCCGCCCTGGGCGGGGAAACCCCGCCCCTACGGAAATGGTGGGCGGTGCCCACCCTACATTATGTTAGTGTCTTTGCGCCTTTGCGTCTTTGCGTGAGGCATCGAAAAACCAACCCTACTCCAAAAACCCCGTCAAGGGGGAGGAGGCGGAGGCGGTTGGGCGTTCCGGTCCCAGGCCGGCCAGGTAGGCCAGGCGGCCGGCCGCCACCCCCAGGCCGAAGGCCCTGGCCATGGAGGCGTGATCCCGGGCATCGGCCAGGGCGGTATTGACCAGCACCGCGTCCGCCCCCAGTTCCATGGCCTCGGCGGCGTGGGAGGGGGCGCCCAGGCCCGCGTCCACCACCACCGGCACGCTGGCCTGCTCGATGATGATGCGGATCATGTCCCTGGTCTTGACCCCCCGGTTGCTGCCGATGGGCGCTCCCAGGGGCATGACCGCGGCCGTGCCCAGGTCCTCCAGGCGCCTGGCCAGAATGGGATCGGCCTGGATGTAGGGCAAGACCACAAAACCTTCTTTGATGAGGAGTTCCGCGGCCTTCAGGGTCTCCACCGGGTCCGGCAGCAGATATTTGGGCTCCGGGGTGAGCTCCAGCTTGACCCAGGGCGGCAGGCCCATGGCCCGGGCCATTTTTGCGAGACGCACCGCCTCCTCGGCGTTGCGGGCCCCGGAGGTGTTGGCCAGGATCAGGTATTTTTCGGGGTCCAGCACCGAGAGGATGCTGTCGCTGGCCGGTTTGCCCAAATCGACCCGGCGCAGGGCCACGGTGACGATTTCGACGCGCGTCGCAGCCAGCGCCGCCTTCAGGGCCGCGGCGGAGGGAAACTTGCCGGTGCCCACCAGGAGGCGGGAGTGAAAGGCGCGGCCGGCGATAATTAAAGGATCATTTCGCATATCAGCTCTTTTCTCAGTCAGCAGTCAGCAGTGAGCAGTAAAAACCTGGGCCGGGAAAAGTATTGCTCGCTTTCTTCCGAAAGCTTGTGCCATTTCTCGGGCGCAGGCTAAAGCCTGCGGCTACCTCGACTGCCGCCGCCGAAAACTGCCCCCTGCCCCCTGCCCCCTGCTTTTTCTGCTCACTGCTTACTGCTCACTGCTCACTGTCCCGCATAACTCGCAGTCCGGCTTTTTTACCCGACTCACGGTTTGAAATCTCCCTTGCAGCCCGTCATAGGCCAGGAGTCGCCGGGTCAGGTCCGATTCCCGGCCCAGGAGGAGTTTCAGGGTCTCCACCGCCTGGAGGCAGCCCATGACCCCGGCCACCGCCCCCAGGATGCCCGCGGTGTCGCCGGCAGGCACGGCCGCCGGCGGCGGCTCCGGCAGCAGGCAGCGGTAGCAGGGATTCTCGGCCCCCGGCCGGGCCACCAGCAACTGGCCATGCCAACCGGTGGCCGCGGCGGACACCAGGGGAAGCCCCTGGCGCCAGCAGCACTCCGCCACCAGGAAGCGGGTGGGGAAGTTGTCGCTGGCGTCCAGCACCACCTCAAAGCCCTGCGCCACTTCCCGGACCTGGGCCGGGGTGCGGAGCTGCAGGTCGAAGGTCTCCACCCGGCAGTGGGGGTTCAGGGCCGCCAGGGCGCCGGCCGCCGAGGCCACTTTGCGCCGGCCCAGGTCTGGCGTGCGGTGGATAATCTGGCGCTGCAGGTTGGACAACTCCACGTGGTCGCCGTCCACCAGGCCCAGGCGCCCCACCCCGGCCGCGGCCAGGTAGAGCAGGGCGGCGGAGCCGATGCCGCCGGCCCCCACCACCAGCACCCGGCCAGCCCCCCAGCGGGCCTGTCCTTCCCAACCCACCTGGGCCAGCAGGGCGTTCCGGGAATAGCGTTCTCTCTCCTGGGGGAACATTCCTCCCTTTCTTCGCCCCCATCAGGCTGCTTCGAGTTGGCGGCGGCGGCCCGCCCGCAATAACTTTTAAGTCAAAACGGCGAGCCCAGCCCGCCCGGGAAGCCGGTTGCCAGAGGGACTTTCCAGGGCGGCCCCGGGCCGCCCCAGTGCCCCTATATTGAATATCTTATTCAAATTATAAACTTCCGCAAGCCATCAGACAACCTGGGGGGCCCCGGGGTTTACCCGGCGGCTCTCCTGCCGGCCTTGCCTTGACAGGCTTTCCCCATTTGGATAACTTTTAAGGGATTGGGGAGGATTTGCTACTTGGAGTTGGAAGCCGTCATCGGGCTGGAAATTCACGCCGAGCTGCTCACGGCCAGCAAGGTCTTCTGCGGCTGCGCCACCACCTTCGGGGCCCCGCCCAACACCCAGGTGTGCGAGATTTGCCTGGGCATGCCCGGGACCCTGCCGGTCTTGAATAAGAAGGCCGTAGATTACGCCTTGATGATGGCCCTGGCCACTAATTGCCGGGTGAATCCGGAGTCGGTCTTCGCCCGGAAAAACTACTTCTACCCGGATCTCCCCAAGGGCTACCAAATCTCCCAATATGAGCTGCCCCTGGCGGAGCACGGCTACCTGGACATTAAGACCAATGGCATCCTCAAGCGCGTCGGCATCACCCGGATTCATCTGGAGGAGGATGCCGGCAAGCTGATCCACAGCGAGACCCGGCCGGTGAGCTTCGTGGACTTCAACCGCACCGGGGTGCCCTTGATCGAGATCGTCAGCGAGCCGGATCTGGAGAGCCCCGAAGAGGCGGTGGAGTACTTCAAGGGCCTGCGCGAGATCCTGCTCTACCTGGAGATCTGCGACGGCAACATGGAGGAAGGGTCGCTGCGCTGCGACGCCAACGTATCCCTCAGGCCCGTGGGCGCCAGGGCCTTGGGCGTCAAGGTGGAACTGAAGAACATGAATAGTTTCCGCTTCGTCAAGGCGGCCCTGGAGTTCGAGATCAAACGGCAGCGGGCCAATTTGAGCGCGGGGCACGCAATCATCCAGGAAACCCGCCTCTGGGATGCGGCCCAAAACCAGACGGTGTCCATGCGGGGCAAGGAAGAGGCCCACGACTACCGCTACTTCCCGGACCCGGACCTGGTGCCGGTGAGAGTCAGCGATGAGTGGCTGGCAGAGCTTAGAGATCACCTGCCAGAGCTGCCGGCGGCGCGGCGCCAGCGGTTCCAGACCGACTACGGCCTGCCGGAGTACGATGCCGAGGTGCTCACCAGTGATAAAGCCCTGGCGGATTACTTCGAGGCTACGCTGAAATTGTTCCCCCACCCCAAGAAGGTGAGTAATTATGTTATGGGGGATGTGCTCAGAGAGGCAAAAAAGGGAGGGGCAGGCATTACCTCCTTGATGTCCACTCTCACTCCCGCGACTTCGGCAAGTATGCTCAGTTTGGTGGAGGATGGCACCATCAGCGGCAAGATGGCGAAAACGGTGTTCGACGAGATGGTTGCCACCGGAAAGGCCCCGGAGGTAATCATCCAAGAAAAGGACCTGGCGCAGATCAGCGATACCGCGGCCCTGGAAGCCCTGGCCCGGGAGATTATCGCAGCCCACCCCCGGGAGGCGGCGGACTATCGGGCCGGCAAGGGCAAACTCCTGAGCTTCTTCGTGGGCCAACTGATGCGCCAGACCCAGGGCCAGGCCAACCCGCAGCTGGCTAACGAGATCTTTCAAAAAATGCTCAAATGAGTCATGGGATTGACTTACAGGGCGGGTTTAAAACCCGCCCCTACACCCGCAAATCCAAGGGTTTAACCGAAAACCGAAAACCGAAAACCGAAAACAGGATTTTAATATGATCCCCTACTGCAGCATCTGCTGGGATATCGACAAGATCAGGCTCCTGGACCAGCGCCGCCTCCCCCGGGAAGAAGTCTATCTGGAGATCAGGGATTATCATGAGGTGATCGAGGCCATCCGCACCCTGGCCATCCGGGGGGCGCCGGCCATCGGGGTGGCCGCCGCCATGGGCGCCGCCCTGGGGGCCCTCGAGATCCATACCGAGGATGTGGCCGAGTTCCTGAGGCGCTTCCAGGAAATCTGCCGGGAAATCGCGGCCTCCCGGCCCACCGCGGTGAATCTCTTCTGGGCCCTTAAGCGCATGCAGCGTCTGGCTCATGACCATGCCCAGGAGCCGGTGCCGGCCCTCAAGGATTACCTGGTGATCGAAGCCCAGGCCATGCTCAAGGAAGATGAAACCACCAACCGCCATCTGGCCCGGTGGGGGGAGATCCTCATCGAAGAAGGGATGCGCGTCCTCACCCATTGCAATACCGGGGCCCTGGCCACCGGTGCCTACGGCACTGCCCTGGGAGTCCTGCGGTCCGCCTGGGAGACCGGAAAGCGGTTCTCCGTGTGGGTGGATGAGACCCGGCCGCTGCTCCAGGGGGCCCGCCTCACCACCTGGGAGTTGCAGAAACTGGAGATTCCCTACACCCTGATCCCCGACGGCGCCGCGGCCACCTTGATGCACCAGGGCCGGGTGGACCTGGTGATCCTGGGGGCGGATCGGATCGCCGGCAACGGCGATACCGCCAATAAGATCGGCACTTACAGCCTGGCGGTCCTGGCCCGCCACCACGGCATCCCTTTCTACGTGGCCGCGCCCTTGTCCACCTTCGACTTCACCATTGCCGACGGCAGCCACATCCCGGTGGAAGAGCGCTCCGGAGAGGAGGTCACCCACTTGAGAGGTGAGCCGCTGGCCCCGGCCGGGGCCCCAGCCCTGAATCTGGCCTTCGATGTTACCCCCAGCGATCTGATTTCGGGTATAATTACGGAGAAGGGGGTGTTTGAGCCACCCTATACCTCCAGTCTCAAGCCTTTTCGGCCACAGGAGTAAGGTATGCGTTATTTGTCTTTACCTCTGGCGCTTCTGCTAATCCTCATGGTAGGGCTGCCGGCCTGGGCCGGCGGACCTTATAACTTCCGCCCGCCCACTACCGCCAGCGGCATCGATCCCCAGGCGATGACGGTGATCGGCGCCCCGCAGCATCATGTGACCAAAAAAGGGGAGGACCTCCTGGACATCACCCGGCACTATGATCTGGGGTGGACGGAAATCGGCGCCATGTACCGCAGTTGGGACCCGTTCCTGCCGCCGATAGGGGTCAATCTGCTCATCCCCACCCTCTGGATCGTCCCCACCGGCCATGATGCCCAAATCGTGGTGAACACCGGGGAGATGCGGCTCTACTACTTCGTCAACCACGGCACCCAGGTTTACACCTATCCCATCGGCATGGGGGTCCTCGATTACCGGACCCCCACCGGCAAGTTTACCGTGGTGCAGAAGGAAGTGAATCCGGTATGGTACATCCCCAAGGAGTTGCAGGCCAAATACGGCGGGGCGGTCATGGACGCCGGGCCGGATAACCCCATGGGCGCCTTTAAACTGGGATTGTCCTGGGGAGATTACGGAATTCACGGCTGCAACCTGCCCTGGGCCGTGGGCCGGCTGGTGAGCCATGGCTGCACCCGGCTCTATCCCGAGGATATCAAGAAGCTCTTTGCCATGGTTCCCATGGGCACCCGGGTGGAGTACATCTATGAGCCGGCCAAGATCGGCTTCCGCGATGGCCGGGTCTTCCTGTCGGTGCACGATGACGTCTATTTCAAGATCCCTTCCATGATTCTGCACGTGCTGGGCATGATTGAGAAGCGGGGCCTGGCGAATCAGGTGGACATGCGGAAGGTGTTGCAGACGGTGGAAGAGCAGAACGGCATGCCGGTGGATATCACCCGGGGGGCGGAGGGGGCCGAGAGCCAGCTCAGCCAGTCCAGTTATTGAGGCGAGCCGCTTTACCGATCCCGGGGTCCGGCCTACGTTAGGGGGCGCGAGTTGAGGCGCCCCCTTTTTTTATGGCAGCCGCAGGCGTGCGGGCCGGTGAGCCCCCGACCCGCAGAAGCATGAGGTCATAACTGGTGGCGACAACCGGCGATCTTCGTCGGCCCGGGCCCTGAAGCAAACCCGTTGCCGGGAGAGACGGGACGCCTGGGCTCCGGGTAGCTTGGTGACCGGAGATGAGATTTCTGCGCAAATCGAATCAAGGGCAGCAGCCGCAGGCGGCGCCACCGGGTAATTGAGAGCCCGGTCTGGTTCCGGTAAACCCGCCCTCAAAAGACAGAAGGTGTGGTGGGCTTACGCCCGATCCACACCCTCTTTCTGTAACGCGGGGCCTAAGCCCCAGTTGTAAATTACTTTGCCGGTTCGGCAGGAGCGGCAGCCGGAGCGGCCGCCTTCGCCGGCGGGCATTTAACCTTCGCCTTCTTGTGGAATTTGCGATGATAAGCCCTATGCACCCTCATCGGAACACGGGCGCAGCACTTTTCCGCGGCGTCTTCGGCCCTGGCGGCAGCGGCCTCAGCCTTGTCGGCGGCAGCAGCTGCACGTGGCACAGGGACCTTGGCATCTTGCGCGGCCGCCTCAGCCTTTACGGCTGATGCGGCTGCCCGATCTGCAGAAGCTTTAGCTTGCTGAGCGTACATTTCGCACTGATCATGGTACGTTTGGCAGCAGCCAGCACCTCCCAGCACCAGGGCAAAGACCGCGAGGAGAGCCAAGGCATAGCCTTTTCTCATTGCCTTCCTCATCAGTTACCCCCTTTCGGAGAGCGTTATACTCTCCATCAGCTGTTTAACCCGGGTGCTACTTCCGCATCTTCTTGGTCAGGCAGGCCTCGGCCTTTGCCGCTGCAGCCTCAGCCCGATCAGCCGCCGCCTCAGCCTTGTCAGCCGAAGCTTTGGCATCAGCCGCCGCCATTTCGGCATTCCGCGCTGCGGCGTCCGCCTTGCCAGCCGAAGCCGCTGCCTGATCGGCATACATCTTGGCTTCGTCTACGCTTTTCTTGCAGGCGTCGCAACAGCCTCCCACCATGGCAACGATAAATGCCATGATGATGGCCAGAGCCAACCCCTTCCTAAGCAAAGCCTTCCTCATCATTTATCCCCCCTTCTCAAAGAGATAGTTAAAGGTTAAAGATGCCGACATTAAATATCAGCTAACCGAAAATATCAAGAAAAATATGGGTTCTCGAGAAATTTTTTTGATGTGGCGATTTCCGGCGCCCACATATTCCTTGATTTTGGTTTAAGATAACTATGCTCAAGAAAATATCAAGGAAAAATCTGCATCCAAGTTCATTTTTTTTGCAGGGGCGGCCGCTGCCATTTGGGTAACTATCTGGTTTAATTACATTTATAATTACATTTATCACTGCACTTTTTTTTCCAAGGAAACCATTTCTCCCCAATTTTGGCCCACCCGCAGGTCCACCTCCAGCGGCACCTTCAGGGGAACCACCGCCTCCATGACCCGGCGCACCATGCCGGCCGTGGCCGCCAATTCCGATTCCGGCACCTCAAACAGCAGCTCATCATGGATCTGCAGCAGCATCCGGGCTCCCAGGCCCGCGGCCGTCAAGGCCGCTTCCACCTCCAGCATGGCCTCTTTGATGATGTCCGCCGCGGTTCCCTGGAGGGGGGTATTGATGGCGGCCCGCTCCGCCTCCTGGCGCAGCAGGCGGTTGGCGCTCTGGAGATGGGGGAGGTGCCGCCGCCGCCCCAGCAAGGTGGTGACCCAGCCCCGTTCCCGGCCCGCCTCCACGATTTCCTCCTGATAGGCCTTGACCCGGGAGTGGCGAGCGAAATAGCGCTGGATGAACTCGCTGGCCGCCCGCTGGGGCGCCCCCATTTGCTTGGCCAGGCCGAAGGGGCTCATGCCGTAAATGATCCCGAAGTTGACCACCTTGGCCTGGCGCCGCATCTCGGAGGTCACCAGTTCCGGATGGATGGCGAAGATCTCCGCCGCGGTCTGCCGGTGGATATCGATCTGTTCCCGGAAGGCCTTCAGGAGCGCCGGGTCTTCGGAAAAGTGGGCCAGGAGGCGCAGTTCCATCTGGGAGTAATCCGCCCCCAGGAAGACGTAGCCCGGGTCCGGGATAAAGGCCTGGCGCACCTGGCTCCCCAGTTCTCCCCGCACCGGAATATTCTGCAGATTAGGGTCCCGGCTGGAGAGCCGCCCGGTGGCGGCCACCGACTGCAGGAAAGTGGTATGGATGCGGCCGCTGGCGGGGTCGACCAGCTTCAGGAGGGCGTCCACGCAAGTCGATTTTAGCCTTCCCATGGTGCGATATTCCAGGATTTTGGCCGGCAGCGGGTGGACCGCCGCCAGCGTCTGCAGCACCTCCACGTCGGTGGACAGGGCCTTGCCCTTGGTCTTCTTCTGGGGGGTGAGATGCAATTTTTCGAAGAGAATCCGGCCCAACTGCTGAGGGGATTGAATCAGGAAGGTCTCGCCCGCCAGGGAATAGATCTCCTGTTCAAGCCGCTGCATGTCGGTTTCCAAATCCCGGCCCAAACGCCGGAGGAAATTCTGGTCCAGGCGGATGCCCCGGATCTCCATCCGGGCCAGGGTGGCGAGCAGGGGCAGGTCCAGGTTGGCGTAAAGCTCCCAGAGACCCTCCCGTTCCAACTCGCCCCGGAGCAGAGGCCAAAGATTCAGGGCGGCTTCGGCTCGGGAGGCGGCATACAGGCAGCACAAATCCAGGGGCAGGTCAGATGCGCCCAGGGGCCGCCCGGCCAACTCCCGGGGGCCGGCCAGGTTGAGCCCCAGGTATTGCAAGGCCACGTTTTCCAGGGTCTGCTCATAACGGGCCGGGTCCAGTAGGTAGGAGGCCAGGAGAAGGTCGCCGGTCAGACCGGCGGCCTCTTGGGCGAAACGGCCGGCGACCAGCATGGCCGCCTTCAGGTCCGGGCCCACCTTCGCCACCCCCGGGTCGGACCACAGAGGCCCCAGAACCTGCCAGGCTGTCTCCGCCGGCATCTGCGGACCGCAGGGGACGAAGGCCGCCTCCCCGGGCTTCCAGGCCAACCCTATCCCGGCCAGGGGCGCCAGCAGAGGATGCTGGTCCCCCAGCAGAAAAAAGACCGCCATGGTCCCGGCTTCCCGGATGGCCGCGGCCACCTGCGCCAAATCCTCATGGCTCCGGACCCAATGACAGTTCTCGGGAGGTTGGGTGTCGAACCCCAGCTCCTTGGCCAGCTTGCTGAACTCCATCTCCACGAACAGGCGCCGCAGAGCTTCCCGATCGGGGGGGCCAGGCTGCAAGGCCTCCAGGTCCACCTCCAGCGGCACCCGGCATTCCAACAGCGTCAGGCGGCGGCTCAGGCGGGCCTGCTCGGCATATTGGCGCAGGCGGCCGCGCAAGGCCGTCTCTTTGATCTCTTCTAGATGGGCCAGGAGGTTTTCGAGACTGTGGAAGCGGGCGATCAGTTTTATTGCCGTCTTCTCGCCGATTCCCGGCACCCCGGGGATATTGTCGCTGGCATCCCCGGCCAGGGCCCGCACCTCCACCAGCTCCTCCGGGGAGAGGCCGTATCGCTCGCGGATGACCCCGGGGTCGAAGCGCACCCCCTTCATGGGGTCCCACATCCCCACCCCCTCCTGCACCAGGGGTAGCAGGTCCTTGTCACCGGAGATGATCTCCACTTGAAAACCCTGGGACCTGGCCCGATGCACCAGGGTGCAGATGAGGTCGTCGGCTTCGAAACCCTCCTGCTGCAAGACCGGCAGCCGCAAGCCATCGATGACCTTGCGGATCTGAGGGAGCTGCAGGACCAGTTCCTCCGGCATGGGAGGCCGTTGGGCCTTGTAGTCGGGAAAGTCACGGTGGCGCTGGGTGGGCCCCTTGCTGTCGAAGACCAGGGCGAGATAATGGGGCTGGCGCTCCTTCAGGACCTTGAGGAGCATGGTGGTTACCCCGTATACCGCGTTGGTGGGAAAACCGGCGGAAGTGGCCAGCCCCCGGATGGCGTGGAAGGCCCGGTAGAAATAGGAGCTAATGTCGATGAGATGGAGTACCCGGGGTGCCTCAGCCATGGTCGGCCTCCGGGTTCACTTATAATCCCCCCGGCCCCTCCTGTCAATAAAGACCTCGGCGCCACTTAACTAAGGCAAAAGTAAAAAGTAAAAAGGCAAAAAAACCGGAGGCAATATGCAAACCGGCATCCCCGGGGACGCCGCGGCTCCAGAAATTTTGTCCCATTATGGCTAAATAATGGTATGTTGCCTTAAACTACCCGGTAGCAAGTGAGGTGCCGTATGCCCGAAGAGACCCAAGACGCACGGCCGATGCCCGACAAGTTCCACCGGGAACTGGCGGAGCTAAAGGCCCGGTTGCTGGAACTGGCCCAGGCCTCCGAGGCCGCCATCGAGCTCAGCATCAAGGGGCTGTTGAATCGGGACCCTGAGCTGGCCCGGCAGGTGATCAAGGGCGACCGCAAGGTCAATGACCTGGAGGAGCTGATCGACGGCGAATGCATCCGCCTGATCGCCCTGTTTCAGCCCGTGGCCATCGACCTCAGGCAGTTGATGGCCATGGACCACATCAGCGCCGAGTTGGAGCGCATCGGCGATTCAGCCACCAATATTGCCGAAGAGGTCCTGAATCTGCAGCATCTGCCGGCCCAGCCCATCCATGCCGGCCTGGCCCGCATGGACCACAACGTCCAGGAGATGGTGCACCAATCCCTGCAGGCCTTTCTCACGCAGAACACCCATCTGGCCCGGGAGGTCTGCATTGCGGACGACGAAGTCGACAGCCTGGACCGCTCCATTATTCATAACCTGGTGACGGAGATGACCGTGGACCCCGCGGCCATCGCTGCGGGGATGTGTCAGGTCAACATCGTCCGCAACCTGGAACGGGTGGGCGACCATGCCACCAACATCGCCGAACAGGTGGTCTACATGGTGGAGGGAGAGTCCATCCGCCACCGTTGCCAGGGATAGGGATAATGGCGGCGGCCTTGGAGGAATGGCCCTTCGGGATTATTAGCAGTTTCCGCAGGGTGTTGCTGGAATGGCAAAAATCCCTTATACTCTTGACAGATACCGGCTGGATTATTAACTTTTATTATTGAGATATGGCCATGGCATTGTTAACGAAGCTTTTGGGAGATCGGTTCAACCGGGTTCTGAAGACCGTGGTGTCCCAGTACATCGTCACCGGCGAGCCGGTGGGTTCCCGCATGGTGGCCAAGGTTTCGGGCCTCGACCTGTCGCCGGCCAGCATTCGCAACTTGATGATGGATCTGGAGGAGCAGGGCTACCTGCAGCAACCCCATACCTCCGCCGGCAGACTCCCCACTCCCAAGGGGTTCCGCTATTACGTGGACCATATATTGCCCATCCAGGAATTGGGGGCGGGCGTGCAGCAGAAGATTCAGGCGGCCTTTGCGCCGCCGGTGGGCGAACCCCAGGACCTGTTCCGGCGGGCCTCCCGGGTGCTTTCCAGCGTCAGCGGCCATCCGGCCCTGGTCCTGGCGCCCCGGCCCCAGGCGACGCGG
The DNA here is from genome assembly GCA_049580385.1 of Desulfobaccales bacterium. Classification (GTDB taxonomy): domain Bacteria; phylum Desulfobacterota; class Desulfobaccia; order Desulfobaccales; family 0-14-0-80-60-11; genus JAPLJC01. The sequence continues at coordinate 29,022 of JBAUPV010000007.1, read as the reverse complement.
CTGAAGCATATCCAATTCATCAGTCTGAGTGGCGACGGGGTGCTCGCCATCCTGGTTTCCCAGGACAACCAGGTGCAGACCCGGTTCGTGCGGGGCGAGTTCCACTATTCCCAAGACCTGCTGGACCGCTTCAGCAACTATCTGAACGAGCTGTACCAGAACCACACCCTGGGGGAGTCCCGGCAAAAGATCCTGGCCAAGATGGAGGAAGAAAAGAGCCTCTTCGACAAAATGGTATCCCAGGCCTTGAGTCTCAGCCATCAGGCGCTGCAAAGCGAGGATGGCGAGGAACTATATATCGAAGGTACCAGCCGCATTCTGGACTACCCGGAGTTTGCCGAGGACGTGGCAAAACTGCGCAGCATGTTCATGGCCTTCGAAGAGAAACATCGGCTCATCACCCTGCTGGATCAAACCCTGGCGGCCCAGGGGGTACAGATCATCATCAGCCCGGGCGAGCCTTTTCCCGAGATGCAACTGAGCCTGGTGGCCTCTTCATACGGATCTCGGCGCGCCCCCCTGGGCTGCCTGGGGATCATCGGCCCCATGCGCATGGATTATGCCCGGCTGGTTCCCATTGTGCGCTACACCGCTTCCCTGGTCAGCGACTTGCTCGATGAGCGGCAGAACTGAGCCCCTCGCAAGTTCCGTAGATCAGCGACCTGCCTGGAGTGGCCTTTGCCGGAGGGCAAAAAGGAGAAATGGTCATATGACCGCGGCCAAACATCATAAGGGAGGGCATCCTGGGGGCGCCCAGGAGGCTCCCCCCGCGTCCCACGACGCCGCACCGGCGTCGGCGCCCGCGCCCGATATTTCTAAGTTACAGCTTCAGTTGGAAGAAAAGACTAAGGAAGCCCAGGAGAATTACGAGCGGTACCTCCGGCTGGCCGCGGAAACGGAGAACCTGAAGAAGCGGCTGGAGCGGGAGAAGGCCGAGTTGCTGCAATTCGCCAACGAAAATCTGCTCAAAGAGCTGCTGCCCGTGGTGGACCATGTGGAGCTGGCTCTGGAACACGGACGCCAAGCCGGCACCCCGGCCCCGTTTCTGGAAGGTCTCGAACTGGTGCACCAGGGATTTCTCAAGGCCCTGCGCCGGTTCGGGGTGACTCCTCTGGCGGCGGTGGGCCAGCCGTTCGACCCGGCCTACCACAACGCCGTGATGCAGGAAGCCGCCCCGGAGGCTCCCGACTGCACCGTGCTTAAGGAGTTGCAGAAAGGTTACCTGCTCCATGGCCGCCTGTTGCGGCCGGCCATGGTGGTGGTGGCCCGCAATACCCAGGACAATTCAAATCAAACCGATTCGACCGATCAGGAGGATAGTTAAATGCCCAAACCCATAGGCATTGATTTAGGCACCACCAACTCATGCGTGGCGGTTATGGAAGGTGGGGAGCCCAAGGTCATCGCCAATGTCGAAGGAGCCAGGACCACCCCTTCGGTGGTGGCCTTCACTGAAACCGGGGAGCGGCTGGTGGGCCAGATCGCCAAACGCCAGGCCATCACCAATCCCATGAACACCGTCTTTTCTATCAAGCGCCTCATTGGGCGCAAATATGACGACCCGGCAGTGCAGCGGGATATCAAGATCCTGCCCTATAAGATCGTCAAGGCCGCCAATGGTGACGCCCACGTGGAGATCCGGGGCCGCACCTATTCCCCGGCGGAGATCTCCGCCATGATCCTCACCAAGATGAAGCAGACCGCAGAGGCGTATTTGGGGGAGAAGGTCACCGAGGCGGTGATCACCGTGCCGGCCTATTTCAACGATGCCCAGCGCCAGGCCACCAAGGACGCCGGGACCATCGCCGGGCTCACCGTGCTCAGGATCATCAACGAACCCACCGCCGCCTCCATGGCCTACGGACTGGAGAAGAAGAAGGATGAACGCATCGCGGTCTTCGACCTGGGCGGCGGCACCTTCGATATCTCCATCCTGGAGCTGGGGGAGGGGGTCTTTGAAGTAAAATCGACCAACGGCGACACCCATCTTGGAGGCGACGACTTCGACCAGCGCATCATGAACTTTCTGGCCGACGAGTTCCTCCGGGAACAGGGTATCGACCTGCGCCAGGACCGCATGGCCCTGCAGCGCCTGAAGGAAGCCGCGGAGAAGGCCAAATGCGAGCTCTCCACCGCCCTGGATACCGAAGTCAACCTGCCCTTCATCACAGCAGACGCCTCCGGGCCTAAACATCTGCTGATCAAATTGTCCCGGGCCAAGATGGAGTCCCTGGTGGCGGAGCTGATCGACCAGACCGAAAAGCCCTGCCTCAATGCCTTGAAGGACGCCAAGGCCAGCCCCAATGAGATCGACGAGGTCATCCTGGTGGGCGGCATGACCCGCATGCCCCGGGTGCAGGAAAAGGTCAAGAAGATTTTCGGCAAGGAGCCCCATAAGGGGGTCAACCCCGACGAAGTGGTGGCGGTGGGCGCCGCCATCCAGTCCGGGGTGCTCAAGGGCGAAGTGAAGGACGTGCTCCTGCTGGACGTCACCCCCCTGTCCCTGGGGATCGAAACCCTGGGCGGGGTCTTCACCAAGATCATCGAGCGCAACACCACCATCCCCACCCGCAAGAGCCAGGTCTTCTCAACCGCGGCGGACAACCAGACCGCGGTGACCATCCACGTGCTCCAGGGGGAGCGGGAGATGGCCGGAGATAACAAGACCCTGGGGCGCTTCGAGCTCTACGGCATCCCGCCGGCCCCACGGGGCGTGCCCCAGGTCGAAGTCACCTTCGACATCGACGCCAACGGCATCGTGCACGTGGCCGCCAAGGACCTGGGCACCGGCCAGGAGCAGTCCATCCGCATCACCGCCCCCAGCGGCCTCAGCAAGGACGAAATCGACAAGCTGGTGAAAGAGGCGGAACTCCACGCCGAGGAAGACCATCACAAGAAGGAGCTGGCCGAGGCCCGCAACCAGGCCGACTCCCTGGTCTATACCACCCAGAAGACCCTGGCGGACCTGGGGGACAAGGTGGACGCGGCCACCAAGGCGGATATCGAGGGCCGCATCAGCACCCTGAAGACCGCCATCGATGCCAACGACCTCCAGGGCATCAAGACTGGCAGCGACGAGCTGATGAAGGCCTCCCATAAACTGGCGGAGCAGATGTACGCCAAGACCGGTCCGTCCGGCGGCGCAGGCGGTCCCGGCGGCGGCCCCGGCGGGGCCGGGGGGCCCGGCGGGGAAGCCGCTCACGAAGAACAGGCCCAAAAACCCGAAGAAGAGGTGGTGGAGGCGGAGTTCGAGGAGGTCAAGTAAGGCTGGAGCAGTTTAGTTACCAGTTCCCGGTTCCCAGATTCCGGTCCCCAAGATCTTTCTGGCAACTAATAACTGGGAACTACCTTCGGTCAAAGCAAAAGGGCGGGATTTTTCCGCCCTTTCGTTTTTTTCCGGCCTATTATCCCCATCTCCGGTCTCAGGCGGGGAGAAGGCGGAGTCCCGGCTCCTGAAGGGCCTCCCAAGTCAGTAATTCACCCTCTCTCCCGATGGGGGAGAGGGCCGGGGTGAGGGGTGCTTCGCAAAGGTTTTGTGTAGGGGCGGGTTTAAAACCCACCCCTACACCTAGGCATTGAGGTCCGCCAATCCCCGGGCAATTTCCGCCGCGACCCGGCGGGCCGCCTCAGCGGGAGAGGCAGCTAGGCGGATGGGACGCCCCACCACGATGTAATCGGCCCCGGCCCGGATGGCTTCGTAAGGGGTGGTGAGGCGGCTCTGGTCATCGCCCGGCACGGCGGCCCAGGCTGGCCGGATGGCCGGGCAGACCACCAGGAAATCGGGACCGAAGGCCGCTTTGACCGCTCGGGCCTCGGCGCCGGAGCACACCACCCCATCACAGCCGGCCGCATGCGCCAGCTTCGCCCTCAGGAGAACCAGTTTAGCGGGGTTCCTGGCGTACTCCGGGGCAATGCCCAGGGCTTCCAGGTCATCCGGCCCCAGATGGGTAAGAACCGTAACCCCCAGAATCTTGACCCCGTCGTTTTTAAGGGCCTCGACACTGGCCGCAAGGGATTGGCGGCCCTGGTCCACGTGAACCGTGGCCAGTTTTGCCCCCCGCAGTATCCGGGAGGCCGCGCCTCGGATGGTGGCCGGAATATCGTGAAATTTAAGATCGAGGAAGTAATCGACGCGGGCGGTGTCCGCCAGGAATTGCAAAAAAGCGGGGCCTTCAGCCACAAAGAGTTCCAACCCGACCTTAAAAAGTCCAACCTCGTCCTTTAACAGGGAAATATATCTCTCGGCTTCAGCCTTATTGGGAACATCCAGGGGAAAGATGAGGCGGTCTCGGGGCTGCGGCATTTCAAGCCTTTGGTTGCCAATTGGGCAATTTTTACCATCCTTGCCGCTCACTAGTCAATCTAATAATACCCATGGGATCGCAAGTCACCGCCCTAGGGCCGGGTGCTCGCCCGTAGGGGCGGGTTTAAAACCCGCCCCTACACGCTTCTAGAGAAACCGGGGGTCCCGCCCCAAAATCCCAGGCCCCCGCCATTCCCGGCTGGGCCCGGACCGCCGCCCCCCTGACCCTCGGCTTCTCAAACAATTCCCTTCTTTTTCCGGAAATAATTTGTTATTTTTTTAACTTAACCTAAATTCTCAGGTGTTTAGGATATTAAGGATGAAGATCTCTCTGCCCAGGGTTTCGGCCCTCTTCCTGCTGCTCTGGCTGTTGCCGGCCTGCGCCGAACTTCCCGGCCCGCCGTCCCCCGGACGGCCCGTGGCGACGGCGGCTACGGACGAGTCCCTGTTCCAGGCGGCGGAGGCCGATTACCACCGCCAGGCCTACGCCCAGGCCTATCAAGGCTATGCCCAATATCTGCAGCGGTACCCCCGGGGGCCGCACGCCTTCGAGTCTCGCCTGCGGGAAGCGGAGCTGCTGGGGCTTAAGGGTGATTGGCAGGGAGCGCTGGCGAATTATCAGGGCATCCTGGCTCAGCAGCCGGAGCCCAGCGTCGCCTTGAAGGCCCGCTACGGGATTGGACAGGCTTATTACCGGCTGGGCCAATTTCAAGAGGCCAACCAGACCCTGGACAGCCTCACTGCGGCCCCCGAGCTGCCCCGTTCCCTGTGGTTCTCCAGCCAGGCCCTGTTGGCGGAGATCGCCTTGAAGCAAGGCAACATTCCCGACGCCTATTCTCGATTGCGCCTGGCGGCCCAGGACCTGTCTTCGGGTGACCGGGAGTGGTTTGAGGATCTGAAGACCCGGGTGGTAGAAGCGGCCAGCACCCAGGACCTGGAAAGCCTGGCCAACCTGTATCCGGAAAACCCCTTGAGCGCCGCCCTGGTCTTGCGCCTGGCCCGCCTCTCCCAGCAGGCCGGCCAACCCGGGGAAACCCGGAAATGGGTTAAAATTTTGCAGGAGCGCTACCCCGACAGCCCGGAAGCCAAGGCTGGCCAAGCTCTGCTGGCCGGAACCCCCAGCGGCAAGGTAACCCTGGGGTGCCTGTTGCCCCTGAGCGGTGACCTGAGCAACATCGGTTATCGGGTGCAGCGGGGCATGGAGCTGGCCGCCCAGCAGGCCCCGGTGGCTTTGATCTTTAAAGATACCCCCAACGATCCCGACGCGGTCAGCCAACAGGTGCAGGGATTGGCCCAGGATCCCCGGGTGCTGGCCATTCTGGGACCCCTCAGCGCCGGGCTGGCCCAGCCCGCGGCAGCCGCGGCCCAGGACGCCGGGGTACCCCTGGTGGCGCTGTCCCAGAAGGGCAACCTCACCCAGACCGGCAACCTGATCTTCGACGCCTTTCTGATCCCCAGCCAGCAAGCCCAGGCCCTGGTGCGCCGCGTCACGGAGATGGGGCTGCAGCGCTTCGCCGTCCTTTATCCCGATTCTGCTTATGGCCGCGCCTTCCTGGAGGCCTTCCAGAAGGAACTGGCGGCGGCGGGCCTGGGGTTGGCCGCCCAGGAGATGTATACCCCCGGCACCCAGGACTTCACCCAGGAGCTGACGAGCCTGAACGGGGCCCTGTCCGCCCAAGGGCCGGAGACCGCGGCAGCCACGGCGCTCTTCGTCCCGGACGACGCCACGACGGTTTCGGCCATCGCCGGGCAACTGGCCAAATCACCCCTGGCGGGAATCCAACTCATGGGCACCAACCTGCTGCATAATCCGGGAATCACCCCGGAGCAGGCGGCCGCCCTGAAGGGGGTGTGGTTTTCCGACGCCTTCTTTGAAGGCGACCCCAATCCCGCAGTTCAGGCATTCGTGGGCAAATACCGCCAACAATACGGCGAAGTCCCTGATTACCTGGCGGCCCAGGGTTATCTGCTGGTCAGGCTCTTCGGAAGGCTGGCCAAGTCAGGGGGCCCCCTGAGCCGCGCCGATCTGGCCTCTAGACTCTCATCCCTCAAGGGCGACCCCGACCTGCCCTGGTTCCGGGGCTTCAACCGCCAGGGGGAAGAGGAAGCGGCCATCTACCTGCTCACCTTCCAAGATGGCCGGGTGCAAATGCTGCCGCCCCCCGCCCCCGCCCCTGCGTCGGAGTAATGATTACCAGGGTTCCCGGATTCCAGGTGGGGCATGCCAGTGACTTCAAAAACGTCACCGGCTGCACGGTAGTCCTCTGCCCCCCGGGCACGGTGGGGAGCGTCGATGTCCGGGGTTCCGCCGCGGGCACCCGCCAGATGGACACCCTGGTAAAATACCACCTGGTCACAGAGGTCCATGCCGTCCTGATCAGCGGGGGCAGCGCCTTTGGCCTGGACGCGGCCGGCGGGGTCATGGAGTACCTGGAACAGCAGGGGCGGGGCTTCGACGTTTCGGTCACCAGGGTGCCCGTGGTCCCCACCGCGGTGGTCTTTGACCTGTCAGTGGGCGACCACCGGGTCCGCCCGGACAAGGCCATGGGTTATGCCGCCTGTCAGGCGGCCCGGGGGGAACCCCAGGGCGACGGCAGCCTGGGGGCCGGCACCGGGGCTACCATCGGCAAGATTCTGGGGATCAGCCAGGCCACCAAAGGCGGGCTGGGCACCGCCTATGTGGAAGGCCCCGATGGCCTGCAAGTAGGCGCCCTGGTGGTGGTCAACTCCCTGGGAGACGTGGTGAACCCGGAAACCGGGGAAATCCTGGCCGGGGCCCGGAAATCCCCGGACAGCCGGGAGTTCGCCGACTCCGCCCGCTTGGTCCGGCAAGGGGTGGTGCGCCGCCAATTCGGGGAGCCCAACACCACTATCGGGGTAGTGGCCACCAATGCCCGCCTCAACCGGGAGGAGGCCAGAAAGATTGCCCAGTTGGGGCACGACGCCCTGGCTCGCTGCATCCGGCCGGTGCATACTCTATTCGACGGCGATACCGTCTTTGCCCTGGCCCACCCTGGCGTCGAGTCCGACCTGCAAATTATCGGCATGCTGGCGGAAACCGCGCTGCAGCAGGCCATCATCCGGGCGGTGAAACGCGCCGACAACTTGGGGGTCCTGCCCAGCTACCGGGACCTCAGGGGGAGGCGGGCCAGGTAGCCAGCCGGCGGCCAGCGTGGCGGCTTGGTCGCCAAGCTCGCTGACAGCGTACGGCCGGGGCCACTTCCGCTCTGATCCCTTTTGGAAAATATGGCAGATTTATCATTAAAGAGGATCCCCGTAGATCTCATCGTCTTCGACCTGGACGGCACCCTGGCGGACTCGGTGCCGGACCTGACCATCGCCGCCAACTACGCCTTGCGCACCCTGGGGCTGCCGGAGCGTTCCGGGGAGGCCATCGAAGGCATGATCGGCGGCGGCGAGCACGTGTTCATGGAGCGCCTCCTGGGCCCGGAGCGCCGGGACTTGGTGGAAGATTGCCTGACGATCTACCTGGACTACTACAGCCGCCATTGCTGCGACCTGACCCGCCTCTATTCCGGGGTGCCGGAAACCTTGGAGAGACTCTCCGGCAAGAAAGTGGCGGTGCTGTCCAACAAGCTCCAAAGGCTGACGGAGCAGATCCTGACGGCCCTGGGGATCGCCCGCTTTCTCGACGCCAGTCGCGGCGGCGGCGCCGGACTGCCCTTGAAACCAGCCCCGGAACCCCTGCTGGCCCTGATCCGGGACCTGCAGGTGGAAGCCGGGCGGACCCTGATGGTGGGGGATAAACCCGCGGATGTGAACTGCGCCCGGGGCGCCGGGGCCCACAGCGCCGCGGTCACCTACGGTTACGGCGACCGGGAATCCCTGGAAGCGGCCAACCCCGAATTTCTCTTGGGCCACTTTGCCCAAGTGCTTGAGATCATTAAGTGATTAAGTAAAGCCGCCTCCGGCTTATCGGGAGCCGCCTGTCGCCCGGCCGGGTGATTTTGTTTGACAGTCAGGGCCAGGAGCAATATATTTTCAAAAGTTACGGCGGTGTAGCTCAGTCGGTTAGAGCATGCGGCTCATATCCGCAGTGTCCGGGGTTCGAATCCCTGCACCGCCACACAATTCACTGAATTCATCTCGAAGGGAGGCAGGGAAGAACCTGAGGATTACTATGAAGAAGATTATCACTCTGGCCGCGGCGGGGATATTGCTACTGAGTCTGCAGACCGCCAGGGCCCAAAAGGAAGTGGCACCGCCGACGGTGCCCCCCTTGCTGGGGGACCAGAAGCCCCTGGCCACCCCCGAAACCAAGGAACCGGCGGCGCCCCAGGAGGGGCAGGCAGGACAGGCCAAACCCAAAGGCAAGGCCAAGACCGCCTCCAAAACCCGGAAGAAGACGACCGCCAAACGAACCAGGAAAAAGATCACCGCCAGCAAGAGGGGCGCCTCCACCAAGGCCCGCCGGGCAGCCAAAACCAAGGGACCCAAGACCGCCCCCGAGACCAAGCTCCCGGCGGCCGAACCTGCTGCGCCCGCCGCGCCTCTGGCGCCCGCGGCCCCCGCGGGGCCCCCGACGTCCCCCGGCGCCCCCGGTGGACCCCCGAAAACCGAGTAGCTGAAAACTCGATGAGAGGAAGAAGCCCATGAAATTCAGAGTAACGACGCTCCTGGCCAGCCTGGCCCTGTGCTTCGCTCTGGTTACCTTAAGTTCGGCCACAGAGCCAGGCTTTCTGTTGACTGGCACCCAATGGAAAGCCCTCGGTTACAATCTGAAAGTGGTCTACATTAAGGGAGTGGGAAATATGGCCGATTTCGAGGCGAAGGCCGGCGCCGGCGGCCAAGCCGGCTGTATTTCCACGGCGTTGGTCGCTGAGCTCAAGAACAAGGCCGTGCTCCAGGTGGTTCAGGAGGTGGATAAATACTACAAGGAGCACCCCGAGGCGAAGGACTGTCCGGTGTTGGAAGTGATCATTAGGGCCAGCACCAATCTATGTTCGCAGCAGAACAGCGCCACTGCACCGAAAAAATAGGTAAAGCGCGGTCTCGAGTCGGTTCGCCGGCTCAGTCCCAGAGGCCCCGGAAATGGCGCCCCGCAGATGCCGATCCGGGCTCACCGTAGCGGGCTTGACAAAGGGAAGGCGGCTCCTAACTTAAGAAGCAATGCCGCTGGCGGAGCCGCCAGCAGGGCAGACCATTTTTTCCCAAATCCCAGCGGAGGTGCACACATGAAATTTCGGGGAATGGTTGGTCTTCTTACTCTGGTGTTGCTCCTGGGTCTGGCCGGCAGCGGTCTCGCCCAGGAGAAGGCGTTTCTTTGGAACGGCGACCAATGGACCCAATTGTCTTATGACAGCAAGGTGGGCTATGTCAAGGGCATCGGCAACCTGGCCGACTTTGAATATGACGTGGCGACCTCCAAAGGCAAACCCGCTCCCATTGCCAATGCCTTCTCCACCAACCTGAAAAACAAGACCGTGGGGGAAATCGTCGACCAGATTGACAGCTATTACAGAGATAACCCCGGCAAGCTGGGCACCTCGGTGATAGAAGTGATCCTGCTCCGTTGCGCCGCGGGGGTCTGCCCCCCGGAACTGCTCAAAAAGTAAGTCGCCGGGATTTTAGCGTCTCCGGCCCGGCGGCCGGCTTCCCCGGCAACCTGCCGGAAGCCCCGGGGGCGGGGATAGCCGCCGGCTATGGCGAATTCGAGAACCTGGGGGATACCGGGTCAACATCGGCTTCCTCACCACCATCTGGCATACGGGGGTCCCGGGAGGGTTTCTCCCCGGACTTTCATAGACTTGGAGCAGGTCCCCGTTTAAGAGGGAGCAACGCCTTAACTCATAGGTGCAGGAGAAGATGCTGATGAAAAAAGCGCTGGTTCTGGTTATAGTTTTGGCCCTGGCCTTGGGGGGATGTGCCGGGATGAATGCCACTGAGGAACGGGTGTTAGGCGGCACCGCCATCGGTGCCAGCAGCGGCGCCATCATTGGCGCGGCGGCGGGCTCGCCCGCGGTGGGTGCGGCCATCGGCGCCGGCGCCGGGTTGGTCGGCGGCCTTCTCTACGACCAGTATCAGAGATCCCGGGGCCAGTAATCCGGCCTCGTTGCTCCAAGAAAAAAAGTTGGCATAGAACGGGCGGGCTGAAAACCCGTCCCTGCCCAGGCCGCTCCGCCAGCCGGCGGCAAGGTCATGGAACCGGCGCCGTCAGGGAACCCTTAGAAGGGGAGAGGTGATGAAAAGAGCCACTGGCCTACTGGTGTTGGCGTTGCTGCTGGCGGCCCTGATGTCCTGGGGCTGCGCTGAAAACGGTTCTGAGAGCGAGGTAGTGGGCCAGTGCGCCACCTGAGCCGTGGCCGGCGCCGCCGTGAGCGGCTACAATACTTTGCCTGCCCCCGGTCCAGCCACCAACCCCCCCACCACCCAAAAATGAGGAAACGGCTGCCGGCTCCCAATAGCGACTTGCCAATCTAACCCAAAGGCGGCGGTCCGCCGGAGCCGCCTTTTGCTCTTCTCCTAAGCCCTTGCCGGTGGGGCGCGGCCCACCCAAGACCTGCCAGCCGCAGCCTCTCAAAGGGGCTGTCCTACACTTTTCCACGCCACCTTTTCAGGTAAACCATCAAAATAGCCAGGGCCGCGGGGGTCACGCCGGAGATGCGGGCCGCCTGGCCCAGGGACTGGGGCCGCACCTCAGCCAGCTTTTCCTGCAGCTCTGCGGATAGGCCGGGCAAGCCGCGGTAGTCGAAGTCCGGCGGGATGCGGCGCCCTTCCCCCCGGGCGAATTTTTGGGCCGCCTCCTCCTGGCGCCGGATGTAGCCCTCGTATTTGTGTTTAATTTCTATCTGCTCCACCACTTCAGGCGGCACTGGTGGTTCTTCCCCGGCCAGGCGGTAGAGGGTGATTAGGTCGAGTTGGGGGCGCTTCACCAGGCTCAGGAAGGGCGCCGGGGCCTGCAAGGCGGCGCTGCCCAGGCCGGTCAGCTCCGCATTGACCGCGGCCGAGGGATGGAGGCGGCAGCGCGCCAGGCGGGCTTCCTCTTCGGCCAGCAGCCGCTCCTTTTCCTGGACCCTCTCCAGGGCCTCCCGAGCCACCAGACCCAATTCATGGCCCCAGCGGGTCAGACGTTGATCGGCGTTGTCTTCCCGGAGCAGCAGGCGGTATTCCGCCCGGGAGGTGAACAGCCGATAAGGCTCCCGGGTGCCCCGGGTCACCAGGTCGTCCACCAGCACCGCCATGTAGGCCTGGGAACGGTCCGGCAGAAAAGGAGGGCGTCCCAGGACCTGGCAGGCGGCGTTGATCCCGGCCCAGAGTCCCTGGCCGGCCGCCTCTTCGTAGCCCGAGGTGCCATTGATCTGCCCGGCCAGAAAGAGTCCCTGGATCAGCTTGGTCTCCAGGGTGGGTTTGAGCTGCAAGGGGTCCACATAGTCGTATTCGATGGCATAGGCTGGGCGCATCACCTCGGCCTCCGCCAACCCCGGGACGCTCCGGAAGAGTTGCAACTGCAGCGGGAGCGGCAGGCAGTTGCCCAGGCCCTTGGCGTAGATCTCAGCGGTGTCCCGGCCTTCCGGCTCCAGGGTGACCTGGTGCCAGGGTTTGTCCGGGAAGCGCATGACCTTGTCTTCCAGGGACGGGCAGTAGCGGGCGCTCACCCCCTGGATGGAACCGTTGTAGAGGGGCGAGAGGTGGATATGGTCCCTGACCAAGCGGTGGGTTTCAGGAGTGGTCCGGGTGATGAAGCAGGGAAGCTGCTCCCGGGGCCCGGCCGGACTCCGCCAGGAAAAGGGGCGGACCCGGGGATCGCCCGAGAGCACGCTCATTCCGGCGAAATCGATGCTGCCGGCCCGGAGGCGGGGAGGGGTGCCGGTCTTTAAGCGCCCCATCCGGAAGCCCAACTCTTTGAGGTGGGCCGCCAGATCGGTGGCGGCGAACTCCCCGGCCCGGCCCGCCGGGATGCGGGCCTCGCCGATGTGGATCAGGCCATTCAGGAAGGTGCCGGTGGTGATCAGCACGGTCCGGGCCCGGTAAACCAGCCCCAAGGTCTCCACCACCCCCGCCACCCGGCCCTCCTCCACCAGGAGCCGCGCCACCGTGGCCTCCCGCAGATGGATGCGGGGTTCCCGCTCCAGCCGGGATTTCATGGCCAATCGGTAGGCCTGCTTGTCGCATTGGACCCGGGTGCCCCGCACCGCCGGACCCTTGGAGAGGTTCAGGGTGCGAAATTGGATGCCGGTGAGGTCGGCCAGCTCCCCCATCACCCCGCCCAGGGCATCGATCTCCTTCACCAGGTGGCCCTTGGCCAGGCCACCCACCGCCGGGTTGCAAGCCATCTGGGCCATGGTATCCAGCGAGAGATTGCAGAGCAGCACCCTGAGTCCCATGCGGGCCGCGGCCAGAGCCCCCTCGCAGCCGGCGTGGCCGGCCCCGATGACAATCAGATCGTACTCTGTGGAATAAAAGGCCATGGCAGGAAATTTCGGGCTTGAATTGCGGCCGCGAGACGTTTATGCTAAATCTTCAAGCAATTCGCCTGAGGAGGAAGCTATGATACATCCTGTTCACGGAAAAGATCCGGACAAAGAAGAACACCGCACCTACGTGACCCTCAAGCCGAAAGGGGAGATCGCCGTGGTGCAGCGTCCCGAAGGCGTTCTCAAGATAGTGGTTTACACCGGCAGCGGCGAGAAGCAGATAGAGCATAGCGAGATTCTCCTGGACCAACACAACGCCTTTGAGCTGGCCATGGAAATCCTGCAACAAGCCTACCGCCTGGGCCACGCTGAATGAGGGCAGCCGGTGGCCAGCAGCCAATTTAATGGACTGCTAGCTTAAAGCTGCTGGCTACTGGCTCTACCTATCTAATTCCACCTCCCGCACCAGGTCGATGAACTCCGGGGATTCGCCGTAGGCCTTCATGGCCTTCTGGTAATCGATCCAGGATTGCCACACGGCCAGCCACTCCCGGTTATGCCAGTAATAAGGGCTCTCCTGCCCCTTTTCGGTAATCCGCAGAAAATCTTCGTACTCTTCCTGGCAAAAGGCGCACAGGCGGTAAGGCCCCCCGTAGCGTTTATACATTTCGGAGGTGTCGAATTGGATCCCACAACGGGCGCAGCGGGCCAGGCAACGGGTGCATTGCACCACCTTGCGCACCGTTTCGGTCTTCTTGGCCCTGTCCACCCTGGCCTTTTTCTTCTGCTCCAGCTTCAGGCGGTCTTCGATATCGATGACTTTAGACATTTCTGGCTCTTCCCTGCGGGCTGGCAAGGTCGCGTCGCCTAATTTCGCCCTGCCTCTAAAATAACAAGAATACCGGGGCCGGTCAAGTGAGTCCGGGCCGCCAGCGCCCCCGGAACCCTGTCCCTCAAAGACGCCGCCAGGCTTATTTCGAATCCATGACCCGCACCGGGGTCCACTCGGGGCTGGGCGGACTGAGGCAGAATTTTTCGGAGAGTTCCAGGTAGTTTTTACTGGGGGTGTCCTGAGGATGCAGGTTGAGGGCCTCGGTGAAGGCCCCGGCGCTTTCCCGCCAGCGGCGTTCCCGGAAAAAAGTCAGCCCCTGGTTATAAACCTCCAGGAAGGCGGCCACGTCCGGTTCCGGCGCGCCTTCACCCAGAAGTTCAAAGATCGTCAAGGCCTGGGCCTTGCCCTTGACCTGGACCAGGTCCACTTCCTGGAGGACGAACTGGCCGTCCAGGGCCTGAGCCGTGGACGAACTGATGAGGATCGAGGTGCCATAAAACTTGTTCAGGCCTTCCAGGCGCGAGGCCAGGTTGACGTTGTCTCCGATGGCGGTGTAGTTGAACAGGCGGTCGGAGCCCATGTTGCCCACGGCCACATCGCCCGAATTGAGGCCCAAGCCGATGTGCATGACCGGGCGCCCGACGCTCTCCCATTCCTCGTTCAAGGCCTTGAGCTTCGCCATCATCGCCAGGGCAGTGCGGCAGGCTAAAACGGGGTGGTCCGGGCGAGGCAAGGGGGCGCCAAAGAGGGCCATGATGGCGTCGCCGATGTACTTGTCGATGGTGCCGCCATGGGTGACGATGATCTCGCTCATGGGGTTGAGAAATTCGTGCAGCAGGCCCACCAGGACCTCAGGTTCCATGGTTTCCGACAGGCTGGTGAAGCCCCGGATATCGGAAAAAAGAATGGTCAACTCCCGGCGCTCGCCGCCGAGACGCAGGAGCTGCGGGTGTTTTATGATTTCATCCACCACGTCCGGGGCGACATAAGACTGGAAGGCCTTCTTGAGGTATGCCTTCTGCTTTTCTTCCGCCAGGAACCGCTGCACGGTGAGGCTCATGGTGATGCCGGCGATGGCCAGCAGGGGGCAGAAGAGCTCCAGTTGCCAGCCCCAGCGGCTGAAGAGCAGGTAGTTGACGGTGGTGTAGCCTCCCGCCAGGAACAGTGCGAAGACTGAGGACCAGGCGGCGGAAAGGAGCGGCAGCACCAGGCCCAGGCACAGTCCCAGGCCCAGGAGGGTGAGCAGGGTGGGTATCGGCTCGAGCCGGCTCATCTGCAAAAAGTGGCGGCGGAGGATATTATCGATGAAGGTGGCCTGGATCTCCACCCCTGGACAGATGCCGGAAAAGGGCGTCACCCGGAGATCATAGATGCCCACGGCGGTGGCCCCCACCAGCACCACCTTGTCTTTTAGGGCGCTGTCCGGCACCTCCCCGTTCAGCACCTTGGCGGCCGAATAGTACGGGAACCGGCCGGGAGGCCCATAATAATCGATGAGTTGGCGGCCGAACCGGTCCACCGGGACTTCGGTGTCGCCCAGGCGCACCCCCTCCACCCCCATCCGGGACGTGGTCAGGATTAGCGGCGGGCCCCCCAGGTATCGTTGGGCCACGGCCAGGCCCAAGGGGATGTAGATATCCGGTCCGAAGGAGACGGCCTCGGGAAGCCAGCGGACGACCCCGTCCACATCGGGCACCATGTTGAAATAACCTCCGCCGGCGGAGGCGGCGCTGATCTCCGGCAGGTTCAGTTCAATACCTGCGGCGCTGATGATGGGTACTACCGCGGGCTGGGCGTCCAGGGAGCGCACCATATTGTAAGTGCAAGCCCGGGAGGCCCAGGTTGCCTTGACCTCTTTGGCCTTCAGGGCGCCTTTGGCTCCCACCTCGTTAAAGAAAAACCCCAGCAAAGTGGGCGAGCCCTGGGCAATGGCCTGGGCCAACTGCCGGTCCACATTTACCCGGTTTTCTTCTTGGGTCAGCAGTTGCAAAATCGCCGGGTTGGCCGAGCCGGCGCCGGTCAGCCCCTGGCGCAGGTTTTTGATGGTTTGCACCGCCGCGGTCTCTTCTTTTTCCGCGAAAATGATATCCAGGGCGACGACTCTGGGGTTGGCCTCCTTGATGCGGCTGATCAGGCGGGCCTGGATATCCCGGGACCAGGGCCAGCGTCCCAGGGCCTTGAGGCTGTCCTCGTCGATGGCGACGATGACCACTTCCGGGCCCGCAGGTTGCACCCCACGCACCCGCAGCTTGAGGTCGTAGAGCTTAAGCTCCATGATTTCGGAAAAGTAGGGCCGAAACACTACCAGCAGGACCACTACCAGGGTCACGCCGGTGACCAACTGGAAGGTGATGGAGCGAAATAGAGAGGCTAGTCGGCGTATCATGGGCGGACGTCGGCTTCGAGAACTTGAGCGATCTTGCCGCCAGTGGCCAAAGATCTGCGGGACATTTTAGCGAAATCAGGAAATTTTTATCCCCGGCACCAAAAGGGGCCGGCGGGGTTCCCCTCTTCCAGGGGCTGGACCGGCCATTACAAAGCACAACACTAACCGGGTGGCCGCGGGGGGGTAGGGGCGGGTTTTAAACCCGCCCCTACAGTGCTTAGAAAAGGGGCCACCCTAAATGCTCACTAGTGTCTCTGAAACGCCAGGATCGGGCCGGCGGGGTTACCCGAGGTCCGGCCCCCGGTGGTGGGGCCGGCGGCCTTGCGCAGTGCCTCCAGACGCTGCAGCCGGCGCAACCGCCGGAAGGCCCGCAGCTTAGCTGCCAAGGCGGGATTGCCGGAGGTCCCGGGCTGAGTAAATTGCGCCGCCCTTTGGATATAGGAGCCCAGGGAGGTCCCCGTCAGCCCGGTGAACCTGGGGGACAGGTAGGGGTTATGGGCCCAGACGTGGGTCGCGCCCGCCGTCCCCGCCGAGGGCGGATCGGTCTGGGCCATGGTGCCGCTGACGGTCATGGGGTAGTTGCCGCTGTCGGTATAGATGGTGCCGTTGGTATTCAGGGTGAGGGTGGCCGGCAGGTTGCCACCGGTGTTGGTGTTGATGGTGAAATTGTTGGTAGGCCCGCCAAAGGCCAGGTTAAAAGTGGAAACCTCGCCAGAACCGTTCAGGGAGCCCATGGCCGTGCCGTTCATAGTGCTACCGGGCGGGCCGATGGCGGCGCCCATCATATTAAAGTTGGCGGAACCCGAGTCCGGGGTGAAGGCGCCTGCCTGGCTGTTGCCGGTTAAGGCGAGATTGCTCGTGATGGAATAAGAATTGACCGCGCCCGAGCCGCCCAGCCACATGGTTCCTGTTAGCGGACCGTTGTTGGTTATGCTGGCAGTGCTATACGGGGAGGTGGAAGTGATTTGATAGCCTCCATTAAGGGTTTCATAAAAGGAACTGGTGGTCAGGCCGGAGCTGGTGGGCGTCGTCGCCAGGACGCCGTTGATATAGGGTCCGTAACCTCCTGAGCCGAAGGCAATCTGGCCGGTCAGGTTACGGTTGGTGGGATTATAGGTTATTTGCATCGGTGTTTGGGGTACGGAGGACTCACCCACAGTCACAGTGGTACTCAGCACCCCATTGGTTAGCTGCCCGCCGTACCAGGGGTATACCGCCCCGGCGCCGGACACGGAGTATGACCCGCTGGAGCCCGTGGCCAGCCCCGGAAGAGCAACGCCGTTGCCGTAGCTCAGCGCCAGGCTGCCATAGGTGGCAGTGGTGCCCACCCCGCTGACGGTTTGGCTGCCGGTCATCTGGCCGGTGTTCAACAGGGTGACGTTGGAGCCCCCCGTCTGCACATAGTAAGTTCCCGAAGCGCTTTGGGAAACGGCCAGGCCGAATTGCTCGGTCATGGTTCCCGAGCCCGTGAATGTCGTCCCCCCCGAGGTGGTGACGGTGCCGGTATAGGTGAAGGTCAACTGGCCGTTGGGGGCAATGGTAATCGGCCCGGTATAACTGATGGCATCCCCGTTGGCGCCACTGCCGCTGTAGGAGCCGGTCCCCGTGAGGGTGTAGCCGCCCAGCACGCCGGTGACCGTGGCGGTGAGGGTCCCGGAAACACCGGTGCTGGTGCCGTTCCCCACAGTAAAGGAACCGGAAGGCCCGCTCAGGTCGCCGTTGTCAACCTGGTTCAGGTAGGTGCCCGGGAAAACGCCGCTGCGGGCGCCGTAGCCTTGAGCCTGATAAGTGGCCTGGGTGGTGCTGGTGGGGTCGATCACCACCGATTCGGTCAAGGGGATGCTGAAGCTATAAGTGCTGGGCGAGGGAATCGTCGCGGCCGTCTGGGTAAAGGTGCCTTGCTGGTAGAACAGGCCGCTGGGGGCCGGGGAAACGTCATTACTAGGATTGGTGCCGTAAAAGGTGGCGGAGAGGCTGCCGTCCGAGTTGATGGTCACCGGCCCGGCAAAGGTGTTGGGTGTACTGCCTGACCCCTGGCCGGTGGCGATGGTGGTCATCACCCCGGTCCCTCCGGCCGCGCTGCTGACGACTCCCTGCATGGTGGCAGTGAAACTGCCCTGGTCCGCGGGGGGATAATAGCCGTTCACCGGCGCGGTGTCGGTCAGGTTCAGGTTGGCGGTGTAAGTCCCCGGGAGGACCCCGGTGCGGGTGCCATAGATGGGATAGGTGCCGTTGACCGGATCGCTAAGGTTGGTTAAAGTTTGCTTGTTGCCCGCGGCGTTGCCGGTCTGGGCGATGCTGCCCGAGGCCGACTCGGTGAAATAGGTGCCTGGGGTGCCGCTGCTCGAGCCGGCGCCGGTTACCGTATAGGTGCCGTTGCTTCCGGAGAGGTTGGCGTAACTGAAACTGAAAGTGCCGTTGGGGTTGACGGTGATGGGCCCGGAGAAGGTGCCGGAATATCCCTTGGAGTTGGTCCAGGTGGCGGTGTAAGTCCCGGTCAGGGTTGCTGACCCCAAGACGCCGCTGATAATCCCGGTAAGGACATCGGTGGCAGCGTAATTACTAGTACTGCCGACAGAGCCGGTGTATCCAAGGGAAGTACGCGTCCCGGAGCCGCTGGTGGTGAAATATTCCGGCGCATCCGACGTGATCGTCAATTCCCCCCAGTTAGCCGAGATTGCGTTGGCGGTACCCGGGGTGCTGCCGGAAGCTTGAGTGGTGATGGTATCAGTGCGATAGCCGTAAAGGTCCATCGTAAAATCATAGGTGTCGGGGGACGGGCCCGGCCCCGGGCTCGGCGTGGAGCTGACGATGAGCGGGTTATTTGCCGGGTTATTCAGCAGGTTATTCGTGGTGAAGAGGGCGATGGACGGGTTGTTTGCCGGGTTATTCACCTGGCTATTCTGGGTGAAGGAAGTTCCCAGAAAGGTGCCGGGCCCGCCGCCGCCAGCCAGGGGCCCGGTTTCCAGCGGCGAGGCGGAGGCGTTGCCCCCGCCGTAGCTTCTAAACTGCACCCTCAGTTGCAGCAAGTCCTGCTGGGTGATGGGCAAAGGCAGGGTGGGAGGCAGGTTGAAGCCCACCCGGGTGAACTCCAGCCCCGTCAACGTCACTTTTCCCGGCACTTCCGGGAAAAGATTCTGCACCTCGGTGGTGCCGTGTTCATTATAGATGTCGGTGGACAAGGGCGTGAGCTGGGCGTACCAGCCGGTGCCTCGCACCCCCAGGACCCCGGTATGGGTCTTCATCATGAAGTCCGGTTTTTCGGTCTGTAAAATCTTGCTCACCAGGAAGTGCACCATGCCCCGGAAGACCTCCACCGTGGCCTGGCGCTTGCTCTTGCTGGCATCATAGACGTATTCGTCGATGGCCACCCGGCTCTCCGGCGCCAAGGTCAGGACGGTGTCATCCACGAACCGGATCTGGGCCCTGGAGAGCGACTTGGTGCGGACCGCGTCCCCCTGCTGCACCTCATCCTGGACCTTCACCGGGACGGCGGGGGCCTTACCCCCCTTCATCAAATCGACCGACCCTTCCACCTGCACGAACCGGCCCACCGCCGTGGCCTGGGCTGCCAAAGGGAACCCGAGGGCAAACGCCGCCAGCGCCAGTAAACCTGCCAGATACCTGGATTTCATGTCACTCACCTCCTGGCTGCTGCCAAAGCCTAGTAGCGATAACTCAATTGCACCCCCGCCAGGTGGCGGTTGTAATTATAGAGGGAAATGTTGGAATCATCCCGGATGAAATAGTAGTGAATGTTGCCTTCGAGGCCCTTCCAGATCCGATAGGACACGGTCAACCCGGTGGTCAGGTCCTTGTCGAAACGCTTGCCCTCATAGTAGGGAGGGTTTCCCCCATAAAAGAGGAAATTATAGGGCTGGAGCATCAAGTCCAGGAAAACGGACACTTTCAGGCGGGGGGTGATGGGATAAAGGGCCGTCGTCAAGAGGCGATAACTGCTGTTATCCCAGTTGGTGCCGCCGGTCCAGTCATGTACGTAGCTGAACCGCGACTGCAGGTAGCCCTGTTGATTCTTGAAGAAATAATAGAGTCCGACACTGCCTCCGAGATCGCGGCCGCTTTCGTCATCCTGAGGGAAGGAGATGGGGAACCAGTAATATTCCCGCTCCAGGATGCCCCCCACCTCCAGCCCCACGTTGGGGGTGAGGAGATGGAGATAGGTGGGGTCCAGGTTAAAGGCGCTGTAATAAGCATCATATTTCACGAGGGTATTGTTGTAAGTGAAAGGCACGGACAGGCGGCCGTTTTCGAACTGGTAAGTGGGAATGAGGCCCGGGGTGTTGCTCAGCAAGTCGTAGTTGGAAAGGCGGGGGTGAAAATTCTGAAAATAGGCATAATTGGCCAGGAGTCCGAAGGGGCCCTGGGGAGCCAGGTTGTTGACCAGGTTGTATTCGGCGTAGCCGCCGTAGGAGAAGGCGACGTCGCCCTTGCCCGAAACCTGGGAGGCGGAGGCGGCGCCGCCGGGCTGCAGGGTGACGTTGGAGTCGTAATCGACGCCGGCATAAACATTGAAGTGAAAGGGTTGGACCTCTTCGAGGCGTCTTTCCACCACGGCTTCATAACGCTGCGCGAAGGCTGCGGTGTTGGTCTGGGGCGCCAGGATGATGGTCTCCTTGAGGGTTGTCTGGGCCTCCTTCAGGCGGTTCAGCGAGGCCAGGGCCAGGCTCGCTTGCAGGGAAGCCTCCTGGGCCAGGGCCGGGTCCGTCTTGGCCTTATCGAAATATTCCAGGGCCTCCCGGTAGCGTTTCCGCTTCATGGCCACCTGGCCCTGCATCATCGCCGTCTGGGCAGGCTGATAGCCGGCTTTCTCCAACTCTTGGAGCTGGATCAAGGCCAGGTCCGGCTTATCCAGGGTGATCAGGGTGTCGGCCAGCAGCTTCCTCGCCTCCATGTAGTTCGGCTTCAGGCGGACGGCCTCCTCGAGATAATCCCTGGCCTTGGGATAATCGAGGAGCTGGCGGTAGACCACTCCCAGATAGAAGGCCTTTTGCGCGGTATGGGGCCCTGTCTGCCAGGCTTTGGTCAGTAGGGCCAGGGCCTCTTCGTAATTTTCCTGTTGCAGATTCCTGGCTGCCTGCCGCACCAGCTCGTCATCCGCAGGGCTGGCCCCTAAAGACGGGACGCTCACCAGGAGGGCCCCTACGAGTATTAATACCAGTGTCAGGTATTTTGGGCTGATCTTCACCCCGAGGTCCCCCGATCAGTCAGATTTTAGAAATTGGGCGTAACTTGCTGGATTCTTTAAAACCTGCGGCTCCCAGTTAGCTTCTCTAGACGCCTGGGCAGGTGGATTACTGTAAATCAAAATAGACTTAAAGATCAAGTTATTTTTTAAACAGTTTTATAAAGTTAGAAGTTTCACAAGGCCAGTGCTGCGTCCTCTGAGCCGATTTCGAGATTCGCAGGCCGTCGAAAAACCGTTTTCCCCGGTAATGGCCGGCAAGATTTTCGCTTTGAGGCCGGCAGTGGAGATTATTTGAACTTGGGTGCGCAGTGGTAGCCGCAGGCCTTAGCCTGCGTGAGAGATGCCCACTATCTAATCAATTCATTCAATTTACAGGCTATTTCCCTCTCTCCCCTTGCAGGGCGGGGGAGAGGGGCAGGGTGAGGTGGGGATAGCGAAGGTGTTCCAGGGGCGCACCCAGATGTGCGCCCCGCTCTCTGACGGGCCCCGGCCCGGCGAGCCGGGAGCACTGCTCACAACCTGGGCTTGGCCCAGATTTCCAGGACGGAGAGCTGCAAGAAGCGTTTGGAGGCAGCCGCGCGCACAATCGCCACCGTGTCCCAACCCCGGGCGGTGCCGCCGACGGCCACCACTTCCTCTCCCTCCGGGATCAGGCCGGCATCCACCGCCTCCATGACGATCTCGCAACAGACCTTGAGGCCCTGCCCCAGACGCCGCAGGGTATTGGCGATCAACAGGGTGGCGCCGCTCCCCTTGAACTGGTCGGCAATGGCGGTTTCCAGGGAATGGGTGAGGATGGTGGCCTTCAGGACCTTGCCTCCCAGGCGGGTAATCTCCTCATAGTGCTCCGGCAGAAATTCGTCAAGATTAGGCCCCTTGAAGCCCACGGAATGGCCCACCACCACCAGGTTGGCGCCTTTGCCCGCCAGGCGCCGGGCCGCCTCGGCGCCGCTCACCCCGGTGGTGGAGGCCACCACCAGGTGGCGGAAGCCCTCGACCACTGCCTTCTCCAAAAGTTCCTGACAGGCCGGGGTGTTCTCGGGCCCCGCTTTCTCGAAGTACCAGGTTTCCCTACGGATCATGGCATACCTCCTCTGCTTTTATAGGGACGGCGTCTCGCCGCCCTGGGCGGGGAAACCCCGCCCCAACGGAACCGGTGGGCAGTGCCCACCCTACACATCTTTGCCACTGTCGCTGAAAGCTAAATCACACTAAATCATCGGGGAGAATGACCACTTCCCGCTCCAGGGCCACGCCCTGGGTGCGCCAGACCCGTTCCTGGATCTCGGCCATGAGGCCCTGCACCTGGGCCGCAGTGGCCCGGCCCTGGTTGAGAATGAAGTTGGCGTGCTTAAGGGAGACCTGGGCCTCACCCTGCTTGAGCCCTTTGCAGCCCGCCGCCTCGATGAGCCAACCGGCGGCGGGCCCGGCCGCGGGATTTTTGAAGACGCTGCCGCAGTTGCGGTAATTGGCGGGTTGCCGGGACCGGCGGGCCGTCTGCAATTCCCGCAGGCGAGCCCGCACCGCCTCCGGCGGGGCCGGGGCGCCCAGAAGAAACTCCGCCTCCACCACCAGCCAGTGGGGGAAATAGAGGAGCCGGGAGGAACGATAGCCCAGCCCCAGTTCTGCCGCCCGGAATTCCAGGAGCTGGAGCCTGGGGGTGGCCACCCAAACCCGGCCCAGCACCGCGGCCAGGTCCTGGCCGTCCGCCCCGGCGTTGAGGCGCACCGCGGCGCCCACGCTGCCGGGAATGCCCGCCAGGAATTCGAATCCCGAGAAACCCAGGGCCGCGGCGGTTCGGGCCAGGCGGGGCAAAGCCACCCCGGCCCCGGCCCTGAGGGTGTCGCCCCGGCGGGAAAGACCCTGGAGGCTCCGGGCCAGGTGCAGGGTGAGACCGGGGAGGCCGGCGTCGGCGATCAGCAGATTGGAGCCCCGTCCCAGGAAGAATAAGGGCCAGCCCCGCTCCTGGGCCAAGGCCATGAGGCCCAAGACCTCCGGGAGGCCCGCCGCGGTAGCCAGATACTGCGCCGGCCCGCCGATCTTCCAGGTGGTCAGGGGCGCCAGGGGCTGGTTTTCCAGGATGGCCCCGTTCATGGCTTTGGGGATAATGTCTCTTTTCGCCACGGCTCGACTTCCGGCAGGAATTGCCACCAATAAGAAATGGCCCTAACTTCCGCGGCAATTATATCAGGTTTCCGGGTGCGAGCGTGTATACAAGGACTTTTTCTCGGCGGGCGGGTTCCTTTTTGGCTTTTGCAGGCTTTCTGGTCTTAGGTTTTGAGGGGTGAGAGAAACCTTATATCCCAAAACATGGAGGATATCGGCCACGGTGCGCAAGGTAAGATTGCGGCCGCCGTTCAGCAGTTGGGAGACAAATCCCTTGGTTTTACCCAAGCGCTCGGCCAGTTCTTTTTTGGAAACCCTTTCCGCTTCAAGAAGCCCGCAAAGAACTTCGGTCACTTCCAGGATAAGCTCTTCCTGGGCCAGCAATTTAGCGAACTCCGGGTCTTCCAGGTACTGATCCATCAAGGTCTTTTCAGGTTCTCTTTTCGTATTCATCGCGAATCCTTTTCATCCGCCCAATTTCCTCGGGCTCCCTTTCTGGCATGAAAAGCAGTTTATATAAACATAAACATAGTCAAGAAAAAATCAAGGTGCGCATAGATAAATGTCTCTGCTTCCCCCTGCAAAGGAATGCCCCGCCCGGCTTGACAATCAAGGGGGAAAAAGGTAGCGTTAGCGCAGTTAATGTGGGGGGAGGGCATGGTTCAGACGCGGTTTTCCCGGGTGGCGGCGGGGGTCCTGTTCCTGGCGGCGGTTCTCACGGGAGGGGCGGCGCCGGCCCGGGCCCAGGCCCCGCCGGTGGCCTACGTGGGGCTGAAATACGACCTGGTGCGCCAGGGGTTGGACAAGGACTACGTCTTCCGCACCTTCGCTGACCCCCGCTCTCAATTCCTGCCCGACGTAGTCCGGAAAATCGCCTTCCTCCGCAAAGAATCCCCCGACATCTATGCGAAATTCCTGACCCCGGCGGTGGCCGCCCAGGGCCGGGCCTATCTCGCCGCCCACCAGGACGCCCTGAACCGGGCCGAAGCCCAATATGGGGTGGCGCCCGAGGTCATCGTGGCTATCCTCACCGTGGAGAGCAACCTGGGGAACAACACCGGCAAGTACCCGGTCTTCAATGTCTTCGCCTCCCTGGCGGTGATGGCTTCTCCGGAAGTCATCAATGACCTGGACCTGGACGCGGCAGGCCGCGACCGCCTGGGGAAGAAGGCCGCCTGGGCCCAGCGGGAACTGCGGGTCTTCCTGGCATACTGCGCCGCCCACCACCTGGACCCCTTCCTCTATAGCGGCTCCTGGGCCGGAGCCATGGGCTTCTGCCAGTTCTTGCCCTCCAGCCTGAAGAGCTGCGGCGTCTCCGCCAGCGGCAAGGGGCCGGTGGACCTGTTCACCCACGACGACGCCATTTTCAGCATCGCCTGCTATCTGCACAAGAGCGGCTTCCAATTACAAAACCGGGCCTCCTGGCGCCGGGCCGTTTACGGCTATAACCATTCCGACGCTTACGTGGACACGGTGATCACCCTGGCCGAGTGGTACTGAGGCGGACGGCGAGATCGATGATTGGGGGAGAGGGCCCGGGCCCGCGGCCATCACCCCCTTGGCATCCCCGTCCCCCACTCGCAAAGGTTTTTTTAACTGCTTACTGCTTACTGCTCACTACTTAAGGTGTGAGGGGCGGGCGGCCCTCTCCAAGACATCAAAGCAAGGGGATAATTATGGCGGTAGCTGTGGGGATCGTTTTAGGCAGCGCCTCGGATTGGCCCGAAGTGGAACCGGCCGCGCATTTGTTTAAAGAATGGGCCATCCCCTTTGAGGTGGTGGTGGCCTCAGCCCACCGGGCCCCCCAACGGGTTCAGACCTATGCCCGGGAGGCGGCCGGCCGCGGCTTAAAGGTCATCCTGGCGGCGGCCGGCATGGCGGCCCACCTGGCCGGGGCCCTGGCTGCGGCCACCACCCTGCCGGTCATCGGGGTGCCTCTGCCCGGGTCCCATCTCCAGGGATTGGACAGCCTCCTGGCCACGGTCCAGATGCCCCCGGGGGTGCCGGTGGCCACCATGGCCATCGGCAAGGCCGGGGCCAGGAACGCCGCCATCTTTGCCGCCCAAATTCTGGCCTTGAGCGACCCCCGGCTTCAGGAGGTCCTGGCCCGGCACAAACAGGAGCTGGAACAGCAGGTGGCCCGGCAGGCCGACGAGATTCCCGCCGAATACCGGCGCCAGGAATAGCTCGCCCGGAGGTGGGCGCGGGCGGTAGCCGGCTCCATCCGGGACAGGGAAGCAAGGAATAAGGTATGATTCTCACTTCCATGGTTAGTTTGAACGTTGACCTGGCGGCCCTGGAGCACAACTATCGTCAGTTGCGGCTCCTGTGCGAACCGAAGGTCAAGATGCTGGCAGTGGTCAAGGCCGACGCTTACGGCCATGGTCTGCTGCCGGTGGCCCGGACCCTGGCCCGGCTCGGGGTGGATTATCTGGGAGTCGGTTCCCTGGAGGAGGGCCTGGTCCTGCGCCAGGCGGGATTGACCCTGCCGATTCTCCTCCTTTTGGGAATCCTGCCCCGGGAGGCGGAGCGGGTTGTAGCCGCGGATTTGGAGGTAGTCCTCTTCCGGCGGGACGTGGCCCAGGCCCTGGCGGCCGCGGCCCTGTCTCAGGGGAAAACGGCCAGGGCGCACCTCAAGGTGGACACCGGCATGGGCCGGCTGGGCCTGCTTCCCGGGGAGGTCCCGGAGTTTCTGGCCGGCCTCCGGGAATACCCCCAATTGGAGGTCCTGGGGCTCATCTCCCACCTGGCCGTGGCGGACGAGGAGGATAAGGCTTATACTTTAAAGCAGTTGCAGGAATTCAGCGGGCTCTTGGCCTCGGTCCGCAGCCAGGGCTGGGCCTTGCCGCTGAACCACCTGAGCAACAGCGCCGCCCTCTGGGAACTCCGGGAGGCCCACCTGGACCTGGTGCGGCCGGGCCTGATGCTCTATGGCTCACCCCCGTCTCCTCGCCGCCCCCCGCCGATTACCCTTAAGCCGGTAATGACTTTCGCCACCGAGGTCCTCCAGGTGAAGCGTCTCCCTCCGGAGCGCAGCATCAGCTATGGATGCACCTACACCACCTCCGACTGGTGCGACCTGGCGGTGCTGCCGGTGGGCTACTGCAACGGCTACAACCGGCTGCTGTCCAACCGGGGCGCCGCCCTGGTCCGAGGCCGGCGGGCCCCCATCCGGGGCCGGGTCTGCATGAACCTCACCATGGTGGAGGTGACCGGGATCCCCGGGGTTAAGCCCGGAGACCGGGTCACGCTTCTGGGGCAGGACCAAAACGAGCGGATCAGCGCCGAGGAACTGGCGGCCTGGGCAGACACCATCAGCTACGAGGTCTATTGTCTCTTGGGCGCCGCCAATCCGCGCCTTTACCAGGGAGCCCGAGATGGCGAGAAAACCGGATAATACGGAGCCCAGCATCTGCCTGGTCTGCGCCTGGCGGGAGAATTGCGTCAAGAAGTATTCCTTCACCGGCCAACACTGCCTCGAATTCACCCGGGACCTGACCCTGAAGGCCCAGCCGGTGGGGGAAGCGCCGCAGAAGGAGTAGCTAGTAGCCAGTAAAGGCTTGAATGGTAGCCGCGGGCTTTAGCCTGCGCCCAAATCGGATGTAAGTCCATTGGGCAGAAACCAGTATAGGGCGGGTTGTGCCCGCCGATGATTGCCGGCGGCTACTAGGCGCCCTATAATTGCTTTCCGTTTGCTCATTCCCAAGAATAGCTTGGGAACAAGAGAAAGGTAAAAGGCAAAAGGTAAAGGTTTTGCCTTTTTACTTTTTACTTTTGCCTTCACTAAAATAACCATCCGAAAGTTGATCAATGCGCCTCAAACAAATCCTGCGTGTCCTGATTACCGCCGCCGCGGAAGCCGCCCGAGCCTCGGGCGACCTCAATTATGAGGCCCTGCCCGCCTTCGAAGTGGAGACGTCCAGGCAGGAGGGCCACGGCGACCTGGCTGCCAATCTGGCCCTGGTCCTGGCCAGGGAAGCCAAGATGCCGCCCCGGAAGGTGGCCGAAATTCTGGTAAGCCGGATGGCGGCGCCTACAGGTATGTTGCAAAAGATAGAAATCGCCGGACCCGGGTTCATCAACTTCTTCATCGATGACGCCTTCTGGTACCGGGTGCTCCCGGAGATTCACGAGCAGGGCCCGGCTTACGGCGACAGCGGCCTGGGCGCCGGCCGCCGGATCCAGGTGGAGTTCGTCAGCGCCAACCCCACCGGGCCCCTACACATCGGCCACGGCCGGGGGGCCGCCCTGGGGGACGCCCTGGCCAACCTGCTCAGCGCCAGCGGCCACCAGGTGGTGCGGGAATACTACATCAACGACGTGGGCAACCAGATCCTCACCCTGGGCAAATCCCTCTATTTGCGCTTGCGGGAGCGCCTGGGTGAGGTGATCGAGTTCCCCGAGGACGGCTACCAGGGCGACTATATGAAGGAGCTGGCCGGGAATTACCTGGCCCAGGGGAAGGCGGTGCCGCCGGCGCCCCCCCACGAGGACGACCTGATCGAGCTGGGCCGCTATGCCGGCGCGGTCATCCTGGCCGAGATCAGGCAGGACCTGGAAGACTTCGGGGTGCGCTTCGACCAATGGTTTTCCGAAACCGAGCTCTATCGCCGGGGGCTGGTGGAGCGAAGCTTCGAGCTCCTGAGAGAGCAGGGCTGCCTGGAGGAGCGGGACGGCGCCCTGTGGTTCAAGGCCAGCGAGTTTGGCGACGAAAAGGACCGGGTGGTGCGCCGCAGCAACGGGGCCACCACCTACTTCGCCTCGGATTTGGCCTACCATCTGCTGAAGTTCCAGCAAGGCTATGACCTGGTGGTGGATATCTGGGGGGCTGACCACCACGGCTATGTGCCCCGCCTTGAGGCCGCGGCCCAGGCACTGGGGTTTACGGGGAGCCTCCGGGTGATCCTGGTGCAGTTAGTCTCCCTGCTGCGCCAGGGGGAGCCGGTGGCCATGACCACCCGGGGCGGCACCTTCGTCACCCTGCGGGAGGTGCTGGATGAAGTGGGTAAGGATGCGGCCCGTTTCATCTTCCTGTCCCGGCGTCCCGACGCCCAACTGGAGTTCGACCTGGAGCTGGCCAAGCAGCAGAGCAGTGAAAACCCGGTTTACTACGTGCAGTACGCCTACGCCCGCCTGGCCAGCGTCCTTCGCCAGGCCGAGGCCCAGGGGATTCTGCCGGGCGCGCCCGACCCCTCGCGCCTGCCGCGGCTCTCCTTGCCGGAAGAGCTTGGCCTGCTCAAATTGCTGGCCGGCTACCCGGAGCTGGTGGAGGCCGCGGCCCGCAATTTGGAGCCCCACCGCATCACTTATTTCTTGACGGAACTGGCCTCGCAATTGCATAGTTATTATTATAAACATCGGTTCATCAGCGAAGATGGGGAGCTGACCCGGGCCCGCCTGGACCTGGTGGCCGCGGTGAAGACGGTGTTAGCCCACGGTTTGCGGATTCTGGGGGTGGCGGCTCCAGAGACCATGTGAACCGGGGCGGCCTCGCCATTCCAGACCAATACCGGCGACGGAGGGAGGGGATATGGAGACAGGTCGGGGCAGAAGCAGCAAAAAGCCATGGCATCTGACCCTGCGGCTGACGGAGGTCGTCTTCGCCGTCTTCGGCATGCTGGGACTGCTGATGATGAGTTTCACCCTGGGGGTTCTGGCCGGCCGGGGGGATATCTATCGGGTGGCTTACTCCCTGGGGCTGCTGGTTCCGGAGCCCCAGCAGGCGGCCCAGGGAATTCCCCCGTTGGGGTTGACGCCGGCCCCCACCCAGTCCGCGGCGGCCCTGGCCCCGGCAGTTGCCCCGGGCCCTGCCGC
>JBAUPV010000006.1:0-257044 GCA_049580385.1 Desulfobaccales bacterium | reverse complement strand
ACCCTGCCCTCTCCCCCATTGGGGGAGAGGGGAAAAAGCAAGAGAACTCCATCCGATTTGGGGTAGGGCGTTACTCCAGCATGGCGCTGGGGGGGATTTCGGGGGGATAGCGCCGCCGGGCCGCCTTGCCGCCCGGGAAGCGCCAGTAGGGGCGTTGGCGCAAAATGGGCAGTTGCAGCAGGTGGGCCAGGCGGTTGTCCCTGGGCCTGAGATAAGCGGGCACCCCGATAATTATCTCAGCCTGCGGGACGTTGAGCCGGAGGCTCGAGTTGAGCCGATCCCAGCAACTGAAGACCACGGAATAGTTGGAGTTGGTCTCGGGGCCGACGGCCGAGTGGTGGATGCCGTGCATGCGCGGAGTGACCAGAACCTTATTGAGCAGCCTTTCTAAGGCCAGGGGCAGGCGGACATTGCTGTGTTCAAACAGGGTGGCGCAGTTGAAGAGGAACTCATAGAGAAGATAAGTGGCGGGTGAAACTCCCAACAGGCCCACCTGCAAGAGCCGGAAGGGGGTGGAATAGAGGACCTCCCCAAAATGGAAGCGGAAGGAAGTGGTCACGTCCAGGTCCGGGTCCACGTGGTGAACGTTGTGAAAGCGCCACAAGAGGGGGCGGAGGTGGTTGAGGCGGTGCCAATAGTAGAAGGTGAGATCCATCCAGAGAATTCCCACCGCTGCCTGCGCCCAGGGATAAGAAGGCAAAAGGAGGTGCGAGAGCCCCAGGGAATGGTCTTGGGCCCAAAAAGCCAGACCCAGGGCCGCGGGCCTGACGACTAAGCTCCCGGCGGCAAACGCCAGGGCGGTGCAGCAAAAGTTGACCCGGAAGCGTGGCCCGAGCCTGCGTTTGGGGCGGCGCAGGGGGCGCCAAGTCTCCAGAACCAGCAGCAGCACAAAAACTGCCGCCATCAGGGCGGTGAACAACCTGGAGATGGGCATGGGCAGATTCATCCTCACGGCTCCTGCCGGGCCGGGGCCGTTACCCTCTCCCAGAAAGACCAGGATTTTAGGGGCCGTCCCAGGTAATGGAGCAGAAAGGCCTTGAAGACGGCCAGGCTCTGATCCCGTTGCAGTTTGGGAAAGCGGAGACGGGACAACTTTTCCCGGTCCATCCCCTGGGCCAGCCGCAGCAGTTTCCAGGTCCCCGGACTCATGGAGAGCAAAAGGCCGGGGGCCCCGGGGCGGCAGGCGCCGCACAGGACCCCGCCCCGGGGGATACTGAAGTTAAGCGGTGGGGCCGGTTCCTGGCCACAGCCCGTACACCGGTCCAGGCGGGGGCCGTAGCCCCCCAGGGTGAGAAGCCTAAGCAGGAAGGCGGGCAGCAGCGAATCCGGAGGCGAGTCGCCCTGATTCAGCAGGTCCAAGGCTGCCTCCAGGGTGGCAAAGATTTCGCCGATGGCCTCCGGGGGCCCGGCCAGCAACCCCGCCACCTCGGCCAGCACCGCGGCCGCCCCCAGCCGCGGCAGGTCCCGGCGCAGCAAGGGAAACGATCGCAGAAGTTCACCTTTCTGCAAGAACTCCAGATCCCCGCGGGAGCGTGTTGATAAGAAGAAGACCACCCGGCTCAAGGGCTCCAGGCAGTGGGCGAAACGGCGCCGGCTTTTTCGGGCGTGTTTGGCGATGCCGGTGAGGCGGCCCTGCCCGGGGGTAAGAAAGGTCACCAGCAGGTCGGCTTCGCCGTAATCCCGCACCGTCAGGACGATGGCCTGGGTCTGGGGCTCGCTCAGGTGTGCGCGTGCAGCGGGCGGCTGCCGGCCGCCATCAATCGCCATGGCCGTGGTTCCCAAATTACCGGGGATCAATATTTAACTGTTCTATTATTAACCGAGTCTAATTCAATAAGTCAAGTTTCGCACCATGTATTAATGGAGCTGGAGCCCTTTTCAGGCTCTCGTTAATAACCGACTGCCCAGGCCGCAGGCCCGGGCGCCAAGTTCAGGCAGCTTAAGCGTCCCGCTGAGGGACTCTATTCAGGGTGCAACCTTGGGTCATTAATGATGCTGCGCAACTAGGCAATAATACCCAGCCAGAATGAGTAGTTTTACCGATATATCTTTAAGCAAAAAGATGGTTATATTATCAAAATTGACAGGTCTAGTGACTATCCCAGGGAGAAAGGAGAGGGCGATGGTACCGGGAAATTCCCCTAAGTACAAAATCCTTCTGGTGGATGACTATCCGCCGGTGCGCCGGATGGTGAAGTCCCTAATCGAAACTGACCCGGAATTCCTGGTGGTGGGCGAATTAGGCGACGGCTCCGCACTCCTGAAATTCCTGGAGACCTCTGTGGCGGAGATGGTGATCCTGGATATTTCCATGCCTTTCATGAGCGGTTTCGAGGCCGCCCGCAGGATCAAGGAGCGCCACCCGGAGGTCAAGGTCCTGATACTCTCCATCCACAACTATCGAGAGTACGTACAGCGGGCCCTGGCAGCCGGGGCCGAAGGCTACCTGCTCAAAGAGGAAGCCGGCGACGAGCTGTTGGCCGCCATCACTTCCCTGAGGGCGGGCCGGAGCTATATCTCCTCCCGCTTTGAGAGCCGGAATTCGACCCTTACCCCGGCCTAGAGGGAGCACCCGCCAGGTTCTTCAGGGACCCTTCCCACCTTCAGGCCATCTTCAAAATCCGTCATTTTCTGGTCTATTGTTATTAATTGAAATGGAAAGCAGATTAAATTCCCCCTCACCCCGACCCTCTCCTCCAGCGGGGGAGAGGGGATAAATAAAGGACCCTTGATGCTGGGATGAAACGGGGCGGGGGCTCGCCCCAAAACAAGCGTAGGGTGCATCTTACGCACCATCTAGGCGGTCTTTGGAAAAAATGAACTTTTTAGGGGGCGCCTGAGACGCGCCCTAGGTGAATCAAATGGCGGAAAAGAGCGGGGCGGGTTATAAACCCGCCCCGGCAAAGCAGGCTTCCAGGTCCGTCCCGGCTTCGGCCCGGCCTTAATCGAGGAGTTCTTTGGTCAAATCGGCTTTTTTCAGTTGGCGCAAATCGGTATGCCATTTCCAGAGCACATAAATAGAAGGGTAGATGAACAGTTCCAGGAAAAATGAGGTGACGACCCCTCCCACCATGGGAGCGGCGATGCGTTTCATGGCCGCGGAGCCGGCGGCGTGGCCGTGCATCAGGGGGAGCAGGCCCATGAGGATGGCCAGCACCGTCATCAGCTTGGGGCGCAACCGCTGCACCGCCCCTTCCATGACGGCCTCCTCCAGGTCTCCGTAGGAGTTAAGCCTGCCCTCGCGCTCGTGGCGGTGATAGGCAAGATCGAGGTAGAGGAGCATCACCACTCCCGTTTCGGCGTCCAATCCAGCCAGGGCGATGAGCCCCACCACAACCGCCAGGCTCAGGTGGTAGCCCAAAATGTAGAGCAGCCAGATGGCCCCCACCAGGGAGAAGGGCACCGCCAGGAGCACGATGAAGACCTTGGCGATGGAGGCGGTGTTGATATAAAGAATGAGAACGATGATGGCCAGGGTGATGGGGATGATGACTTGCAGGCGCTGGCGGGCCTGCTCCAGATATTCGAACTGGCCGCTCCAGACGTAATTGTAGCCCGGAGGGAGCTTCAGCCGCTCGCTGATGGCTTTTTTGGCCTGGGCGATGTAACTGCCCAGGTCGATGTTCCGGATATCCACATAGAGCCAGGCGGAACGCCGGGCGTTTTCACTGCGGACCATGTCGGGGCCTTGATGGACCTTGATGTCCGCCACCTGATCCATGGGCACCTGGGCGCCGCTCTGGGTGGGGATGAGGATGCGGCGCAGGGCCGGGAGGTTTTCCCGGTAATTCTCGAAATAGCGCAGGTTCACGGGGTAGCGCTCCAGTCCCTCCACCGTCTGGGTGATGTTCTCCCCTCCCAGGGCGGTGGCGATGACGTCCTGGACGTCCCCCACGGTGAGGCCGTAGCGGGCCGCTTCCTGGCGGTTGATGGCAAAATCGAGATAATAGCCGCCGGTAACCCGCTCCGCAAAGGCGCTGGCGGTCCCCGGCAGGCTTTTGAAAATGGCCTCTGCGTCTATGGCCAGCCGGTTGAGCACCGTAAGGTCCGGGCCCATGATCTTAAAGCCCACCGGGGTCTTGATGCCGGTGGACAGCATGTCGATGCGGGTCATGATGGGGTAGCCCCAGGAATTGGCCAGGCCCGGGAATTGCACCGCCTGATCCATCTTCCCGATCAGGTCTTCCATGGTCATACCTGGAGGCCATTGGTCCGGGTCTTTGAGACGGATGGTGGTCTCGATCATACTCAGGGGCGCCGGATCGGTGGCGGTCTCGGCCCGGCCGACCTTGCCGAAGACATACCTCACCTCCGGGAATTGATGGATGATCCGGTCCGTCTGTTGCAGGATGTTCTTGGCTTCGGTGATGGAGATGCCCGGCATGGTGGTGGGCATGTAGAGCAAGTCTCCTTCGTTTATGGGGGGCATGAATTCCGAGCCCAGTTTGGAGAGGGGATAGAGGGTGAGGCCTATCAGAACCACCGCCAGGATGATGGCCATGACCGGGATCCTAAGCACCGCCTTCAGGGCGGGGTGATAGAGGGACATGGTGACCCGGTTCAGCGGATTTCTGGACTCCGCCGGAATCCGGCCCCGGAGGAAGGTGGTCATCATGATGGGCACCAGGGTCACTGCCAGGATGGAGGCCGCGGCCATGGCAAAGGTCTTGGTATAGGCCAGAGGTTTGAAGAGACGCCCGGATTGCCCGGTTAAGGCGAAGATGGGGAGGAAGGAGACGGTGATTACCAGCAGGGAGAAGAACAGGGATGGCCCCACTTCTTTGGCGGCGTCCACGATCAGGGACTGCCGGGTGCGGCCCGGTGGGGCGTGTTCGATGTGCTTGTGGGCGTTTTCAATCATGATCACCGCGGCGTCCACCATCACCCCGATGGCCAGGGCGATGCCGCCCAGGCTCATGATGTTGGCGCTGATGCCGGCCTGATACATGATGGCCAGGGAGATCAGCACCCCCAGGGGCAGGGTGACGATGGCCACCAGCGAGCTGCTAAAGTGCATCAGGAAGATGATGCACACCAGGGCCACCACCGCCATCTCTTCCAGGAGTTTTTCTTTCAGGTTCGCAACCGCCCGGTTGATGAGGGCGCTGCGGTCATAGGCCGTGACCAGGCGTACTCCCGGCGGCAACCCGGCCTTGAGTTCCTTTATCTTTTCCTTGACGCCGTCGATCACGGTCCGGGCGTTGGCCCCGAACCGGGCTATCACGATGCCTCCCACCACCTCGCCTTCACCGTTGGCTTCGGTGAGGCCGCGGCGCATTTCGGGACCCAGCCGCACCAGGGCCACATCCTTGACCAGGACGGGGACGCCGTTCTTGTCCGCCCCTACCACGATGTTTTCCACGTCCTGGATACTCTTGATATAGCCCAGGCCCCGCACCATGTACTCGGTTTCGGCATGTTCCACCACCCGGCCGCCGACGTCCTGGTTGGACGCCTGGATGGCCATCCTCACCTTGGCAAGGGGAATGCCGTAAGAGGCCAGGGTATTGGGGTTGACCACCACCTGGTACTGTTTGACGAAACCGCCCACCGAGGCCACTTCCGAAACCCCCGGCACTTTTTGCAACTGATAGCGGAGGTACCAGTCCTGGATGGAGCGCAATTGGGCCAGATCGTGCTGGCCGGTGGGGTCTTCCACCACGTATTCGTAAACCCAGCCCACCCCGGTGGCGTCGGGGCCCAGGGAAGGGGTAACGCCGGGCGGCAATTTCCCGGCGACATAGTTGAGGTATTCCAGGACCCGGGAGCGGGCCCAATAGATGTCGGTGCCGTCTTGGAAGATGACATAGACGAAGGAGACCCCGAACTGGGAGAGCCCGCGCACCACCTTGGCCCGAGGCACCGCCAGCATGGCGGTGGCCAGCGGGTAGGTCACCTGGTCTTCCACGGTCTCCGGAGCCTGTCCCGGATACTGGGTATAGACAATGACCTGGACGTCGGAGAGGTCGGGAATGGCGTCCACCGGCAGGTTATACGAGGCATAAATGGCAAAGAGGGTGACGATGACGCTGATCAGCACCACCAGGAAGCGGTTATGGACGACGTAGTCAATGAGGCGAGCAATCATGGGATTTCCTGGCGCCCCACCTTTTGGAGCTCATGCAGGTGGGCATGATTAATATATTGTCATCATTAGGAATCGGTGGGCAGTGCCCACCTGGGTTTTTTCCAATGAGCCATCTCTAGGGGGTCCAGATTTACCTTTTCCTGGTCCCCGGTTAGTGCATCGGCGGCATGGGGGGCATCGGCGCCGCGGGGGCGGCCGGAGCCCCGGCAGCCGGCTGCTGCGCCGGCCCGGGCCCCGCCCCTTCCTGGGGTCCCTGGGGCTGGGGAGCCAACATCATCTGTCTCGCTTCCTGGAAGCGGGATTCGGAATCGAGCATAAATTGGGCCGAAGTGACCACTTCCTCGCCGCCCTGAAGACCGGCCAGCACCTCCCGGTATTGGTTGCCGTCCCCATAAACCCCCAGCTTCACTTCCCTGGGTTCGAACCGCCCATTGCCCAGGGCGATGAAGACGTGCTGCTTGAGGCCGGTGTCCAGAACCGCGTCGGCGGGCACCACCACCACTTTCTTAGTGACCGGCGACTTGATCTGCACCTGGGCGAACATTTCCGGTTTCAGCTCGAGCCGGGGGTTGGGGAACTTGAGACGCACCCGCACCGTGCGGGTGGCGCCGCTCAGGAACGGGTAGATGTAATCGATCCGGCCGGCAAAGGTCTCCCCCGGCAGGTAGGCCAGGCTCATCGTCACCTGCTGCCCCACTTTGATCCAGGGCAGCTCGTATTGATAGATATCGGCATCGACCCAGATGGTGGAGAGGTCGGCCACTTCCAGGAGAGGCATGCCCGCCTGCACGTAAGCGCCCTGGGTCACCAGGCGCTTGGTGACGATGCCCTGGACGGGAGAGGCCAGGACCAGATGCTTCTTAACGTGGCCGCTCTCCTCCAGGGACTCGATCTGGGCGGGGCTGATGTCGAAATACTCGAGGCGCCGCCTGGAGGCCTCCGCCAGCCGGCGGGCTCCAGCCGCCATTTCCGGGATGGGGCTCTTCCCCAGTTCCTTCAGATTTCTGAGCGCCAGCAGGTACTCTTCTTCGGCGGACACCAGGTCGGGACTGTAGATGCTGATAAGGGCCTGGCCCCGGCGCACCGGGTCGCCGGTGGCGTTGACATAGAGGCGTTCCACCCAGCCGTTCACCTTGGTGTTGATCTCGGAGAGACTCCGTTCGTCAAAGGTCACCAGGCCCACCGTCCAGGTATCATGGTTGAGGGGCCTGACCTCCACCTTGGCGGTGCGCACCCCCATCGATTGGATGGCGGCGGGAGAGACCGCGATGGCGCCGGGGGCGGCGGCCGCCCCGCCCTCCGGCGCGTAAACCGGCACCAGGTCCATGCCGCAGGGGGCCTTTCCCGGTTTATCCCGGACGTAGGTCGGGTCCATGGGATCGACCCAGTATAAGATCTTGCGCCCTTTTTGGGCGCCGGGCGCGAGAGCGGCTGCCGGGGGGGCGGCTGGGGCAGCCGGGGCCTCATTTTCATAGACCGGCACCAGGTCCATGCCCATAGAATCTTTGCCGGGCTTATTGTGGACTTCGGCGGGGTTCATGGACGAGACCCAATATTTGATTTTTCGCGCCTCCTGGGAGGCGGCCACCGCCGGCCTGCCGGACTTCATGGCCCCGGAGGGGGTGGGATAGACCGGCACCAGGGCGTTCCCCTCCGGGTCCTGGCCCGGCGCCTCTTTGATGTAATTGGGGTTTTTGGGGGAGACCCAGCAGAGCGCCTTCTTCTCCGCTTTGCCCCTGCCCCAGGGCGTCACCCCGGAAAAATAGGAGAACACCAGGGCCGCCAGGACCAGTACCCCCAGGCCCCACCAAACCTTGCCAGCGCGTGCCGACCTCATGTTTTGCCTCCGGGCGACCGGGGGAGTTCGGCCCCCACCAACCATTCCAATTCAGCCCAGTTATCTTCAAAATCGTTGAGATATTCCTGCATCTGCTCCTCAGCCTTATATACCGCAATCTCGCTCTGGTAGAGCTGGTTAAAGGAGATGGCGCCCACCTGGTAGGCGGCCAGGGAGGCGGCGGCGGCCTGCCGGGCCTGGGGAATGATCCCCTGGTCAAACAAGACGGTCTGTTTGTCCAGGCGCTGGAGTTTGACGACGCGGTCCTTGATGGCCGCGGCCAGTTGGTCCCAGGCGGATTGGTGGGCCTCTTTGGCCGCCTCCTCTTTGGCCTCCTCCTCCCGGATCTTGGGCTTGATCTTGGAGGCCTGCCAGATGGGCAGGTTGACCATGAACTGGCCACCGGCCATGTCGGATTGTTTCACCCCCGCCACGTATTCCCGGACTGCGTAGTTGACCCCGACGGTAAAGTCCGGAAAATATGCCTTCTTGGCCAGGTCCACCGATTTTGCCTGTTGGGCGATCAGGGCCTGCAGGGCCTGGAGTTGAGGCCGGGCCTTGGCCTGGGCCAGCAAGTCGTCGAGTTTCAAGTTGAAATGCCGGGGCTTCAAGGGCTGGGGACGGGCAATGGGGGTATGGGGCGGTTTAGAGCGCAAGGCGTTCAGATCCGCCAGCAGGGATTCTTTTTTCTGGGTCCACTGAAAGAGGCGGTCCAGGTAGTTGCCCAACTCCACCTGGGCCTGGAGGACGTCGGCCTGCTGGCCCCGGCCCACACTGTAGCGGGTCTCCGCCACCTTGACCACCTCCTCCCAGGCCTCCTTGTTTTGCTGGGTCAGATCGTAATCGCGGTAGGCCCTGGACAGGGTCCAATAGGCCTCCAATACCTTGGCGCGCACCTCGTTGACCTTGTCCTGATAGGAGTACTCGTTGGCGTGGAACTGCTCCGCGGCCACTTCGGAGCGGAGGCGCCGCTTCCCGGGAAACGGGATTTTCTGGGACAGCTCGAACATCTTTTGGGTCATGGGATCGGTGTGGAAACTCCAGGTGTCGGTGGGCAGGTTGGTGATTTCGAAACCGGCCTGGGGGTCGTCCAGGGCCCCGGCGGGGCTGATCGCCTCCTTGGAGGCCCGGGCCGATTCCCGCATCTGCCTTATTTCAGGGTTGGCCTTGAGGGCCTCGTCGATGAGGGCCGCCAAATCAGGGGGCAAGTAGCCGTTGCCTTGGGCCAGGGACGGCGCCGGCAGGCTCAGTGCCCCGGTGAGAAACAGGACCAGCAGCAGCATGACGCGGGAAGATCGCAGTGGGTATATCATATCTCACATCTACCTTTATGAAATATGGTTATCATCAACTAATCAAATTTAGGGGCAATCATAAGCATAAGCAGCCCAATTTTGCAAGATGCCCCTAACCCGTTCCCCAACCAGCACGGCCAGGCGGAAGAAGGCATCTACGATTCTTCCCTCATGCCTGCCACCACATAGAGCTTAACCGGGTGGGCGATGCCCTTGAGCGCGGTCTCAAAGGTC
This sequence comes from Desulfobaccales bacterium, assembly GCA_049580385.1. Classification (GTDB taxonomy): domain Bacteria; phylum Desulfobacterota; class Desulfobaccia; order Desulfobaccales; family 0-14-0-80-60-11; genus JAPLJC01. Next base: position 247,590 of record JBAUPV010000006.1, on the reverse strand, counting down.
CTGCTGACGGCCAGGATTTCCCGGCAATGGTGGAAAACCATTTCGGAAACCACCACCTCGCCGCCCTGGGCCTGTCCCTGGATGCGGTGGCTCAGGTTCACCGCGGCGCCGATAATCCCGTACTTGGCCCGGGTTTCGGAGCCGATGTTCCCCACCACCACCTCCCCGGCATGGAGGCCGATGCCCAGGCGCAGGGGCGGCGCTCCCGGTTTGGCCAGGTTTTCGGCGGCCATGGCCGCCTGCATCTTTAAGGCGCAGCCGATGGCCCGCCGCACCACCGGCTCCATGGGGCCATCCAGGGGATCGAAAAAGGCCAGGATGGCGTCTCCCAGGAAATCGACGATGATGCCCCGATACGCCTGGATAACCTCGATCATCCGCGAGAAGTGGCGGTTTATCAGGGAAATGGTGGCTTCGGGAGTAAGGGTTTCAGCCAAAGGGGTGAAGCCCCGGACATCAGCGAAAAGGATGACCACTCCCCGCTTTTCTCCACCCATACGGCTGGCCTCCGGACGGCTGAGCAACTCCCGGGCGATCTCCGGATCCAGGTAGCGCCCGAAGGTGTTGCTGATGAAGTCCCTTTCTTTCAGCCCCGCCACCATGTCATTGAAGGCCGCGGTCAATCGGCCGATTTCATCCCGGCTGGCCACCGGCAGAGGCTCGCCGTAATTCCCCCGGGCCACCTGGACGGCCCTGGCCGCGAGGAGCCGGATGGCCATGACCACCGGCTCGACCTCCAGGCGGGTAAGCGCCAGAATAACGATAATACAAAGAACTCCGCCCATTAGGTAGTAAAGGCGAAACCTTATAATGGGGGCCAGTATCTGGCTGCCCCGGGCGTGCAGCATGATGGCCCAGGGGGCGGCGTGCAGCTTGTAATACCCGATCACCCGATCTTTTCCGATGATGGTGCCGTAGGGCTTATCCCTCATGTCCTTGAGCATGGCCAGCTCCAGAGGGTCCCCGGTTCCTCCCAGACAGAGCCGGGATTGCATGGCCGGAGAGCTGTGGGCCAGGTATTGCCCCTTCTGGCTTACCAGGCAGGCCATTTGAGCCACCAGCCAGCCATCCTTGAGGATGTCCTGCATCAGGTAGTGGTAGCTCAAGATCACCTCAAGCCGGCCCAGGGGCTTGCCGGCCGCGTCCAGGAGTTCCCCCCCAATCCTCACGGTTTTCCCATCCGGCGAGTAAAAGTAGCCGATGGCAGAGATTCCTGCCGATCGCTCCGGGACGACCGCCGGGCTTTGAGGCTCGGCCGCCTTATTCCAGGTAAGGTTGACCTGGACGACGCCCTCCTGGGTCTTTTCCCGGGCCAGGAGCCACGACTGGATTTCCTGGCCTTGAGGGGCCTGCCCGGCCCGGGCGAATTCCTCCATCCATTTGATCTGCCCGTTGAGCCGCATATCCATCTGGTGGGCGTCCCGCTCCAGGCGCAGGATGGCGACATCCTGCCATTCTTTGAATAACAGGCTACTGGTGAAGCGGTAGCCGGCCACCCCGAGGACCAGTAAAAACAGGATTACCGGTATGACCAGCAGGACTATCAGTTTTCGCTCTAAGGTTTTGAATTTGAACATCGTATCCGCGCCTGCAATGAAAGGCGGTTTGCTGTTATCCGTTTTCTGTGACAGGCAAAATCAAAGTCAAAGGTCTCTTAGCAGAGCCCGTAGGGTGGGCACTGCCCATCAAACCGAGACGGAAAACAGTAAACAGTAAACAAGTATTTCAAAAACTCCCGCGGCAGCCATAGGCTTCCCGGGCTTCCACAACCGTAACCGCAGCCCTGCAGCTCTGGGTAGGGGGCGACTGCGCACCGTGATATTGCTCCGCTCCCTATGGTCTGATGGTGCGCAGGGCGCACTCTGCATGGGCCGCCCCAGGAGTTCGGACACAGGCTGGAAGCCTGTGCCACTGGAAACCCTCTGGGGCGGAACCAAGATTATCTCAATTTGCAATCAATGGACCGATCGGAACCAGCCGGTCTGCTTGTTTACCTCGATTTTATCCGCCAGGGAGCCGTCCTTGGTGACTACAGCCACCTCATAAGCGCCATCTTTCTCGATAACCTTGCCCGCCTGCAGGTTGGGGTTGGCGCGGATGTCCTGCTCCACCAAAGCCTTGACCTGATCCGCCGACAGGGGCCGGCCGGGGTTGGCCACCGGAGACCCGGTCTGCTGATTCATCCAGGGGCAATACCAACCGCCCCGCCATCCTTGCCAGCCCGGGCCTTGACCGCCGCCCATCTGGGGGCAGTACCCGCCGCCATAGCCTGGACCGCCAGGTTGGGCCGAGAGAGTGCCAACAGCCAAGATAACGGCCAAAACCGCCAGAAATCCCATAATCGCCAGTCTTTTCATTTTTATTACTCCTGGCCAATTTTTTGACATTGTTAATTTACTTTCCCCACAAAGAGACCAAGAAGGTCCCGGGTAGGAAACCGTTATTTCCCGCCGGGAGTCTTTTCCGGCACCACCCCTTGCTCTCGCATCTTCTTCAGGCAGGCCTCCGGATTCTTCTTAAAGACATCGATGCACATCGGGCAACAGAAGTAGATGCGCTGGCCCTGATAATCGGTGTAGATATTTTTATTAATCTTATTGCCCAACACCGGGCAAACGGTCTGCGGCGCGCCTGCCTGCACCGCCCCCGACTTATCCGGTAAGCCTTGGGTGTTGCCGGCGGCCAATACCGCCCCGGCGCTGGCGAAGGCCAGGGCCAGGGCCAGGGCCAAAATCATGGGAATCATCACTTTTTTCATGGTGTTCCTCCTAGAGATCATAGAGGGCGGACCTGAACCGCCCCAACTCTCCATTACCATAAATTAGTGTTGGCGGCCGCGGTAGTCCACCCCGGTCATCTGCCCGGGGCGTGATCCGCCCCTGCTTCGATTTTGCCTTTCACGGAAAACCGAAAGCAGACATTTCAGGACCATGCAGAACTACCGTGGCAGCCATGGGCTTCCCGGGTTCCACAACCTTCAAGGGCTGCGCAACTCAGAATGTGAACAAGGATCAGGCTTGGGGCAGGACTAACTTAACTGGGGAGGATGGAGAATGCTGGTGGGCAAGGTTTTGACGGCCATGAACATGGTCAAGGCCAATGGAGAACTATGCCAGGTGGGGGCCATTAAGGCAACGCCCGGCGAGCTTAAGGCCGAGGGGCCGGAACCCAGGCGGTAAGCACAGCCGCAATCCCGGCCGGCATCTCCGGAATGGCCGGGCATCCCGTTTTGTTGGCAGCAGCAGGGCGCCACCAGGCCGGGGCCTAAACCACGATGGCAGCAGGACGGCGGGCCTCCCATTGCGGCAACCAGGACCCCGGGCAGAGAGAAAAGGAGAACCGTGCCGATGATCACGGCCACTGCCAGGCAGCGATAGGCGACGGTCCTTTTCATACCTATCAGGATATCAAGCGTCAAATAAATGGCAAGAATTTTTTTTCGCCATTGGTGCAGATCTGGTGGGATGTGAGCGGGGGCCAGCAAGGATCTTGCTAATCTGCCGTGTAATCTGGCTACTAAATCCGTATCTTTGATTAACTTATGGAGTTATCTTGCTTTTTACCCTCTCCACCAATGGGGGAGAGGGTAGGGTGAGGGGGGAGTAATCAGTCGCCACCCCTCACCCCAACGCTTGTATCTTAGGTAGGGGCGGCGTCTCGCCGCCCGGGCGGGGAAACCCCGCCCCTACAGCAGGGGAGAGGGGGTTTTGGCGCTTACGGGCTGCCCCCGTGGTTCCTGATTTAAAGGTTTGCAGCTACATTTTTCAATTTTCCTACGCCACCCCTTATGGAAAATCTCTGTCGGACACTGCTGGGGAAATGCCTGCTTTCTGTTTTCCGTCTCTGTTTGGTGGGCAGTGCCCACCCTACGAGCTGCCTCAGCTTTCCTTTTCGGTCTTTCGCCTTTGGCATTTGGCTGAAAGCTGATGGCTGAAGGCTGGCGTCACAAGGTCAGAATCAACGGCAGGATCATGGGGCGGCGCTCCAGGAGTTTGAAGAAGAGTTTGCGCATGGCCTTGCCGGCCTGGGTCTGGATCTCCAGCCAGTCCTGGGTAGGTTCGCTCAAGGCCCGGAGGACGATCTCCTGGAAGACCTTGCGGGCCTGCTCCAACAGCGGCGCCTGCTCCTCCTCCAGGGTGAAGCCCCGGGTGATGAGTTCCGGTTCGGTAACGATGCGGCGGGCCCCCGGGTCCACCGCCACATAGGCGATCACCAGGCCGTCGGCGGCCAGGTGGCGCCGGTCCCTGAGGACGATGCGGCTGACGTCCCCCACTCCCTTGCCGTCCACGAAGACCCGGCCCGTGTCCACCCGCCCCTGGAGGCTCGCCCCCCGGGAATCGAAGCGCACCTGATCGCCATTCCCGGCGAGTATCACCCTTTCTTCCGGGATGCCCACCGCCCGGGCCAGGTGGCCGTGCTTGATGAGGTGGCGCATCTCCCCGTGAATGGGGATGAAATAGCGGGGCCGGGACAGGTTCAGCAGCATTTTCAATTCCTCCTGGGAGGCATGGCCGGAAACGTGGATGTCGGCCACCTCCTGGTAGGCCACCTCTGCTCCCAGGCGATAGAGGTTGTTGATAACCGTGGTAATGGCCCTTTCATTGCCGGGGATGAACTTGGAGGAGAGGATCACCAGGTCGCCCCGGCGGATGTGGATCTGTTTGTGGGCCTCCAGGGCCATGCGAGCCAGGGCGCTCAGGGGCTCCCCCTGGCTGCCGGTGGTGATGACGATGGTTTCGGGCGGCGGCAGCCGCTCCAGGTCCCCTACGTTGATCTCCAGTTCCGGAGGGACCGAGAGAATGTCCAACTCCTTGGCCAGCCGGGAGTTGGTCACCATGGACTTGCCGTTGAACAGCACCTTGCGCCCGTACTTGGCGGCAATATCGACGATCTGCTGCATCCGGTGGATGTGGGAGGCGAAGACCGCCACGATCACCCGGCCCGGAGCTTCCCGCACCAGGTTCTCCAGGGTGATGCCGATCTGCCTCTCGGACAGGGTGTAGCCGGGGCGCTCGGCGTTGGTGGAGTCGGAGAGCAGCGCCAGCATCCCCTGTTCGCCGTAATGGGCAAAGCGGTTCAAGTCCGTGGCCTCGCCGGCCACCGGGGTCTGGTCGATCTTGAAGTCGCCGGAATGGGCCAGATAGCCCTGAGGGGTGCGCACCACAAAACCCACCCCGTCCACGATGGAGTGGCATACCCGGATGAATTCGAATTCGAAGGGTCCCAAAGCCAGGGGTTCCGAGGGCCGGATCAAACTCAGATCGGTCTGCGCCAGCAGGCCGTGTTCCCTGAGTTTCTCCCGTAATAAGGCCAGGGTCAGGGGGGTGCCATAGACGGGGACGGGGAATTCCTTGAGAAAAAAGGGGGCCGCACCGATATGGTCCTCATGGCCATGGGTCAGGACCAGGGCCGCAATCTTGTCCCGGCGCTCCCGCAGATAGCTGAAATCGGGGATAACGATGTCTATCCCCAGTATGGGGTCCTCGGGAAACATGAGGCCGGCGTCCACCACCACCAGGTGGTCGGCGGTCTCCAGGGCCATCATGTTGAGGCCGATCTCCCCCACCCCTCCCAGGAAGGTGAGATCCACCCAGTTATTCGGGTCTGCTGCGGGGAGCATGGGGAAAGTCGGGGTCATAGTTGGCGTCGATGGCCTGGAAGACCGCGGCCATCAGGTCTTCCTTGCGCCCGTAATCCTGGGGATGGATGGGAGGCGAAATTACTACCCGCACCAGTCCGGGTTGCATCCGGATGCTGTGCGGGACTTGAATAAAACGGGTGCCGCTGATGCTCACCGGCACGATGGGCTGCCCGGCTTTGGCGGCCATGATGAAGACCCCTTTCTTAAAGGGGCTGAGTTCCGGTGTGGCTACCCGGGTGCCTTCAGGAAAGATGATCATCGAGGCCCCGGCCTGCACCCGGATTGCTGCCCGGTCCAGGCTCTTGACGGCCTGTTTGAGGTTGCTCCGGTCCAGAGGCACGGAGCCCATGCGAATCAATGCCTGGCCGAAGACGGGGATACGGAAGAGGGATTGCTTGGCGACAAACATGATGCGGCCCGGCAGGATGGCGATCAGGGTGAAGATATCGAAATTGGAGCGGTGGTTGGCGGCAAAGACATAGGCCTGGTTCGGGGCCAGGTGTTCCAGACCGCGCACCTCCAGGGAGACATGAGCCATCCGCAGCAAGGTCCGGCCCCACCATCTGGCGGTGAATTGGACTAACCTGCCCTCCCGGTCGATGGGGGCCAACAACACCACCATCGAGCCGGCAATCAGGGTGAGAACCCCCAACCAGAAATGGAACCACAACCCCCAGGCCAACCGTTTAGCTTCCTCCTCTGTCATGTTACGAGAATCTACCCGGAAAACCCGGAGGCGTCAAGCCTTAGCCGGGAGTCTAGAGGACCTGGGAAGGACCGGGATCGTGGTATTTTTCGAAATTCTGGTATAACTTACCCCAGGTCACCACCGCCGCCAGATTTATCTTACGGAAAACGGAAAACGGAAAACTTTCCTAACCCATGGCCATCCCCAAGATCATCTCCGCCGCCTACCAGTTGAGCGTCCACCGGACCGATCAGTTGCCCGGCGGGGAGCTGCCCGAGGTGGCCTTCCTGGGCCGCTCCAACGTGGGCAAATCCTCCCTGATCAACGTCTTGCTGGGGCGCAAGAAACTGGTGCGCACCAGCGCCGCGCCGGGCTGTACCCGGGCCCTCAACTTCTTTCTGGTGAATAGCCGCTGGCTCTTCGTAGATCTGCCGGGGTTCGGGTATGCCGCGGTTTCCAAAGAACTCAAGGACAGGTGGGGGCATCTGGTGCTGGACTATCTGGGCCAGCGCCAGGCCTTGGCCGCGGTGGTCTTCCTCCAGGACGGCCGCCGCCGCTTGGGTCCGGAAGAGCGGTTCCTCTGGGAGTATCTGCGGGACCGAAAAAGGCTGGTGATTCCAGTGCTCACCAAGGCGGACAAGTTGAAGCAGGGGGAGCGCCACCGGCAGTTGCAACACCTGGCCGAAAATCTGGCCCCCCTGGGGGTGGCCCCGGGAGAATTCATCTGGTTCTCGGCCCTGAGCCGCGAGGGCCGGGAAGATCTCTGGGCCCGGCTCCTTAGGCCCCTGGGCGGCTGACGCAGGTTCCGCTAGGCCGTCAGGCCCACAGAAAAGATGGCAGGCGAGACGCCCCTCACGCCGGGAGACCCGCCCTTCAGGCACGGCGCCGGAGACGCGCCTTACGCCCGGCGCCCTCTAGTGTGATGGTTCGGAATTGTTAGGACATTTAAGATGACCTCCTGAAATCCCCCTAAATCCCCCTTTCCCAAAGGGGGACTTTAATGCCCCTGGAACTCAGGTTTTCTCGATTTGATGCCGTACTATCTAAGGAGCACAACATCAGGGGGGTTGGGTGCGCCCTGGAGAATAATATCCTGAAGCCGCCGCTTGGGCACGTGGTGGACCTCCGCCGCGTCCCGCCAGTACTTGATGCTGCCGCCGGGGGCCACCTCTTCCAGGACCACGGTCTCTTTGGGCCGGCCCAGGGCGATCACCAGTAGAATTTCCAGATTTTCCGGAATTTGGAAAATCTGGCGCAGACGGTCCCGCTGGATCGAGCCCAGCATGCAGCCCCCCAGCCCCTGGGCCCGGGCTCCCAGGAGGATGGATTGGGCCGCGATGCCATGGTCGCAGCCGAAGTTCTTGGAGATCTCCGTGTCCCCCAGGATGACGATGTAGGCGGCCGGCCGCTCCCCTTCCGACGGCCCCGGCCAGTCCTTCAGGTAGCCGGCCCAGGCCAGGCAGGAGAAGATGTCGGCATTGCCGCAGGGCTCGCAGGAAAGGAGATATTTCAAGGGCTGGAGGTTGGCCGCGGAGGCGGACAACCGGGCCAGGTCCACCAGGTCCTTCAGGGTCCCCAGGGTCACCGGGACCTCCTGGTGGAAACGGCGATAGCTGCGATTTCCCTTGATAAGTTCCGTTATCATGGCACACCTCCAGAGAATGGGTTACTGGCGCTAATGGCTCCAGAATTTATAGGGCGGGCTGGGCCCGCCGCATTTTGGTGGCCAGAGGCCGCCCTAGCAGGCTGTACCAATTATGGAGGAATTTCCGGCCCTTTGGATTCACAAATTTCATTGTTGCCTTCAGGTTAAGCCGGTTCGCTTAGAATGACAGTTAAGCGGAAATAGAGTTTTTGAATGGCTTTCTGGTAGAGGTGCGTAAGACGCACCCTACGGCCAGTTAATCCTGTCGAGGCTCCAACTTGAAGACCCCCGCCGGGGTGAGGATGGCGTCCACCCCCTGGCCCTTGAGGAATTCGGTTACGGGCCGGCCCAGGAGCAATTCCGTGGCTGCGGGGGTGAGTTCCCAGTCGTCGATGAGCAGCCGGCGCAAATAATGGTCAAAGTGCAGGGCCTCAAACAGGGCCTCGCCGGCCTCTTCACGGCCGGCGCCCACCTCGGCCAGGGCCCGGGCCACCTCGCTATAGTCGCAGCGCTCCTGATGCTGCCCGATCAGTTCCCAGATTTCCGGCACCCCGGCGAACAGGTGCTGCCGGGTAAGCAACTGGTCTTCTTCCGGGGGCGGGAGCGGCTCGCTCCAACAGTTTTGCCGGCGGCACTGCTCCGGGCGCTGCTCATAGATGCGGCAGGAGTTGTGGGCCGGCTGGAAAAACCAGCATTGCCGGCTGCCGGGTATCTCCCGGAGTTTCAGGCGCTCCCCTTTCAGGGGCTCCACCCGGCCGGAGCGGTTGCTCACCAACTCCTCCCGGCGCAGGGTGTAGACGTCGTTCCAGGTGAGGATCTCCTGCTGGAACAGGGGCAGGTCCTGCACGAGCAGGGTAGGACTGGCTGACTGGCAGCACTCGCCGCAGCGACTGCAAAGGTCCTTGGTGGCCTCACATTTCTCCTGGGCCGCGGTCATCAGACGGCGCCAGGCCGCCCCCCGGGCCGGCAAGGGCAGGGTGTTCCAGTTCTCCGAGACCTCTTTGAAACCGGCGGCGTCCTCTAGCTGGCGGCGTAGGATCCGGTAACGGCCGCTGTCGGCGGAGACTTGCAGGATCGCCGCCAGGTACTCTTCCCAAATGGAGGCCATAACCTCCCGGGAGCCTTTGGCCAGGGCCTCACCCGGGTCCTGGTGGACCTTTCCGAAAAATCGTTTAGGCGTCATGAATATTCCTGGGGTTTTTTAGATTTTCCTCGATTTTATCATGTTGTTGCTGAAAAGGGCGGTTTTCGGTTTTCGGTTTTCTGTTTTCGGTGAAAATCAAAGACAAAATCAAGGTCCAAGGACGGTTTGGTGTTTTTCGTATTCCGGGTAAGATAAAGGAAAGGGAGAAGGCCCTTTAGCAGAGATAGAAAACGGTAAACAGGAAACAGAAAACAGTTACTACAAGGGCTCAAACGCTATTCAGCCCCTCGCCGCTTGGGCCGATGCGCCATTGCCGCACCCGCCCTTGCTGGTCCAGGCGTATTTGCAAGGCAAAGGGGAAGGCCCTCCCCGGCACGGAGAAGCGCAGGTCCAACCACTCCAGGGCGAACCCGTCTTCCAGGACTTGCGCCCGGTGCAACAGGGGGAAGCGGGCGAATTCCAGGTAGCGGTCCCGGATCTCCCGGGCTTCCGGGTCGAGGTCCGCGTCCTCTATGGCCAGCCCACCGAATACCTGGAGATGCAGGTCCTCGGGGGCCGAATAAACCTCAGCCGGCGCCCGGGAGTGGGACGGCAGGCGGGTCACCGACGGTCCCGCCGGCGACCGCCATAACCCCAAGAGGGCGAGAAACGGCAGTTGCACGAAGGCCTGGGCCACTTCCCGGCCATTGCCGGCCAGCAGCAACCAGCGGCGGCAGGAAAAGGGCTGAGGCAGCGCGGCCACCCTGAGGCCCCCGGCGGAGAGCGGCCCCGGGTTGGCGGCAGTGGGATCAAACACCTGGCGGGCCAGGGACAGGGCCTGGTGGTGATAACAGCCACACAGGAGAAGATAACCGCCGGCCGCGGCCAGAAAGGCGAGCCCGGCCCGGTGGCCCCAACCGGGGAAGGGAGCGGCCGCGGCCCCGGCCAGCAGCAGGCCGGTGAGGTAAGGGTCGATAATGAAGAGCCAGTCCAGAGTGAAGCGCTTCCTGGAGAAGGGAAACAGTAGCTGGGTGCCATAGGGGGTGGCCAGATCCAATACCAGGAGATGGCTTGCCAGCACTGCCAGACCCAGGAAGAGGATCGGTAGGAACCAGCGGGGGCCGCCCAGGGCCCAGGCCACCCCGGCTGCCGCCAGGGCAAACAGGGGCAGGGCCGTCAGGGAATGGGAAAAGGCCCGGTGGTGGCGGATAAAGGCCAGCCCATGGGAATATTTCAAAAAATAGTCACAATCCGGCAGCAGGGTGAAGGAGATCCCGGCCACGGCGCTCCAATACGGGGAAGGGCTGGGAAGCACCTGCGACAGCAGCGCCCCCATGGCCAAGTGGGTCACCGGGTCCATGGCCGCCTGCCACCTGGGGCGCAAAAGATTCGAAAATGGCGCAACCGGTCCTCCCGGATCACCTCTGGTGGGCTTTCACCATTAGCTGGATAGCAGTGCTAGCAGTTGTAGCGTGTAAGCAAAACACCGAGTTTGTAAGAAAAAACCAGATTCTCTTGGTTACGAGGAGACGTTTCCAGCCCACCCTGAGACCAGGGCAAAGATGAAAAATAGGCTTTAAGGAGTGGGCTTCAAGGAGTGGGATATATAAACCACGCCGCGCCGAACAGCTTGTATGCCGCTATAGAGTTCCTGATCCATATCTTGTTTCAGTATATAACCGTCAACCCCGTTCATCATGGCCTGATCCAGATAATCTTTTTCCTTATGTACGGTCAGGATGATCACCTTTATTTGAGGATAGAGTTCCTTAATCTTCAGGCTTGCTTTCAATTCCCCGAGCCTGATATCCGCGATGACCATATCCGGGGGGGAATGCTCCAAAATTGACAATACCTCCTGGACATCGTTAGCCTCACCTGCTACCGTCATTTCCCCAGTTTCCTGAACAATTTTCTTAATAAGCTGACGCAGCGGCAGGTAATCCTCAGCCAGGACAATATTGTAGGATGTCATAAATGCTCCTGGGCACCTGGCCGCGCTTCGAGAAGGCAGAGAGGTCTATTCTCTCTGAAGGGTGGAAAGAGAGGGGAATTCCAGGTTTTCTGTTTAAATTAAGTAACAAGTTCATTAAGTCAACCGTTGGAGAATGATTTAATTTCATAAAAGCTGGACTTTAGCGTTTTAGTTTGACGATAAGAACTTTCATATTTTTGAAAAATAAAAAATATTTCCATTTGAATGACTTTCGCTTTTCATTTACACTCAATTCATGTCTCTTCCTGGCGAAACCGATCCGAAAACCTTCCATTTTCGCAATCTTCATCCCCGGATATTCCTGGGTACGGCCTCTGATCGTTATGCCGGCTGGATCGGGCAGATTTACTCCCAGGACCGCTACGAGGGACGGATAACCAAAAGAACGAAGGCAATCGCCGGGAAAAATTTTAGCGAAGAGGTCCTGCCGGTAGATAGCGTCGAGGAGTATTTTGAACATTTTCCGGTGCTGGAGATCGATTTCACCTTTTACCGGCTTCTTTTGGATGAGAACGGCCAACCCACTCCGAACTATCAGGTCTTGAATACCTACAGCCAACACCTGAAAGCCGGAGACCGAATCATTCTCAAGGCGCCCCAGATCGTCACGGCTCAGAAGATTCATCAAGGCGACCGGTACGTCGATAATGAATCCTACCTGAACCCCAAAATTTTCACCGAGCAATATTATGTCCCGGCCGTAAAAATGTTGGGCTCAAAACTCAGCGGCATTATTTTTGAGCAGGAGTATCAGCGGCAGCAAGACCGGGCTCCGGTTAACGAAATGACCCGGGAGCTGGATGATTTTTTCCGGGCGATCCCGAAAGATACCCGCTATCATCTGGAATTAAGGACAGATTTGTATCTGAGGGATCAGGTCTTCGAGGTTTTAAAAAGGTATGGGGTGGGGCAGGTATTATCGCACTGGACCTGGCTGCCGCCGTTGAGAAAACAATTGGCCAAGGCGAGCGGCAGGTTCTTTAACGGGGGCGGCGAATGCGTGGTGCGGCTGATGACGCCTCTGGGAATGCGGTATGAAGACGCTTATGGGAAGGCGCATCCTTTTGACAGGCCCATCGAAGGTATGCGGCAGCCGGAGATGGTGCAGGAGACGGTGGAGATCGTCAAGGCCGCCATCGAAAAAGGGGTGTCGGTTAATTTGATCATCAATAACCGGGCCGGTGGCAATGCGCCTTTGCTGGCCCGGGAAATTGCGGAGAAATTAGTGGGTAAGAAGGATTCCAAGGTGAGCCGGCAACTGGGGCTTTGGGATCGTTAATGGGGATATCTTATGTTTCTACTTATTTTATCCCTGCATCGATGTAACTTTGATTCGAATAAGTATTTATTGTACCACAGATATTTCTAAAACCAGCCTGGGTTAATAAACATCTTTGCTCATTTTTATCGACAAATGCATATCTGCCAACTTTATCTTTTCTTATTATGAGGTAGCTATAATAAAATAATTTCCAGATGGAATTACTTTTGGTTATCAGATCAATGGCTGTTCTTCTCATACCTTTTATTTGCACTGAATGTTTTAAGTGATCCTTAAAAATCACGAGTGGATTAAATCCGGTATGAACATTAGCAATGACAAATTTGCCATTTATTTTTAAAACTCTATAAATCTCTTTAAAGAGTGATAGCCTGATGCTTCTGTCAATAGTGTAAATGACATTATTAGATACGACTTTATCAAAATAATTGTCCGGAAATGGTAATTTATTGGTTAGATCACCAAAAAATACCTCCGCATCCCGGTCTTTCATGAGATGAATTTTTATGGCCTTCTCGGAGAAATCATAGCCCGTCGGCTTCGCTCCGCAGGCCTTTAAAAGCAGGGATAAGTTTCCGGTCCCTGAGCCCGCATCAAAGATCAAATCACCCTTTTCCACCTCCAAGACGCTGATGAGATCATTCATGAGCTCCTGGTAGGGAATCACTTCATTCAAGAGATCATAGGTCAGAAAATATTTTTCCCAGAAGCCCTGATCCATTTCAGCTAACCTTTGGCAACCGATCTTGTGAATATCTGCGGATCAGAGATTAGGCCGCAGCATACATTTCTTTTGGCTTTCCCCTTGGGGGACGCACGGGGACCCTTCGCTTTGCCAACTATTCACCTTTATATCGAATAGTTGCCCGGAATTCCATCAAAAATTTGCCGCATAATCGAGGTGCAACAGTGGACCCGCCTTTGGGGCCATTCCTTTCGGTTTAATGCCATATCGAATTATTAGGTTTACCAGGTGATTCTCCGATTCTCCCCGGGCTTTGACGATAATATGGGTAATCTTTGAAAGAAGGTAAATCCTCTTATCCCTGATATTTGCTTTCGAAAACCATGGATTTGAAACCTGAGAACGTGGGCTGGATCGGGTTTTCTTGGACACGGGAGGGGGGAGACCCGGGAGTTGGCGATAGGGCAGGGTGGGCTGTGTAAGGACGGGTTCAGAACCGGCCCCCGCAGGGAACGCCTGTTGGCTCGGGCCCGCACTCCTGCTTGTCTAAGGTCTTGACAAAAGCCCGGGGGCGAGATAAACAACTTAACGGTCGGCGGGGTAGCTCAGTCGGTAGAGCAGGGGACTGAAAATCCCCGTGTCGGCGGTTCGATTCCGTCCCCCGCCACCAATATCCAAGACCCCAAGACCCCAAGACCCCAAGACCCCCTCAATCCCCGGCTGTTTAAGTCCTGTCAGGACCTGGTGGTCTGTCCCGCAGTCGATTATCCATGGAAACTGACGGATTATTAACCGCCCTTTGGAAAAGGGGGGAGGAGGGATTTAATATAAACTCTTGAAATCACACTAAATCACCATTTTTCAAAGGAGGACTTACCCAAGCCAAATCCAGCGTTCCAGTCTTGATATTATGTCCAGCCAATTATGAGGCACTCCACTGGCTGGCTGCCGGGTTGGGCTGGGCCATTTCTCGATTTTTCCTGCTATTTCTTTTCTGGACCGGCCTTCTCCTCGCGGACAGCATTGGAAAGTTAATGGCGTGGGCAGTGTAGGGGCGGGTTTTAACCCGCCCCTACGGAGCCGCGGACGGGATTGAAAAATTAACCTGGTGGGCAGTGCCCACCCTACAACTGGCCTCTGGGTTTCCGGGGCCGTGTAGGGGTGGGGGAGGGGACGATCTCCCTCGGAGATTCCAGGAGGTTGTAAGGTATCTAATTTATTAATTTCGCATGCTCGCCTAAGTCTATCGATGTGATTGGGTAAACACTATTATTAAGCATTCCATCGATATCTTCCCCTCCGTTAATAGTAATAGAGTTTCCTATCACATCTCCATTTATAACGTTGACCCCATTAACGATTATTGATCCATTACTAGAAGGTGCATAACAGATTACACTTGTAGTACCACTCCCGAAGCCATTGTTGCCATTAATTGTAATAGAGCTACCTGACGAATAGAGAAATACTTGGTTGGAACCGCTAATAGTTGACACGCCATTAACAATTATACTGCCGGTAGCCAAAATTGGCCCAGAACCATTAATCTCCCCGTTTATGATTACATTACCATTTACATAGATACCGCCATCAATACTTATATTCGCACCATTAAATGTTTGACTTGAACTATACTGATTAGTTGAAGGAATAGTAGCCAGTATCTGCTGAGTATAGTTAGGCATGGCAATGTCGGTGACACCCCCATATTTTGATCCTATCGTATTAGTACCATTCACGCTTATTTCCGACAGCGTGCCCGCGCCCACAGAACCCAGGTCATTGTCGCCATTTACAATTACCTGTGTGTAACCTTCAGACTTTTCTGTAATAGTAAGGTCTCCATTAAGAGTTAAGGACGCATTGCAATGTACCGACCCCGTAATTTTGTCAGTTCCGTTAATGATTAAACTGGTATTTGAAAAAATGGTATAATTAAAAGGCCCGCCGGGATAACTCTCCAGTGAACTCTCCCTGATGGCTTCTGCGTGTGCCTTCAGGCTGACGGTTTTAATGCCCAACACTCTCATGAAATAGGTTGGCACACTGTCGGTCAGGCTGACTTTAACTAACGGAGCACCAGAGGGATTATTCTGGGGATCCGTAGGAAAAGTCACCGCAGCGTTGGCCGTAGAGAAGCTATTAGCGGTGATCATGGAATTTGCTTCAGTGGTCGCCTGGGACTGGCCTCCCGGGATGGGCACCGTTAATTTCATGGCGCCGGCACAAGCCGCGGCGTCCACGGCGTTTTGCATCTGGGTCCTGACGAGTATCACATGTCCAAAGTCCAGGGCCAGGCCGAGAAATCCAACCAGGACCGGCAGCATTACTCCTACCAAAACCGCCATGCTCCCTCTTTGGTTTTTCCAGAATTTTTTTGTCATGAGAAGACCCTCGTTTACAGGGGAACCTATTCCACGTACATAGTGCACTGCGCCTGCACCTGGTAGGGATTGGTGAAGAATTGCCTGACCAACGGAGTTATTATGGTTACGTTGTCCTTGACTGTGACCGTAACATTATTTCCCGAGGTTGGGTTCGCTGGGCTGGCGCTGACAATTAACTGGTTGCCATAGCTGGCCTGAAGCGATGAGATAATTTGCGACCCGGTCTCCCCACTGGAAGCAATAACAGCATATAACCGACCCCCCTGCCGGGCCGCATTGTTGACGAGGTCCAAATTATAATAGAGATTGCCGATGTCGAAGATCCCGCAGAGAATCAAGGCCAGGATCGGCAGAACCAGGCCAAATTCGGCCGCCGCCGCCCCACTCTCGGAATCCTGCTGCCTAGGCCGCCTGCCGCGTCGGATTCGCCACATAATGCGCCAATTCCCCTCTATATGAAAATCTGCAACGTTTGCTCGATATTATGCGGACGCCTGGGCCCCGCAGTCGAATCAGATATTGCTCATAGATTGGTGGATTTCTCGACCCCTGTAAATCGGGGAATCCCTGTTTTTTAAGGGGGTAATTCCCTTATTTTTCAGAGGTTGGGCGGCATCCTCTTGGTTAGGGGACTGCAAAAACCCCTTTTTCTATGGCGGGGAGCGATTCTAAAGAGTTAACCTTAGCCCTGGCCTAGCCGGGCAGAAATGGTTTCTGATAAAAGCTGATTTGGAAAAAGGCCATGCGCCGCCGGAGCTTGCCAAGAGATAGGGGCTCCCTGGAGAACCAACCCTGCACAAAGATGGGGACGACCTATTGGACCAAGGCAGAGCCGCTTAAGGCTGTAAGTGGCCCCACCTTCGGCGAGCCGCCGGTGCCGCTGTCCAACATAATATACTGGGCGCTGGTTATAGAGCCATTTACGGTGGAATTGCCATTAAGGGTGACGGAATCGTTCTCAGTCAGGATGCTGCCATTCAGGGTGGAGCCGCTATCGATGATGACGCTGCCATTCGTAGCTATAAAAGTTACGTTAGCCGCCGTTAACCCGCCGGTCAGTAATACGCTGGTATTGGAGTTAAGGGTGAAAGTGCCGGAAACCCTGACGACAAACGACATGGCGGAAGTCCCGGACAAGGTAAGGTTGTAGGGAGAATCCATGAGCATACTGGAGATGTCCGCAACGTTCACCGTGTTAGTACCTGTAATGGTCGTGCTTGAATTTTGACCAACATTCGAATGAGTTCCTCCCGTGTTATTAGACAAACCGATGTCAGTGGTGTAATCAGCATTAGCAGCACTGGCCGCTTGCGATAGCATGGTATTGGTGGCGGAATTCTGCACTACAGTTAATCCACTGTTGTTGGTCAGGGAGGTTGCGGTGTTGGCATATATACCCTGCGACACCCCCACGCCGCTATCGAGTGTTAAGCTGGACCCATTATCTCCCACACTCCCCCCGGTAATGGTGACATCGCTGTTTAAGGTAACAGAGTTGCTGCCGGTCTCCAGGATTGACCATGGCCCCGATGCCCCCGATGCCCCCGATGCCAGCGACTTTACTATCGCCACCGCGGCGCCATTCAGGTTAGCGGTTTTTATCCCCAAGATGGGGCCAAAAATCAACTGGAGGGGGCCGCCGTTGTTACTGGAGCTCTTGGGCACCACCACCTGGACGGCCCAGGCTGCTTGCGTGGGGAGGGTGGCAGTGGTAGAAGTAGTGCCAGTAAAGGCCCTATTTACAAAACTCCAATAGCCAGGAGTCACCGTGCAATAGGTCAAATGTTGTTGATTGCCCCAAGAATTACCGGTGACTATTTCGTTTGCCGCAGTTGTTGCCGCGGTCTGGGCTGCTTGCGAGTTCGGACCGTTGTTTCCAAAGGCGTCCGCCCCGGACAGGGCCCCGGCATCGGCGGCATTTTGCAACTGACGCTGCACCGCGAGCATATACCCGTAATCGACGGCCAGGGCGGCCGCCGCCATGAGCGCCACCAGGGCCAAGACCATGACCAGCGCAATGGCCCCAGACTCGTTAACTAGGAAATCTTTAGCTCCTCGGTGCAAACGCGCCTTCTCGCAAAGCATCCGGGCCTCCTTTATTCCAATGACATCTCCACGGTGGAACTCAGGGGCTGTGGATTGGTGAGGCCGGGTACCAACTTAGCAAGAAAAAGCCAGTGGTAGTTGGCAGTAACCGTGACGGTGACCGGATAAGCTCCCGAAGTAGTCGAGGTGTCGGCGAGCCCCCCTAGAGTGGCCTGGAGATCGGCATTGCTGGGCAAGAGGCTGGAGTAGTTGGTGGTCACATAGGACGACACCGTGGGAGAAAGGTTAGTGGGCGCCAGGCGCTGACCGCTTGCATTTACCGTATAAAGTGTGGCATATCTGGCCCCAGCCCGACTGGCGGAGGAGATTGTCATTTGCGTATAGCAGCATAGGCCAAAATCTATGATGCCGACCAAGATGAGCAGCAAGGGTAAGAGGCAGAGGGCGAACTCCACCGCCACAGCACCTCCCTGGTCTTTCCGCAATTTTGTTAATATAACCGGACCCTCCTTCATCAGAGCAACCAGGCAATGGTTAATCGCGATGATGCGGACGCCTGGGCCCGCAGCCTATATTATTGGTGGATTTCTCGACCCCTGTAAATCGGGGAATCCCTGTTTTTTAAGGGGGCAAATCCCTTAGTTATTTGAGTTGGAAAAGGGGGATTTAGGCATCGGTGTCCGGCAAGGTTTTTTCTAGGAGGCGGCACTAGGGATTTGTTCGAACTTAGGTATGCCCACCAGTAGCCAGTAGTCAGTAGCCAGTAAAGGCAAATACAGAAAAAGATAACCGGGTATTGGGGACTGTAACCAGTAAACTCTGAGGCGGGAAAGGATAACTGATAACTGATAACCGATAACTGACTACTGACTACTGCCTGCAAGAGGGATTCTCGCCGGGTTCATTTGGGCCCGCCAGCGCCTCGCCCAGCAGCCGTTCCTCCTTAACCCCGAGAAGGCGCACCAGGAGGCGGCGGTTGCGCCAGGCAGCCGGGCCGGGAAAGACTACCCGCAGGTAATTGTCGCTCAAACCCTGAAGCCAGCCCGGTTGCGGGGCCGGCCCTTCCACCAGGACCTCCCGCAGCCGCTCAGTCTGTCCCTGCATAAATGCCAGCCTTTTCTGCCTTCCCAGCTCCCGGATGACGCCGGCGCGGCGGGAGAGCTCCCGGCCGGGCAGCGCCTTGAGCCGCGCCGCCGGAGTCCCGGGACGGGCGGAGAAAGGGAAGACGTGCAGGTAGGTTACCGGCAAAGAGGCCACCAGGGTACGGCTCGCTTCGAAGTCGGTGGCGCTTTCCCCGGGAAAGCCCACCAACACGTCCAGCCCCAGGGCCGCCTCCGGAAAAAGGCGGGCGATCTCCAGGACGAGGTCCCGGAATTCTCCGGGGCGGTAAGGGCGGTTCATGGCGTTGAGGATGGAGGCCGAGCCGCTCTGGAGGGGAAGGTGAAAATGGGGGCAGAAATTCCGCCAGGAAGCCAGTTCAGCGAGGAGATTCCCGGTTACCTCCTGGGGTTCCAGGGAGCTGAGACGCACCCGCAAGGGCGCTCCGTCCTCCTGCAGCCGCCGCACCAGGCCGGCCAGGCTAAGCGGAGGGTTCAGGTCCTGGCCGTATTGACCGAGGTCGATGCCGGTGAGGACCACCTCCTGGTAACCAGCGGCGGCCAGTTCCCTCAAGGCCGCGGCAACCCCCGCCGGCGGCCAGCTCCTACGGGGCCCCCGCACCTGGGGGACGATGCAGTAGCTGCAACCGTGGCTGCAGCCCTCCTGGATCTTGAGCCAGGCCCGGGTGTGTCCGGGAAGGCCCCGCAGCCGCCAGGGCTGAAAGGGTTGGCGGCCCGGGCAGGCATCGACCCAAAGCCCGGGCTGGCCGCCGGGAGCGAACTTTTCCCATAATTCCGCCAGTTCCCCCTTTTCCCGGTTGCCCAGCACGGCCTGGACCCCGGGCAGGGCCGCCAGTTCCCCAGGCGCCCGCTGGGCGTAACAGCCGGTGACCCAGATAGGAGTTGCCGGGTATTCCCGGAATAGCCGGCGGATGGCCTGGCGGGCCTGCTGGTCGGCGCGGCCGGTGACCGTGCAGGTGTTCACCAGGTGCAGGTCCGCAACCACACCTAAGGGGGCGCTGAGCCAGCCGCGGCCGGCCAGCTCCTGGCTCATCCCGGCGGTGTCGCACTGGTTCACCTTGCACCCGAAGGTCAGGACGCGGAAAAAGCGGGGGGCGGTGGGCATGCAGTCGATTGTAACAGGTCTTCGGGGTTATTTCACTCCGGTTCCCAGTTATCAATTATCAGTTATCAGTGACCAGTAACCAGTAACCAGTTATCAGTTATCGGTTATCAGTTATCCTTTCCTATCATAGAATTTACTGGTTCCTTTTTCTGTCTTTGACTTTACTGATCACTGATAACTGTCTCTTCACCTGATCGGCTCCTCGATCCAGGCGCCGCCCAGGACCCGGTCGTCTTGATAAAAGACCACGGCCTGGCCGGGGGCCACGGCCGATTGGGGCGCGGCAAAGACCACCTCCACTCCCGCGGCGCCCAGGGGGCGGATGCGGGCCGCCACCCCCGGGTGGCGGTGGCGGATGACCGCCTGGGCCTCCAGCTCGCCCCCGGGCGGCTGGATGAGCCAGTTGACCCGGGCGGCCCGCAGGCCCCGGCAGAGGATCTCCCGGCGCCGGCCCAATACCACCCGGTTGCTCTCGGGGTGGATAGCCGCCACGTAGTACGGTTCCCCGGCCGGAATCCCCAGCCCCCGGCGCTGGCCCACGGTGTAATGCTCCAGACCCCGGTGCCTTCCCAAGAGCCGGCCCCCGAGGTCCACCACTTCCCCCGGGGTTCCCGGGCCGCGGCGGGCCCGGATGAAGTCCTGGTAACGGCCCCGGGGGATAAAGCAGAGTTCCATGCTCTCGGGACATTGTTCATTGACCGGCAAGCCCAGCTCCCGGTAACGTCGGCGCACCTCCGTCTTGGTCAGCTCCCCCACGGGAAAAAGGAGATTGGGCAGCAGCTCCCTGGGAAGGCGGCTGAGGAAATAGGACTGGTCCTTGCTGCGGTCCGCGGCCCGGAACAGTCCCAGGGTCCCGTCAGCCGCGGGAAGCAGCCGGGCATAGTGGCCGGTGGCCAGGCGGGTCAGTCCCTGGGCCTGCAGCAGTTGCCAGAGGCTGCCGAACTTGATAGCCGCGTTACACTGCACGCAGGGATTGGGAGTGCGGCCCCGGGAGTATTCGCTGAAGAAATAGTCCACCACCTGCCGGGCAAACTCCTCCCGGAGGTTCACCCTGGTGAGGGGAAGATTCAACATCAGTGCCAGGGCCGCCAGATGTGCGGCCGGAGGGCCGGCGTCGCTCAGAAGCAGGTGGACCGCTCGCGGCCGCAGCCCTTGTTGGCTGAGCAAGGCCGCGGCCACGGCGCTGTCCACCCCGCCGCTCAAAGCTACGGCTATCCTTGGCTCACGCTGGTCCATAAGGGTTTCTCAGGGGCGATTCCTGTATGGCTAAAGACAACGATGGGTTCATATTTTCAGCTAATAAGGAATGACCACGGCCATTGACTTCAGGTTCACGTAACTGAACCTGGCCAAGTCTATCAAGATAAGATAACAGAAAGGTCAAGGGGCGGCAAAGGAGAGGTTTCCGGGATGATGAAAGGCCCGAAGCTCCTTCTCTCCGGGGAGAAAGCCACTTGCAAGACGCCACCTTAATTCGGCAATTTCTAGAACCTTTGCGGGGGGGGGGCGCCCCTGGCGAGAAAATCTTCACATAAATGGACCACTTCCCGATCCAGATATTCCTTGACGCAACTTTCCCCTTCCTTTATCATTTGGCCCAGGGCCATGCTGACCGATGGTCCAAGGGTGAGAAGGCCCCATCATGTCCCACGTGGTAGCGGTTATCAATCAGAAAGGCGGCACCGGCAAGACCACCACTGCCCTGAATTTAGGGGCCGGCCTGGCCTACCAGGGTTACCGAACCCTGATCGTTGACCTGGACCCCCAGGGGCATACCACCATCGGCATCGGGGTTGACCCGGACAGCATCACCGCCTCCATGGCGGAGGTGATGACCGTCCCCCGCACCAGCATCGGCCAGGTGGCCCTGCCCAGCTATATCCTGGGGCTGGAGGTGGCGCCAGCCCAGATTCATCTGGCCCGGGCGGCAGAGCAAGTTTACAGCCGGGTCTTTCGGGAGGCCATCCTGGACCAGGCCCTGAAAGACGCGGACTACGACTTCGTGCTCATCGACTGCCCGCCGTCCCTGGGGGTGCTCACCACCAATTCCCTGTTCGCCTGCGACTTCATCATCATTCCTTGCCAGATTTCCCGCTATTCTCTGGATGGCCTGGCGGATTTGCTCACCACTGTGGAGACGGTCAAGAATCTCACCATGGAGGAGTTGTTTCAGGGGGACTTCTTCCGCATCCTCCTCACCATGTATGATAAGCGGAATCGGATCACCAACGATTATATCTTGGAGCAACTGGCGCCCTTCCGGGAGAAGACCTTCAAGGCCATGATCATGAAAAACGAGGCCTTGAATCAGGCCCAGATCGCCCAGAAGGCCATCTTCGACTATGAGCCCAGAAGTTCCGGGGCCCAAGACTATCTGCAGCTCACCCTCGAATTTTTGGAGATATGGGAAAAAAGAGACAGCTTGCCGGCAAGACGACCAAGCTTGCCAGGCTCCCGTTAACCCTGGCTCTGGTGGAGCAGTCGGAGGCGTCCGGCGGTGGTGCCGCGGCGCCTGCGGCGGCCCGGGAAACCGCCGAACCTCTGGGCGCGGTCTATATCCACTTGCTCCGGGAACTGAGCTTTTTGCTGAGCCAAATGCAAGCCGGCCCCCAGACGTCTGCGCCGCCGGCGTGGGCCTCGCTGCCGCCTCACGTCCCTCAGCCGCAACAGATACGGAAGTCCCTGCGCCTCGCCCAACAAGGGCTCCAGGATCTGCAGCTCCTGCTCTCCCGGCCTTAGCCCCGTTAGACTCAAAAAAAATAAGGGCCAGTGGGATAAGCCCCTCTGGCCCCCTGGTGAATTCTCTTGAGTGGGGGTGACTCGCTATCCTGGTCTCGCAACCCCTGGCCTGACCCAAAAGCAAAGAACGGGGCGGGGGCCCGAAGGCCCCTGGTTGTTTACTTCTTAGGAGTCTCAGGCATCATCGGGGGAGGCGACACTGGCGGCGGAGCCGTCTGGGTGGCGGCAATCTTCGCCTCTACCTTCTGGATATTTTCTTGAATGATGGGGAGAACTTCACTGGTGGCCGCCAGCTTCCGTTCGGGTTCGACCGCCATGCAGGTGCCCCCCACGAAGCAGGTCTGTTGAACCTTGTCCCTATATTGGGCGGCATGGATGGCGGCATCCTTAAATTGAGCCAGGGCGTCATTCAGTTTGCCGTCCCGTTCCTCCAGGACTGCCAGGTTGTTAAGGGCAAAGGGGTTTAATTCATCGAGTTTGGCCGCGATCGCGAATTCGTGTTTGGCGGCCTCATATTTGCCCTCCCGGACAAAGGTGTAACCCCTTCTTATGGGGGTGTACACGTCTACCGGCATTAAGGAGCCGCCCCTGATGACGCCGCCCGGAGCTACATTATATCCCGGGCCCGGTGTGCCCATGGCCGGGTTCATCGGCGCCGGCTGCGGCTGGCCTATCGGGGCTTGGTTGGGGCCAGGGGCCGGGTTCATCGGCGTCTGGGCGAATACAGGGATGGCGCAGGCCAAGGCAAGCGCCAGGACCATCGCGGTTAACATGAATTTACGGGTATGTCGCATCATCTTTCTCCTTGTTTGAGTTGGAAGTGAAATTCGCCCCGTTGCTATCGGGAATTAGATTAATGCTTAAATTTTCAATGTCAAGAAAAGAAATGGCATTTTAAGCGGCAGACCTACGGTGCAGCGGGCTGGCGGCTCGGAGGCCCGCGGCCCCCGGACACAACTGCCTTCCCAATGGGGTTATCGATCAGTCATTTTCAATGAATAATCAAGTGCTAAAAGACCACAAGTTCCAATGGGTTATCCTCTAAAATACAGCCGCAGCACCCCTGTCAGCAGCCGCCTGGTTTTTTCCGTCCTTGTTCCCTTGCGTGTGGTTTTGCAAATCTACCCAGGCATCTATATTGTTGCGGGAAAAATGTTTTTTGCCTCCCGGGGGCAACGCCTGGCAAACTCCCGCAGCGGTTGATTTTCTAAGGGATCCCTGATAAAGATGATTGGGGAAAAATTGGCGCCAGGCTGGTTCTTGGCGCTCTTGGGAAATTTTTCCGGCCGCGTTAAAAAAATCTCCCGAACCCCTGCTGGAGACGAAAGATGCTGATTGTGATGGACAAGGAGGCCACCCCCGCGCAAATCGAGGTGGTGGTGGACAAGATCGGAGCCCTGGGCTACCTGGCTCAACCCATGCCCGGGGGCGAGCGGGTGGCCATCGCGGTGCTCAAAAACCCGGGACCCGTGGACCCGGCCCTGTTTTTGGACCTGCCTGGGGTGATGCAGGCCATTCCGGTTACTCGGGCCTACAAGCTGGTAAGCCGGGAAGTGAAGCGGGAAGACACGCTCATCTCGCTGCCGGGCCTGGAGTTGGGCAGAGGCCGCTTCGTAGTGATGGCCGGGCCTTGTGCGGTGGAGAGCGAGGTCCAGGCCCTGACCATCGCCGCCAGGGTGAAGGCCGCCGGAGCCCGAATCTTTCGCGGCGGCGCCTTTAAGCCCCGTACCTCGCCCTACAGCAATCAGGGACTGGGCAAGGCCGGCCTGAAGATCTTGAAAAAGGTGCGGGATGAGACCGGACTGCTCATCATCACTGAGGCCGTGGACGGAGATTCTTTGAAACTGGTAAGTGAATATGCCGACATCGTCCAGCTCGGGGCCCGCAACATGCAGAATTTTTCCCTGCTGCGCCGGGCCGGGCGCTGCGGCAAGCCGGTCCTCCTGAAGCGAGGCATGAACGCCACCCTGGAAGAATGGCTGATGGCCGCGGAGTACATCATGTCCGAGGGCAATTCCCAGATTATCCTCTGCGAGCGGGGGATTCGGGCCGTCGGTGAACATGTCCGCAATCTCCTGGACCTGGCGATGGTGCCGGTGGTTCGCCGGGAGACCCATCTCCCCATCGTGGTGGACCCCAGCCACGCCGCCGGCCGGCGAGACCTGGTGCCTCCCCTGGCCCGGGCCGCGGTGGCCGCCGGCTGCGACGGCCTCCTCATCGAAGTCCACCATGAGCCGGAAAAGGCCATCTCCGACGGCGCCCAGTCCCTGTACCCGGACCAATTCGCCGCCCTCATGCAGGAGATCCAGGCATTGCGCCCCGGGGGCTGGAAGTGAGTTTTTCGTCAGAGATCATGCTGCCGCTGCCGGGCCGGGATCAGAGCTATCGGATCGTCCTGGAACCGGGGTTGCGCTCCCGCCTGGGCCCTTTATTGGCCCATTTTAACAAGGCCAGGAGGCTGTTCCTGGTCTCTGACCGCCGGGTGGCCAGTCTGTACGGGGCTCAGGTGGCGCAAGCCCTTAAGGGCGCCGGTCTGGAGCCGGCGCTGCTCACCGTGCCCAACGGGGAACGTGCCAAAAATTGGACCGAAGTCCAGCGTCTGGCCCGGAAACTCCTGGAGGGCGGCGCCCACCGGGGCTCCCTGCTGCTGGCCCTGGGGGGCGGGGTGGTGGGCGACCTCACCGGCTTTTTGGCCTCCATCTTCATGCGGGGCCTCCCTTTCGTCCAGGTGCCCACCACCTTGCTGGCCATGGTGGACGCGGCCATCGGCGGCAAGACCGCCATTAATCTTCCGGAGGGTAAAAACCTCCTGGGCACCTTCCACCAGCCCCTCCTGGTGGCCATCGATCCGGAGTTCCTGCAGACCCTGCCCCGGGCCGAATTCCTCAACGGTTTGGCGGAAGTGGTCAAGGCCGCCTTGATTTCTGAAGGCGAATTGCTGGCGCGGCTGGAAGTCTTGTCGGCCCAGGGGCCGGCCGGGCTGCTCCGGAATCAGGGGGAATTGCTCGAGGTGATCTATCGGGCCGCGGCCGTCAAGGCCGAGGTGGTGGCCCAGGATGAGCGGGAGGGCGGTCGGCGCCGCCTTCTCAACTTCGGCCACACCCTGGGCCACGGGCTCGAGCAGGCCTCGTCTTTCAGGCTGGCCCACGGGCGGGCGGTGGCCTGGGGGATGCTGGCGGCGCTCCATCTTTCCGAAAGACTGGCGGGTTTGCCGGCGGCGGAGGCCGAGCGCGGCCGCCGGCTCCTCCGGCGCCTGGGGCTCACCCGCAGGCCCCTGCCGCCTTTGGACCCCGGGGCCGTTTTGGCCGCCCTGGCCCGGGATAAGAAACGCCTGGAGAGCGGGGTGCCCTTCGTGCTGCTGCGCCGCCTGGGGGAGGCGGTGGTCATGGCAGATGTGGACATGCGGGTGGCAACCGAGGTTTTGGAGCAAATTTTGGAGGCAGGCGAGGGCCTCGGGGATGACGCCATTTGAATCCTTCCGGTTAACGCCCATCGGGCACGTCAGAAAAGAGGGGGACCGGGCTTTTCTTAAGATCCTGCCGCAGTTCGCCCCGGCCCTCCTGGGTCTGGAAGGCTTTACGCACCTGTGGGTGCTTTACTGGTTCCATGAAAACGACCACGCGGCAGCCCGGAGCGTCCTCCAGGTGCATCCCCGCCGGGACCCGGCCAATCCGCTCACCGGGGTCTTCGCCTGCCGGGCCCCGGAGCGTCCCAACCCCATCGGCCTTACCGCCTGCCGCCTTCTCAAGGTTAGCGGCAACCTCCTGGAAGTGGCCGGCCTGGATGCCCGGGACGGCAGCCCCATCGTTGACCTGAAGCCTTATCTACCCCAAGGGGACTCGATTCTCGAAGCGGCCGCCCCGGAGTGGGTAAAGCGGCCGCGGCCCTCCGGGAAAGAATAGTTTTCTGTTTTCGGTTTCCTGTTTTCCCCTAAAGAGCCCTTGGCTTTGATTTGGCCTTTCACGGAAAACGGAGAACAGAACAATTTCTTTTTTCTGTTTTGCTTAAATGGGTTTTGAGTTTAATTTTGCCTTTCACCGAAAACCGAAAACCGAAAACCGAAAACAGTCATTTAAGATTTTGCCTTTCACAGAAAACAGAAAACAGAAAACAGTCATTCACTCAGGGCGGCCAGCAGGCCGGCGGCGGCGGTGAGGCCCCAGGGGAGGGCGGCCTCATCGGGGTTGAACTCCGGGGAGTGCAGGGTCTGGCTCCGGCCCCCGGGGGAACGCACCCCCAGGAAGAAGTAAAAGGCCGGCGCCTTGGCTGCGAAATAGGAAAAATCTTCGCTGCCCATGGCAGGAGCAAGAACCTTGAGGCGCTGGGAACCTAAGATGCCTGCCAGCGCCTTAATTGCCTGCTGGCTCAGTTCCGGGTCATTTCTTAAGAGAGGGTAGGTGGGGGTGGCCTTTAAATCGATTTCCGCCCCGGTGGTCCGGGCCAAGCCCTCTATGAGATGCCGCAGGCCGTTCAGCAATTCGGTGCGGGTGGCCTCCTCCAGGTAGCGGAGGCTCCCTTCCAGGGTCACTTTATCCGCCAGGATGTTGAAACGGTTGCCGCCGGCAATGCGCCCGAAGGTGAGGATTTTGGGGGTGCGGGCATCGACCTGCTGGGCGAGATAGGCATGCAGATGGTTCAGCAGCAGGGCGCTGACGAGAATCGGGTCCACCCCGCGGTGGGGGGTGGCGCCGTGGGCCGCCTTGCCGGTGATGGTGAGGAGCAGATGGTCGGCCCCGGCATTCACGGGCCCGGCGCCGCAGCGGATCAGGCCGGCCTCCAGGCTGGGGGCTACGTGCAGGGCGATGATGGCCGCGGGCGGCGGCTCGGCCTCCAGGACCCCCGCCGCCACCATGCCCTGGGCGCCGCCGGCGCCGTTCAAGAGCGGCGATTCTTCGGCGGGCTGGAAGATGAAGCGGAACTGCCCGGCCAGGCGGTCTTTGAGTCCGCTTAACAATTTAGCCGCGGCCAGGGCGATGCTCAGGTGAAAATCGTGGCCGCAGGCGTGCATCACCCCCGGCGCCCGGGAACGCCAGGGGACCTGGACCTTCTCCTCCAGGGGCAGGGCGTCCATATCGGCCCGGTAAGCGACGCTGCGCCCAGGCCGGGAGCCCTTAAGGTCGGCAACCACCCCGTGGCCGGCGATGCCGGTCAGCACCTTGAGACCCAGCCCTCTCAGATAGTCGGCCGCCACCCGGGCGGTGCGCTCTTCCTGGTGGGAGAGTTCCGGGTGCTGATGGAAATCCCGGCGCAGGGCGGCCAGCTCCCCGGCCAATTCCTGGGATAGCGCCCGGGTTTTGATTTCTTCTAATAAATCTGCCATGGGGCTATTTTATCTCCCCGCGCCGGGATGAGAAAGGAGAAAATCTTTGGTGGCAGAGGCGGTGGCACGGAGCAGTGAGCAGTGAGCAGTGAGCAGGGGAAGGCAGGATAAAGCGCAGGGGAGTTTTTCAAGGAATGCTCGCTTTGATCCCCTCCACTCTCAGGGAGGGGGGTTATCTCAAATCCTTGGGAATTATATACTTGACTCCCGATTCCATCACGGCCGTAGGGGCGGCGTCTCGCCGCCCTGGGCGGGGAAACCCCGCCCCTACAAAAGCCTGCGCTCATTTTTCCTTATTATTTCATTATTTCGCAAGCTAAAGCTGGCGGCTATGTTTTAAATGCCCGTGGATAATGAAATTATTTAGTAAAGGTGCATCTGAGCCACGGCACTAGAATAAGACAGGGAATTTTGCCAGGCGCTCATAAGTTATTTAAAATCAGCAGGATTCATGCGTGGGGTGGGCCGCCGCCCAGGCTGCAAATCGAGGAGGAAAAAAAGGTGCCCCGGAGGCTGAGCCGCCCGGGCGCCATCTTGGGTGGCACAGGCTCCCAGCCTGTGCATTTAGGCAATTGTGGTTATTGAGGCAGGAATAAGTACCTGGCCGTGCACCCTTCTTCGAATCCGCCACCGCCGCTGCGGCTGGCCGGGGGGTTTATAGATTAGCAACCGCCACGACACCGACCGCCTCGTTTACCGCTGCTTCCTTCCGGACCTGACGGGGTTCACGAGCGTCTGTTGCGCGGGGTCCAATCCGCCGTCCCGGTCAACCGGCAGCGTCGGCGCTGCGACCCTCAATAAAGGACTTCAACCCCGCATAAGCGGTTCTCGGGTTACAGGGCACCGCTAGCTCCCCATCTAGCACGGCCAGGTCTGAAATTGGCGGGCGTTACCGGCCTCAGCGGTCGACGCGTTCCCGCATCTCCTTGCCGACCTTGAAGAAGGGCAACTTTTTGCCCTCCACCTTGATGAGGTCCCCGGTTTTGGGATTCCGGCCCTTGTAGCCGTTGTAGAATTTGACCTTGAAGCTGCCAAAGCCGCGGATTTCGATGCGTTCCCGCTGCACCAGGGCCTCCACCATGTTCTCGAAAAGGGCGTTCACCACCATTTCCGCCTTTTTCAAGGTGATGTTCTCGGCTTTGGCCAGGCCTTCGATTAGCTGCGACTTGTTCATGCGGCTCTACTCCTTGGCGAGGGCGTCGGCTCCCGGACCGGGGTGGCTCCGGCGCTCGTTGGCTAATTAACCAAAAATATAAACGAAATCAGTCCCAAAGGCAAAGAAAAAACGTCACCTCCTCCCACGTGCCGCCGGGGAGGGTGTGGGCTGATAAAAAAGTAGCCGAAGGCCGATAGAAGTATAATAACGACGACGGAATGCACTTAGTTCGGTGTCATTAATCCATGTCACCCCTACTATCGGTGGACCTCGCTTAGAGGCAGCGCACCTCTTAATAATTCAACTCTCCAAGTGATCTTGCCGTTAACTTGAGAGCCTCGGGCACGCACTTGCCCCATCTGAAAGGGTACTTGCCTTATTTTTTGACCCATTTCCCGTAATTGTTTTTCAACCATTGGGTCCCTACCTTTAGTTATTTTATACCCCGGAACCCCTGTCGAGAAGGCCTTGGTAGTATTGTTACAAATTCGGGTTGCATCACCCCTGGTAGGCAAAACGACGTTTCCAACAGAAAATGGAGTTAAAACCGACAAAGGTTCTGGCTCCAATAATTTTAACCAGATTTCAGGGTGATCTGCATTGGCAGACCCGTGATGCGGGATTTTAAAAAAAGAGGCTTTCCCTTGGGGGCGCGTCTGAGAGGAAATGATTGCTGACCAACCCCTTCCAGCATCTCCTAATTCCTCGAGGTCAGACCCTAGCAAAATTTGATCATCCCCGATTCTGACCAATAAAACTACTGCGGCATGATTCGGCCCTATTACGGGGACCCTTCTTTTTGTTTCTCCACTTACAGGAATAAGGTTATCGATTTCTATTTTAGATTTAATAACAGAAGGATCGGAAGGTGATAAAGAATGAATCTCGCAAGAATAACCTGTTTCGCCGGGGCTAGGCTTTGAGCACCATAGGAGCCTATCTGCGATTGCAAGCCTTGGATAATTAGGTGGCCGTTTGTTACCACGCTCTTCTAATATATTTAATATTTCGAGAAATTCCTTTACACCTGTGCTAACCATCATTGAGCGCCTACGATAAGCAGAAACTAACGTTTCGAATTCTCTTGATCCCATTGCGGCAGAGCACACAAATTCTGTTGATGCACATTCTTTTAATATGAGACTTAGCCCACGAATATGATCATCATGCCAATGCGTAGCGATCAATAGCTTTACATTTTTAGCGGGGTCAACACCGATCTCGCTGAGGTATGCAAGGGGCAGGGGGGCCTTTGAAATCCGGTCGATACAAGAGTCTACAATGATCCAGTTGTTACTGCCAACATGCAGAAGGACACTTTCTCCATAGCCGGGGCCAAACAGGGAAACCTCGATTTCTTCTGGCCTGGGTGGGTGAATTTTCATTCCCAATGAATGGAATTTTGTAATAGTTCAGCTTGTTCTCGCGCTGCATCTATTTCCTCATCGCTCCAAGCTGGCATTCTCTGAAATCTTATCACTGAGGAACGTATGCGCTGTCCTGAATAAAAGTCAAGATAACCTATATTCCAATAGAATATTGCACCTGGTTTAATAAGCTCGAAATCGTCCCGAGAAATCTCTTCAAGGGAGATTTCTGCTTCTTCATCGGGACCGTTTTGGGTTAAATCAATCAACCTCACCCAGAGAGAATCATCTAAAACTTTAAGCACATATCCTTGCCATTTTTGCAATGAAACCATGCGATTGATATGAACCTGAACCGAGGGAAATTCGATAATGGGCGCTACAAATTTACCAATAGATATACTTTGTCCGGTTACTTGTTCCATCTCTCTCATTTGAGAAAGAGGATCAACCTCTGGGTCTCGGAGACAAAAATTTATCTCTTTACTTGTGAGAGATGACAAACTCTTTGGGTTTGTTACAAAGATTTTTGAATGATTCCGTGAAGAATCTTCCTTTTCGTCTATATTATGGGAAACAGCCATCTCTTGCATGTTATCACCAACTTAAAATGGCCTGCATTGTTACGTCAGCCCTACTTTTTGAATGATCGAAAGAAGATTCTAAAATGTCAATAATTTTTTCGCATCCTTCGATAGGCTCATCTGCCTGATAATGATCATTGACCTGAATAAAAACTCCATTGGGAACTTTGAGAGAAGGCTCAACCGTTACCCTAATATAACCCTTAAAACTGTCTTCTCTTTTCCCTTGCACCGTCAGACTTGCCATTCCTGGATCTTTCAAGATATTGTTCCAAAGATCTTTTGGCACTAATCTATGTCCAAGCGCATGCCAATCTTCTAAAGATCTCTTACGAAAATGTGACCATTTATTGATACCCATTATACGGATAGGAGTGTGTTTAAGCAATTTAAATGTGCTCAAACAAAGGTCGCGTAGCACTTCATAATATGGTTCTTGCATGGTTCCCATAGTGCATCGATCTCGAGTAATTTGAACTTGTAACCACTCCAAGCTGAAAATTGAAAGTTCTGGGTTCAGAATTTCTATATTAGCTGCTTCAGCCTCGGATGCTTGAACAAGGTTTTGTGACCCAAACCACGCAGGCTGAAATATTCTGGGGTTGAAGTCCCCTAACAAAACAATGTTCAAGCCTTGGATTTCTGGATGTTCACTCATTTACGATACCCGAAAATCAGATAAAATAATTATAAGCACCTTACATATCACAATCAAGGCACCTTTTCTAACATATTTGGTGTCCTTTGTCACAAATTGTGATTATTAAAAAAAATTGGGGTTCTGAGTACAGATAACATGCTGACTTTTGCCGATAAAGGCGCCGCCAAACTTTCGGCCCCCAGTGCCTAACCGCACCCAAATCAGATTTTAGGAAGGGTCAAATGGCTAAGTCATTGAAATAATTGGAGGCGGCATCCGGATTCGAACCGGAGAATAACGGTTTTGCAGACCGTTGCCTTACCTCTTGGCTATGCCGCCTCTGGAGCGGGAAACGGGATTCGAACCCGCGACTTCGACCTTGGCAAGGTCGCACTCTACCGCTGAGTTATTCCCGCTCACCCGTTTTTTTCGTAAAAATCGGCCCGCTTGTCAAGGAATAAAAAGACGGTTTTCGGTTTTCGGTTTTCGGTTTTCGGCGGGGGAGGCCGGAAAAGCGCAGGTTCACCGTTTGTGATTAGGCAGCGAAAAGGAAAGTAAATTCCCCCTCACCCTAACCCTCTCCCCCATCGGGGGAGAGGGGATAGATGTGGGAGTTCACGGTGCTCCCATTTTCCTCTATCGAACCCTTCACAGGCTAGGACCCTATGCCACTGATACACACGAAAACCCGATCACAGGCTGGAAGCCTGTGCCAGTTGTCCTACCTGTTCTTCACTTCCTCAATCATCTGGTTTATAACCGAACAGTCTTAACTGGGGCGTTTCCCCTTCCCGGGCTGGGCGGCGCCGGGAGCGGGCCAGGCGGGGCAGGCCCATGGGGTCGAGGCTGCCGGCCTCCAGGTTTTCCAGGACCTCCCGGGCCCGGTCCACCACCTCCTGGGGCACCCCGGCCAGCTTGGCCACCTCGATGCCGTAACTCTGGGGCGCGGCCCCGGGGGCCAGTTGGTGCAGAAAGACGATGTCGCCGCCGGACTCCGCCACCAGCACCTGGAGATTGCGCACTCCAGGTTTCAGCCGGGTGAGTTCGGTGAGTTCCTGGTAGTGGGTGGCGAACAGGGTCTTGACCCCGACGCCCTCCAGGTCGTGGAGGTGCTCCGCCACGGCCCAGGCGAGCGACAGGCCGTCGAAGGTGGAGGTGCCCCGGCCGATCTCGTCCAGGATCACCAGGCTGCGGGGGCTGGCCTGGTGAAGGATGCGGGCGGTTTCGTGCATCTCCACCAGAAAGGTGCTCTGGCCCCGGCCGATGTCGTCCACCGCCCCCACCCGGGTGAAGATGCGGTCCGTCAGGGCGATGGTGGCCGCCTGGGCCGGCACGAAGCTCCCCAGGTGGGCCAGCAGCACGATGAGGGCCACCTGGCGCAGGATGGTCGATTTCCCCGACATATTGGGCCCGGTGACGATGAGCACCCGGGCCTCCTGGTCCAGGGTCAGGTCGTTGGGGACAAAGGCCCCGGCAGGCAGCAGCCGCTCGATCACCGGGTGGCGGCCGCCCTTGATCGCCAGCAGCGGCGCGGCGGTCAGCCGGGGGCGGCAGTAGCGGTGCAGCGCCGCCAGTTCCGCGAAAGCGGCCAGCACGTCCAGGATTGCCAGGGCCCGGGCCACCTGCTTAAGGCGGGGGACCTCCAGGCCCAATCGTTTCCGCAAGTCCTGGAAAAGTTCCGCTTCTCGCTTACTACGGGCCTCTTCGGCCCCAAAGATCCGGGACTCGTAGTCTTTAAGGTCCGCGGTGATGAAGCGCTCGGCGTTCACCAGGGTCTGTTTGCGGAGGTAGTGGGCCGGCGCCAGGTGCAGGTTGGCCTTGGATATCTCCAGGTAATAGCCGAAGACCTTGTTGTAGCGCACCTTGAGGCTGTTGATGCCGGTGGCGGCCCGTTCCTGGGCCTCCAGGCGGGCGATCCAGTCCTTGCCCTCCCGGCTGAGATGGATGAGTTCATCCAGCTCCGGATCGTAGCCTTCCCGGATGATGCCGCCCTCCTTGAGACTGAGGGGCGGGTCGTCCACCAAGGCCCGGCTGATCAGTTCCCGAAGGTCGGGCAGCGGGTCCAGATCGGCCGCCGCCTCCGCCACCAGAGAGGAGGAGGAGGCCGGTTCACCGAGGAACAAATGGTTAAGCTGCGGTATTTTTTCCAGGGCGTGATTGATGGCGGCCACCTCCCTGGGGGTGGCCTGCTCCAGGGCCACCCGGGCGGTGAGGCGCTCCAGGTCCCCGAGGCCCTTGAGGATCTGGCGCAGGCGGGGCCGCAGCAGGCTCTGGCTCAAAAAAAACTCCACGCCGTCCAGGCGGGATTCGATGGCGGCTGGCTCCTGCAGCGGGTAGCGGAGCCAGCGCCCCAGCAGCCGGGCCCCCATGGGGGTGACGGTTGCGTCCAGGGCGTCCAGCAGGGACCCCTGGCGGGAGCGGCTGCGTTGGGTTTCGAAGATCTCCAGGTGGCGCAGGGTGGCTTCGTCCAGTCCCAGGTAGTCGTCCCGGCGATAGGGGATGAGCCGCTCCAGGTGGGGCAGCTCCGGGGTGTGGGAGTCGCCCAGATAGCGCAGGATGGCTCCCGCCGCACCCACCCCCAGGGACTGGTCCTCCACCCCGAAGCCGTCCAGGAACAGGGTGCCCAGGGCCCGGCCCAGCTCCCGCCGGGCGGTTTCCGGGTCGAAGGCGTGGCGGCTGAGGGCCCGGCGGGTGGGCGGGGTATCGAAGGATGCCAGCGCCGCGGGCAGCAGGGCCGGGTCGGGGCCTTCGGGGACGATGAGTTCGGCCGGCTTCAGCCGCCAGAGTTCATCCCCCAGGGCGTCGGCTCCCTCCCCCTGGGTGAGACGGAACTCCCCGGTGGAGACCGAAAGGTAGGCCAATCCCCAGTTATCGCCCTGGAAATTCACCGCGGCCAGATAGTTGTCCCGCCGGGCGTCCAGGGCGGCGGGGTCCACTACGGTGCCCCGGGTGAGGACCCGGGTCACCTCCCGGCGCACCAGTCCCCGGGTCTGGGCCGGGTCCTCGGTCTGCTCGCAGACCACCACCTTGAAGCCCGCCTCCAGCAGCCGGCCGATGTAACTCTCGGAGGCATGGATGGGGAAACCGGCCATGGGAATACGCTCGGCTTCGGCCCGGCTCCTGGAGGTAAGGGTGATGTTCAGGGCCGCCGCCGCCCTTTCGGCGTCCTCGAAAAAGGTCTCGTAGAAATCCCCCATCTGAAAAAGGAGCAAGGCGTCGGCGTACCGGGACTTGAGGTCCAGATACTGCCGTAACATGGGGGTGATTTTATCCGGAGGGGAGTCGGCCATCATGGCTCGCGGGCAGCGAGAGCGGGAATCATGCCTCAGTGGGTACCCCGGTCTCTGGAGAGATGGGGAGCCCTGGCCATCATTCGCCTGGGGATCCCGCCTTGGACCCCGGGGGCGCCGCGGCAGCTTCCCCGGCCCTGGCGCCGGCGCTCTTCAATTCCTGGGCCAAAATCTCCAGATTGCGCTTGAGCTGGCGGATGGTCTGGCGCTGGACGAGGACCTCGTAGATGCCGTAGAGGGCGGTGGTGAAGACCCCCAGGAAGAAGCAGAACAGGACCATTACCCAGAGTGGCACCGCCGGGGTTTCCATCTTGGTCACATAGAGGTCCAGATTCAGGGTCACCGTTTGCCGCAGCATCTCCAGGTTCTCGACGATGAAGACGATGGCCAGGAGGAGGATAAGGGTAGTGAAGATTATTCTTAGGAAACGCATGTCTGTTCCTCGGCTTCCTCGGCGCAGATGGCCTGAAAGTGGGGGGCCAAACGCTCGTAGGTCTGGCGGAAGTGTTCCGGGATCACCCGGACCTCGGCAAATACCGGAATGAAATTGGTGTCGCCGTTCCAGCGGGGCACCACGTGAAAATGGAGATGCTCCTCCACCCCGGCTCCGGCCACTACTCCCAGGTTGAGGCCCACGTTGAAGCCGTCGGGGTGCATCACCCGCTTCAGGATGGTTAGGGATTGCCTGAGCCTGGCCATCAGATCCAGCATCTCCTCGCCGGTGAGGTCATCCAGGCCGGGGACGTGGCGCAGGGGGGAAATAAGCAGATGCCCGTTGATGTATGGGTATTTATTCATCATGATGCGGGTGAGGCGGCCGCTGAAGAGGACCAGCCGCGCCGCCAGATCCTCGCCGCTTTCCGGGCAGAAGATGCAGCCCGGGGTTTGGTCCGCGCCCAGGATATAATCCATGCGCCATGGGGCCCAAAGGACTTTCATGGTGAGCTCGCGGATTTCCTCTTAGCCCCCGCGGGGGCGACCGGTAGATAACTAAGGACTATAGCATGATCGCCCAAAGATTCAAGGGCTTTTCTCAAGGCGGAAGACCGGCCTGATAAGCCCCACTGCCTCCTTGCGGTGGTTGAGGATGGCGGGCTGGCGGTAGCGGGTCAGAACCTCCCGGGCCGCCGGGGTCAGTAGGTCCAGTTGTTCCAGAATGGAGATGATGCTGGGGTTCAGGGCCCGCTGCTGGCCGTCTTCCACCTTCAGGGCCACCCCCAGGCCGCCGTCGGCCAGGCTCATGGCGAAGCCTCCTTCCGCCCCGGACTTGGCGAAGATGGCGCCCGGCAGGGCCTGCATCACTTCGGTCTCCAGGCGGCCGTCCCCGGCGATGTGGCGGGGGTGATCCAGGATTGCCTGCATCAGGGTTCCGGCCGGGGAGCCCTTGGGGGCCGCGGCCAGGCGGGCATAGCCCATGGCGATGCGGCGCAGGGGCGCGTAAAAGACCGGGGCGCCGCAGCCGTCAATGGCCACCGGGATCTCCTCGGGTTTGAGCCCCACCGACTCCGCCACGGTCCTGAGGATGAGTTGCTGCACCGGGTGTTGCGGGTTCAGATAGTCATCGAGGGGCCAGCCGTGGTGGACGCACAGGGCTAGCATGGCCGTGTGCTTGCCGGCACAGGTATTGTGCAGCGGAGAGGGAGGCCGGCCAGCCTTGGCCAGGGCCTGGGCGGTGGGCCGGTGCAGCGGCGCGTGGACGCCGCACTGCAGGGCCTCGGGGGGCAGGCCCAGGCGGGCCAGGGTGGCGGTTACCAGCTCTGTCTGGAAATCCTGGCCGGAGAGCGAACCGGAAAACAGGGCCAGCTCCGGGGCAGCCAGCCCCAGGGCCGCGGCGGCGCCGCTCGCCAACACTGCCAGGGCCTGGAAGGGCTTGGCCAGGGAGCGCAGACATACCAGGGCTTCGGGGTCGCCGACCCGGGAACGCAGATTCCCCTGGGCATCGGCCACCGCCACCTGGCCGCGATGGCTGCTTTCCACCGCGGGCCCCCGGGTCACTTCCACCAACACCGGTGCGGCCATTGGGCCTTGCATAATTTTTCCCTCTCTGAGCGTGGGACCGCCACCCCGGGCCGGACCCGGAGGCAATCACGGTTGTCTATTGTGCTCCACCCGTTACCGGCGGCGAAGTCTTCCGGGAGGCTAGCAGATAGTATATCACCGGGACTACCAAAAGGGAGAAGGCGGTGGAGGCGAACAGCCCGAAGATAAAAGACCAGGCCAGCCCGGAGAAGATGGGGTCCAGGGTGATGACCCAGGAGCCGAACATGGCCGCCAGGGCGGTCAACAGGATGGGACGGAAGCGCACCGCCCCGGAGCGCAATACCGCCTCCTGCAAGGGGTAACCCCGCTCCAGGTGATGGTGGATAAAGTCGATGATGATGATGGAGTTGCGCACCACTATGCCCGCCAGGGCAATCATGCCGATCATGGCGGTGGCGGTAAAATAGATGGGGTTGGCGTAGCCCTTTACCGAGGAGGCGAAAAACAGGTTGAGCAGGGCGAACCCCGGCATCACTCCGATCATGGTCAGGGGAATGGCCACCATGATCACGAGCGGCAGGGTGTAGGAAGAGGTCTGCAACACCAGCAGGAGGTAAATGCCCACCAAGGCCCCGGCGAAGGCGATCCCCAGGTCCCGGAAGACCTGGACGGTGATCTTCCACTCGCCTTCCCCGGCATAATTGACCCGGTAGCCGGCCGGCAGGGGGTGAGTGGCGGTGGCCTTCATCAAGTCGAGGACGGCATTAACCGGACTCAGGCCCGCGGTATCTCCGGTGACCAGCACCACCCTCTCCAGGTTTTTCCGCATGATGGCTGGCGGCGCCGCCTCCAGGCGAAACTCTCCCAATTCCTGTAAGGGAATCATGGTTCCGGAAGGGTTTTGGAAATAGAGTTGGCCTAAACCGGCGAGCGCGGTGCGGTTTACCAGGGGCCAGCGCAGCCTGATGTCCAGGGGGAGGCGCTCGGCATCCACGTGGAGCCGCCCCACCGTCTCCCCGGCCTCGGCGATGGCCAGGCCGCGGGCCACCTGGGCTTCGCCCAGGCCGCTCAGGGCCGCCTTTTGCCGGTCCACCAGGAACCGGAACCTGGGCTCGTAAGTCGCCACCGAGGTATCCACGTCCACGATTCCCGGGATTTTCAGGAAAAAGCCCTTGATCTTTTCCGCCTCCCGGATGATCCTGGCATAGGAGGCGCCCGGCGGGCCATAGACTTCCCCCACCAGGGTCTGCAAGACCGGCGGCCCCGGGGGCACTTCCACGATGGCCAGCCGCGCCTGGTGGCGGCGGGCGATCTCCTCCAGGGCCGGGCGGACCCAAAGGGCCACAGCATGGCTGGCCGCGGTGCGGCGCTCTTTGTCAGCAAGGTTGACCCTGAGTTGCCCCTGGTGCGGAGCCCCCATGAGATAATAATGGCGCACCAGGCCGTTGAAGTCGATGGGCGCGTTCACCCCCGCAAAGGTGGTCACATTGTCCACCTCCTTCACGGTGGCGAGATACCCGCCAAAATCCCGCAAGGCTTCCTGGGTGGACTCCAGGGGTGCGTCGTCGGGCAGGTCCGCCACCACCAGGAAATTGTTTTTGTTATCGAAAGGGAGCATCTTCAGGGGCACCAAGCCGAGGATTGGCAAGGCCACCGCGATGACAAACAGCACCACCACGCCCAGGAGGAAGAGGTGGCTCAGGCGGCGGGAGCCCAGCAGCGGGGCCAGGACCTTGTGGTAGCCCCGGTAAATCCGGGTCTCCTCCAAGACTAAAGGTTTGGCCTCCCGTCCGTATTCCTTTTTCAGGACATGGTAAGTGGCCCAAGGGGTGACGGTGAAGGCGATAAACAGGCTCACGAGCATGGCCAGGGGGACGTTCAAGGGCATGGGCCGCATGTAGGGCCCCATCATGCCGGTGACGAAATACATGGGCAGGAAGCTGATGATCACCGTAAAGGTGGCCAGGATGGTGGGGGCCCGGACCTCGTCCACCGCCACCAGGGTGGCCTCAAGGGGCGGGTGCTGCCGCATCTGGAAGTGGCGGTGAATGTTCTCCACGTCGATGATCGGGTCGTCCACCAGGAGGCCCAGCGACAGGATCAGGGCAAACAGGGTCACCCGGTTGATGGTGTAGCCGAACAGCATATTGCCGGCGAGGGTGATAGCCAGGGTCAGGGGCACGGCCAGCGCCACGATCAGGGCCTCCCGCCACCCCAGAAACAGGGTGAGGAGCACGGTGATGGACAGCACCGCAATGAGAAGTTCGCGAATCAACTCATTGACCTTGTCGTTGGCCGTACGGCCGTAATTGCGGGTGACCTTGGCCTGGATGTAGGGAGGAATGATTTGTAGTTTCAAGGATTTAAAGCGCTCTAACAGGTCCCGGGCCACACTCACCGCGTTGGTGCCGGTTCGTTTGGCGATGGCCATGGTCACCGCCGGGTAGAACTTGCCCCGCTCGTACCCCGACGGCGGCACTTCCGCCGGCCCAAAGGTGATGGAGCTGGCCTGCACCGGTTCCTCCGGCCCGTCCAGGACCTCGGCCACCTCCCGCAGGTAAACCGGCTTCCCCTGGTGCACACCCACCACCAGGTTGGCCACCTCATCGGCCGACTGCAGGAACGGCCCGGCCATAACCTCGTATTCCCGGTTCTGGCGGCTGAAATGGCCGGCGGGCAGGTTGACGTTGCTCACTTCGATGGCCTGCGCCAGGGAGGCCAGGTCCAGGCCGTGGGCCGCCAGGCGGGCCGGGTCCGCCACCACCCGCACCTGGCGTTTGCGCCCGGCCACCACCAAAGAGCGGCCGGCGTCCGGGATGGACTGGAGGTGGTGCAGCAGCTCGTCCGCCACCCTTCTCAGCTCATAATCGTCGGCTCGATTGCTGTAGAGCGTCAGGGTGACGATGGGCACGTCATTGATGTTCATGGGTTTCACTACCCAACCCGTCACCCCCGCAGGCACCTGGTCGATGTTGGAGAAGGTCTGGTTGTAGACCTTGAAGAGGCTGGTTTCCAGGTCCTCCCCCACCTTAAACTTGGCGGTGACCACCGCGAAGCCGCTCCGGGCCTGAGAGTAGAGGTCTTCCAGGCCCTTCATTTCCCAAAGCTTCTTTTCCAGGCTGATGACCGCCAGGTTATCCACCTCTTGCGGCTGGGCTCCGGGAAAGCGGATGAGGATATCCACCATGGGCACGGTGATCTGGGGATCTTCTTCCCGGGGAGTGAAGAGCAGGGCGGCGGCCCCGGCCAGCAGGCTGATGAGGATAATCAGGGTGGGCAGCTTGGATTCGAGGAAGCGCCGGGCCAGGCGGGCGGTGAGACCCAGGTGCAGTTCTTCGGGATTACCGGCCATTTTTTTCAGGGAGGGGGAGCCAGATCTGGTCGCCGGGATTGAGGCCTGCCAGGACTTCCACCTGCTCGCCCACTAGCTGCCCCAATTTCACCTGGCGCAGCCGGGCCTGGCCGGCCACCAGCACCCGAACCATGGTGAGCTGGCCGATGGCGGTCACCGCTTCCCTGGGGATGAGGATGCCCGGTGTGCTCTTAAGGGGCAGGGACAGACGGGCAAACAGGCCCGGCGTCAGCTTCTGATCTTTGATTACAGAGGTGCGCACCTTGAAGGTGCGGCTGACGCCCTGGCTGATGGGAAAAATTTCGCCGATGGGGACCTGAGAACGCCAGTCCGCCGAGGGTACCGCGACCTCCAGCGTCTCTCCCACCCTCACCTGGCTGCGGTAACTGTCGCTGACTTCTCCTTCGATCTGGAGCAGGTCGGGGTTATAGACCAAAACCAGGGTCTCACCCGGTTGGGCCAGATCGCCCACCGCCGCCCGGCGCTCCGCCACCACTCCGGAGGTGGGCGAGCGGATGACGGTATAACCTTGCAGGACCGCGGCTTCCCCGGCCTGGGACTCGGCGGCGGCCAGGGCCGCCCGGGCGCTCTTAAAGCGCGCCTCCATGGCTTCGAACTCCTGGGGGCTGGCCGCTCCCTCCCGGAACAAGATACGATATCGCTGATAATCCGAGGAGATCTGGGCCAGACTCGCCCGGGCCTGAGCCACCCCGGCCCGGGCCTGGTTCAAGCGCTCCTGGTATTCCCCCGCGAACAGGGTAATCAGGGCATCCCCCTGCTTTACCCGGAAGCCGGCCTCCACCCAGGTTTTCGTCACCTTGCCGGGCACCTGGGAAGAAATCCGGGCCAGGCTGGGGGAGATGACCTGCCCCGGGACTTCTAACCGCCGGGGAATCTGGGTCTCAGTGACGGCCACCAGCTGGCCCGGCGGCGCCGTCTCCGTCAGCGGCGTCAATCCCGGGGAGATTTTGCCGAAGTGCAGGAGCCCGGCCAACCACGCCATAAAGACCAGGGCCAGGAGCACCAGGGCGCCTAATTCGAGGATTTTTCGAAGCTTCATGGTTATTGCCGGTTTTAGCCAGTTCTTATTGCCCTGCCCCGGCTGCCTCCGCCGGCCCGGAAATGGTTCCCAGGGCCAGTTCCAGTCCCGCCTGGGACAGGTAAGTGTCGAATAAGGCAGCCGCCTGGTCCAATTCTGC
The DNA here is from genome assembly GCA_049580385.1 of Desulfobaccales bacterium. Taxonomy (GTDB): domain Bacteria; phylum Desulfobacterota; class Desulfobaccia; order Desulfobaccales; family 0-14-0-80-60-11; genus JAPLJC01. The sequence goes on along the minus strand of JBAUPV010000006.1, from coordinate 206,247 downwards.
GTCCTTGGCGGCATCTTCGGTAGTTAGCAGGTCCACCATGATGGTCAGCCCGGTCTGATAGCGGAGGCGAACCAGGCGGAGGCTTTCCCTGGCCTGGGCCACCGCGGTCCGGGCCACCTGCAGGCGCGCCTGGGCCGTCTTCACAGAGAGGATGGCCTCGGTCACCTGCTGCCGGATGTGGTCTTCCAGTTCCTGCTTCAGGTCCTGGGCCTGGGCCTCCTGGGCCCGGCTTTCCCGGACCCTGGCCAGATCGGCCAGCCCATTGAACAGGTTGAAATTCATCAGGGCCATTATCGTGTAACTGTCGGGGCTGGAGCCGAAGAGGTGGCGCTGGTCCACATCGTATTCCGCTACCAGCCGCACCCGGGGCAGATAGTTGAGACGGGCCTTGTTATACTCCTGTTGAGCTACCCTGGCTGCCAGGGCCAGCCGCTTGAGGTCCGGGCGCTTCTCCTGGGCGGTTTTTTGCAGGTCAGTCAGGTTATCCGGCAAAGGGGCGGGCTCCCGGGGAGGCGGCGCCAGGACCCGGCTCCCTATCTCCGGCAGACCCACCAGGGTGGCCAGGGCGCTCTGGGCGACCTGCACCTGGCTTTCTGCGGTTATCTCTTCCTGAGTGATCTTGGCCAGATGCACCTGGGCGGACAGGACGTCGGCCCGAATCACCGCACCGGAGCGATAGCGTTCCTCGGCGATATTGAGGTGCTGCCGCGCCGTCTCCACGGCCTTTTTGACGATCCCCAGGGTTTCCCTGGCCAGGTGCAAGCCGAAATAGGCCTGGGTCACCCGGAAGAGCAACTGCTGCCTGGAGCTCAAGACCAGGGCGCCGGCCTCCTCATGGCCCAATTGCGCCTGCTGGTAGCCCAGATAGGCCTGACCGGCCTGGAATAGGGGCTGGCTCACGGTCAGCCCGGTGCGGAAGTTGCCCAGGGGGCTGGGAAAATTGAGGTTGTTCAAGAGGAAATCCTGCTCGGTGAAGACCCTCTGGTTCAACTTGTTCATGAAGACCTGGGTGGGATTGTCGGAATAATTGTAGGTCTCGCCGAAGTCCACCCTGGGGAGAAACCGGGCCCGAGCCTTGGCCATTTCGGCTTCGGAGGTCTCCAGGGTCATTCCCGCGGCCTTGAGCCCCGGGTTGTGTTTCAAGGCGAGCAGCATGGCCTCCCCGAGGGTCAAGGGTGGTTCGGCGGCCCTGGCCGGGGCGGCAAGCCCCAGGCAGAAAATCGTGGCCAGGAGCACGGCCGGCAAGGTCATGGAGGCTCCTCGACGCTGACTCATTCGCGTATTATAGTGAACCAATGCTAAAGAAACAATCTCTTTCCCGGTGGGGCCAGAGAAACTTGGTCCGGGGACCCGGCCGGCGTCATTGACTGGAATTAACCGGTCTTGCAAATCCCGCGGCCTTGCTCTATGGTGAGCGCAGGGTTCTGCGAGGGAATCTTGGCTCCCCCAGGTGAGAACATGGGCTGGTTGAACCGTGAACGCCTTGGCGTCTATCCCAAGATCATCTGCGTCTGTTACCTGTTAATCCTGGGCTACTTATATCTCGGCGGTTCCGGGTGGCTCGATGCCCGCGGCGATCCCAGCGGCGGCGATTTTTCCCATTATTGGGTGGCCGCCTCCCTGGCCCTGAAGGCAGGACCGGCCGCGGTTTACGATCCCGACCGTTTCCTGGCGGCCGAGAAAGAGTTTTTTGGTATAAGAATTCCCCTGATTTGGCTCTATCCTCCCACCTTTCTGCTGCTCATCCTGCCCCTGGGTCTGCTGCCCTACTTTCTGGCCCTGGGGCTCTGGTTATTATTGCCTTTGGCCGCCCTGATCCTGGTGGTGCGCCGGATTGCCCCCAGTCATCTCAGCCCCTGGCTGGCGTTGGCCTTTCCCGGCGCCTTCATGAACCTGCTTCACGGTCAAAACGGTCTGTTATCGGCCTCGCTATTGGGGGCCGGGTTGCTGCTGCTGGAGCGGGCGCCGGTCGGCGCCGGAGTTCTCTTGGGCCTGCTCAGCTACAAGCCGCATTTGGCCGTGCTGATTCCGGTGGCCCTGGCGGCGGGGCGCCGCTGGCGGGCCTTGGTGAGCATGGCGGTCTCTGCGGCCGCTTTCATCGCGGCCAGCCTCCTGGTGCTGGGGACCGGAGCCTGGGCCGCCTTTTTCCATAACCTCCCCGGCACCCTGGCGATCCTGGAGACGGGACGGTTGGGGAAAGACGTGGTTTTAGCCACTGCCAAGATGCCCACGCTCGCGGCAGCGGTGCTCCTGGCCGGCGGTCCCCCATGGTTGGCGCAGCTCCTGCAAGCCGGGGTGATGGTGGCCACCACCGGGATCGTGTTTTGGGTCTGGTCCCGGGAGGCGCCCGCCGGTGTGCGCGCCGCCGTGCTGGTACTCTGCGCCCTGTTATTTCCTCCCTATGAATTTATCTATGACCTGGCCATCCTGGCGCTGCCCCTCGCCTGGCTGGCCTGGGAGGGACATGTGGAAGGGTGGCGGCCCGGCGAGCAGGCGCTTCTGGTGCTCGCCTTCCTGACCCCCTTGTTAATGCCGATTTTTGCCGGGACCATACACTTGCAAGTCGCCCCCCTGGTCCTGACGGCGCTCTTGGCGATGGCCCTGCGGCGCCTGCGGCCGGCAGGGCGGCTCACACCCCCCTGAAGCCCAAAACTTATGGTGAGTTTCATGACTGGTAATTGGGCTGACATACAATCATGTTTTAGGACGATATAACCTATGGGTCCGGCAAGTCGAACCTACCGTAGCGTCAATAACACCGATATGTAGGGGAAGAGCTGTTGGTTATTAGGCAATTTTAAATGCAGATTGCGAACGATTGTAGCGGGTGGCACATATTTTTGTTTAACTTCCAATGATGCAGTGTTATAAAATGCCTTTTTTAAAAACTTACAATTTATCGGAGAAATTAAGAACGCGGTCCATCTCTTTATTATTTTTGCAGTACCCAAAACAACAATGATACAGGATTAACAGGTTATTAAATAGCTTTATCACTTTTTCTGACTCGGAATTTCTATTAAAAGACTTTTCAATAGAAAAAGAGGCTTCATCGTCTTTTTTGTTTGATGAATATAAATCAAGTTTTTTAATTATATCGCCCCCTTTATATTTGTCTAAATTATTAAAACAACATGATGTGAATAAATTTAATCCTAATCTTCCTAATAATAATTCAATAGGCCTTCTGTAATTTTTAAAAAATAAGATAAATCCGTCTCGCTCTTCATGTCCCCAAATTTTAAATTCAATTATAACATATGGAGGGAAAATCACTTTTGTACTTTTCATACGACGGAAAATACTTATGGATAATGCAATGCCGGTAGCATGCGGTCCCTGAGGGTTATCTGGTTGAGGAATAGCTTTTTGCAATGCCTCGTAATAGTTATTTTTAGGTCTAATTCTGAATTCTATTATTTGGGGGTGATTTGGGTCCCAAAATAAATATTCGGCTTTCGAGTATTTAAAAATATCTTTAAATGGTTTTTTGTAGCATATATCAATTAAAGGCTTTATATCCTCGTGGAATATATCCAAAAAAATCTGTCGTCGCTCCATAAACTCTTCGATGGTGGATTTACCATACAAATTATTCGGAAACATCTTATCGATTTCGGTCAATGATTGTTGGAACATGCCCTAAATTCCACTTCCGCAAGGGATGATGGTCTTCGGATTAAACCCGGAAGGGTCAAGAGGAATGGGACGACAGGCTATGGCCTCGAGGTTAAGGTTGTTTTCCATGGATAATTTTTTGGATAAAATTTAAGACATTATAAAAGATTTTTAAGTTCCACGTCCATAATTAAAAAATGTGATCATCAAAATGCTCCTACCGGGTTAGCTTTTTCCTGCCCTTTCCCATCACTAGTCCATTAAGGCAGAATTCCTTCGTGAACATTTAAGTTCTTGACTTAAGTCATGGCGCCCCGGGCCAATGCTGCTTAATATTATAGATAAAGAGCCGAGGCCGGCAGGCCGGTTGGCCAGGAAGCCGGCCTGATGGCCTTCAAAAAAAAATCTGAAATCGGCAGTTAAATATCGTTACTTCAGGAATGAAAGATATGGCGAAACGGCAAATTATTCGCATCGACCAGGAAAAGTGTGACGGCTGCGGCATGTGCGTCCCATCTTGCGCCGAAGGGGCCATCCAGATCGTGGACGGGAAGGCGGCGCTGCTGGCGGACAAGTTCTGCGACGGTCTGGGGGCCTGCCTGGGGGAATGCCCCCAGGGGGCGTTGACCATCGAGGAGCGGGAGGCCGGGGAGTTCGAAGGCCCGGCCCCGGCCGCGGCTGCCGCGCCTCATGAGGCCAAGGCGCCCTCAACTCCCCAAGCCCAGCCCGAACCGGAGGTCTTCACCTGCCCGGGCAGCCGCCTGCGGCAATTCGAGCGGCCGGAGGCGGTCCCGGCGGGGGCCTCGGCCCTGGCCCATTGGCCGGTAAAGCTCAAGCTGGTGGCGCCCAGGTCCCCCTTTCTGAAGGGGGCCCACCTCCTGGTGGCCGCCGACTGCGCCCCCTTTGCCGCAGGCGACTTCCACGCCCGCTTCCTTCAGGGCAAGGCGGTGGTTTGCGGCTGTCCCAAGTTTGAAGACGAGGCGGCGAGCGTCGCCAAGCTGACCGCGATCCTGGCGGAAAACGACGTCCGGGAGATCACCATCGTCAATATGGAGGTTCCCTGCTGCTTCGGCCTGGTGCAAGTGGTGCGCCGGGCTATGGAAGCCGCGGGCCGAACCCCGCCGGTCACCGTCTGCACCCTGGCCGCCAGCGGGGAGTTGCTGCAGCAACAAAAAGTCCGGGGAAAGTGAGGGAGCCATGGAACAGATGAAGTGCCCCGGCCAGGACACCCGCTACTGGAAAGCCGGCGACATCTTTATGGCGGAATGTCCCAAATGCGGGGCCGAAATCGAGTTTTTCAAGGACGATACCCGGCGGCGCTGCGCCTGGTGCGGCCATCTATTCTATAACCCCAAGATCGAGCTGGGTTGCGCCGAATGGTGCCAATACGCCGAGAAATGCGTCCCCGACCTGGTCAGGGCCAAAAAGGCGGCCCAGACCTTCAAGGAACTCCTGGGGGAACAGGTGCGCCACTATCTGGCAGACGACCCGGCGGCCTGGGAGCGGACCGAAGCCGCGGTCCAACACGCCCAGCAGCTCCTCAAGGCCGAAGGGGGCGACCCCAAGGTGGTCCTGGCCGCGGTGCTGCTGCACCGGGTGGACCCGGCCCAGGCCCGGAAATTTCTGGCAGAGCTGGAAACGGAGCCGGAACTGGTGGCGGCCATCCTGGAATTGATCGAGGGTAGAGGATCGGCCCGGGACCTGAACCAGCAACTCTACCAGGACGCCCTGAACCTTCTTAACCCCGGCCCCGAGACCCCGTTTAACACCCGCACCGCCCGGCGCCTGGCCCAGGAGGGTAAAGAGTAGGGAGAGCGCCCGTTGGGGCAATGCCAATCTCCCCGTAGGGTGCGTCTCACGCACCAATAATGGCGCGTAAGACGCGCCCTACGCCTGATGAACCTTCTTAACCCCGGCCCCGAGACCCCGTATAACACCCGCACCGCCCGGCGCCTGGCCCAGGAGGGCAAAGAGTAGTATCTGCGCCTGGCGGGGGAGGGGCCATGGCCGAGAGCCTTTCCCCCAAAAAACTAGCCCAAATCCTGCCCCCAATCACCTTTTTTTTTGACAGGGAATCTCAGGAATTATTATTGACACATTCTGCGATGCGGGATAAAAAATATCCCATTAAATTATTTCGTTTAGCAGGAGTAAAAGCATAATGGTAGTAAAAAAGAGCTTGATGAGCTTGTTGACCGTAGTGTTAGCCATGGGCTTGGCATTCCATACAGTTGTCCTCGCGGCTGATAACTCGGCAAAAGAACCAGAGCCAAAGATTCATGTTGATATCCCGCTCACAATCAAGAATGCCAAAGTAGTATTTGACATAGGCCATGTCACATTCCACGGAGACGAGCCGATTGCCCTGATGTTTATGAACTTAATGGAAAAACGGTTTAAAGAACAAGGGATTGTTGGGCACATTATCGGGGAATTTTATGGCGGCGCCTCTTATTTATTATTGAATGACCAGGCCTACAATAAACATCGTTTTGTTAAGACCGGAAATCCGTATAAAGGCTTGATTGCTGCATTGCTGGGCCAGGGAGTTCAAATCGAAGCCTGCGCCTTCGCCATGAAAATGCAAAACATCAGCAACGCCGACCTGCTCCCCGGGATCCTGGTAAACAGTGGCGCCTATCTGAGGATGGTGCAATTGATGCAAGAGGGGTACGTGCGTCTGCAACCCTGAGGTAACTCAGCCAAATTAGATGCTATTGTTGCAAAACAAAATTTGACTGTCATCCTGAACGAAGTGAAGGATCTCAAGTCTATAAAAATACTAGATTCTTCCCTTCGCTCAGAATGACATTTTTTGTGGGTAAAAATGAGTTTTGCAATAGCTTCTAGTATTATGTCCCAAAACTGGGAACAGTTAATATCTTCACTCCCTCTCATCCCTGTCGCCAGGTATAATCTTCACTATGGAATCGACTCCGCTGCCGCCCCCGCGGGGGGTGGGCCGCATCCTCCTCTGGCATCAGGGGGCCCTGGGAGATTTGCTGCTGGCCGGCCCGGCCCTCCTGGCCGCCAGGAGGCGTTACCCCCGGGCGCGGCTCACCGGGCTGGGCCAGCCGCAGCCCTGGGGCCTGTTGTCTCACACCTTGTCCCTGGAGGCGGTTTGGGACAGCGGCGAGTCCGGGTGGGCGCCGCTCTTGGCCTCGGCCCCCTTGCCGCCGGAGCTGCGGGCCCGTCTGGCCGGCTTTCAGTTGGCCCTGGTATTCACTCCCAAGCCCGACTCCCCGGTACTGGCCGGCCTGCGGCAGGCCGGGATTCCCGCGGTGGCCTGGGTTCCTTCTTTCCCGGAGGCCGGCTCCGAGCCGGTGGCGGCCCTCCAGGCCAGGCATTTGGCCGGTCTGGGGATCACCGTGGCCGGCCCCTTTCGTCTGGTCTTGCCCCCGGAGGGGGAGCGTGAGGCGGTCCTGCCAGGGGCGGCCGACTGGCTGGCGGTGGCCCCGGGGAGCGGCCATGCCAAGAAAAACTGGCCGCTCAGCCATTACTATGAAGTGAGCCGGGCCCTGTCCTGGCAATACCGCTTGCGGGTGGTGTGGCTGGCGGGACCCGCCGAGGCTTCCTGGATGGCTTATCTCACGCCCCTGGTCGCGGCGCAGGGGCAGGTGCTCCTTAAGGATGCGCCCCTGGCGCGGGTGGCCGCGGCGCTCAGGCGCTGCCGCCTTTTTCTGGGAAATGACAGCGGCCTGAGCCACCTGGCCGCGGCCCTGATTGGGCCCCGGGTGCTGGCCCTGTTCGGCCCTACCGACCCCTTGGTCTGGGCCCCCGCGGGAGCAGGGGTCAAGATTTTGAGAGGCCCCTGTCCCCAAGCCCCCTGCGCCCGGGGCCGGGAAATCTCCTGCCCGCAACCCCGCTGCCTGGAAGACCTCTCTCCTGCCGCGGTCCTGGAGATAGCCGGAGCGATTTTAGCCAGCGGTTAAAAAATTTGGTCAGCCTTCCTGGGGGGCGGTGGTCCTCGGTTTCCTGGAGGAGGATCAGGGCGGACCCCGGTCAGCCGGGCCGATTCCGTACAATTTTTTGAACTAAAATCGGCGGATTAATTAGGGAAGGATTCGTCTGCAAACCAGAATATCGAGTAAATAAGATAAGATAGATAGTTTGGCACCATTCATGCAGAATATAACGTCAGGTTACCCCCAAAAAAACAGAATACCATTTTCTCCTTTCTCCAAATGGCCGGGCTCCCCCTCCCGGCCATTTCTTTTTTCTATCCCTCTAGTATTCGACTACCCAAAATTACCCTCAAGAGAAGCCAAAATATTCCTTGACCTCCTCCAAGCCCGGCTGTTGGGGCGGCAAGGCCCGCCGCAGGCGTTCCAGGCGGGCGGCGCTCTCCCGGAACGACTCCGCCGGGTCCCCGGCCTCCTGAAGGACCCGGACCGCGTCCCAGACCGCCTCCCGGTTATTGCAGATGAGCAAAAGGTCCGCCCCGGCCAGCAGCGCCTTCCGGCCGGCCTGGGCCGGCGGCAGGAGCTGGGTGATCCCTTTCATCTCCAGGTCATCGGTGATGATCACCCCCTTAAACCCCAGCCGTTGACGCAGCCAGCCCCGCAGGGCGACGGCCGAAAGGGTGGCCGGGAGGTCGTCCCATGGGGGCACCAATAGATGGGCGGTCATGACCGCCGGGGCCCCGGCGGCCACCGCCTCCCGATAGGGGAGCAGGTCCCTCTCCCGGGAGGCGTCCCCGGATTGGGCCACGGTCAGGTCCAGGTGGGAGTCGGCCAGAGTGTCGCCCAGCCCGGGAAAATGCTTGGCCACGGGCAGGACCCCGCCGGCCAGGTAGCCCTCGATGGCGGCCCGGCCGAAGCGGGCCACCTGCCGGGGGTCCTGGCCGTAAGAGCGGTCCCACAGGGGGCAACCGGGCTCCAGGGGGACATCCAGAACCGGGGCCAGATTCATGTTGATCCCCACCAGGGCCAGTTCCCGGGCCACGCGGCGGGACATATCCTCCACCTCTTGCTTCGTGGCGGCCGCCCCCAGTTGGCGGGCCGCCGGGATCAGGGTGAAGGGGGCCTTGAGGCGTTGCACCGGGCCCCCTTCCTGGTCCGTGGAGATGAGCAAGGGCGGCTGGCCGGCTTCCCGGGCCAGATGCTGTAGATCATGGGTCAGATGCCAGATCTGCTGAGGGGTCTCCAGGTTTCGGGAAAAGAGGATGATACCTCCCACCTTGAGGTCCTGTACTAGCTCCCGGGCCACGGCATCCACCCCGGGGCCGGGGATCCCCACCATGAAAAATTGGCCCCAGGGATGGGTCTGTCGGTTTACCTCTGAGGGTGTCATAATGCCTTCCTTTCGTCTCCCTGGGAGAGCCAAAGGGTTCGGACGCGGCTCACCCGGAAGCGGCGCCGCCTAGTCAGGTTGAGAGGATGTCCGCCAGGTGCCAGAATTGCAATTCCCAACCCCGGGTGGCGGCCACGGCCTTGAGGTGCAGGAGACAACTGTAATCGAGGGAAACCAGGCCCTGGGCCCCGGTGGCCCGAACCGCCTCCAGGTAGACCTCGGCTATCTCCCGGGCCAGGTCCGGATGCTTCACGCTGAAGACCCCGCCAAAGCCGCAGCAGGAGAAGTGGGGAGACACCTCCAGGATGCGGAGGCCCGACACCTGGGACAGGACCCGGAGGGCGCCGGGCAAGACTTCCAGTTGCCGTGCCTTGCAGGAGCGGTGCAGCACCAGAGAGCCTTCGAAACGGGGAGTCCAGGGGAGAGGGCCCAGGCGGTCCAGGTACTCGCTCAACTCCAGGGTGCGGTCCGCCGCGGCCTCGGCCTCGTGGCGCTCCCGGGAAGTTTGCGCCAGTTCCGGAAAGTGGCGGCGCACCATGAAGGTGCAGGAAGCGCTGGGGCACAGTATAGGGTCGGCCCCCGCAAACACCCGCAGATAATGGCGCAGCAGGAGGCGGGCGGTGGCCGGGTCGCCCAGGGTGTAGGCGAACTGGCCGCAACAAGTCTGGTCATCGGGGTAGCCGAAGGATATCCCCAGGCGCTCCAGCAAGGTCGCCACCGCGGCCGCGGTGGGGCTGGCGCATTGGTCCAGAAAACAGGGGATAAAGAGCTTGAGGGCCAACCGAGCCTCCTGGCTGCATTTTTTACCACAAATTCCCGGGGCCGGGTAGGGGGGGCCAGCCCGCCAGATGGCCGGGCTTACCCCCATGGGTTCGGCCCCTTGACAGTCTTGGGCCGGTTTAATAGAATGAAGCAGAATTCCCGGAAAATACAAGAACTTGAATGAAAAGGGGATTTCCTTTTGGTGAGTGACGCCCCGGCCCAGATTCTGGTAATCGACGACGACAAGGCCATGCTGGACGCCTGCTGCCAGATTCTTTCCCGGCAGGGCTACCAGGTGGAAATGGCTGCCGGCGCCCGCCAGGGCCTTACCTTATTGGAGCGCAGCTCCTTCGACGCCATCCTCCTGGACCTGGTGATGCCGGACCTGAACGGTCTGGAGACCCTGAAGAAGATTAAGGCCCTGGACCCGGATGTGGAGGTGATCATCATCACCGGCTACGGCACCATCCAATCGGCGGTGGAGACCATCAAGGCCGGGGCCTTCCATTTCCTCAGCAAGCCCTTCGTCCCCGACGATCTGCGCAATCTGGTAAACCGGGCCCTGGAAAAAAGGCGCCTGGACCTGGAGAATCTGTATCTGCGCCAGGAGTTGAAGTCCAAGGATGAGAAAAGCGTCCTGGTCTATGAGAGCGACCCCATGGCCAGGGTCATGGACATGATCACCCGGGTGGCCCCCACCGGTTCCACCGTGCTGATCACCGGAGAGTCCGGGACCGGCAAGGGCCTGGTGGCCCGGAAGATCCATCAGTTGAGCCCGCGCCAGCGGCGTCCCTTTATCACCGTGGACTGCGGCACCCTGGTGGAGACCCTGTTCGAGAGCGAACTTTTCGGCCACGTCAAGGGCTCCTTCACCGGGGCTGACGCCAATAAGATCGGCAAGTTCGAGCTGGCCCAATCCGGCACCCTGTTTTTCGACGAAATTAGCAACATCGGCCTGGAGGTGCAGGCGAAGTTGCTCCGGGCCGTGGAGGAGAGAAAGATCTCCAAGGTGGGCAGCCACCGGGTGATCACCGTGGATGTCCGCATCATCGCAGCTACCAACAAGGACCTGGCCAAAGCCATCAAGGATGGCGCCTTTCGGGAAGACCTCTTCTACCGCCTCAACGTGGTCCTCATCCAGATGCCACCCTTAAGGGAGCGCAAAGGCGACATCCCTTTACTGGTGAACCATTTTCTGGAGAAGTACAACGCCCGCCTGCACAAGAATATCCTGGGGGTAACCCCCGAGGCCCTGGATTTGCTGGTGCGTCACGACTGGCCCGGCAACGTCCGGGAGTTGGAAAATACCGTGGAGCGGCTGGTGGTGTTGAGCACCGGGCCTTACCTGGAGCCCGCCGATCTCTCCTTTGCCGGGACCATCCTGTCGCCGGGCATGGAATCCGGGGCGGGATCCCTGAAGGACCTGGAGCGGGACCACATCCTCCTCACCTTGCAGCGCTGTGAAGGCCATAAGAGCGAAACCGCCCGGGCCCTGGGGATCGACCGTAAGACCCTGCGGGAGAAGTTGAAGCGCTATAATATCGAATAGCCGGCGGCTGCTTTCCCGGGGTGAGGCAAAACGCCCGCGGGAGTCTCCCGGAGATGGCGGCCGCCGGCTGGCCAGAGGCGGATTAGGGCTCGTGGATGAACTGCTGCCCCAATTCCTTAAAGGAGAAGGTGAGGAAAATGTGGTGGCCGTCGTAATCGAGCACCCGCAGGTCGTCGGTTTGGCGCAGGTCGCCCAGGACCACCGGATAATGCTCGCCGTAGCGCTTCTGGCATAATTCCAGGGGCACCTCATACCCCATGTACTTCTGAATTCCCTTGGCTTTCATCTTTTCCGCAAATTTTGCCCCGGTAAAGGAGGCATATGAGGTCAAAACCAGAATGGGGCCGGAACCGGTGAAAATGATGCCCGCTTTCATGGTCGCTCCCCTCCTTCCATGGCCCCGAGGGCCGTTTTTAATTCCGTTCTCAATAATAAAGATAAAAATGAATTCTTCAAAGTCAATGCGCCCATGTCGCCGCGGAGTGGCTCACCCGGTAAAAAATTCGGCAATTTGAGCAGAGTCGGTTATCGTTCCCAGGCTTCCGCCTGGGAGGGGCAGCAACCGCAAATGGTTCGCCGGCCGGCTCAAATTTTGGCGGGGGTTAGGCCAGCAGCGGGAGCAGCTCCAGATGATCCCGGAGATGATAACGGGCCTTGAGGCCGGGGTTCTTGTAGGCCGCCAGCGGCACCCCGGCCGCCTCGGCTAACAGCCGGTCCACCTCGGAGTCCCCGATGTACAGGGCCTCCTCCGGCGCCACCCGGAAATAATCCAGGATTTTCCGGAGGCATTCGGGATGCGGCTTGGACCGGCTGACCATCGATGATCCCACCGTCAGCTCGAAAAAACCGTCCAGGCCCAGGGTCTTAAGGACCGGGACCAGGCTCTTGCCCCGGTTGCTGGCGACCGCGAGATGGACCGAGGGATGCAACTGCGCCAGGACCTCACGGATGTGGGGCGAAAGATTGATCAACGACAGGAAGGGGCCGTTATCCAGGCGGCGCTGGTAATCCTGGGCCTGGGCGAGAGCGGCGGTGCCCCGAAAGAGAAACTCAATGGTTTCCTGGGCGGTGGCGGCGTGGACCAGGTCCAACTGCTCCGGAGTCAGGGGCGGCCGGCCGAATTGGGCCAGGATGTGGTTGAAAAAGGCCTGGTTGGCCCGGCGGGAATCGACGAGGACCCCGTCACAGTCATAAATGATGAGGGAGGTCATAGAAAGTCAAAAGTAAAAAGTAAAAAGTAAAAAGTAAAGTCAACCCCAACCCCAAACCCAAAACTCGAAACTCGAAACTCGAAACTCAACCTAGACGTGACCGAAGAAATCGAGCTGGCGGGCCCGATAAACGAGTTGCCGCCGCTCTAACTGCTGGCGGCGGTGCGCCAGCCAATCTTGGAAATCTGCGGCCGGCAGCAGGGGGTCGCCTTGCAGGGCCTGCTGCACGGTGTCCAGGATAAAGCGGAGGAAATAGGCCTCGTCCCCGGGATAGCCGTCCGGGCCGGGAAGGACCAGCCAATCGGAGGCGCCGGCGGCCAGTACCGTGCCCCCGGCGGCTGCAAGCTGGGCAAAGAGCCGGCGGCCGGTTTGGCTGCTGCCCGAGGGGCGGCCCCGGACCCGGCGCTGGTCCATGGAATTATGGTATCGGGCTTCGATGAGCCGGTCCAGTTCCGGGTCGAGAACCGGCTCAAAGATGGTGGCCCCGTCGAAGTTGAGGGTGAAGTAGAAACAGCCCCCGGGGGCCAGCAAACTTAGCAGGCCGGGCAGCGTGGTCTCCATGTCCACCAGGTCCAAAAAGGCATGGGCGACGATGAGTTCCCAGCGGCGGCGGTCCTGCTCCCGGGCCAGGAACCGGAACAGGTCGATGGCTTCGAAGGTGACGGCAATTTTGGCAAGCGGCCGCGGCCCCTGGCAATCCGGGAGATAGCCGCTCTCGCGGCCCGGGGGGGCTCCCCGGGCCGCAACATAGTTGTGATAACGGGCCCGGGCTGCGTCGAGGAGCCCGGCTTCCAGGTCGATGCCGGTGTAAGCAAAATCCCCTAAAGAAAGATCGAGCAGCCCCCAGTCCAGGAGGCGCTCCAGCATGGTGCCGATGCCGCAGCCCACCTCCAGCACCCGGAAGGGAGACGGTTTCCCTCGCTCCCGGAAACGGCCGGCCAGGGCCTCCCGGACCTGCCGGTTCAGGGAGCGGTCGTCCAGCCCGGCTTTGGCGGCCAGATAGCGGCTGAAGCTGTATTCCTCAGGCTCGCGGTCCATCGGCCGTCCCCCGGCCCTTGGAGAACACCCTGATAAGTGTGGCTACCGCCAGGGCCAGCCAAATCACCATCGCCAGCCAAGCCTTGCCCATGCCGCTGGCCACTATTTGCTTGTTTAGCGAGATGAACTGGGTTGCATAAGGGATAAAAGCAAGACCGACAAGCATTGAGGTAAGAAACATTACCAGAGCTATATCGATCAGATCCAAGGTCGAAAAGATATAATAACCGGTTATCCCTATTAAAATCAGATAGATTACCGTAGCCAGCACCTGGTGTCCCAGGAGGCCCGCGGCAAAGCCCATCCATTGCTGCGGGGCGGCGAGCACGAACACCAGTTTCAAAAGGATAATCAGGGCGAAAATAGACGCCAGAATCTTTTTCCCCAACATCTCTTTACCTCCTTTTATTTCATTGATGGGTCGTTTATTTATCTCGTTTGCCCTGGAGGCGCGGCCGCAAAGATCAAACGGCAGACGGAGTATGCCGGAATTAAAAGCGGTCCGGAGGATTGGCCAATCCGCTGCGGGGCCGCCGCCTGAGCCCGGTCGTACAAATCCGGGGTAGCCAGCCTGTCGCTGCTGAGAAGTGGGGCGCCTCCGGCGATTTTCGTCAAATCGAGCGTCCGGGACTCGGAAGTGGCATTTTGGATGAGGAAAGTGGTGTGGTCTCTGGCGCGGAACAGTGCTCCCTCAAGCGGGACGAAGTCCTCGGTCCAAAGTCCGCCGCCGCTGATCCGACTTGCGCCGGGTTCGAGATAACCCTGATAGGAGCTGCCGCCATTGGCCGCCTCACCAAACCAGCTAAGAACCACGGCGGCGGGGGTCGGCACATAGGCGCCATCGTTGGCACGCAGAAAGAGCTTGTTGTAGCGGCTGCCGTCAAAAGCCACCATAAAGAAAAGCGACATGGTCACCGGAGGATGCCGGAGATAAGCCAAGGTCATTTTCGTTACCAAGTGCATGTTTTCGGCGGCACTAAACGGATCAGGTTGGGTGTGGTCCGCCCCCCGCGGGTTCCACTCGGTAATCCAGATTTCCTTGCCTGGCAGCCGCCGTTCGGTATCGGCGAGCACTCTTTCCACGCCACCGTCCACCCGGGCCATCATCGCCCGAAATTTCAATTCTGCCGGCGCGCTCTCAGCGGCCCGCCCCAGAACCTGTTTCAGGCGCGGATAGAGATGAAGGGTCACCGCATCGAACCACGGCTCCGGGTTGAGGTGCTCATCCCACTCTTTTAAACGCCGCGCCAAAGGCGCTCTTGGGTATCCCGGAATCCTGAAGGCGGCGGCCGCAGCTTGAATGGCGACTTTGGTCCCCGGCTGGAAATATGGCCGCAATGCTTCCAGATATTGCCTGGTGGTGCGCATGGTCGCAGGTTCATCCGGCCATTTTTTAATCACATTGGGATCGTTGCCCATGGCCACCCAGAATTCATTGCCCATCTCGATGTGGGTTGGCAGGCTCCCATCCCGGCGCATATGCTCGAACCAGGCCTTCTGATTAGCGATACTGGAGGTCTCCAGATTCGGCACCAACACCACCTGGGCGCCTATGGCATCCGCGAATTGGCGAAATTGTTCAAGGGAAATTCCGTCCGGAAACCGGCGCCGGATGTTGGGCATGACCTTTGCCCAAAAGCGGGTGTAATTCGAGCTGTTGGGGAAGATCTCAATGGAAAACAACCCGGTCCGCCAGTGGTAGTAATTGGCGTCGGAACCGCCGGGAAACCTGACAAACGCCAGATGCATCTGCCTGGTAAGGGCAAGCTTCCGGGGATCATCCAGCAAAGTTTCGTAGAAAGGCGCCACCGAAGCGCCCAGCAGGTGGGCCGGCAATGGTCTCGGCGGGCCTGTAGGCGCCAGGACCAGCGGCCGGGCTTCCCGTCCTGCTCCGTTGAGCTCTGCCGAAACGGAAAGCGCCCCGGCAGCGAGGCAAATGCCAGCGAGCAGGAGAAAGAGATATTGGCGAAACCCTTTATTCCCAAGCGGTCTCCCACTCAGGTGGCAAGGTGGATTGGGCATCTTATTCTCGCATCTATTCGCAAAATAGCTCGTGTCGCTCCTGCTGAGTTAGAGTTGATGGCCCCCTGTATCCGTTAATCATCATTTGCAGAAATCCTAAAATGTTCATCCCACTTTTCGCCGCATAATCGAGGTTAAAGATGGGCTCGATTGAACCCGCCCAGAAATTCCCGGACCCGGGCGGCGCTGGCCTCCCAGGTGGGATGGGAGGCGGCCCCGGTCAGGGCCGCCAGGCTCAGCCGCCTCAGCAGCTCCCGGTCTGCAATCAGTGAGGCGAGGTGCCGGGACAGGACCGCGGGGTCACCCGGCGGCGTCAGGAAGCCGTCCACCCCGTGGCGGACGATTTCCCGAACTCCGCCCGCGTCTCCGGCAATGACGGGCAGCCCGAAGCGCATGGCCTCCAGATAGACGATGCCGAAACCTTCGTAAAAGGAGGGCACGGCCAGCAAGTGATGCTGGGGAAGCAGCACGGCCAAATCCTGGTCAGACACCGAACCCAGCCAGGTTATCCCGGCACTCACCTGCTCCTGCTCGGCCTGGCGGCGCAGGCTGGCGGCGTAGCGGCCGTCCGGATCGAGACTGCCTGCCACCGTGAGTTGCCATTGGTGGTGAGGCAGGCTGGCCAGGGCGCTTATCAAGGTATGGATCCCTTTCCGAGGGATCAGGTTGGCCACCGCGATGATTTTCAAGGGTCCCGGGGCTAAGGCCCTGGCGGCAACTTGCGCCGCGGAAAACTTGCCAGGCAGGTGATCGCCCCCGGGCGGGGCCACCACCAGCGGTCGGCCCGCCCCCACCAGGGACTGCACCTCTACCCGGGTGGTCTGACTGTTGCAAATAAAGCCGTCCACCGAAGCCAGGTAAGAGCTCTCCACCCATCGATAGAGCTGGTTTTTCCAGGCGGCCCGGGCTTCGCTGCTCCTAAGATGGTGAACGATGGCTACCAGGGGATAAGAAACCCGGCGGCGCAGCCAACGATTGAGAAGGAACAGCGAGGGATGGGCCAGCTCATCTTCGAGCAGCACTTCAAAGTGAGCCCGACGCAGGCGTTGGCCGAGGTTCGGCGAGAGGTTGTCCACGAGACCGCGGCCGTAAGCGCGCCAGGGAATGGAGATGACTTCCACTTTGTCCCCCCGGCTCTCGAAATGCCGGACCAGTTGCCGATCATAGAGGAAACCCCCGGAGACCAGGTTAAGTCCGCCATAAAGCACCAGGCCCAGATGCAACTAGCGTTCCCCCCGGTAGGCGGCCCAGGCGATGTCATCCTCCCAAACCTTGGCGGTGAGGGCGTGGACCGGCTCCTTGAGGCGGCTTAAGAGCTCCTGGCAGAGGATGCGGGCAAAGTGCTCGATGCTGGGATTAAGCCCCGCGAATTCCGGCAGTTGGTTCAGGGTTTGATCCTGATAATAGGCGACCAGTTCGTCCAGGTGTCCATTCAGGTCCACGATATCCACCAGAAAGCCGTGAGTATCGAGAACCTGGCCCGAAAGCTGCGCCTCGACCTGGTAATGATGGGAGTGGGTCTGGTTTTCCCGGCCCCAATCACCGCCTTCCAGGAAATGCCGGGCCACGAAGGATCGCTTTACTGCCAGGGTGTATGACATGTGCATGGTCGGCTCCTGTAGGGGCGACAGTGGCACAGGCTTCCAGCCTGTGATTGGGTCGCCCAGTTCCGATTTAGAGTTTTAAGTTGTAGGGGCGGCCCCATGTGTCCCCCCCTATTTTCGAGCTTGTATGGAGTAAAAACCCCAAACTGAAAACTCAATAATCGAAAATCACCTGAATGGCCTCCCCGGGGTTGAGGTCGAGCAACTCGTAAGCCCGGGCGGCTTGGGTGAAGGGAAAGCGATGGCTAATGAGGCGGGCCGGCTTGATCTCATCCAGCATCTGCCAGGTGACTCCATAGCGCCGGGATTTGCTCCAGCGGCCGCTGAGTTCGGGTGGCAGGCTGCTCACCTGGCTGCTGATCAGCCTAAGCCGGCTGCGGTGAAAGCGGCCCCCCAGGTCCAAGTCGCTCCGCTTCCGGCCATACCAGGAGCCGATGACCACCCGGCCGTTAAAGCCGGTGATGGCGATGGCCTGATTCAGGGCCTCGGGATTGCCGGAGATCTCATAGGTCAGGTCGGCGCCGGGGTAGGGTCCCGCTCCCTCAAGGCGCCCCAGCAGTTGTTCCTCCAGGATGGCCGCGGCGGGGTCGAGGCTGAGGTGGGCCCCCAGGTTTTCGGAGAGCAGGCGCCGTTTGGGGTAGAGGTCCAGGGTCACCAGGGAGCTTAAGGGCCAGCGGGCCAGCAGCGAGGTGAGGAGCAGTCCCACGATCCCCTGGCCGAAAATGGCCACTTGCTCTCCCAGCAAGGGCTGGCCGTCCAGCAGCAAGGTGACCGCGGTCTCCATGTTGGGGAAGAAGACCGCGTCTTCCGGGGTGAGGTGTCCAGGCAGCCTCTGCAGTTCATCCAAGGTGGCCAGAAAGTGGCTCTCGTGAGGATGGAAGGCGAAGACCCGTTGGCCTGCCCAATCCGGGGAAACCCCGGGGCCCAGGGAGACCACCCGGCCCACCACCGCATAACCATATTTCAAGGGGAAGGAAAAGTCGCCGGCCAGGGCGGCGATGCTCTCATCCCGGGCCAATTCCTGGGGGGCCTGGCCATGGTAGATGAGCCCTTCGGTTCCGGGACTGATGGCCGAGACGATGGATTGCACCAATACCTGGCCGAAGGAGGGGGCGGCGACGGCCTGCCGCCGCACGGCCACCTGCCCCGGCGCGGTGAAATAAAGGGTTCGCCGCTGCATTTACGCCTTCCAAACGGGTTCGCCCATGAGGACCAGGTCTTCTCCCAGACGCTGATAGGTGAGGTTGCCGAGGCGGGGGAACCAACGGAGATTGGCGGGCCCCATGCCGTCCCCTACCCGCAGGCCCCCCACCAGCAGGGGGGCGATGGTGACGATGACCTGGTCCACCAGGCGGGCGGCCAGAAAACTGGTGATAACCTGGGCGCCGCCTTCCACCATCAGGCTGTTGACCTCCATCTCCCCCAGTCTTTTTAGAAGCGCTTCCAGGTCCACCCAGCCATTGCTGGAGGGGAGGCAAAAGATCCGGGCCCCGGCGGCTTCCAGGGCTTGCCGGCGGTCGGGGTCGGCTCCTTCCTTGGCCACGATCCAGGGGGCGCGGCCGTTTCCCAGCAGGTCGGCGTAAGGCGGGAAGCGCAGGCGGCTGTCCACGATCACCGGTTGGGGATTGCGGCCCCTCACCAGGCGGACGTTGAGGTGGGGGTTGTCGGCCAGCACTGTGCCGATGCCCACCAAAATGGCGTCGTGGAAGGACCGCAGGCTGTGGGTCAGAACCAGGGACTGAGGGCCGCTCAGGGTCAAAGGGTGGCCGGGGCGGGCGGCAATGCTGCCGTCCAGGCTTTGGGCATAGCTCAGGGTTACCAGAGGACGGCCGGTGCGGCACCGGTGCTCCGGGGCGGACTCCATGGCGGCCCGGACCCGAACCAGAATCCCGGTTGCCCCAGCCGGGGTGCCGCTGGCCTCCGGGGCCTCTTCCAGGATCAGCCCGCCGGACCCGCCTTCCCCCTTGACCATGATTGTCAAAGGATTGATTCTCCTCTTTAGGGACCAGCCCTCAGACGGCGCAATTCTAGCCATTGCCGCGACGGCGGCTCACCTTAAAATGGGGCCGCATCGGCGGCTTGTCAAGGTATTTGAGGAGAATGGCAGCAGGAGCAGGCGGGCCTGAGATTGCTTCACTTTGGCACAGGAGCGGCTAACTAAAGGATACAAAAATTACGTGATTATCCCCTTGACGCTCACGATGTCCTAAACCCGAAAAATTACTCAGAGTTGCCTTGCAACCTGGACACCTCTGAATAGGGGATGAGGATTTTCCCGCCCGTCTTAATTTGTGTGAATTTGATACGCTTATCGACGGTCCACCTCCATACGGTGAACCAATGGACGCCGAGTATCTCTGCGAAGGCTTTGACACTTAGGAATTCTTGCCGACCGTGATCCATCACTCGATCCTATTATTATTATTTTTGATTGGCTTTAGGATACTGCGGTTCGATAAATTGACAATCGGGGTATTTCTGATTCTGCGGTAGGTTTTCCCCTATTAGATGGTTAGAATTACCTGGTGCCTGACTCACCTGATTTTATCTAAGGCCTAAATTAAAAATGATCCCAGGTACTTGAATAACTAGAACTCTTTTGTCGAGTCGAATAACCCGGAGCGATCTCGCCGCCCCGCAAAAAAAACCGTTTTTCAACTGCCTTTTAGGGAATTTTCGCGGATTTAGGAGCAGGTCGGGCCTGGGCTCAATCGGGGCCCGGGTTGATGGCGCCGTTTTCTATCAGCCACTTTTTGCTGGCGGCAAGAATGTTTTGGAGCAGGGCCATCTGGTCAGGCCCGACCCCCATGTGATTGCCCTCAAAAGTGATGACGGTTTTCGGCTCCGGCACCGCGTCCCGCAAGAGATTGCGGGCCGCCTCCGGGATCAGGTTGTCGTCCCGGCCGGAAAGGACCAGAAATTTGCCGGATAGGCGCGGCAGATGGACGGTCGGCTCCAGGGAATGGAATATCAGGTCCACCCAGGGCGCCAGGGCTTTGCCCAGCCAGGCCGGCCGCATATGCGGGTTGCCGGCCAAAAGCGTCCCCAGAGGCGCGCCGCCATAAGCGATGATGGTCCAGCCGACCCTGATGCCATAATGGGCGGCGAGGTCCTGCACGGCAGGTGCGGCCAAGGCTCCCTGGGAAAAGCCGAGCAGGCTGATGCGTGCGGGATCGGCCCAAGGCTGGCTGCTCAGCCAATTAAGGACTGAGGCCCCCTGTCCCGGGATCGTCATGACGTTATGGTAGAGGCCGGGCGCTTGCAGCATCAAGGCGCCGACGCCGTGCAGGCGCACCGGCACCGGCCAGGCGTAGCTGGCGATGGCGTTGTCTCCGGCGTCCTTTATGTAGCGGATGCTGTCTGCACCCGTGACCAGACCGCCCAGGATCAAAACGACCGGCAGTTTTTTAAGAGGCAGCGGATCGGGCAGGCTGAGGTTGAAGGTGATCTTGCCAAGCAATTTCCCGGGGAGGGTGATGTGCGAAACCAGACGGTGATCCGGCGCGGCAAGAGCCGTCCTCTCCGCCCGCAACCCAGGCTCCGGCGGGGGCAGCGAGGAAAGCGGATCGCGCAGGTACCCCCAAAGGGCCAGAGTGGCGGCCGCCGCCAGCAGCAAGCCAAAAAAGCCGACAATTATCAGGCCCTTGCGTCCCCACATGCCGAACCCTAGCACGAAGCCTAATGATCCCTCATAGCTGCACCTTCCCTAACCAATTACCCAGGAACAGGAGGAACTGTCCTTGCTGCACCGGGGTCATCAGCGCCATAGCCTCGTCCCGTTCCATTTTCAAAGAGGTTAAGATTTTATCCTGAGCGGCGTTGGCAGCCTGCACCAGCCCTTGAATCTTCGCTTCATCCGGATGGGGCGCGGCCAAGGCGGCCTTTAACTCTCCACGATAGTTTTTCAAGGCGGCCACGAACTCTTGGCGTTCTTGGGCATATTTTTGCTCCAAGGCCAGCACTGCCGCTTCTTTATCCGGCGCCAGTTTTAAGTCATGTAATTCCTTGGTTATTTTTATTTTTTCCTTCAGGCCTTCCCAGCCGCCTTCTTTGGCTTGGGACGGATTGAGAGAGGTCAGTAAGAGTAAGGACAACGTTCCCCCAATTATCGAGAGCGCTACGAACCCGAAACTGAATTTGCCTTTCATGTTCACCGTTCCTTGGAAAGATGTTTGGAAGCCTGACATCTTTTTAGACCTCCGTATTCCCGCCCTTTTTAGTTAACCCATGCGACCCGCTAAACCGGCGCGGCCCGGCCAGGGGTTGCAGGCGCCAAGCAGGGTTTGAGGGGCAGGCAGGCATCCACCGGGAGAATATGGTATGAAAAACGAAAACTCACGCTGCGGAATGCCTTGCAGGCAAAAAGGGGATGGCCTCATGAAAAATAATCCCAATATTCTGGTTTTTGCCTCCGGAACCCAAACCGGCGGCGGCTCGGGATTTGAGACTATGGTAAGGGCTGCCCGGAGTAGCCCGCCAATCTTGGACGCCTCCATTTGTGCGGTTATTACTAATCATTTTGCAGGCGGCGTCTGGCATAAGGCCAAAGCTCTCGGGATACCTTGCGAATACTGGGCCGGCCCCTATCTGGCCAGAGGCTACCAAAATTTTGTCAAGTATTTCAACGCCGATTACGTCATGCTCTCCGGCTGGCTGAAACTGGTGGCAGGTCTTGACCCGGCGCGTACGATCAATATCCATCCCGGTCCGTTGCCCCGGTTTGGCGGGCCGAAACTTTACGGCCACCTTGTTCACGAAGCGGTGATGGCGGCCTATCACCGCGGGGAGGTTACCCACAGCGCGGTCACCATGCATTTTGTGGATGCGGTTTATGACCGCGGCCCGATAATTTTCGCACTGCCTGTTCCCATTGAGCCGAATGATACGCCGGAGACCCTGGCTGCCAAGGTGAACCGGGCTGAACATGCCTGGCAGCCCCGGGTTCTCAACTATGTAGTGCAGGGGCGCGTGCGGTTGGCCGGCAAAGAAGTCGTCTATGAGACGGAAGAACTGAGGCGCCTGCTGAATCCAGAAGCGTAGCAAGTCAAAAGGCAAAAACGCGAGGGTAAGATCTGGGGCCTGCCTTTTCGCCGACTTGGTGCGCACAGTCTATCGGCTAAATCGACCACCCTCCTGCCATGGGGCCTATCACCAAAGGTATTCCCTATCCGATCCTCCTCTATTTACCCTGCGCTTTTTGGCGCTCATCTTCCCAAACCGGTTTGTAGTCGTAAGTTGCATAGAACTCGGTATGGAAGGCTCCCCAGGCGCCATGCTCAATTGTTAGGTTCACTTCACGCAGTTTCTCCGCAGGCACCCGCAAGGTGACCACCTGCCCTATACCCATCATTACGTACCATGAGACCACCTCTACTCCTTTCGGCGGAAAGTTCTTGTAGAAGCCAGTTTTCCTCAATTGAGCTTCAATCTCGTCGAGAGTCTTCGATTGATCGTGCTTGAGGAAGATCGTCAGCAAGATGGCGGCTCTTTTAGGAGGCCCTTCCTGCTGTGCACAGGCGCTGCCTATGAAAAGAACGGCAGCGATGGGAATCAGAATTAGAGAGAAGAAAAGCCGTTTGTAATCATTAAGAGCGGCCCAGATTCTCATTAACTTTTCCTCCTGTGCTGCTCCGGCTCAGCCTTGACCTGGAGGCAGGAATACCCACCGGGCGCCTATTCGGGATTTCAGTCTCCGAGGAAATCTTATAATTTCTTCGAGCAGGCCCGTATGAAAGCCGGGAGATCAGCGGGGCTACGGCTGGAAATCAGGTTGCCGTCCTCAACGACCTCCTGATCAATAAATTCGGCCCCCGCATTTTTGATATCCTGGATCAAGGATTTCCAACCTGTAATCTTGCGCCCTTTGAGCACCTGGGCGGTGATGAGAAGTTGCGGGGCGTGGCAGATCAGGCAAACCGGTTTGCCGCTTTCTACGAACTCTTTGACAAACCGCACCACGTGCTCATCGACCCTCAATTGATCCGGCGAATAACCGCCTGGAATTAAGAGGGCGTCGAAGTCGCCTACCCTGACCTCCTGGGCGGTTTTGTCGACCTTAACCGGCGTGCCTTGCCTCTCGCCCTTCACGGTAACGCCGCTTTTTAAACCCACATGAATCAGTTCGTGGCCGGCTTTCTTAAAGGCTGCGGCTGGCTGGGAATATTCCGAATCTTCGAACATGTCGGTGATTACAACCGCCACTTTACTCATGGTTGTTCCCTCCTTGGGGGTGGAGCGAATCCCCGGCTGGATGCGGCTAACCCAGCCATTGGGGGTTGTGAGCCGTACTGTCGAAATGGTCCGAGGTCTTATAAAGTTCAAACTTGCCCAGCGCCGCGGCCTTGGCGGTCTTGGCCAACAGGGCCGCGACCTCCTGGGCGCTTAAGGGCCGGAAGGTGCGGGCGGCAGTCAGGGCCTGCTCCAAGATTCGCATGGAGTCGCAGCCGGTAATCACCACGGAAACCGGCAGATTCATGTCATAGTGCAGGCATTCCATGGGGGTTACGGTGTTGCTCTCGAGAAGGAAGTGGTCACCCATGGATTTCATCGCCAGGGGCCCGATGCCGTGCTGCAGGAGCACAGGCAGAACCTGCTTTTGGAAGCTGTCATAGTGCGCGTCCATGAGATTCAACGGCATTTGCACGGTGGCAGGGGTGAAGTTGTTGGCGAAGCAGAGTTCCAGCATCTTCAGGTGGATTGCGGGGCTCTTATGCCCGGTGAAGCCGATATAGCGGATTTTTCCGGCTTTTTTCGCGGCGAGCATGGCCTCGTAGGCGCCCTGGGGGGCAAAGATGCGCTCCGGGTCGGACATGCGAATCAATTCATGGAATTGGAGCAGATCGATGGCATCGGTTTGCAGGCGCCTGAGGGATTCATCAAGCTGTTTGGCGGCGGCCTCCCCGGTGCGCCCATCGATTTTGGTCATGAGGAAAACTTTTTGGCGGTAACCGTCTCTCAGGGCCTTGCCCATGCGGATTTCGCTTTCGCCGCCGTTATAATCCCAGGAATTGTCCATGAAGTTGATGCCGTTGTCGATGGCCGTGCGAACGATGCGGATGCTCTCGCTCTCCGGCACATCGGGCCGGCCGAGGTGAAAACCGCCCAGACCAACAATGGAGACCTTCTCAACCATGCTGCCCAATGGGCGGTACGGGATCTGGCCTTTTCCCTCGGCTGCCCAGGCCTGGGTCACCAGCCCGGGAAACCGGGTCACCGTTATGGCCGCGCCCAGGGTCGCCAATCTATTGATAAACTGCCGCCGGTCCATTTCTCCGTCCTTTCCGAAGGGGATTTACGGCAGTAGCAGGGAGCATGAGGAATATTAAAAACCAACAAGAGAGCGCGAAGGAATTATGCCTTGTCTTATAGAATTATTCGTTTTTCTTGTTTGTCAAGGAGAGGATGGATAATGGGCCGACCCTATTACAGATCTCCGTCAATTCTTGCGGCATAATCCGGGATTAAAAATATTAGTGAACCACGACACTAAACCAGCTCCAGGGCGTTGAAGAAGAAGGCGATTTCGCCGGCGGCGCTCTCCGGGCTGTCGGAGCCGTGGACGATGTTGGCCTCGATCTCCCGGGCAAAGTCGGCCCGGATGGTGCCGGGGGCGGCCTGGCGATAGTCGGTGGCGCCCATCAGGTCGCGGTACACCTGGACGGCCTGGTCCCCCTCCAGGATCATGGCTACGATGGGGCCGGAACTCATGAAGGTGGTGAGACTCTGGTAAAAGGGCCGCTCCTTGTGGACCTGGTAGAAATCGAGGGCCTGGGCCTTGCTGAGCTGCACCATCTTCAAGGCCTTGATCTTGAGGCCGCGTTTTTCCAGGCGGCCGATGACTTCGCCGATCAATCCCCGGGCCACGCCATCGGGTTTGATCAGGGACAAGGTCTTCTCTACACTCATTCTTAGTCTCCTTAAGCGGGTGCGCCGGGCGCCCGCTTTATTAATTATTTGATAATCGGCGACCGTAGGCCGGTGATTTTGGTGGGCAGTGCCCACCCTACACGGGCGACCCAATCACAGGCTGGAAGCCTGTGCCACTAGCGCCCCTACACTCACTTCTCCTCCCGCCGTTCCACGGAGCCGTAGTGATCGAACTGCAGGGTAAAGGTGCCCCGCCCCTGGCTCAGGGAGCGCAGGGCAGTGGCATAGCCGAACATCTCCGCCAGGGGAGCATTCCCGGTGATGAGGCGCACCGGCCCCTTGGCCAGGAGTTGTTCCACCTTGCCCTTGCGGGCTGCGAAGTCTCCCATGACCTCCCCGGTGAACTCTTCCGGGGTGATGATCTCCACCTTCATGATGGGTTCCAGCAATTGGGGCTGGGCCTGATTAAACCCCTGTTTCAGGGCGGCCATGGAGGCGATGCGGAAGGCCATTTCCGAGGCCAGGCCCTCTTTGAGCGTGGCCCCGGTCAGGGCCACGGCCACGTCCACCCCGGGGTGGCCATAGACCACCCCCCCTTCCAGGGCTTCCCCAACCGCCTGGCCAATGACCGCCACAAAGCCCTGGGCCGGGTGTTCCGCGGCCAGCAGGGAGACAAAGGAATTGCCTGAGCCCCGGGTCCGGGGGGAGAGGCTCAGGCGCACTTCGGCGAAGTGATGTTTGCCGGCCAATTCCCGGTCGAAGGTCCCGGACTCTTCGGCTGCCTGGGCGATGGTTTCCCGATAGACCACCTGGGGGCGGCCGGCCCGGACCTGGGCGTGGAACTCGCGCTGCAGGCGGTGGATAATCACCTCGAGGTGTAGTTCCCCCATGCCGGAGAGCAGGGTCTGGCCGGTGTCTTCATCGGTATGGATGCTGAGGCTGGGATCTTCCTCGGACACCCGGGCCAGGGCTGGTTCCAGCTTCTCCTGGTCGTCCCGGGTCAGCGGTTCGATGGCCAGGGAAATTACCGGCAGGTAGGAGGAGATGGGCTCCAGGACGATGGGGCGGTCCCGGCTGCACAGGGTGTCTCCGGTGGTGGTGGCCTTCAGGCCCAGGAGGGCGACGAGGCTGCCGGCGTGGGCCTCTTCCAGGGGTTCCCGCTTGTTGGCGTGCATCCTGAGGATGCGGGACACCTTTTCCGAGACGCCTTTGAGCGGGTTAAAGACCTCCTGGCCCACCTTCAGGGTGCCGGAATAGAGGCGCACATAAGTGAGGCGCTGGTTTTGGTCCACCATGATCTTGAAGGCCAGGGCCGCCAGGGGGGCGTCGTTCCGGGCCGGCCGCGGCTCGGACGCCCCGGTTTTGGGGTTTTGCCCCAGTATGGCGGGCACTTCCATGGGATTGGGCAGGAAATCCCTGATGCCGTCCAGCAGGGGCTGGACCCCTTTGTTGCGCAGGGCGGAGCCACAGTAGGTGGGCACCCCTTTGAGGGCCAGGGTGGCGCGGTGCACGCCGGCCCTGATTTCCTCCGGGGACAAAGGGCGTTCTGCCAGATAGGCTTCCATCACTTCGTCATCCACCTCGGCCAGGGACTCCACCAGGACTTCCCGGGCCGCGGCTGCCGCGGCTTCCAGGTCCGGGGGGATCTCCAGTTCCTCGAAGGCCACCCCCAGGGTCTCCTGCCGCCATTTCAGGGCCTTCATAACCGGAAGATCGATGACCCCCTGGAACTGGTCCTCTTCCCCCCAGGGGATGGTGAGCACCAGGGGATGGGCCCCCAGTTTCTCCTTCATGGAGGCGACCGAGGCCCAGAAGTTGGCGCCCAGGCGGTCCATCTTATTGATGAAGGCCAACTTCGGCACCCGATATCTGTCGGCCTGGTGCCAGACGGTTTCCGACTGGGGCTCTACCCCGCTCACGGCGTCGAAGACCCCGATGGCGCCGTCCAGAACCCGGAGGGAGCGCTCCACTTCAATGGTGAAGTCCACGTGTCCCGGGGTGTCGATGATATTGATGACGCAGCCCTTCCACTGGCAGGTGGTCACCGCCGCGGTGATGGTGATGCCGCGTTCCTGCTCTTCGGGCATCCAGTCCATGACCGCGGCGCCGTCATGCACCTCTCCCATCTTGTGGGTGCGGCCCGTGTAGTAAAGGATGCGCTCCGTGAGAGTAGTCTTCCCCGCGTCGATGTGGGCGATGATGCCGATATTGCGAATGGCCGTGAGCCTGGGGTGGGACACGAGGCTTCTCCCGAAAAATTGGAACCTCGCTTTTTTTAATTGAATTTTCCTGCACTTTCAACCCTAAAAGACGGTTTTCGGTTTTCAGTTTCCGGTTTTCGGTTTAAAAGAATAATAGAAGAGCCACTACTCGAAACTCGAAACTGGGCGACCCGATCACAGGCTGGAAGCCTGTGCCACTGTCGCCCCTACAACTCGAAACTCGAAACTCAAAACTCAAATGTCCTGCAATCCACCCTCATTCCGCTTCTGCCCTTGCTGCGGAGGGCCGTTGGAGAAGCGTCCCCGGGGGGGCCGGGACCGCCTGACCTGCCTGGGGTGCGGCCGGGTTTTATATATTAACCCCGCGGTGGGGGTGGCGGTGGTGGTGCGCCGGGGGGAGCAGATTTTATGGGGGCGCCGGGCCGGCGCGCCGGCCCCGGGGGCCTGGTGTCTTCCCTGCGGATACCTGGAGTGGGGGGAAGAGGTCAGGGCGGGCGCGGCCCGGGAGTTTAAGGAGGAGACGGGCCTCACGGTGGTGGTGGGGGAGTTGCTGGCGGCCCACTCCAATTTCCACGACCCGGAGCGGCTTACCGTGGGCCTCTGGTTTGCCGGCCGCGTCGTGGGAGGGGACCTGCGGGCCGGAGACGATCTCCACGAGGTGGCCTTTTTTCCAGTGGCCCAGCCGCCCCAGCCCCTGGCCTTTCCCACCGACGCCCTGGTAGCCGGGGAACTGCTGGCCGGAAAGTTGTTCCTGATTCCGGATATGCTGGAATCGCCCGGAGACCGAAGATAAAGAGAGAGAGACTTAGTTTTTTACTCAAACTTCGAGACCTAGGGCGGACACATGGGTCCGCCCCTACAACTCGAAACCCGAAACCCGAAACCCGAAACTCACTTCGGGGGGAAAAGCTGCAGGGAATCGAGGGCGGCCAGGTCCCGCAGGGAAACCATGGCCAGCCGTGAGGCCCGGAGGTCCAGCACCGCGAAACTGAAGTTGGGATGGCGCCCCTCCTCCAGGGTGAAGGCCCCGGGGACTATGAGGTAAACGGTGTCCGGCTCCAGGGTCAGGCAGGCCTGGCGCGCCTCGAACTCCACGGGCCGGATGGGGTCATTGATGTAAAGCAGGCGGCTTAAGGGTGGGGCAAAACGGGTGACGCTGGGCACGTGGGTATGCCCATGGGTTGCCAACAGGGGCGGGCGGCAGGCGGGGGCCCCGCGGCGGTAAGCCCGGATGCGCTCATCGTAATGGGTCCAAATCAGAGCCCGGGTATGGGCCAGAAAGACCCTGGCCTCCAATTCCAGGACCAACCCGCAGGCGGTGGCTTCCGGCAACTGGGGGCCAAAGACGTCATAGACCCAATAAAGGCGGTGGCCTGGGTCCAGGGACAGCCAATCCCGGAAAGGCTCCGGCTGGCAGTCCCCCAGGCAGGCCAGGTGGCGCAGGCCCTGGCGCCGTAGAAAGGCGAATAACGGGGGCAGGCCGGCCCGGTAGGCGTGGGTGTCGGATACCAGGGCCAGCCGGTCCATCCCGCCGTCAGCAGCGATTATCGCCTTTCCTACCCCCTGGCCGGTTTGAAGCCGCAGGCATGGCCGGCATGCCCTTTGATGCGATCAATCAGACCGGCTAAATACCGGATGGCCTCGTCCTTGTCCTTGTCAATGAGTATGGCCTGTATCTGCTGCCGCTCCTGGTCCGAAAAGACGATCTCTTTGTCTGCCATAATCTCCTCATCTGCCGGCTGAGCCCTCTCCACATTGCCTTAGAGGGAGGGCCGGCGCCGGGCGCCGGCCTGGCGGCCGGTCCGAATCCTGAAGCCGTCGATGCTATCACCAAAAAATTGGTTATTAGCCGCGCCCCTGGGGGCCTTCCGCCGCCTTCGGCCCGCAGGCGTGGCCGAAATGCGGATTTAACCGGTCATCCAGTTGCGCCAGGTAAAGCAAGGCCTCTTCCCCGTCTTTGTCGATGACGATGGCTTCGACCTTCATCTGTTCCTGGTCCGAAAAGCATATGGTCTTGTCCGCCATGGCTGCATCTCCTTTGACTTCGAGTGAAGAATAATTTAAGGCTAAGGAGCCGCCCTGTCAATATCAATAGAGGGTAAGATAATTGCCGAAAACGGAAAAATAATGGATAATGGACTGAACCGCGTCCTGGTAGTGCAGGCGTCTCTGCCTGCCATGATTGGCGGCACGGCCACCGTGCCGCGCTCCCAGGTGAGCCGGACCCGGGAAGCATTGCGAGGTTTTTTGCATGCCGAAGCTGTTTTCAGATCGCACCCACAAGGTACGCTGCCCTTTTTGCGGCACGGAGGTGCTGCGCCCGGTGCAGTTGCAGGAGGGTCAGTGGTACGATTTTGCCGGAGGATTCTGCGACTGCGGGGCGGTGTTCGCCCATGATCCCACGGCCCGCAACGGCGGGGCCGTTTTCCTCCAGGCCCTGGTCATGGCCACTGACGGCGATATGGATCGGGCCATGGGTCTGGGGGAAGGCGATGACTACGATGCCGGCTATGTTCCGCATTACGACTTCCGGCAGCACCGGCTGGATGCCAGCGCCTTTGGCACCCTCTATTTCATCCGCCTGCGGATCACCCGCGAGGCCTGAGCAGACCGAGAAAACCATTGACAGCACCGCTTAATCTCCATATATAAAAGTTGAGAGTTATGTTCAGGCTAAAGCCACCCAGACTCCTGGGGTGGCTTTTTTTTATGGGGGAGGGAAGATGCGCCTGGTGATGATCGATAATTACGATTCCTTCACGTACAACCTGGTGCAGCTCTTCTCTGAGTTTAACCTGGAGGTCCTGGTCTTCCGCCATGACGCGGTGACCCTGGCGGAGATCGAGGCCCTTAAGCCCGCCTGGCTCTGCATCTCGCCGGGCCCCAAGGCCCCGGCCCAGGCCGGGATCAGCAAGGCGGCGATCGCCCATTTCCATCGGCGCCTGCCCATCCTGGGGGTTTGCCTGGGTCATCAGGCCATCAACGAGGTCTTCGGCGGCGTCACGGTCAGGGCCCCGGAGCCGGTGCACGGCAAGACCTCCCGGGTCTTCCACCGGGAGCGGGGCCTGTTTGAGGGCCTCCCCTCGCCTTTCGCCGCGGCCCGCTACCATTCTCTGATGGCGGACTCCGTCGCCCCGGACCTGGAGGTCACCGCCCAGAGTGAAGATGGAGTGATCATGGGCCTGAGCCACCGGCGTTATCCTCTGCACGGGGTCCAGTTCCACCCGGAGTCCTTCCTTACCGGTTACGGCCGGCAACTGGCGGCGAATTTTTTGCGGGAAGTGCAGGATAGTCCTTTGGGGGAGTCTTGGGAAGGCGGCGCCCCCCGGCGGTCCCTGCCCGTGCGAAAAATACCGGAACCTTTTGCCAATTCCCTCCCCCCACCCCAGCCGCAGAGTGGACAGGAAAGCCTGAGGAGAGGGCGGGGGGAGTGATTTTCCGCGGCCCTTCTTCCCCTATCGGGTTCGGCAGAATTGTCGATATCGAGGTGCGGCCATTTACGCCTCCGCCAGGCGTGCGGGACCTGGCGGACCTCTTCGGCGCCATCCGCCGGCGCCCTTATGCCATGCTGCTCTTGAGCGGCGGCGACCTCGACTGTGCCGGCTATTCCCTCATGGGCTGGGACCCCTTCCTGGTGCTTAAGTCCAAGGGGGATCAGGTCAGTTGGAGGCTTTCAGGCGAAAGCCGGGTGTGCCGGGGCAACCCCTTTACCGTCCTGGAAGACGCCTTGGGCGGCCTGGAGCTGCCGGGGCGGACGCCCCTTGACCCCTTGGCCGCCGGGTGCCTGGGATTTCTGGCCTACGACCTGAAAAACCATTTGGAGATACTGCCCCAAACTGCGGCGGATGATCTCAATCTCCCGGACCTGGTGATGGCCTTTCCCCGGCGACTGGTGGTGCACGACCGCCGGGGCGGCCAATTCCGGGAAGTGAGGGTAATCCACGAAGACGCCCGGGGACGGCGGCCCGAGGGGGCCAATGAGGCCGTTCTCTGGGGGGCAGCGGCCGAGCCCCCGGGACCCTACCAGGTGGGGACGCTCACCAGCAACTTTAGCCGGGAGGCTTACCTGGCGGCCATCAGGCGCATCCGGGACTATATCCGCCAGGGAGACGTTTACCAGGTAAACCTGGCCCAGCGCTTCTCCTTTCCCTTGGCCGGGGAGCCCTACACCCTCTTCCGGCGGCTTTTTCAGCTCAATCCGGCGCCTTTCTACGCCTTCCTCAACTGCGGCGATTTCCGGGTGCTCTCCACCTCCATGGAGCGCTTCCTCTGCCGCCGGGGGGATTACCTGGAGACCCGGCCCATCAAGGGGACCCGTCCCCGGGGCGCCACTGCCGGGGAAGACGCAGCCCTGCGCCGGGAACTGGAGGACAGCCCCAAGGACGACGCCGAGCTCTCCATGATTGTGGACCTGCTGCGCAACGACCTGGGCAAGGTCTGCGAGCCTAAGAGCGTCCGGGTGGCCGAGCACAAGCGCCTGGAGGCCTATCAGAACGTCTACCACCTGGTGTCCATCATCACCGGCCGCTTAAGGCCCGGCGTTGCGGCGGCAGACATCTTGCGGGCCACCTTCCCCGGGGGCTCCATCACCGGCTGCCCCAAGATCCGGGCCATGGAGATCATCGACGAGCTGGAGCCTGGCGTGCGCCAGGTCTACTGCGGGGCCATCGGCTACCTGGGGCTGCACCGTAACCTGGACCTCAACGTGGCCATTCGCACCGCGGTACTCGCTGGAGGCCAGGCTCATTTTGCGGTGGGCGGCGGGGTGGTGTACGACTCCCGGGAAGAGGATGAATATGAAGAGACTCTGCACAAGGGGCGCACCCTGTTCCGGCTGATTGAGCAGGATTTGGTGTAGTGTGGCGCATCGTTACAGACTGTACGAAGCCGCCGTCCAGGCGACGGTGGCCCAGGGAGTGAAAGGATAGTAATCAGTAATCAGATTTGCCTTTACTGATCACTGGCCACTGATCACTGATCACTGATTGGGTTTAAATGGCATAGCAATTATGAAGCATCACACTAGAGGGAAGGATGGACAAAAAACCTGAATTTGTCTGGCTCAATGATGACCTGGTTCCCGCGGACCAGGCCCGGGTGTCGGTGAATGACCGGGGCTTTCAATACGGGGACGGCTTTTTCGAAACCATCCGGGCCGAGGCCGGCCGCTTATTTTTTCTCAGGGAACATTTGACCCGCCTGCTGGCTTCGGCCCAGGCCTTTCACCTGCCCCTTCCTGGGGACCTGCCCTGGGAGGAGCGCCTCGATAAGCTGCTGTCGGTGAACGGTCTGGACCGGGGCGTGGCCCGGGTGAAGATCTTGCTTAGCCGGGGCGCCGCGGCGGGGCTCGGTTTGCCCGCAGGGATTCGCCCCACTTTGGTGATCTGGGCCCAGCCCTATGAACCGCCGCCGCCGGCGGAGTACGCCGCCGGCTGGCCGGTGGCCACCTTTCCGGAGCGGCGCACCACCTTCCTGGGACGCCACAAGAGCCTCAATTATCTGTTTTATCTGGCGGCCCGGCAGTACGCCCTGGAGCAGGGGGCCAGGGAGGCCCTCATCCTGGAGGCCGACGGGACACTGTCCGAAGGCGCCGCCACCAGCCTGCTCTATCTCAGCCGCGGGGTCTATTGCACCCCGGCGGCGGCCAGCGCCCTGCCGGGGGTCACCCTGGCTGTCTTGACCCTGGCCCTGGCCCGCCTGGGTCTGCTACTGGAAGTGGTCCCCACTGAGCCCAGCCGGTTGCGCCAGGCCGACGGCGTCTGGCTGGCCAACTCACTCCTGGAGCTGATGCCGGTGGCCTCCATCGATGGGGAAGCGATACCCATTTCGGAGAATTCCGATTTTCTGCAAGAACTCTGGCGCGCCGAAGCTCAGAGGGATTAGGAGCCAGGGGAAATCCCCGCAAGATGTCATTCTAAGGGAGCGAAGTAAAAGAACTATCCTCTCGATACACCACCTTCCCCTCATTCAAAAAGCGGTTGTAAAAAGATGATGCTGTTTCTGGAGCATCGCTGAAAAAACCCTCTTCATCTTCATAGCTACGCAGATAATCGTAAAGGTACGAAGCGCTTTGTTGCGCAATTAGCAGCTTCGGGATATGCATCCTCACGTTTAAATCAAGATGTGCAACAAATTTGTCTCGGTATGAGCGCATTTCATCGATATATAATGCAAAGTCATCTTTAGTGATCCCCAATTCATTTAATAGTCCGTGAAAGAACGATGCGTGGTCAGTAATAACTTTGCCCCAGTAGTGCTTACCTTTTTTCTCTTCAGCGAAGAGCTTACACCACTCTAACACACAGATATCCATAAAATTTCCGTTAACGTTTATCCAAAACTGGCTTGGTTTTTTAGTGATAAACTCACCCTGTCGCCAACCCGACATATAGAAAGCTATGTTCCTGAGGCAATGGCAGCAGAGAATAGCGACTCGGCGGATACGATTTCTGCGTGTCATAACCAATTCCCCCAATTCATAACGCGTTTCACTTGCTAATTCATACTAGCAATTTCAACTTTGCCCTTTCGCTTCTCATTTAAATTCTGCTAATTCCTCAGCAGTCAAGGTCCGTGCCAAAGTTCGTGCCATTAAATCTTTTCTGAGAGAAATTATGATCTTCCAATTATGATTTCCGGGCAATTTGCATTCCCAAAATTTCCAGCCATTTATCGAATTTTCAGTTATTGACATGGCCGCCGCGGATGGAGAAGAAAATTTTTTTCCATTAAGAAGCAACGAGCCATCATCAACTTTCGCGTAATGCATCTGGCCTTTATAAGAGCTCCTGAATTCTGTCCCGTGCGGAAATACCACCCCTTTTACAACCCAAGGCTTTCCAAGTTGAGCTTTTTGGGTCATAGAATCTTGTCTCGGCTCTAGGCCAAAGACTTCACGGAGTACGTCATTAGGGGTAATGCCTGCATGTTTGCGGCGAACAGTGATTTCCTTGAAAACATCAAAATCGATTTCAATCGTCTGCATATCCTATTCTCCTGTCTAAAAATATTGTAGGGATTTATAGGAGAAATAGTAGAACATTAATTTGTCCTTGTCAAGAGGAATTCTCAGAAATTATCCAACTCATATTCAAAAGTATTCGCCGGTCTTCTGGGTTAACTAATAAACCTATCTTACTAATTATTTCAGATAATTATGGAGGAACGGGAGATCCGGAGTGCAGCGAAGGACGGAAAAGTTGGTTTTCGCAGAAGTCTCAACTTTGAACCTTGAACCTTGAACTTTGAACTCCCGTCACCCCCCCGCCAGGGTCTGGCGCAGCTGGGCCGCGGTCTTTTCCAGATCCCCGGGACGGTATTCCTGGTGGGGAAAGAGGAGCAGGCCGTCGCCGAAATAGCGGGGGACGACGTGCAGGTGGGCGTGGGGGACCGCCTGGCCGGCGGCTTCGAAATTATTCATGTTGATGTTGAAGCCCTGGGCGTCGAGGGCGGTCCCCAGGGCCCGGGCCACCCGGCGGCCCACCGACCCCATCTCCTGCCAAAGGTCATCGGGTAGCTCCAGCATGGTGGGATAATGCTCCTTGGGAATAATCAGGGTGTGGCCATAGTGCACCGGGGCGATATCCAGAAAGGCCAGGACCCGGGGGGTCTCCAGGACCCGCGCCGCCGGGGCCTGGCCGGAGGCGATCCGGCAGAAGATGCAGTTGGACATGGGATTCCTCTGAGTTTCGAGTTTCGGGTTTCGGGTTTTGAGTTTCGAGTCGTAGGGGCGACCGGCTGGGTCGCCCAGTTGAGTAAAACCTTACCATCCAGGCAACAAGACAGAAAGGAATTAATGGCGGCCACAGGCCAGTAGTATTGCCGCGAATCCCTGATCCCTGATCCCTAATCCCTTCCCCCTGCCTTTTTCCGGCTCCCTCGGCGCAGTTCCAGGCCCAGGCGCACCAGGGCGGCTTCCAGGTCGGCGAAGTCATAGCCGGGCAGCGGCTGGGCTTGCCAGTGGCGGAAAATCTCCTCCAAGGCCTCCCGGGGGCTGAGCCCCCGGGCCGCCAACCCCGCTTCTTCGGCTCCGGCCTGGGCCAAAGGGCTGAGCGGCGGTGCGGCCTTGACCCAGATCCCCCGCAATTCCCGTAAAAAGATGTTGACCGTGGCGGGGCCGATCCCCGGGGCCAGTTCCATGAGCCGCCGCTCGAGATCCGCAGGGTCGGCCGCCGCCTCGTGCAGGCGCTCCAGGGAGCCCTGATAGCGCTCTTTTAAAGACGCCATCACCTGGAGCAGCTTGGTGGCCGTCTTATAGTCATAACGGGCGTAGCCACCCTGGTCCAGGAGGGCCACCAGTCCCTCCCAGCCCCGGGCCAGAATGGCTTCGGGTGAGGTGGCCCCCGCCGCCGCGAAGACCCGGAAGGTACGGGCGGCCAGCACGCCGGAGATGCGGGCTCCGTAGAAGATGGCCGCCAGAAACCATTGCTGCCGCGCCTCGGGGCCGGAGGAGACCTTAAGGCCCAATTCCGCGGCGAAGCGGCCTTTGAACCTGGTCAGCAATGCCGCCATCACTTCCATGACCCACACCCCCGCACTTTTAAGGTATTGTCATCATAGCCGAAAAATAGTAACTAGAACCGACGCTGGCAATGGCTGGACAGCCCCCGGGGAGATCAGGCCTTTCTCAACCCGCGGGGCTGGGCCCGAGGCCCGGACCGCCTGCAGCGTGCAGGTATTTTCCCAAACCCAAGCAGGTGCTGATGACCCTCCAAGACATCCAGGCAGCCAGAGAACGGATTAAGGGGGTGGTGCTGCACACCCCCCTGATCTATTCCAACATTTTGAGCCGGGAAAGCGGCCGGGAGGTCTATCTCAAACTGGAGAACCTCCAGACCACCGGGTCCTTCAAGCTGCGGGGGGCCATGAACCGCCTCTCCCTCCTGAAGGAGCGGGGCGAAGGAGCCGGGAAGGTGGTGGCCGCCTCCGCGGGCAACCATGGCCAGGGAGTGGCCTTCGCGGCGGCCCATCTGGGAATCCCGGCCACCATCGTCATGCCCCAGGGGGCCTCCATTTCCAAACAGATGGCCACCCAGGAATACGGGGCCCAGGTCATTTTGTCCGGCCGGGACGTCTCCGAGTCCCTGGAGCAGGCCAGGGCCATGGAGGCCGAGGGTTATAGCCTCATCCATCCCTATGACGACCCCGAAGTGATGGCCGGCCAGGGGACGGTGGGGCTGGAGATCCTGGAGGACCTGCCGGAGGTGGACACGGTGGTGCTGCCGGTGGGGGGCGGCGGCCTGGCGGCGGGCGCCGCCCTGGCATTGAGCGAATCCCGGCCCGGGGTCCGGGTCATCGGGGCGCAGACCGCGCAGGTGCCTTCCCTGGCGGCGGCCTTCCGGCACGGGGCCCCGACGGCGGTGCCGGCCCTGCCCACCCTGGCCGATGGCATCCGGGTGCCCCTCATTGGCAGCCGCGCCTATCCCCTGCTCCACAAGTACTTGAAAGACCTGGTATTGGTAGAGGAGAAGGAAATTGCCCAGGCCTTGCTGCTGCTACTCGAAGGCAAAAAGGTGTTGGCCGAAGGGGCCGGGGCCGTGGCCACTGCGGCCTTCCTGGGGCAGATGGCCTCCCCCTCCCTGGGCCGGCGGGTGGTCCTGCTGGTGAGCGGCGGCAATATCGACATTCCCCTGCTGGAGCGGGTGCTGTCCCGGGCCCTTCTGGAGAAGCGCCGCCTCCTGACCTTACGGGTAGCCTTGGAAGATTGTCCCGGGTCTCTGGGGCGCCTCACCTCCCTCCTGGGGGAGACCAGGGCTAATATCCTCCGCCTGTTTCATGACCGCCTGGCCCGGGAATTGCCTTTGGACTATACCCGGGTGCTGCTCAATTTGGAGACCCGGAACCTGGAGCATGGCCAGGCAGTGCTTAAGGCCTTGAAGGAAGCGGGCTACCAGGTGGAAGAACAGGATTAACAGACTTTCTCGGCGTCCTCTGCGTCTCTACGGTGAATATTTTCACCGCCGAGGCGCAGAGAGCGCAGAGAAGAACAGAAAACAGAGAACAGAAAACAGAAAACAGGTCCCTTATGAGCATTGCCTTGCGCATCAAGTCGGCGATGGAGAGCTCCTCCTGGATCAGGAAAATGTTCGAAGAGGGCCGCGAGCTTAAGGCGCGGCTGGGGGTGGATCAGGTCTTCGATTTCACCCTGGGCAATCCCGACCTGGAGCCGCCCCGCCGGTTCAAAGAGGAACTGGCGGCCGCGGCGCAAGACCCCCGCCCCGGTCTCCACGGCTATATGCCCAACGCCGGGTTGCCGGAGACCCGCCAGGCCCTGGCCGCCCACCTGGGCAGGGTCCATCGGCTCGAATTCCGGGCCGACGACCTGATCCTCACCTGCGGCGCCGCCGGAGCCCTCAACGTCATCCTCAAGACCATCCTGGACCCAGGCGATGAGGTGATCGTTTTTGCCCCCTATTTCGTGGAATATCTGGCTTACGCCGACAACCACGGCGGCGTGGTGCGGGTGGCGGAAACCGATGCCAACTTCCAGCTGGACCTGAAGCGCCTGGCCGCGGTCTTGAGCCCCAAGACCAGGGCCGTGCTGATCAATTCCCCCAACAATCCCACCGGCCAGGTTTACGAGGCCGCGGCCCTGCTGGAACTGGGTCAACTGCTGGGACGGCACAGGGCAGCCCACGGCCGGCCGGTCTATCTGGTGGCGGATGAGCCCTACCGCCGCATCGTCTATGATGGACTCGAGGTCCCCAGCGTCTTCGCGGCCTACCCCGACACCTTGCTGGCGAATTCCTTTTCCAAGGATCTTTCCATCGCCGGGGAGCGCCTGGGCTATGCGGCGGTGAGCCCCCGGACCCCGGGGCGCCTGGAACTGGCGGGCGGCCTGGCGCTGGCCAACCGCATCCTGGGGTTCGTCAACGCCCCCGCTTTTATGCAGCGAGTGGTGGCCCCCCTGACGGAAGTCCGGGTGGATATGGCGCCCTATGCCCGGCGCCGGGAGACCTTTTGCCAGGTGCTGGAGCAGGCCGGTTATGAATTTTTCAAACCCAAAGGAGCCTTCTATCTCTTCCCCAAGGCCCCGGGGGGCGACGACCTGGCCTTCGTGGACCTCCTCAGGGAGGAGAACATCCTGGCGGTGCCGGGCCGGGGCTTCGGCCGGCCGGGCCATTTCCGCCTGGCCTTTTGCGCGCCGGAAACGATGATCGCCAAAGCCGCCCCTGGCTTCGCCCGGGCCCGGGAGCGCGCGGGGTAAGGGTCAGGGATTAGGGATTAGGGATTAGAAAAGAAATCTTTTCATTGAATTGATCCCTAGCCTCTAGATAAGTGGCATATGGCAAAACGGACTCCATCGTCACGGCCGCTGGCCGTCAAAGACGTGCTCCGGCACTTGCTTTCGCCCGGGGACCGGGAGGGCCTGGAGTTGCGGCAGCGCATCCGCCAGGTCTGGGAGAGGGCGGCGCCCGCAGTCATCAGGGAACACGCCCGCCTGGTGGACCTGAGGCGGCGGGAGCTCTGGGTGGAAGTGACGGACGGAGTTTGGGGCCAGGAACTGCAATTCCTGAAACCGAAGATCCTGGAGGAACTGGCCAGGGTCCTGGGACCAGACCTGGTCCGGGACCTGCGCATCCGGGTGGGAGACTCTTAAAGACGAGGGGTGGCCAGCAGGGGCCCTGGCCGGCCTGGGGGCCCGGCGCGGGGGGCCGGGGTCAAAGGGAGTTATTTACTATAAACCCCTGCGCTTGAGGGAGTTGCAGCAGCAACTAGAGGCGGTCCCGGCGCCGCCTGCCGGCGGATAGCCGCCACCCTGGTTTCCTCGGCGCTCCGGAAGCAAAAGAGCACCGCTCCCGGGGCCTGCTCGCAGGTGCTTTCCCGCCAGGCCGGTCCCAGCAGTTTGGCGGCGAATTTCCGCATGTCCTGGACGTTGATAATGTGGGAGGCGATGAGCCAGAGCCGTTTCGGCGCCCGCCCCCGGGACTCCGGTTTCAGCCCGGTCTGGTAGCAGGACTTGCCGATGCAGAGGCGCGCCGCCTGCCCGCGGTAATAATAAGCAAACGGCCATTGGGCAAAGTAGTAGACGTAAACCTCATCCCGGGGCTGCATTTCCTGCTGCAGGCGGGTTACCAGGGGACTGATATCCTCCCGGTTCATCGTCGGGTGGAGGTTTTCCCGGAAGTTTTTTAAGGGATTAAGCGAGATGATCAGGGCCGCGGTCAGCCCCGCGGCCAGCCCGCGGCGCCACCCGCGCCACAGGTAGGAGAGCGCCAGGCAGGCCCCGGCGGCCAGCACTAGGTAGAGCAGGGGCGCGCTGAACAGCATCAGCCGGTTGCCGCCGTAGTCACCCATAAAGGGGTAGCGGTGCAGCGCCGCGGCCAAAAGGGCCAGCAGGATGGGAAGGCCCCAGTAGGCCAGCGCCCGGCCGCCGCCGCGGCGCCACAGGGCGTAGGCCCCGGCCGCCAGCAGGGGCGGTCCCCAGAACACCCCCCACTTTCCCAGAAAATAGCAGAAGTAGCGGTACAAAGCGGCCCCCAGCCAGAGGCAAAACCGGCCGGGGCCGGAGAGATCGGGATAGTCCTTGGCCCAATAGGCAATCAACTTCGGGTCCAGGTCGTGGCGAAAAAACAGAAAATAATAGGCCCCGAAGGCGAGCAGCCAAAGGCCGCCCAGAAGGGCCAGGCGGGTGCGGGCCGCGGGCAGCTCGCGCCAAAGGATGAGCCCCGCCGCCGGCAGGCAGAAGATCAGGGGATGGGAAAAGCCCAGCCCCAGCACCCCGGTCAGGGCCAGGGCGGCCCAACCGCGGCGGCCCTGGGATGCGCAGAGACGTTCTGCCAGGTAAAAGACCAACACCGCAAAGAAGGCGTCGCCGCTATACTGTTTCAACTCCTTGGAGTAGTAAACCATCACGGGGGAGACGGCCACCATGGCCAGGGCCAGCAGGGAGGCGGGCCGGGAGGTAAGTCTCAAGGCCAGCAGCCAGATGGCCAGGAGGGTGCCCACCCCGAAGGCGAAGGACAGAAACCGCAGGCCCCATTCCTGGCCCCCCAGGAGCCTGGCCGTGGCCCAGACGCCCAGGAGGTACCAGGGCGGGGTGGAATGGCCCGCGGCCAGGGCCGCGGCCGCGGAGGATTTCAAGGCCGCCAGGGCAACCCAGGCCTCGTCGGTCCATAAGTCCCGGGCCGCCAGGTCGCTGAGCCGGAAGGCCAACGCCAGGAGCCAAATCAGGGCCAGGACCAAAGACGCCGCGACCGCCGGGGACCGGAGGCGCCTTCCTTGGTTAGCTAAAAAATTGGCGACACGCATAATAATCTGGTTATTATAATAAAATTGGTAAATACACTAAAGATAATTTGGAAAAATTGAGGGCGCCGGCATCTTGCCTGTGCGGACTGGGAGGCGGGCAAGCACGCCCTCCTCGCCATTCTTTTCCTAATTTTCGGGTGAGCCGCAGGCTCATGAGCGGCTGTTGGGAATATGCGGTGGGGTGTTCCATAATTGGCTGGGCATAATATCAAGACTAGAACGCGGCATTTTGCCTGGTTAAGTCCCCCTTTGAAAAAGGGGGATTTAGGGGGACTTCAAGATGTTATATTAAATCGCCCCTACTCCCCTTTTCCAAAGGGGGGTTAAAAATCAGTCATTTTGAATGGATAATCAATTGGGTAACAGACCACTAGTCAGGAAAGCGCATGGGTCCCGATTTCCAGGATAGGGAAGGGGAGGGGGGTGGCCTCCGGACCCCGGCCGGCTTTACCTGGCCGCCGCCGCTCTCGCCCGGGGAGACCATCGCCCTGGCGGCCCCGGCCAGTTGCGTGGCCCGGGAGGCCTGGGAGGCCGGGGTGCAGGTGCTGAGGGATTGGGGCTTTCGGGTGCAGTGCGGCCCGGAGGTCTTCTCCAGCCGGGCCCCGGGAAGGGAGACTGACCGGCAGTTGGCCCGGCGCTTTCAGGAGCTTTGGGGCGATCCGGAAATCAAGGCGGTCATGGGGGTGCGGGGCGGCTACGGCTCCCTGAAGCTCCTGCCCTACCTGGACCCGGTTTCCCTGGGGGCGGCCCCCAAGCGCCTGGTGGGCTTCAGCGACCTTACCAATCTCCTCTGGCACCTGCACCACCGCCTGGGTCTGGTTACCTTCCACGGCCCCACCGTGGCCCAACTGCCGGGGATGACCGAGGGCGCCCGGCAAAGCCTGTTCGACTGGCTGACGGCCCCGGGGCCCCGGGCGGTCACCTTTGCGGACCTGACCGTTATTTGCCCCGGGGTGGCCGAAGGGCCGCTGGCCGGCGGCAATCTCACTACCCTCTGTCATCTGCTGGGAACCCCGTTTGCCCCGCAACTGCGGGGCTATCTCCTCTTCCTGGAAGATCACAACGAACCCCGCTACCGCCTGGACCGTATGCTCCATCACCTGCTGTTAGCCGGCGCCCTGGACGGGGTCCTGGGCGTGGTCCTGGGGGCCTTCAGCGGCTGCGGCAGCTTCGAGGGCCTGCTGGAGGTCTCAGCGGCAGCCCTGGAGCACCTGGAGGTGCCGGTATTGGCCGGCCTTCCCGTGGGCCACCAGGCGGACAACTACACCCTGCCCCTGGGAGCCCGGGCCCGCCTCGATTCCGGTGCGGCCAGCCTCTCACTTGCGGGCTGAGTGCCGCCGCCCCTAATTCCCGGCCGTTCCGGTAAGCCTGCCGCCCGGAGCCTCAGGGGGATTTTTGTGGACCCGGCGCATTGACATCGCCATATTGAACCTTATCCTCTTCCTAAAGACTAGATCGCGGGGAGGAAAATATGGCAAAGAAAGTTTATACCTGTCAGACCTGCGGCGCCTTGGCCGAGGAGCCGGGGCACCTGTGCAACCCCAACATGGACCCCATGACCTGCGCCTTTTGCGGGGAAAAGGCCCCTCATACCAAGCATTATTGCAAGGGCAAACTGGCAGACATCAAGTATGTCTGCAACAAATGCGGCCGGCTGGCCACTTCCGAGGATTTGCTCTGCGAACCCACCAGTGTGCCGTCCAAGTAAACCAGCTTGGCACCGGTAGGCAGCCGCTCTGAGGGGCGGCAGCAGGCTGGATCGATGTAGCATTGGCGAAGTCTTGGGACTTCCTGCCGCCGGTTGAGTTTGACTCAAAGACGATTAAGGGGCGCGGCTGGCCGTGCCCCTTTTTTTGCGAATTAGATATTTGAATCCCTCGATTATCTTTTGTAGGGGCGGGGTTTCCCCGCCCAGGGCGGCGAGACGCCGCCCCTACGGCCGTGAAGGAACGGGGAGTCAAGTATATGATTCCCCCTTTTTTGTCCTAAGGTGGGGAATACCTGGTCAGGTCATGTAGGCGTGCATGCTTTGCAGGTAGTTGACGCCGAAGTAGGTGAAGATAATCGCCAGGAAGCCCAGGACCGCCAGCCAGGCGATGCGGCGCCCCTGCCAGCCCTTCAGCAGGCGGGCGTGCAGCAGGGCTGCGTAAATGAGCCAGGTGACCAAAGAGGCGACCTCCTTGGGGTCCCAACTCCAGTACTTCCCCCAGGCGGTTTCAGCCCATACCGCGCCCGTCAGGATGCCGAAGGTGAGCAGGAAAAATCCCAGGATCGCAGCCCGGTAAATGAGCCGGTCCAACAACGGCAGGGCCGGCAGGGCTGGGCGGGGCCCTTTGGAACTATAATCCTGGATGAGGTAGAGAAGGGCGGCGCCGAAGGCCACCGTCAAGGCGGCATAGCCGAAAAAGCAAATGACCACGTGGATGAGGAGCCAGTTGCTCTTCAGGGCCGGCATCAGGGGCTGAACGTTGGCATTCACCCCGCCGAATGAGGCCTTGGCCAGGAGCAGGCAGGCCAGCATCGCCACGATGGCGCCCAGCCAGCCCCGTAAATAACGGCGGAATGCCAGCAGCCCCATGGCCGGCAGGCACCAGGAGAAAAATACCAGGGAATCGTAATAATTTGACAACGGCGCCTGGAAGATAATCAGGCGGAGCTTCTCCAGGAAGAGCGGCGGCGGGGTGGGCCCGGCGGCCATCTGGTAAGAGACGTACCAGCGGCCGATGAGGGCCCCGGTCTGCAGCGCCAGCCCGACCCACAGCAACCCGCGCCCCGCCCGCTGCATCAAGGGGGAAGACCACAACTCGGCTATGACCAGGATGATGGCCACCCCCAGATAGATTAACATTGCTAAGCCCAGTAACTGACTCATGATGCCATTTCCTTCTTAAGTGCCTCCAGAAGGCGGGTCTGGCGGAGGTCGAAGTTCTCCCGGGCCCGGGGGCTCGACCCCAGGAGGCGCCCCTGCCAGTCCCCCTTGGGAGATTTTTCCAGGACCAGCGCCCAACACTGGTGGGGCCGGAAGAAGGCCAGGTAAAATCCCGGCAAAAACAGGAGAAAGCCCAGATACACCCAGGGGACCCCTGGGTCCCGATTCACTTCGAAAACCGAGTAAAATTTAAAATTTGCCGATTCCAGGGCAAACCGGTAAGGCCCGATTGGCTCCGCCATCTCCGGATGATCTTTCAGGACCCAGAAGATTAAGGGATGCTCCGACCCGTTTTTATAAGCGAGCTGCACCGCCGGACCAAAACCCTCGAGGTTGGCTTCTCCCTCGATGACCATGATTTGCGCCTGGCTGCCGGGCAGGGTCAGCCACTGGTGCATGGCGGCCTGGAGGCTCTCCTGGCGCGGCCCCTGGCTGACCTGCAAGCGCACCGGTCCCTCGGGTTGGGTGCCGTAGGAGGCCTGGTAAAAGGTGTAACCGCCGAAGCTCACCGGTTCGTTCACCCGGCAGGTGGCCTTGAGCTCCCGGGCGCCCTGGGTAAAAGTGAGGTCGGAGCGAAATTCCTTGGGTATGCCGCCTTCCTCATAGAACTGGACCCCAAAGTGGTCCAGGCGCACTTGAAAACCTAAGGGCCTCTCGGTCTCCCCCACCATAAAGCTCTGGGCCATTTCCCCCTGCCTCAGGGGCAGACTGCCTTCAATCCCCCAGAATTTGCCGATCAGGCCCCCGGCCAGGATAAACAGCAGGGCGGCATGCACCAGGTAGGGCCCCAGGGGCCGGAAACGGCCGGATTCATAATAGAAGACCTCCTGGCCGTCCAGGGTCTGACGCCGGGGGCGGCCCAATTCCCGGCGCCAAATACCGGCCACTGCCTCCCGCGGGTCCATTTTCCCAGGCCATTTGAGCCCGGCCCGCGGCGGCAGTTTG
This sequence comes from Desulfobaccales bacterium, assembly GCA_049580385.1. Lineage (GTDB taxonomy): Bacteria > Desulfobacterota > Desulfobaccia > Desulfobaccales > 0-14-0-80-60-11 > JAPLJC01. The sequence goes on along the minus strand of JBAUPV010000006.1, from coordinate 161,938 downwards.
AGGGCCGCCTCGGCGCTGAGAGGCATAAATGACCGCCGCCAGGCCCGGGGTAGGCCGTGGATCAGGCAGGACAGAATATTCAGTGCCAGGAGGTTAATGGGGGCCAGGAACCAGATGCTGAAATAGATGTTGGCCAGGCCGCCGCGCCAGATAAGTCCGCCCCAGGTCTCCCCGAAGCGGTCGAGATAAAATTCCGCCGGCTGCCCCTGGGGCAGCACGGCGCCAAAGATGGCCACGGCCGCCAGGATCAGCAGCAGGTAAACTGTAAGGCGAATGGAGGTTAGCCAGTCCCAGAGCCGGGATTTCGGCTGGGCTTGCTTTTTGGTAGCGGACATGGTTTTAGGTTGAGACCTCGGGCTTTCCGGCCAAGGAGGCTTAAGGATAGGAGCTTCAAGGAAGATCCAGGGGAATGGAGGAAGAAACCGGAGGCGGTTATTACTTTAATCTTCTTCCAGGTCCTCCATTTCTTCGTCCTCGCTCAAGTAGTCTTTGTATTCCTCTTCGGTCAGGAGTTCATCAAACTCCTGGCTGGAAGTCAACTCCACCTTGACCAGCCAGCCTTCCGACAAGGGGTCCTCATTGATGATCTCCGGCTCTTCCACGACTTCGTAATTGACTTCGAGGACCTCGCCGGAGACCGGCGCCTTGACGTCACGGCGGCCGTTTTTGGCCTCTATCTTGGTAAGGGACTCATCTTTGAGGAACTCCTCACCTTCCTCGGGGAGCCGGATACCGTAAATCTCCCCCAACTTCTCCTGAAGATGATCCGTCAGGCCGATGGTGGCCTGGGTCTCATCATCCATGCGTACCCAGAGATGGTCCCGACCGAAGCGAATTTCGCCGATGGCGCTCACCTCAATCCCTGATGATTTCAGTCTCCCCGCTTTTTTGATAGGGAGACGCTGGGAAATATAATAACCTAAAATCCATTTGGCAAGGATTTTTTGTCCAGTCGGTCACTTTGGCAAGGGCCGGGACTTTCCCTCCTCCCGGATAGCCCCGGTTGTCATCGCCCACTTGCGGGTATTATCCGCCGCGGCCGGTTTTTAGCTTGACAATATCAAGGTTAACATTTAGTTTACACTATATTTCACAATTACAAGGCAAGACCAGCAGAAGGGAGCATAACTAATGAAGACAATAGGAAAAATCCTTTTCCCCATCGACTTTGCCGAGAGCTACGATACCCTGTTGCCCTGGGTCTCCACCTTTGTGGACAAGTTCGACGCCACCCTCTATGTTCTGTTCGTCGCCCAGGACCTGTCGAGTTTTTCCACCTTTTACGTGCCCCACGGCAACATCGAGAGTTTCCAGGAGCAGGCGGTGGCGGCCGCCAACAAGAAGATGGCCACCGTGGTCAAGGAGCATTTTAAGAGATTCCCCAAACTGGAGTCCCTGGTTCTGACGGGTGATCCGGCCGCCCAGATCCTGGAGTTAGCCAAAAAAGAGAAAATTGATCTGGTTATCATGGGCGCCCACGGGCGCAAGGGCCTGGAGCGGGTCTTCTTCGGCAGCGTGGCCGACGAGGTCGTCACCAGCGCCCCCTGCCCGGTGCTCACCATTCATCCCTAGGCTCTCGCTGCTTGAGAACCTGGTAAGGTCTTTCCCGATGGCGCCCTCTTTAGAATAATCTAAGGGGCACTCCCATAAGGGGAATGGGAAGAATCCTTACCAGACCTTCTCCGGATTAAGAGCCCTCCCCCCCCAAAACCCTTCCGGCCCGGCTGGAGGGGTTTTCTTGCTCTGGCGCCCCGGATAAATCTTGGGCTGAGAGCATTTCGAGGCAGCGGCGAGAGTGACCAAGACCTTGCCGGACCCAGTAGTCTGCTCTGGTCCGGAATTTTTGTTTGGTTTTGTCCGGGTTTATGCCTGCCTCGGCATTGCCACCGGCTCGCTTGCGACTTATGGTGATAGATGACCGGGCTTGCCAAAAAGGAGCTAAGGCGGGCCGCGGCACCGCCTATTCCAGCAAGGAGGATGCAATCATGACAGTACGAATCGGTAAGGCCGCTCCGGAGTTCGAAACCAAAGGGTATCTCCAGGGTGAGATCAAGAGCGTCTCCCTGGCGGATTATCGCGGCAAGTGGGTCATGCTCTATTTCTATCCCGGGGATTTCACCTTCGTCTGACCCACGGAATTGACGGCAGTTGCCGCCAAGTACGGTGAGATCAAGTCCCTGGGGGCCGAGGTGCTGGCCATCAGCGTGGACAGCCCCTACACTCACAAGGTCTGGCAGGAGGGCGAACTTTCCAAGATGGTTCCCGGAGGCCTGCCCTATCCCATGCTCTCGGACCCGGGCGGCCGCATCGGCGAGCTCTACTGGGTCTATGATGAGGAAAACGGCGTGGATATCCGGGGCCGGTTCCTCATCGATCCCAATGGCATTCTCCAGGCCATGGAGGTGCTGGCCCCGGCGGTGGGCCGCAGCGTGGCCGAGATGATTCGCCAGATCCGGGCCTGCCAGTACGTCCAAACCCATGAGGGTGAAGCCACCCCGGCGGGTTGGGAGCCGGGGAAACAGACACTGAAGCCGGGAGAGGAGCTGGTGGGCAAGGTCTGCGAGATCTGGGCCCCGGACATGGCTTTTTGACTTGCGCCCCGGCGGCGGGAAGGGGCTAAGGGAAAAGGAAAAAGGCAAAAGGTAAAAGGAAAAAGGAATTAGAAGGCCACCTGATTTTTGCCTTTTTGCCTTTTATTTTTGCCTTTTTACTTTTTACTTTTGCCTTTCTTGCATCACCCGCCGGGGCCACTTCCGGGCCCCGGTTTTCGAGAGGCTGCTGCCTTGAAGAAGCTCTTTGATCAGCGGGAAATCGCCAGACTCCTGGGCATCTCCGAAACCCGGGTCCGCCGCTGGGAGCGCCGGGGCCTGGTGCCGCGCCTGAAAAAGACCGGGGGCACCTCATGGTTCGATTTTCAGGCCCTGGTGGCCTTCCGCACACTCCGGCAACTGCGGGGTCAGGGGGTTTCGCTCGCCAAGATCGGCAAATGCGTGGCCAAAATGCGGCGCCTGCTGCCCGAACTGAAACAGCCCCTGTCCGAGGTGCGCATCTCCATTCACCGGCGTCAGATCGTCCTGGGAAGGGACCGCCTCAAGTTTACCCCCGAAGGGCAACGTCTCATCGATTTCGGCGGCCCGGAGAACCTTCCCATTCCGCTGGCGCGGCAGGACTATGAGGGTTTGTTCCACCTGGCCCTGGAGGATGAAGAGGCGGGCCGGCTGGACGAGGCCCGGGGGAAATATGAGGCCATCCTGGCCGCCAGGCCCGATCATGCCGACGCCATGGTGAACCTGGGCAACCTCCTGTACCTGGCGGGCGCCGAAACGGCGGCGGCGGCCCGCTACCTCCAGGCCCTGGGGGTTGATCCCGATCACGTGGAGGGCAACTACAACCTGGCCAACCTCCTGGAGGGCCAGGGGGAACTGGCCAGTGCCGCCATCTTTTACCGGAAGGCCCTGTGCGGCGACCCCGAGTTCGCCGACGGCCATTTCAACCTGGCCATGGTGCTGGAGGGGACCGGCGATCTCTCCGGCGCCAGGAGCCACTGGCGGCGCTTTCTGGAATTGAACCCCACCAGCAAATGGGCCGGCTTCGCCAGGAGCAGGCTGAACAAGGATGAAGGGCCGCGAGGTGAATCATGATTAAGTCGAAAAGGGCCTATCAGCCCGCCACGGCGGATGACGGCTTCCGAATCCTGGTGGAGCGTCTCTGGCCCCGGGGTCTGAGCAAGCCGGAGGTGGCGCTGGACCTCTGGCTCAAGGAGGTGGCGCCCAGCCCGGAGCTGCGCAAATGGTTCGGCCATGATCCCAGGAAATGGGAGAGGTTTTGCCAGCGTTATTGGGCCGAACTGGCTGACAAAGGCCAGGAAATCGGGCTGCTCCGGGAAAAGGACCGGGAAGGCAACCTCACCCTGGTGTATAGCTCCCGGGATGAGACCCACAACGCCGCGGCAGCCCTGAAACTCTATTTGGAAGGAAAGACCGGAGGTTAGTTCAAGGTTCAAGGTTGAAGGTTCAAGGTTGAGACCTTTGCGAAAGTCACCGTTTTGTCAGCCTGAGGGAGCGAAGCGACCGCAGAATCTCATAAATGACAAAGTTTGGTTTACGCCTAGTTCTCAAGCTCAAAGTTGAGACGAATAAATAGGGAAAAAGGCAAAAATGCAGGAATTGCCATTCGCCAAGGGGAGGTGCTTATGAAAAAATGGTATTTCTCAGGTATTCTGGCGGCCCTGCTTTTGGCCGTCAATCTCCCTTCCAGCCTAGGAGGTCAGGTCATGCAGCTCACGTCCAGCGCTTTTGCAGATGGCGGGAAGATTCCCCTGCCCTATGTCATGGTGGCGGCCGGCGGCAGGAATTTATCGTTGCCCCTCGCCTGGTCCGGGGCCCCGGCCGGCACCAAGTCCTTCGCCCTGTCCATCGTCGATCCCCACCCGGTGGCCCATAACTGGGTGCACTGGCTGGTGAAGGACATTCCGGGGTCAGCGGTTTCCCTGGAGGAGGGCGCTTCGGGCCGGAAGATGCCTCCCGGGGCGGTGGAGTTGCAGAACTCCTGGGGCAAGCCAGGCTATGGCGGCCCCCAACCCCCTCCCGGCACCGGCGCCCACCCTTACGTAATCACCCTCTACGCCCTGAGCGAGCCGAAGCTGGAGGTGAGGTCTGCCGCCAGCCTGGGGGAATTCAAGCAGGCCCTGGAGGGCAAGATCCTGACCACCGCCACCCTCACCGGCTATTACGGCAGATGAGGGGCCAGGCGCCGGGCGTAAATAATGGCAAGTGCGGTTCCCGGGGCCCTCAGAGTGGCAACGAACAGTAAGTGGGTCAGGGAAGCGGCGCCGGGGCGGCCTCTCAAGATGATGCGTTGGCTTCCTTGGGCAGCGCCTTCACTGCGCTCTGGACGATTTCCGAAAGAGACTGTTTCTGCGCCCGAGAGGCGCGCAAATTGACCTGGACCCTGAGGGCCTTCAACCCCTGGGCCCCCTGTAAATCCTCCAACTCCACCTCCTCCGTTTCAGCCTGTAGGTAGCCGGCGGCCTGGAGGTAATCGATATATTCGAGGTATTCCGCGCCTTCCTGTGTTTGGGAGTAGACGATGGCAATTTTGCCCGGTTGCGTCAGGCGCTCGGAAGAACCTTTGATTATCGCCTTGTCAATCCGTTTTTTAATGATCTCGTGGCGGATATCGTAAGCGCCCTCCACTTCGAAGTGCCGCTCATCCGGACTGAAGAAGATGGAGAGCGATGAATCCTGGGCCAGAATAAGGTGGGTGGTTTCGAGCGGCACCGGCAGGCGGTCTTTGATTTCCCCGGTGCGGCGCACCACCTCACAGGTAACCAGGAGCTGCCACAGCCGCAGGTTTTTCAGATACATGGGACTGAAATTCCCGTTCTCCACCATACTGGCGCCGATATATATGGTGTGTTCCACCCCATCGGTCTTCAGTTTTTCAAAATAGTGGGGGAAATATTCCTGGGCCCTGGCTTCCTCCTGATCCAGATACGTCGCAATAGTTTCATTGATGAGATTGAGGCTTTCTTCAAAGTTTCGCCGGCTCCGGTAAATAGTCTTCATTTGAGGATCGAGGGCGGCCCGGTAAGATGCTATCTTCTCGGCCGCCGGGGCGCCGAAGCTGGCCAATTGGTCAAAAAATGGCTCGATCACCCGCTGGATGAAAAGCGGTCTGGTAGCCTCGTCCCCCGCATTCAGGCCGACTTTCAGCTCCTGGATATGCTTGTCGAGGCGATGGCTGAAGGCCGCCAGGATCGGCAAGGGCCGGAGTTGATAGGCAAGCTGCAGGATTTCCCGGGCGAGGCGGAAATGTTCGAGGAGATCGGCCTGGATGGCGGCGTTGCGATGATCGCTGGACATCCTGATGTCCGAAACGCCGAACAGGGGAAAAACCTGAGGGAACCGAATGGGTTCCGGGGCTGCAACTCCTTCGTCCTTATGCTGGATATAGTGCAGGGCTGACTGTTGAAAGCGCCATTCCACCGAGGGGTGGATGGCGGTGAACTCCTCTTTGATGACGGTTTGAATTTTTTGGTCCAGTTGCTCGAGGCTGCGATTCACGGCCACGGCGAAAAGCAGCAGGACTGGCTGCAGGGTGGCCGTGTTCAGGGCGTTCAGCGCCCCGGGGCGGGTTGACTTGAGCATCAAGGTTCCCAGGAGCCGATCCTGGTAGAAGAGGGGAGCGATATAAACGCTCCGGTAGCCGTGCTCCAGCATGCGCCCTTCCAAGACCGTGCCCTCGGGATAACCTTGCAGATCTTCAACGACCAGCGGTTCGCCCTGATCCAGCACCCGGGAAAAAATCGATCCCTTGAATTCGCTCCTTTGGTAGTGAGTAGCATTCTCCAGAATGCAGGTCGTTTCCGGCTGTCTATGGGCATGGGGCAAGAGGAGAATCTGTTCACCCCGGATGGCGGCCAGGCCAAGTGAGATGTCCTGCTCTCCCAAGTAGATTTGCAATTTATCCTGTAGGCCGGCAAAACCATCCCGCTGAAAAATCGACTCATTTTCGAACAGGTCTGCCTGCAGAGACGATAGCATCTCCTGAGCCGTCACATCCGTAGCCCGGAAAACGCCAAAACCTTGAATTTCAAAGTTCTCCGGGGGTATCAGTTCCATCCACAATTTCAGGTCGGTAACGTTAGCCAGGAGCCGATTCCGGTCGGCTTCCGTCAAAGTTCTGGGTTCCTTAAGCGTCTTGATTTCCAGGAACTTGGGGTCCAGGGTGATATTAAAAAACCGATCCAGTCCGGTTTTAGGGCAGCGGCCATGGGCAATCAGGGGATAACTCCAGGCGACGTCGATGCCGTAAACTTTATTCAGGATATAGATATACGCCTTGAGGGTCCGCCCCCACTCCCATTCTTGGGGGTTAATGTTCAATTGCGGCCTAAAACCTTTAATCCCTTCCATCCTGAACAGGTTCTTGAAAATCGGGGTGGCATAGAAGCTAATAAACTGGAAAGGCACGAAGGCCGCGGTGCAATCGCTCTCCCAAAACGCCGGCGGGAAAACCACGCTCATCAACAGATCCAGGACTTCCTGGTGTTTTTCCAGGATGGTGAGGTCCTCGATGGGCTCCCGCAGCTCAGGGGCGTTCTCCAACTTCTGGCGGATAACCGGCCCCAGGCAATTGATCCCGCCTTTGTTTTCGGCCACTGAGCGTTCCCAGAAATCGAGCAGCGGCTTCAGGCTCAATCTGGTCTTGAAAGGAAATTTGACCTTTTGGGGTTTCATAACGTCCTCTTAATTTCAGATATTGGTAAAATTTAATCATTAATAAGCTCCGATCAAGGGACCCAAAATTGGAAATGTTCCTGACGAGGTTTTGCTTTACTAGATCTGGTAGCCGCTGGCTTTAGCCTGCGTTCTTTGAAGGAGAGAAATTGGCCGGCAACGGCAGCAAGCTTTTCCAAAAAGCTGAAAACTGACCGGTTAAAGCCGGGAGCTGGCGCCCCGTAGGTATCCTTTGCTTTTTGTACTCCTTTGCGGGTAAAATGAACCGACGCGGGCGGGGCTTGGGCTCTTGCCCGCGGCTCGCTGGGGGACCCTATGCAAGGAAGACGAAGGCTGCTCCTGGGGATCCTGGCCATGCTGGTGGTGGCCGGCGTCCTGGTCTATTCACTGCGCTGGTGGGAGCCCCGGCCGCCCGGCAACCTCTTGCGCCTGCAAGGGCATATGGAGGCCACCGAAACCGATCTCGCCTTCAAGGTGCCCGGCCTCATCGCAGAGATCTATTTCCAGGAAGGGGACTGGGTCAGCAGCGGTCAAAAGGCGGCTATTCTGGAGGCCAAGGACCTGAAGGACGGAATCGCCAAGGCCCGGGCCGACCTGGCCGCGGCCAGGGCCAATCTCGCCAAGATGGAAGCCGGCTACCGGCCCCAGGAGGTCGAAGAGGCCCGGGCCCAGGTGGGCAAGACCGAGGCTGATCTGGTCAATAAGCAGCTCGATTATGAACGCTACGAGAACCTCTATCGGCGCCAGGTGGTGCCGGCCCAGACCCGGGATAAGGCCGAATCCGATTACCTGATGGCCAAAGAGGACCATCAGAACGCCCTGGCGGAACTCAACCTGCGCCAGCAAGGCTACCGGGCCGAGGACATCGACCAGGCCCGGGAGCAGGCGAAGTCCGCCCAGGCGGCCCTGGATCTGGCCGTCACCCAGTTGGGATACGCCACCATCTATTCCCCGGTGAACGCGGTGATTTTGGTGCGGCCCATGGAGCCGGGGATGACCGCGGCGGTGGGGGCCCCGGTGCTTACCCTGGGAGACCTGGACAACATCTATTTCGAAGGATATATCCCCGAGTCCGATCTGGCCCGGGTCAAGTTCGGCATGAAGGCCTACATCATCACCGACGCCTACCCCGGCAAGAAGTATCCCGCCTGGGTTTCCTTCATTAACTCCAAGGCCGAGTTCACCCCCAAGACGGTGGAGACCTACAAGGAGCGGGTAACCCTGGTGTACCGCACCAAGATCCGGGCCCAGAACCTCAATTACGACCTGAAGCCGGGCATGCCGGCGGAAGCGGTAATCCTCCTTGGCCAGCCAGACAGCCAGCCTCCGAAGCCCTAAGCCCGGTGAGCCGGCCATCCGGGCCCGGGGCCTGAGCAAGGAGTTTGGCGGCCTGACGGCGGTGGACCGCCTGGAGCTGGAGGTGGCCTACGGGGAGGTCTTCGCCCTGGTGGGGCCGGACGCCGCCGGCAAGACCACCACCATGCGGATGCTGGTGGGCATCATGGACCCGGACGCTGGCCAGGCCGAGGTCCTCGGGTTCGACACGGTCAAGGGAGCGGAGCGCCTCAAGGAGCAGATCGGTTATATGCCCCAGCGCTTCGGCCTCTATGACGATCTCACCGTGGCGGAAAATATCGCCTTCTACGCCGACATCTACCAGGTGGGTCACCGCGAGCGGGACCGCCGCCTTCCGGAGCTGCTGGGCTTTTCCAACCTCACACCCTTCACCCGGCGCTTGGCCCGCAACCTTTCCGGGGGCATGCGCCAGAAACTGGGGCTGGTCTGCGCCTTGATCCATACGCCCCGCCTTCTGTTCCTGGATGAACCCACCTTCGGGGTGGACCCGGTCTCACGCCGCGAATTCTGGGAGATTCTCTACCGCCTGCTGGGGGCCGGCCTCACCATCTTCCTGTCCACCGCTTATATGGATGAGGCCGAGCGGGCTCATCGGGTTGGTTTGATTCACCAGGGCCGGCTCCTGGTGGTGGATACCCCCAAGACCCTCAAAGGCTCCTTCCAGGGCGAATTGTTAGAGGCCAGGGCCTCGGATATGCGGTTGGCCCGGAAGATCTTGAGCGGCCACCCCCTGGTCCTCCAGTCCCTGGTGATGGGGGAGCGGCTGATGCTCACGGTGGCCTCCGCGGCTGGGGCCTCCGGGCCCTTGACCGCGGCCCTAAAGCAAGCCGGGCTCAGTGAGGTGAGGATTTCCCCGGCGGAGCCCAATCTGGAAGATCTGTTCGTCCAAATCGTGGAGCGGCAGCAGAAACAGGAGCGACCCGCCGGGTCTTAAGCGGAGGGCGAGCCGATTCCCAGGCTCAAAGCCGAGCCCCTGCCGCCCCGGCCCTCAGGAGCTGGAAAGCCGGGGCCAGTGAAACCCGGGCCCCAGGGATGGTCTTAAGAGATGACAATTGAACCGGCCATCAGCGTTAACCATCTCTCCCGCCATTTTGGGGACTTCAAGGCGGTGGACCGGGTCAGCTTCGAGGTGAACCGGGGGGAGATTTTCGGTTTCCTGGGGCCCAACGGCGCCGGCAAATCGACCACCATCCGCATGCTCACCGGCCTGCTGCTGCCCACCAGCGGTGAGGGCCGGGTGGGCGGCTTCGACATCATCCGGGAAAACGACCGGATCAAAAAAAACATCGGCTACATGTCCCAGCGCTTTTCCCTTTATGAAGACCTGACCGCTGAGGAAAACCTGAACTTCTTCGGGGGAGTTTACGGTTTGCCGGCGGCCCGTCTCCGGGAGCGCCTCACCGAGGTCCTGCGCCTGGTGGGCCTGGAGGACCGCCGCCGGCAACCGACCCGCACCCTGGCCCTGGGCCTGAAGCAGCGGCTGGCCCTGGCCTCGGCCATCATCCACGAGCCCCCCATCCTCTTTCTGGACGAACCCACCAGCGGGGTGGACCCCATCTCCCGGCGTAAATTTTGGGACCTGATCTATGACATGGCCCGGAGTGGAGTGACCATCCTGGTGACCACCCATTACATGGAGGAGGCCGAGTTTTGCGACCGCTTGGTGCTCATTTACCAGGGCCGGATCGTGGCCCAGGGCACCCCCCGGGAGTTGAAGGAGGAAGTGCGGGAGACCATCCTGGCGGTAAATCCCGAGGATCTGGACGCGGCGCTGAGCCTCATCAAGGGATTGCCCGGGGTGGCCGAGGCCGCGGTCTTTGGGGACGGCCTGCACGTGGCGGTTGTTGAGCCCCAGGAGGGGGAGCGGCGCATAGCCGAAACCCTGGCGGCCCATAATATCGCCCTGCGTAGGCGCATTGAACGGGTGCGCCCCAGCCTGGAGGACGCCTTCATCGCCGTGGTCCAGCGGGCCGGGGAATAAAGTAAAAAGTAAAAAGTTAAAAGGTAAAAAGCGAACCTTAACCCCGTTCCTTAAAAAGCTGAAAGCTGAAAGCTGAGAGCTGAGAGCTAATAAGCCATGAACCTGCACCGCACCTGGGCCATCTTCCGCAAAGAGGTGATCCACGTCCGCCGGGACCCCATCAGCCTCTTGGAAATCATTCTGCTGCCCCTGATTCTCATGCTCCTTTATGGCTACGCCCTCACCTTCGACATCCAAAAAGTCTCCCTGGCGGTCTATGACCAGGAAGGCAGCCAGTTGAGCGAAGAGCTGGTCAGCCGCTTTAAGAGCACCGACTATTTTAGCTTGACGCACTTCGCCCGGAGTTATGCGGATCTGCAGGATCTGGTCGCCAGGCACGAGGTACAGGTGGGTTTGAGTATCCCTTACGACTTCTCCTGGTCGTATAAAACCGGGAAGACCGCCAAGCTCCAGGCCTTGGTGGATGGCACCGATTCCAACACCGCCAACATCGTCCTGGGCTACATCCAGGGGGTGACGGCCCCTTACGCCCAGGAACTCCTGACGCAGCGCCTCCAGAGCCCGGGGGCGGCCAGACAGGAAGAGCCGGTGAACGCCGACGTGCGCTTCTGGTTCAACGAAGACCTGGAATCCCGCAATTACATCGTCCCCGGCCTCATCGCGGTGATCATGACGGTGGTGGGGGCGCTCCTCACCTCCCTGACCGTGGTGCGGGAGGTGGAGCGAGGCAGCATGGAGGGCCTGCTGGCCACCCCCCTGAAGAAGACGGAGCTGCTCCTGGGCAAATTGGGGCCCTATTTTTTCATCGGCATGCTGGACATGGGCATTGTCATGGGCATGGGCCAATTTCTCTTCCAGGTGCCATTAAGGGGCAGCCTGTTGCTGCTCGTCGGCCTCTCGGCCCTGTTTCTCATCGCCATCATGGGGCAGGGGCTGCTCATTTCGGTGACCTCCGATAACCAGTTGCAGGCCTTCCAGATGGCCATGATGACCACTTTCTTGCCGTCCTTTCTGCTCTCCGGGTTCGTCTTCGCCATCTACCTGATGCCTCTGCCATTGCGGATCATCTCCCTCATCGTGCCGGCCCGCTACGTGGTGACCATCTCGAAAGGTATATATCTCAAGGGTCTCGGCCTCAGGGTGCTGTGGCCCAGCGCCCTGATGCTGGCCGGCTCCGCCACCTTATTTGTGCTCCTGGCCATCCGCAAATTTGAGAAGAAGGTTCGTTAGGAGCTGTCAGCTCAAGGCAAAAGAGGGCAAAAGTCAAAAGGAAAAAGGCAAAAGTAAAAGACCCCGTAGCAGAACATATGTAGGGTGGGCACTGCCCACCAATTCCTTAAAAAATGTTTCTCGTTCCCAAGCTCCTGCTTGGGAACGGAAATTTTGGCCCAAGCTCTGCTTGGGCAACGTCTGGTAAGACGATGATAATTTTCTAGCAGTTTAATCCTTGCCAGGCGGAGCCTGGGAACCAGGAAAAATTTAGCCAAAATTTTGGCGATTAGATAATTAAGGAATTGGTGGGCAGTGCCCACCCTACACTGCTGAAAGCTGAGAGCCAATAATGTTCCGACGCATCTGGCACATCATCATCAAGGAATTCATCCAGGTTTGGCGGGATAAGAAGCTCCGCTTTTTTCTCATCGGGCCACCCCTGATCCAGCTCCTGGCTTATGGCTACGTGGTCAATTTCGACATCAAGCACGTGGCCACCGCCATTTTCGACGAAAGCCACACCAAGGAGAGCCGGGAGCTCATCCAGCGGTTCACTTCCAACGACTGGTTCCGGGTGAAATATTATCTCCACAGCCGGAAGGAACTCCTGGACCTGATCGACCGGGGTGAGATCACCATGGCCTTGTGGATCCAGTGGGATTTCGCCAGGCAACTGCACCAGGGGAAAAGCGGCCAGGTCCAGGTGATCGTGGATGCCACCGACTCCAACGCCGCCCTCATCGTCAGCCGCTACGCCAGTACGGCCATCGGGGATTATTCCCAGGAGCGGTTGGTTTCGCGCCTTGAAGGCCAGGGGTCGGGGCGAGCCGGGAAAGCTGGCATTCCTTTGATCCTGGAGGCCCGGGCCTGGTTCAACCCCAATCTGATCTCCCGCGACTCCATGGTGCCCGGGGTCGTCGCCATGGTGGTGCTGCTCATCTCCCTGATGCTCACGGCCCTGTCGGTGGTGCGGGAAAAGGAGATCGGCACCCTGGAGCAGATCCTGGTGACCCCCATCCGGAGCGTCGAGTTGATGTTGGGAAAGACCATCCCCTTTATCCTCATCGCTCTGGGGGATATCGTCCTGGTGACCCTGGTGGCTGTGCTGTGGTTCGACGTCCCTTTTCGGGGCCAGATATTGGTGCTGTTCCTGGGGACTGTAGCCTTTCTCTTCAGTTCCGTGGGATTGGGGCTGTTGATCTCCACCGTGGCCTCCACCCAGCAGCAGGCGATGATGGCGGGCAACCTCGTCCTGACCCCGGCCATCATGCTCTCGGGCCTCATCTTTCCCATTGCCAATATGCCGCCCTTCTTTCAGTACCTCACCCTGCTCAACCCCTTAAGATACTTCATCATTGTGGTCCGGGGCATCTTTCTCCAGGGCGCCGGCATCGATCTCTTGTGGCAGCAGATGGCCGCCATGACGGTCCTGGGCCTGTTCATGCTGACCCTGGCGGTGCTGCGCTTCCACAAGCACCTGGGCTAGGACTGGCAGAGGTGATTACGCCGGTAGGGTATCGCCAAGAAGGATGGCATTATGAAGATCGATTCCGCCCCGGGAGCCCAACGCGCCCAAGGCAAAAAGGGGGTGACGCCGGCCAACTAAGGTCAGGTTATTCCTTACGCCGGCCCAACAAGAAGACGGTGATCCCCAGGCCGACAAAGATCAGCAGGATGAGAGTGGCAAAGTTTTGGCGGAATTTCAACTCCTTAAAACCCTTACTAACCTGTTGATTAAGAGCGTCCAGCTTCTTGGCGAACTCCGCGGTTTTGGCCTTCACCAGATTCACATCCACGGTATGAAACAGGGTCCTATACTCCGCCTGGGTCCGGAAAAGGGACTCTTCCTCATCATGGGTGTCTATCAATCCGGCCTTCAAGGTCTGTAGATTGCTATTGATCTCGTTGATCTTCGCCTCGGTCAGCAACAGGGCCGCCTTCATCTCCCGGGCGCGGTCATAACTGTGGCAGATTCCACATAATGTGGGGTTGATAATCTCGATGCTGGCCTTCTTAATATCATGGGAATGGTGGCAGAGGACACAATTGGGCCCCGTGCCGGTGGTCATCAAGGCCTTGCCGTGGTCGCTTTCCAGGTAGCTTTTCTCGATGCCCAAATGGCATTTTCCACAGAATTCCGGAACCTCTTTGGGTTTCGGCACCCCCACGAACCCGGCCTGCGGCGTCATGGACCGGGCGGCGTCCTTGGGGTCGCCCCCGTGGCAGTCCTGGCAGGAAACCCCGTTCTGGTAATGCACGCTCTGGCGCCACTCCGCCGGAATCGCCTTATATTCGGGCCTCATCAAGTCAGAGTCGTGGCAGTCGATACAGACGGTTCGCTCCACCCTGGGTCTCTGGTCCCACGGTGTCTTGGGGAATTGTTTCTGCAACAGCTCGGTCCAGGCCCCTTCGCATACCGAAACGAGCCCAAGGAGGCAGATCACGGTGAGCAGGGAGCGCATCAGCGAGCGCATCAGCGAGACCCCCAGATGGTGAGTACTACCCAGACCGCGATGGTTACCAGGAAGACGGCCAGCAAAACCGGCCTCTTGAGGATGGTCGCCTTCTGCGATTTATCCATAAAAGGCCAGAAGATAAACACCACCACCAGGACCACCTGCGTAGCGATCCCCAGAAATCTATTGGGGATCAGTTTGAGCATTTCATAGGGAGCCAGGAAATACCACTCCGGCCTGATATGTGCGGGGGTATTAAGGGGATCGGCCGCAATACGGGCGTCGTGGGGAATGAATAATGCCGGCACCATGGAGATTAGGACAAACATCACTATCAGATAAATTATCACCATGAAGGTTTCTTTGGAAACAAAGTCAGGGTAAAAGGGAGGCCCGTCGGGATGGCTTTCATGGTGGAATTCCTTCCAGTCCTCCGGCGCCTGGGAGGCAGAGGGAGGCGCGGAGATGCCGATTCTCCTCACCAGGAAGACGTGCACGGCGAAGAGGGTCGAGAACAGGAAGGGGAAAAAGGCGACGTGCAGGGCAAAGAAGCGGTTAAGGGTGACCCCCGAAACGTTTTCACTTCCCCTGAGAATTTTGCTAATCAACCCTCCCACCAGCGGAAAGGCAGTGGGGATATCGGTCACCACCGTGGTGGCCCAAAAGCTCAACTGGCTCCAGGGCAGGAGATAGCCGCTCAAGGTAAAGCCCAGGACGGTGAGCAACAACAAGGCCCCCACCACCCAGGTGAGTTCCCTGGGTTTCTTATAGGAGCCCAGGAAAAAGACGGAGCCCATATGGAGCAGGACCACCGCCACCATGAGGTTGGCGCCCATCACGTGCATCAGGCGGAAGAGCCAGCCGTAAGGCACGTGGTTCATGGTAAACTCAATGCTTTGAAAGGCTTCCTTGCTATCCGGAATGTAGTAGAACATCAGCAAGATGCCGGTGAAGGCCTGAAAAATAAAGGCCGCCAGGGCGACGATGCCCAGGGTGTAAAAGACATTGATATTCTTGGGAACCCGGTAATCGGTGAGCTGCGAGCGGACCAGTTCGTCGAGGCCGATCCTGATCTCCACCCATTCCCTCAGCCTTGACATCATCTGGTCACCCGATTACCAGGTTATTGCCTGCCACCTTCACGGCAAACTTCCGCAAAGGTTTGGGCGGGGGGCCGGACACCACGTTCCCGTCCAGGTCGTAGATGCCCGCATGGCAAGGGCAGATGAACTCCTGCCGCTCTTTATCAAAATTCACCAGGCACCCCAGGTGGGTGCAGACCCTGGAAAAGGCCAGGTAGCCCTTGTCAGGAATGTCCAGGACGATTATCGGGGTAGCGCCGAACAGCAGATCTTTAGTGGCATTTAATGGGACCTCGGCCTTGGGGATGCTGAGGTTTTTGGGACCCAGCGCGGCCTCAACGGGCAGGAGATAGCGGAATAAGGGATAGACAAAGGCGCCAATGGCGCTTAATCCCAGGATGGAGGCCAACAGCTTTAAAAATCCGCGTCTCTCCATAGCAAACCAGCGATGGCGAATTCTATTTTTTAAAAGTTTTAGTCATATATTCGGTAACCGCCTTGATCTCTTCGGGAGTCAGTGCTGGTTTCACCGGAAGCATGGGTTTCTTACCCAGGGTAATGGCGTCGGCAATCTTTTTATCAACGTCTCCCTGCCAGAAATTGGGGTCGGTGAAATTGCTGGGGCCAGGGCTGAAGTTCTTGCTTAAGGGGCCCTGGCCATTCCCCTGCTCGCCATGGCAAGCCGCACACCTGGATTCAAAAATCTTTTGGCCATCTTGGGCCCAGGCGCTGTGGGGGGCCTCAAATAACGCTGTTCCCAGGAACACTGCGGCTATTACCCAAAAAACCGGCTTGCGCATAGACTCCTCCTTCTTGACCGTTCAGGTTTTGTCGGATGCCCGCAACTCAGCCCTGGCCCGCTTGGACCCGGCCTACAATTCTTCTATATAAATATGAAGGGTGCCATGGGATTTCAATAGCTTGGGCAAAAAAAAGGAAAAAAAACCGATATGCCGGGCACCGGATTTCCCCCGAAACCCAAAAATAACCAGGCGTTATTCCCTGATCCTCAGATAACGAACAGGCCACTTTCCCGCCGGAAAACGGCTGGCCGCGGCCCGCCGTTAACCTGGACAAAATATAATTCGGGATCACGTCAGAGATTTGATGGAATATTTCAACAGTCAAATACTCCCATCCGCCTACTGCCTCTTGGGATATCTCAGCTCCTCAAAGATGTATTGATAAAGGTCTTTAATCTGTTGATTCGAAATTTTCGTCGGCGAAAACGCGGGCATGACGCCCTGGGAGCCATCAGGCATGGTGGGGTGGCGCACAAA
Organism: Desulfobaccales bacterium; assembly: GCA_049580385.1. Classification (GTDB taxonomy): domain Bacteria; phylum Desulfobacterota; class Desulfobaccia; order Desulfobaccales; family 0-14-0-80-60-11; genus JAPLJC01. Next base: position 145,330 of record JBAUPV010000006.1, on the reverse strand, counting down.
AGCCTGAAAGGTGTCAATTTCCGCCAGTTGCGGGGCATGGCTCAGGGGCAAGTTGGGGGCGACTAAATTGCCGCCGTGGGGATGGCAACCGCTACAATTGCCCCTGAATAGCCGGGCGCCAACCCGGAGTCTCTCCGGGAATTTTGGCGTCCAGCTGCCATAAACCACTTGCCCACCATAGTAACCCAGACCCACGACGGTCAGGAAGCAAAGAGTATAAATCGTCAAGGTAGCTAGGAATCTTGCTTCGGCCTTGCGGCTGACAATGACGCCCAGGGAAAGGAGAATCAGGAGCACAAAGGCCAAGATAAGCTTTACTTTGAAATAAAATAGCCAGCCCCCGGCAAAAAAGTATTGCCAATCCATATAGCCCGTCAGCGCCGTCGGCACTGCGGAGATAAGTGCGAAGGTAATGCAGTTGCGGGCCGTGAGCCAGAGGGATGGGCTTCGCCAAAGCCTGGCGACAATGCCGAAAACCAAAGCCCCGGTAACCATGCCTATAGTTAAATGTACAAAGAGAGGATGCACCGGGTGGGGGTACCCAAGTCTTTCTAGAAATGCGTAGATCGCGTCAATCATCTGTTGTGCCTGCGCGTTTTGCAAAAAATAATCACTGTGTGATCCCGTTTAATCATGATCACTGGTTTGTCAATTTACACAAAATAATTTCATCCCGAATAGGCTCGTCAGAGATAACGGGGACGGGGGCTCATTAACGGACACATCAATGGCCAGGTTATGGCCTATAATTCAATAGCTTTGGAAAAAAAGATAAAGGAAAAAACTGATATGCCGGGCGCCGGATTTCCCCCGAAACCCAAAATTATCCCATAGGTTATTCCCTAATCCTCAGATGGCGAACAGGCCACTTTCCCGCATGAAAAAGGCTGGCCGCGGCCTCCCGTTAACCTGCACCAAATATAGTAGCAGTATTTCGGTTTTGCAAGAAAATTTCCAGGTACTAGGTCCGAAACGGGGGAGATGCCACACGCGCAAGACTTTAGCCCTTCGCCCGGCCCCGGTTACTCAACAAATCCTGGGCAGCAGGTCCCCGGAAGGGCAAGGCTAAAAGAACCTTTCGGGTCGCCGTTAAATTTTTTGTCACCCCTTGACTTCGTCTAATTGACTATTAAATTAATATATAATAGTTTAGTAAACATAAACATATAAGGGTGGAGAAAAGCCATGAAATTTTTGGATCATTGCCCAGCTGATGCCACCGCTGACTTGGTCTATCGCGCTTGCCCGATGCACCTCCTGGAGCCGATGGAGTTAATGAAAGACCTGAAGCAGGGTCAGGTGCTGGAAATATTGACCGATTATGACGGCGCCTTGGAAGACATTCCAGCCTGGTGTGCCAAACACGGGCAAGAATTCATGGGTATCTGTGAAGATGCCTGCGATGATTGCTACAGACTTTACATAAAGAAGCTATCCTGAGGACAGGGCCATGAAACGAGCCTATATGGATCACGCCGCGGCCACCCCGGTTCGCCCCGAAGTATTCGCAGCCATGATGCCTTTCTTTGTCGAACGCTTCGGCAACCCCTCTGCCGTGTATGACCTCGGATCTGAAATCAAAGAGGTCATGGAAGAGCAGCGCCAAAAGGTGGCCCGGCTCATCGGGGCCCGAAGCGATGAGATTATCTTCACCTCATCAGGTGCGGAAGCCAATAACCTGGCCATCAAGGGCATGTCCCTCGCCAATTTTCAAAAGCGAGGCAAACACCTGATCGTTTCGGCCATCGAACACCACTCCGTGCTTAATTCGGCGAGATTCCTGGAGAAGTTTTTCGATTTTGAAGTAACCTTCCTGCCCGTAGACCGATACGGCCGGGTTGATCCTGAACGCCTCAAAAAGGCCCTCACCTCAGCCACGGTGATGGTCTCCATCGGTCACGCCAGTAATGAGATCGGCACCCTCCAGGATATCCCCGCGTTGGTGGCGGTGTGCCGGGCGGCAGGAGTTCCCTTTCACACCGATGCCGTGGCTAGCGTGGGCCAGGTGCCGGTGGATGTCAATGAGATGGGTGTGGATCTATTAACCATTTCAGGCCCGGCGCTGGGGGCGCCCAAAGGCATCGGAGCTTTGTATTTTCGCAACAAACTGCGGCTGGTGCCCCAGCTCAACGGCGGCATTCAAGAAAACGGCAGGAGGGGTGGAACCGAGAATATCCCCGGTATTATAGGCCTGGGAAGGGCGGCGGAGATATCTTTGCCGGAGTTGGCTGAGAAAGCCGTCTACCTGGCAAAGCTGAGGGATCTTTTAGTCGCCGGAGTCCAGGAGAAGGTCCCCCACGTCTTTAATACCGGGCATCCGGCAATGAGATTGCCGGGACATGCCAGTTTTTGCTTTGAAGGCCTGGAAGGCGAGGCCCTGGTTTTCAAGTTGAGTAGCCAGGGAATCTATGCCAACACCGGTTCGGCTTGCGCCTCCAAGGCGCTCAAGACCTCGCCGGTTTTGGGCGCCATCGGCATCAATCCGGAAGTGGCCCAGGGCTCCCTGGTTTTTACCCTGAATCGCGACAACCAGGAAGCAGAAGTGCATCATGTCCTGGAGCATCTGCCCCAGGCCGTGGAAAACCTCCGGGCTTTCTCTCCGGTTTGGCGGAAGATAATGGCCGCTGGAGCGGGAGCCTAAACATGAAGCTCTCCGCCAAAAGCCGCTATGGGACCCGCCTGATGCTGGATATGGCCCAACATTATCAGGAAGGGCCCATTCACCTGGCCCAGGTCGCCACGCGGCAGGGAATCTCGGTGAAATATCTGGAGCAGATCATCATTCCCTTGAAGAAGGCCGCTTATATCCGGAGTGTGCGCGGCCCCAAGGGTGGCCATGCCCTGGCCGTCGCCCCGGAAGAGATTACGGTGGGAGAGATCGTGGCCTTATTGGAAGGCACGAGTTTAGCGGAGTGTGCACATAATGATAAAGTTTGTGAGCGTTCCCAAAGCTGCCTGACGCGTTGGCTTTGGAAGGAAGCAGGCCGGGCGCTGTTCGACAAGCTGTATTCCATCACCCTGGCCGATGTGATGAACGGGGCAGAGTCCTGCTCTGAGGAATAAGGATAAGGAGTCTGGCATGTACAGCAAAACTGTGATGGATCATTTCAACAATCCTCGTAATGCCGGAGTTATCGATGATGCCGACGGCATTGGTGAGGTGGGTAATCCCGTCTGTGGGGATATGATGACGTTTTATATCAAAGTCAAAGACAACCGCCTGGAGGACGTCAAGTTCCAGACCTTTGGCTGTGTAGCCGCAATCGCCGTTTCCAGCATGGTGAGCGAAATGGCTAAGGGCAAGGAACTGGAGGAGGCCAAGAAGATTACCAACAAACTGGTAGCCGAAACCCTGGGGGGTCTGCCCGCAAATAAACTGCACTGCTCCAATCTGGGAGCCGAGGCCTTGACGCTGGCCATTGACAATTTTCAAAAAAGGCCCACCCCCCATCCTGATAGCGATATTACCAGAGAGGTCTGAGCCCTTCGCCCGGCCCCGGTTACTCAACAAATCCTGGGCAGCAGGTCCCCGGAAGGGGGGTCCAGAAGGCGGGCGGTGCCGATGCTGGTGCGGAGGGCCACCCGTCCGGGGGGCTCTGCCCTCACCTCACCGATGAGACGGGCCCCGGAGCCGTAGCGGCTCCCTTGAATGATCTCCAGGGCCCGCCCGGCGTCCTCCGGGGCTATTAGCACCAGCATCTTCCCTTCGCAGGCCACCTGGAAGACCTCGAGCCCCAGGGCCTCGCAGGCCGCGGCCACCGCCGGCTTGACCGGGATGAGCGTCTCTTCGATCTCCATGGACACCTGGGATTGGCGGGCGATCTCGTTTAAGGAGCCGGCAATGCCGCCCCGGGTGGGATCACGCATGGCGTGGATCGCACAGCCGCTCTCGATGAGGTTCAGCACCAGGTCGGTCAAGGGGGCGGCGTCGCTAACGATAGCCTCCCCGTCGAGGAGCTTTTCCCGGGCCAGCATCACCGCGGTGCCGTGATCGCCCACGGAACCGGTGAGGATGATCTTGTCCCCGGGGACCGCGGCGGCGCCGGAAACCCCGGGGCGCAGGACCAGGCCCACCCCGGCGGTGGTGATGAAGACCTTGTCCGCCGAGCCCCTGGGGACCACCTTGGTATCGCCGGTGACAATGGTGACCCCGCATTCAGCCGCGGTCCGTTGCATGGAGGCGGCGATGGCCGCCAGAGTGTCGATCTCCAGACCCTCTTCCAGGATGAAGGAGGCGGACAGGGCCAGGGGCCGGGCCGCGGCGGTGAGCAGGTCGTTCACCGTGCCGGCTACCGCCAGGCGGCCGATGTCGCCTCCCGGGAAGAACAGGGGGTCCACCACGAAGGAATCGGTGGTGAAGGCCAGGCGGTGGGAACCGAGTAGCAGGGTGGCGCTGTCGTCCCCCGTAAAATTCTTGGAGCCGTAGCGGGAAAGAAAGACCTGCTCGATGAGCATGGTCATCTCCCGGCCCCCGGCGCCGTGGCTGAGAAGGATCTGTTGCTGCGGTTTACGGTTTGTCTCTCCGGCATCTCCGGACATAATTCCCAGCCTTTTGACCGTTTCCCGTTTTCCGTTTACCGTTTTCCGTCCGGATTACGGGGCTTTGATCTTGCCTGCAACCTTCAGGGTAAACCGAAAGCAAAAATACGGAAAGCAGTTCCTTTTCGAAATCCTTCCTTAATCTTAATTTTATGCTTTTTGTTTTTTACTTTTTACTTTTTACTTTTGCCTTTTACCTATCGTACCGGTAGGCCGCGGCGCAGGCCCCTTCGCTGGAGACCATGCAGGGTCCCACCGGCTGGGCGGGAGTGCAGGCATGGTCAAACAGAGGGCACTCCTGGGGACGCATTACCCCTCGCAGCACCTCGCCGCAGCGGCAAGGCGAGGATTTGGGTGGCGGGGTGAGGAGCGGCCAAACCCCGGAAAACCTGATGCGAGCGTCAAAACGGGCGTAGGGCTGGCGAATTTGCACGCCGCTCCCGGGAATGATTCCCAGACCGCGCCAGTTGGCGTCGCCGGGGGTAAATACTTCGGCCAGCAGGGCCTGGGCCTGGGGGTTGGGCCGGGTCTGGACCGCCCGCCCATAAGCGTTGTCCACCCGGGGCCGGCCTTGCTGGACCTGGCGCAGAATCGCCTCCATACCGAGCAGCATGTCCAGGGGTTCGAAACCGGCGACCGCACAGGGGATGCCGAATTCCCGGGGGATAAAGGCGTAGGCGTCGGCGCCGATGATGGTGGTGACGTGCCCGGGGCAGAGGAGGCCCGAAACCCGCACCTCACCGCTGGCCAGCAGGGCCCGCAGGGCGGCGGGCATGGTTTTGTGGACGCAGAGGACCGAGAAGTTCTCGAGCCGCTGCTGGGCGGCCAGGCGGATGGCCAGGGCCACCGCGGGCATGGTGGTTTCGAACCCCACCCCGAAAAAGACCACCTGCTTTCCGGGTTCAGCCCGCGCCAGGTCCACGGCGTCCAGAGGGGCATAGACCACCCGCACGTCGGCGCCCTGGGCCCGGAGCGCCTCCAGGGAGGTCCGGCTGCCTGGGACCCGGAGCATGTCGCCGAAGGAGGTGAGCACCACATTGGCTTGGCGCCCCAGGGCCAGGAAGGCGTCCAGGTCATCCTGGGCCGTGACGCACACCGGGCAGCCGGGGCCGGAGATGAGCCGCAGCCCCTCCGGCAACAGGGACTTCAAGCCAAAGCGGGCCGCGGCCATGGTGTGGGTGCCGCAGACCTCCATGATAGTCGCGGGGCCGCGGGTCAACTGACCAAGGCGGCGTACGATTTCCTGGACCAGCTCTTTGTCGCGGAATTCGTCAATAAACTTCATCGGCCAGGCTCCGCAACACCGAGAGGGTCTCCTGGGCCTGCTCCTGGTCCACCCGGGCGATGGCCAGCCCGGCGTGAATCAGGATATAGTCTCCCAAGGTGACTTCCGGGAGCAGGTCCAGACGGACTTGCCGGGAGACGCCGTCCACTTCGGCGACTCCACAGACGCCCTCGATCTCAATCAAGCGCATGGGGATGGCGAGGCACATCAGCTTACCTCTTGGCAACAGGGAATCTGGCGTGGGCACTGCCCACCATTTCAAAAAGCTCAGAAGGCCTAAGAAAGATTCATTTTCCCAGGCCCGGCATATTTGCCGCGGTTTTCCTTCTCCAGCCGCGCCGCGGCCACGGCCACCTGGCCCAGAGAAATGCAGCCGTCGTTAGGCGGGGCCAGCCGGTGGGTCAGCACCTGAAAACCGCGCTGCTCCAAAGAATTGCTCAAATGCTCCAACATCCGGGCATTCTGGAAGACTCCGCCGGAGAGGGCCACCAGCGTGAGGCCGGTTTGCTCCCGCACCAATTCACTGGCCGCGGTGAGGAGGCGCACCAGGGAGTTGTGAAAGCGGGCGGCGATCTTGGGGGCGTCGATGCCGCCCAAGTGCTCGTTGAGCAGCCGGCGGAAGATGGTCAGGGTGTCCAGGATCAGGGTCTCCCCCTCCATCAGGATGGACGCTGGATAAAAGCCGTCCTCCTCAGGGTCGGCGGCCATTTCCAGTTCCAGGGCCGGCTGGCCCTCGTAGGTCCGGCAGCGGCAGATATTAAGGGTGGCGGCCACCGCGTCGAAGAGGCGCCCGGCGCTGGTGGTGAGCGGCGAATTGATGCCCGAGGACAACTGGCGGTAGAGAATGCGCCATTCCAGGGGCGGGTAGTCCAGTCCCAACTCCTGGGCCAGGTGCTCGAACCGCTCTTTCTGGACCATGTAGAGATAAGCCGCGGCCATGCGGCGGGGGTCGGCAACCGCCGCGGTCCCCCCCGGGAGCAGTACCGGCGCCAGGTGCCCGGCCCGGCGGTAGTCCGCCAGGTCGGCCACCAGGATTTCCCCGCCCCAGATGGCGCCGTCGGGACCGTAGCCGGTGCCGTCCAGGGCGATGCCGATGCACCTTTCCCGGCGCCGGTTTTCGGCCAGGCAGGCGGCGATGTGGGCGTGATGGTGCTGGACTCCCACCAGGGTCGCCTCTTTAAGCCCCAGGGCATAGCGGGTGCTCAGGTAAAGGGGATGCAGGTCGTGGGCCACGATATCGGGGTCTTGGCGGCATAAGGCCTTAAAATGGGAAATGGCCTGGGTGAAGTAGTCGTAGGTCTCCAGCGTGTCCAGGTCGCCTAAGTGCTGGCTGAGGATGGCGTTGCCGCCCCAGGCCAGGCAAAAAGTGTTCTTCTGCTCGGCGCCCACCCCCAGGATGGGGGGAGACTCCATGGGCAGGTAAATGGGGGCAGGCACGAACCCCCGGGCCCGGCGGACGGGAATGGCCCGGTCGGGGGATAGGGGGCGCACCACCGAGTCGTCGCAAGGGACCTCTATATCCCGGTTGTGCATGAGGAAGGCGTCCGCCAGACCGGCCAGTCTGGCCCGGGCCGCCTCATTGCTGAACACCAGGGGTTCTTCGCTGAGATTGCCGCTGGTCATTATCAGGGCTTTGGGGCCCTGGGCGAGGAGCAGCAGGTGTACTGGGGTATAGGGAAGCATGAGGCCCAGATAGGAGTTGCCCGGGGCCACGTGCCGCGAGACTTCGCAGTCCGGGCGCTTCCTGGCCAGGACTACGGGCCGCTCCGGGGATAGGAGCCAGGCTTTCTCCTGCTCCCCCAGGTGGCAGAGTTTTTCAGCCTCAGCCAGGTCCCGGACCATCACCGCGAAGGGTTTGGCCACCCGGCCTTTCCGCTGGCGCAAGGTCGCAACCGCCCGGTCCTGGCGGGCGTCGGCGGCCAGGTGAAACCCTCCCAGCCCCTTGACCGCCACGATCAGTCCGTCCTGGAGCAGGCCGGCGGCCGCTGCCAGGGCGCCCCGAGTCAGGAGTTTCCGGCCGGGTTGCTCCAGCCAGAGATGGGGGCCGCAGACCGGACAGGCGGTGGGTTCGGCATGAAAACGCCGGTCTGACGGATCTTCATATTCCGCCCGGCAGGCAGCGCACATGGTAAAGAGCGACATGGTGGTGTGGCCGCGGTCATAGGGGACCTGCCGGATGATGGTAAAGCGGGGGCCGCAGTCGGTGCAATTGGTAAAGGGATATTGGTAGCGGCGGTCTTGAGGGTCCAGGATCTCGGCAAAACAGGAAGCGCAGGTGGAGACGTCGGCGGGAATCAGGGCCGCGGTGGCAGCCTGGGTCCGGCTCTCCAGGATGGAAAAGCCGGAGCGCCCCCGAGGTTCGGCGTCCCGGGCCACCACCGCCTCAACCCGGGCCAGATTCGGCGCCTCGGTGGCAAGCTGGCGGATAAATTGCTCCAGGGAGGCACTCGCCCCTTCCACCTCGATTTCCACGCAGGTGGAGGTGTTGCGCACCCAACCCGCCAGTTGATGGGCCCTGGCCAACCGATAGACAAAAGGCCGGAAGCCCACGCCTTGGACTACACCGGTGACCTTCAGCTTTTTTCCGGAACGGGTTTCGGAGACGGCCATGCCATATCCTGTTTATCTTCTAGACGCTTAAATTATAGCGTATTTTTAGCGCCGGGCACATATATGCATTTTTTCCAGCCGTTCCCACCCAAGTAGCATCCGGCAGCAATTTCCCGGTTTAGTGCAGTACCGTGACAAGCTGTACCCTTCCGATCCCCGGACTTTTCCCCCGGAACTGATAAGCCGCAATTATAACTTCTCCCTCTCCCCTCTCAGGGGAGAGGGGGTTTTAGAAGCTTGGTTACGGCGTGATGCAAGAAGCTATCTCGAGCGGGCAACCGTTTATTCACTTCTTCAGGGGTAACTTTTCCCTAGATAAAAGCCTGCGGCTCTAGTGGTAGTCGCCGCGGTTTCTTGGAAAAAGCAAATTCAATGCCGGACTGCAATGTCCGTTTACCCTTTAAATTTTATCAAGAAAATAGCTGCCGGTCACGAGTTATAGTGAATTCCCGTGCATTTACCCGCCAATCCTTCTATAATAATCCATAACTGGGGTGAAAATTACACACGCGGATTTTGCCGGAAAGTCAGGAAGGCGGCCGCGTCCAGCTCCCCCGGTCCCTTGCTACCATCGGGAAAAGGAGTTTTGGTTGGCGTCCCTGGCAAAGGATTTCGAGGCCGTTGTCATTGAAGACAACCCCTGCGATGCGGAACTGACCCTGCGGGCCTTGAAACGGAAGGGCCTGGCCGGTAAGGTCAGGATCTTTCCCGACGGGGTGGAGGCCCTCGATTTTCTCTTGTTTGCCACGGATGCGCCCGGTGAGTTTCCCAAGGTGATCTTCCTGGACCTGAAGCTCCCCAAGATGAGCGGCCTGGAGGTTCTAAGAAGGCTCAAGGGGCATGAACGCACCCGCTTGATTCCAGTGGTAATGTTGACCTCCTCCCAGGAAGAGTCGGACATCCTGGAGAGTTATCGCCTGGGGGCGAACAGCTATCTGGTCAAACCGGTGGACTGCGACGAGTATTTCCGGGTAGTGGAGGACCTGGCCCTCTACTGGTTGCGGCGCAATAAAGTCTCCCTTTGATTTAATTCCGGCCAGCCCGGCTGAGGGCCGGCCAGCCCAAGCGGGATAGCGACTTGGTTCCGAGCCTGCGCATTCTGATAGTGGAGGATCTGGCCAGCGACGCCGAGTTGATGGCCTTTGAGCTCCGGCAGGCCAATCTGACCTTCACCTCCCGGCGAGTCGATAATGACCTCGATTTTATCAGAGAACTGGAACAATCCCCTCCCGATCTGATCCTTTCCGACTTTCACCTCCCCAGATTTAACGGCCCGGCGGCGCTGGCCCTGGCCCAGGAAAGATGTCCCGAGGTGCCCTTTATCTTTGTCTCCGGGGCCATCGGTGAAGAAGTGGCCATCGACAACTTAAAGCGAGGGGCCACGGACTACGTTCTCAAGGACCGGCTCTACCGCCTGGGGCCCGCGGTGAAGCGAGCCCTGCGGGAGGCGGTGGAGATTCGGGAGCGCCTCCAGGCGGAGGAGGCCCTGCGGCGGAGTGAACAAGACTACCGGATCCTGGTGAGCAGCATGCCCGCCGTGGTTTACAAAGGCTATCCGGACTGGTCGGTCGATTTCTTCGACCACAAGATCGAGGCGTTGACGGGCTATAAAAAGGAGGAGTTCGATTCGCGCCGGATCAAGTGGCTCGACCTGATGGTCCAGGAAGACCTCCCTGCGGCCAAAAAGGCCATCAGGACCGCCCGCCAGGGCAGCGGCGCCTATTACCGGGAATTTCGCATCCGGACCAGGGACGACCGGATTCTCTGGATCCAGGACCGGGGCCAGATGCTCTTCAATGCCGAGGGGTGGGTGGACTCTTTCAGCGGGGTCTTCTTTGATGCCACGGAAGCTCAGCGGTCCAAAACGGCGTTGCAGGAATCGGAGCGGCGCCTGCGATACCTCAGTTCCGAGCTCCTGAGGGCCCAGGAGCGGGAACGCAAGCGCCTCTCCCTGGAGCTGCACGATGAATTGGGGCAAAGCCTGACGGTTATGAAGCTCCGCACCCGGGCCATCGAAAAGGAGCTGCGGCCGGACGACCAGTCGAACCTGAAGCAGGAATGCCTGGAGCTGCTTGAATACCTGGACCAGGTCATCGACAACGTCCGGCGTCTGTCCAGGGACCTGAGCCCCTCCATCCTGGAGGACCTGGGATTGCTGGCGGCCTTGAAATACCTGGCGGACGGCCTAGCTAAATATGTCACCGTAGAGCAGTCCTTTGAGGTTGCGGATTTGAACGCCCTCTTCCCCCCGGAATCCCGGATCATCATCTACCGGATCTTTCAGGAATGCCTCCACAACATCACCAAGCATGCCGGGCCTTGCAGGGTTTCGGTGGCTCTGCGCCAGGATGACGGCGGTGTCATCCTCAGCATAGATGACGACGGCGTGGGATTCGACGTGGCCCAGATCGCCAAACGGGATGCCAGCCGCCGCGGCCTGGGGCTGGCGGCCCTGGATGAGCGGAGCCGGATGCTGGGGGGCAGTTGCCAGTTCTGGAGCCGGCAGGGGGTGGGCACCAAGGTCGTTTGCCGTATTCCGATTCCTCCCAAAAAAGATGAACCAACCGCGGCCCCCGGGGGCGCCGGTTAACCTCCCGGGTTAAGTCCCCCTTTGCAGGGGAGAGCGAGTTTTGGCGCTTCCGGGCTGCGCCCCTCCTCTCTGGCTTAAGGCTTGCGGCTAAATTTTTCAATTTTCAGGCCCCAGTCCTTATGCTATATCTCTGCCGGGCACTGCTGGGATTTAGGGGGATTTCAAGATGTTCTGTTAAATCCCTCCGACCCCCTTTTCCGATGGGGGTTAAAAAAATTGCCGGAAATTACTGGCATTTTAAAGAAAAAGACGGTATAAAGGACATCGCCATTCGTGCCGCAACTGTCTCTCCACAGCGCAGGATGAGGGATAAACGTCATGGCAGCCCCTTTCACCATACTGCTGGCTGATGATCACGTGATGTTCCGGAGGGGAATACGGAGAATCATACAGAGCATCAGTGACGTGGAAGTGGTGGGGGAAGCCAACGACGGTTTCGAGTTGATTGAGATCTTGAAGACGACCTCTCCCCAACTGGTTATCCTGGACATCTCCATGCCCAATCTGCGCGGCCTTGAGGCGACCCGGGAGATCAAGATCATCGATCCGGAAGTCAAGGTCTTGATCCTGACCATGCACAAAGACCGGGAATATCTATATCACGCCTTTGCGGCCGGGGCGGAGGGCTATCTGCTCAAGGAGGATGCCGACAGTGAGCTGATCTCCGCCATCGACACCCTCAAGAAAGGGGGCACCTATATCTCGCCCCTGCTGGCCCCCCAGATGGCGGACCTGTTCATGGAAAAATCCCGGCCCGCCGGGGAGCAGGCGGCCAGTGCGGGCCAGCATCTCACCACCCGGGAGCGGGAGATCATCAAGCTCATCGCCGAAGGCAAGTCGAGCAAGGAAGTGGGCGAATTGCTGTTCATCAGCAGCCGCACGGTGCAACACCACCGGGCCAATATCATGAGGAAGCTGAACGTCAAGAAGACCGCCGACCTGGTGAAATACGCCATTCAGAAAGGTTACACCACCACCGCCGCCTGATCCGGAACCAAACCCTGCCATTGACCAAGCCCTGGGCGGCGCCGCCGGCCGCACCCTCCACCCTTCCCTAAAGAAACGATAAGGCCAGCAGCAAGCCGGGGGAGCGCTTGGCGAAACCGAAGAGTTGCCACCGCTCCTGAATAGGCACTTTTACCCATCCCCATTTGGGTATTTCTGCCAGTTTATTTCTTCCCCATCTCTCGATATTTTCTAAATCAACAGTTCAGCCCGCGGTCTTGATGTAGGCAATTTTGCCCATATGAAAATAGGCACATGTGCCGATTGACCGTTCCTCCGAAACAAGGTTTGATGAGAGCGTATCCACCATCGATCCTATTCCTATTCACTATCTGAAGCTGAACCGGGGGAAGTAAAGGAGATCACAGGATGGCCAGCCACGAAATTCTGTTAATGGGCGACGGATCACATCTGTTTCGGACAATCGCCTGGGTCCTGGAATACAAAGGATACAAAGTCAGGGTGGCGGCCAGCCCCGAGGCGGCCCTGGAAGCCCTGGTAAAAAAGAATTATGACCTGGTGATCGGCAAGCTTAATACGGGAGAGCTGGACGGCGTCGAGGTTTTGAAGCGGGCCAAACGGTTGAACCCGGAGGTGAAGGTCATGGTGGTCAGCAGCAACCATGAGGTGACCTTCCCGCGGGAAGCCTATCAGATTGAGGTGGACGATTATCTCCTGATGCCGGTCAGCCCCACCGAGCTGTGGCGGCGAGTCAGCCGCTGTCTCGAAAGCGTGGACATCGTCGATTTGGTTCCGGCCGCCAACCTGGCGGCGCCAACCGCGACCGCAGTCAACGGGCCGGCCCTGGATCGCCTCATGATGATCTTTCACGACCTGCGGGGCTCCATGGTGTCCACCTCCGCTTCTATGAGGCTCCTGGTCCGGGGCGCCTTCGGGGAGGTGAATGGCGCCCCCCTGGAGAAGCTGCAGGAAGTTTCCGACAACATGGATAGATTGATCGGCTTCACCGAAGAGTTCATGGCCAAGGCCTTCTCCTGGGCCGCCGGCCAGGAGATGGATAAGGAACTGTTGGACCTGCGCCATGACGTGGTGGCTCCGGTCCTGGAGGAACTGGGGTCTGAACTCCGCAACAACCGGATTACCCTGGACAATCGTCTGGAACGGTTTCCCGCCGCCGTCATCCCGCTGAAGGGCAGCAAGTTGTGGCTCAAGAGCGTCTTCCGGAATCTGATCAATAACGCCATCAGACACGGAGGCGTCGGCTGCACCATCGCCATTGATTGGCAACAGCAGGGGACTAATTGCCGCCTCAATGTTTCCAACACTGGCAACCCGGTGCCCGAGGAGTACCGTTCCATGCTCTTTTCCAATTTCGCCAATAAGATGCGGCGGGCCGCAGGCGATGGCTCAGGCATGGGAATGGGCCTCTATCTCAGCCGGGACATCGTCTCCCGGCACGGCGGCGACCTTTTTTACGAACCGAGGCAGGATGGTTCCAACTTCGTGGTGACCTTGCCCCATGGCTGAGCCGGGCGCTTCCCCCGAGCAGAACAGGAGGGAAGCCGCGGCCCCGGGATACGCCGGGGAGTTATAATATAGTGGCAAGCAGGAACGGCCGGGGCGCCCCGCCGTTCCTGCTTTTTTTGGGGGAAGCCAGGCTTGCGGCGGCCCCTGGGGATGGTCTCTGAAAAGCCCCTGGCGCTGTGGGCCCGCCCCTGGGCCCGGGGCCTCCGAAGATGGGAACCGGGACAGGTCCATCTTTGAAAGGGATTGACCCTGAGAGGTTTATTGGTTATCTAATAGGTACTTCGAAAGCCTGAGGCGGGTGTGGGCATGTCCATGATTGCCAGTTATTTCAACAAGGCAGACCGTAAAAAGCTCTTCTTCGATTACCTTAAGCTCATCGGTATCCTGGAGATCGTCATTTTTATCGTGGTGGTGCTATGGGCTTCGGATGATAAATACCACCGGATGCAGACCGCTTTTCCCTGGCGGGAGTATGTCTTCGTGGCCTTCGCCTTCCCCATTGTAGTCACCTTTCTCATGGGGGTCATCGTTACCGGCTTCAACCGCTTTCTGGGGGAGCCGGAAGGAGAAACCCTCGCAGGCGAGGCGTCCGGCTCCCAGATGGGAGCGGTAATCTTCCATCTCAAGCGCCTGCCCTATCTGGCCATACTCTTCCTGCTGCTGGTGACCGTGCTGGCCCTGTACAACATGAACTACATCATGGCGTGGCTGAGTTCCCTCGGCTATAACACCTTTCTCTTCCTCAGTTACACGCTGGCGGGGCTGGGCCTCATCGTGGTCATCTATATGATATTTTTCCTGTTTTTCAAATACCGCCTCAACCAGCGGCACTTGCGGTACGAGTATTACACCAATATTTCCGAGCGCCACGGTTTGATCATCCTGGATGACCACACCGTGCTGCATAAGAACGGCAGCCTGCTGGTGCAGGGGCGCCGCTGGCGGCGGCACAAGCAGGTGGCCACCGTGTCCTCCCAGACTGAGTTGACGCCGCCGGCAGACCATCTGCCATTGGCCAAGTCCTGATGCCGGAGGCCTCGCCGGGTCTGGGCGCCGCCGGGCCTTGCCGGATGCTGTTGTTGGCCGCGCTTCCTTGGGAAGTGCGGCCTTTTTTACGCCGTAGCCGGCTCCGGCGCCGCCTGGCCGGGGTGTCGGGCCCGGCCTGGGAATTGGCGGTGGGACCGGGGTGGGGGCTGCTGGCCCTTACGGGTCCGGGGGCCGAGGCGGCCCGCCAGACGGCCTCCCGCCTGGTTAGCGGTCTTCGGCCCCGCCTGCTGCTCTCCCTGGGGTTTGGCGGCGCGGTCACCCCGGAGCTGAGCCCCGGAGACCTGGTCCTGGGAGAGTATTTCGCCAGTTACGACCCGCTGACCCGGCTGCTTTCGCCGGTGGCGGCGCCGCCGCCGCCCCGGCCCCTGCCGGAGCTGCTCCGGGCCCTGGCTGCGGCGGGGCCGGCATCCTTTGCCGGCAGTATCATCACCACGCCCCGGATTATCCCGAAGAGGGGCCTGGCGGAAGCCGTGGTCGGGCTGAGCCGGCCGGTGCTGGACCTGGAGACCGCCGCGGTGGCCGCAGTGGCCCGGGCCGAGGGTCTTCCTTTCCTGGGGCTCCGGGCGATTACCGATGCCGCGGCTGAGGAGATCCCCGAGTTTCTGGCGCGGCCCCAACCTGACCCCGGGGCCCCCGGGTGGCTGGACGCCCTGGGCTGGCTGGCGGGGGACCCCCGCCGCCTGGCAGATCTGCTCCACCTCTGGCGCCGCAGCCGGCTGGCCGGGGAGCGGCTGGCCCAGGCCCTTAGCGTCCTGCTACCCGAGTTGGCCGGAGCCGGGCAGGTGCTTGAGGACCAGCCAGGTTAAAAACGGCAGGTAGATAAAGACCCCCACCCAACCCAGGCAGGTCTCGCCGATGAGAAAGGTCACCCCCAGGTTAAATCCCAGGATTCCCAAATAGAGGGCGGGTCCCAGCAGGGACTGGCAGGGGAAGGTCCGGCGTCCCCAATCCCAGACGCGGGCCGGGACCGGGGCCGGGGCGGGGTGGGCCAGGTACTGCAGCACCCGGATGAGGATCAGGGCCACCAGGAACCAGCCGGCAAAATTGCTCAAGGGGACGCCAAAATAGACGCCCCCTCCCGGGTAGCCGTAGAGCTGGCCCAGAAACCAGCGGTAGCCCCGCAGGGCCGCCGGATCGATGACGATGTCCAGGCTGGCCATGAGCACCGCCCCCAGGATCAGGGTGCGCCGGGAAGGCAGCCAGGCGGCCTCATCCTCAAGGTGGAAGCCCCATCCCTGCCAGCGCCCCCGGCCCAGGGCCAGCAAGGCCAGACAGTAGCTGGCATAGGCGATAAATACGTAAGACAGGGAGTCCATGAAAGGGACCCCGGCTACCCAAAGTTCCCGGTCTAGGGTGGCCGGGATGTAAAGATATTCCCCGAAGGGGAGGCCGAAGTGGATGGAGCAGAGCTCGGCGGCCCAGGAGATGAGATATCCCAGGATCAGGAAGGCCGCGGCCCGGCCGGCCCCCCACTGCAGCGTGGCCAGCAGCAGGTACACTCCCAGGAAAATAAAGACGTAGGGCCGCAGGGCGATGGTGCCCTCCAGCAACAGCAAGAAGTTTCCCACGGGATTTGCCCCGCCCCCTCTAAGCAAATAGTTTTCGGTTTTCGGTTTTCGGTTTTCGGCTAGCTTGGGAACGAGAAATGGAAATCCCCTGTTTGCCCAAGAATGTCATTCTGAGCGGAGCGAAGAATCTAGTATTCTTAGTGAATTGAGAGTCTGCACTCCGCTCAGGATGACAGTGAAATCAGGTTTTGCCATAGCTTCTACCCTCGAATTTTCATTATATTAACCAAAAACAGAAAACCGAAAACCGAAAACTGGATTTTAAACCGGCCAGTTTCCATTTTCCAGTAGTATAATATTAAAGGTTGAGCATACTGATCGATAGATAGAGGACCTTAAATGAAACGAATCTTCTCGGGAGTGTTTCGACTCTGCAAGTGGCTTATCATCGGCGTCATTCTGGTGGAGGTCGCCAGCTTCCTGGCCGTCTCCTTGAGCAACTACTGGATTTACGGGCAACTCCGGGATGGGGATGTGGTCAGCTACGACCCCTACGCCCTGTTCCTGGAGAAGGTGCGGCCCACCCTGAACAACCCGGCGGCGCCGGGGCCGGGGGCCTTGACCTTTTGGATGTTCGGCGGCTCTACTATGCGGGGCGCCACCGACTTCGACGGCCGCACCATCCCCAGCTACCTGGCCCGGGATTGGAACCGGGATGAGCCGGCCCATCCCGCCACCCTGGATAACTTTGGGCAAGACGGTTTCAATTCGCTGATGGAGACCAAGTACCTGCAGAAGCTCCTCATCGAAAACCGTCCCCGCCCGAACCTGATCGTCTTTTACGACGGCGGCAACGACTCGGCGTATTTCGCCCAGGACCGCACCCCTTACGGCCACCAGGGCTACGAGCGGGTGCGGGGCATGATCGAGGACTACCACCGCAGCCTTTTCGGGTTGCTGAAGCCCCTGAATGCGGCCATGTGGTCCTCCTTCACCCATGAAATTTATGACAAAATGAGGCAGGGCGTCTTTGCCATCCACCCCGGGTCCCCGAAGCTGGCGCAATTTGCGGACAGTTGCGCCCAGCGGTACGATTACCTCGACAAGGTGGCCGCCGCCTTCGGCGCCAAATTCGTGCTGATCTATCAGCCCTGTTGGTGGGCGGAAACCAAGCCGGTGGCCCCCAGTGTCCGGGCCCACGAAGACGTGGTCCTGGAAAAAAAGTTGGCCTTGCGCGATAATTTTATGGTGTGCTATCAGGCCCTTGAGGCCCGGCTGCAGGGCAAGCCTTATTTTATCGATTTTCGAAATATTCTGTGCAACCGGGACAAGCCTCTTTATCAGCCGGATGGCATCCACCTTATAGGCCCGGGCCGGGAAATCGTGGCCAGCCGCATGGAGGAGGTCTTGAAGGAGCGTCTCCTGGCGGGAGAGGCCCCGGGCCAGCCCCTGGCGGGGATGCCGCCAAAGAAGCGAGGCTCAGAGGTAATTCTGACATCCACAGCGGATCGAGGCCCTCATTCCTGAGAAAGGTTAGCTAGATGAAAGTGGTGCTGGCCCGCACCGCCGGCTTTTGCATCGGCGTCAAGCGGGCCCTGGAGATGGTGCTCAAGGCCATCAACGAAACCCCGACCCAGATCTACACCTATGGTCCCCTGATCCACAATCCCCAGGTGCTGGAGCTGCTGCGGGAGCGGGGGATCACGGTGCTCAAGCCCGGCGAACCGGTCCCGGATGGGCTGGTGGTGATCCGGGCCCACGGCATCCCCCCCCGGGAGCGGGGGCAGTTGGAGAGCGGCGCCTCCCGCATCATTGACGCCACCTGCCCCCGGGTGGCCAAGGTCCAGGCCATTATCCAGCGCTGGGCCGCCAAGGGCCACGCCACCATCATCGTCGGCGACGCCGACCACCCGGAGGTAGAGGGCCTGCTGGGCTACACCGGAGGCCTGGGCCACGTGGTGGCAAGCCGCGGGGAGGTGGCCGCCTTGCCGGAGTTGGGCGCCCCCATCGTGGTTGCCCAGACTACCCAGAGCGAGGCCTTTTTCGAGGAGCGGGTGGGGGAAATCCAGGCCCGCTTCCCCGAGGCCCGCATCTTCAACACCATCTGCGACGCCACCGCCTTCCGCCAGGCGGAGGTTCAGGAATTGGCCAGCCGCGCCGAGGCCCTGGTGGTGGTGGGGGGGCGCAACAGCGGCAATACCCAGCGCCTGGTGGAGATCTCCCGGGCCACCGGCATCCCCACCTACCACGTGGAGACCGAGCAGGAACTGGACCTGAAGGAGATGAGCCGCTACCATACGGTGGGGGTGACCGCCGGGGCCTCCACCCCCCACTGGCTCATCGGCAATGTGGTCAGCACCCTGAAGCACGCCTGGGCTTTCCGCGCCGGCTCCTGGACCAACTACCTCTTCCGGGCCTGGCGCTTCTGCCTCAAGTCCAACCTCTACGTGGCTATCGGCGCCGGCTGCCTCAGCTACGTGTCATCGCTGCTGCAGCAGGTGGAACCCCAGTTCAAATATTTCTTCGTGGCCTTTTTCTATGTTTATGCCATGCACCTGCTGCACCACTTCACCGACAAGGCCTCCAAGCTCAACGATCCGGTGCAGACTATGTTTTACGGGCGCCACCGGACTTTTCTCGTGACCACCGGGGCCATCTCCGCCGGCCTGGCCCTGGCCCTGGGCGCTTATCTGGGCTGGCTGCCCTTTGTCTTCATCGTCGTCATGAGCGGCATCGGCCTCCTTTACAATTTCAAGATCATCCCGGACTCGCTGGCCCGGGTCACCCTGATCACCACCCTCAAGGAGATTCCCGGCTCCAGGGCGGTGTTCACCGCGGTGGCCTGGGGAGTCCTGGCGGCCCTGATTCCGGTGGTCTGCTCCGGCACCAAACCGATGGCCTCCGGGGCCACCGCCATCGCCTTCTTTTACGTGGCGGGGATGATCTTCATCCGCTCCGGCCTCTTCGAAATCATGGCCATGGAAGGCGACCGGGTGGTGGGCAAAGAGACCCTGGCCATCGCCCTGGGCCGGGAGCGCACTCTGAACCTGTTGTCCGGCTGCTGCCTGGCCTTTGTGGCCATGCTGCTGCTGGCCGCCGGGGCCGGGATCATTCCCTCCCTGGGTTACCTCCTCAGTCTCTCGGGCCTTTACGCCCTGGGCTATCTCACCCTTTACCGTTGCGGCCTCATGGAGGCCGGCCTGATGCTGGAGTCCCTGGTGGAGGGCAACATGATCCTGGCCGGGATTTTGGCCTTCACCTGGGATCCTTATAATACGGTCGCCAGTTTCTGGTTTTCGCTTTTCCAATAGAAGACCGTCAGAAGACCGTTTTCGGTTTCCGGTTTTCGGTTTTCGGTGAAGTCAAAGGCAAAATCAAGGACAAAGCTCCCTACCAGAGACAGAAAACCAAACCAGTCTTCTATAAGCTTTAATCGGCGCTGCCCAGGCGAGACGCCTGTGCCACCGGAAGCAGGTTCAGCCACCCGCCAACCGGTGCCGTGACCCCTTACCGAAAACCGAAAACCGAAAACTGGAAACCATTTTTTCCCATCCTGGGAACGAGGAAAAAAAGGGCCTTTAGTGGCACAGGCTTCCAGCCTGTGTCCGCAGTTATAGGGCGGGCTGTGTCCGCCGATTTTAGGCGGCCCCAGGCCGCCCTAATTTTTTCTGGGACCCCCCACCGGAAACCGGAAACCGGAACCATAACCATCTCTTTAGGGGAGTGCAATTTTTTTGCAATTTTTTATTGACAAAAATTGTAGGCCAGTCTAATATGGCGCTGGATAAAACCGAGAGAGAGAAAGGAGGTGGGATAAAGTCAGTTAAAAGAGCTATTTAGGCATTTACGGAAAGGAGAAACTGGTAACCTACTTTCCAAATTACAAGGGGGGAATGATGAAAAAAATCTTGATCTTCGCAGTAGTCTTGTCCCTGCTGGTGCCCGCGGCTGCCTTTGCCGCCACCGAATTCACCCTGGGCGGCTATATCAAGTTGGATTCCTACTGGGATTCCACCCAGAACGGCGCCTACATGAATAGCCCCGTCCCGCGCAACAACGACCCCAACGGCCAACATGGCAACTTCCGCATGACGGCCATGGGTTCCCGGTTCAACTTCACCATCAAGGGGCCCGACGTCCTGGGAGCCAAGCTCACCGGCTTCCTCGAAATGGACTTCGAGAATAACGCTTCTGAAACTGGAGTATCGACTGGTGCCGGAACCTTCAGCACCAGCAACCCGTACACCCCGCGTTTGCGGCACGCCATGTTCCGTTTGAACTGGCCCGGGGACACCGAACTGATGTTCGGCCAGTACTGGAGCTTATTCGCCGATTGGACCCCGGAAGTTGCTCAAGACGGCCCCTTCCTGGCCGTCGGCGACCCCTCCGGGTACCGTCTCCCGCAGATCCGCTTTACCCAGGGGTTCATGGATGGTGCGGGTGGACATTGGAGTTTGGCCGGTGCGATTGCCGATCCCCAGTTTATCGAGGGGACGTCAGCGGATCCTTATAATACTGGTTACACCAGCGGCAACGCCTCGGCAACGCCCCAGCTCAATGGGCAAGTCAAGTACCAGGCCGACTTGTGGGGCAAGGCCGCCTATTACGGCCATCCCATGGGCTTCACCGCGGAAGTCACCGGCGGCTGGCAGCGCAATGTCTCGCGGACTACTTATAACGACTCTTTAACGAACTACCAAGGGTTCTCCTCCACTGCAACGTGGGCCAACACCTATCTCCAACCCTGGGAGATCCAGGGCTCTCTGTTCATCCCGATCATCCCGACCCACACCGACAACCTGGCCGGGACCATGCACTTCATCGCGGTGCCGTTTATCGGCCAAGACCTCTATGCCTTCGGGCTTTCCGGCGACGGCACCAACGTCTTCAAGTATGATGCCAATTTTAGCAACCGCGGCCACGCCGTTAACGAGGAATGTCTGAGGCAGTATGGCGCCTACGGCGAACTGCAGTACTACTTCACCAACCAGTGGTACGCGAACGCCGCCTACGGCTTCACCAAGTATGAGACCAATACGGGGTGGGAGTATTTTTACACCTCTCCCTACGCTCAGACGAAGGACCAGCAGGAAGTGGACGCCACCCTGTGGTGGCGGCCCATCGCGGCCCTCAAGTTCGGTCTGCAGTATTCCTATGTGCACACCGACTACCTGACCAACGCCTATTTCACTCAAGCAGGCGTGGAGTCACAGAATCCAATCGCGTCAGCATCAGGAAACTCAGGATCGCCATCTAAGATGGGGGACGAACACCGCGTAGAGTTCGTCGGGTATTTCTACTTCTAACCCAAAAGCTAGTTGACTTCCAAAAGCCCACGGGGTAATATCCCTGTGGGCTTTTTTGTTGTTAAAGACGGTTTTCGGTTTCCGGTTTTCGGTTTTCGGTAAAACCTGAGATTGTATTTCGGTTCAGGGGCAAATGACCAAAACGAAATCGAGATCGTTTCAAGATTTGGAAGTATGGAAGTTATCCATAGACCTTGCCGGGAAGCTTTATAAACTGACCAGTAAGTTTCCGCCTTCAGAGAATTTCGGTTTGACCAATCAGATGAGAAGAGCCGCAGTATCTATTCCTTCCAATATTGCTGAAGGCCAGGGCCGGAATTCGGCCAAAGAATTCAAGCAATTTCTAGCTATCAGTTTGGGCTCGATAGCTGAGTTAGAAACCCAACTGATAATTGCCAAAGAAATAGATTACCTGACCCAGGAGGATTTAAATCCGTTTCTGGCCACTCTCGACAGGACCAGGAAGATGATCAAGGGACTAGCGAAAGGGATATCGTAAAGATGGTTTTCGGTTTCCGGTTTGCGGTTAGGGTCTTGCTGGAAACCTTGCCGTTTGGGAAGTTTAGAGCGTTGCCGCGGTGATCATGTCTTCAAGGAATTCTTTATTCTTTTTTATCGAAAATCGAAATCTTAAATCAAAGAATAATAAAGGGATAATATGATGTTAAAGAACCTCTTGGATTTTACCGAAAACCGAAAACCGAAAACCGGAAACCCGCTTTTCAGGAAGTCAATTGGCGGCCTGCTATCGGCACTCCTGTTTCTGGCTTTTTCGGCCCCCGTCTTTATGGGCTGCAGCACCAGTTGGGAGAAGATGAAGACTTGGGCGGGATATCCCAGTGAAGAAAAAGAAGAGGCGGCGGTTGAGACCGTCCCCCCTGAATCCCAGCAAGAGACGGTGATGATCGACGGCAAGCCTTATGTCCGCAGCAAGAATCCCTACTGGCTTACCTACCCGAATCAGCCGGAATATGTCTACGTGGAGAAGGGCAAGGAATTCCACACCATGCAGGATTACCTGGTCCAATCCCTGGCCAAGGCTGTTACTAAGCAACAAGCGCAGGCCCAGGGCAAGAGTCTTCCTCCTGATCAGCTGCAGGAACTGGTGAAGGCCGAGGTGGACCGCATCCTCCGGGAACAGGGGGTGAGCGGCTATATGTCCCAGGCGGGAGGAGCCAAGGGCCCGTATCCGGGGCGCTCCGTGGCGGTTATCCCCGACCTGGATACGCCCTCCAGTTATGACGGCGTCAACCGCACCCTGGCCGTGACGCTCGGGGAATCCCTGGGGCGGGGCAAGGACATCCGCGTGGCGGACGCGAGCGCGGTCAAGGAGGCCCTGGGCAAGGCGGCGCTCATTGGGAAGGTGAGCCAGGCGCCCAACATCAAGGCCCTGGGTGACATCCTGGGGGTGCAGGGCATAGTGCTGACCGGCATCGTGCCGCCTTCGCAAGGCCAGCCGGCGGCCATGGCCCTGCAGGTTTACGACACGTTTACCGGGGTCAAGGAGGAATCCTTAGCCAGCTCCGTTACCGGCGCCGTGAACGCCGAGGCGGCGGACAAGTTCGCCAAGGACAACTCCCTGCGGGTGGGCGGCGATCTGATGAACATCAGCTGGTTTGGCCGGGTCGATTTTGTCAAAAACGGCAAGGTTTATCTCAACATGGGGCAGAACACCGGCCTCAAGGTGGGAGACGTCCTGAAGGTGGTGGTCCCGGGCAAAGAGGTGGTTAACCCCACCACCGGCGCCGTCCTGGGATACACCTCCGACGTGACCCAGGGGGAAGTAAAGGTGACGGACCTGATAGGGAATACCGGGGCGGAGGCTACCGCGCTGAACGGCGGCCCCTTCAATGCCAACGACCGGGTGCGGGCGACGAAGTGAGCAGTAAACAGTAGCCAGTGAGCAGTGAGCGGTGAGCAGTGAGCAGAAAAACTTATCGATAATCAAACCTGTCTCAAAAAATACTTAGGCATCAGTGGCGCAGGCGTCTCGCCTGTTCACCTTTTATAGGGCGGCCCGTGGCCGCCGGGATGAATGAAGCCCATCCGGCTTCTGATTGGCGGCCACGGGCCGCCCTATGGCTACCTGTTCCGAAAGGTGCAGATTTTTCATCGTTTCGGGTGAGCCAAAGGCTCGTGAATTACCGCTCACTGCTCACCGCTCACTGCTTACCGATTTTCTCCATCCCGTGTAGGTAAGGTCGCAGCTTTTCAGGAATCAGGACGGTGCCGTCCTCACGCTGATAGTTTTCCAGGATGGCCACCAGGGTGCGGCCCACGGCCAGGCCGGAGCCATTCAGGGTGTGGACCAGCTCGGTGCCTTTGGCCCCGGGGCGGCGCAGGCGGATGGCGGCGCGCCGGGCCTGGTAGTCCTCAAAGTTGCTGCAGGAGGAGATCTCCCGGTAGAGCCCCTGGCCCGGCAGCCAGACCTCGAGGTCGTAGGTCTTGGCCGCGGCGAAGCCCAGGTCTCCGGTGCACAATTCCACCACCCGGTAAGGGAGCCCCAATTCCTGGAGGACCATTTCCGCATCCCCACGCAGGCCCTCCAGCTCCTCGTAGGAAGTTTCGGGAGTGGTGAATTTCACCAACTCCACCTTGTCAAACTGGTGCTGGCGGATCAGGCCCCGGACGTCCTTGCCATGGGAGCCGGCCTCGGAGCGGAAGCAGGGAGTATAGGCAGTGTAACGCAGCGGCAGGTTTTCGGCCGGGAGGATTTCGTCCCGGTGAATGTTGGTCACCGGCACCTCGGCGGTGGGTACCAGGAAATAGTCCCAGCCCTCCAGCTTGAAGAGGTCATCCCGGAACTTGGGGAGTTGGCCGGTTGCCCGCATGGAATCGGCGTTGGTCATGAAGGGGGGCAGCGTCTCCAGATAGCCGTGCCGGCGGGTGTGCAGGTCCAGCATGAAGTTGATGAGGGCCCGCTCCAGGGCCGCGCCGGCGCCCCAGAGCAGGGCGAAGCGAGCGCCGGTGATCTTGGCGGCCCGCTCGAAATCGAGAATTCCCAGGGCTTCCCCGATCTCCCAATGGGGCCGGGCGGGGAAAGCGAAGGCGGGGGGCTTGCCCCAGGTTTTGACCACCGGGTTGTCATCGCTTGAGGCGCCCAGGGGCACAGAGGCGTGCGGCAGGTTGGGCAAGGTCAGGAGAAAATCCCGCACCCAGGCGTCGTGTTGCTCCGCCCCGGCCTCCAGGTCACGGATATCCTCATTGATCACCGCCACCCTGACTCTAAGGACCTTGGCCTCTTCCTCTGCTCCCTTCTTGATGAGGACCCCGATTTCCTGAGACAGGCTATTGCGCTGGCGCCGCAGTTCCTCTTCCCGGGTCAGCAGACGGCGGCGTTCGCCTTCGTGGTGGAGAAAGTCAGCCAGGGAGACCTTCAGCCCCCGGTTTTTCATGGCCTGTTCCACTTCCGGTAGATGGCCCCGGACAAATTTCAGGTCGAGCATAATTCCCCCAAAAAAAAGGAAAAAGTAAAAAGTAAAAAGTAAAAAGAAAAAAAATCTGGTTTTTTTTTGCTTTTGGTAGTTTTTTGCTTTTATTTTGCCTTTTTACTTTTTACTTTTGCCTTTACTTACTGATGCTCTCGATGAGTTTAACCAGGCCGTCGGCGTTTTGGCGCTGGATAAAATAGAGGATATCGGCCACCGCGTCTTCCAGGGCCCGCAGCGCCGCCCGGTTGGCGGGGTTCTGCAGTTGGATGCAGGCATAGAGCTTGGCGTCCTGGGTGAAGAGGCGCCGGGCCAGGTGGTGCATGGTAGAAAACGTGGGGGTGGCAAAATCCTCCAGGTCCTGGGGAGCCATCCCCAGTTCCCGGATAGCCATCTCCAGAGCGATGAGGCTGAAATGAGCCAGGCCCTGGACCACGGACATGAGGCGGTCGTGTTCTTTGGCGGTGGTGATCTTCACCCGGGCCCCGGCGTTGGTAAGGAGATCGCTCAGCCAGTTGAACCAGCGCTCCCCCCGGCCAGGGCAGAGGACCACGGTTTGGCCGGCGATGTCTGTGGCGAGGGGACCGAAAAGGGGGTGGGTTCCCACCACTTCCCCCGGGAAGTGGGCCATCATGGCGTCCATGGGGGCCTGTTTAACCGAAGTCAGGTCCATCAAGGCGGCCTGGGGCTGGAGATGAGGGGCCAGGGCCCGGGCGGTCTTGGCTACCTCGGGAATGGGCACGGCCAGCATCACCACGTCGGAGAGACTGGCCACTTCCTGGGAAGTCTGCTCCGTATCCAGGTCCGCCACCAGCACTTCCAGGCCCTGGGAGGCGAAGAAGTGCTGGAACCAGCGGCCCATCTGGCCGCGGCCCCCGATCAGGCCGATCTTTACGGTCATGAGATGGCCCTCTGGCGCAGCAGGAAATCCGCCAGGGTAAGGCGCACCATGGCCAGGATCACCGGGACGATGCGGGGAATAGCGCTGATGTCGTGGCGGCCGCCCACGGAGATGGTGCGGGGCCGGCCCTCCAGGTCAACGGTCTGCTGCTTCCGGGCGATGGAGGAAATGGGTTTGACCGCGGCGGTGACCACCAGGTCGTCACCGGTGCTGATGCCCGCCAGGATGCCGCCGGCCCGGTTGGAGGCGAAGCCTCCGGGGATCAGGGGATCGTTGTGTTCCGAACCCAGCAGGCGGGCCGCCTCGAAACCGGCGCCGATCTCCACCCCTTTCACCGCACCCACGGACATCACCGCCTGGGCCAGGATGGCGTCCAGCTTGTCAAAGACCGGCTCGCCCAGGCCAGGGGGGCAACCCTGGACCCGCACCTGCACCAGGCCGCCCAGGGAGTCTCCCCGGGCCTTGACTTCCTGCACCCGGGCGGCCATGGCCGGCACCACCTCCGGGTCCGGGCAAAAGAAGGGGTTATCCCAGATGCCGGCCTCGTCTATCCTTTCGGCCCGGATGCCGCCCAGTTCCAGGGTATAGGCCAGCACCCGGATCTGGTCCCGATCCAGAACCTTCTGGGCCACGGTTCCCGCAGCCACCCGGGCTACGGTTTCCCGGGCTGAGGCCCGGCCCCCGCCCCGGTGGTCCCGGATGCCGTATTTGGCCTGAAAGGTGAAGTCGCCGTGGCCGGGGCGGAAGACCTCCCGCAGGGCGTCGTAGTCCTGGCTCCTGACGTCCCGGTTGTAAACGATGAGGCTGATGGGGGTGCCGGTGGTGCGGCCCTCAAAGACGCCGGAGAGGATTTCCACTTGATCGGGCTCTTGCCGCGGTGTCGCGTGGTCCTGGACCCCCGGACGGCGCCTCTCCAACTCCAGTTGGATATCTCCGGCGCTCAAAGGCAGCCGGGGGGGACAGCCGTCAATGACCGCGCCCAGGGCCGGCCCGTGGGACTCGCCCCAGGTGGTGACCCGAAATGTCTGGCCAAAGGTGTTACCCGCCATGGGCTGCGACTCCGAGAGGCCGGGTGGCCGCCAGGATCAGATCGGCGACCTGGGAGATGCCGAGGCCGGCGGTGTCGATTTCCAGGTCCGCGGCCTTCCGGTAGAGAGATTGCCGTTCCGCGAGCACTCGTTCCACCTCAGTCAGATAGTCATCCGGGGTGAGACTGGGACGATTAGACACCTGTGCTTGGTCCTGCGCCAGGCGCTCCCGGATGGTCTTGGGATCGGCCTTAAGCCAGATTAGGACCCCATTTTCTTTTAATTTCCCCACGTTTTCCAGATCCAGAATCACGCCGCCGCCGGTTGCCAGCACCTGGCCCCGGCGCCGGTGGTAGCGAGCCACCAGCTCCTTCTCCCGCCGCCGGAATTCGTCCCAACCGCCCCGGGCCACGATTTCGGCCACCGACTGGCCGGCTTCTCCAACCAGCACCCGGTCGAGGTCCACGAAGGGACGCTTTAGGAGCCGCGCCAGCTTGGCGCCCACCGAGGTCTTCCCAGTGGCCCGGTAACCGATGAGGACCAGGTTGCGGTCCGAGCGCTGACTGCTGGCATTATCCATTGAACACCCGGGTCCGCTCCTGGAAAATCGGGATGTCAAAGCAGGTAGAAAGCATCGCCAAGAGCGCCAAAATCCTAATATTGGCAATCGGTTGGACTAAGTTTACCAAAAACCTACCCAAAAGAAAATAGAAGGAGAATTACCGGGGCTATAGCTCAAAGCTGGCAGCGGTAGGCTAATAGCTTGAGCCAGCACCGCACAGGTTAGACGCCTGTGCCCGCCAGGAATCCTCATCTGCTTGCCAACGGCCCCAGAGGCTCCTACCGAAAACCGAAATCCTTGAAATAATGCGGCCTGTGGCCGCCAAAAGCCGGGGGCACAGCCCGCCCCAGATGTCCGGACACAGGCTGGAAGTCTTTGCCACTAAAGGCCCTCTTACCGAAATTCTAAATCTGGAAACGCGTCTTCAAGGCAGGCGGAATATGGCCCCTTCCCGGGCAGCGTCGATATAGAGAAGTTTTGTACCAACGGAGGCCAGTTTCCGAGCCTTGGCGATGATCTCTTCCTCCCCGGCGTCGGTGCGGCTGGGATCGTGGTGGGTCAGGATCAGGCTGCGGGCCCCCGCCATTTGGGCCAGATTCACTGCCTGCTCGTAGGTGGAGTGGCCCCAACCCTGGTGCTCAGACATATCGGAAGGCAGGAATTGGGCGTCATGGATCAGCAGGTCGCAGTCCCGGGCGAATTCTGCAAATTCCGGAAGCCTCCGGCCCCCGTCGGTCCCCAGCTCGTTGTCGGTGATAAAGACCAGGGAACGGTCTCCCTCCCGGAAGCGGAAACCGAAGCCCCCCTGGGGATGGTTGGTGTGAATGGCGTCAATGCGGACCCCGTCCACGTCCAGGGTCCCATGCGCCAGGCGGTTGAGAAAGTCGATGCGGGCCTTAAGGTTTTCGAAGGCCACCGGGAAAAAGCCGTCCCCCAGGTTGCTGTCGAAGACCCGGGTCATGGCCTGAAAGGCCGGCGGCCAACCGTCCACCAGGATCTCGGTGGTTTCCTGGTAAATGGGAAGAAAGAAGGGGATGCCCAGAAGGTGGTCCCAATGGCCATGAGTGAGGAGCAAGTGGATTTTGACGGGAGCGCCGGCCTCCAGCAAATGTCTCCCCAGAAGGCGCAGGCCGGTGCCGCCGTCGATGACGAGGCGTCTGCCGCTATTCAGCAAGACTTCCACACAGGTGGTGTTGCCCCCGAACTGCAGGGTATCAGCGCCGGGGGCGGGAATTGAGCCCCGGGTCCCCCAAAACTTGATCTCCATCGCCTCAGCTCCTCTCAGGACTTATGGCGCACCCGATATTTGATCCGGTCGCTAGGGACGTTGGCCTTCCAGACATTAAAGACCATGGCGCCGTTCAGGTCAACTTAATGATGAAATTTTTTCATCTCCGGGAGCCTAGTGTTAGGCCGGTTATTCCCCCAGGGAAACGGGAAGCCGCTCCATTTCCAGAAAGGCGGCCACCAGGCCAAAGCAGCCGGTGAGCATCATATCTCCCAGGGGAGCCGCGAAAACCCCGGGCCAGCCCCGGGCCAGGCGCCGCCGGGGGCCAGTGATGATGGTAAAGGTAAAGGGAGCCGCCGGCGGATAACCGGGGGCGTAGGCGCAGCCGTGTCCCTGGTCGGCGAAAACCTCGTCGTTGGTTAGCTCCCCGGACTGAAAGCGGCCCAACTGGGTGAACAGTTTGCTCTGATCTAAGAGACCGGTGTGGTGCTCATAGATGCCCCAGAGGCGGTCTTCCCGGACCAGGGCGGCAAAGGTGTGGGCATTGCCCAGGTTGACCACCGTCAGGCCGGAGCACAGGTGTTGCCGGGCCTGGGGGTCCAGCAGCGCTCCCCGCAGTCCGGCAGTACAGGTGTCCATGAGCAGCACCCCTGGCAGGGTTTCGGCCACGGCCTGCATCCGGGTGAAGAAGGCGGGAGGCTGGCGGCTGGCCAGGTCGCCCAATACTGCGCCCCGGGAGAGCATCTCTTCCCAATAGCGGAAGCGGAAACGGCGATTGCTCCCCTGGGGATAAAAACCGTGGTCCTGCACCGCCACCGCAAAGTGGCTGGGGAAAGGGACCTCAAAGGCCGCCAGCAGCCGGCCCCAACCTTCCGGGTCCACATCGCCCAGGGTGAGGGGGGTGGCCGCAGGCGGCGGGGTTTCGGTAAGAGCCACTCCCCAGGAGGCCACTTGCTCCAGGCGGTCGCTCAGGGTGAGAGCGGCCTGGGGGGTGGCAGAGACCGGTAGCCCCCGGGCCAGATGGCGCCGCACCGCCTGGCTGATGGCGCCGCCGCCCATCAGCCGGCCTCGCAAAAAGATGGGCCGTCCCTCATCGCTTAGTTTGGCGATGCGGCGGGCCAGGATTTGGGTGGGGGCCGGCAGCACCAGCTTCACCGCGTTCTCCACCGCCTGGCCCGGCTCCCAGATAAACAGGTCCTGGGTGCCGCCCCCAATATCTAGGGCCAGGATGGAACCGGGGCCCGGGTGATTAGTAGTCATGCGAGTAAGGAGAGGTCAGCCGGTTTCCGGCGGCGGTCCGGATACTTTAATTTTCCACAGAAAATAGGCAACCAGCCCCAGGATTCCGGCCAGCACCAGATAATCGAGGATGTGGGTATATTGCTGGATGACAACCCAGTTTTCCTTGAGGCGCACCCCCAGGTAGATCAGGAAACCGTTATACAAAGCGGCTCCCAGCGCCGTATAGAGGATAAAAGGCGCCAAGGACATACGGGCCAGCCCCGCCGGGATGGAAATTAAGTGGCGCACCACCGGCAGGAAGCGGGACAGGAAAATCGTCTTGCCCCCGTGGCGCCGGAAAAACCCGTTGGTCAGATCGAGGTGGTGCGGATTGAGCAACAGGTAACGGCCATAGCGGAGAACCACCGGCTCCCCCAGCGTTCCCATGCCGTAGGATAACAGCGAGCCGCAAATGGACCCGACGGTGCTGACCGACAGCACCGCCAATAAATCCAATTGGCCGCTGAAGATCAGGAAGCCGGCAAAGGGCATGACCAGCTCGTTGGGAACCGGGACGATCATGCTCCCCAGGGCCATCAGCACGAAGATGCCCGGGTAGCTGCACTGGCTGATAAATAGAGTGTTAACGTAACAGAGAGATTCGGTAATTCCCATGCGGCGTCAACTTTCTCCTAATTCGCCATGTATTAGTCGCCACTCCACCCGTGACTGTAGTTCCCGGAGACCGGGGCTCAGCGCCACCGGATAAAGGGATGGGTCCCGCAGGGCTTTATAGGGCAGCAAGGCAAACTGGCCCAGAAAATATTCCCGGCTGTCGTTCAGGGACGGCTCAGGCTCGATGATCCGGCCCCGGTCCATCACCGGGCGCAGCAAGGGGGCCGCGCCGGTCACTTCTTCCTGCCGCAGCGCTATGACATCCCGGCACATCTGGCCCCGGCCGTCATAATGGCGGTAAACCTGCTTTTTGTCCACCAAGGTAGCCTTGCCGGCAGAGAGTTTCATTACCGGCCGGCCATCATATCTAACCAGTTTATAGGCAATGTCGAAGTAGGGGGCGTCAGCGGATACCCCCATCTTGGTGCCCACTGCGAAACTGTCGATCGGGGCGCCCGCGGCCAGCACCTGGGCGATCTTGTATTCGTCGAAGCCGCCGCTGGCCAGGATGCGGACCTCAGGGGCGCCGCCGTCGTCCAGGAGGCGGCGCACCTCCCGGCTGCTGGCGGCCAGGTCGCCGCTGTCCAGGCGGACGGATTGCAGACGCTCACCCCGGGCCTCCATCTCTTTGGCCACCTGGAGTCCATTCCTGGCGCCGGCCAGGTTGTCGTAGGTGTCGATGAGCAGGGTGGTGGCCTTCGGAAAGAGCCGGGAGAAGACCCGGAAGGCCTCGATCTCCCGGGGAAAGGCGCTGACGTAAGAGTGGGCCATGGTGCCGAAGATGGGAAGGCCGTAAATTTTTCCCGCCAGCACGTTGCTGGTCCCGGCAAACCCGGCCAGATACGAGGCCCGGGCCGCCTTCAGGCCGGCGTCCGTCCCCTGGGTGCGCCGCAGGGAAAAATCGACGAGGGGCCGTCCCTGCGCGGCATACAGGGACCGGGACGCCTTGGTGGCGATCAGGGTCTGCAGGCTGATGGCATTAATGATAAAGGTCTCCGCCAACTGCGCCTCCAGGATGGGGGCGCTCACCTCCAGGATAGGCTCGTCTTTGAAAAAGAGGCTCCCCTCGGGAAGGGCGAAAACCTTGCCGGTGAAGCGAACCTGCCCCAGGTAATCGAGGTAGGAGGTCTTAAAGAGGCCGGTGCTCGCCAGATATGCCAGGTCTTCTTTGGTAAACCTCAGGGTTTCCAGGTAATGGAGGGCCTCGGCCAGACCGGCGGCGACCAGGTAGCCGCGGCCAGGGGGATACTTGCGGATGAACAGGCTGAAAGTGGCCTCTTCCGCCATGCCCTGGTCGAAATAGCAGGCCGCCATGGTCAACTGGTAGAGATCAGTCAACAGGGCCGGTGGCTCTTCCAGGGACTGCTCCATGCCGCTCCTCCGGGCGAAAACCGATCCGCCCCCACTCCTCCCTCAAAATAAACAGTTTATTATAACTAAAGGAAGATATGTCTAAAAGTGCTTACCTTGCGGTTTTCCCTTGAAATGAGCCTGGTTAAAAAGATAATTAATATAATTTATCTTATTCATGAGGTTTACCTATGAGCCAATGTGATCTCTACGATCTGATTATCGTGGGAGGAGGCCCCGGGGGGCTCAGCGCCGGGATCTATGCCATGCGGGCGGCCCTGAAGACGGTTCTCATCGAAAAGGGGCTTCCAGGCGGCCAGATTAACCTCACCGAATCGGTGGAAAATTACCCCGGTTTTGACCAAGTCAGCGGCTTCGACCTGTCCCAGAAGTTTTTGCAGCATGCCCAGAGCTACGGCCTGGAGATCAGGCAGCAGGAAGTGGCGGCGGTGGAACCGGGGCTGGAGTTCCATACGGTGCGGCTGGCCAACGGCGACCTTCTCAACAGCCACGCGCTGATCCTGGCCACCGGCGGCAGGGCCCGCATGCTGAAGATCCCGGGGGAATCGGAATACTACGGGCATGGGGTCTCTTATTGCGCCACTTGCGACGGCTTTTTCTTCCGGGGCAAGAATGTGGTAGTGGTGGGCGGCGGCGATACCGCCCTGGAGGAAGCCGTTTACCTGGCCAAGATAACCCAACACGTGTACCTGGTACACCGCCGGGACGCCTTGCGCGGCAGCCGCATCCTGCAGCAGCGGGTCATGGCGGAGCCCCATATCGAAATCCTCTGGAACACCATCGTCACGGAAGTCCTGGCCGATGACCAGGGGGTGCGGGCCGTCATCTTGCAGAACAAGCAGACCGGGGTTGCAAGTGAGCTGCCGGTGGACG
Organism: Desulfobaccales bacterium; assembly: GCA_049580385.1. Lineage (GTDB taxonomy): Bacteria > Desulfobacterota > Desulfobaccia > Desulfobaccales > 0-14-0-80-60-11 > JAPLJC01. The sequence continues at coordinate 112,665 of JBAUPV010000006.1, read as the reverse complement.
GCGTCTTCATCTTTATCGGCTTCCTTCCCAATAACCAGCTGGTGCCCGAGGGCATCCGCATGGATCATGACGGCTACGTGATGACCGATGAGAAGTGCGAAACCAACATCCCGGGAATCTTCGTCATTGGGGATCTCAGGCAAAAGTACGCCAGGCAGATCGTCGCGGCCGCCTCGGACGGCTGCACCGCGGCCCTGGCCGCGGCCCTCGGCGTGGAAATAAAAAAGAGCAGCCAGGCCCATAATCAACAAAAATAGCGGTCAGCTATCAGCTATCAGCTATCAGCTATCAGCAGTCAGCTAAAGCAAAACCGCAACCCGCAAACCCGTCATCCGCCGGGATGACCGCGCCCCAGCGCCCGTTGCCACAGTCCAATTAGACATGCTTATTGCCCGGCAAGGTTTTTGCTAATGTGCTGAGGTAATATAGGCAGCCAAGACCCCATCTTTGATTAACTTTTGGAGGTCTCTTGCCTTTTCCCCTCTCCCCCAATGGGGGAGAGGGCAGGGTGAGGGGGAAATAATCAGTCATCGAAGCCACCCCTCACCCCGACCATCTCCCCTCACGGGGGAGAGGGGGTTTTGGCGGTTTCGTGCTGCCCCCATCTATCCTGGTTCAAGCTTTGCGGCTCGTTTTTCAATTTCATTCTGCAGCCCTTAGGTAATGTCTCTGCCTGACTCTAGTGGTTAGAGAATCGAAAAAAAACGCAGGCTGAAGCCTGCGGCTACCCAACCTGATAATCGGCTGACGGGTCTAACCCCGGGAAAAGACGTCCGCTTCCAGGTCGAGGCGGGCCCCGGCCGCCAGCTGATGGTAACCCAGGGCCGCCACCATGGCGGCATTGTCGCCGCACAGGTGCAGGGGCGGCAGGAACAGCCCGGCGCCGCTGGCGGCGGCCCGCTCCTCCAGAACTTGGCGCAGGCGTCCATTGGCCGCCACGCCGCCACAGACCAGCAGGCGGCCGCCGCCGGTTCGCGATTTTTCGGCCAGCGCCAGCCAGGCCCGGCTCACCAGGGCCTCCACCACCGCCTCCTGGAAGCCGGCGGCCAGGTCGGCCCGGGCCTGGGGATCGGCAAGAATCTCCGGGTGTCTTTTGAGGGTGAGGGCCACCGCGGTCTTTAGGCCGCTGAAGCTGAAGGTCAGAGGCTCCTTCAGGATGCGGGGCCGGGGCAGGGGGAAGGTGGCGGCGCGGCCCGCCGCCGCCAATTTTTCGATCAGCGGGCCGCCGGGATAGCCCAGGCGCAACAGCCTGGCCACCTTGTCAAAGGCCTCCCCGGCGGCGTCATCCCGGCTCCGGCCCAGGAGTTCCATTTCCAGAAAGCCGTCCACCCGGTAGAGGTTGGTGTGGCCGCCGGAGACCACCAGGGCCACCAGGGGGAAGGACGGCGGTTTCCCATCCAGAAAGGCGGCCAGGATATGGGCCCGGAGGTGGTGGACCCCGGCCAGGGGCAAGCGCTGCCGGAAGGCCAGGGTCTTGGCCACGGCCATGCCGATCACCAGGGCGCCGATGAGCCCGGGCCCCTGGGTCACGGCCAGGCCGTCCAGGTCTTTAAGGGTCACTCCGGCCTGGTCCAGGGCCGCCTGGATCACCGGCAGGATGTTCTCCAGGTGCCGCCGGGCCGCCAGCTCCGGCACCACCCCGCCGTAGGCGGCGTGCAACTCGAACTGGGTGGCCACCACCGAGGAGAGGATGCGCCGGCCGTCCGCCACTACTGCGGCCGCGGTCTCATCACAGGAAGTCTCTATCCCCAAGATCAGCATTATTTTCAGTGGCGCGCCGCCACCCGATCCGAGCTTTCTGGGATGACCAGATGAGGTCTGAGGTTCTCCAGTTTTTTCGGGCCGACGCCGGAAACTTTCAGCAGGTCGTCAATCGTCCTGAAGGGGCCATAGGTGGTGCGATAGCTGACGATGGCCTGGGCCAGGGCCGGGCCGACTCCGGGGATGGCCGCGAGATCGTCGGCACTGGCGGTGTTCAGCTCCAGGGGCAGGCCCAGGGTGAGGAGATGGGCGCCGGCCATGCGCCCCAGTTGGTAATGCCGGTCCGGGGTGATGGTAATTAGGCTGCCCGAGGTGAGCTTGCCCGTCTGGTCAGGCTGGTTGGAATCGGAGGCGGGCGGGGCCACCCCCGGGCCGCCGGCCTGGCGCCAGACCTCGGTTAGAGTCGGCAGGTGGTCGAAGGAATAGACCCCGGGCGCGGACAGGGGGCCGCGCACTTCCACAAACACCGCGTTGGCATCTGGTCCCGGGGGCGGGGCAGGGGAGGGACCCAATCCGAAATTGGCCCGCCAGGCCCATAATAGTAAAAGGGCCGCCCCCAGCAGCAGGATGACTCCCAGTTGCGAGCGGCTGAAGCAGGGGAGCTTTTTCATAAGGTCAGGACAATCAGGCGGTTAGCGGGCCTGGGCATCGTCTTTGAAGAGCTTGTAATTGATGCCGTCCACCAGGGCGGCCCAGGAGGCCTCGATGATGTCATGGGAAACCCCAACGGTGCCCCAGCGGTCGTTGGCGTCCCGGGACTCGATGAGGACCCGCACCTTGGCGTCGGTGCTGCCGGTGCCCGGAAGGACCCGCACCTTGAAATCCTCCAGGCGCATCTCGGCCAGCCTCGGGTAGAAGCGGACCAAGGCCTTGAGCAGGGCCTTGAACAGGGCGTTCACCGGGCCGTTGCCCATGGCCGCGGTGTGGACCTCGTGGGGGCCGACCCGCACCCGGAGGGTGGCTTCCGGCAGCGGCTGCTCCTCTTCACCCACCTTCTGATCCACCACCCGGTAGGTCAGAAGGCGAAAGTATTCCCGATATTGGCCCAGGGCGGCCCTGAGCAGCATCTCCAGTGAGGCCTCGGCGCTTTCGAACTGGTAGCCTTCGGCTTCCAGGTCCTTGACCCGCTCCAGGATGGTTTGCAGGGCTTCGGCGCTCTTGGGCGGCAGCTTCAGGTCCATATCCCCGATCTTCTCCAGGGCGAGTTGCACGTCCCGGTCATGGGCCGCGGGTTCCAATCCCAGTTCCTGGGCCTTGAGGAAGACGCTGCTCTTGCCGGAGAGGTCAGAGACCGGAAATTGCCGCACGTTGCCGACCTGCTCGGGCGGCAGGTGCTCATAGGCCCGAGGGTTGCGCTTCACCGCGGCGGCGTGCACCCCGCCCTTGTGGGCAAAGGCGCTGATGCCCACGTAAGGCTGGTAACGATTGGGATGGACATTGGCTATCTCGTAAACGAAGCGGGAGACCTCCGTCAGGCGCTTCAGGTTTGCCTCGCTAATGCAATCGATCCCCATCTTCAGTTGCAATGCCGGGATGATGGAGCAGAGATTGGCGTTGCCGCAGCGTTCCCCGAAGCCGTTGATGGTTCCCTGCACCTGCTGACAGCCCAGCTCGACCGCGGCCAGGGTGTTGGCCACCGCCAGCTCCGAGTCGTTGTGGGCGTGGATGCCCAGGGGAACCCGGGGGAACGCCTTTTGGACCGCCTTGATGATGCCCGCCAATTCGGAGGTCAGGGTGCCGCCGTTGGTGTCGCACAGCACCAGGCACTGGGCGCCGCCGCCCACTGCGGCTACAAGAGTCTCCACGGCATACTCCGGGTCGTCTTTGAAGCCGTCGAAAAAGTGTTCGGCGTCATAAAAGAGCTCCGCCACCCGGGGCTTGATATAGCCCAGGGAATGGCGGATGAGTTCCAGGTTGCGCTCCGGGGTGGTCTGCAGGATCTCCTTCACCTGGAACATGGAGGATTTCCCGAAGATGGTGACCACTTGGGCCCGGCTGAGCAACAGTTCCTGGAAGACCGGGTCCGACTCCGGAGGCCGGTCCTTATGATGGGTGCTGCCAAAGGCGGCGATGCGGCTGCCGTTGATCTCGCCGTATTGGCGAATTTCCTCAAAAAAATCGCGGTCCTTGGGATTGGAGCCCGGCCAGCCGCCCTCGATATAATGGACCCCGAACTGCGCCAGTTTTCTGGCGATGCGGATCTTGTCGGCCAGGGACAGGGAGAAGTATTCCGCCTGGGTGCCGTCCCTCAGGGTGGTGTCGTAGATCTTTACCTGGCGCATAGGAGTTCCTCAGTTCAAAGTTCAAAGTTCAAGGCTAAGACTTCTGCGAAAACCAACCTTGTCAGTGTTTTTGAGATTCTGCGGTCGCTTCGCTCCCTCAGAATGACAAAAAAAGGAGCCTTTGCAGAGTTCTCAAGTTAAAGGTTCAAGGTTAAAGGATGAGTTCAGGTCCCCAAGAAACAAACTTTGAACTTTGAACCTTGAACTAACGTTCCGGCGGCGGCTGCCCCAGATCGAAGGCGTCGTGGAGGACCCGCACCGCCAGTTCGCCGTACTTGTCCTCGATGACGCAGGAAATCTTGATTTCCGAGGTGCTGATCATCAGGATATTGATGTTTTCCCCGGACAGGGCCTCGAACATCCGGGCCGCCACCCCGGCGTTGTTCTTCATGCCCACCCCCACGATGGAGATCTTGGCGATATTTTTGTTGCCCACCACCTGCTGGGCGCCGACCTCGGTGGCCACCGGCCGGATCAGCTCCATGGTCTTCTTCAAGTCGCCTTCGGGCACGGTGAAGGTCAGATCAGTGAAGCCCTCTATGCTGGTGTTCTGGATGATCATATCCACCACGATGTTGGCGTCGGCTACCGGCCGGAAGAGGCGCACCGCGATGCCGGGGCGGTCGGGGACCCGGGTGATGGTGACCCGGGCGTCGTTTCTACTCAAAGCCACGCCGGATACCGGCACAATTTCCATTTCTTCATCCTCCACGGTCACCATAGTGCCCGGCGTCTCGGTGAAGCTGCTGCGCACCACCAGGGGTACGCTGTACCGCCTGGCAAACCCGACGGAGCGGATCTCCAGGACCTTGGCGCCCAGGGAAGCCATCTCCAGCATTTCGTCGTAAGTGATCCGGTCCAGCTTCCGGGCCTTGGGGCAGATGCGGGGATCGGCGGTGTAAACCCCGTCCACATCCGTATAAATTTCGCAGCAGTCGGCCTTCAGGGCCGCGGCCATGGCCACCGCGGTGGTGTCGGAGCCGCCCCTGCCCAGGGTGGTGATGTTGCCCACTTCATCCACCCCCTGGAAACCGGCCACGGTTACCACCCGGTTCTTCTTCAACTCCTCTCTGATGCGGGCCGTGTCGATCCCCAGGATACGAGCCCGGCCGTAAGCCCGGTCGGTGTAGATGCGGGCCTGGTGGCTTAAGAGCGAGGTGGCCGGCACTCCCTGGGAGTGCAGGAAAATGCTGAACAGAGAGACGGTAACCTGCTCGCCGGTGGCCAACAGGACGTCCAATTCCCGGGGGTCGGGGTCTTCCGCCAGCCCCTGGCCCAACTTGATGAGGCGGTCGGTTTCGCCAGCCATGGCGCTCAACACCACCACCATTTTGTTGCCGTCTCGCCAGCCTTTGATCACCCGGTTGGCCACGTTGGCGATGCGATCCAGGTTGGCCACCGAAGTGCCGCCATATTTTTGGACGATCAAAGACACTGCCGAAGCTCCTGAATTATCAATTAATTTATTATATCCAATCCTGGAAAAAAGGAAAGCGCCCCTCTGGCCGACCAGCCCGCCTGTTTCTTGGGTCTCATATCCACCGGCGGATCAAGATACCGGTGAATTTTTCCGTTGACGCTAAGGAAAAATAGATGATACTAATGAAAAAAATCACAAGAAGGAGGCCATAATGGCTGCTAAATTGATCAAAGGAGCGGAGGTGGCCGCTCAGATCCGCGAGGAATTAAAGAAGGAAGTGGAGGAACTGAAGGCCAAACACCACGTCACCCCCGGCCTGGTCACCATCCTGGTGGGGGAAAATCCCGCCTCCGTCAGCTATGTCACCGCCAAGCAGAAGACCTCCCATGAATTGGGCTTTCATTCCATTCAGGACAATCAGGCGGCCGACATCACCGAGGCGGCCCTCCTGGCCCTGATCGAGAAATACAACAAGGACCCCAACATTCACGGCATCCTGATCCAGTTGCCCCTGCCCAAGCACATCGATTCCAACAAAGTGCTCTACGCCATCGATCCCAACAAGGACGTGGACGCCTTCCATCCGGTGAACGTGGGCCGGATCCTGATCGGCACCTATGCCTTTCTGCCCTGCACCCCGGCGGGCTGCCAGGAGCTGATCAACCGCGCCTACGGCGACCCCAAGGGCAAGGAAGTGGTGGTGCTGGGCCGCTCCAATATCGTGGGCAAACCCATGGTGGCCATTATGATCCAGAAGCGCGCCGGGGCCAACGCCACCGTGACCTGCGTCCACACCGGCACCCCCAAGGACAAGATCATCGAGCACTGCCGCCGGGCCGATATCCTCATCGTGGCCGCCGGGGTGCCCAGGTACGTCCAGGGGGACTGGGTTAAGGAAGGGGCCTGCGTCATCGACGTGGGCGTCAATCGCGTCGGCGTCAGCGAAAAGACCGGCAAGGCCATCCTGGCCGGCGACGTGGACTTCGATTCGGTCTCCCAGAAGGCCGCCTACATCACTCCGGTGCCGGGCGGGGTCGGCCCCATGACCATCACCATGCTCATGAAGAATACCGTCATGGCCGCCAAAATGGCCGCGGGCCTGGTGAAGATTTAGGAAGGGCAGTGAGCGGTGAGCAGTAAGCAGTGAGCAGGGAGCAGTAGCAGATAGCGTTTCCTGGTCATGGCCCTGCCCACCTCCCCCAACCCCCATAGGGGGGAAGAAAACGTAGGGGCGACCCGCTGGGTCGCCCCTCGATTTTTGGTGGCGCCGGCGTTCCCACCATCACCTTCTCTAGTGCGAGAAGGCGATCTCCGGGTAGACCTCCTCCGGGTTGAAGACTTTGGGGTCGGCGATTTCCCAACCTTGCTGGCCCAGGCGGCGGTGGAAGCAGGACTGGTAGCCCAGCTCGCAGGCGCCTCCGGCGGGGCGCACCCGGAGGAGCAGTTGGTCGCCCTGACAGTTGAGGCGAATCTCCAAGACCTCCTGGAAGTGCCCCGAGGCCTCCCCCTTGGCCACCACCTTGCGCTTCCGGGGGTGGTAATAATGGAGACGGCCGGTGGCGGCCACCAGCTCCAGGGCCTCCGTGTTCAATGCCACCAGCATCAGCACCGCGCCCGTATCGGCCTCCTGGATGACTGCGGGCAGGGCGCGGCCGGGGGGCAGGGGGAGTTGCGCCGGCAAGTGCCGCCATTTCTGGAAATTTTGGTTCAAGGGGTCCTCCTGACTGTCCCGGTCCCTTGGGGTTTAGTTTTTTCTAACATAACTGCCCTCGTATCGGTCCTTTTTTTTGGTGGGGGTCCGTTTTGGTCCAGAAAAAGCCTTGACATATTTGGCAGACGGATGGTATCTATGGCTGAGGAAAAGTGAAAAAGCGCACAAATAATTAAGCCGAATAGGGGAGGAGCCTACCGATGCCAAGACTCGGTTACATTGAATTTTACTACAGCACGAAACACACACCGGTCGATAAATATAAGTGCGACAACACCAATGTGCTGAACCTGCTGAAGAGTATGGAGTCCAAAGGGGTCGAAACCGCGGCCATTGACCTGGCCGACAATCCCGATCCCTTCCGGCAATACCATAAGGCATCCAGTGGCCCGGCCTCCGAGTATCGCCCCATCTTTGGTGAGGTGCGGGGCTCGGATTATAAGGAATACTTCGGCAAGACCATCCCGGCCCTTTGCTGCTATGCCAAGAAAGGCGACCGGGCTCCGTTGGAGGTTTTTCCCCGCATGGATCATAAGCTGGGGCGGGTCTATCTCATTGAGGAATTCCTGGAGAATTATATCGGCGAATTGGAAGGCCGGCCGGAAACCGACGAAGCCCGTTAGTCCTCTAAATCTTGACTTTATTTAGGCCCCACCCGTGGACGGCTGGGGCCTATTTTGTCTTTGAGTCTTTCGGCCAGGGGGGCAGCCATGATTGCTTAGCGCCTCCCGGAATCGAGGCTCGGCAATAATTCCCTCAAGGTCTTTTCATAAACTTCATAGGCGGGGTGGCTAAACAGGACGAAGCGGACCAGCTTGATCTCCGGATGTTGGTCCAGATAAGCCAGCACCGTTTGCAGGGCGATGCGGGCGGCCGCGGCCGGGGGATAGCCGTAGGCGCCGGTGGCAATGGCAGGGAAGGCGACAGTGGTGATGCCCTGGCCGGAGGCCAGCTTCAGGCTCTCCCGGTAGCAGGAAGCGAGCATTTCGGCCTCCCGAGCCCCCCCGCCCTTATAGACCGGACCCACCGTATGGATGACGTAGCGGGCCTTGAGGTTGCCGGCAGGGGTGAGGCGGGCCTCACCCGTGGGGCAGCCCCCCAAGCGGCGGCACTCTTCCAGGATAACGGGACCGCCGGCCCGGTGAATGGCTCCATCCACCCCGCCGCCGCCCAACAGCGAGGAATTGGCGGCGTTGACAATGGCCTCGGTATCCTGCCGGGTGATATCCCCCTCCAGCAACTCCAGGCGCGCCCCGCCGATTTTCACTTCCATGGGAGCCTCTAGTTCCGGCCGCGGCTGGTCCCGGGGGCTACATGGGGCGGGGCCTCACCCCGCCCGTTGCCGGACCCGCCCTCGGAACCCCACAGGGGGGGCGGACGCCCGTTGCAAAAATAGAAAACCCCCGCAAGTCGTCCGGCTATTTGCTGATCAAGCGGTAATGGTCCGCCTGTTTGGTCCAGCTGCTGGTGGGAAATTTAGCGGTGAGCTCGTCGTAGATTTCCCGCAAAAGTTTGGGGTCGTGGCTCATCTTGAATTTGGACACCCCCAGGAAAAACAGGGCCTCCGCGGCCGTATCCCTATCTGGGTGACAGGAGATGACCTCCTCGAAGAGGGCGCGGGCCTCGGCATACTGGTCAGTATCCAGGGCCCATCTGCCTTTGGCCGTCATCAAGGTGGGGATCAGGTCTTCCGGGGAGAAAAACCCCACGCCCCGGTAGTGTTCCCGCCCCTCCGCGTCCAGCACCAGCGCGGTGGGGGTCCAACTCACCGAAAACCTTTGCATCATGGCGGTGTTGGTCGTTTCGATCTTTACCGGGACAAAGTTCAAGGAAATAAACTTGGCCACTCTCTCGTTAGGGTACGTGACCGCACCCATCTGTTTGCAGCCGAGTCACTTAGGGTTAAAAAAATCGAGGTAAATGGGCTTATTGACCTTGCGTGCGGTTTCCTGGCCCTTGGCCAAATCGTCCAACCAGCAGATTTCCAATGCCATCCGTGCCTCCTTTTACCAAGGCCGCTCCGCCCTTGGGGCGTCCGAACGCCCTCCCGGGGACGCCCCGGGATTAAGCGCCCAGGCTGGAAATGATCTGGGCCGTCTCCGGCCCAAAAGTGATCTTACTTAAATAAAAAATAATCATTAACGGGCAAAAAGCAAGGAGCGGTTAGCCCGGGGTTATCAACCGTCCCTTAAACCGGACGGCCCTGCGCCTGAAAAATGGCCCCCGTTGCGGCGGCCTCGTTTCATTCTTATCTTAATGCGCAAAATCCAGGGGAGGCTCCATTATGAGCGGCAAATGCCGGGTGGCGGAGGTGGAAGGGCGCGAGCTCGATTCCTATGACATGATTAAGGTCCTGGGTCTCTTGAAGGAATACGACTGGAAGGAAATCTGGCGGCGCTATGGGTCAGAAGGGGCGCCGGCCGGGAAGATCAACCTGATGCTGAGCACCCCATGCTACTACGTGGAGATGACCGTGGAGATGCTCGCTTCCCTGGCCTTGTCTCCCAAGTACCAGGCCTCCCCCAACTTGATGCAAGCCCTGATTCGCCGCCTCATTTGCTGCCATGGGCACGGCCTCATCATGGAAAAGCTGAAGAGCTACGGAGTGCCCATTGAAGATGAGAGCCAGTTTAACCTTTCCTGTTCAGTGGGCACCATCGGAGTAGATATGGTGGTGAACCGCTACCCCAACGGCCCCGAGTACCGCTTCCGCAAGTTCGGGACCAGCCGGATCGAGCAAGACGAGCAACGGCCGCTGGACCACTACGACGTGGTTTCCATCCTCTATCTGGCCCAGCAGAACCGCACCCAACAGGTGCTGCACCATTATGTGCCCCAGGAGCTTTTGAACGAAGGGAGCGAAGGGGAGCAGGTGGTGCACTTCCAAAGCCTGGCGGAAGACTATCATGTCGATTTCTTCTTTCAGAGAATCCACAATGACGTGCCGCGGGGGGTGCCATCCCGGGGCAATGTCTCTTCGGCCACCATGCACAACGTCTTGCGGCGTTTGTTTGCGGGCCACGCCCCGGAATTGACCGTCAAGGAATTGGCGGACAAAGGCATCCGGATCAGCAAAGAGGAGGTTTCCGGGGGTTTTGACCTGGCCCGCATCCTCAATGATAATTTTATTGAAATACAGTTTAGGCGTTAAGCGGCCGGGCGTTTTGGGGCCGGAGCAGTGCTAACGGGGCCGTTATGCGGCTTTTCGCTGGAAAGATGGCTCAGGGCGGGGTTCCCCCCGCCCTTTCCCCAGGGGTGAGGTATTTAGGCCACCACGGTAACGGTGCAGTCCTGGGCACTATCCACCACCTTCCGGGTGACGCTGCCCAAGAGCAGGGATTTGCCCTTTCCCATCCCGCGGCGGCCTATGACCACGGTGTCGTAAGCACCCTCTTTGGCTTCGTCGAGGATATCATCCGCCACGTCGAAGTACTTGGGTTTGAACTGGTGGTGCATCGCCTTGGGAGCCAGACCTGCGGCCTCGAGATGCTGGTTGGCCTTGCGGACCAGGTCCCGCCACTGCTTTTCCTGGTCCTGCTGCCAGGCGGCCACCAGGCGCTGCCGGATTTCCCGTTCCTTTTCCTCCAGGATGTGGCCGTCATCCCACAAGGCCGGGGGCAGGCCCGATAAAATTTGAAGCAAGGTGACCTGCACCCCCGGGGTTTTCCCGAAGGTCGTGGCCACATATTCTACGGCGCGCCAGGCCCCTTTGGAACTATCCAGCGCGATCAGCAACTTGGGCATCAGCAGCCTCCTTTCTCAGCGGAAATTGGTGAGCGCTAAGTTAATCATTCCCAGCCCCGGAGTCAACGACTTCGGGGGCGGGGCCGACAAACTCCTTGCAATGGCGGCCGGTTAACCATAGAATCTTTTCGGAGCCAGGGTCTTTGGAAAAGAGAGAAGAGCCGTCCTATCAGCCGTACGGAACCGGGTCGGTGGAACGTCTGCTGGCCGACATTGAGTTCTCCAAGGTCCTGGTGAGCGCTGGGGACATGGAAACCCTGCTCACCGCGGTCCTGGAGCGCATCCAGGCCCTGAATCCGGCCGCCAACTGGTCGTTGTTCTTGATGGACCCCCAAACCCGGGAGCTTTCCTTCGCGGTGACGGTGGGATTGGCCCAGGAGCACGTCAAAGGCATCCGCCTGGCGCCGGGGGAAGGGATCGCCGGAACCGTTGCCCAAACGGGGCAACCCATCTTCATTCCCGACGTGAACCAGGATCCCCGGTTTTCCGCCCGGGTGGACGCCCTCACTGGCTTCGAAACCCGCTCCATCATTGCCCTGCCCCTGGTGTTACGGGGTGAGGTTATCGGGGTCTTTGAAGTGATCAACGTGGAGGATGAGAATCTCTTCCGGGAGCAGTCTCTCCCCCATTTGAATATCCTGGTGGATTACGTGGCCATTGCGGTGGACAACATACGCAATCTCCAGAGACTCCAGGCCCGCACCTTCATTGATGAGGTCACCGGCTTTTATAACAGCCGCTATCTCTTTTTCAGCATGGACCGGCTCATTCCCCGGATAATCGAGCAGGGCGGGGAATTTTCCGTGGTCTTTCTCGATTTGGACAATTTCAAAGCGGTGGTGGACGCCCATGGGCATCTCCGGGGCAGCAAGGTTTTAGGAGAGGTCGCCCGTACCCTCCATTCGCTGCTGGGGCCTGATGACAGCCTGGTGCGCTACGGCGGCGACGAATTCGTCCTTCTGCTGCCGCATCGTTCCCAATCCCAGGCCCTGGGGATGACCCAGCGTCTCCGGCAGGCGCTCAACCACACCAGCTTCCTGAAAGATGAAGGACTGGATGTCCGGGTCACCGCCAGCTACGGTATCGCCACCCTGCCCGGAGATGCCCGGGACCGGGAGGAATTGCTCGCCATAGCGGACCGGGCCATGTTTTCCAGCAAGGGCCGGGGCAAAGATCGCATCATGCTGGGACGGGCCCTGACGCCGGTGGCAGATAGCTAACTGCGCCCGGCGCACCATTGGCTCAGCGGCGGGATGGCCTTGCCAGCCCTGGTGAGCGTGGAGTGAGACTGATGTTTGCGGGCCTGGCGATTATTGCCTACACCCAAAACCTAAAACCGGAAACCTAAGGAATTTAAGTGTCCACCAAGCTCCTGGACCTGGCCCGGGAAGTTCTGACCATCGAGGCCGAGGGCCTTACCGCCCTGATCCAAAAACTGGACGATAGCTTCGTCAAGGCGGTGGATTTGCTATACCGGGCCAAGGGCAGGGTCATTGTCACCGGGGTGGGCAAGTCCGGGATAGTGGCCCGGAAGATAGTGGCCACCTTCAACTCCACCGGGACCCCCGCCCTTTTCCTGCACCCGGTGGAGGCCATGCACGGCGACCTGGGCATGGTGTCTGCGGCCGACGTGGTTCTGGCTCTTTCCAACAGCGGTGAAACCCGGGAGCTCACTATTCTCATTCCCAGCCTGGAGCGCCTGGGCGCACCCCTGATCGTCATGACCGGGCGGCCCAAGTCCACCCTGGGCCGGCTCAGCCAGGTGGCCATCGACACCGGGGTGCCCCGGGAGGCCTGCCCCCTGGGACTGGCTCCCACCGCCAGCACCACCGCCATGCTGGCCATGGGTGACGCCCTGGCAGTGGGCCTTCTCACCAGTCGAGGGTTTCAGGCCGCCGACTTCCGCCGCTTCCATCCCGGGGGCCGCCTGGGAGAGCACCTGTCGCTCGCCATCTCCGAGGTAATGCTCTCCGGGAAGCCGGTGCCCCGCACGCTGCTATCCCATACCCTGGGCCAGGCCATCGGCGAGATGGATGCCAAGAGGCTGGGGGTTACCCTGGTGGTGAACCGCCAGGGCATCTTACAGGGGATCATCACCGACGGCGATCTGCGCCGGGCTTTGAAAAAGTGGGGGAATCTCCAGGGCCGGGGGGTGACGGAGGTGATGACCCCGCAACCCCGGACCATCGGTCCCGAGGCCCTGGCCTCCCAGGCCCTGGAAATGATGGAGGACCACGCCATCACGGCGTTGCCAGTGGTGGACCAGGACCGCCGGGTCCTGGGGATCGTCCACCTTCACGATCTCTTGGGGCGGGGAGAGTTTAAGTTCCGCTAAGTTTCCGGCGCGGTTTCGTCGCCCCCGCCTATTACCCGGACCGGAAAGCGCCAAGTGCTCAAGGGGGCGGGTTCCGGGTAACGGGAAAAGGCAAATTAATTTTAAGGCGTCCAAGATAAAGAAATTATTTACAATATTCTTAAATATCAACAAATTTTAAAAATCAGTGTTCCCACCCTGAAAAATCTTCCACCTCGACCCTCAAAATAGGGCAAATTTTAGAAATTCTCTCCATTTTCGAAAAAAATTAGCCGAAACAGGATCGGAAATCTCTGAAACCCGAGACAAAACAGGTTTGCGCAGCTAATTAATGCGTAATTACACTAAGATATGTATAAATTTGATTATTTTCTTGACAGCTTTAAAAATATTGTGATATATGGAACAATCGAGTCATAGCAGTCCTTTTGGTCGTGCGCCAAGTGAATTTCACCAATGGATTGATGGGGATGGGAACCTGAGACCGGGTGGCCGTTAAGAGCCGGGCTGTTTCCGAAGCGACCCAAGGCCGAAGGCGACAAAATCACTTGCAGCAAATCCAGGGGCCGCGGCCCCAAATTTTTCCTGTAGGTTCCTAATCCAATTGTTCCCCAGCCATCAGAAGCAATCCTGAACTGCCTCTAAAGGGAGGGAAAATGAAAACGATGGCGATCGTAGGTCTCCTGGGGGTCGGCATAATTTGCGCCCCCCGACCTACCATGTGTGTCACCATGACCATTGTCACAGCAACCGCTTATTGTTATCCGTCGGCTTATTGCCCCGGCTCCTCCAAGGGTATCACCGCCTCGGGCGAGCGGGTGCGGGAAGGCTTCCTGGCGGTCAGCCGGGATGTGGAAGAGGCACTGAACCTGGGGTTCGGCGACCGGCTCTTGCTGACCGGGCTGGGGGTCTATGAGTTCAAAGACCGCATGGCCTCTCGGATGCACAAGAAAGTGGACATCTACATGGCGTGTAGGGAAAAAGCCATGAATTTCGGGGTGCGGCGTTACATAATCCTGGTGAAGCTGTCTTAGGCCCCGTCCTCACTTTACCCTTTCAATATAGCCGCCGGTGCGGCTGTCAACCTTGACCCGGTCCCCTTCATTGATGAACAAGGGCACCTGGACGGTGGCGCCGGACTCCAGGACCGCGGGCTTGGTCCCTCCAGCGGCGGTGTCGCCTTTGACTCCGGGTTCGCTCTGAGCCACCAGAAGCTCCACAAAGTTGGGCAACTCCACACCCACCGGCTCTTTATTGAAGAAGAGGACCTTGAGGTCCAGATTTTCGATGAGATAGAGGCGCCCCTCACCCACCTGCGCCTCGGTGAGCATGATCTGCTCGTAGCTGTCGTTGTCCATCATGCAGTAGCGGTCTCCCTCCCGGTAGAGATACTGCATCTCCCGTTCTACGAGGTCCGGCTTCTTGACCCGTTCCCCCGAGCGGAAGGTCTGATCAATCACCCGCCCGCTTAGGAGGTTTTTCAGCTTGGTGCGCACAAAGGCGCCGCCTTTGCCGGGTTTGACGTGTTGGAAATCGACCATGACGTAGGGAGTGCCGTCCAACTCTATCTTCAAGCCTTTTTTAAATTCGGCCGTGGAGTACATGGGCCACCTTTTTCCTTCCGTGTCGTTAAATTCCAAGCTCTACGAGATTGGGGACCGGACTCAGACTATCCGGCTTTACCGGGGCAAACCGCAGCCGCGGGGAGTTAAACGGCCAACCCGCCTCGATTCAGCGGCTATTCCTGAGGCTGGGTTTGGGAGACCACTGCAGCCAATTCCAGGGCCAGGGGTGCTTGCCGGCTTCCGGCGGGGCTCCGGACGCGGCTGGGGACTCAGCCAGAAGGCCGCCCAGGGGCGGCGAGGGCGATGCGGAGTGCTGACCAAGGCCCGGGGGCAACTGAAAGATTATCTCGTTTTTCTTAACGAAATTCAACTCGTGGTGAATGAGGTCCTGGATCATTACCGGGTCGTTCTGCAAGCGGTCGATGGTGCGGGCCAGGCGGGAGTTCTCCTCGGTCAGGCGGGCGTTCTCCTGATCCAGACGCAACTGTTCCTGGTGAGAGCGGTAGATCTGGTAGAGGCTCCGGTGGCTGAAAAAGACCATGACCAGGATCATCCCCCCCAGGATGACGACCAGCCCGGTCAGCAGTTTATGGCTGCCTTTGAAGCCGGCGGCCTCGATTGGAGCAGCAGGCGAAGTCATGTTTCCCCCCAACCAGACTTCTGAAATGAATATTGCCACAAGATTTTCTCATATGCAAGCAAAAATGAGGGTTTGGTGGGGGTGAGGTCAAGATAACTGATATTTTTTAACTAAGTCGCGGTCCCGGCAAGGAATTTTTCGATTTTTATGGAAAGGGCAGGGACCCCGCCAGCCCCGGAGATGAGGAGTTATCTATTGCTTCTATTGACAAGTCCGGGTAAAAATCATAGGTTTTTGATACCTTGGAAATCCCTGAAATTACGGTTTCCAACCCTAAGGTGAGGAAAACGGAGTGACGCAGGCAGAGTTGCCCTTGACTCCCATGGCCGCCACCGGCATCGGATCGGTGCCTTTTACCGATCCGGAGGAAACGGTGGCCCTGATTCTGGAGACCATGCCCCGGATGCCCTATTGGCCTCAAATGGTGCGCCTGGGGTTTGGGGAGGAGATGACTGCCCAGGCCGCCCGGGGCCTGGCGGCCTTGAAGATCGACGAGGTGGCCCGCACCGTGCAGGTGGACCCGGATCTTCCCAGGGACCAGGCCCTGGCGGAATTTTATGAGGCGGTCCTGGCCGGCGAGCTAACTCCATTTGCCATGGAGGAGCAGGAGGCCCGCGGCTTTTTTGCCCTGCTCCGGGCCGCCGCTGCTGGCCATCCCTGTCAGGCCCTGAAAGGTCAACTGGCGGGACCGGTGACCTTTGCCGGGATGGTCAAGGACCAGGAGGGTAAGCCCATCCTGTTCGACCGGGAACTGACCCAGGCGGTCTGCCTGGGCCTGGCCCGCAAGGCCGCCTGGCAGGCCAGCCGGTTCCGGGAATTGGGGAAGGCCCCGGTCATCTTTTTGGACGAGCCCTATCTCACCGGTTTCGGGTCCGCATATCTACCCATCTCTCGGGAGGAAGTCCTGGAGATCCTGGGCCAGACCATCGAAGAACTGCGCCAGGCCGTGGACGGACCTCTCGGCGTGGGCCTCCATTGCTGCGGCAACACTGACTGGGGTCTGCTGCTTTCGGCCCCCATCGATATTCTCAGCTTCGATTCCTATGGTTACTTCGAAAGCCTGCAACTATATGGGCAGGCGCTGGTGAAATTTTTTGAACGGGGCGGCTGGCTGGCCTGGGGCTTGGTGCCCACCGGCGAGGATTTCCGGCAGGAAACCGGCGAGGGCCTGTGGCTGCGGTTCACCGATCAGGTGGCCCGGCTGGCCGAGGAGCTTAAGGCCACCCCCAGGGAGATTCTGTCCCGGGCCATTCTCACCCCGGCTTGCGGCATGGGTTTTCTCAGCCCGGACGAGGCCCGGCGGGCCTTGAAGGTTCTGGGGGACCTGAGCGTCCGGGGCCAGGAGTGGCTGGCATCGATGTGAGGCGGGGCCTGATCCAGGGGTGCTGGGTGCGGCGTCACCCATCATCTTAAGCAATCACGCTAATCCACTCCCAGGAGACGGTGATGAAGGTCAAGGAAGTGATGATCAAGGAAGTGGCTACCCTGGATGTCAATGACGAACTGAGTCTGGCCAACGACATCATGCGCTTGGGGCGGATCCGGCATCTGCCGGTGGTAGATGGCGCCAGGCTGGTGGGGATCGTTTCGGAGCGGGACCTGTTTCGCAGTTCCCTGGCCCAGGCCCTGGGTTACGGCGGCCAGACCCCTCGCGAGGTGATGAAATGCGTGCGCATCAAGGACATCATGGTGCGGGAGATTGTCACCATCTCGCCGGAACTGGACCTGTGCAAGGCCGTCAAGATGATGGTGGACAAGAAGATCGGCTGCCTGCCGGTGGTGGACCAGGACCGCCTGGTGGGCCTGATTACCGAAACCGATATTATGCTCGAGTATCTGAAGACCTGCGTCGGCGAATAATCGGGCCGGCGGTTTCCGGTTTTCGGTAAAAGATTATAACTGGAATAACGAAAAGGGCTCGGGAGAGTGTCTCCCCAGCCCCTTTTTTCTTTTTACCGAAAACCGAAAACTGGAAACCGGAAACTGCTTTAAATATAGGTGAGCCAGTCCCGATAGCGCGGGTCCCGGCCCAAGACCACGTCAAAGAAGGCGGCCTGTAGTTTCAACGTGATGGGGCCAGGTTTCCCGGGGCCGATGACCCGGCCGTCCACTTCCCGGATGGGGGTGACTTCGGCGGCGGTGCCGGTGAGGAAGGCCTCATCGGCCAGGTAGAGGTCATCCCGGGAAAAGAGGTCTTCCCGAACCTGCACGCCCAGGTCCTGGGCCAGGGTGAGGATACTGGCGCGGGTGATCCCGGGGAGCACCGAGGTGAGCGGCGGCGTGCGCAGCACCCCGTCCGAGATGATGAAGATGTTCTCCCCGGAGGCCTCGGCCACATAGCCGTCGGTATCCAACATCAGGGCCTCGTCAAAACCCAGGAAGGTGGCTTCCCGCTTGGCCAGGATGGAGTTGACATAGTTGGCCGTGGTCTTGGACTTGGTCATCATGACGTTGACGTGGTGCCGGGTGAACGAGGAGATTTTGGCCCGGATACCCTTCTTCAGGCCTTCCTCTCCCAGATAGGCGCCCCAAACCCAACTGATGATGGCCACCCGGATGGGGTTATCCTGGGGATGGAGACCCATGACCCCCTCGCCCACGAACACCAGGGGGCGCAGGTAGGCGGATTCCTGGCCGTTCCGCCGCAGCAGGTCGCAGCAGACCTCCTCGATCTCGGAACGGCTATAGGGGATGTCGATCTGCATAACGTGGGCGGAGTCGAACAGCCGGCCGATATGCTCCTTCAGGCGAAAAATGGCGGTGCGGCCGTCCTGGCAGTGGTAAGCCCGGATACCCTCGAAGACTCCCAGACCGTAATGCAAGGCATGGGTCATGATGTGCACCTGGGCCTCAGCCCAGGGAATGAGTTTGCCGTCCAGCCAGATATATTTAGCCTTTTCCACCATCCATCCGTCCTCCCTGAGAGCATCTGGAAATTTTTATCGTTTAAAGGAGCGCTTGTCAAACGGTTTCCTCCCGGATTTCATTGCCTCCGGGCCTCCTTTTCCGGTATGATGAGCCTGCGTGGGCAGTGTAGGGGCGGGTTTTAAACCCGTCCCCACGGAGACGCGGCCCTAATCTTACTGCCGACACGTTATCTCCTCCGGAGGAATCGGTTCATCATGGTTGCACCCTTAAGAGTCGGGGTTATCGGCGTCGGCTATCTGGGCCGCTTCCACGCCGAGAAATACGCCCATCTCCAGGAGACGCAACTGGTGGGGGTGGCCGACCTCAACGAGGCCCGGGCCCAGGAGGTGGCCGGGGCCCTGGGCGCCGAAGCCTACGCTGATTACCGGGATCTGCTGCCGGAAGTCAGCGCGGTGAGCATCGCGGTGCCCACCTCCCTCCATTTTGAGGTGGTGCGGGAGGCCCTGGAGGCCGGCTGCCAGGTGCTGGTGGAAAAGCCCATCAGCGTCACGGTGGCGGAGGCCGACTCCCTGGTGCGCCTGGCCCGGGAGCGCGGGCGTATCCTCATGGTGGGGCACCTGGAGCGCTTCAATGCCGCCATGGAGGAACTCAAAAGCCGGGTGCACGGACCCCGCTTCATCGAAAGCCACCGGCTGGCGTTTTTCAAGGAGCGGGGCACCGATGTGGACGTGGTCCTGGACCTGATGATCCATGACCTGGACCATGTCCTCTCCCTGGTCCGGGCCCCCGTGCAGGAGATCAGGGCGGCGGGCATCTCGGTGCTCACCGACCGCATCGATCTGGCCAACGCCCGCCTGGAGTTCGGCGACGGCTGCATCGCCAACCTCACCGCCTCCCGGATGTCCTTCAAGAGCATGCGCAAGTTCCGCCTCTTCCAAACGGACGCCTACCTGGCCGTAGATTTTGAGGACCGGGAACTGACCGTGGCCTTCAAGAAGGAGGGCGCCCTGGGCCCCATTCCCGGGGTAGCCTTGGAAAGCCGCCGCTTTCCCCAGGAAGACGTCCTGCTCAAAGAGATCAGCGCCTTTGTGAAGGCGGTTTTGACTAAGCAGGAGCCGCCCATCAGCGGCGAGGCCGGCCGGGCAGCTCTGGACCTGGCCTTGAGGATTAATGCCGCCATGAAGATAGCCAAAGGCTAGGAAAAAAGTAAAAAGTAAAAAGTAAAAAGTAAAAAAAAAAAGTAAAAAGAAAAAGGAAAAAACAAACAAGGTAGGCGCCGCTAAGATTTCTCATCAAGGAAATGGCCAAGACTGATAAAAAACCTGGGGGAATCCTGGTGGTTGCCGGGGAGG
This sequence comes from Desulfobaccales bacterium, assembly GCA_049580385.1. Classification (GTDB taxonomy): domain Bacteria; phylum Desulfobacterota; class Desulfobaccia; order Desulfobaccales; family 0-14-0-80-60-11; genus JAPLJC01. The sequence continues at coordinate 93,008 of JBAUPV010000006.1, read as the reverse complement.
CTTCCGGGGACGAGCATGCGGCCCGGTTGGTGGCGGCCATCAAGGAGCGGGCGCCGGGGCTGGAGTTTTTCGGCATCGGGGGGGAGGCCCTGGCCGCCCAGGGGGTGCGCCTCCTCTGCCCCGCCTCAGAGCTGGCGGTGGTGGGCCTCTCGGAGGTGGCGGGCCGCCTGGGGGCGGTGCTGCGGGCCTTGCGGGACGTGGGCCGGGCCTTGAAGAGCGAGAAGCCCGCCCTGGCCATATTAGTCGATTTTCCGGATTTCAACTTCTGGGTGGCCCGGCTGGCCAGGTATTACCGGGTCCCGGTGATGTATTACATCAGTCCCCAGGTGTGGGCCTGGCGCAGCTACCGGGTGCGCACGCTGGCCCGCCTGGTGGACCGCCTGGCGGTGATCTTCCCTTTTGAGGCCGATTTTTACCGGGAGCGAGGGGTGCCGGTGACCTATGTGGGGCACCCGCTGCTGGAGACCCTGGCGCGGCCTGAGGCCCGGGGTTCCTGGCTGGCCGGCGCCGGCCTGGCCCCGGGACGCCTCACCGTCGCCCTGCTCCCGGGCAGCCGCACAGGCGAAATCGAAGGCCACCTGCCCGGGATGCTCGAGGCCGCAGCTCTGATCCGGGGCGCCGTCCCCGCGAGCCAATTCCTGCTGCCGGTCGCTTCCACCGCTCCGTGGGAGTTGGTGCAAAAGCTGGTGGGGGATTTTGAAAACGGCTTGCGGGCCCAAGGCCAGACAGGCCTGATTCTCAAGATCATTCAAGGCCAATCCTTTCAGGTCCTGTCCGCGGCCCACCTGGCGCTGGTCGCTTCGGGCACCGCCACCCTGGAGGCGGCGCTGGCGGGGACGCCCATGGTGATAGTATATCGGGTGTCGCCCCTGACTTTCCGGGTGGCCCGATGGCTGGTGCGGGTGCCGCACGTGGGCATGGCCAACCTTCTGGCCGGGGAACGGCTCTTCCCGGAGCTGATCCAGGAAGACTTTACCCCGGAACGCCTGGCCGGGGAGGCCCTGGGCTGGATTAAGGATCGGCAGCGGCTGGCGGCGCTGGGGCCGGGGCTGGCCCGGATCGTCGCAAGCCTTACGGGCCTCGACGCCTCGCGAGGGGCGGCCCGGGTGGCCTTGGAGTTGATGGCCGAGGGGAACAAATAGAAAAAATATTTGCCATTGCCTATCCCTAGTGTGATCTTATCTTGATTAAAAAGAGATCTTTTTGCGGCATTTTGCCGGTTTCCCCACAAAAATCGAAGAAATCGAAACCCTTAGCGTGAGTAGGAAGACTGCCTTCAGAAAACCGAAAACCGAAAACTGCCTTTCAGGAGGTGAAGATGGCCATGATTAAAAAAATTCAATCTTTGCTGGGCCCCGAGGCTGATGAGCTTTTGAACCATAAATGCCAGGGAATTCCCAAAGAGAGCCTGCACCTGCCGGGGCCGGACTTCATCGACCGGGTCCTGGTGGGGAGTGACCGCTCGCCCAGGGTGCTGGCCTCCCTGGCGGCCCTCTTCGGCCATGGCCGCCTGGCCGGCCGCGGCTATCTCTCCATCCTGCCGGTGGACCAGGGGGTGGAGCATTCCGCCGCAGCCTCCTTTGCCCCCAATCCCATCTATTTCGATCCTGAAAATATCGTCAAGCTGGCGATAGAGGGAGGGTGCAACGCGGTGGCCTCCACCCTGGGGATCTTGGGCGCGGTGGCTCGGAAATACGCCCACAAGATTCCCTTCATCGTCAAGCTAAATCACAACGAGATGCTCAGCTATCCCAATTTTTATGACCAGACCCTTTTCGCCAGCGTGGAACAGGCCTTTGATATGGGTGCGGCGGCGGTGGGGGCCACCATCTATTTCGGCTCCGTCGAGTCCCGGCGCCAGATCCAGGAGATCAGCGAGGCCTTCAAACTGGCCCACGAACTGGGGATGGCTTGCATCCTCTGGTGTTATCTGCGCAATCCCGCCTTCAAGACGGAGCAGGGGGATATGCACGCCTCCGCCGACCTTACCGGCCAGGCCAACTATCTGGGAGTGACCATCGAGGCGGACATCATCAAGCAGAAATTGCCGACGATCAACGGCGGCTACAAGGCCCTGCCCAAATTCGGCAAGACCAATGAGCTGGTCTACACCAAGCTGGCGGGGACCCACCCCATCGATATGTGCCGCTATCAGGTGGCCAACTGCTTCATGGGGCGGGCCGGGCTCATCAATTCCGGCGGCGGCTCCGGGAAGAACGACCTGGCCGAGGCGGTCCGCACCGCGGTGATCAACAAGCGGGCCGGAGGCATGGGGCTGATCTCCGGGCGCAAGACCTTCCAGCGTCCCATGAAGGAAGGGGTGGAACTCTTCAATGCCATCCAGGACGTCTTCCTCAGCCCCGAGGTGACGGTGGCTTGAGCGTCCCGGCGGGGCCTCCTTGGGCAAGGTTTCCCCGGCTGCCAATAAATGGTAAGATCTTATAGGAAATCACCAATGGGGATATTGCTTCATGTTTACCGGATTAGTGGAAGGGGTGGGGGAGATCGTCGGGCTCACGCCCCTGGCGGAAGGACTGAAGGTGACGGTCAAGACCCCGTTCCCGGCCTCCGAACTGAGCCTGGGAGAGTCGGTGGCGGTGGCCGGGGCCTGCCTGACGGTGGTGGCCATCGCGCCGCCGGCGGCCAGCTTCGAGGTCTCGCCCGAGACCCTGGCCCGCACCACTTTCCCCTTGAAAAAGGTGGGTGACCGGGTAAACTTAGAAAGATCCCTGCGACTTGGCGACCGCCTGGGGGGACACCTGGTCACCGGCCACGTGGACGCCGCCGGCGCGGTGGGGCAGCTCAGGACCGGCCCGGCTCACTTGCAGTTACAGATAGAGCTACCCGGGCCTCTGGGCGCCCTGGTCATCGAGAAGGGCTCCATTGCGGTGGACGGGGTTTCTCTGACCGTGAACTCGATCAGGGGAGCCGCCTTCAGCGTCAACATCATCCCCTTCACCGCCCGGAACACCACCCTGGGGGCTTTGCGGGTGGGGGACCGGGTAAACCTGGAGGCGGACCTTATAGGAAAATACGTGGCCCGGCTATTGGGGAAGGACTCCGGGACCGGCCAGGGAGTCACCCTGGAGGTGCTGGCCCGCCACGGGTTTCTTTAATACAGTGAGCTTAAAGAAAGTAGCCAGTAGCCAGTAGCCAGTTAAGACAACAATGGCTTTTACTGACTACTGACTACTGACTACTAAAAAAAACAGGACCCTAAAGTAATGGCGTTAACACCCATTGAAGAAGTCATGCAAGACCTCCGCCAGGGCAAGATGATCATCCTGGTGGATGACGAAGACCGGGAAAACGAGGGCGACCTCACCATGGCCGCGGAGCTGGTGACTCCGGAGGCCATCAATTTCATGGCCCGCTTCGGACGGGGGCTCGTTTGCCTGGCCCTGGAGGCTGACCTGGTGGAGCGCCTGAAATTGCCCCAAATGGTGCGGGACAACCAGTCGGGCTTCAAGACGGCCTTCTGCGTCTCCATCGAGGCCCGGCGCGGGGTGACCACGGGCATCTCGGCGGCGGATCGGGCCACCACCGTCCTCACTGCGGTGGCGGACCACACCCGTCCCGAAGACCTGGTAAGCCCCGGGCACGTTTTTCCCATCCGGGCCCGGAGGGGCGGGGTCCTGGTGCGCACGGGCCAGACCGAGGGCTCCGTGGACCTGACCCGCCTCTCGGGGCTGAAGGGCGCCGCGGTGATCTGCGAGGTTATGAAAGATGACGGCACCATGGCCCGGATGCCGGATCTGGAGAAGTTTGCCCAGGAGCATCGTCTGAAGATCGCCACCATTGCCGACTTGGTGGCATACCGGCTGCGGCACGAATCCTTTGTACACCGCCGGGCCAGCGTCAAACTTCCCACCTATTATGGGGAATTCACCGCCATTGCCTATGACAACGACGTGGATGACAACCAGCACGTGGCCCTGGTGAAGGGGGAGATCGTTCCGGACCAGCCGGTGCTGGTGCGGGTCCATTCCGAATGCGTCACCGGCGACGTCTTCCATTCCCTGCGCTGTGACTGTGGCGACCAACTGGAAGCCGCCATGCAAATGGTGGAGTGCGAAGGCAAAGGCGTCATCCTGTACATGCATCAGGAGGGCAGGGGCATCGGCTTGGTCAACAAGCTGCGGGCTTACGAATTGCAGGACCAGGGCGCCGATACGGTGGAAGCCAACGAAGCCCTGGGTTTTAAGGCGGACCTGCGGGATTACGGCATCGGGGCCCAGATCTTGCGGGACCTGGGAGTCCGCCAGATGCGCCTGATGACTAACAATCCCAAGAAGATCATCGGTCTGGAGGGCTACGGCCTCAAGATGGTGGAGCGGGTGCCGCTGGAGATTCCTCCCAACCGGATGAATCGCAACTATCTCAAGACCAAGTGCCAGAAGATGGGCCACCTGTTGAAACTGGTGGAAAATTAGGGCCAGGTTTCAAGATTAGCCGGCAGCAGACGCTGCCTCTCTCCTGAGAGGGGGCTTCGGAACCGGAAAAACGGCAAAAACTCAAACTGAGGAACTCAGAAGGGGGAAGGATGCGTACGGTAGAAGGCAAGCTCATTGGCGCCGGGCTGAAATTTGCCCTGGTGGTCAGCCGCTTCAATTCCTTTATTACCGAGCGCCTGCTGGAAGGGGCCCTGGATTGCCTGCAGCGCCAGGGGGTGGCGGAAGCCGATTTATTGGTGGTGCGGGTACCGGGGGCCTGGGAAATCCCGCTGACGGCCAAACGGCTGGCAGCCGCCAAGGCCCACGACGCAGTGGTTTGCCTGGCCGCGGTGATCCGGGGCTCCACTCCCCACTTCGATTACGTGGCCGGGGAAGTTAGCAAGGGGATCGCCCAGGTGGCCCTGGATAGCGGGGTGCCCATCTCCTTTGGCATTCTCACCACCGACAACCTGGAGCAGGCCATCGAACGGGCCGGCAGCAAGGCGGGGAACAAAGGGTTCGCCGCGGCGGCAGCCGCCATCGAGATGGCCAATCTGCTGAAGGCCTTGGGGGCCTGATTTCTTGCCGGCTTTTTCCCGCAGCCGCTGCCGGGAATGGGCCCTGCACTTTCTCTATCACGATGAATTCGCCCGGAGCGGCCGCCCGGAGGATTTAGAGCTTTTCTGGCGCCATTTTCATCCGGAAGGCCCTGGCGTGCCAGCCTATCTGCGGGTATTGACGGCCGGGGTGGCCTCCCATCGGGAAGAATTGGACGCCCTCATCCGCCGCTTTTCCGAGCACTGGCGCTTAGAGCGCATGGCCACGGTGGACCGCAATCTCTTGCGCCTGGCAGCCTATGAACTCCTCTACGAGCGCAGAATTCCCCCCAAAGTGGTGATCAACGAAGCCATCGAGCTGGCCAAACGTTATGGGACCGAGGACTCGGGGGCCTTTGTCAACGGCATCCTGGACCAGATAATGGGCGACCGGGAAAAGTCGGCAGTGAGCTGTGAGCAGTGAGCGGTGAGCAGTGAGCAGTGAGGGGACATTGACGCGAATAATGGGTCCGGCCCTATTGATCCCCGCCTTTGGTCTTGGCTGGCAACCTTGCATGCCGGAAAACAAGACTTACCATGTTTAGTATCTAGAAAGGAATCTGAACCGGTTCCACCGGTAATGTAGAAGGAGGAAGTTGAGATGTTCCGGAGAATCCTGGCCTTGGTAATGATAATCGTTTTTCCCCTGGCGCTGGCGGGTTGCATGAATGAAACCGGGTTCTATTCGCCGTCACAGTCCGCGGCCGCCGGAACCCTGGGAGGCGCGGCCACCGGGGCGGCCCTCGGCTCCATCATCGGTGCGGCCACCGGCAATCCCGCCACCGGCGCCTGGGTTGGCGCTGCCACCGGCGCTCTCGTGGGAGGAGTGGGAGGTTATCTCTATGCCGAACACCGTAATAGTGAGATGCTCTCCAGTCAGGCCGCGGCCCAGAACCAAAATTACAACCCGTCTCAGGGCAACTTGGTGAAAATCGACCGGGTATCGGTCGACCCTTCGGTAATAGCGCCTGGCGGGCAGGTAAACCTGCAGGAGAATTACACCATCCTGACCCCTGACAATACGCCAACCTCGGTCACCTTGGTGCGGGAAATCCACTTCGGCGGCCAGATGCTGGGTCAGCCGTACCAGTATAAGGTAAGCAATAACAATGGCACTTTCACCGATTCCGTGAACTATGTCCTGCCCAAGGATGCGGCCGCTGGACAGTATACCGTCACCAGCCGGGTGATCACCAGCTACGGCAGCGACCAGCAGGATGCCTATTTCACCGTCCAGTAAGATCCTGGGAAAGCCACATTAGTGGGCGGCTGGTGAGAACCAACACCGGCCGCCTGATTCCCGCCGGTTTCCGGGGCGCGCCCCGGTGGTGCGTCGTTTAAGTGATTTTGGCGTTTCCTGCCGGTTGACAATACCTCAGCCTTTTGTTACATTTCAACTTTACTCTCCTTGCCCTGGGCCGAAGGCGCCAGGGCCACTAGGCCATAAGGAGGAAGAATGCGCCGCTATGAGTCGGTCTGGGTGGTGAACGGCGACCTCCCGGACGAAGAGATTAAGGGTACCATCGACAAGTTCAGCCGGATCATCTCCACCCAGGGAGGCACCCTGGTGCGCCTGGAGGAATGGGGCCGCAAGAAGCTGTCCTACCGGATCCAGGGGGTTACCCGGGGTTACTACGTTGTGGTGGACTACGCCGGCACGCCGGCCACCGTTAAGGAACTGGAGCGTAACTACCGCATCGACGACCGCCTCATCCGCTCTCACACCGCCAAGAAATCTGAAAAAGTGAACCTGGAGGCCCTGCAGGAGGAAATCGCCGCCGCAGTCAAGGCGGTGGCGGCGGCCCCGGTCCCGCAGACTGAACCCGAGGAGCGGGCCCCGGAGGCCGCAGCTGAAGTTGAGGCTGTGGCGGCGCCCGTTTCCGAGGTGGAAGCCGAAGCCGCCCCCCAGGGACAGGAGGACTAAGCCATGCCGGTAATGCCTCGCCGCAAACGGAAACAGTTTTATGTCAGGCGCAAGGTTTGCCGCTTTTGCGTGGACGCCAACCTGCCCATCGACTATAAAGATTTCAACACCATGAGGCAATTTGTCACGGAGAGGGGCAAGATCATTCCCCGGCGGATTTCGGGAAATTGCGCCCGCCACCAGCGCCGGCTCACCAGGGCCATCAAGCAAGCCCGGCTGCTGGCCCTGATTCCGTACGTTCCCATAGCGCCGCCAGCATGATGGCTGGAGCAGAGCCTTGTTACCCGGAGGCCGCCTCTCCATTTGGTTCGCCTGTTTAAGCTTCCTGCTGCTGCTCTTAATCGGGGCGCACCTGCACCCCATGGGCTATCTGCTGGCGGGCCTCCTGGCGCCCCTGCCGGTGCTGCTGGCAGGCTGGCGCCTGGCGGACCGGGAAGCCTTGCTGCTGGTCCTGGGCGGCGTCGTCGCTGTCCTGGCCTTGAATCCCGGGTTGGCAACCCTCTGGACGAATCTCAGCTTCTTGAGCCTGCTGCTCATGGGCTTCTTGTTGAGCGCCCTGCAACACCGGGGCGTGTCCGCCCCCGGGGCCATCCTGCTCACGGTGCTGATCCTGAGCTGCCTGGCCCTGCTCTTATTGCTGGGACAGGCCGCTTATCAGGGGGTGAGCCCCCAGGTTCTCCTGGCCCAGCGGGGCGCCGATATCATGAAGTCGGTGCATGAGGTGCTGGGGGGAGGCGGTGCCGCCTCCGGGGGGGCGCTAACGGGGGGGATTTCCCCGGGTGAGCTGGAAGCCTTCCTAAAACGGCTGCTGCCGGCCCTGGTGGTCACCAATACCGGCCTCGTGGCCTGGCTCAACGTGGTGTTGGCCCGGCAATTGGCCTGGATGTGGGGTGGCCAGAAGCCGGCGCCGCCCCTTTATTATTGGGCCTTGCCCGAATGGCTCATCTTCGTGGCCCTGGGCGCCGGCTTTTTGCTGTTGGTTCCCGTGGCGGCGCTGCGAACACTTAGCCTCAACCTGTTGCTGGTCACGTCGGTCCTCTATTTTTGCCAGGGTTTGGGGGTGATGGCCGGCTGGTTTCACCGTCTGAGGCTGCCCTTGGTCCTGCGGATCGTCGGCTACGGCCTGCTGTTTTTAAACCCGCTCTTTTTTTTGATTATCATCCTGGGAGTGCTGGACCTCTGGTTCGATTTTCGCCGCTTGCACCGGCAACCCGGGGATGCCGGAGGAGGTATCGAGAGTTGAAAGTCATTCTGACGAAAGACGTTGTCGCCCTGGGTGAAATTGGCTCCGTGGTGGAGGTGGCCCGGGGCTATGCCAGAAATTACCTGATTCCCCAGGGTCTGGCCCTGGAAGCCACCCGGGGCAACCTGGCCCAGGTGGAACAGGTTAAAGCCCGCTATGCCGAACTCCGGGCCAAGGAGCAGGAATCCGCTTTGGCCAATCTCGCCCAACTGGAAGGGGTGAGCGTCACCATTGCCCAGCGGGTGGGAGAGGGAGAGCGCCTTTACGGGTCGGTGACCGCGGCCATGATCATCACGGCGCTGGAGGCCCAAGGCTTCAATATCGACCGCAGGCAATTGGACCTGCCGGAGCCTATTAAAAAGCTGGGCAGCTACCAGGTCCCCGTCCGCCTGGCCCCGGAAGTCAAGACCGAAATCACCGTGGCCGTGGTGGCCGAGGCAGAATAGCTTTTTAATCAGGACCTTAACTAGATTGCCTTTCCAAGGTAGCCGCAGGCTTTAGCCTTTGGTAGCCGCAAGTTTAGCTTGCGCAGGCTCAAGCCTGCGGCTACAGTTAATTTCCCCCTGGTGGCCCAGGCGTCTCGCCTGTGCGCCCTGGGAAGATCACTCAATTTTTTGTAGAACGTTAACCTGATTCCAAACCTTTAACCTTCCTTCCTCTAACAAAAAACTTCAAGGTAACGCCATCCCCCATTTGCAATCCAGCCGGGTTTTCGGTATGATGCCAACAGAGCACCCCTGTAACTGACCGATTAATTATCTTTGTAATTCAGATAGTTATCAGCAGAGAACCCTTCTTGCACCCTGGAGAGCCACCATGCCTGGAAGCCTTCGGCGCAACGCCCAACGAATGGCCGCGGCCCCGGCGGCAGCCGCCCACCCCGGCGGCTTTACCCCTCCGGCCAGTGCCGAGGCGGAGCAATCGGTCCTGGGGGCCATCCTGGTGCGGCCGGAGGTGCTGGACCGGGTGGCCGATCTGATCGGGGCCGGCGACTTTTACCGGGAGGCCCACGGCAGAATCTTTCAGGCCATGCTGGATCTCTACGGCCGGGGTGATCCGGTGGACCTGGTGACCGTCAGCGCCCTCCTGGCTGAACGGGGGCAGTTGGAAGGAGTGGGGGGGCCGGTCTTCCTGGCGGGTCTGAGCGAGCAGGTGGGATTCGCCACCAACGCCGACTATTATGCCGGCCTGGTGCACGACAAGGCGGTGTTGCGCCGCCTGCTGGACACCACCCAGGAGATCGCCGGCGCCTGTTTTGGACCGGTGGAGGATGTCGCCGAGTTTCTGGACGCCGCCGAGCAGAAGATCTTCGAGGTGGCCGAGTCCAAGGTGCGCCTGGGCTTCCAGCCCTTGTCAGCCCTGGTGGAAAAGGAGATCTCCAATCTGGAGGCCATCTGGCACCGGGATATTAGCCGGATCACCGGGGTGGAAAGTGGCTTCAAAGACCTGGACCACCTCACCGCGGGCTTCCAGGACAGCGACCTGATTATCATCGCCGCCCGCCCCAGCATGGGCAAGACCGCCCTGGCCCTGAACATCGCCTACAACGCCGCCTACAAGCCTCAGAAGCATGTGGCCTTCTTCTCCCTGGAGATGTCCAGGGAGCAGTTGGTGCGGCGGCTGCTCTCCAGCGTCGGCGAGGTGGACGCCTCCAACCTGCGCCGGGCCTTCCTGAGCACCATGGAATGGGCCAACCTACAGACCGCTGCGGGTAATCTCCTCGATTGCCCCATCTACATCGACGACACCCCGGCGGCCACCGTTCTCGACATCCGGGCCAAGGCCCGTAGGCTCAAGGCGGACGGCAAACTGCATATGCTGATCATCGACTACCTGCAGCTCATGCGCGGCCGGGCCGACGTGCACAGCCGGGAGCAGGAGATCTCGGAGATTTCCCGGTCGTTGAAGGCCCTGGCCAAGGAGCTGAAGGTGCCGGTCATCGTGCTCTCCCAGCTTAACCGCAAGGTGGAGGATCGGCCCAACAAGCGGCCGCAACTGGCGGACTTGCGTGAATCCGGGGCCATCGAGCAGGATGCCGACGTGGTCCTCTTCATCTACCGGGACGAAGTCTACCGGGAAGACTCCCCGGACCAGGGCACCGCGGAGGTTATTATCGGCAAGCAGCGGAACGGCCCCACCGGCAAGATCAAGCTCAACTTTCGGGCCAAATACACCACCTTCGGCGCCTTTGAGCGGGAAGAGGCCCCGGCGGGGTATTGAGAAAGGCAAAAGTAAAAAGTAAAAAGTAAAAAAGCAAATTTGAGCATCCAGGTGTTGCGCTCACCACCCTGGCGGCCCATGGCCGCCGCCCCGTAGGGTGCGTCTCACGCACCATTAATGGCGCCTAAGACGCGCCTATATCCATATAACCAGTTTGTTAGGGCGGCCTGTGGCCGCCAATTATCGGGGCTATGCCCAACTATCTGAACCTGGATTTTCGGGGTGGTGACCTATAAACCGGCGATCTGGCAAGCCGTCAACGGCGGCCAATCCCGCTGACCCGCCTCCCCGGCGGCGTTTGATCCTCGGCACCGCCTGCCTGGGGGCCTTCATGGCCACCCTGGACACCAGCATCGTCAACATCGCCCTACCTCAGATAGCCCGGAGCTTCGGCAGCTCGCTTTCGCAAATCTCCTGGGTCATGGTGGCCTATCTCCTGGTCCAGGTCTCCCTGCTCCTGATCAGCGGCCGTTTGGGCGACCTGTTGGCCCCGGGGCGCCTCTTTCTTCTGGGGCTGCTGGTTTTTACCGGATCGTCGGCTCTCTGCGGCCTGGCCCCCGACCTTACCCGCCTGGTGGCGGCCCGCTGCTGCCAGGCGCTGGGGGCCGCCCTGATGCTGGGCCTGGCCCCCAAGCTCATCGCCATGACCTTTGGCGAAGGGGAGCGGGGGCTGCCCCTAGGCCTGTTTTCCACCGCCTTTGCCGCGGGCATCAGCGTGGGCGCCCCGGTGGGCGGACTCATCACCTCCTGGCTGGGCTGGCCCTATATCTTTTTCCTCAATATTCCCATCTGCGCCCTGACATTGCTGGTGGGCGGGATCTCCCTGGGAAGGCTCCGCTCCCAGATGGCCTGGAACCGGCGGGCCTTGGATCTCTGGGGCTCTCTGCTCTTGCCACTAGCCTTGGGATCATTGGTCCTGGCCCTGACCCGGCTGCGGGAAACGGGTTGGGGTGACGGCCGGACGGAGGGTCTCCTGGCCCTGGGGCTGGGGCTGTTCCTGATCCTGATCCTCCTGGAGCGCCGCCAGCCCTTCCCCCTGCTCCACGGCGAGTTGTGGAGAAGTTGGCCCTTCGTGGCCGGATCGCTGGCGGTGGTTCTGACCTTCGCCTCAGTAATGGGGACTTTTTTTCTGCTGCCCTTCTTTTTGGAGCAGGTTTTCCACTACTCTCCCGGTCAAGCGGGCCTGCTGCTGGGCGTTTTAGCCCTGACCAACGCCGCAGTGGCCGGGGTGGGAGGGTACCTGGCGGACCGCTGGGGAAATCTGCCGGTGCTGAGGAGCGGCTGCCTGCTGATGGTGGGCGGCCTGGCCTCCCTGATGTTCGCCGGGGCCGGCGACACCGCCTTGAGCTTGGCGGTCAGGTTCGTCATCCTGGGGCTGGGCCTGGGTCTGTTCCAGGCCCCGAATCTCAACGAGATTCTGCGGGGGCTGCGGCCTTCCCTGGTGGGTCTGGCGGCCAGCACCAATGCGGTGTTAAAGAACCTCGGGTCCCTGATCGGGATCACCCTGATGGTGACGGTCTTTGGCTGGTTGGAACTGCACCAGCCGCCCCGCCTGGGGCAGGAAGCCTACCCGGGGCTGGGGCCCTACCAATGGGCCTTTGCCGTGGCCCTCCTGGTCGCGGCCCTGAACTTGCTAGTCAATCTGCTGCCCCGGAAGACGCCCACCGCAAACCGCGGCCGCAAACCAACCTGAACCAACCCGGGACCAGGAAGTCGCAGGCTTTAGCCTGCGCAGGCTAAAGCCTGCGGCTACCTACCCTGAGATTATAGGGCGGGCTCTGCCCGCCTAATATTGGCGGGCTTAGGCCGCCCCGGGATTAGGGTCGCGGCCCTCAAGAAAATTAAAAAAGGGTTGACAGCCAGAAATAGGTGTATATACTCTTACTAGGAAACCGATGACCATTAAGCCGCCAAATTCCCTGGATCAAGCCAGATGTCTGGAGATGGGGCGCGCCTGTGTTTGCTTCAATATCAGGAAAGCCGCCAGGGCCATCACCCATCTTTATGATAGGTTTTTACGGCCCGCCGGCCTCCGGTCTACTCAGTTTGCTTTGCTGATGGCCACCAGAATAAACGGCCCGGTAACCTTGACCCGACTGGCGAAGATCACGGTTATGGATCGGACCACCCTTACCCGCAATCTGGTCGTATTGGAAAAAAGAGGATTTATCACGATTCAATCGGGAGAGGACCGGCGGGAACGGGAAGTTTCGCTGACGCCGCCTGGATATGAGGTCCTGGAACAGGCGGCATCCTTATGGGCCCAGGCCCAGGCCCACCTTCTGGAGGGGTTGGGGAGGGAGCGGCTGGAAAACTTGCTTTGCGACTTGGGGGAAACCATTACCTTGACTCGTAAGATCTAATTTTTTTGACCAGATACGTGTATATGCACAAAGGAGGCTGCCATGGGATCTGAAAATCTGCTCTATGAAACTGGGGGAGGGGTCGCCACCATTACCATAAATCGCCCTCAAGTCTTAAACTCACTTAACGGGGCCACTATCGCGGATCTAGCCAGTGCTCTTAAGCAGACCGGAGACGACCCTAAGGTGCGGGTGGTTATCCTGACCGGAGCCGGGGACAAGGCGTTCATCGGCGGGGCAGACGTAAAAGAGATGCTCGCTAGAGTTAAAACCGGTTCTTCCTCATCGAGACCCGTGACCTACCGAAGCGCACTCATAGAGCCCTTTCTGAACCTCGGCAAACCGGTCATTGCCGCGGTCAATGGCTATTGCCTGGGGGGAGGGATGGAGGTCTTGTATGCCTGCACCCTCGCAGTTGCCGCAGAAGGGGCCAGATTCGCCCAACCGGAGGTCAATCTGGGCTTCAACCCCCTGGCAGGAGCAACCCAGCAGTTGCCTTTGCTGGTGGGCCGGAAAAAGGCCCTGGAGATCCTCTTGCTGGGGGAGATGCTCGATGCGGCTGAGGCCTTGCGGCTGGGGATAATCAACGAGGTGGTCCCAGCCTCGAACCTAATGGAACGGGTTAGAGAGGTTGCGAGAGGGTTGGCTGCCAAGCCTCGATTGGCTGTTAGCAGCATTCTAGACTGCGTCCGGCAGGCAGGGTACCTGACACTGGAACAGGGCTTGGATTTGGAGGCTAAATGCTACGCTATTTGCTGCTCGAGCCCGGAGGTCATCCAGGGTTTGGAGGCGTTCCTGGAAAAGCGCCGGAAGGGTTAACCAGCATGGGGGCAATCTGTTAATTCCGGAAAGGGTCAATCCCTTAAAGGAGGAGGTTCACATGAATCCGCAGGAAGCAAAACCGATAAGCGCCAAAATCTTACTGGCTGCGGGGAATAAGCAACTAAAATTCTCCCGGGACCGGTTAAGGCGACTTTGCCTGGACGCCGGGGCCGATGCTGCCGGCTTCGTAGATATCGCCCGGGAAGGCCTGTCTAGTGAACGGGAAGGCATCCTCCGGGTATATCCGGCTACCCGGAGTATCATTGCCCTGATGCGGGTGCTGAACCGGGAAAACCTGCAAAGTCCAGCGCGCTACCCGGCCAACGATGAATCCCATTGTGTCGGTGATGAGTTCTCCCGAATCTGCCGGGACATTTTGCGGCGCCTGAACGAGCGGGGTATCCGGGGAGTGGTGTTGCCGAAGTCCTTTCCCATGGATATGAGCCGTTGGCCAGGGAAGATCTGGGATGTCAGCCACAAGACTGTAGCCGTAGCCGCGGGCCTGGGGCACATGGGAGTCAATCGCCTGGTCATGCACCCGCAACATGGGAACTATCTCCAATTAAACTCTATATTGATCAATGCCGAAGTCGATCAATATGATGAGCCCCTGGCAGACAACCCTTGCCTCAAGTGTGGCCTGTGCGTGGACGTCTGCCCGGTAGGCGCCATCAGCAAAGATGGAACCTTTGACTTCAAGGCCTGCAGCACCCACAGTTACCATTATAACATGATGGGTTTTCAGGATTGGATCGATGCCGTCATCTCATCTGCCGATATGGGAGCCTATCGCGCCCGCTTCCAGGACCGGGAGACGGCCGCCTTGTGGCAATCCCTCATGTTTCGCATCGACCGCTGTGGATACTGCATGGCGGTCTGCCCGGCGGGGGAAGACGTCCAAGTCGATTATCTATCCGATAAAAAGACCTATTATCGGCAGATAGTGAAACCCCTCAAAGAGAGACCCGAGCCCGTCTACGTGGCAACCGGCAGCCGGGCCGAAGAGGTGGCGAGACGCAACCCCCATAAAGAAGTGCGATGTGTCCAGCCTTTTCCGGTTCGACGCTAGATTTGGGGCTGGCCGGGTAAATAAATTTATGGGGGCCGATACCATGGTTCTCCAGGATTATTTCACCTATCGGTGGTAACATGGCTAGCGTCGTTGGGATCAAGGCACCCTGACAAGTCATATTTTCATGAACCAATGGTGCCGTAGGCAATATGGAAAAAAGGAGGGGGGGAAAATGGCGAAAACCTTACTCGGCCTGGTGGCATCCCCTAGAAAGTTTGGCAATTCGGAGCTCTTTATCAAGGAACTCTTCCTGCAACTCCCGGGAGATTGGGAGCTGCAACTCATCAGGCTGCCGGACATGGATCTCCGCCCCTGCAAGGCGTGCTACCAGTGCCTGTTCGGCGAGGAGAAATGCCCCCAGGACGACGATTTTGCCCTGGTGCTGGAGACCTTGAGCCAATCTGACGCCTATGTGGTCGCGGCCCCCACGTATCTGCTGGGGGCTAATGCCAGCCTGAAGCGGTTTTTAGATAGAGGACTCAGTTTTTACGCCCACATCGACCGGCTTTGGGGAAAACCGGCGGTGGGCGTGGCCATCGCCGGAATCGACGGCATGGAAGGCTGCACCAAATTGAATGTTGAGAGTTTCATTAGATTGACCATGGGAGAATTGAGAGGCTCTGCCGTAGTCTATGGCGCCCTGCCAGGGGAGATATTTTTGCGGAAGGAAGGAAAGGAGACGGCCAGACGGCTGGCGGCGGCGCTGTACGCTGGCAAGGAAAGGGTGCCTCCCCTGGCGCCCGTTTGCCCGATTTGCGGAGGAGACACCTTTCGTTTTCTCCCCGCAGGCCAGGTGCGCTGCATGTTGTGCAGCAGTTCCGGCGCCTATGTTTGGAAGGAAGGCCGGCTGCAAATGGAGACGCAGCCGGGCAACCACTGCTTCTTCCTTGGCCCTGAAGAGGCAAGACGGCACGCCGACTGGCTCCGGGAAATGAAGGAGGAGTTCTTAAAGCGCCGCCCAGACCTCAAGACGGTTGCGTTAAGATACACCAAGGTAGGGAGTTGGGTGACTCCGCAGAGGCAGGATAGGGGATGATCGAGCCTCAAACCGTTTGGCCGGAAGTTGCCTGGGCAGCCTAACCTGAATTTCCGGCCCCAGGCGACGGGTTGCTGCCGGCAGGCGGATTTGGTATTATTTATGATTAAGGTCAGGGGCGCCCTTTATCCGGGCCCGCCTGCATAACTCGATTGGGAAGGGAGTTGCCAGGATGCAGTTTGCCGGAACCGACCGCTATTATCTCTCGCCCGAACTGCGGGAAATCGTCAATATCGCCATTGCCATGGAAAAGCCCCTGCTGCTTACCGGGGAGGCCGGCACCGGTAAGACCCAACTGGCCTTTGAAATTGCCCGGGCCCTGGGCCTGAACATGGAAGAGGCCCGCTGCAAGTCCACCTTCAAGGGCGAAGAGCTCTGCTACGTATATGACACGGTGCTTAGGCTGAACGACTCCCGGTTCGGCAGCGGCGATACCGGACGGGACGTCAACAACATTTGGGATTATCTCCGTTTTGGCCCCATCGGCCGGGCCTTCCTGGCCGAAGACCGGCGCCTCCTCCTGCTGGATGAAATTGACAAGACCGATTCGGACACCCAGGACAACCTCCTGGACGTCCTGGAGGACGGGTCTTTTGTGATCCGGGAGATCAATCACAAGGTGACCGCGCGCCTGCGGCCCATCATCATTATCACCAGCAACGCCAAGCGGGAGCTGTCGGATCCCTTTCTGCGCCGTTGTTTCTGCCACTACATTCCGTTTCCGGGCCGCGAGGAGATGATCAATATCGTCAATCTTCATCACCCCAACCTGCCGGAGCCATTTCTGGAGGACTCTCTGACCAACTTCTACCATTTGCGGGAGCAAGGTTTCGAGAAGCCGCCGGCCACGGCGGAACTCCTGGACTGGCTAGGCTCCCTGCAGGCCGCCGGCGTGAAGGCCCCCGGCGCCGACCGGAACCTGGCCCACATCGGCACCCTGCTCAAACGTACCGAAGACCTGTTGAAATTTAAAGGGATTACCAAACCGGGGCGGTTTTAGCAAACTTGCTCAAAGCCTGCGGCTAAAGTGACCATGGTTGGCTTCGTTTATGAATTGCGGGAGGCCGGGGTCCCGGTAAGCGTCCAGTATATCCTGGAGTTCTACCGGGCGCTCCAGCGCGGCATCGCCTCGAATCTTGACCAGCTCTTCCTGCTGGCCCGGCTCATCTTTGTGAAGCGGGTCGAGCACTACGATATTTTCGAGCAGGTGTTCTCCTCCTACTTCCTCAAGTCCGGCCTCTGGCAGAAGATGAGGGACTGGGAGGAGGTAATGTCCGGCAAACCTTTCCGGGAATGGCTCCAAGAGCAAATCGACGCCGGCCGCATCTCCCCGGATGAGATCCGCGCCTTCGGCAATGAAGAGCTGCTGGCCAGGTTCTGGGAGACCGTTCTGGCCCAACAGGCGCAGCACCACGGCGGCAGCACCTGGGTGGGCACCCGGGGCAGGTCTCCCTATGGCCATAGCGGCCTCAATGCCGGCGGCATCCGGGTTTACGGCAGGAGCCTGCATCGTTCGGCTCAGAAGGTCATCGATTCCCGGCGCTACCTCGATTACAGTGAAAGATCGACCCTCTCCAACGAAAACCTGCGGCAAGCCCTCGCCTGTCTCCGCTGTCTGAGGCCGACCGGGCCGGAAACCGAACTGGACATCGACGCCACCATCGCCCGGACCGCCAAAAACGGGGGCGAAATTGAGCTGGTCTTCGAACGGGAGTTGCGCAACCGCCTGAAGTTGATCGTCTTACTCGACAACGGCGGCTATTCCATGGACGCCTATGTCCCTTTGGTAAGAATGATCTTCAATAAGCTGGGGGATCTTTTCAAGGATATCCGCTTCTATTACTTCCATAATTGCATCTACGGCACCGTATACAAAGATCTTAAGCGGCGGCAGCCGGTGCCCTGGGAAAGGTTCCTGGGTGAAACCAAGAGCACCAGGCTGGTGCTCATCGGCGACGCCAACATGGCGCCTTCCGAACTGATGGCCGCCAGCGGCTCCATCGATATCCATACCAGCGCCCGCAAGGCCGGCCAGGAGTGGCTCGAAGAGCTGCGGGCGTCATATCCGGTAAGCGTCTGGCTCAACCCCATCAGGAAGGAATACTGGCCCCATGAGAGTCTGACAGTCCGGCAGATCGGTAAGATCTTCCCCATGGAAGACCTCACCCTGGCAGGCATCAAGCGGGCCGTCGCCTACCTGAACCACCAGGGCCAAACCTACGATCATCTCTAGTCCGCCTGGCGCCGGGGATCGGAACTTCTAGCCCCCCCGGTCAAAATTATCTCGATAAATACCGCATCCGCTCCTCAGACAGTCCGGGACGGCAGGCTGCGCGCCGCCAGGGCCAACATCACGCTGGCCCAACCGCTGAAGATGAGGTCGACCCCGATAAACATCCCGATCGCCCACAGTCCCGACAGCGGCCATTGGGCCCACAGCAATATGCCCAGCAACAGGGTGATGATGCCATTGAACAGTCGCCACCCCCAACTGGGAAAGCGCATGGCCAGAGAGGTGATGATCCGGAACAAGCCCGCCGCCATGAAGAACATGGCCAGCATGAGCGTCAGGATGAGGGCGCTGGCCGCCGGGTTGCCGATCAATATCACCCCGGCTACGCCCGCAAGAATGCCGTTTAAAAGATGCAGGAAAAAACCGCCCCAATGCCGCTGCCAGAATGAGTAGACCAGTTCCAAGACCCCCATTATCAGCAAGATCCACCCAAAAAAGATCATGGAGGCCATGGTAAAAAAGGCCGACGAACCCAGAGCCAGGATGCCCAGGATAATCGAGATGATCCCCAGTGCCAGGAGCCAGCCCCAGTTCTTCTGCAACCCCTGAATGCTCGATAAAAACGGGTGGATGAAGGTATCAGGTGCGGTCATATGCTCACCTCCGTTATGATGTGGCCCAAAGGTTCTGGACTCTATTCTCTGGATCTATTATTTATATATAAGTAAATAAATTAATAAGAAAACCAATAATTAAGATTAGTATTGTAACCCCCATTAAAATTATTGATCCAAAATCAAACATCGCACTCGGTCCCTGTGTGCCGCCAATACAAGGTGGTATCCGACATGAATTTAATGATACTGTCCATTATTTTCTCCCAAGTTATCGGTCAATCTCCTTTCATCTTTCCAGCAGGTGACTCTTAAGAATAACCCTCGGAAGTGGCAGCATTGCCGGCGGTTTATCACTTATTATTAGCCAGGTTTAGCAGCATCTCCTTAAGCTTTTCAAACTGGCTTCTTTCTATTAACCCGGTGGCCATATATCTTATGATGCCGTTCTTGTCGATAACCAGGAAATTACTTTCGTCGTCCTGCATCTGGTAATCTCTAAGCATGTCGCCGGTCCAATCTCCGTAAATGGTCATCCCCTGTCTCTCGGAGGCTTCCCTTAACTTCATTCTCCAAATGGGCCTGGTCGCGAAGGACGCATCCAAACAATTGATCACCACCAATCTGAAGACATTTTCCTGAACAGCCTCCGGCAGGCCATTGTACAGGCTCTTTAGATAATCCTTGAACTCCCGGTTCTTCCTTACCACCTCCCGGGTTTCATAGAAGAGGATTATTACTTTGCCTCTGAGCATATCCAGCGTGAGATTTTCATCATCTCCGGATTCCACGCTAAAAAACGGGGCCGGCTCACCTACGCTTAAATAGGCCGCCGCCACGCCGGGGAGCGCAACCCAGACCGTCAAGACCCCCAGCAGCAGAAGGGTTCTCACCCAATCGTTGCTGGCCTGAATAGGGGAAGTTTCCATAGTCTTAATAAGTTCCCATTAAGGATTCTTACCTCCGAGTTGGGCCCGGCTTTGGCGCCTTCGCCATAAGAGCCACCCATAGAGGCCCAGATTAACGCTCAGCACCAGGAGGCCCAGGAAGACCTGGATGCCGCGGGTGAGGTTATAAGGGTAGAGGAGGGGGAGGAGATAGTGCTCGATAAAGCCGGTACGGTAAACCAGCCCCCCGCCTCTCTCCCGCAGCCAATTCTCCAGAGGGGTGAGCGGACACACCCAACCGGCGAGTTCAACGAGCGCCCCCCACAAGAAGGCCGGTACCTGAAGCCAGGCCAGGCGCCTCCACTTGAGCGCCAGGAATCCACCTAAAGCTGCGAAAATAACAAACGCCAGGTGGACTACTATGACGAGATTTGCCAGGGCATAATATACCATTTCTGCTCATATCGCCATGCCGGTCTCAATCGATTCTGCGAGCCAAATGTCTCAGGGCTGATGAGAGTTGCGCCCTATATCTATGGTCGGTCAGTCGGATAATCTATCAGACGGGTTAGGATTTTTATATATAAAGATAATACTTGAAGTCGTTTTATTATCTTGAAGGAATGACGACACCTTAAGTATTTAAAGATTAAGTTCAACCCCTCTTTGTTTGAAAAATTTCATAACCTCGTCTTTGTGGGACATGATGTAAGCTTCCAGACGGGCAGGGTGGTCCGCGATTAACTCCATAACGCCCCTTTGTTTTGAGCAACAGCCTTGATCGCCACAACACCCCTGAACTCTGCAACAGCCCTTATCGGCGCAGCAGCCCTGGGCTAAAGCTCCCAGGTAGGGATATCTGACCCCCGTGGCTAATTGCTGAATAAATCTGGGCACTTCTTCCTTTATTACCTGCTCCACCACGCTTTTGATGGAATGCTCTTCTTTACTCATAAAGATGACTCCTCAGAAGCCAGGCTCCACGCCGTGGCCTTGTAAATATGACCAGAGGTTCCGGGTGGCTAATGATGTTCTTTTGACCTTTACGGCGATTAAAGCTTAAGCTCAGCGCCTCTTTCTTTGAAAAATTGCCTGACCTCCTCTTTGTGAGAGATGATATAAGCCTCCATGTCAGCAGGGCGGTCCGCGATTAATTCCATAACCCCCTTCTGTTTGACGCAACAGCCTTGATCTCTGCAACAGCCGTAATTTCTGCAACATCCCTGGTCGGCGCAGCAGCCCTGATCTAAAGCTCCCAAGTAAAAATAAGGATGTCTGATCCCGGAGGCTACCTGCTGGATGATTCTGGGCACTTCCTCTTTGATTACCTGTTCCACAATGCTTTTGATGGATTGCTCTTCTTTACTCATGAGAGATACCTCCTCAGAATCCCAGCTCCACGCCGCGAGCTTTGAAAAATTTGACTATGGGTTCCTTGTGGCTGAGGATAAATTCTTCCAGTATATCCATTCGTTCTCCGACTAAGTTGGGCAGGTCGTGTGTCCTGGAACAGCACCCTTCCTGTTTGCAGCAGCCCTGTTGTTGACAACAACCCTCTTGCGAATCACAGCCCGCCAACTGTCCCACCAAGCGGCCCAGGTCCAGGAGAAAATCCTGTTTGAATCTGGTGAGTTCCTCTGTAATAGTTTGCTCAACCACACGCTTTAGGTGCTCTTGATCCATGATTTACCCCTCCATTTTTGGGGAAGAACATGTTCTGCCAATTAGGATTGGCCAGGCAACCACCGGAGCACACCGGGGTGTAAGAGCAGTTGCAGGTTGGCCTCTTTCGCAGTTCCCGCATAGAAGAACTGTGCCAAACCTCCATGATGCCATGGTCCTGGATATTGCCTGAGGTAAGATCAAGGTTACTGCATGGCCCCATCTGGCCGTCCGCATTGACCGCCAGCAAGGTCCTGCCGGCCGGGCAGCCGTAAAACGCGGCATCCTTGGGGAGTTCATAATAGGGAGGGAAGCCCCCCGCCTCAACCCTCACATAACCGAGGTTTTTTTGGCGCAGAGAGGTAATGGCCTGTCCTATTTCATTCTTTTCCGTTTCAGACCATTGGTGCAGCCCTTTAGCCCGACCCTGGGAAAAGAGCACCAGGAAGCGAACAAAATCAGCATTCAGCTCTTTGGCAAGTTGCACCATCTGCGGCATTTCCAGAAAATTATCCTCCATTACCGTAAAAGAAATATTCAAACCATGAACGTTATGTTTGCGTAATAACTTAACGGCATTACAGGCCCGGACGAATGACCCGGGCCTGCGGGTGATCCTCTCATGGGTCTCGCTAGTCGCACCATGGATGCTCACCTGGACGGCGCCGAACAGAGCGGCCATTTTCTCGGCTAACTCTTCTTCAATCAAATAGCCATTGGTACTGGTGGACAGGTCTTTTATGCCGGCATACTTGGCGATCACGGCCAACTCGATAAATTCGGGATGGCTGGTGGGTTCCCCTCCCATGAAGGCCACTGATGGAACCCCTAGTTTTCCGGCCTGATCCAGGAAATCGATCAAATTCTGCAGGGAAATTTTGTCTTCCGGCTGGGCCGGAGAAGCATTTCGGGAGCAATGGATACACGTCAAGTTGCATTTTTGCGTAATATCAATTTCTATCTTGTGGGGAATGTGGCAGAACCAGGTGGTTTCCAGGTCCTCATACAAGTCGAGATATTTCTTGGCCACCGGCATTTCCACGAGCTGGCCGTGCTCATTTTCCTCGAAACCGATAAGACCATGATGATAGTATTGTTCTATTTCCTGGAAATCCCCTTCATTCTGACAGACCTCGCGCGCGCTCTTCCCCTTCAAGGCCCTAAGTAAATTTAATGAATCTACATAAAAAGAGCCGCCGCCGCTCCCGATATAAAATCCCTGGTGCATGGGATATACAACCATTTCTAGTTGGTGATAGAGCTGGGCTTCATAAGAAGGCAATATTTTCCTTTCCCTGGTACTGACGATAGTGGCCAAATCGCAGGGAAGATACTGCTCGTTCTCAAAGGCTATCATCTTGATCTCCTTAGATTAAATAGCCCAAATGTATTCTCTTAACGAATTCGCCTTGATGGTAAGCACCTATTTAGAATATAGCCAGGCGCCAAACGGGGGAACCCGCAGGCGCCCGGCTTTTCCTCAAAAAAAGGGGAGCCGCAGCTCCCGGAGCCGCGCCTCCCGCCGTGGGCGCCCGAGTTTTGACAGCTCAGGCGGTTGCACTTTAGCCTCTGGGAATTAAGACTATCTTACCGTAGGCCCTGGTTTCCATGATGTCGTGATGCGCCCGGGCGGCCTCAGCCAGGGGGAGCTCCCGGCCCACCACCGGGTGCAGGGTGCCGTTGGCCAGCCCGGCGCCCAGGGCTGCGTGCAGGCTCATTGTCTCCTTTTCCGTGGTGGCAAAGATAGCCATCCCCAGGATGCAGGCCTCCCGGACCATGGCCTGGCGGGGGTCAATGGCCACCGTACCCCGGCTGCCGATGACTACCACCCGTCCCCCAGCAGCGAGGACCTCCAGGTCACGGCCCAGATTGACGTTGGCCAGCATCTCCAGGATGACATCCGCGCCGCGATTATCCGT
Organism: Desulfobaccales bacterium; assembly: GCA_049580385.1. Classification (GTDB taxonomy): domain Bacteria; phylum Desulfobacterota; class Desulfobaccia; order Desulfobaccales; family 0-14-0-80-60-11; genus JAPLJC01. The sequence goes on along the minus strand of JBAUPV010000006.1, from coordinate 69,984 downwards.
CAGCCGCATGACTTCCTGAAGATAGCCCTCGGCGCCATGGTCCAGTACATAGTGCGCCCCTTGCTCTGAGGCCAGGCGCCGCCCGGCGTCGGTGCCCGCAGTGCCGATGACAGTCAGTCCTGCGGCCCGGGCCAGTTGCGTGGCCGCCACCCCCACGCCGCCGCTGGCCCCGTGGACCAGCACCACCTCCCCGGGCACCGCCCTGGCGCGCTGGAACAGGGCCCGGTAGGCCGCGGCATAGGGCACGTTCACCCCGGCCCCCTGGGCAAAGGTGACCTGGGGCGGCAAAGGGTGGACCTGGGATTCCAGGCACAGGGTTTTTTCAGCGTAGGCGCCGCTCACGGTGTTGGAGGTGTAGACCCGGTCGCCGGGGGCCACCGTTCTGACCCCCGGCCCCACGGCCTCAACCTCCCCGGCGGCATCCGTGCCCGGGGTGTAAGGCAGGGGCGGGGCGGCGGCATAGGCCCCGGCCCGGATGTAGGTATCCACCGGATTGACCCCGGCCGCCTGGACCTTGACCAGGACCTGGCCGGGACCAGCCTTAAGTTCAGGCACCTCTTCGAGGCGCATGACCTCGGGCTCGCCAAATGAGTGGACGCGAATGGCCTTCAAGGTACTCTCCTTGCCAAGCCGGTCCGGGACTGCCGCTTCCCCGCAGCCGGTGGGTTATTTTCGCCTCGATCAGGCGGCCTTCACTGCGATCTTCCGGGGTTTAGCCTGCTCCACCTTGGCCAGCACCAAACGCAGCACCCCGTCTTTCATGGTGGCCTCGATCTTTTCCTGATTGATCAGACTGCCCAGTTGGAATTCCCGGATGTAGTCCCCGGTGAGGTATTCCTGATCCACCATGGTTTCGCCCTGGCCGAGCGGTGCGCCCACTTCGCCGGAGATGACCAGGTAATTGTCCCGCAAGTCCACGGTCACTTTATCCGCTGCCACCCCGGGCATGTCGGCCACCATTACCAGGGCCTCGGGGGTCTCGAAGATATCCACCGCCGGCAGGAAGACCCGTCCGGGGCGAACCCGCTCTCCCTTGGCCGGAGCCTCCGCCTTGGCCTTTGCCCGCAATTCCTTTTCAGCCATGAATCCTCCTCAGGCAACCTTTACCTTGATCTTCCGGGGTTTGACTTCTTCGGGTTTGGCCAACTTGATGGTCAGGATGCCGTCCTTGCAGGTGGCCTCCACCTTATCCGGCTGCACTCGGGAAGGCAGGGCCAGCACCCGCCGGAAAAAGCCCGATTCCCGTTCCCGGCGCTGGTAGTTGACCTCTTTTTCCTCTGAGGCGATCTTGCGTTCGCCCCGCAGGATCAGACTGTCGTCCTGGATAGTGATTTCCAGGTCTTCCGCCTTGACCCCGGGCAGTTCGGCCCGCACATAGATATGATCCCGGTCTTCGGAGAGATTCACCAAGGGGTAGACTCCCACCTGCCAGGGTGAGCGCTCCACGCCGAAGCCTCCCTGAAAGAGCCGGTCCATGCGGCGCTGCAGTTGCTCCAGCTCTCGGAGGGGATCCTGGGTTGGCCCCGGTTCCCGAAAAATTATAGGCATAATCCTTCTCCTCCGCGTTATCGAAAATTTATACTCGTCAATTTTTTTTAAGTATCTCGTATCCCGAAGTCAAGGGCCTCCGCCCTTGAAAAATCCCCGGGATCATCTATAAATAAAAGGAAAATAAGAGATTGGGAAGGACAGCCCATGGCATTCCCCTGGCAGACCATTACCTGGGTGCTCCTGGACATGGACGGCACCCTGCTCGATAAACACTTTGACGACTACTTCTGGGAAACCCTGGTGCCCGAGGAATATGCCCGGCGCCAGGCGCTCCCCTTGCCGGAGGCCCGGCAACTGCTCTTCGCCCGCTACCGGCGGGAGGAGGGCACCCTCAACTGGACCGACATCGACTTCTGGTCCCGCGAGCTGGAACTCGATATCCCGGCGCTGAAAGAGGGCATCCGTCATCTCATCGAGGTCCACCCCGACACCGAAGATTTCCTGAAATTCCTGGGAAAAGCGGGGAAGAGGGTGGCCCTGGTGACCAATGCCCACACCAAGACCCTGGCCTTGAAGATGGACCAGACCGGCTTGCTCGCCTATTTCGAGGAAGTGGTCTCCTCCTTCGACCTGGGAACCCCCAAGGAGGAGGTGCGCTTCTGGAAAGTGCTGCAGGCGCGATTGCTATTTGACCCCAGCTCCACCCTGTTGGTGGACGACAATGCCGAGGCCCTGGCCGCGGCCCGGGTTTCCGGCATCCGCCACCTCCTCTTCAAGGCCAAATCGAGCTCCCGGCAGCAGGCCGAATCCCACCCGGACTTTCCCTCCATCGAGTCCTTTTACGAACTGATGGCAGGATGAGTTGCCCGGCGCTTTTCGAAATTAAGCCAGATAATATAGACAATCATGAAAACACTGGAGACGGTGGCCGGGACGGCGGTCCTTTTACTGAAGAGAGCTAAGGCCAGGCCTCCGGCGATGCCATAATTCTTCAGGGTTCCCAGAAGCACCAGGCTGGTCAGCGTCGCCCGGTCAATCCGCATTGACCTCCCTAATCTGTCGATCGCCGCACCCAAGAGGAAGGTGCTGAAAACTGCGATGACGGCCACCGGCGCCAGGGTGAAGGGCTGCCCCAGAATTAACTCCCGGTTCAACCCGATAATCGTGTACATGACGACAAAAAAGCCCCAATTGGTGATGGCCCCCTTGATGGGTTCCAGGCGAGTGGCCAGAGAGGTCGAGAGCAATACCCGGGAGATGAGCAGTGGCGCCACAATCAACTCCACGATCACCATGGCGAGGGACCGGGTTTCAAAGAAGCCTGAGCCCAAAAATCCGATGGCGATTAACGGAGTAAGGATCAGGGCCGCCAGATAGCACGCCACGGTGGCCAGGAGAGAAAAAGTGGTATTGCCTCCCAAGCAGTCGGTAAAGGGGATAACCGCGATAGCCGGCGGCACCGCCACCAGCAGGACGAATCCGTCTTTCATGGCGGGTTCCCGGATCATCAGGAAGCTCAACCCCAGGAGAATCCCGCCCAACATCAGATAATTCAAAACTAAGCCGGCCAGCGCCGGACGCCACAACTCCCGGGGGGACCGCAGCACCTCTGTTCTAACCCCCATCGTCGAGAGGGTCATGACCACCGCCAGGGCCGGGAGGACCAGCGGCTGGGTCCAGCTTGCCCCGCGCCCCGCAACCAGCCCGCTAATCACCGCCGAGACCAGGATAAAATCGCGATTGCGCCACCATTGCTTCAATGGTTAGGCCTTCCAGAGACCGTGCAGATTACAATATTCCCGCGCCACCACTTCCTTAGCCTCGATGGGGAAGGTGGCTTCCGGCGCCCCTCCTGGATTCAGGAATTGGCGGTAGGATTTACCATCGGCAATGACCTCGATCCATTCGATGTAGTGGCTCGGCTCCATGGGATGGGCGACGCTCCCCACCTTTATTTTAAAGCCCCCGGCGGTCTTCTCGATAACCGGCACATGCTTTTCCTTGGCAGCATCTACCGTGTTTTCCAGCATAAGTTTCATGGGCTCGCCGCAACATACCAGGGCCCCGTCTCCAGAATGCAGCATGGACACTATGTTTCCACAGATCTGACATTTGTAAACCTGCAATTTCTCGGTCATGTTTTGCTCCTTCTAATTTGATTGGTTGGGGGTCAGGTGTCGCAATGGCTCGGCTGCTCGGCCACCGAACCGGGCCCTGCCAGGGGTCGGAACATTTTCTTGGTCGACCCGCAGCATGGGCACTTCCAGTCTTCAGGGAGGTCCTCAAAACGGGTTCCCGGAGGGATCTTGCCCTTCTTATCCCCGCGGGCCGGGTCATAAATATAGCCACAGTTGGTAACCTGGCACTGCCACATCTCCTCCGGTTTTGACATCACATCCTCATCCTCCTTAACCATTCCCCACCTTCCAGGTTCATTTCACTGGCTGGGGAAGATTGAGCCAGATATCAATTTTAGGGATTTGAGAGAGGGGACGGTCAAGGACTGCGTCCCCCTCGATAGACTCATACGCTCCGGAAAGAATTCCGGTTCGAAAGAGGATTAAGCCATCTTTGGCCTCTTTTTGCCTAGACATTGCGGCGAAAGCTGTTCACAGCCGCATCCCTGGAGATGGTCCGGGATCGGCCCCAAATAATTCAGATAACATTTATTATTTGTTAATAATTGTTTTCATGAACGCAAGTCCCCTGCCTAAAAGTTTTTCCGGGCTCCGCCTCTTGGGACGCAAAGGCGCCTGACGAGAGGTCCATCCGCATTCGCATCTATCTGGAATGACTATTAATTGTCGATTTTATTTGCAATTCTGGAAGTTTGCATGTACACTCACTCACAATCTCGGCCTGAACCGAGGGAACCTGTCGAGTCGTCCTTCTAAGCGCTACCGAATCACCTTTTCCAACTCGAACCTGACTGAATCAACGAAATCGCCAATAAGTTCCAAGGAGGTACTCTATCCATGAAAACTCTCTCTATAGGACTATGCTTAACATTTCTGTGCTCAGCCACCCCATCCTGGGCGCAATCCCAACCCTTTTGGCCCCAGACCGCGCCCAGAATAGGGAACCTGTACCTGAAGCAGGAGTACTGGAATTACATGAAGGAAGCAGCCCTGCGCTACCAAATTTCGCCTTATCTCATCCAGGCGGTATGCGCCATCGAATCGAGATTTGACCCGGACGCGACATCGGGAAGAGGAAGATGTTTTGGCCTGATGCAATTGGATCGGGGCACCGCCAGAGTGTATGGGGTGGACGCCCACAACCCCAAGGAAAATATCATGGGCGGGGCGGCGGTCATAGCCCATCTGATGCAGAAATACCATGGAGATATCAGGAAAGTCCTGCATGTCTATAATGCCACCTGCACCCCATCCTACGAGCGTGAGGTCATCCGGGCTTATAATCAGGCCAGGCTTGTGGAAGCACAAGTACCTTCCTTGCCATCCGGCGGGCCCAACAATTAGATTTGCAGCCTTTGCTGGCAGGATAAGGGGTGGATTTGAGGTTGCCCTGGGTTTCTGGCCTTTTGGCAAGGCATGATTTACCCGGTCTCGCCTCAGGTTCCCCGCCGGGGATTTGGCAGCGCCTGAAAAATCAGGGCTTATCTTGAGAAGAGGGCGCCACCAATCGAGGCAACCGGGCTAAGGAAACGGCAGATTCCCCCTTTTTTCCTCTTTTCCCCATGATGTCATGGATGTCCTGGAGATAGGGATCAAAAGCGCCCTGGTCCGGTCGAGGATCCCCGGCGTGGACTATGTGATCAACCCTTATTTGGGCTGCGAGCACGGGTGCCGGTACTGCTATGCCGTCTTCATGCGGAAATACTCTCATCATCCAAAATCGCCGTGGGGGAGCTTTGTTGAGGCCAAGACCAACATTGCCGAGGTTTTGGACTCCGAACTGCACCGGAAAAGACGGCAGGGGAGGGCTCTGCTCTCCAGCGTTTGCGACCCCTACCAGCCGCTGGAAAATCGATACCGTTTAACCCGGGCAGTTCTTGAAGTCTTGAGGAACCGGGGGTGGGGGATCGACATCCTCACCAGGTCGCCATTGGTGACCCGGGACCTGGACCTTCTTGCCGCGACCCCTGGGGTGAGTGTGGGGTTTTCTATCCCCACCGACGACGACGCGGTCCGGAAGGTGCTGGAGCCTCATGCCCCCTCGATTGGCGCCCGGCTAAGCGCCTTGAGCAAGTTGCACGAGGCCGGCATCTCCACCTGGGTATTCGTCGCCCCTATCCTGCCCATGAATCCGGCCAGGCTCTATGAAGCTATCGCGCCCCATATTACTCATCTCCTGGTTGATCCCCTGAACTATCGGAACCAGGTAAGAGAACTCTTCCTTAAACAGCATTGGGAGTATGAACTCTCCGATCAGTATGCCGCCGCGACCCGGGCCATCCTGATGGGCCGCTGGGAAAGGCGGGAAAGAGGGGCGGCAGGTTAGGGGCAGTAGTCAGTAGTCAGTAGCCAGTAAAGGCATCACCGGTTCGTAGAATAAATAATTTTGAAGAAATTATGAAGATTTTGGGTTATCATCTCCGGATGGACTTGAAGGAATGACAGCATCTGATATTCACCTTGGAGAAGAGCGAAGGTAACCCGACCCCGGTTGATCTGTCAGGGTCCGTTGGGTGAGAGGCGCTCGAGGAGTGATGATTAAGATGGAGAAAGTTGTTCTGAAAGCTACCAGGCGTGACGTGGTCGGCAGACAGGTGGGCGCCTTGCGCCGCCAGGGGAAAATCCCGGCGGTGCTTTACGGGCACCACATCGAGACGGTGCCGATTCTGCTGGATGCCTATGAGGGGACGCAGACGCTGTCCCACCTGACCTCGTCCAGTCTATTGACGCTCGACCTGGACGGGAAGCAGTACCTGACGCAGGTGCGAGAGAAGCAGCGCGATATTCTCAAGAACCGCCTGCTGCATGTGGACTTCCAAATCGTCTCGCTCACTGAGAAGATGCGCGCCAGGGTCGACATCGAGTTGAGCGGCGCGGCCCCGGCGGTCAAGAATTTCAACGCCCTGATCCATACCGGCCTCACCGCCCTGGAGGTCGAGTGCATGGCGCAGGACCTGCCGCAGCGGATCGTGATAGACATTTCCGGCCTGGCCAAAATTGGCGACGGCATACGCGTGCGCGATGTCGTCCTTTCAGACAAGGTGAAAATCCTGGCCGAACCGGACGAGGTCATCGCCGTGGCCGCCGCCCCCAGGAAGGAGGAGGTCAGCGTCGAGGCCCCGGTTGCCGAGGAAGCCGCGCCCGAGGAGGCCGACCAGGCCAAGAAGGAATAGGTTGCCCCCAAGGGGGACCAGCAATAATCTCCTCTATTATTACGGAACAGCGGTGTTTAACACACCGCTGTTTTTTTGTCGATCTTCCTCAGGCCTTAGTAGATCTGTTGCTCCAGGTAGTTCTCCACCCCGACCTGCTTGATCTGGTCGAGCTGGGCTTCGATCCAGTCGATATGGTCCTCTTCTTCCTTCAGGATCGCTTCCAGGAGTTCTTTGGTGCCGTTGTCCGCCACCTCGACTGCCAGGCGGATGGTCTCGTTGTAGCCCTTGATGGCCATTTCTTCGGCGCCGTGGTCATTGGCGTGCATCTTCGGGACCTGGTCGCCGATGTACACCTTGTTCAGGTTGCTGACGATGGGGCGCCCATCCAGGAAGAGGATGCGCTCTATGAGCTTCTCGGCGTGGATCATCTCCGCGATGGCCCGCTTCCGGATTACCCCGTGTAGCTGGCTGTATTTCCAATTGTCGCACATCTCGGCATGGACAAAATACTGGTTGATGGCGGTCAATTCCTCGGCCAGGCGTTTGTTCAGGTCCTCGATAAGCTTCTCATTGCCTTTCATCTCTAATCCCTCCTGTCGTATTAACCTCAAAGACGCCAAGCCGGCGTCGATCCTGGGGTGGCCAGGTAACTGGCCGTAATCTCGCAATTAGACGCGGGAGAGCCGTAGGATTGCGGTCTTGCCTCTCCCGTAGTTTTATTTAGAGGAGGTCTTGATCTCAATCGTTTTGGGCTTGACCGGCTCTTTTTTGGGACAGGTGATGGTTAAGACCCCCTTTTCATACTTGGCCTCGATCTTCTCCGCGTTCACCGCGGCCGGCAGGGCCAGGGACCGGGAAAAGGAGCCGCAGTTGCGCTCCACCAGATGGTAATTTTCCTTTTTTTCCTCCCGTTCCGATTTCTTTTCCCCTTTGATGGTGAGCATATCCCCGACCAGAGAGATGTCGATTTCTTTGGCGTCGATACCGGGCAGTTCGGCTTTTACCGTGATCTGTTCGGGAGTTTCCGCGACATCCACCGCGGGAACCCATTCCGATTCCCAAAGCCGCCCCCACCACGCCTGGGGAGCAAAGAAGTCTTCAAACAACCGGTCCATTTCCCGGCGCAGTTGGGAAAGCCCCCTCGCAGGTTCCCGTTTCACTATATCTTTAGCCATACCTCACCTCCTAAGATTGTACCTGGCCAGGGGTTGACTCGACCAGGTTGGGCCCAACCACCCCTTTTTAAAATTAAGGGTGATCCTCTCAAAATCAAGGTGGAGGGATATTATTTTCGAGGTCTAGCGGCAGAAAGGGAAGAGTGATCCGCCGGCAGGTGATCGGCTGGAGTTCCGATGATTGGGTATCCGCGCCCCAAAGGTTTTGCCCGGCCCAGGCTTTGCCTTTCTCCGAAAACAGAAAACCGCCTTTAGTCAGACACCCTTTTGATTCGCGCCCCCAGGGCCGCCAGTTTCTCCACCAGGCTGGCGTAGCCCCGGTCCAGGTGATAGACCCGGAGGATTTCGGTGGCGCCGCTGGCGGCCAGGCCGGCCACCACCAACGAGGCGCTGGCCCTGAGGTCGGTGGCCATCACCTGGGCGCCCTGGAGCTGGCGGCGGCCCCGGACGATGGCGTGGCTCCCCGAGACGCTGATGTCCGCCCCCAGGCGGCGCAGTTCGCTGACGTGCATAAAGCGGTTCTCGAAGATGGTTTCGGTGATCAGCGAGGCGCCCCCGGCCACGCTCATCAAGGCCATGAACTGCGCCTGCATGTCGGTGGGAAACCCCGGATAGGGCAAGGTGCGGATATCCACCCCGGTGAGGGCGCCGCCGGGGTGCACGCTGATGCGGCCCGGTTCGGCGCTGAGGCGCACTCCCGCCTCGGTGAACTTGCCCAGCACCGCGGTGAGGTGGGGAACCGGGGCGTTGGTCAGGGTGACCTTTCCCCGGGTGATGGCGGCGGCGGCCAGGTAGGTGCCGGCCTCGATGCGGTCGCTCATGATGGCATAGTTGGCGGGCTTCAGCTCCGGCACCCCGTGAATAGTGAGAATTTCGCTGTCGATCCCTTCGATGCTCGCCCCCATGGCCACCAGGAAGCGGGCCAGGTCCCCCACTTCCGGCTCCATGGCGGCGTTTTTAATAACCGTGGTGCCCTTGGCCAGGGTGGCGGCCATCATCAGGTTTTCGGTGCCGGTGACCGTGACGCCTTCCAGGTAGATCTCGGCCCCTTTAAGCCGCCGGGCGTCGGCCTCCACGTAGCCCTGGGCCAGGTTGATTTTTACCCCCATGGCCTCCAGCCCCTTGAGATGGAGGTTGATGGGCCGGGCCCCGATGGCGCAGCCGCCGGGCAGGGAGACCCTGGCTTGGCGGGCCCGGGCCACCAGGGGGCCCAAGACCAGGACCGCGGCCCGCATGGTCTTCACCAGCTCGTAGGGGGCCTCGGAGCCGGTTAGCTCTCGAGTGTCGGCGATGAGGATTTTGGGAAGGGAAGAACCGGCGGCCTCTTCCCGGAACTGCACCCCCAGGTTGCCCAGGAGTCTTTTACAGGTGCGGATGTCGGCCAGGGGCGGGACGTTGGAGAGGCGGTGCTCCCCTGCGGCCAGCAGGGTGGCGGCGAGGATGGGCAGGGCGGCGTTCTTGGCCCCGCTGATCTGCACTTCCCCCTCCAGGGGAATCCCGCCTTCAATGATGATTTTATCCATTGTTAAAGCTTATCGAAAAACTCACTGATGTCAAAGGAGAGGGTTTCCCCGCGGCCCTGCTCAGATGGATGCCCATGCGGTCCTGGAATTTGCCCTGTCAGGTCGAGATTACCAGGTCTAAAACCCCCCGATTCTTATGCTCTAAAAGAAATTGATCGATTCTTTTAGTAGCTAAACGGGAATAATTTTCATCGGTCTCATAGCCGACGTAATGGCGGTTTGTCTGGATAGCGGCCAGGGCCGCCTGGCCGCTTCCCATAAAGGGGTCCAGGACTACTTCACCGTCAAAGGTGTATAGTTGTATCAGCCGGTAAGGCAATTCCAGCGGAAAGGGCGCCGGATGTCCAACTTTCCTTGCGGACACGGCAGGGAAGGTCCAGACGCTCTTGGTCAATTCCAGAAATTCCTCTTTGGAAATAGTGGGTTTTCGTTTATCAAGATTTTTTCGTGAGAGGGTTCCTTTTGAAAAAATCAAGATATATTCATGTATATCTCGAAGAGTCGGGTTCGCGGGAGTGCGCCAGCTTCCCCAGGCGGTGGAGGGGGAGGCGCTGTTTTCCTTATTCCAGATGATCTCCCCCCGCATGAGGAAGCCGATTTTCAGCATGTCCTGGATAATATAGGAATGGAGGGGGATGTAGGGCTTGCGCCCCAGGTTGGCGACGTTGATGCAGGCCCGGCCGCCGGGCGCCAGCACCCGGTAAACCTCCCGCCAGACCCGGCCTAGAAAGTCCAGATACTCAGCCAGGGTGGCGTCCCGGTCGTATTCCTTGCCCACGTTGTAAGGGGGCGAGGTCCCCATCAGGTGGACGCTGTTATCCGGCAGCTCCTCCATGACTTCCGAGGACTTGCAGAAAATGCGATTCAGAAACTCCGCCGGGATTTCCTGCTCCTCATCGGGACTCTCGCATTCCGAAGGCATTTGGGCATATAAGCGGCTGGCATAAAAGGACGAGGAATCGTGGGAGATGCGCCCCGGGGCGCCGAAGGCGCTGGTGCGGGTCTTTTTCCTGGAAGGGGAATTTTTCATTTAATGGCATGGGGCGTGAGGTTCACGCCGACTGCTGGCAAACTCGCCCTGTTTAGTCATTTCTCCAGGCTTATAATCCCCCCTCCCTTGAGGGGAGGGGGTTAGGGGGAGGGTGGAAAATGGGTAAATCAGCACGCTAAAATTGTTGCCCCTCCCACCCTAAGCCTCCCCCCTCTGAGGGGGAGGGAACTGATTCCGCCCACCACCGTCTCGGGTGAGACCCGCCCATCCCCTTGATTTTACCTTGGTTTAAGGCCGCCGCTATGGTAGCATGATTATACTTGCGCTTTGAGGGGAAGAAAAGGAAAATCATGAATCCCTGGGTGCTGGCGGGAGTGGCCGCCACTTCCTTTATCGTGGCCCTGTCCGGGGCCATGATGCCGGGGCCCCTGCTCACGGTGACGGTGGGCGAGTCGGCCCGCCGCGGCTTCTGGGCCGGACCCCTGATCATCGTGGGCCACGCGGCTCTGGAGGCGGCCCTGGTCCTCCTCTTATTGCTGGGTCTGGGAACCTGGCTGAATCAGCCCCCGATCCTGGGGACGGTGGGCGTGTTGGGGGCAGTCCTGTTGGGCTGGATGGGTCTGATGACCCTGAAGACCTCCCGCCGGGGGAGCCTGGAGCTTCCGGCCGGCAAGGGCTCCGGCCCCAACCCGGTGCTGGCCGGGGTGCTGATGAGCGCCGCCAACCCTTACTGGGTCATCTGGTGGCTCACCATCGGCCTGGGCTACGTGGTCTTCTCCAGAAAATACGGATTGGCCGGGGTGGCCCTCTTCTTCCTGGGGCACATCCTGGCAGACTTCGCCTGGTACACCCTGGTGGCGGGGGCGGTGGCCCAGGGGCGGCGTTTTCTCTCCGACGGCCTCTACCGCGGTTTCCTGGCGTGCTGCGGCGTCTTTCTGGTGGGCTTCGGAGGCTATTTCGGCGTCCAGGGAGTGAAGTTTTTTCTGAACCCTTAGGGGGCGCACCTGCCATTATTGACTCGATAAGGGAGGCTTCATGATTCAAAAAGGCCTGACGGTGGGATTGCTGGAGGTCAACTGCTATATCCTGGGGGATGAGAAGACCAAAGAAGCGGTGGTCATCGACCCGGGGGGCGACGAGGACGACATCCTGGAGGCCTTGAAGAACGCGGAACTCAATCTTAAATATATTATCGACACCCACGGCCATTTCGACCACGTGGACGCCAACCAGCCTTTGAAGAAGGCCACCGGGGCAAGAATCGCCATCCACGAGGCGGATGCCCAGATGCTGAATCATCCCTCGGAGGAGGCCATGCTCTTCACCGGCAACCGCCTGCGCTCGTCCCAGGCGGATCTGCTGCTGAAAGAGGGCGACTTGATCAGTTTCGGATCCTACCAGCTAAAGGTCCTGCACACCCCGGGGCATACGCCGGGGGGCATCAGCCTGATCCTGGAAGGCGAGCCTTGCGTGTACGTGGGGGACTTGTTGTTTGCCGGCTCCATCGGGCGCACCGACTTTCCCGGCGGTTCCTTCGATGACCTGGTCCAGGCGGTGCGCACCAAGATCTTTACCCTGGGAGACCGATACACGGTGTACCCGGGCCACGGCCCCGCCACCACCGTGGGCCACGAACGGAAGTATAACCCGTTCTTTTGAGGGGTAAGCAGTAATCAGTAAGCAGTGAGCAGTAAGCAGTGAGCAGAAAAGGCAGGGGTTAGGGACCAGTTTTCGGCGGCGGCATTCAAGGTAGCCGCAGGCATTAGCCTGCGCCGAGTGGAATAAAGGTCGTCCGCCAAATAAAGGTTACGACCGGGCGGCGGTGACGCTGGCGGGCGGGAAAATAGTGAGCAGTGAGCAGAAATAAATAACTGACTACTGACTACTGACTACTGACTACTGGCTACTGATAACTGGTAACTGGGAACTGCTAATGATCTACACCGGCAAGCGCATCTTACTGGGGGTTTCCGGCGGCATTGCCGCTTACAAGGCAGCGGAGCTGGCCCGGCGCCTGATCATGGCCGGGGCCCAGGTTAAGGTGGCGATGACCGCGGCGGCCCGGGAATTCGTGGCGCCCCTGACCTTCCAGGCGCTGACCGGCGAGCCGGTGGCCGCGGCCATGTTCGGGCCCGGAGCGGTTGCGCCTTTGGAGCACGTCTCCCTGGGGCAGGAGGTGGACGCCATCATCCTGGCCCCGGCCACGGCCAATCTTATCGGCAAGCTGGCCGCGGGAATCGGCGACGATTTGCTGACCACCATCATGCTGGCGGCCACCAGTCCGGTGCTGCTTTGTCCGGCTATGAATGTCGCCATGTGGGAATCAATGGTGGTCCAGGAGAATCTGGGCCGCCTGCGGGCCCGGGGCGTGCAGGTGCTGGAGCCAGGCAGCGGCGAGTTGGCCTGCGGCGCCGTGGGCCTGGGCCGGCTGCCGGAGCCGGAGGAGATCGTGGAGGCCGGCGCCCGTTTGTTAAGCCCTCAGGATTTGAGCGGCCGGCGGCTGCTGGTGACTGCGGGGCCGACCCACGAAGACCTGGACCCGGTGCGCTTCCTCAGCAACCGCTCCAGCGGCAAGATGGGTTATGCCCTGGCGAGGGTGGCCTGGCGCCGGGGAGCCCGGGTCTGCCTCATCAGCGGTCCCGGCGCCCTGCCGGCGCCCTACGGAGTGGAACGGGTTTGGGTCAGGTCGGCCTGGGAGATGCTGGACGCGGTGCAGGAAAGGTTTCTCGAGGCGGATGCCTTGCTGATGGCCGCGGCCGTGGGCGACTATCGGCCGAAAGACCTCCAGGGGCTCAAGCTCAAACGGGGAAAGTGCGCCACCCAGATGGAGCTGGTGCAAAATCCGGACATCCTGCGGGAGGCAGGCCGGCTCAAGACCCGGCAGGTGATGGTGGGGTTCGCGGCGGAGAGCCATGACCTGGAGGCCGAAGCCCTGAGAAAGCTCAAGGAGAAAAACCTGGACCTCATCGTGGCCAACGACGTTACCCGCAGCGACTCCGGCTTCGCGGTGGACACCAACCAGGTTACCATCCTGCGCCGTGTAGGTGAACCGCTGCGGCTGCCCTTGCTTAGCAAGGAAGAGGTGGCGGAGCGCCTCCTGGACCTGGTGGCGAAGCTGCTGGCGGAGAGCCGCGGAGAGGGGAGGGGGGCGGATGCCTGAGGACCCGGCGGCGGAATTGGCGGCCCTGGCGGAGCACCTGTCGGAGTGGCTCCGCTATCAGCGGCGCCTGGGCTGGCGAGGCCTTCCCCAGGAGCCGGCCGCGGCGCCGCCTGGCATGGGCGAGGCGGCTGCCGAGCAGGTTCCCACCCTGGAGGAAATCCGGCAGGAGATGGGGCGCTGCCGGCGCTGCCAGCTCTACGCCGGGGCCAAGAACCTGGTCTTCGGGGAGGGTTCGCCCAGCGCCCGCCTGATGTTCATCGGAGAGGCCCCCGGGGCGGAGGAGGACCTGTCAGGAAGGCCTTTTGTGGGCCCGGCCGGGCAACTCCTCGACAAGATGCTCCACAATCTGCAATTGGACCGGGAAGAGGTGTACATCACCAACGTGGTCAAGAGCCGCCCCCCGGGGAACCGGGACCCCCTGCCCGACGAAATCGAGGCCTGCCTGCCCTATCTGCGCAAGCAGATAAAGGCCATCCGGCCCCGGGTGATCGTCACCTTGGGAAAGGTGGCCGCCCACGCCCTGCTGGGCACGAAGGAACCCATTACCCGCCTGCGGGGTCAGTGGCGGCGCTTCGACCACATCCGGGTGATGCCCACCTTTCATCCCTCCTATCTCCTCAGGTCCCCCCTGGAGCGCAAAAAGACCTGGGCGGACATGCAACAGGTCATGGAGTATCTGGGGGAACAAGATTAGGGAAGCTATCAGCTATCAGCAGTCAGCGGTCAGCTAAAGGCTAAAGACCAGAACGAAGAAGTCCTGTAGGGTGCGCACTGCGCACCATTTAGATAGAGGAAGATGAAGGGAAGGTCGGATCATGCCAATGCCGCGGGAATAATGATGAAAGGTTGTGTTATCAAGAATTGTCTAGCTAAGGAATCATCGTCGAATAGATTGGCGGGAAACACCCGAATTAATCTGGTGCGCAGTGCGCACCCTACATCGCTGAAGGCTGAAAGCTGACTGCTGAAGGCTCTATTAAGATGAAACGCTACCTGGCTATTTTTGCACTCATGATACTCACCCTGCTGGCCGCGGCCGCGGTTGGCCGGGCCGCGCCCAGCCCCGTTTACTATCTGGACGCAGTGGGCACCGTGAACCCCGGAATGGCGGAATTCATCCTGGCAGGCATCGACAAGGCGGAGAAGCAGCAGGCCCAGGCCCTGGTGGTGCAGTTAGACACCCCGGGGGGGCTGGATACCTCCATGCGGCAAATCGTTCAGGGCATCTCCAACGCCAGGGTGCCGGTGATCGTGTATGTTGCTCCCAGCGGGGCCCGGGCCGCCTCCGCCGGGGTCTTCATCACCGAGGCGGCGCAGGTGGCCGCCATGGCCCCGGGCACCAATATCGGCGCGGCCCACCCCGTCTCCATCGGTCTAGGCGGCAAGATGGACAAGACCATGGAAACGAAGGTGCTCAACGATTTTGTGGCCTACGGGCGGTCCCTGGCCGAGGAACACGGCCGCAACCCGGTCTGGATGGAGAAGGCCATCCGCCAGAGCGTCTCCATTTCGGCCTCCGAAGCCTTGAAACTCAAGGTCGTGGACCTGATGGCCGACAACCTGGACGATCTGCTGGCCAAAATCAACGGCCGGCAGGTGCTGGTACAAGGCAAACCGCAGGTTCTGCAAACCGCAGGGGCGCCGCTCGAGAAAATCCCCGAGAACCTGCGCTACCGCATCCTGGAGCACATCGCCGACCCCAACATTGCCTTCGTCCTGATGATGATCGGCCTGGCCGGCATCTACTTTGAGCTGGCCCACCCGGGGGTGATCCTGCCCGGGGTGGTCGGCGCCACCTGCCTGCTGCTGGCCTTGTTCGCCTTTCAGACCTTGCCCGTCAATTACATCGGCGTCCTCCTGATCCTGCTGTCCTTCGTCTTCTTCGTTCTGGAGTTCAAGGTCAGCAGTTACGGGATGCTCTCCCTGGCGGGGGTGGCGGCGCTATTATTGGGGGCCATTATGCTGTTCCGGGAGCCGGGTGGCGGCGGTATGGGAGTCTCCTGGGGAATATTGCTCCCCACGGTCTTTACTGTGTCACTCTTTTTCATCGTAGTGGCGGGCATCGTTTTCCGCAGCCACAGAAGGCGCGTCGTTAGCGGGGCCGAGGGCCTGGTGGGGGAGATGGGGGTGGCCGTGACCCCGCTGGCCCCCGTTGGACGAGTCTTCATCCACGGCGAAAACTGGGAGGCGGCGAGCGACGAGCCCATCGCCCCCGGGGAACCCGTTGAAGTGCTGGCGGTCCGGAGCTTGAAACTCCGGGTGCGCCGGGTAACGCCAAAATCTTAAGGAGAGGGCTATGATAGGGACCTTTGGCTTAGTGATTATTGTATTCGCGTTCCTGTTTCTCATGAGCGCCATCAAGATCCTGAACGAATACGAACGAGGGGTGATCTTCCGCCTGGGCCGGGCCCTCCAATGGGCCAAGGGGCCGGGCCTCGTTATCATCATTCCCATGGTGGACCGGCTGGTCAAGGTCAACCTGCAATTGGCGACCTACGAGGTCCCGTCCCAGGACGTCATCACCCGGGACAACGTCTCGGTGAAGGTGAACGCGGTGGTCTATTTCCGGGTCATCGACGCCCTGAAGGCCATCATCGAGGTGCGGGACTATTGGTCGGCCACCCAGTTGCTGGCCCAGACCACTTTGAGGAGCGTCTGCGGCCAGATGGAGCTGGACGACTTGCTGTCCGAACGGGAGAAGGTCAACACCCAGTTGGCCGAGATTTTGGATAAGCAAACCGAGCCCTGGGGCATCAAGGTGACCCTGGTGGAGGTGCGCTCCATCGACCTGCCGGTGGAAATGCAGCGGTCCATCGCCAAGCAGGCGGAGGCGGAGCGGGAGCGGCGGGCCAAGGTGATCAACGCCGAGGGCGAATTCCAGGCGGCCGCCAAGATGGCCGAGGCCGCCAAGGTGCTGGCCACCGAGCCCATGTCCCTGCAACTGCGCTATCTCCAGACCCTGAGGGAGATCGCCGCCGAGAAGAACTCCACCACCCTGTTCCCCATCCCCATCGACCTGATCAAGCCCTTCATCAAGATGGCGGAAAAGATGGATAAAGAGGAAAAATAGTTGTGAAGGGCTCATCCGTAAATCGCCAAAGGTTGAGCCGCCGCCGGGGGCGGCGCGGGCGTCTCGCCCGCCAATCAGGACACGCAGGCGGGACGCCTGCGCCACCAATCCCAGGGCTTCACTCTCGCCAGTAACCTTATGGGGTTGAGGAAATCGGGGATTTTAGTTAAATTTAGGGGGAATATGGCGCCGCGTCGCTGGGCGCACCCCTTTAGCGCCGGAATCATAAGGATACCCATGGGGCCGGGATTATTCCGGTCCCCCAGAAGGGACGTTGAGCTTAACAACTTTGAACCTTGAACCTTGAACTAACACCGGGAGAAGAAACATGGCCTCAAAGGAATCCAAAGAGAAGAAAGAAAAGCCCCTGGATAAAATGACCGCCACGGAGTTGCGCAAGTACGCCCTGGAACAGGGCGAGATCAGCGGCGTCCATGGCATGAACAAAGAAGAGCTGCTCAGCGCCATCAAGAAGGCGCAAGGCATCAAGGAAGACAAGAAGGCCGTGGAGTCGTTGAGCGTGCGGGATTTGAAGGAAAAGGCCAAGCAGCTCCGGGCCCGGAAGCTGGAGGCCATTGGCGCGGGCGCCTCCCGCCAACAGGTCGACATCCTGCGCAAGAAGGCCAACCGCCTGAAGAAGCGGAGCCGCCAGGCAGCTTGATCATGACCCTTTTCCATCCCAAAAAAAGCAGGGCCCCGGGCCCTGCTTTTTTATTGGAGAGATAATTGGTGTAGGGGCGGACCCGCGTGTCCTCTCTGGTGGGCGCACACCTGGGTGCGCCCCTACGAAAGATTCTTCTGCTTTTGACGGCCACTTGGTATTAGAGGCCGGGAAAGATCTTCACCGCGTTTACCGCCAGGTCGTAGAGGCCGCCGGGGAAGATGCCGATCAGCAGCACGCCGGCGGCGGTGGCGGCCAGCACCGCGGTGACCCCGGGTGAGAACGTCACCGGACCCAGGTCGGCTTCGGCGGGTTTCATGTACATGAGCACCGTGATTCTCAGGTAGTAATACATCGATACCAGGGAGTTCATGACGCCGATGATGGCCAGCCAGATGTAGCCCGACTGCACCGCGGCGGAGAAGATGTAGAATTTGCCCACAAATCCGGCGGTGGGAGGCATGCCCGCCAGGGCGAACATGAAGAGGGCCATGGACGCGGCCAGGGCCGGGTGCTGGAAGCCCAGACCGGAGTAGTCGTAGATACTGAGATAGCTGTCCTTTTTGCGCCCCACCAGGATCACCACCCCGAAGGCCCCCAGGTTCATCAAGGTGTAGGCCAGCAGGTAGTAAAGGAGGCTCACCGCGCCCAATTGGCTGGCGGCCACCAGGGCCACCAGCAGGTAGCCGGCGTGGGCGATGGAGGAATAAGCCAGCATGCGCTTGATGTTAGTCTGGACCAGGGCGGTGACGTTGCCCACCGTCATGGTGGCCACCGCCAGGATCCAGAGGAGCATGGTCCAGTCCGGTTTCATCGCCAGGAAGACCAGGAAGAAGACCCGGGCGAAGGCGGCGAAGGCCGCGGCCTTCACCCCCACCGCCATAAAGGCGGTGACCGAGGTGGGGGCCCCTTCATAGACGTCCGGGGTCCACATGTGGAAGGGCGCCGAGGCCACCTTGAAGCCGAAGCCCACCAGCAACAGGGCCATGGCCAGCAAGGTCAGGGGCTGCATGAAGGTGTGGCCCATCAGGGCCTTGGGCAGTTCGTCCAGATAGAGGGTGCCCCCGGCGGCGCCGTAAAGGAAGGCCATGCCGAAGAGCAGAAAGGCGCTGGAGAAGGAGCCCAGGATCAGGTATTTCAGGGAGGCTTCGTTGGAGCGGGGATCCTCCCGGAAGAGGCCCGCCAGGACGTAAACCGCGATGGACATCACCTCCAGACCCAAAAAGAGCATGATGAGATGGGCGCTGGCGGCCATGAGCATCATACCCACGGTGGCGAAGAGCAGCAGGGCATAGTATTCGCCCAGGTTTTTGCCGTAGTCCTCCAGGTATTGCCTGCTTATCATCACCGTCAGGGCGGTCCCCAGGATGAAGATCAGATAGAAGAAGAGGCTAAAGTTGTCCACGTAAATCATGCGGGCGAAGTCGGTGCCCCGGAGGCCCCACATGAAAACGGTCGTCACGGCCGCGGCGGCCAGGCCCAGGAGGCTGAGCTGGGGAAAATGGGACTTGCTCCCCCTGGGGGAGAGGGCGTCCAGCAGCAGGATGGCGATGGCGGTGAGGGTCAGGATGAGCTCCGGCCCGATGCTGCACAGATGGAAACCGGGGATGGTGATGGTCATAGCGCCTCCCCCTTGGGGACCTGGGATTGAGCGACCTGGCTGGGTTGGGCCTTTTCCATCATGGCCACAAAATTGTCGGTGGTGGCCTTGGTCTTATTCAGGAAGGTGTTAGGATAGACCCCTATCCAGATGATGAACAGCAGCAGCGGCAGAAAGATGGCGATCTCTCTGCAGGAGAGGTCGGTGAGCTCCCTGTTCTTCACGTTGGTCACTTCCCCCCAGACGACCCGCTGGAACATCCAGAGCATGTAACAGGCGGAAAAGATGACGCCGGTGGCGGCCAGGACGCCATAAAGTATGTTGCTCTTAAAGGTGCCTAAAAGGATGAGAAATTCGCCAACGAAGCCGTTGGTGCCGGGCACGGCGATGGAGGATAGGGTGACGATCATGAAGATGGTGGCGAAAATGGGCATGGGGGTGGCCAGACCCCCGAACTCGGAAATCATCCGGGTATGGCGCCGCTCATAGATCATGCCCACGATCAAGAACAGGGCGCCGGTGGAGATGCCGTGGTTAATCATCTGGATGAGGCCGCCCTGCAACCCCGCGACAGTGAAGGTGAACAGCCCCAGCATGACAAAGCCCAGGTGGCTCACGGAGGAGAAGGCGATGAGGCGCTTCAGGTCCTTTTGCATCATGGACACCAGGGCGCCGTAAATGATGCCGATGATGGCCAGGATGGAAA
Organism: Desulfobaccales bacterium; assembly: GCA_049580385.1. GTDB lineage: Bacteria > Desulfobacterota > Desulfobaccia > Desulfobaccales > 0-14-0-80-60-11 > JAPLJC01. The sequence continues at coordinate 50,314 of JBAUPV010000006.1, read as the reverse complement.
AGAGGGGGACAAAGTAATGGGCCGCCTGGGGGAACAACGGCATATTGAAGCGCAGGAAACCGTAAGTCCCCATCTTCAGGAGCACCGCGGCCAGGATGACGGAACCCACCGTGGGCGCTTCCGTGTGGGCGTCGGGCAACCAGGTGTGGAAGGGGAACATGGGCACCTTGATGGCGAAGGCCAGGCCAAAGGCCAGGAACATCCAATACTGCATATGAAAGGGGATGGGCAGGCCGTACATCCTCAGCAGATCAAAGCTGTAGACGCCGGTGGTCTTGCCGCAGTAAAAGTACAGGACCAAAATGGCCACCAGCATCAGTACCGAACCGAACATAGTAAACAGGAAGAACTTGATGGCCGCATAGACCCGCCGGGCCGGGTTGCCCCAGACACCGATGAGCAGGTACATGGGGATCAGCATCACTTCCCAGAAGATGTAAAAGAGGAAAAGGTCCAGGGAGGCGAACACCCCGATCATGCCGCTCATCAGGGCCAGCAGGCAGATCATGAACTCCTTGACGTGGGTCTGGATGTCGGTCCAGGTGGCCAGAACGCAGAGCGGGGTCAGAAAGGTGGTGAGCAGGATGAGCAGCAGCGAGAAGCCATCCACCCCGAGATGGTAGCTGACGCCGTAACTGGGAATCCAGGAGTGGAGTTCCACGAACTGCATGGCGGCGGTGCCGTTGTCGAAGCGGAACCACAGGGGCAGGGAGAAGGCCAACTCCAACAGGGATATCCCGAAGGCGGCGCCTTTGAGGACCTGGTGGTTCTTGCGGTCCAACAACAGCAGCAACCCCACCCCCGCCAGGGGGAGGAAGATCAGGATGGAGAGGATTGGTAAATGCATTGAGCCACCCTCAGGTTAACGTCCGATAAGATAGCCCGCGATGACTACCACCCCCGCGAGGATGGCCAGGGCATAGGTTTGTACGAAGCCGGTTTCCAGCTTGCGGAGATGGTCGCTGAGCCAGACGACGGTACTGGCGCTGCCGTTCACGGCGCCGTCCACCACCGTTTCATCCACTCCATGCCACAGGAAGTCGGAGCCGTTCTTGATGGGCTCCACCACCGCGGCGTCGTAAAATTCATCCATGTAATATTTGTTATAGATGTATTCGTAAACCACCGGAAATTTTGCCACCACCCGATCCGGCAATTCCGGCTTTTTGATGTAGCACTTGTAGGCGATGAAGATGCCCACACCGGCGACGGCCATGCTGAAGGCCATCATGAAGATTTCGAAGGACATGGGGTGGTGGGCCTCGGGGTGCAGGACGGCGATGGACGGGGCCAGGAACTCTTTGAACTTATCAGCCCCTTCGATGATGGGGAAACCCACAAATCCGCCTACCGCGGACAGGACCGCCAGGATTATCAGAGGCACCGCCATGGTCCAGGGAGCTTCATGAGGGTGGACCTTGTGGTGGTCAAACCTTTCCTCGCCGTGGAAGGTCATGAAGACCGCCCGGAACATGTAAAAGGCGGTGATTAAGGCCGCCACGGTGGCGACGCCCCAATAGAGGACGTGGCCGTCCACCAGGGTATTAAAGAGGATTTCATCCTTGCTGAAGAAGCCGGCGAAGGGGAAGATGCCGGAGATGGCCAGGGTGGCCGCCACGAAGGTCCAATAGGTGATGGGCATGTGTTTCTTGAGGCCGCCCATGTGGCGCATATCCTGTTGGCCGTGCATGCCGTGGATTACCGAGCCGGAGCCCAGGAAGAGGAGGGCCTTGAAAAAGGCGTGGGTCATCAGGTGGAAGATGCCCGAGACAAAGGCCCCCACGCCGCAGGCCAGGACCATATAGCCCAATTGGCTCACGGTGGAGTAGGCGAGCACCCGTTTGATATCGTATTGCGCCATGCCCATCGTGGCCGCAAAAAAGGCGGTCAGCAGGCCCACCGTCGCCACCACCGTCATGGAGATCGGGGCCAGCACGAACAGGGCGCTGCAACGGGCCAACATATAGACCCCCGCGGTGACCATGGTGGCCGCGTGGATCAGGGCGGACACCGGCGTGGGGCCTTCCATGGCGTCGGGCAGCCAGACGTAGAGAGGAATCTGGGCCGACTTGCCGGTGGCCCCTAAAAACAGGCAGAGGGTAGCGGCGGTGATCACCACGGAGCCCACCGCGAAATGGGGGGCGGCCGCCGCGAAGACTTCCCGGAAATTGAGGGTGCCGAAGGTCCAGAAGATGATGAAGATGCCCAGCAGGAAGCCGAAATCGCCGATCCGGTTGACCACGAAGGCCTTTTTGCCCGCGTCGCTGGCCGAGCGGCGCTCATACCAAAAGCCGATCAAGAGATACGAGCAGAGCCCCACTCCCTCCCAACCCACGAACATCAGCAGGAAGTTATTGGCGCTCACCAGGAGGAGCATATTAAAGACGAAGAGGTTGAGATAGGAGAAGTAGCGGTAAAACCCCGGGTCATCGTGCATGTAACCCACGGAATAGATGTGGATCAGGGTGCTCACCCCGGAGACCACCAGGAGCATCACCAGGGACAGGGGATCGATGAGGAAAGCCGCCTGGGCCTGGAAACTGCCGGCGGAGATCCAGGTGAACATCGTCTTTTCGACCACCCGGGACCCTTCCGGCAGGTGCAGGAATTCCAGGAAGATGGCCACGGTGAGCAGGAAGCTCAGGCCCACAGCCAGCGAGCCGATGGTTCCCACCACATTCTTGGACAATCTCTTGCCCAGGAGGCCGTTGATCAAAAAGCCGATGAGGGGGAACAGGGGTATCAGCCAGACGTAATCCATCATGAGGGTCGCCTCACCACCTGAGGATATTCAGGTCGTCGATATAAATGGAGCCCCGGTTGCGGAAGATGGCGACAATCAGGGCCAGGCCCACCGCCACTTCCGCGGCGGCCACGGTCAAGACGAAAAACACAAACATCTGTCCGTCCACCGCCTTGAAATAGTCGGCAAACCCGATGAAGGTCACGTTGACGGCGTTGAGCATCATCTCGATGCTCATGAAGACGACGATGGCGTTGCGCCGAATGATCACCCCGATCACTCCCAGGGCGAACAGGGCCACGCTCAGGGCCAGGTAATAATGCAAGGGCACTACCATGTCCATTCTCCCCTGATTCTCACTTCAACTTACTCTTAGCCAGGACCACCGCTCCGACAATGGCCACCAGGAGCAGGACCGAGGTGACCTCGAAGGGCAGCAGGTAATCGGTAAACAGGCTGCGGGCAATCGATTCGGTGTTCCCCAGGCCGGGGACGATTTCCGGGCCCCCCGCCAGACTGGCGTGGCGGTAGGCGTAAATCATGACCAGGGCGGTGAAGCCGGCCAGGACCACGGCCAGCAGCTTCTGGCCGATATGGGGAATTACCGGATCAGCCTCGGGCTGCCGCAGGTTCAGAAGCATGATGACGAACAGGAACAGCACCATGATGGCCCCGGCGTAAACGATCACCTGGATGGCGGCGATAAACTCGGCATGGGCCAGCAGGTAGACGCCGGCTACCGCAAAGAAGTTGACGATGAGCCAGAGGGCGCTTCTCAAGGGGTGGCGCTGAAAGACCACCAGGCCGCCGGAGATCAGGGCCACTGCGGCCAGGATGAAAAACAGAATCTGCATCCCTCAGGCCTCCTTTATAGCCAATCCTTAAGCCGCAAGTTGGATTCTGGCTGGGTTGCCGTCTCAATGTTGAGAATCAGGGCGTTCTTATCGTATTGGGCCAGCTCATAGGCATTGTTCAGCTTGATGGCCCCCTTGGGACAGGCCTCCTGGCAGAGGCCGCAGAAGATGCAGCGCTGCAGGTCGATGGTGAACTGCACCGGGTACTTTTCGTGCTCGCTGCCTTCGGCCGGGACGATGCCCCGGATGGCATTGGAGGGGCAAACCACCATGCACAGGGTGCAGGCTACGCAGCGGCGCCGGCCGTCGGGATCGACGGTCAGTTGCGGGTGCCCCCGCCAGCGGGGGTACATCGGCCGCTTCTCTTCGGGATACTGTTGGGTGATGGGCTTGGTAAACACCATCCGCAGGGTGGTGGCCAATCCCTTGAGCAATGGCATAATCATGGGTTAACCCTTGAGAAATAAGATTAAGGCCCCGGTGATGACGATGTTCGCCAAACCCAGGGGCACGAGCACCTTCCAGCCCAAGCGCATGAGCTGGTCGAAACGGAAGCGGGGGAAGGTGCCCCGCACCCAGATGAAGAAGAAGATTAACACGAAGGTCTTCAACATAAACCAGATCACCGGAGGCAGCACCGGTCCCTGCCAACCGCCCAGAAACAAGGTCACGGTCAGGGCCGAGGCTATGATGATGTGGGTGTATTCCCCCATCATAAAGAGGGCCCACTTCATGGAGCTGTATTCCGTCTGGAACCCGGCCACCAGCTCGTTTTCGCACTCAATCAGGTCAAAGGGCGTGCGGGCGCATTCGGCAAAGGCTGCGGTCAGGAAGAGGAGAAACCCCAGGGGCTGGTAAACGATGAAGGGCATGGAACTCTGGGCTTCGACGATCTTCACCATGCTCAGGCTGCCGGACAGCATCAGCACCCCGATGACCGAGAGTCCCAGGGCTATTTCATAGCTGACCATCTGGGCGCAGAGACGCAGGGCGCCCAGCAGGGAGTATTTATTGTTAGAGGACCAGCCGCCCAACACCGCGCCGTATACCGCCAGGGAAGAGACGGCAAAGATGTAGAGCAGCCCCACGTTGACGTCGGCGATCACCCCCTGGTTCAGGGCCGCCGCGGTGAGGGTCACCTTGTGGCCGAAGAGCGAGATCTCCGGGGGTAAAATGGTATTGGTGAAGGGGATGACGGCAAAGGGCAAAAAGGCGGTGCCGGCGCTCAAGATGGGGGCCATGATGAACAGAATCCGGTTGGCCCCGGGAGGGGTAAAATCCTCCTTGAACAACAGCTTGAGCAAGTCCGCCACCGGCTGCAGCAGTCCCCAGGGGCCCACCCGGTTGGGGCCATAGCGCAGTTGGATGAAGCCCAGGACCTTGCGCTCCATCAGGACTGCGTAGGCCACCGCGGTGAGCAGGACCACCATCACCACGCCGATTTTAACGATGCTGAGTATTATCAACAGGGGCAGATTCATCTTCTCAACCCTTTTGGATGGTCACACGCACCAGGTTGGAGTTCAGAGTCAAATCATGGGCCGCCGGCTCGGCAAAATGGTCCGGCAGCAAAACCAGGCCAGCCGGCAGGTCCCGGGCCAGGGTGACGGGCACCTTCACCTCACCCTGGGAGGAGATAACTTTGGCGGCTTCACCCTCCGCCAGACCCAGAGCGGCGGCGTCTTCCGGGTTGATCTGCAGCCGGGCCCCGGGAGTAACCACCAGGGTGCCGCAAGGGTGATGCGTGGTATAGGAGCCGGAGTGCTGCAGGGATTTTCCCACCACCAGGGTGAAGGGCCGGCGCCCCGGCAGGCTGATGTCCGTCTCGAAGGGGACGAACTTGCCCTTCAGGTCCGTCTTCAGATCCGGGCAGGGGGTGCTGAGCCTGGGGGCCAGGCCGGCCCAGAGGGGCATCTTCTGGGCCAGCTCCCGGAAGATCTCCTTGGGGCTGCCGTATTTCATGGCAAAGCCCATCTTAACTCCAAGCTGGCTGATGATCTGCCAGTCGGGACGTACCCCGTTGGCGCCCAAGGCCTGGGACAGCAGCCCCAGTTGTCCGGTGCTGCTGATGAAAGTGCCTTCCTGTTCGGCATGGATGGCCACGGGCAACACCACCTGGGCCAGTTGGGCGGTATCGGTGAGGAAGGCATCCTGCACCACGATAAAGGGAATCTTTTTCAAGAGGTTGGCAACCCGGCTCCGATGCGGCAGGGTCCGCAGCAGATCGCCTCCCAGAAGATAAAGGGCCTGGGGCGCCACTCCCCCCTCCCCCTTCTCCAGGAGGTCCAGAAGTTCCTCCAGGGTGGGGCCGGGTTCGCTCAGCGGCGGATTCTGGCCCCAGAAAATTCCAGCGGTGTCCGCATCCAGGGGGAGAAAGCCCGGCAGGCGGTCCGGCAGGACCCCGACCTCGCACACTCCCCGGGTATTATTCTTCTCTGCCACCGGATAGAGGGCGCTGCCGGGAACGCCGGGTTTGCCGACCAACAGAAAGAGATCGGCCAGGGCCACGGCGTTTTGCAGGCCCTTATCCTGGCCGCTGAGTTCGGAGCCAAAGATGATGGCCGGGGCCTGGGCCCGGGCCAGCTTCGCCGCCGCCTCCTTGATGAGGTCTTCCTCCACGCCCGTCTTGGCGGCCACGTCTTTCAGAGTGAGCTTTTTGAGGCTCTCTTTGAACTCGTCCAGGCCGGCGGCCGAAACTTCCGGGGCCAGGTCGGGGTTGGCAGTGAGCAAGGCCTTGATCAGCCCTGCGATGAGCAGCCGTTCGCTCCCCGGCTTGTAGCGCAGCGACAGGGTGGCGTAGCGATCGAACTTGGTCCGGCGGTTGTTGGCCACCAGCAGTTGGAAGCCGTCCTTCTCCTTGGCTTCGTGGAGCTTCCAGCCCAGGGGCGGCAGCTCCGGGGTGAGGTCGGCGCCCAGCACCAGGACCAGGTCGGCCTTGGGCAAATCCGCCAACTTGCCCAGGACTGCAGGAAAGCCGCTCACCTGGGCCTCGGGGGTGAGGCTGAAAGGCGACCGGTAGGGCCCCGGCAGGCCCGGAGCGATCTCCACCCCGGCAACTTTGGGCAGCCCAAAGACCGCCACGATGCCCTTCAGGGCCCGCACGTAGGTGAGCCGGGCCGTCGAGTCCAGGCAGTTGGTGCCCAGGCCGGCCCGAAAGAATTTCTGGAAGAGGTAGTTGGCCTCGTTGGTGGCCCGGGGCGACCCCAACCCGTAGATGGCCTGAGGGCCGCCGGCCTCCACCGCTTCCTTGAATTTGGCGGCCACCAGGTCCAGGGCCTCATCCCAGGAGGCCGGCCTGAAGCTGCCGTTTTCCTTGATTAACGGGGTCTTGAGCCGGTCCGGGGATTCCACCACCGGCCAGCCGAAGCGCCCCCGGCCGCAAAGGAGCACGCTGTCTTCGTTGCGCACCCTCAGGATGCGCTGGTCCTTGGTGTGGACCTGATAGTTGCAGCCGCCGCCGCAGAAGGGGCAGGCCACCTCGGTCTTATCCACCTCCCAGGCCCGGGCCCGGTATTTCCATTGCTTGTTGATCAAGGCCCCCACCGGACAGACGTCGATGCAGGAGCCGCAGAATTCGCAGTCCAGGGGCAGCTCGCCGCTGGAGAGCTGGGTAAAGTAGCCCCGCTGCACGAAGTTCCAGGACCAGGCCCCCACCCGCTCCTTGCAGATGCGCACGCAGCGGCCGCAGGTGACGCAGCGGTCCTGGTGGCGCTCCACGAAATTGGACTCGTAGTCGAAGCGGGGAGGGAGTTTCACCGCCTCCAGGTCCACTTTCTCGATACCCAGGGCGTGGGTCAGATTCTGGAGCTCGCACTCGCCGCCCTTGTCGCAGATGGGGCACTCCAGGGCGTGGTTGATCAGGACCAGTTGCAGCAGCTCATTCCTGATGGCCTCCAGCTTGGGGGAGGTGGTGGTGACTTCCATGCCTTCGTTGACATAGGTGGCGCAAGCCGGCAGGGGCCGGGGCGGTCCGGGTTTAACCTCCACCACGCAGATGCGGCAGGAGCCGATGGGATGCAGGGCCTGATGGTAACAGAGGGTGGGGATGAAGATCCCGTGCTCCCGGGCCGCTTCCAGGATGGTGGAGCCCTTTTTGGCCTGAAGCGCCCGGCCGTCGATGGTCAGATTCACCATAAGTCGATCCTGTGTAAACCTGCGTGGGGGCCGGGGACTGCCAGCCGGCAACCCTCAGCCCGAGCGGGTCTGGCGGGCAAGGCCGCCAGTTCTTTAATTATCGGGCCATCTTGCCAATGATTTGACCCGGTGCTCCGCCAGTTCCTGTTGCTGCGCCGGATGCCACCGGCGACTTTACTTCACAGCCCTTGGAGAGAAGCAGGCTAGCCTGAATCCCCCCGGCTTCTCAATTCTCCAGCCGCTCCAAGTCGAGCACCCGGTAGGTGGGTGAATTGCGTCCTCCGGTAGCTTTACCCTCGCAAGTCACCGTTACCTTCCAGCCCAGGCCCTTGCTCTTTTTGGGAGTCAACAGGCCCGTGATCCCCGTGGGGTCGACCACCCCGAATCTCACCGCGTCTTCGGGAGTAAGGCGAAAGCTGGTTTCCGGGTACTCCTCCAAATGCAAAATATAGAAATTGCCGTGTCTGTCGACGTCAAGCTCGGTCCCCCGGGCGATCTCGGTGATCTTGCCGGTAAAGGTCCTGGTGTCCTGGCCGAAAACCGGCCCCCCAGCCGCCAGCAGGAGAACCATCGCCATGGTCATCAGGATGAACTTGCCTGGGCGAAACATTATTTTTCCCTGGGGCAGCCAAAACCCGCCTGCGCCCGTGGGTGGGCCTGGCCCGCCTTGCCGGGGGGGCGAGCCAGCCCCGGCTCTCCTACCGGTCCACGTCGGCCAGGACGATGTCCATGGTGCCGATCAAGGCGATCAGGTCCGCCAGCAGCCTTCCCTTAGCCAGCTTGTCGCAGGCCGACAGGTTGATGAAGCTGGGTCCCCGGACCTTGACCCGGAAGGGCTTGGGGCTGCCGTCGCTGACGATGTAAAAGCCCATCTCCCCTTTGGGGGCTTCGATGCACTGGTAGACTTCCCCCACCGGCGGCCGGATGCCGTCCTGGATAATGAGGAAGTGGTGGATCAGGGCCTCGATCTCATTATAGACCCGCTCTTTGGGCGGCAGGCTCACCCTCGGGTCGGCGCACTTGATGTCCCCGGGCTTAGTCTCCTCGATCTTGGCCACCGCCTGCCGGATGATGCGGGCGCTCTGCAGCATCTCCCGCATCCGCACCAGGTAGCGGTCGTAGGTGTCGCCGTTTTTCCCCAAAGGCACTTCGAATTCGAATTCCTCGTAACTGGAGTAGGGGTTATCCCGGCGCAGGTCCCAATCGACCCCGGAGCCCCTGGCCATGGGGCCGGACCAGCCCCAATCGAGGACTTCGTCCTTGGACATGACCCCCACCCCGATGGTGCGTTCTTTCCAGATCTGGTTTTGGGTGAGGAGGTTGTCGTAATCCTGCCAGCGTTTTGGGAAGGCCTGGGCGAAATTGGCGGCCAGCGGCAGGAACCCCTCGGGCAGATCCGCGGCCAGGCCGCCGATGCGGCAATAGAGCGGGAACATTCGGGCCCCGGAGACCATCTCGCAAAGGTCCATGATCTGTTCCCGCTCCCGGAAGGCGTAGAACAGGGGGGTCATGGCCCCCAGGTCGTGGCCGTGGGTCCCCAGCCAAAAGAGGTGGGAGGCGATGCGGGTCAATTCCACCAGCATCACCCGGATATACTGGGCCCGCTTGGGGATTGCCACTCCCAGGAGCTTTTCCACCGCCAGGCAAAAACCGAAATTGTTGACCTCCCCGGCCAGATAGTCGAGCCGGTTCATCAGGGGCATGCACTTGTGATAGGTGCGGTACTCGCACATCTTCTCTATGCCCCGATGCAGGTAGCCGATATCCGGGTCGGCCTTGATGATGAGCTCGCCGTCCAGCTCCACCAGGACCCGCAGCACCCCGTGGGTGCTGGGGTGCGAGGGCCCCACGTTGAGCTGCATGGTTTCGGTGCGCGGCATGGTTTGAGCTTGATTCATATTGAGTTCCCGCTTTAAGTCCCCCTTTAACAAAGAGGGATTTAGGGGGATTTTAAAATCCCCCCTGCCCCCCTTTTTCAAAGGAGGGTTCGAGGAGCCGTTTTCCGGTGCCAAAAACCATCATCTATAATGGGGCCACAGCTTGCCGTGGCCAGGACGCCGCCGGGGGCGGCGGCGCTACATTCCTCTCAGGGGGTAATCCTTGCGCTGCGGATGTCCCACCCAGTCGGAGGGCATGAGGAGGCGCCGCAGATCCGGATGGCCCTGGAAGCGAATCCCCATCATGTCATAAACTTCCCGCTCGTGCCAGTTGGCCGTGGACCAGACACTGGTCACCGAGTTCGCCACCGGGGCGGCGTCATCGGCCAGCCGGGTCTTGAGGGTGATGCGGTTGTGATTCTGGTGGGAATAAAGGTTATAGACCAGCCCGAAGCGGGGGCTTTGGGGCAGGTAGTCCATGCCGGCGATCATGGAGAGATACCGGAAGGAGGTCTCCGGGTCATCCCGCAGGGCAGCGCAGATCTCCACCAGGCGTTCCGGCCTGACCACGAGGGTGGTCTCTCCCCGGAACTCCACCACCTCCCGCAGCTCATCGGGGAACCGCTCCTGGACCAGTCTGACGGCGGCGCTCATGCGGCCTCCCGGCGCCGGGCTTGCAGGCGTTCCTGGTACTGGGCGGTCAAGAAGGGATCTTTGATGATCTTTTCATGGAGTTTCAGAATGCCGTACAGGAGACCTTCGGGCCGGGGCGGACAGCCGGGTACATAAACGTCCACCGGCAGGTATTGATCGATGCCCTGGACCACCGCGTAGGAGTCGAAGATGCCGCCGGAGGTGGCGCAGGCCCCCATGGCGATCACCCACTTGGGTTCGCTCATCTGGTCATAGACCCGCTGGATGGCCGGCATCATCTTCTTGCACACCGTGCCGGCGATGATAATCAAGTCGGCCTGGCGGGGACTGGCCCGGAAGGCCTCCATGCCGAAGCGGGCGATGTCGTAGCGGTTGGCCGCGGTGCAGATCATCTCGATGGCGCAGCAGGCCAGCCCGAAGGTGGCGGGCCACAGGCTGTTCTTGCGGCCCCAGTCCACCAGCTTCTCCAGGGTGGTGGTCAGGACGTTGTAACCGAGGTGCTCTTCGATACCCATTTAAGGCTCCAAAAAACCGCTTTTCTTTTTAGATTTTTCGTTTTTGTTTTTTTGATCCTGGCTGGCTGCCCTCTTCATTTACCGAAAACCGAAAACCGAAAACCGAAAACCTTCTTCTATCATTCCCATTCCAGGGCGCCCTTGCCCCACACGTACACCAGGCCCACCACCAGGATGCCGATGAAGACCAGCATCTCCCAGAAGCCGAACCACCCCAGGGGCTTGAAGATCACTGCCCAGGGGTAGAGAAAGATGGCCTCGATGTCGAAGACGATGAAGAACATGGCGATGACGTAGAAGCGCACCGTGTAGCGGCTGCGGGCGTCGCCGATGGGGTCCATGCCGCATTCATAGGGTATGTCTTTGGAGGCGAAGTGCTTCTTTTTCCCCAGCAGCTCGGACAAGAGCACGATCACCGCGATCAGACCGATGCAGATGAGGATGTAAACCAATACCGGCAGATAGTTGAGCAGCATACGTCTCGCCTTTTGGTGTAGGGCCGGGTTTAAAACCCCCCAGGGTCCATTTGCCGTCCAGGTGGGCTACAGTTCCAAGGAGATATATTCAGCAAAACTCTTCACCTGGGGTACGGAGATGTTATCTTCCTTCATACCTTCCAGATGGAGCTTTATGGCTTCCTTCATCCGTTTCAAGACCTCTTCCCTGGTTTTTCCGGTGGCTACACATCCGGGAAGGTCCGGGCAATAAGCCGAATAATTGCCATTGGTTTTTTCCACTATGGTTAAGCATTTTTGCATATTCTATTTGGTGTAGGGCCGGATTTAAATCCCGTCCCCACTAATGTGCGTGCTTTTTCGCCTTGCAGACCCCCAGGGGGCATTTGCCGTCCAGGTGGGCCTGGTACTCGCCGGGAAAGCGCTCGATGGTGGTCTTGACAAAGAAATACGGGCTCATACCCAGGGCGCAGTTGGAGGAATCGACCATGATCTGGCTGAGGCTGATCATCCGGTCCAGGTCGGTCCAACTGCCCCGGCCCTCGGCCACCTTGGAGATCAATTCGTAAAGCGCCCGGGTGCCGCGGCGGCAAGGCAGGCAGAAGCCGCAAGACTCGTGCTGAAAGAAATAGAGGATCGACCTCACCACGTCTACGACGCAGGTGGTGTCGTCCATGACCAACATGGTGCCGGACCCCAGGGCCCCTTCGGCCATCGCCATGGCCTTGTATTCCATGGGGGTGTCCAGTTGCTCGTCCAGGAAGAACCCGAAAGAGGAGCCGCCGGTCTGGCAAGCCTTGTATTTGTGGCCCTCCCGCACCCCGCCGCCATACTTGTCGATCAACTGGCGCACCGTCATCCCCAGGTTGGCTTCCACGATGCCGGGTTTATTGACGTGGCCCACCACCTGAAAGATCTTGGTGCCTCTGGCGTCTTCGGTGCCTTTGGACTTGTACCATTCGGAGCCGTTCCTGATGATGGCCGGCACGGAGGCCAGGGACTCGACGTTGTTGACGATGGTGGGCTTGTTCCAGACGCCGACGACGCCTGGAAAGGGCGGTTTCACCCGGGGATTGCCCCGTTTGCCTTCAATGGATTCGATGAGCGCGGTTTCTTCGCCGCACACGTAGGAGCCGCCGCCGGTCTGCACCTGGATGTGGAAGGAGAAGCCGCTGCCCAGAATATTGTCGCCCAGGAGATTCCCGGCGGTGGCGTCGGCAATGGCCTTATTGAGGCGGAACATGCTGAGGTAATATTCGCCGCGCACGTAGATATAACCACCGCTGGCTCCCACCGCATAGCCGGCGATGGCCATGCCCTCCAGGACCCGGTGCGGGTCGCCCTCCATGATGTAGCGGTCCTTGATGGTTCCCGGTTCTCCTTCATCGGCGTTGCAGACGATGTACTTGGGAGAATTGGGATTGGGCAGGGTGAAGGACCACTTGAGGCCGGTGGGGAAGCCGGCGCCGCCCCGGCCCCGCAGCCCCGAGTCTTTGACGGTGTTGACCACCTCCTCCTGGCTCATGGCCAGGGCCTTTTTCAGGGCTTCGTAGCCGCCCTGTTCCTGGTAGGCGTCCAGGCTGAAGGGGTCGATCCGGTCCACGTTGGCCAGCAGCACCAGCTCATCGCCGCTGACCGGATAATCGCTCAGGGGGTTGGTGGTGCGGGGGAGTGTCTTGTAGTCCACCGTCTTGCCGGCCCGGTAGTCGGCAATGATGCCTTTCAGGCGCTCCGGGGTGAGGCGGCCGAAGACCACCTCGTTGATCTGCATGGCCGGCGAGACCTCGCAGACCCCCAGGCAGGCAGTGGCTTCCAGGGTGAAGAGACCGTCCCCGGTCGTTTCTCCCACCTTAATCCCCAATTCGGCCTGGAGCCCTTCTAGGAGGTCGTCCGCTCCCCAGATATGGCAGGGCGGCGATTCGCACATGCGAACCAGGTATTTACCCCTGGGGGTAGGTGAGAACATGGTGTAGAAGCTCATGACCCCGTAGAGGTAGGGATAGGGAATATCCATGCCCTGGGAGACGAGCTGCAGGGCCTCCATGGGCAGCCAGTTGCCACACAACCCTTGCACTGCGTGCAGCGCCGGCAGCAAGCCGCCTTTGACGGCCTTATGCCGGGCTAGGGCTTCCTGGATGGCGGATACCTGCTCGGGGCTTAAAGGGGAGCTGACAGGACGTTTGATCTCCAGCATGGTCGAGTCCGTGGGGTGATTACTTGTGAAGGTTTTCTCTTGCTCCCGACTTTATTAAACTCAATCCGTATCTCTGTCAAGCATTTTTTAGCGCCGGATTCGGACTTGGAGGTTACCAGCGGGGTGAGGAGATTGGCCGGGGTGAAGCGTTTAGAGCCAAACGGGGCACTCCCCGCCAAATATTCCAGGGGCGGGTTTCAAATCCGCCCCTACCGCGTTGCATATCCGGTGGGGGGAATTTTCAAATGAAGCCGAGCAGCTTAAATATCCATAGCATCGAGACGCCTATAATTGTGGTCACGAGGGTAACCGGAATCCCGGCCAGCAGAAAGTCGCGAAATCTCAGGCCCACTTTCTGTTGGGCCCCCTGGGCCACAATGACATTAGCCACACTCCCGAACAGAGTAAGGTTTCCCGCAAACGTGCTGGTAAGGGCCAGGAGCAGCCAGAAAAACCTGGGGTCGGTCATGCGCCGGACCCAATGGCTGACGATGATAACCAACGGCACATTGGAAACCAGATTGCTGCCCAACACCGCGGCGGTACTGAACAGGGTGATAGTCCTTAATCCTAAATTGGTGCCAAGATAGTGTATCCAGTCTTCCAGGAGAAAGGCCTCCGCCTTGACAAAGCCTGCGACCACCACAAAGAGACCGGCAAAGAACAACAGCAGAGACCAGTCCAGCTTTTCAAAGGACTCACGCGGCGGACGGTTAGCCCAGAGCAGCAACAAGGTGGCCGCGCTAATGCAAGCAATGTCCAGGGGGGCGCCCAGCAAAAAAGCGATGATAAGTCCGGAGAAGGTGATTGCGGACTTGACTGCCAGGGGGTATGCCACCGCAATCTTCAACCCGGAGTGGTGAGGTTGTTCAGCGGCAGGCAGCAGCGAGCGCCGGTAAATCAGGCATAGTACCAGCCAGTTTGCAGCCAGGGCCACCAGGCCGATGGGAACCATACGCAGGGCGAAACCCGACCAGGTCCAACCGGAAGCCGCGGCGATGATAATATTTTGCGGGTTGCCGGTGAGTGTCATGACGCTGCCGATATTGGCGCTGGTGGCCAGGGCCAGCAAGAATGGGGTAGGCCGGAGACCGGCTTGGGCCGTCACTAAAAGCAATAATGGAGTGCCCAGTAAGCATACGGTGTCGTTTAGCATCAGGGCCGCGCCGATGCCTGAGCTAAAGACTACCAGGGCCAGGAGTTGCCGGGGGCCGCGGAAGCGGCTCAGGGTCTTGAAGGCTAACCAGGTTGGCAGGCCGCTTTGCATCAGCATCGTGAGCAACACCATCAGGCTGAAGAGTATTGCCAGGGTGCCAAAGTCAATGGCTTTGTAAGCCTCCGCCCGGCTGAGCGAGCCGCTGATCACCATTAAGGCGGCGCCGATTAGGGTGCCAGTGGGGCGGTCGAGCTTGCGCGGACTGTTTTCTCCCAGGGAGACCAGGACATAGGTCAAGATAAAAATGAAAGTGGCGGGGTTCACAAGGCCTCTTTTACCTGCCGGATTTGCTTGATTCCTTTGGTCTCAGGCACCAGCACATAATAGACCAGGAACGCCAGCGCCGCAATAACGGCCAGAAACAGAAATCCGGCATTAAAACCCCAGGCATTCACAATATACCCTGAGACCAGATTACTAAGTGCGGCGCCAATACCTTGTGCGGTGGCAATGACGCCCAGGGCGAGATTGTATCTGCCGGTGCCTTGAGTAAGATCGGCCACCACAATGACGTATAATACTCCGAAAATACCGGCCCCGATGCCGTCAAGTAATTGCACGGCAACGACGTAGAATGGGTGGCTGCTCACGGTAAAAAGAAGGCCGCGGAGGGGGAGTACGGCAAAACCGATCAAAAAGACCGGCTTTCTGCCCCACCGGTCTCCGAATTTGCCGGAGAGGGCAGCAACGGGAACCATGACCAGTTGCGCCGCGATGATGCAGGCCGACATCGCGATAGCCGCAAAGGCTTCGTGGCTCTTAGAGACCAATTCTCCTGCAAGGGGCAGCATGGCGGCATTGCCGAAATGAAAGAGGGTTACGGCGACGGCAAAGACCAAAATGTTTCGGTCAGTGAACAATGTTCTGACCTCGACAGCACTCACGCCGTCCGTGATCATGTCTGGGCTTGCAGCCCGCGCTTGGAGGTAATCGATATCATTTCTTCTTATGAACAACACGGAAGCCATACTGGCTAGGGCCAGCATGGTGATAGAATAGAAAATCCATGTTTGTCCTAAAAAATATCCAGTTATCCCAGCTAACAATGCCGCGCCAACATTGCCCGCATGGTTGAAAACTTCGTTGCGGCCGATTCGAGGCGCGAAGTTTTGATGGGCCACCATTCCTAACGTAATCGCGGCAATAGCCGGAGGGAAAATAGCGTCCACGACGCCATTGAGGAGCTGCGAGGTCAGGATGAAGTAATAGTTGGAAAAAATCGTGATGCCTATACAACTAAGGCCCACCAAGGACGCGGCCCCGACCACCAACAAACGTTTTGGTTTGACAGCGTCGACCAAAGCTCCGCAGGGGGTTTGGGCGATTAAGGTGGCAATTCCCATGATCGACAAGACCACCCCGATCTGCTTAGGATCCCAGTGGAGAGTGGACAAGAGATAAATTGCCATATAGGGGCCGACGCCGCCGCGCACGTCCGCCAGAAAAAAATTGAGATAATCAAGGGCGCGAAGACTTTGGCTACTTGGCGCTTTCTGTGCTTCGGCATGCGAAAACATAAAATTGATGAATCGTGGCTCGTTGGTTTCACGCCCATGAGTGCCGATGTTCCTTGGCATCGATATGTAAGCACGTCAAGCCATCCGGGGCGCGGTTAAATTAAAGATGAGCATCATCGAGTGAAAGGGAATGGACTGAATGGATTATTGTGCGGGGAATTTTAGTTAAGATTTGGGAGAAAGGAAAATGCTTGTAATTGACCACTTGTTCAGAATTTTCTTAATTTTACAATGTGGTTTCCCATCACCTTCAGCCAGGCGCCGCCCTCCCTGAGGAGCATCCTGGCCAGGCGGAGATAGCGGCGCTGCCGCCAGTAATGATGAAGCAGCCCCGGGGCTGGCAGCGGCCGAATGGCGATGCCCTGCCGCTGATAACAGCGGCGGAAGAGATAATGGGCCCGCTTCATGTGGAGGCGGTCGCTCACCAGGCCCACCGCCTCCACCTCCAGGTCCCGGGCCAGGGGCAGGGTGTTGGCCGCCGAAGCCGCGGTATTGCGGCTGGCCTCTTCCAGGATCAGGCAGGGAGCCAACTCTTCCCGGAGTCCGGGCCCCCAGTTGGCCGCCACCCATTCCAGGGACCACCCGGCCATGGAACGGGCTTCCGAAATGGCGCCGCCGGTGGGGCCGCCGGTAATCAGGAGATGGCAACCGGGGTTAAGTTGCCGCCAGAGCTCCAGGGCGTGGAGGAGGCGCAGCCGGGCCACCCGGCCGGGCCGGCCCTGGGGGTTGAGGCGGGCCCCCAGGACGATGAGGACGGTTTTGGGGGCTGGTCCCGCTGTCTCGGCTGGTTTGGTTTTTTCGATTTTCTTGGTTACAGGTGGCCGGGGGCCCGGCTTTTTCATGGCGGCCCTCCGGGATCAGAACCCCACCTTGTTGAGCACCAGGACCACGGCGGAGGCAAAAAGACAGTAAATCCCGAAGAAGTGCCAACGGCCCTGTTCCAGCCAGCGGGACAGCCATCTCAGGGCCAGCAGCCCGGCGAGGCAACTGAGGACCATGCCCAGGAGGCTGGGAAAAAAGAGGGCCAGGGCGGCGCTGTGGCTCAAGGGTGCGGTCTGGGCCTTCAAAAGCCTCCAGACCTCCCGGCCAATGACCGGCGGGGTCAGAACCACCGCCAGGGCAAAGCTGAACTCTTCGGCCCTTTCCTTGGCAATCCCCAGGAGCAGGCCCAGGGAAATGGTGGCGCCGGAACGGGAAAAGCCCCGAAAGGGCAGGCAGACGCCCTGAATGACGCCGATCAGGGATGATCCTTGCAGTCCCGGCTGTTGGCGGCGGTCCCGCCGCCCGGAACGGACCCCGGCGTAGATGATCAAAAGACCCACCGCCGCCAGGGAGATGCCGATCAGGTAGAGGTTCCCGAAAATGAGTTCGATCTGGGCATGGGGAGTGGACTTGAGGGCGAATTTTTCGATCAGGAACTTGAGGAACAGGCCGACGACGCCGGTCAGGGCGGTGGCCACCACCACCCGCCAGGCAATATTCCGGAATACCCGGCCCGATGAGAAATAGTTCTCCTTCCAGGCCTCCCAAAAATAGAGAATCACCGCTACCATCGTGCCGGTGTGCAGCATTACCAGCAGCAGGGTCATTTGGGGGCTAGTGGGATCGAGCCGCATCAGTTTCTCGGCCACGATGACGTGGGCTGAACTGGAAACCGGCAGCAGTTCGGCGGCTCCCTGGACCAGGGCCAGCACCATAATTTTTAATATCGACAAGGAGACTCCCTTCGGGGTGGCCCCAGTCGTCGCCAGGACCGCTCAGGTCTATTCTACCCGAAAACCGCAAACGGAAAACGGAAAACTTCTAAGCCTCTTGCAATAGACATATTCAGTGCCGAGAGCAAGGCTATTCACTTGTTCCCTCCCCCGGAGGGTTGAGGTGGGGGTGGTAATCAGTAATCACTAATCAGTTAGCGGTAATCAGTAAGCAGTAGGGCAGGCAGTTATCTTTTTCTGCTCACTGCTCGCTGCTTACTGCTCACTTTAATCACCAGGGGCGACCCGGCGGGCCGCCCCTACGGAGCGGCGGTGATTACGGTTGGCGGCGCCGATTTTTTCTGAGGACGCGAGCGCCCGCCTTCCAGGTGGGCTCCCCTTTTTTGCCTTTTCGGTCAAGGCGCCGGGCCGGTTCGCCAGGGGGCGGCGGCAATCCGAACCGAAAGGTTCCCGGCGTGGGCGGGGGTGGCGCGGCCTGGGGGAGCGGCGGCTTTTTCTCCGGCGCCGGGGGCGTCGGCAGTTGCAGAAATTCCCGGGGCAGGCCTGGGACCAGAAAGAGCTCCTCCCCGTATCCGCTAAAGGTTTGCCCGGCCTGGGCCGCGGCCTGGGCCTGGATGGTGACCAGAACCGGTGCGGGGGCGCGGCGCTTCCCCAACTTCAGGGCGGCAGCGGGGGTGCGGGCCAGCAGCAGTTCCCGGCCGGCGGCCGCCTTGAGGCCCTCCAGCCAGACGTGCTCGTGCACCTTGGGAGCAATGGCCAGGTAAAGGAGAGGCGGGGGTGCCAGCCCCGGGCGGCGCCGGGGCAGCGGCCCCGGCTGCAGACAGTGGATCCGCTCCCCCTCCACCGCAAAGGCGGGGGGCTGCATCAGGGCGACTACCTGGTCCAGGTGCTGGCGCCGGACGAATCCCCAGCCCGGTTCACGGATCAGGGCCTGCTGGAGTTCCTTAAGGGGGATCGAGCCGTCTTCCGAGAGCACCAGGCCGAACTCGTCGGGGTGGTGGCCCAGCACATAGGCCAGCATCCGCGCCAGGGACTCCAGTTGCCGGGGGAGCTTCATAGAGGCGGTTTGCGGTTTGCGGTTTCGGGTTTTCGGTTGTAGGTCAGCCACCAAGGAGATTTAAGATTACTTGGACAGAATCGCATGTGGTCTGGCGTAGCACCGATAATCGCCGCCACAGCCACCCTATAAAATCTGAAGTCTCTTGGGCGAAAGCATTATAGCACAGGTCTAATTTTTGCGTTCAGAAAACAGAAAAGAGAAAACCGGAAAAAGAAGACCGCTTGCAGTTGACAATGATAGTTTAAGGTGCTATATTAACATGTTAGGGAGTTAGGTGCATGGGTCAGGGCCATTTTCATCCGGAGCAGAAAGAGCTCCTGAAAGAGGCGGCGGTAATCGCCGAAGAGGTGACCTCCGACTTTTTCAAGCTGAGTCCAGCCCACTGGCGCCGGGCCCGCTACGACATTCTCACCCTGGAGGGTTTGAGCCGGGAGGAGATATCGCCCCATGCCCACGCCCTGGTTGCCAAATACAAGGGCTGCCCCCAAAACTCCTCGTTGAATTGGGCCGGGTTCGATTTTTACCGGGTCTGTCTCCAGGACCACAATATCCTCAGGACCTTGAAGGCGAAACCGCAACTCTCCCTGTTTCCCCTGTTGCTCTATGTCGTTACCCATGAGCTGGTGCACGTCGTACGTTTCAGCCAGTTCTTGGCGCTCTTCGAGGCTTGCGGCAAGGAACAGGCCGAGGAAGAGGCCCGGGTGCACTCTCTCACCCAAAAGATCCTGGCCCCCTTGAATTTCCTCGAATTAACCCCGGTAATGGGTTATTATAATTAGATGAGGTAAGGAGGTTGGCAGTATGCCGATTTACGAGTATCAATGCGCCACCTGCGGGCGGGTGCTGGAAAAGTGGCAGAAGTTTTCCGATAAGCCCCTCAAATCCTGCCCGGCCTGCGGCGGTCCGCTGAGTAAACTTATCAGTTCCTGCGCCTTCCATCTGAAGGGCAGCGGTTGGTATGCGACGGATTACAGCGGCAGCCGCAACGGCGCCGCGGCGCCCGGAAATTCTACCCAGGGAGCCAAAGAAGCGGCCGCTCCCTCCGGAGGGCCGGCCAAGTCCAAGGAAGCGTCCAAGGAAGCCAAATCGGCCTCGAAGCCCGAGGAAGCCGCTTCCGCCGAAAAAATTAAGTGACACACCTGCTAAGGCTCCCCGGCGGGGAGAGAAAGCGAGCCAGCAGTGGCGGATATTAAGAGCGCCTTGGAATTGGCCCTGGAAAAGGCCGAGAGTTACGGCAAGGCCTCCCCGGAAGAGATGGCTGCGGCCCAATATCTGGAACAGGGCCGGCAACTGGCGGTGAAGTTCCTGAAGGGGGAAGGCGATCTGGAAGCGGAGCTCCGGGACCTGCCGCCCCACGTCCAGGAAGCGGCCCGAGTCGGCATTAAGGAAGTCTTTTTGCGCAACATCTTTCTCCCCAAGAATGGGGAAGGGGACGAGCGCCTGGACCGGGCCCTGGCCGGGCTGATGCTGGTGGCGGTGCAAAAACGGGAGATGGCCCGCCTGAAGGGAGAGCTGGACCAGCTATTGCAGCAGTTCCTGCAGATCCGCAATAATGCGGTGCAGCAGCTCAAGGCCAGGGTCTCCCAGGGCGTCAACCAGATGCAGCGGGCCATGGAGGCCAAGACCGGCCAGAGGATGCGCATGGACTCGGAGCAGCTGCCTCAATTTCAGGAAGAATGGCGGCGGTTCTACGGTAGTCTCCAGGACCAGTTCGAGCCCATGCTGGAAGGATTGAAGGACCAGATGCTGCGAGCCTAAGAATATTTCCGGCGGCCAGCGGCCGCCCCATCGTTAATCCGGGGTCAGGATTTTTCTCAAAAGGCGGGGTCACCCCGCCTTTTTTTTATCTTCATCCCAGGCCGCAGAGACGGCGGCCATTGCCTAGCCGCCAGGAGCCCAGCCGCGATCTTCAACAAGTGAGGTGCAGGGCCGCGGCCAGGGTGCGCTTGCCGTCCAGTTCATTGATGCTCTGGCAGGCCTCAGGGGTCGGCTTGGCCACCAGTTCAATGCCCCGCTCTTGCAGGTAAGATACCAACTCCGGGTGCAGCTCCATCCGGCTCTGAGCGCCGATGCCCACCACCAGCACCTGGGGGGCGGGGGCCAAGGCCTCGGCCACGTCGGGCAATTGCAGCAGGTGGGCTTCCTGCCGCCACCAATCGTGCTTGATGCGGCCCGGCCAGATGAGCAGATCGGTCCGGTAGGTCTGGCCATCGATGATCACGACCCCGAATTCGTAGCTGTCGATGTGCATAGGTTCTCCAGTCGTTCGTCCAGTTCTTAGGCTGTGAGGGAGCAGACCCTTAACTCGCCGCCCCAAGGAAGAGCAGCGTCGCTAGCGCGCCGAGGGCGATGCGCACCAGATGCAGCCTGCCCCACTTTTCAATGAGGCCGCGGCTTTCCGCACCCGCGGCTTCCAAGGGCATGGCCTTTAGCACTTTGACAGTCGGCATGATGACGGTGAGGGTGTAAGGCCCATTGCTAACCAACGCTATGGCGCCCGCGAGCCAACGCCAGTCTCTCGAGATCCACCAGAACCACACCCCGAAAATAGAGCCGATAATGGAAAGCGGAGCTTGCATGGCGAAACCGCGGTCATAGGCGGGCTTCCATTCCTGGAGCAGTGCACGGTCATCCAGGCCGAGCCTCGCGGGTTGTTCGGCGACGCTGACATAGATGGCTGCCCCGGTGAAGAGCGCTGCCACCATCAGAGCCAAGTTAGCAATAAGCATTGGTTCTCTCCTGACGATTCCCGCTCCTTGCCGGGCAGCAGGGACCCCCTGCGCAGCAGGCATGGGGAGCGCCTTATCGGGAAAATTAGGAAGCCGCTCTTCCCAAAGTTTAGCGATCGCCGCCCCGCCAGGGGTCAAAATAAGGCGGGGTAAAATAGTACTCCATACCGGGATCGTACCACGACGCCGGCACGGGATGATTCCATTTTTCCCAGACGGGCCCCTCCCACCAATAAACCTGCTTGGCCTGCAACAGCAAGTGGCCGTCCTTCCGGCCCGTCACCACCCCGGCTACCGTCACCTTGCTCCCGGGCTGGTAAGTTGCGGGGCTTAGCGACCCGGCGCTCTCCACCAGGAAGGTGCCTCCGGAGGCGGCGCCGCTGGGGAAGAGGTGGCTATCCAGGTGGCGCTGATCCACGCTGAGCAGGCTGCCCTGGCCCAGGGGCTGGACCGTAACCACTTCACCGCCCAGAATCACTACCCGGCCCTGGTACTGGTCCGGATGGGCCGCCAGTTCGGCAAAACCTGCCTGGGGCCCTGCCTCCTGCTGCCTAGAGGTGGAAATGGCCGGACCGCACCCGGCCAGAACCACCAAGACCCCTACAATCGACCAAAATTTCCTGAACATAGCCGCCTCCAGATCGCGGTTAGCTCACTGCGAGCTGCGTTACTACTAATTATAATACTCCGCCCAATACCCGGCAAGAGCCGGCTGGCCCGGCCGCTCCCTGTCTCTGTTGGCATCCGGGCCGGATATGTTAAATTAGGTCCATGAAGCCACAGAAACGACCGGACCGAGAGACGGGGGTGCGGCTCCCCAAGGTGGCGGTGGTGCTCTTCCGGCCGCGGCTCCCGGAAAACATTGGCGCCGTGGCCCGGGCCGCCTGCAACATGGGCCTCAGGCGCCTCATCGCGGTGCAGCCCCAGGACCTGGACTTCGAGCGCATGGCGATGATGGCCACCGGCCCGGCGGTGGAGCTGCTGACCCGCATGGAGGTTCACGACGACCTGGCCGGGGCCCTGGCGCCTTTTCAATATGTGGTGGGCGCCACGGCTCGCCTGGGCGGGGTGCGCCGCGCCTTTTTCAGCCCCCGGGAGCTGGCCGCCCGGCTCATACCCTTGTCGGTCCAGAACGACATTGCCCTGCTCTTCGGGCCGGAGAATTTCGGGCTCACCAACGAGGAACTCCCCCTGTGCCATGCCCTGGTGACTATCCCCACCGGGGATTGCTCCTCCCTGAACCTGGCCCAGGCGGTGATGGTCCTGGCCTACGAACTGTTCAGCGCCGCGGCGGAGCCCCGGCCCCGGAGCGAGCCTCGCCTGGCCGACACCCGGGAACTGGAATCGATGTACGCCATGCTCCAGGAGACCCTGCTGAAGATCAATTTCATTTCCCACCAGAATCCGGAGCACTGGATGTTCAACGTGCGCCAGCTCTTCCAGCGCCACGGCCTGCGGGCCCGCGAGGCCCAGGTGATCAAAGGCATCTGCCGGCAGATCGACTGGTACGTGCGGAGCAGGCTGGCGGCTAAAAAGGATGGTCAGGGCTTATAATACATCAGTTGCCTGGCAAAGGGGGCTGTGGCTTCCTCCAGGCGGCGCATCTCTGCCGGGGTCATGGGTACGAAGTCCCGGGCCGCAGCGGCGAGGGCGCGCACCTGCTCCGGAGATTCGGCGCCGACGACCACCAGGCTGACGGACTGGCTCAAGGCATAGGCCAGCAGTTCCCGGGTCAGGGCCTCCGGCTCCTCCGCCATCCGGGGCAGTTGCCCCCGGCACAGGACCTTCATGCCGATGACCCCGAGGCCCCGGTCCCGGGCCGCGGCGGCCAGGGGCAGGAAGCTCAAGTGCTGCGCCTCCGCCGGGTTGACCGGCAGCAGCACCGTGTCAAACGGGTAAAGATCCAGGACCCGCTCCAGCACCTCCGGGTCCTGGTGGCCGGTAACCCCGATGAACCTGGCCCATCCCTTCTCTTTGGCCTGGCGGAAGGCCTCCAGGGCCCCTCCGGGCGCCCCCAGGGCATCTACTTCCTCCAGGGTGCGCACATCGTGCACCTGCCACAGGTCCAGATAGTCGGTGTCCAGGTTCTTCAGGGTGACGGTCAGATGCGCCAGGGCCTCCCCGGCGGTGCGGCCGTGGGACTTGCTGGTGAGGAAGACTCGCTGCCGCTGGCCCTTCAGGCCCCTTCCCAGATAGGCTTCGCTCCCCGAGTAGGCCCGGGCGGATTCGAAGTAGCGGATCCCCGCCTCCAGGGCCGCGGCGATGACCGCCTGGGCGCGCTCCTCGAAGTCATAGGTGCGCAGCACTCCTTCCCCACCCAAGCCGAGGATGGTGGCCTGGTGGCCGGTGTGCCCCAGGGGCCGCAATGGCAGGGTCATCAACTCCCTCGCTGGCGCCTTTTTGTGCAGGTTTCCGTGGCTTGACAGGCGCAAGCCGCCTGTTATTCTAAAGATAAGATGCCCACCTCCAAAGTAAAGTCCAGCGCTCCCTACCCGGCCCTGGCCGCGGCCCTGGGAAATATCCCCAGGAACAGCGGCGTTTACCTCTTTAGAGACCGCGGCGGCAAGGTGCTTTACGTGGGCAAGGCGGTGAACCTGCGGAACCGCCTGGGCTCGTACCTCAAGACGCCGGACCGCCACGACCCCAAGACCGCCGTGATGTTAAAAAAGATGGACCGGGTGGACTATATCATCACTGCCGGCGGCCGGGAGGCGCTCATCCTGGAGCGCAATCTCATCAAGGAGCATCATCCCCGCTACAACGTGATGCTGCGGGACGACAAGAATTATCTCTGTCTGCGCCTGGACCTTAAGGAAGAATTCCCGGCCTTGCGGTTTGTGCGGCGTTTCAGCCCCGACGGGGCTCTTTATTTCGGGCCTTATACCGTGGCCGGCATGGCCCGGGAGACCCTCAAGGTGATGAAGGAGGTCTTCCGGGTGCGCACCTGCAAGGAGCGCCGCCTGGCGCCCCGCTCCCGGCCGTGTCTCGAGTTTCAGATGCAACACTGCCTGGGTCCCTGCGCCGGGATGGTGACCTCCGAGGCCTACGGTAAGGCGGTGCAGGAGGCGGTTCTGTTTCTCAAGGGCCACAGCCGCATGCTCATCAAGAAGCTCAAAGAAGAGATGGAGCAGGCCGCGGCGCACTTCGACTTCGAACGGGCCGCGGGGCTGCGGGACCGCATCCGGGCCATCACCAACACCCTGGAACGCCAGGACATGGCCCGGCCCAACTTTAAGGATCAAGACGTGCTGGGGTTGGCCCAGGGAGACGGCCAGGCCCTGATTTTGGTATTGCTGGTGCGGGGCGGCCTGGTAACCGGCAGCCGGGAATACCTCTTCACGGAGCTGCCCCCGGATGGCGACCTGCTGGGGGCCTTTGTCAAGCAGTACTATTTAGAGCGGCGGCCGCTGCCTGACGAGTTGCTGCTGCCCCTGGAGATTCCCGATCAGCGTTTGCTGGAGGCATTGCTCCGTGAAGAGAAGGGTGCGGCCTTACGCCTGGTGTTGCCGCAGGCCGGCGAGCGGGCCCGGCTCCTGGACCTGGCGGCGGAAAATGCCCGGGCTGCCCTGAAACGGCGCCGCACCCCGCCCACGCCCGAGGCGGCCCTGGCGGATCTTAAGGCGCGGCTGCATCTGGCCGGGAGGCCCGGCCGCCTGGAATGCCTGGACATCTCCACCCTCCAGGGAGAGCAAGCGGTGGGGGCCTTGGTCGCCTTTAGCGACGGCCTCCCGGATAAGTCCGGTTACCGGCGCTTTCGCATCCGGCAGGTGGCCGGCCAGGACGATTACGCCATGCTGCGGGAGGTGGTGCAGCGCCATTACGGCAAGGAGGGCCGGGTGCTGCCGGACCTGCTGGTGGTGGACGGCGGACGGGGGCAGCTCAACGTGGTCCTGAAGGCCCTTAAGGAGCTGGGTCTGGAAAAGTTGGCGGTGGTGGGCCTGGCCAAGGCCGGGCTGAAGCAGGGGAGGGAGGTCAGGGACCGCCTCTTCCTGGCAGGCAGGAAGAATCCGCTGCTGCCGCCGCCCAACTCTCCGGGCTGGCTGCTGCTCCTCAGACTGCGGGACGAGGCCCACCGCTTCGCCATCACCTATCACCGGCGGCGGGCCCGCCAGGAGATGGTGGAGTCGGTCTTGCACCTGATCCCCGGCGTCGGCTCGGTGCGGCGCAAAAGGCTGTTACAGCATTTTCCCAACCTGGAGGCATTGAAGGCGGCGGCGTTGGAGGAACTGGCGGCGGTTCCGGGGTTGAACCGCCAGGTGGCGGCACAGGTGCAGGATTGGTTGCGGGAGCACGGGTAGGAGGGGAGGGCGGGGTCCTGATCACAGGCTGAAAACCTGTGCTTGTGGGGGGCGGCGTCTCGGTGGCACAGGCTTCCAGCCTGTGGGTTTGCCCTGGGCGGGGAACCCCCCCTTACGGAAAAGGTGGGCAGTGCCCACCCTACACTAACTGCAAAAAAGGGCGACCCAGCGGGTCGCCCCTACAATTCTTATGGGCTGGGAGGAGGGTTTTTTCTTCTCGTTCCCAAGCTCCTGCTTGGGAACGGGTAATTTGAGCCCAAGCTCCTGCTTGGGCAACATCTTCTAATACGCTAATAATCTCTTATCTCATAATCCCTGCCAGTTGCGTAGGGTGGGCATTGCCCACCAATTCCTCTAATTTATTTTCCACAAAACCTGAACCAAATTTGAGATCGATATTTTTTGGCCTGATTACAGGCCGGAAGCCTGTGCTTGCAGGGGCGGCGTCTCAGTGGCACAGGCTTCTGGCAATTTGGGTTTGCCCTGGGCGGGGAAACCCCGCCCCCACGGAAAAGGCGGGCAGTGCCCACCCTCAATTCAGGAAGGGCAAAAGGAAAAAGGCAAAAGGAAAAATTAATATTTGGAAACTCGAAGGCCGCTCATTTTTGCCTTTTTACTTTTTACTTTTGCCTTCTAATCAAAGCCCGGGGCCGGAGGCGTCCTGGTCCCGGATCTGTTCCTGGGTGAGGCCGAAGCGGCGGTCCCGCTGGCAGTAGGCATCCAGGGCGGCCCGGAAGTCTTCTTCCCGGAAATCGGGCCACAGGGTGTCGGTGACGTAGAGTTCGGTATAGGCCGCCTGCCAGAGGAGAAAGTTGCTCAAGCGGTACTCGCCGCTGGTGCGGATCATCAGGTCCGGATCGGGGAGATCGGCGGTGTAGAGGTAGCGGGCCAGGAGGGCGGCGTCGATCTCTGCGGGCGTCAGCCGGCCGGCCAGGAGGTCCCGGGCCAGGGCCTGCACCGCCTGGACGATCTCGCTGCGCCCGCCGTAGCTCAGGGCCAGGGTCAGGACCATTTTGATCTCCGGCCCCCGGGCGGTGGCGGCGATCGTTTGTGCCAGTTGGCGCTGCACCGCCGCGGGCAGTTGGGACAGGTTGCCGATGGCCCTCAAGGCTATCTGATTCTCCTGCATCTCGGCCAGTTCCCGTTGCAGGAACCGGCGCAGCAGGGCCATCAGGGCCCGGATCTCCATGGCGGGGCGCTGCCAGTTTTCTTCGGAGAAGGCGAACAGGGTGAGGTAGGAGATGCCCAACTTGCGGGCCAGGCGAACTATGGTGCGCACCGACTCCACCCCGGCCACGTGGCCCTTGACCCGCACCAGACCCCGGCGCCGGGCCCAGCGGCCATTGCCGTCCATGATGATGGCCACATGGCGGGGAAGCTTATTGCAGTCGAGAGGATAGGAATTATTGGGCAAGAGTTGCCTCCGGCCGTTCAGAAGGCCATGATCTCCTTTTCTTTTTCGGCCGCCTGGGTCTCCAGCTTCCCGGTCCAGTCATCGGTGATCTTCTGGACTTCTTCCTGGGCCCGGTGGGTCTCGTCTTCGGCCAGGAGTTTTTCCTTCTTCATCTCCTTCAGGTCCTCGTTGGCCTCCCGGCGGACGTTGCGCAAGGCCACCTTGCCCTCCTCCTCCATCTTCTTCACCATCTTCACCAGTTCTTTGCGGCGTTCGGTGGTGAGCGCGGGGATGGGCAGCCGGATGATCTTGCCGTCGTTCATGGGGGTCAAACCCAGGTCGGATTTAAGGATGGCCTTTTCCAGGTCCCCGAGCAAGGAGGGGTCCCAGGGTTGCACCGTGAGCAGCCGGGGTTCCGGGGCGGCCAGGGAAGCTACCTGGGAGATGGGCATGGTGGCGCCGTAGCACTCCACCTTGATGCCTTCCAGCAGGACCACGGAGGCCCGGCCGGTGCGCACCCGGGAGAGGTCCCGGGCCATGGCCTCCAGCACCTTGTCCATCTTGCGCTTGGTCTCGTTGAGGACGTCATCTTTCATCGGGTCGTTTCTCCACCAGGGTGCCAACCTCCAGGCCCAGCACCACCTTTTTCATGTTTCCCGGTTCCAGGAGTTTGAAGACGACGATGGGGATGTTCTGTTCCATGGACAGGGTTACCGCAGTGCTGTCCATGACCCGCAGGGACTTTTCCAGGATTTGGAAGTAGGTGAGCCGGGGCAGCATCCGGGCGTCGGGGTGGATGACCGGGTCCCGGTCGTAGATGCCGTCCACCTTGGTGCCCTTGAGGATAAGCTGGGCGCCGATCTCGCTGGCCCGCAGAGCCGCGGCAGTATCCGTGGTGAAGTAGGGGCTGCCGGTGCCGGCCCCGAAGATCAGCACCCGCCCCTTTTCCAGGTGGCGGAGGGCCCGGCGGAGGATGTAGGGCTCCGCCACTTCGTTCATGGTGATGGCTGTCATGACCCGGGTGGGCATTCCCGCCTTTTCCAGGGCGTCTTGCAAGGCCAGGGAGTTGATGACCGTGGCCAGCATGCCGATGTAGTCGGCCACAGTCCGCTCAATCCCCTGGGCGCTGGCCTCCAGCCCCCGGAAGATGTTGCCGCCGCCCACCACCACCCCCACCTGGACTTTCAGCGCCACCACCGCCTTGATCTCCCGGGCGATGGCCTTCAGGGTGGCGGGGTCCATGCCGAACTTTTTGCTGCCCGCCAGGGTCTCGCCACTCAACTTGAGGAGGACGCGGTTATATTTGGGGGTCTCAGGCGCCATGGCGTTTAAGTCATACACCCACCTGAAATCGACTGAAGCCTTTGACCTGGAGTTCTTTCCCCAGCTTCTTGCCCACTTCCTGGAGGAACTGGCTGACGGTCTGGTCCGGATTTTTCACGAAGAGCTGCTCCAGGAGGCAGACTTCCTTATAAAACTTTTCCAGGCGGCCGACTACCATTTTTTCGATGATCTGGGGCGGCTTGCCGCTCTCCTGGGCCTGGGCCGCATAGATGGCCTTTTCCTTGGAGACGGTCTCGGCCGGCACCTGTTCCCGGCTCACCGCCAGGGGATTAGTGGCGGCCACCTGCATGGCCAGGTCCTTGGCGGCGGCGTAGGCCTCCGGGGCAGCGTCGCCGCTTAGCTGCAACATCACCCCGATCTTGCCGCCGTGGTGAATGTAGGCGGCCACCAGGTCGCCGCGAGAGCGGCTAAAGCGGCGCACCAGGCACTTTTCCCCGGTTTTGGCGATGACCTCGTTCAGGTAATCGGCCACCTGCAATCCGGGAGAGTGGGGGCAGCCCTGGGCCAGCAATTCCTCCACCGTTTCCAGGGCGGCCCCGGCCAACTGCTCCGCCAGGCGGGAGCCCAACTCCTGAAAGGAGTCGGTTTTGGCGACAAAATCGGATTCACAGTTCACTTCCAGAAGCACCCCGGACCGATGATCCGGGCTGACATGGGCCCAGACGCAGCCTTCGGCGGCGGTCCGGCCGGCTCGCTTGCTGGCCACTGCCAGGCCCTTCTGGCGCAGGTAGGCTACCGCGGCCTCCAGGTCGCCGGCGGTCTCCTTCAGGGCCTTTTTACAATCCATCATCCCGGCGTCGGTACGGTCACGCAGGGTTTTTACCAATTCAGCGGTTATCTCCAAAGTAATCTCTCCTCGCCCCCCGGCCATTCTGGAAATGGGGGAACGGCCAGGCGGGAAATGGAAACAGGTTAACCGACCGGAGCCCCGGGGCGCTTTGCCGCTGGGCCTGCTTTCCCTTAGGCCTCGACTTCGGCCGCTCCCTCAGCGGCGACTTCCTCCGCCGCAGTCGGGGGGACCGCCGGGGGTTCCGGGAAGGCGGCCTCCGGGGCCGGGGCCGGAGCCGGAGCCGGAGCCGGAGCCGGCGCCACTTCTGGCGTCAGGGCCGCGGCCGCCTCCTTATCCAACTGCCCCTGAAGGCGCTCTTCCGCCAGTTTTTTGCCTTCCAGCACCGCGTCGGCGACGCGGGAGGTGAGGAGGCGGATGGCGCGGATGGCGTCGTCATTGCCTGGGATGGGGTAGTCGATCTCCGTGGGATCGCAGTTGCTGTCCACGATAGACACCAGCGGCACGTGGACCTTGCGGGCTTCCATTACCGCGATGTCTTCCTTGCGGGGGTCCACCACATAGACGATATCGGGCAGCCGCCCCATATTCTTGATGCCGCCCAGGGAGCGCTCCAGCTTGGCCGCCTTCTTCTCCATCATCAGGACCTCTTTTTTGGGGAAGCGGCGCAGCGTGCCGTCTTCCTTCATGGCCTCAAACTCCTTCAGGCGGGCGATGGAACGGCTGATGGTGGCAAAGTTGGTGAGCATGCCTCCCAGCCAGCGGTGGTTGACATAGAACATGCCGCAGCGCTTGGCTTCTTCGGCGATGGCGTCCTGGGCCTGTTTCTTGGTGCCCACGAAGAGGACGAGGCCGCCGTCCGCTACCCGTTCGATCACGTAATTGTAAGCGGTCTTGAAGAACTGGACGGTTTTTTGCAGATCGATGATGTGGATGCCGTTTCTGGCCCCGAAGATATAAGGTCCCATCTTGGGGTTCCAACGGCGGGTCTGGTGGCCGAAATGCACGCCGGCCTCCAGCAGCTCCTTCATGGTGACGTAAGACATGGCGTTTCCTCCGGTTGGTCCGCCGCTCCGCCGCCGGCGGGGCCACCGCGCCTTTGGCAACTGGCGCCGGCACCGGCCCGCCCTGGCGGGGCGTGAGTAATTTAATACAAATCGAATATTTATATCAGATAAGCCGGCAAGCCACAAGATATTTTGGCGCGGCGTGGTGTCATAATTTGATTAGTTGGATAGGAGAGCTAACCCCGGTTTTCCTTCGGCATCAGCTAATTGTCGGCGGCTTAGAGTTTATGGGGGGGCTGTACGCCCCGTCAATCACTGGCTGCGGGTCCCAGGTCGGAGAAATCGAGGCGGCGCAGTTCCGGGTAGCGCAGTAGGATAAGGCCGGCGCCCAGGGCGGCCAGGAGGCTGCCTCCGGCGATGGTGGGTCCCGAGCCGACGAAGTGCGCCACCACCCCGTAAACGAGGCTGCCTATGGGCGCGAAGCCCATGACAATGAGCCCGAAGAGGCTCATGAGGCGGCCCCGCAGTTCATCGGGGACGTTGAGCTGCAGCAGGCTGTTGCCGGTGGAGAGTTGGGTCACCATCCCGAAGCCGGAAATGAACATGAAGACCAGGGCGGCGTAATACGAGCCGCAAAGCCCCAGGCCCACCAGCCCCAGGAGAAACAGGGCCAGACCGGTCAGAAAGGAGGACATGGGAGGGCTGCTCTCCAGGCGGCGGGCCAAAACGAGGGCGCCCAGAAAGGCCCCCAGGCCGGCGGCGCCCATGAGGATGCCGAAGCCGCTGGGCCCCGCCCCCAGGGTGTCCCGGGCCAGCTTGGGCAGCAGCACGTAATAGGGCATGGCCAGGGCGGCCACCAGGGTCATCAGCAGCAGGATCAAGCGCAGTTCCCGCTTGGTCCACAGGTAGTCTCCCATTTCCTTCCAGGCATGCCACAGGGGCGTCCAGGGCACCGGCCGGGAGGGAGGCAGTTTGAGGAGCGCCAATGCCAGGAGCACCGCCAGAAAGCTGGCGGCGTTGAGATAGAAGCAGTTGGCCATGCCCATGGCCGCGATCACCAGCCCGCCCACCGCCGGCCCGATCACCCGGGTGGCGTTGAACAGGCTGGAGTTCAGGGCAATGGCGTTGGGCAGGTCCGGTTTGCCCACCAGTTGCACGATGAAGGCCTGGCGCGCCGGGATGTCGAAGGCCATGACCGTGCCGGAGAGGAAGACGATGATGCACACGCCCCAAAGCGTGACGAGCTTGAGGTCCACCAGCAGCCCCAGGGCCAGGGCCAGCAGCAGCAAGGCCGTCTGGGTGATGAACATCAGGCGCAGTCTGCTGGCGTAGTCCGCCACCGCTCCCCCCAGCAGGGAGAAGAGCAGCACCGGCAGGGTTTGCAGGGCTCCTACCAGTCCCAAATAAAAGGCGGAGTTGGTGAGCACCAGGACCAGCCAACTGAAGGCCAACGACTGCATCCAGGAGCCGGTGAGGGAGATCAGCTGGCCGGTGAAAAAGAGCTGAAAATTGCGATGACGCAGGGCCTTGAAGGTGACGAATTTCATCTGAGACGCTGGCTAATCTTTTTAATTGTAAGGGATGCTGCGGGGCCGCGCAACCGCATATTTTTTAGCAGTGAGCAGTGAGCAGTGAGCTGACAGTAGTCAGTAGTCAGTAGTCAGTAAAAGCAAAAACTAAAAAAAAAAACGTAATAACCTGAAAACCCAAAAACCCGCAAAGCCAAAGCCCCAAAAGCTGAAAGGCGGCAGCCGCCCAGGTGGCAGTTGCCATGGCCTTATCTCCTTGACAATTTTAGCGCCCCGGCCATAATAGACTAAATTTTCTAAGAAATGGAGAAATGGGAATGTTTGCCCTGAGGCATCTGCTGGTGGCCGTGGCCCAGGTCCTCAACCTGGGACTCACCATCTATATGTGGGTTATCATCGCCCGAGCCCTGATTTCCTGGGTAAACCCCGATCCCTACAACCCCATCGTCCGGTTTCTCTATAACATCACCGAACCGGTGCTGGCCTGGCTGCGGCAGCGGCTGCCCCTCGTTTACAGCGGCCTCGATCTGAGCCCTCTCCTGGTGCTGCTGGCCATCGTCTTTCTGAAAAATTTTCTGATTGCCAGTCTCATAGACCTGGCTTACCGGCTTCCCTGAGGACTGGCCCGGGGATGTCCGCCTGGTTTTCGTCCACCCCCCAGGGCTACCGGCTGCGGCTGACAGTGGCTCCGGGGGGCCGGCGCACCGAGGTGGTGGGCCTGCACGGCGACCGCCTCAAGATCCGGCTGGCGGCTGTCCCGGAAAAGGGGGCGGCCAACCGGGAACTCCTGGCCTTCCTGGCCCGGGCCCTGAGGCTTCCCGAGGGCGCCTTCCGGCTCCTGGGAGCCCGCAGCCGCAGCAAGCTGGTGGAAATCGACGATCCCTCCCCGGACCTTTTGCCCCGCCTGGAAGCCCTTCTAAAACCAGTTCAAAGTTGAAAGTTCAAAGTTCAAGGTTAAAGGCAAACTCAGTTCAAGTTGAGCTTTGAACCTTAAACCCCGATCTATTTTTTCAAAGTTCAAATTTGAGACTTCGACGAAAACCAGGTTTGTCATCCTGAGCGAAGCGAAGGATCTCGTATTTCTAATATTTATGAGATTCTTCGGTCGCTTCGCTCACTCAGAATGACAAAAAGGGGAACTTTCCCAGGGGTCTCAACTTTGAACTTTGAACTTTGAACCTTGAACTGCTTCCAGGTCCGCAGCCGTTCTTGACAAGGGGAGGTAGGATGATAACCATTAGGGTGACCAATCATCCAATGGATGAGGCTGGGGGCAGTTCAGCCGGAATGGCAGAATATTATGAGATCTTGGGGGTTTCCCGGGAGGCCTCCGTGGAAGAGATTAAAGTCAGCTACCGGCAGCTGGCTCTCAAGTATCATCCCGACAAGAATCCCGGGGACAAGCAGTCGGAAGAGCAATTCAAGCTGATTGCCGAAGCTTATCAGGTGCTGTCGGATACCGAGAAGCGGCAGCTTTACGACCTGTATGGAGAGGCGGGCCTGGCCGGCATGGATGTCGGCGGCTTCAGCGGTTTTGAGGATATCTTCAGCTCCTTTGGGGACATTTTCGAAGAATTCTTCAGCTTCGGGAAACGGCCGGCCCAGTCCGAAGAGGCCCAACCCGGAGCCGATCTGCGCCAGCGAGTCGTCCTGACCCTGGAACAAGTGGTCCGGGGTCTGGATACCAGCCTGGAGGTGGAACGCGGAGTCAGTTGCCGGCGCTGCGGCGGCAGCGGCCTGGAACCCGGCAGCCAACGTCAGACCTGCCCGCGCTGTGAGGGCCGGGGCCAGATTAGCCAGCCCCGGGGATTTTTGAAGATCTTCAACAATTGTCCGGATTGTCTCGGGGCGGGCACCCTCATCACCTCCCCCTGCATCAACTGCGGCGGCCGCGGCACGGTAAAGGAAAAGAAGCAGATCCAGGTGCGCATTCCCCCGGGGGTGGACAACGGCACCCGCCTGCGCCTGCGGGGGGAGGGGGAAGCCGGCGCCAGGGGCGGCCCCGCCGGCGACCTCTACCTGGAAGTGCAGATCGCCCCGCATCCCATCTTCACCAGAAAGGAACGAGACCTCCATTACCTGGCGCACCTCTCTTTTGTGGAAGCGGCCCTGGGCGCCGCGGTCACTGTTCCCACCTTGAATTCCCAGAAACTCCTGCAGGTGCCGGCCGGCGCCCAGCCCGGGGCCGCTTTCCGTATCCCCGGGGAAGGGCTTCCGGGCCTCAAGGGCAAATTGAGGGGCGACCTGGTGGTGACAGTGGCACTTTCGACCCCCACCCGGTTAAGCTCCCAACAGAAGCTGCTGCTGGAGGAATTCCTCAAATTGCAGGCTAAACCCGAGGGTAAGCGGCCCAAGGAAAGGACGGCGGAAAAGAGGTGAGTTTTGACCGGAATTACTCTAGGAAGATTTTCAGAGATTGGAAAATCGAGTTGCTTTAACAGGTAGCGGTTTCATCGGACCCAGGCCCTTCCTTCAGAAGTTCCCCCGGCAAATCTACATCCCGACCCTGCACCCCTAAATCAGGCGTATTTGAGCCGCCCAGCCTCCAGGGCCCGGATCTGGTCTCTAAGGGAGGCGGCCCGCTCAAAATCGAGCTTCTTGGCGGCGGCCTGCATCTCCCGCTTCAGGCGGGCAATCCGGGCTGACGCTTCCTCCTCCAGCAGATAGGGGGCCGGGTCCTCGGCGGCCATGGGCACGGTGACATAGTCCTGTTCGTACACCGAGGCCAGGACGTCTTTGATCCGGCTCTGGATGGTCTCCGGGGTGATGCCGTGGCGCTGGTTGTAGGTTTGCTGCAGGGCCCGGCGGCGGTCGGTCTCTTGGATGGCCGCGGCCATGGAGGGGGTCACCCGGTCGGCATAGAAGAGCACTTCGCCCCGGACGTTGCGGGACGCCCGGCCGCAGGTCTGGATCAGGGAGCGCCCGGAGCGCAAAAAGCCCTCCTTGTCCGCATCCAGGATGGCGACCAGGGAGACTTCCGGCAGATCCAGGCCTTCCCGCAAGAGGTTGATCCCCACCAGGACGTCGAAGACCCCCAGGCGCAGGTCCCGCAGGATCTCCATGCGCTCCAGGGTGGTAATGTCGGAATGGAGGTAACGCACCTTGAGGCCCAGGTCCTGGTAGTACTCGGTAAGGTCTTCGGCCATGCGCTTGGTGAGAGTGGTTATCAGCACCCGCTCGCCCCGCTGCACCCGGGCCCGGAGCTCGCCCAGGAGATCGTCCACCTGGTGGCTGGCGGGCTTCACAGTGATCTTGGGGTCCATCAGGCCGGTGGGGCGCACGATTTGCTGCACCTCCCGGCCCCCGGCCTTCTCCAGCTCATAGGGACCCGGGGTGGCGGAGACATAGATCAACCGGTCCACCCGGGTTCCGAACTCTTCGAAACTGAGGGGCCGGTTGTCCAGGGCCGAAGGCAGGCGGAAGCCGTAATCGACCAGGGTCTGTTTCCGGGAGCGGTCTCCCCGGAACATGCCCTGGAGCTGGGGGATGGTGATGTGGGATTCGTCGATGACCACCAGGGATTCCCGGGGCAGGTAGTCCAGCAGGGTAGGGGGCGCCTCCCCCTCGGATCGGCCGGTGAGGTGGCGGGAATAATTCTCGATGCCGTGGCAAAAACCCAACTCCTTCATCATTTCCAGGTCGAAACGGGTGCGCTCCCCCAGGCGTTGGGCCTCCAACAGTTTCCCCTGTTGCTGGAACCAGGCGAGGCGCTCGCTCAATTCCGCCTCGATGGCGGCCATGGCCTGGCGGCGCACCAGGTCGGTGGTCACGTAATGGGAGGCGGGATAGACCGTAATTTTTTTGAGGCGGCGTAAGGTCTGGCCCCGCAAGGGGTCGATCTCCTTGATGCTCTCCACCGTGTCGCCCCAGAATTCGATGCGGATGGCCAGGGACTCTTCGTAGGCCGGAAAGATCTCCACCCGGTCGCCCCGGACCCGAAAAGTCCCCCGGTGAAAATCGATGTCATTCCTCTCGTACAGGATCTCCACCAGCTTGGCCAGGACCTCCCGGCGGTCTTTGACCGCGCCCTCTTCCAGGTAGAGGAGCATGCCGTGGTAGGCCTCCGGCGAGCCCAACCCGTAGATGCAGGAGACTGAGGCCACGATGATCACATCATTGCGGTCAAACAGGGAACGGGTGGCGGAGTGGCGTAGCCGGTCGATGGCTTCGTTGATGGAGGCGTCTTTCTCGATATAGAGGTCCGCCTGGGGCACGTAGGCCTCGGGCTGATAATAATCGTAATAACTAACAAAATACTCCACCGCGTTTTCCGGAAAGAACTCCTGGAACTCGCCGTAGAGCTGGGCCGCCAGGGTCTTGTTGGGGGCCAGCACCAGGGTGGGCAGATTCACCGCGGCAATGACGTTGGCCACCGTGAAGGTCTTGCCGGAGCCGGTCACCCCCAATAACACCTGATGGGGCTCCCCGCGCCTCACCCCCTGGATCAACCGGCGGATGGCCTGGGGCTGATCCCCTTTGGGCTGGAAGGAAGTGACTAAATGGAACTGGTCCGGCATATCATTAATATCGGTATTAATATCGGTAAATTTAATTATAACCTTTTTTGGGGTGGCTGGCCTGGCGGCCACCCACCCCAAAAAGACAAAGAGGTTGGGGGAGGGGGCTAAGGGCCGAGGGCCCTTACCCCCTCCCCCCAAAGATCTCATCACACCTGGCCGATCAGTTTGTCAAATTCCTCCACCGGCAGGGCGGCCGAGGTGGTAAAAGAGATGCCGGTCATCTTGCTCAGGGTCAGGGAGGCCTTCATGGCCGCCTCGATGCCCGGCAGGTTGACCACCAGCAGCAGGTCCTTTTTTCCCAGCACGGCGTAAATCGCCTTTACCTCCCCGCCCAATTCCTTGACCTTGTCCCGCACCTTCTGGGTGCGTCCCGGGCTCATCTCCTGCATGGCCTGGGCCGTGTATTTGCCAAACATCAGGAATGTGGCCATAAGAAAACCTCCTTTTTATTAGCCGTCAGCTATCAGCTATCAGCCTTCAGCTAAAAGCAAAAACTGGTTAATGGTTTAAAAGTCTATGGGACGTTTCCTCTTGCCCTTTGGCCTTGCCTTTGCCTTAGCTGACTGCTGATAGCTGTCAGCTATCTATCATTTCACCCTCCAAACGGTCCCCTGGGGAGTGTCTTCCAGGACGATCTCCATTTCCATCAGCGTTTTTCTGATGGTGTCGGCCCGGGCCCAGTCCTTGCGGTTCCGAGCCTGGAGGCGCTCGTCGATGAGGCGCGCAATCTCTTCCGGAGTAACCTTCAGGTCCACGGCCTTCTGGCGCAGGGAGCGGACCATCTCGGCCGGGTCGTCCTGGAGCAGATTCAGCACGTGACCCAGGTCAGCCACTTTTTGGCAGATGCCGCCGATGAATTGCAGGTAGTCGGGATCGCCGCTGGGTTGTTCCAGGAGCCGGTTGGTGAGCCGCACCGCGTCGAAGAGGTGGCCCAGGGCCTGGGCGGTGTTGAGGTCGTCAGCCAGGGCCGCCTCGAACTGGGTCTCGATCTTGCTGATCCGGTCATATTCCTCGCCGCTCAACCTTTCCAGATGGGAAGAGGCCGTTGTGGAAGGAGAAGAACCTTGGGGATGGTGCCTTAAAATATCCTGAGCCTTCGCCAGGCAGGCATAAAGCCGCAGCAGGGCGGCCTCGGCCTCGGCCAGGGCGGCGTCGGAGAAATCGAGAGGGCTGCGGTACTGGCCGTTGATGAGAAAGAACCGCACCACCTCCGCGGGAAAACGGGCCAGGACTTCCTTGATGGTGAAGAAATTCCCCAGGGACTTGGACATCTTCTCCTGGTTGAGGGTGAGCAGTCCGTGATGCAGCCAGCAGCGGACGAAGGGCTGGCCGGTGGCCGCCTCGGATTGGGCCAGCTCGTTTTCGTGGTGGGGGAAGATCAGGTCCTGGCCGCCGCCGTGCAGGTCGAAGGTCTCCCCCAGGTAGTACATGCTCATGGCGGAACATTCGATGTGCCAGCCGGGGCGGCCCGTGCCCCAGGGGCTGGGCCAGGCCGGCTCCCCGGGTTTGCTGCTCTTCCAGAGGACGAAATCCAGGGGGTCTTCCTTGTTTGGGTCCACCTCGATGCGGGCGCCCGCCCGCATGTCATCCAGGTTCTGGCCGGAGAGCTTGCCGTAGCCGGGAAAGCTGCGTACCCGGAAATAGACGTCGGCCGCCCCCCGGTAGGCGAAACCCCGCTCTTCCAGGCGGCGGATCAGGTCGATGATCTGGGGCAGGTGCTCCGTGGCTCGGGGCTCAAATGAGGCCGGGTCCAATCCCAAGGCCGCGCTGTCCTGCCGGAAAGAGTCGATATAGCGCTCGGCCACGTCCTGCCAGGAGGTTCCGGTTTCCTGGGCCCGGCGGATGATCTTGTCATCGATGTCGGTAAAATTTCTTATCCAGTTGACCGTCAGCCCCTGCCGGCGCAGATAGCGCACCAGGACCTCGAAGACCACGCCGGAGCGGGCATGGCCCAGATGGGTATCGTCGTAAACCGTCACTCCGCAGGCATAAAATCCCACTTTCCCCGGGGTCAGGGGCTTGAAGGCTTCCTTGCGCCTGCTTAAGGTATTATAGAGTTGCATCGAAAAAGGGGGTTGACAATGTCGGCCAGATAAGCGAAGTCAATCCCCAGCAAATTTCCTGGCAGGAAAGCCGCAGGGGGAGCCATGTCCGAAGTAGTCAGTAAGATAACCAAAAACGCCCGCGAAGTCGTCTTGCTGTCGCTGTCCGAGTTTAAGGGCCGCCGCCTCATCGATATCCGGGTGCACGTGCCCGGGGAACAGGAAGGGGAATGGGTCCCCACCCGCAAAGGCATATCTCTGGCCGTGACTCTTTATCCGGCCTTCAAGCAGGGGCTGGCCGAGCTGGAACGGGCCTTGCTCAAGCAAGGTCTGCTGGACCCGGAAGACCTGGACCCGGAAGCCCCGGAATGAACCGGCGCCTTTAATATATACCCCATTTACCCCGGCCGGGCAACGAAAAGACGGCAGGGTTCAGGCGGCCGCGGGGTGGGCGCAGCAGGCCCGCCCGCTGGCGGGGTGGCGTGGACCGTGGATAGAGGCCAGAAGAATAAGCTAGTTAGGAAAGCTTTTTTTCACCGAAAACCGAAAACCGAAAACCATCTTTTATCCCCGGCGCCTTTCCCCAAGGGGCCGGAAATTTTTGGCCCCGCCTTGCTCAGGCCTCCGGGCGTCACTATCTTGATTAAAAAAGACGGTGGCCGCCCGATTCCTTTTTTTCGTTGGAGGCGGCGGCCGGAAAGGAGATCAGCATGAGCTATAGCGCCACGGATTTTTCTTTTCTGCTGGGCATGAAGGGTTTCAGCGACACCTTGCTCAAGAATCATTTCACCCTCTACCAGGGCTATGTGGCCA
The DNA here is from genome assembly GCA_049580385.1 of Desulfobaccales bacterium. Lineage (GTDB taxonomy): Bacteria > Desulfobacterota > Desulfobaccia > Desulfobaccales > 0-14-0-80-60-11 > JAPLJC01. Next base: position 10,918 of record JBAUPV010000006.1, on the reverse strand, counting down.
ACACCAACAAGGTCCTGGACCTGACGGCGGCCCTGCTCAAGGACGGCAAGCAGGGAACCCCGGAGTTTGCCGAGTTGAAGCGGCGCCTGGGTTGGGAATTCAACGGCATGCGCCTGCACGAGCTCTATTTCAGCAACCTGGGGGGCAACGGCGACTGGGGAAAAGCCCCGGAACTGACCAAACGGGTTACAGCCCAGTTCGGCTCCGTGGAGGCCTGCGCCAACGATTTTATGGGGGTGGCCACCATGCGGGGCATCGGTTGGGCCGTCTGCTACGAGGACCCGGAGTCGGGCCTGATTATCAACCAATGGATCAATGAACATGACGTGGGACACCCGGCGGGTGGCAATCCCCTGCTGATTCTGGACGTCTTCGAGCACGCCTACATGACCGACTACGGCCTCAAGCGGGCCGACTACATCGCCGCTTTCTTCAACAACCTTAAATGCGAGGCGGTGGAGCAACGCCTGCTTTAGCCGGGGCGGCAAGGTAGGGGTGGACGGGGAGGTCGCCGCCGCGGCGAGCCCGTCTGCCCCTTTCGCCTTTACCTGATTAGGGGTCGCCAGCCTCCCGCTTTCCGCCGCAAAATCTTTTACATTCCTTATCCCCTGGGGATAATTTACAGATAAGCAGCGGCAGTTTGGTCAGCCAGGAGAGAGCATGCGCCGTACGGGCTACGTTTATGACGACCGCTACCTGCTGCACGATCCGGGGTCCTGGCATCCGGAACGTCCCGACCGGCTAAAGGCCATCCAGACCAACCTCAAGGAAAGCGAGGTCCTGGAACTGCTGCTCCGGCTCAAACCCTACCCCGCTCCCCTGGCCTGGGTGGAGCGCCTCCATGATCCGGCCTATATCCGGCGGTTCCAGGAGGCCTGCCAGCGGGGTCAAAGAATCTTTGAGGTGCAGGACTGCGGCATCAGCCCGGAATCCTACGACACCGCCCTGCTGGCCGCGGGCGGGGTGCTGGCCGCGGTGGATGCCATCATGGGAGGTGAGGCCGATAATGCCTTTGGCGCGGTGCGGCCCCCCGGGCACCATGCCGAGCGGGACCGGGCCCTGGGCTTCTGCTTTTTCAACAACGTGGCCATCGGCGCCGTTTATCTCCTGGAAAACTTCGGCATCGAGCGGGTAGCCATCATCGATTGGGACGTGCACCACGGCAACGGCACCCAACACTCCTTTGAATCCGACCCCCGGGTCTTTTACCTGTCGCTGCACGAGGACCCGCAGTACTGCTATCCCGGCACCGGCCGCCGCGAGGAGGAGGGCCAGGGTCCGGGTAAAGGTTTCACCCTGAACCTGCCTCTGCCACCCCGCAGCGGCGATGAAGAATATCTGGAGGCCTTGCAGGACGAGGGCCTGCCCCGCTTGCGGCAATTTGCCCCGCAGTTCGTGTTGATTTCCGCGGGCTTCGATGCTCACTCCAAGGATCCCCTGGCCCATATGCGTCTGACCCGGAGCGGCTTCCGGGAGATGGGCCGCCTGGTCCAGGACCTGGCCCAGGAAAGCGCCGGAGGCCGGCTGCTCGCGGTTCTGGAGGGCGGCTACAACCTGGAGGTCCTGGAGGAGTGCGTCGAGGACCTCCTCAGGATTTTCCTGGACATCCCCCTGGATCATTTCTGATGAGAGGGGGGGCGCGGCCTGATCGTCCGCCCGGGTTTTCCGTCTCAGAAATAGATGCGGCCTGTGGCCGCCAAAAAGCAGGGATTAGGGGTTAGGGAATAGGGGTCAGGAAAACACCTGGCCCCTGGCCCCTGGTCCCTGACCCCTGTCAGTTCGGCGGGCACAGCCCGCCCTATGATGTCCGAACCCTTCACCCTGACCCGGCCGCCATCGATGGCCATCTAGATTTTCGGCCAGGGAAGTCGAATCAGGAGATGGGACTCCGGGCCCCTCCTATCCAATATTATCTGTAGGGAAATTTTTTGGAAATTCTCCAAGAGAATGCTGCAAGGCTCTGAGAGGCAGATAGGTTATGCAATATTAGCACGCCGAAAGCAGGGTGGGGAAGTGTGAAGATATAGCAGAGATCAGCTATATACTTGCGAGGACTATTTCAGATAAATCACACGGCAAATGTTGTCCTGATATTACATAGCCACCCTCTGTGCCTGTTATGAAAGCCTAAGCTCCTTTTGATTACCTGGGCAATACGGTTACCATAGTGCGGCCGCCCTCAAGTCGGCAAACGTGCCGCTAAAGTAGCTGCTGTTCCAGAAAGCCGTGTGGGCGATCTCCGCCGCCACTTTCCGGGCCATCTCCGGATTGTCGGCAAAGACCACGATCCGCGTCCCCTTGTCGGTGTAAGGCAGACGCCCATCTTCATTCGCCACCTTAACCTCTCCCGCCTGGACGTTTACCGCTCCGGGGACAGTCCCTTTGGCAAATTCCTCCTTGGGGCGGGCATCAACCCATACGGCGGTTTTGTCCGCTGGAAAGATGTATTTGCAACCTGCCATATCCGTCTGCACGGTATTGCCGTACGCCCTCCAGACCGGCAGGCCCAACTCGTAGCTTTTGATGTTGGTATAGCCCTTCTTGAGCAGTTGGGCGGCCACCCGCTTCCCCTTGTGGCAGTACGGCCCATTGCAGTAAGTCACCATGCCCGCCTTCTTGTCAGGCAGCAACTGCACCATCTTATCCAGATCCTTCTCGTAGATATGGATGCTGCCTGGGATATGGGCGATGGCATACTCTTCAGGCGTGCGCACGTCAACCACGGGTTCGGATTTGTTGGCCAGAATCTGCTTCAGTTGCTCCGTGGAAATCTCTACGCCGACCCCGGCAGGTTCTTTCGGCGCAACTGTCTGTGGCATTTGCGCCGGCGCTGGTGCAGGCACAAGCAGACAAAGTTGAAGTAATAATACTGCTGCCATGGTCCAATTGAATTTTCTCCGATATCCGGACATCGCTTTTCCTCCTCCGCATTTTCTCCCCTTGTGATCAGGAGCAGTTGGCTTCCGGCCTGGCGACCGAGGTAGACCCGGGCCGCGGCATCTCTGAGTCTGGCCCGCCGCTAATCCGAGTGGGAGTACAATTGCAGCCGTTAGCCCGCCACCCCATTTCCTTCCAAAGATCGGCGGTTTCCCGGCAAATAGCGGGTTGACATTCGAGCCACTCCGCCAGGCTATTAAAAACGCGGGCCTTAACGTGCGATGGGTATCGTTTAATCCCGTTAGGCGATTCCGCAAGCTGCCTCTGAGGTCCTTCCCGCTGGCAACGGGGAAACCTGGGAAAATGTTTGAGCACGCCCACCGTTACTCGTTCGGGGGCCAGGGCGCTTACCTTCCGGGCTACTTCCCGATAGTGGTCGATCCCAACCTCTGGGATTACCGGGTCGATTCTGATTTTGACTCTCCAGCCCGCCTCTTTTAACCTCCACGCCGCGGCCAACCTCTCCTCGGGATGAGGAGTATTCTGTTCAAATAGCTCCCAGGTCTTGACGGCATTCACCGAGAAAGAAATCCATACCTGCGGGGTGGGTCTTATCCCCAAAAGCAACTTGATATTTTTGCTTTTGGTGGTGAGAAAGAGGAATTTATTCGTTTGCTTGCGGAAGTATTCTATGGCTGGCCTGAGCAACGGCGGAGTAATGGCCAGGCTGTCGGCTAATTCACCCGTAGAAAAGACTCCGGTGGGAATTTTCTCTAGCTGCCTCTCCACCTCTGACCATGGATTGGTAAAGACCAAAGGGCCTTTGTTGCTTCCAAGGATAAGTCTGAGATAACAATACTGGCAGTTAAAAGGACAGCCATTGGAGAGGATGAGCCGGTAAAATTTATTGCACACCAGTCCCGCGGTCCCGTCAAAGGGCCTGATAAAGCTGGATTTCCTCGGTCTGGCGATCACCACCTGATCTTGAGCATAACTTCGCCCGGCGATGCCGGTTTCTCCCCGTCCCGGTTGGCTCACGGTTTCCAGGGACAGGGGTTGCTCTAAAACGGCTTCCTCGAGGAGAGGCAGGTGGTGCCGGTGGCCAGGTCTCGCCAAGACACCGGCTGCGATCTGTAAGAGGTAATGATGATTTATGGGCGACAAGTTTTTATCCATAAAGGGCGGTGCCCAGCGGTTGCGGCGTCGGCAAAACGGCTCCGGGGACCCGCCCGTTGAGAGGTTTATGCTGAACTCCGATAATCACATTGTGGAGCGGGTTGTCTCAGCCCCCTTTCTCCACCGGATAGCCGGCCTCCATCCAGGCCTTGATGCCGCCGGGATAGCGGTAGACGTTTTTATAGCCCAGCTTCACCGCCCACATGGCCCGTTGTGGCTGCGGGTGCATTTGGTGAAGCCGCAGTAAAACACCAGGGTCCGGTCTTTGTCCGGTCCCAGGACTTGCTCAAACTTGGCCTTGGTGGCCTCGTCCATTTCCTTGACTTCCGGCAGGGGGAACTCGAATTGTACCGCGCCGGGGATGTGTTGCTTCTTGTAGCTGGCTTCCAGGGGCATGGTGTCGATGATCAGCATGGGCTTCTTCTGATCGAGCCATTCCTTGAGGGTCGAAGCCGGGATGACCTGATAGCCGCCCCGCGCCACTTCCTGCACCAGATTGATCGCGGTCTTTTCCGTCTCCAATTCCTTGGCCCCGGTGGGAGCTTTGCCGCAGCCGGTGAAACCCCAGAGCAGTGCCAGAGAAAGGATGGCCGGCAACCAAACGTTTTTTTTCAGATCCATATATCTTCTCCTTTAGTTGGTTATTTATGGCGCTTATTCAGGAAGGGCGCGGCGCCGTGGACCCGCGGCGCCCAGAAAAGAAAAAAGATGGCCGCCACCATGACGAGATCCCGCCAGAAGGCCGCCGTGACACTGTGGCGGGCCCCAATTTCCTCCAGCAGGAAGCAGCCGCAGTCGATATCCAGGTCCAGCAAGATGGTGTAACCCAGGACCGCCAGAAAGATCAGCAAGAGAGAGGCAATGACGGCCAGACTGCCTCGGACCTGGAGGACCAGGCCCAGGCCCGCCAGCAATTCCAGCGCCGGCAAGCCCAGGGCCACCACAGGCACCAGGGCGTCGGGCAACAGGTCGAATTGGGCCAGGGAGTGGGCAAAGGCCTGAACCTGGAAGAGCTTGGCCACTCCAGCGTAGATGAAGATACCCCCGAGGCCGATCCGGAGCACCTGGTAAACCCAGGGATAGAGGCGGTCCCACCGGGGCCGTCTGGCCGGGCCTTCCCCGGGATCATGGCCCCCGGACTTTTTGTCTAAAATTTCCCGTTTCATGGCTGGTCGCGGCCTGAGAGCCCGGCGGGAAAACGCTGCCGGACAATCAGCCGCGGGCTGGAATCGGCGGGTAATGGAAAGATCTGCGGTGAGGTAAGGCTTCCGAGCGCCGCAACCCCAGACCCTCTAAGGAGAATGGACTTAGGCGGCAGGCCCTGCCGGGGAACAGTACACCCCGGCTGGCCAGGCTCCCTCAGATAGCGGCGGGCGCGGCGGTAGGCCGAAAAATGATGCGAGCGGTGAAGCTAATTCAGGGAAGGAGTGACCCGGAAGCGGACCTTAAACGGCAGGTGTCCGGGTAAACGGCCTGTCCCTGTTCCGGCCTCCAATTGTAGAGCCTTACCAAGGCTCCACGGACGCCGGTTTTTCAGGATTTTACGGGAGCGAATCTCACCGGCCGATTCACCAGGATCACCTCCTTTTCTTGTTCTCGTTGGATTATATGGCGATAGGGTACAATATTCAACAGATTTCTGGTCTGCTTACCGGCTACCTTTGTCCTCTTCGGTAAGTCACGTATATCTTGCCAAACTATGCAGTTATCCCCAAGGCCTTAAAAATTGCAGATATAGTCTGATATGGAAAGTTTTTGCTGCTTTTGAGGCATCTCATTATAACAGCCTCTTTTTAGGGAGCAGCTCAACCACTCACTCTTATTTGCTTGCCTCAATCTAATATGTTGATATCATATAAAATATAGTGACACAGAGGTTAACTGCGAGATCGTTTAAATTTCTTATTAGAGTTTTGATCCCGGACATACCAGGTTTTTGGATTAAAAAAAGGCCGCCCGGTGTCAAAGCCGGGGCGGCCTCAATTTTTGCCCAATTGACAGGCTCAGCCGAGTTTACAGACCCCGGCCCGGCATTTTTTCTCCCGGATGTGTTCCTCGAATTCGTCGCGGAAGTTCTTGAAGGCGCTCATCAGCGGTTGAGCCGCGGTCTGCCCCAGGGGACAGAAGGAGGAGTCGGCCAGGACTCCGGCCAGCCGCTCCATCAGGTCCAGGTCTGCCATGGTCCCGCGGCCCTGGGTGATGCGGGTCATGGTCTCCAGGATGCGGGGGGTGCCTTCCCGGCAGGGGGTGCATTGGCCGCAGGACTCGTGGCGGAAGAATTGGGCCACGGAGCGGATGAAATCGACCACGCAGACACTCTGGTCCATCACCAGCATGGTGCCGGAGCCCAGGGCGCCGCCCGCCTTGGCCATGGAGCCATAGTCGATGGGGGTGTCCAGGGCCGCGGCGGTGACGATGCCCGCCGAGGCGCCGCCCGTCTGGCACATCTTGAACTGGCGCCCGGGGAGCAGGCCGCCGCCGTAGGTATCGATGAGTTCCCGCAAAGTCAAGCCCGCCGGCGTTTCCACGATTTGCGGGGTCTTAACCTGGCCGATGATCTGGTAGATCTTGGAGCCGGTGGTGTCGGCGGTGCCGAGGGATTTATACCAGGCCCCGCCCTTCTCGAGGATGGCCGGGACGCTGGCCAGGGTCTCCACGTTGTTGACTATGGTAGGCTGGCGCCACAGGCCGGCCACCCCCGGAAAGGGCGGTTTCATGCGGGGGTAGCCGCGCTTGCCCTCGACCGATTCCATCAGGGCGGTCTCCTCGCCGCAGATGTAACAGCCGGCGCCGGAACGGACTTCAATGGTGAAGGAGAAGTCGGTGCCGAAGAGCCGCGGGCCCAGGAAGTCCCTGGCGCTGGCCTGCTCGATGGCCTGGTGGAGACGGGCCTGGGAGAGGTAATATTCCCCCCGCACATAGATGAACCCCTGGGAGGCCCCCACCGCGAAGCCGGCGATGGCCATCCCCTCCAAAACTTTGTGGGGGTCGCCTTCCATGAGGTAGCGGTCTTTGATGGTGCCCGGTTCTCCTTCGTCGGCATTGCAGATGACGTACTTGGGAGTGACCGGCAGAGGCCGGGTGAAGGACCACTTGAGGCCGGTGGGGAACCCGGCGCCGCCCCGCCCCCGCAGGCCGGAAGTCTTCACTTCCTCCACCACCGCCTCCGGGGTCATGGTGGTCACCACTTTTTTCAGGGTCTCATAGCCGCCCTGGGCCAGGTAATCCTCGATCCGGGTGGGATCGATGACCCCAACGTGGTCCAGCAAGACCGGGTCGAAGGGGCTTTGCCGATATTGGCGCAGGTCTTTGACGCTGTAGGGCAACTGCCGGAAATCGGGAACCCGGCCGGCCCGGTAGTCGGCGAGCGTCTGTTTGATCTTGGCGGGGGTGAGGTTGCCGATGACCACTTCATTGATCTGCATGGCGGGGGCCACTTCACAGACCCCCAGACAAGCCGAAAGTTCCAGGGTGAAGAGGCCGTCGCCGGTGGTTTCCCCCACCCCGACCCCCAATTCCTGCTGCAAGGCGTGCAGCATATTGCCGGCGTCGGCAATGTGGCAGGGGGGGGATTCGCACATGCGGACGATGTAACGGCCTTTGGGTTTCCAGGTGTACATGGAATAGAAGCTCATCACCCCAAAGATCTCGCTTCCCGGGATATTGAGGCCAGTGGCGATGCGCTCCTGCACCGCGGGGTCCAGATAACCCACCGCCTCCTGGACCTCCTGCAGGACCGGCATCAGGGCCCCGGCCTGATCCTTATGCCTACCCACGATCTCATCGACCTTCTGAATGATTTCCGGGCTGAGGGCGGCTGCCGTTTGGCAGGCGCATCCTGAATTTTTGGTCAGCGCAGTCATGGTCAGCCTCCTCAAACTTTCTCGATCTGCACCGCACAGACCTTGTATTCCGGAATCTTGGAGACCGGATCCAGGGCGGCGTTGGTCAGTTTATTGGCCGAGGCCTCGGCGAAATGGAACGGGAGGAAGATGGTGCCGGGGACGGCCTGGTCGGAGATTAGCACCTTGGCGGTGATCGTGCCCCGGCGGGTGCGGAGGCGCACCTGCTGGCCGTCGGCAATGCCATATTTGTCCGCATCGGCGGCGGCCATTTCCACCCGGCATTCCGGGGCCTTTTCCTCCAGGCCGGGGGCCCGCCGGCTCATGGTGCCGGAATGGTATTGATACAGGAGGCGGCCGGTAGTGAGATAGAGCGGGTACTCGGCGTCGGGCATCTCCGCCGGGTCCCGGTGCTCGATGGCGAAGAACATGCCCAGGCCCCTGGCAAAGCGGTCCTTGTGGAGATAGACCGTGCCGGGGTGCCCCTCATTGGGACAGGGCCACTGCAGGCCGCCGGCCTCCAGGCGCGGATAGGAAATTCCCGCATAAGCAGGGGTCACCCGGCGAATCTCTTCAAAGATTGCTTCGGGCCCGGCATACTTCATGGGGTAGCCCAGGCGCCCGGCGATCTCGCAGAGGATCTGCCAATCGGCCTTGGCCTGCCCCACGGGCGGAATGGCCTGGCGCACCCGGGAGACCCGGCGCTCGGTGTTGGAGAAGGTGCCGTCTTTTTCGGCAAAGGAGGCGGCGGGCAAGACCACGTCGGCCAGTTTGCCGGTCTCGGTGAGAAAGAGGTCCTGCACCACCAGGAAGTCCAGGGACTGCATGGCCTTAATGGCATGGTCGGCGTCGGGGTCGGTGAGGGCCGGGTTTTCTCCCATGATGTACAGGGCCTTGATGCCGCCCTGGGCAATGGCCGGGAGCATCTCGGTCATGGCCATCCCCGGCCAGTCGGGGAGGCTGGCCACGCCCCAGGCCTCCGCCATCTTCTTGCGGTTGGCGGCGTCGGTGACCGGCTGATAGCCGGAGAAGACGTTGGGTAAGCCGCCCATGTCGCAAGCGCCCTGGACGTTGTTCTGGCCCCTGAGCGGGTTGACCCCACCGCCCTGGATGCCGACATTGCCGCAGAGCATGGCCAGGTTGGCCAGGGTCTTGACGTTGTCGGTGCCCACCGTATGCTGAGTGATGCCCATGCAATAGACGATGGAGCCGGCCCCGGCCCGGGCGTACATGCGGGCTGCGTCCGCAATCTCGGCGGCGGGCACCCCGCAAATCTTTTCGGCGTATTCCGGCGTATATTTGGCCACCGTCTCCTTGAGGGCCTCGAAGTTCTCGGTGCGTTCCGCTACATAGGTTTGGTCATAGAGGCCTTCCGCGATGATGACCTGCATCATCGAGTTGATCAGGGCGATATCGGTGCCGGGAATTTGGCGAAGCCAGAGGCGGGCGTGCCGCACCAGGCCGTGGCGCCGGGGATCGATGACCAAGAGATTCTTATTTTTGAGACGCGCCGCCCGCTTGATGCGGGCCGCAATCACCGGGTGATTTTCGTTGGTGTTGGAGCCGATCACCAGGATGCAATCGGCATCCTCCAATTCGGCGATGGAATTGGTCATGGCTCCGGAACCGAAGGACGCGGCCAGCCCGGCCACGGTGGAGCTGTGTCAGAGGCGGGCGCAGTGATCCACGTGGTTGGTGCCGACCGCGGCGCGCAGCAGTTTTTGCATCAGGTAATTTTCTTCGTTGGTGGCCCGGGCCGAACACCAGCCGCCAATCTTTTCGGGGCCGTGTTTTTCCTTCACCTCCCGGAGGCGGCGGGCCACAAAATCGAGGGCCTCATCCCAGGTGGCCTCTTGGAGTTCGCCGTTCTTCTCTTTCCGGAGGAGCGGGGTCTTGAGGCGGTCTTCATGCTGGACGAACCCCATGCCGAACCGCCCCTTGACGCACAGCCGGCCGTCATTGGGCTGGGCCAGGGCGCCGGTCACCTTGACCAGTTTGCCGCCCTTGACGTGGAGATCCAACTGGCAGCCCACCCCACAGTAAGAGCAGGTGGTGCGGACGCGGCGGCGTTCCCAAGTGCGGCCCTGATGCATGGCGTTCTTGTCCAGCAGGGCCCCCACCGGACAGGATTGCACGCATTCGCCGCAAAAGACGCAGTCGGAATCGATATAAGGGTAATCGGCCTTGGCCACGATCTTGTTGTGGGAACCGCGGTAGCCGATACTGATGGCCAGGTTCACCTGCCGTTCGTTGCAGCCCCGGACGCAGCGGCCGCACATGACGCACTTGGAAAAATCCCGGACGATCATGCTGTTGCTGTCTTCGTAATAGTATTGGGTGTCCGGGGGATTGGCGAAGCTGGGGGTGGGCACCTCATAACGATAGGCCAGGGCCTGCAATTCGCACTCGCCGTTGGCCTCGCACACCAGGCAGTTGTGGTTGCCGGAGGCCAGCAGCAGCTCCAGAACCATCCTGCGGGAGGCGTCGATCCTGGCCGACTCGGTCTTAATCACCATCCCCGGGGCGGCCGCGGTGGCGCAGGCGGGCAACAGGGTGCGGGCGCCTTCCGCTTCCACCATGCACATCCGGCATGACGCGGTGGGGGTGGTATCCCGCAGATAGCAGAGGGTGGGGATGGTGTAGGTTCCATGGGCCCAGGCCACTTCCAAAATGGTCTGGCCGGGCTCAAACTCTACCGTCTTCCCATCAAGGGTGAGAGTTGCCTTGCTCATGCCACAGGTACCTCCATCTTGAAGTCGGCGAACCGCGCTTAGCGCAGGTAATATCTAAAATTTGGGCAGCCGCAGGCTTTATAGCCTCCGCTTACGCCAGCGAGACGCCTGGGCCGCCGGCTGGCGAACACCGGGGTGATAAGCCCATGTACATATTAGCACAAAGTGAGGGCCAGGCAACAGGAAATTCCAGGGGTAGCTTAGGGAGCTGGCGCCGGAATTTAGTTCAGGATGACAGGGGCGGTTTCGCCTGGCTTGGCGTAGGGGCGGGTTTAAAACCCGCCCCTACAG
>JBAUPV010000005.1:0-393802 GCA_049580385.1 Desulfobaccales bacterium | reverse complement strand
CGGCCACCGCCGGGGGAATGCCGATCATCATCATCAGCGGGGTCAGCAGGAAACCGCCCCCCACCCCGAAGAGCCCGGAGAGGAAACCCACCAGGCCGCCGATCCCCAGGACCAGGAAGATATTGATGCTCATACCTGCTATGGGAAGATAGATATCCATGCCGCCTGCTCCCTCCCGGTGAAAGATGGAAGCAGTATGTTAAATTTCTCACAAGCTGTCAAGAATATCTTTTGGGCCAGGAGGGAAAATGATTTGGTGGAGGAGGAAAGGGGAGAAGCCCTTGGTCCTTAAGGGAAAGTTGGGGGCAGGCGCTGCCCTTCAAAACTTATAAGGGCGACAGTGGCACAGGTTTCGAGCCTGTGATCGGGCCGGAGCCGCAGGTCCCGGTTTTTCTTTTGATTAAGCGATGGGGGGAAGGGGTTTTGGGGGAGGTAGCAAGGGCCGGCGGACCTCTGTCCTAAATATCATTCCGCTGCGGTCTCACTTCGGAAGCAGCACCAGATCGACCAGGCTTTCCGGGTTATCGGCCAGGACGATAGAAAGCCCTTCCTTCACCTCATCTTCCAGGGCGGCAAGATCCGCTTCATTCTCCCTGGGGAAGACCACCACCCTGACCCCAGCCTGCCGCGCCGCCAGGATCTTTTCCCGGATGCCGGTCACCGGCAGGATGCGTCCGGAGAGGGTCAGTTCGCCGCTCAAGGCAACGTCGCGGCGGGCCGCCCGGCCGCTTAACAGCGACAGCAGGGCAAGAGCGATGGCCAGCCCGGCTGAGGGGCCTCCCTTGGGGTTGGCGCCGGAGGGCAGGTGGAGGTGGATATGGATATCGCTGTCGCTGAAAAAATCGGGGTTCAGGTCGAACTGCCCGGCGTGGCTGCGAAGGTAGCTCAGGGCGGTTTGGGCCGAATCCTTAAAGACGCTCCCCAAGGAGCCGGTTAAAATCAGTTGCTTATTGCCGCTCATGCGGGAGGCTTCCACGAAGGTGAGCTCCCCGCCCAATTCGGTCCAGACCAGCCCGGTGGCCATCCCGACCTGGTTGCCCGCCTCGGCCACCTCCGGGACGAATTTCCGGGGCCCCAGATAATCCGCCACGAGTGTCTGGTCCACCGTGAGGGCGCAGGATTTCCCCTTGTCCGCCAGGCAGATGCGGGCCAGCTTGCGGCAGATGGCGGTGATCTCCCGCTCCAGGTTCCTCAGGCCCGCCTCCCGGGTATAATCCCGGATGATCCTTAAGATGCCGTCGTCGCTGAACGCGAGGCCCAGTTGGTGCAGGGCGTGTTCCCGCAACTGCCCGGGGATCAGGTAATTCCGGGCGATGTGGAGCTTTTCGTTCTCGGTGTAGCCGGGGAAATGGATGACCTCCAGGGAGTCCAGCAGGGGCGCCGGCAGCTTCTCCACCACGTTGGCGGTGGTGATGAACATGGCCCCGGAGAGGTCGAAGTCCACCTCCAGGTAATGGTCCAGGAAGCGGGCGTTTTGCTCTGAGTCCAGGATTTGATGCAGGACCGGGGCCGGGTCGCCCTGGAAATCCGGGCCGATCCTGTCGATTTCATCCAGCATGAAGACGGGGTTGCCGACCTCCAGGCGCTTCAATTCAGCGATGATCCGCCCGGGCCGGGCCCCGGCGTGGGTGCGCCGCTGGCCCCGGAGCTCCGCTTCGTCCCGCAGCCCCGCCAGGGACAGGCGCACGAACTTGCGATCCAGGGCCTCGGCGATGGCGAGGCCGACGGCGGTCCTGCCGCTGCCCGGGGGTCCGGCGAAACAGAGGGTGGGCCCCCGCCGCATCTGCAGGTGCCGTTTTCTATCGACGATTTCCCGCACCGTGGCGCGCAGCTCCTCCAGCCTGATGGGCTTGGAGAGATAGTGGGCCGCCCCCCTCTTCAGGGCGTCCACCGCGGTGCCCACCGTGGGGTAGCCGGTGACCATGATGATCTCGGTGTTCGGCGACACCTGCTTCACCGATTCCAGGAGCTGGAGGCCGTCCATCTTCTCCATCTTCAGGTCGGTGAGGATGATGTCGAACTCCTGGGCCTTCGCCTTTTCCAGGGCTTCCAGGCCGTTGGCCGCAGTGGCCACCTGGTGCCCTTCCTTCCGCAGGATGTACCCGAGATTGGTGCGGGCGATCTCCTCGTCGTCCACCACCAGTACCTGGGAGGCCTGGAGGCTGCAGAGGGTGCGCATCGCCAGGTATTCCAGGACACACTCCTTGACCTGCTTCAGGTCATAGAGTTGAGACTCTAGGATGCGTTCGGCCCGTTTCAGGTCCAGATTGTCTTCGGTGACCCGGTTCCAGGGCAGGGAGATCAGAAAATCGAGGTAATTGAGGCCGATGCTATATTCCGCCACTGAGGGCTCGGTCTTCTCCAGCCGTTCCAGCTCCTTCAGGGCCACTCTCGCCGCAGCCTCCGGCAACTGGGCCTTCTCTACCGCGGCCCTCAGGTCCAGCAATTCCCGGGCTGGCTTGGGGGGGCGCTCCTCTTCACTCTTCCGAAAAAATGGCATGTCTGAGGGCCTTCCAGAGAGTATTGAGATTAAGAGACCAGTATAAAGGAAAACCGGGCCTGGGGCAAACTCCTTCGGAGAAGGCAAAAGTAAAAAGTAAAAAGTAAAAGCTAAAAAATAAAAAAGAATGCGTTTTGGGTTTTCCCTTTTGCCTTTTGCCTTTTTACTTTTTACTTTGTCTTAATTAGCGGCCTCCTCCGGACGCAGGAACGAGAGGCTGTAGTCTTCCTTCTTGAAGGCTTGGAGGCAGCGTTCTAGGACGGTATCGGAAGACAGGGCCAGATCGAGCTGGCGGCAAAAGGCGATGAGCAGGCCGGCCAGCTCCAGGGTCTCTTCGGTTTCCAGGAGGGAATACTTCACCAGGCGGCCCTGCACCAGGTCGCTCTTGGCCTGGGCCTTAAAGCCCAGGTCGTCCAGGATCCTTTTCAGGAGCCGGGCCCGGCGCTCCCGGCGGTCCACCGCGGCGGCCCCGCCCTTGAACTGGAAGCTGATGTAGTTGTCGTTGCGCTCTTCGGAGATATAGGCGTCCACCATGCCGAAGTGGTAGCCTATGCGGGAGTTGAAGTTGAGGTAGGAGTCGGTGATGATGGCGAAGCTCTTGCCCCCCAGGCCCCGCTCCCCTTTGTTTATATCGTACATGGTATTGGCGAACACCGAAATGAAGCCCTTCATGTCCTGGGCGACCTGCCCAGACCAGCTCACATTGGGATGGTGGAAGCCCCTAAGCAGGGCCAGGAAGGGCCGGGAAATGATGTCGTCCTCGCGCACCTGGGCCTGGCCGCTGACCTTCAGGCCGCCGCCCAGGTCCAGGATGAACAGGTTGAGGGGCAGGTCGCTGACCAGGCGGCTGACGCGGCCCGAATCTAAGACCCGCTCCACGTCCGGGTTGAACATGGCGTCCATGGCCTTTTCATGGCAGAAGCGGGTGAGGTCGTGCAGGGTCCGGCAATTGCGCGCCAGGAAATCCGGACTCTCCGGGTCCAGGAGGTTAAGGGGGTTGGTCATCTTCAGGATGCGCCCCAGTTTCTGAAAGACCGGGGAGGTGCGCAGGTCTTCGGGGGTTTCCGGGGCGCGCCCCAGCAATTCGGTGACAATACCGGGATAGACCCGGGCCGCATCCGCGTCCACGGTGACGATCTGGCCGGGGCGCAGCACCCGGGTGGCGCTGCCCACGTCCACCAGGGTGGGGATGCGGAATTCCCGGGCCACGATGGTCATATGGTCCGTGGGGCTGCCCACTTCGGTAATGATGGCGGCGATGCGGTCCATGGCCAGGACCAGGCGGGCCGAAGGCTGGCGGGCCACCACCACTGCGCCTGGGGGGATGTCGGCCACCTCTCCGTCGTGCAGGAAGAGGTGGACCCGGCCAGCCGCGGCGCCGCCCACCGCCCGGACTCCGAAGCTGAGGAGCGGCGGGGTCGCCGGTTCCGCCGGACGCTCCCGGAGGGGGGCGGCGAATCGAGAGGTGCTCACCCTGAGGGGCCGGGACTGGAGGATCACCAGGTTGCCGGCTTCGCCCAAGGCCCATTCAATGTCCTGGGGGCCACCGAAATGGTTTTCCAGAGTGAGGGCGGTCTCTGCCAGGGTCCGGGCCTGAAGATCGGTCAAGGAAGGGGAGCTGCCCTGTTTCGGAGGCAGGGCCTCGGCCGCCACCCCGCCTCCGGGCTGGCAGACCAGGGCCGCAGGCTTCGCTGTGACCCGCCGCTCTTTGATGGGGTGGCCCTCTTTGCGGGACACCACGTAAAGATCCGGGGAGATGGCGCCGTCCACCGCGTACGGGCCCAGGCCCCAGACCGAGGTGATTAAGACGCGGTCCGCCTCCGGGGCCTGGGGGTCTTGGGAGAACATCACCCCGCTGGCCCGGGCCGGCACCATGGCCAGGACGCCCACCGCCATGGGAAGTTCCGAGGCGGAGAAGTGCTGGTATTTCCAATAAAAGATGGCCCGGGAGGTGAACTTGCTGGCGACGATCCGTTTGTAGTGTTCCGGCAGCCCGGCGGCTGCCACGTTGAGCAGGGTGGCGAACTGGCCGGCAAAGGAGAATTCGCTGTCCTCCCCCACGGCGCTGGAGCGCACTGCCAGCCAGGGGGACGGCAGGCCTTGGACCGCCTGCTTGAGCGCCTCCTCCAGGTCCGAGGGCAGCGGCGCCCGGAGGATCAGCTCCTGGATCTCCAGGCTGATGGCCTCCAGGCTTTCCAGGTCGTGGACGGAAGCCCGGGAGAGCATGGCTTCCAGTTCGCCGGAGAGCTGGGCTTCCTCCAGGAAGCGCTTGTAGGCCATGGCGGTGATGGCGAATCCCTGGGGCACCGGCAGGCCGATGCGGTTGCCGATCTCCCCCAGGTTGGCCATCTTGCTGCCCACCGCGGGCGCCAGTTCCCGGTTCAGGGCCGCTAAGGGCAGGATATAAGGGGTTTCCGGGATGCTGGGGAGCGCTGCCAGCTCAGCGCCGATTTCCTCCGCCAGCCGCTTATAGGTAGAGGCCAATTCCGGATGGCGGTTTTCTAAGAGCATTAGATCGAGCTCGGTCACCACCTCCCGGACGTTGTCCAGCAGGCGCTCCGTCTGGGTCTCCAGGTAGCCGGTGTCGAAGAGGAATTCCCCGGAGAGCTTTTCCTCCATATCGGCCATGATTTCCAAAGCCTGGTTGTTTCCCGTCAACAAGCGGCGGAAATGGCCGAACTGCTCCCGCAGGTGGCCCATTTCGTCCACTTCCTCTTTTAGAAAGCGTCGCAGGAACTTGAACACCACGCACCCTCAGTTGCCACATTATTAACTTTTTAGTGCTCACCGCTCACTGCTCACTGCTTACTGCTCACTACTCGGTGCCCGCCGACCGCTGGTTCTTCAACGCCTGCAGTTCCTCCTGCATCCGCCTCCACTCCAGGGCCCGCCGGATGGTGATGAGGATGGTCTCCTTGCGGAAGGGCTTGGTGATGAAATCGTAGGCCCCTTTCTGGACGGCCTCCTCCGCGGTCTCTATGGTGCCGTAGGCGGTGATGATGATGATGGGGAGGGTCCGATCGATTTTCCTGATGATCTCGATGAGGTCCATACCGTCCACCAGGGGCATCTTCAGGTCGGAGATCACCACGTGGTAGCGGTCCGCCTGGAGCAGTTTGCTCACCTCCAGGGGGTTGTTGGTGGTGGTCACCTCGTACCCGGTCTTATCCATCAGGATGGTCTTCAATAACCTGAGCATATTGGGTTCGTCGTCCACCACTAAAATCCGTTCCGGCATATGTCCTCCTGGGTTGTGGCCTTAACCGAGATTATTGGGTGCCGCCGTTGCTCCTATCCCGTTGCTGCTGCCGCGGTCCCTCCCCGGCTTCCTGCGCCGCGGCGATGGGCAGGTAAACGGTGAAGGTGGTCCCGTGTTTTTCAGGATATTCATCTGCCGGGAAGGAGGTAAAGATGATGTCGCCTCCGAATTTGGTGATGAGGCCGTGGCTCAGGGACAGGCCCAGGCCGGTGCCTTCGCCGGTCCTTTTGGTGGTGAAGAAGGGGTCAAAGATCTTGGGCTGGGCCTCCCGGGGGATGCCGTTGCCGGTGTCGCAGAATTCAACAGCCACCCTTTTCCCGTCCGGGGGCAGCTTGGTCTCCACCTTCAGCACCCCCCCGCCCTTCATGGCGTCCCGGGCGTTGTTGATCAGGTTGATGAAAACCTGTTGCAGCTCCTGGGGGTCGCCCGCGGCCATGGGCAGGTCCGGGGTGAAGTTGGAATCGAGGCGAATCTTTTTGGTCAACAGGGTGTTTTTCACCACCGCCAGGGTCTTTTCCAGGATCTGGTTGAGGTCCGCCACGTTCTCGGTGCGCTCCGGGGCCCGGGCAAAGGTGAGGAGATTCTCGACGATCTTCTTGCAGCGCAGCCCCTCCTCCTCGATGACCTCCAGGGTTTCGTGGACGAGGGGCAACTCCCCGGTCTGCTCCAGCAGGTGCTCGGTAAACCCGAGGATCACGGTCATGGGATTGTTGATTTCATGGGCAACGCCGGCGGCCAGGGTGCCGATGGAGGCCAGCTTCTCCATGTTGATCAAGCGGTCTTCCATCGCCTTGCGGTTGGTGATGTTTCTGGAGATGATCTCGAAGGCGAATATCTGCCCCGCCTCGTCCCTGATCCCCACGACGTTGGTGGAGAACCAGAACTCCTTGGGGCCGATGACCACCTCGTGGCGGAGGCTGGTGCTCAGGCCGGTCGGTTTCGTTTTCAGCAGCCATTCCATATGGAAGTCTGCTGATTTTTGGGAAAAGATATCGTAGAGGCTGCGGCCCAGGAAGTCTGAGGCGCGGCCCGTCGCCGCATCTGGGGCCGGTCCTCCGGGGGCCGCGGCCAGGGCGGTGGCAAAGAGGTCGGCGGCGTAGCGGTTGATGGAGAGGATCCGTCCCTGTTCGTCCACGGTGTAGATGAGGTCGGCGGCGTTCTCCACCAGGCCCTGGTAGCGGGCCTCGGATTTCTGCAATTTCTCTTTCTGGCGGCTGACCTCCTGCTCCAGGTTATCGGAAAATTGCCGCTCATAACGGAAGTTCAACAGGGCGATGGTGCTGGAGATGACCAACAGGCCGATAAGCACCTGCATGAGGAATTGGCGCAGATAGAGAGCATGGACCGCGCCCTCCACTTCGCTGACCGGGGCCACCACCGCCACCGACCAGATGGGCGCCGGGTTGGCGTTGGGCCCCAAGGCCGGGTCTGCCAGTCTCACCGGCGCATAGGCGATGAGTTTCCGGATCTCGCCGGTGAGACCGCGATGCCAGCCGGAGATGTAAGTGCCCCAGCCCTCCTTTCCCTTCAGCATCTTCTCCTTCTGAATCCGGTTGATGGCGTCAAAGGAGATGGCCGGCGCCCGTTGCTTGCGGACGGTGAAGGCGTTCTTGCCGATGAAGTCGCGTTCCGGATGGCTTAAAAAAGTCCCCTGGCTGTCCATGACCCAGGCATAGCCGGTCTTGCCGCTCCTGATTTCTCGGGTAAACTTGTCGGCCAGGCGCTGGGCGTCGATATAAAAGACCAGAACCCCGGCGAAGACCCCGGAGGGGTGGGGATGGTCCTCGTCCACCGATACCTCATAGGTGGGCACGGCCATTACCGAGATGAGGCGCCCTGTATAATCGGCGACCTGAGTGGACACTGGGCTGACAAAGACATGGTCCCGGTTTTTCGGGTTGCCGGCCCAATCGAGGTAAGGGGCGTCCTTAAAAGAGCCGCTGGCGATCCGAACCTGACCCCGGCCTTCCACCAGGTAAGCCTGGCGGTCCTTGGCGTCTATGCGGATAACCGCCACCACCCCTTCCTCACGGACGCTGGCCAGGGTGGCCCGCATGCGGTTGGCCCAGGTGAGGGGTTCCAGGTACTGAACGGCAGGGGAGTAATTAAGGGTGTTCAACTCCCGTTTCAGGAAGTTGATATCCTGTTCCATGAGGCTGGCGGTGTGCCGGGCCAGCACCAGTTGCTGCTGGTTGAAGTCCTCCTTGACGATATCCAGCATCTGTCTGGCGCTCATGATCCCCAGATAGATGCTGATCCCCAGGAGGGCGACGTTCAGCGCCAGCAGCAGGGCCAGGGCGTGCCTGGTGATGAGGAAAGGGAAGCGCCGCATGTGGCCGTCATCCTCAGGTGTCAGCGGCAGCCGGACCCAATGGTCCAGCGCCGGGACAAATTGCCATTTATGCTTAAATTTTAGCTTAATCCGGGATATCCGGCAAGCAAACCTGGTCGAGATTCCCGGGAGTCAGGAGGCGGGGTGGGCGCCGGGTTCACCTGCGAACCGGTAATTTCCTGCCAGGAAGGCTTCTACGTACCAGTCAACCTGCTCACCATCCGTCATGATCATATCCCGCTGACGGGCGCAGCCCATGAGCCGGCCCACCAGATCGAGTTTTTCTTCCATGAGGGGACGGGGATACTTCCAGAGCTTGGCGACCACCAGGTCCCCGGTGACTTCCACCTGAAAATCGAGCCGGGCCATAACCGCGCCCAGGAATTGGGCGCGCCGCCCTCGCCGGGCCTGGTCCGCGGCGCCCCCCTGGAACCGGAAACTGATGTAGTTGTCGTTGCGCACCTCGCTGATAAAGGCGTTCAGGGTGGCGAAGTGATAGCCCAGGCGGGAGTTGTAATTGAGATAGTTCCGGGAAACGATGGCCAGGGTCCGGGCCCAGAAGTCGGGCATGGGGCCGGCCAGGGAACGGGAGACTACGGAATAGAGTCCCTTCACATCGATGGGGATGGGTCCGGCCCAGGAAATTCCGGGATAGCTGATTCCCCGCCACAGGGCCTTCATGGGGATGGAGGTGATGGCGTCGGGAGTAACGAACCTGACCCGCCGGTCCGCGTCAATGCCGCCCCCCAGATCGATCAAATGAAGATTCAAGGGGATAGTGGTTTTGAGTTGGACCATGTGCACCTGGTCCGGGCCGACGCGTTCCCCCAGATCGAACATCTCGGTTATGGCCATCTGATGGGCGAAGCGGGCGATGTCGTGGAGGGTCTTACAGGATGCGGGCGTAAAGTTGCTCAACGTCGGGTCGGTTAAATTAAGCGGAGTGATCCAGCGCAAGACCCGGCGCAAGGTGGCATAGATCGGGGTTTCAGCCAGCAGGGAAGACTTTTCTTTTTTGGCGGCCAACAGCGCTTCCACCCGCCCCTGGTACACCCGCAGGTGATCGGCGTCCACGGTGACTTCCTGCCCGTTTTGCAAGACCTGGGTGGCCTTTTCCGTATCCACCAGAGCTGGGACCTTGAATTCCCGGGCCAGGATGGCCAGGTGCGAAGTGGCGCTGCCGATGTCCACGACCAAGGCGGAGGCTTTATGGAGCACAACGCCGTAGTTGGAGGAAGTGTGGGCGGCCACCAGCACCGCCCCTTCGGGAAAGCGGGCCAGATCTTCATCCCGGCGGACGATGAAAACCGGGCCGGCAGCCACGCCGAAGCAGGCCGCGCTGCCGTGGTCGATCAAGACCGGGTGGCTCTCCTGAATCGAGGGCGAAAGGCTGGGCTCGCCTTCAGGCTCAAGCAACGTTAAGGGGCGGGATTGCAGGAGCAGTAACCGTCCCTCCCTATCCACGGCAAATTCGATATCCTGGGGTCCCCCGAAATATTCTTCCAGTTGCGCCCCGTAGCTTCCCACCTGCAGCAGTTCCTCCGTGGTCAGGGCCGGTTGGCCACGGTCCGCGGCCGGCACCGCTTCCGAGGTAAGCCCCCCTTTATCGGGGGCGGCGATCAGACGGACGGGTTTGTTGCCGAGTCGCCGCTCTAAAACCTTAATTTGCGGTTTCTTGGCGAGGGTGAAGTGGTCCGGGGTCAAGGCGCCTTCTACCACAGAAGGCCCCAAACCCCAGGCTGCGTCCAGGACCATGGCGTCTGCGCGGCCACCCAGGGGGTCGACCGTGAACAGGACGCCGGCGGCCCGGGCCGGCACCATGGCCAGACACCCCACACTCATGGCCAACTCCTGGCGGAGCAACCCTTTCTCATGCAGATAGACCAGGGCGGAAGGCGAGAATTGGCTGGCCAGCACCCTGAGATAATTAGGAAAGAATTCGGGGGCGGGTACATTCAAGACCGTCAGGAACTGCCCGGCAAAGGAAAGCTCTTGGTCCTCATATAAACCGCTGCTCCTGAGGGCCAGTTGCGGTTCGTAACCCAGTCTCGCCGCCAGCTTAAGATACTGTTCCGTTACTTCCCCGGAGAGTTGCGCAGGGATTGGCGCCGCCAGGACCAAATCCTGCAACTGCCTGCTTTGGTCCAACAACTGCGCTACCTCATTTACCTCCAACTTTTCGAGAATCCGGCCCACCCGTTCGGCCAGCCGATTTTCAGCCAGAACCAGATGGTAGGCCTCGGTGGTTAGAACAAACCCATCCGGCGTCGGCAGGTGCAAGCGGTTTTTGATCTCACCCAGGTTGGCGTTTTTCCCGCCCACGGCCATCAGCAGCCTCCGGTCAACCTGGCTCAAGGGGAGTACGAGCGCTATTTTCTCATGGGAGGCTGTTCCAGCCTGAATTTCCTCTTCTATCCGGTTTTTTATATTTGCAAAAACGGGGACCAATTGAGCATAACGATTGTCCCCCAGTGCATTTAATTGCTCGATGAGAGTCTGGCAGGCTTGGAAAATCATCTCGGTTCGAGAACGGATGTATTCCATATCGAAAACGAAGTCGCCTGCCAATTTAGCGTCCATCCGCGACATAATCCGGAGAGCGGCGTTGTTGGCGTCCAGCAGGTCCTTGAAGGACTCGTGCTTCTGTTTCAAATAATTTTCCCACCCCTCGGGTGGGACCGATTTTTTCCTTTTTAAAAAATCCAAAATTTTCAAAATATTACCCAATAAGCAGCGCCAGCTTGGACGGATCAGGCCGAACGTTGGGCGTTGCGCCATCGCAAGGCCTTCTCCACCGTCGTCAAGATCTGCTCTTTGCGGAAGGGTTTGGTGATATAGTCGAAGGCGTTAGCGCGCATGGCTTCCACTGCCGACTCCACGGTTCCGAAGGCGGTGATGATAATTAACGCCAGGTTCGGGTCGAGTTCTTTGATCATCTTTAATAACTCGATGCCTCCGATCTCCGGCATTCTCAAATCACTGATCAAGAGATCGGCATGATTTTCCCGGCACCAGTCCAGGGCCTGGTTGGGGTCACTGGTGGTAAGCACCTGGTAATCCGCTTTTTCCGTAAGGATGATTTTTAGCAACATCAGCATATCCGGTTCGTCATCCACGATTACGATAGTCCCCGGCATTTTGGCGCTCCTTTCAGCAGGTGGGCTGAATTCATGTTAAAAATGGTCCAGACATTAACTCAAGCTGAATCAAGACCTGCTTTTTGGGGATGTATTGGCTTAGAGAATTAAAGAACCTACTGAGTTGAGACCTTCACTTAGTTGGGGCGTTACCTCAACACCTTCCAGAACATAGTGATGATAATGGCACAAATAATACCGGCAAACAAGAGCTGGAGCCGGTGGCCGGGCAGTTTTTTCCGCAGCCAGCCCCCGCATTGATAGCCTGGAACCGTGGTGACCAACAGAATTACCATCAGCAGCAGCTCGACATTTCCTTTGACGCTGTGGGTGAAGGCTCCGTACAGAGCCAGGACCAGGTAATTAAGGAGATTGGTGTCTATGGAGACCACGGTGGGGATGCCCAGGATGTAAATCAAGGCCGGCATGCGAATGAAACTCCCGCTCACCCCCAATAATCCGGTTAACAGGCCGGTGACGGCGCCCACTCCCAGGATCACCCATAAAGAGACGGCCTCAACCCCGGACAGCGGCAGCGATACCAGCGGCGGCAGGGCTACCCGCTGCAGCCGGGTGGCCATGGCCAGCGGGGGAACCCCCGGAGCGCCCTCAGAGAATTCAGCCTGGCGGGAGCTCCTGGCTTCCCGATAAACCTGACTGCCGATCCAGGCCAGCAAGCCACCGTAGACCAAGGTCATGACCAGTTGCAGCAGGCTGATTTTTCGGCCCCACAGGGTGATACCCCCGGCATAAGTGAGATACTTAAGTAGTTGGGCGCCTATCTCCAAGCCGATGACACTTCCCAGGATCAGGAGAATTCCCAGCTTATAATCGATGTACCCGAGACCCCGTTGCCGTAAGTTGGCGATAGTGGCGGTGCCCACCATCGTGGAAAGTTCAGTCCCCACGGCCACGTTGTAAGGGATGTGGCCCACGAGGTTGAGCAGCGGCGCCATTAAGAAACCGCTGGCGCCCCCGAAGAAGCCGCCTAACAAACCCAAACAGAGGCCCAAGACGATCAAGGCAACCAGGCTGACGGCAAGGTCGCCATTGGTCTGGATCGCATAAAACCAGCCGTGCACTGGCTCAGCCAGACGGCCTAGATCAGGATTAAGAATTTTCTGCCAATGGGAGGCGATAGGGAGGGTGATGCCCATGCATAAGTCCGGGAAGGGAGGCTAAATATCGCCTCCGCCAAGTTTGACGCCGAAAATATTTTCGATAGCCTTGAGTATCAAGGCCATAATGAGTCCGATAACCAGCGGCGCCGCCAGGGCCAGGGCCACGTAAGGCCAGTGGGGAGCAAAAGGCTTCCCGGCCGGGGCGGCGCTATGAGAATTTGCCGTCAACCACTGCCAAAAGGTCATGATTTCACCAGGGAAAAATGGATAAAGGCGCCTTTCCATTAATAGATAAAGTCAATCCTTCTGTCAAGGAATAGGAATTTTGACAAACTGTAAAAGGATTTTCTAGGGGATACCCTACCTGAAAAACCGGCCAGGCATCTAAACTGTTTATTATTTCTAATAGTTAGCTAATTACCCGCCCCGGCATAGAACTTGTAGAGATTGACTCCGAATGCGGCAAGACTTTTGAGACGCCTCCTTAACCAAAACCACTAAAATGGAGGTTTAACGGTTATGAAGTTTGGGAATAAGGCATTCACTATGATGCGGGCGGCCGCTGAGGCCCACGCCCGCTGGGAGATCGAGTCTTCCCTCGAAATCCTTAAGAATCGCAAAAAGCTGCTCACCCTGCTGGCTTTTAGCCTGCCGATCCTCGGCTTTATCGGATTCGCCTGGGCTGCGCCCGAGGTTTTGGGGGGCAAGGAGGCCTATGCGCCGGCCTTTTATTCCTCTTCGGTTTTTCTGGTTTCCATTCTCATCGGTCTGGCTGCGGGTTTGATAACCGGCTGCATCGGCGCCGGCGGCGGCTTTGTCATCACTCCGGCCCTGATGAGCATGGGGGTCAAAGGCATTCTGGCGGTGGGGACCGACCTCTTCCATATTTTCGCCAAGTCGATTATGGGAACGGTGATCCATCGAAAGTTGGGCAACGTTTCCGGCACCCTGGCGATAGCCTTTGTGGTTGGCTCGACGGGCGGCGTCGTAGTCGGCGGCACTTTGAACCGGGCCATTTATGAGTTTAATCCGGTCTTGAGCGATCTCTTTATCAGCCTGGTTTATGTTTTTCTCCTGGGGTTTTTGGGAATCTACGCCATGGTAGATTTTCTTAAACTCAGGAGGGCCGGCCGGGCCACCCGGATCATAGCCCCTGACGAGCAACAGGCAACCGCCGCCCCTGCCGTACCCACTACCGGTCTGGCTACGAAGCTGCAATCCATCCGAATTCCCCCGATGATCACCTTCGATGAGGACCTGGTTCCCGGCGGCAACCGGATTTCCGGCCTCTTCGTCGCCATCTGCGGCGCTATCGTGGGTCTGGTGGCGGCCATCATGGGGGTGGGCGGCGGCTTTTTGACCTTCCCCATGTTCGTTTACATGTTGGGAGTGTCGTCCTTCACCACGGTGGGCACCGACATCCTTCAGATTATCTATACCGGCGGGTTCGCCTCCATTTCGCAATACGCCATCTATGGCTTCATCTTTTATACCCTGGCCATGGGCTTGCTCCTGGGCTCCTTGCTGGGAATCCAGATAGGCGCCCTTACCACCAAGGTGGTTAAGGGCATGTACATCCGGGGCTTTTATGCCATAACCATCATTGCCGGGTTTATCAACCGGCTTTTCGCCCTGCCGAGAAAACTGAGTCAGATGGAAATTGTCTCAATTCCGGTTGAAACCACCAAGGCTTTGGATTTCATCGGCACGATCGTATTCTTTGCGATCATGGCCTGTTTCGGCTTCTGGGTATTCTACATGTTCTTTAAGAACCTCAATAAATTGAGGGGGATCGAATCCCCCGGCCAACCGGGCGTAGAGGGGGCTTAAATCATGAAACCCATGAAACTCGCTCTGGGAATAATTATCCTGGCAGTTTTTGCGGTTATCCTGATTCTGATTTTCATGCCGATTTTCGGCAGCGGCCAAAATGGGCTGGCCTATTCGGATAACTTCTTCAACTCCCTGGCC
This sequence comes from Desulfobaccales bacterium, assembly GCA_049580385.1. Taxonomy (GTDB): domain Bacteria; phylum Desulfobacterota; class Desulfobaccia; order Desulfobaccales; family 0-14-0-80-60-11; genus JAPLJC01. The sequence continues at coordinate 379,482 of JBAUPV010000005.1, read as the reverse complement.
AAAGGCTCCAGCAATCATATCGCCGAGATGCGGGAGCTGGCCCAAACCAAGGTGGGCACCCAGTTTGCCGCGGAAATTAAGATGACCAGCCCGGCCCAGGCCAAGGAAACAGCGACCCTTTACACCCAGGCCGGAGCCCAGGCTGAGGTGGCGGGGGCTAACCTGAAAATCAGCGGGGACCTCGGCAAGGTTCTGCTGCAAGCGGTGGCTGACTCCGACAGCCTGTTCAACGAACAGGGTGGAAAACTCGAGGCGCAATACCACTATGACCCCAAAAAGGTAGTGAAAAACTGGTGGTACTCCCTTAATAAGCTGTCTGCCGCCATGACCAAACAGAAAAAATTCAATCTGGCCAATGTGATTGCGCAAGTCCAGACCCAGGCCTTGGAGCCCGGCTACAACTTCGCCGGCATCACCGCCTTTCAGGTGAGCGATAAAGGGTTTATACTCGGCGCCATGCTGGTGTTTTACGTCTTCTACACCCTGTTTTATGGCTTCGGCATCTATATTCTGTTCGAGGGCCTGGGCCTGCAAATGGAAAAATCTGCCAAGGAAGAAGTCTAAACCGGAAAACCGGCAAGGATTTCCCTGGGAGCGGCCGGCCAGGGCCTCAAGCGCAGGAGCCCCTGGCCGGCTCCCCATCCATATGATATGTCTCAAAATAAAAGGGCCTTAGTTTCGATTTCCTGTCACATCCTTGCCTCGGGAGTGTGACCTTGCCTAGCTGGCGCCGCCTTTTTCAAAGAAGCCCTTCCCAGCCGCCGGACTCCAAGCCGCTTGGCCTCAGAGAACAATATCAGCGCAAGGTGCAGCGCTATATGGGAATCGTCGCGGCAGGCAATGCCGCCCTCAGAACCCTGGCGCAAATGCAGTCAGACCTGGCGGAGGATGTCTATATCACTCCGGCGTACGTGCAGCTCCAAATCGAGATCGTCCTGGGCCATACCCGCCGTGCCGTCTCCGTATTGAACGAGTTCAGCAAAGGTAAAGACCAAGACCTGGCGGAGATTCTCAGCGCCCGGGAAAAATACCTGAGGGAGGCATTATCTCAGGCCCTCGGCGGCGAAATTCCCACACTCTCTCTCCCCTCCGAAAGACAGATGCTTCCCCAGGTGGAACTGCTGGCCAGTGGGACGGCTTATCCGGCTGAGGGCGCGGCAGGTTCCGGTCAGTTCATTATCGAGGGAGTATGGGGGTTCGGGGCTGCGGTGGGAGAAATTGAGGCGCGGCCGTGGAAATATCGAGTGTCCCCGGGGAAGGGGCCGGAGATATCTCTTTCAGAGTCCGGCGTCCAGGCTTCCAGGCTTACCTGGGACCCTCAAGATGGTTTGAGAAGGGAACCCTTGCCGGAAAACCTTCAGGGCCGGTCATGCCTCGAGGAAGAAGAGCTGAGGACCATAGGCGAATATGTGGGGTTATTGTCCTCCGGGTTGCCGGGTCCTCAAAGAGTCGTCTGGGCGCTGCGGCCGGATAAAGAGATTGTCATCCTGAGGAGCGCCCTCATCGGCGAGCCTTCCGGGCCCGGCTCCCTCAGGCCTGAAGATGCGAGGGGACTGCTCATTTCCAGGGGGACGAAGATTTATCCTGGCCGGGCCTCGGGACCGGCCCTCCGGGTTGATGTTAACCAGGTGCCCGATCCCCAGGATCTGCCTCAAGGGACGGTAATCCTGGCTGACAGGCCGGCGCTCTCTCTGGCGCCGCTTTTGAGCAAGGCTGCGGCCCTGGTCGTGGGCGCCGGGGAAGCCCGTAATCATCTGGCTTTCTTAGCCAGAGAGGCGCAGGTGCCCACGATCTTTCACTATGGCGGGGATGGAGCGCTTTCCCTCGTGCCGCCTGGCGTCTGGGTCGGCGTGGATGCCTCCAGCCTCATGGTCTTCGCCGCCGATCCTGAAAAGCCGTTGTCCAAAGTAGAGCCCGGCCCCAGCTCCCGGCAACCGGTGGCGCAAAAGATCCTCCAGGGGCTCAGCCCCTATCTGTTTCCCCTGGCCGCGCCAGTTTTGCCGGAAAAGCCTCTCACCCCTGAAGCTTGCCGCAGCCTCCACGAAATCCTCTTCTGCGCGGCGGCGGGCCGCCTGCGGGAAATGTACGCTCTCAGCCTGCGGGCCCGGGTGACCCCCAAAGACGCTGTGAGCCTGGTAACCGGGCGCATGGTCCCGATATTGGTAATCGATGCAGGAGGCGGGTTGTCTGAGCAAACTGCGAAGGTCGATTTCGAGGCGGTGAGATCGCTGCCCTTCCGAACCTTTCTCAGCGGCTTGATGTCGATCCCCTGGCCCAAGGCCCGCCCATTGGATGTCAAGGGGTTTATTTCGGTCATTGGCGTAACCTCGACCACTCCCCGGGCCGAAGATCAACTGCGGAAGGTCAGCTTCGCCCTCATCTCCAAGGATTACATGAATTTCAGTCTGTGCCTGGGATACCACGCCTCCACTATCGAGGCCTTTGTCGGGGAAAATCTGGACGACAATTACATCCGTTTCCATTACCAGGGCGGCGCCGCCGCTCTGGAGCGCCGGTTGCGAAGGCTGCAGTTGATCGGCGGGATTCTCTCCCGGCTCGGCTTTGACGTGACGCTGAAAGGCGATTTGCTGGACGGGACGGCGATTGGCGATCCCCTGCCGGGGCTGCTGGAAAAATTGGAAATCCTGGGACGCCTGGAAGTTTACACCAAACAGATGGACATGGTGATGTCCGGCGATGAGCTCACCTATGGATATATCGACGATTTTTTCAAAAAGCACGTAATGGTCCGGCCTGCAACCCCTTTGGGCGCCGATTCGGGTCCCGTCCCAGGAGATGACTAGCGGATCAGCATTCTTACCCTGGAACCGCTTCCCCCCTTGCCTTGGCGGCCTGATTTAATCCCCCCTGTGTCCAGTAGTATCCGGCAGGGCTATTGCATAAAGGCTGCCGAATGAAAATTGAAAAATGTTGCTGCAGACCTTTAGCCAGAGACGACGGGGGCAGCACGGTAGCGCCAAAACCCCCTCTCCCCTGTGAGGGGAGAGGGGAGAAAGCAGGAGAACTCCATAAGTTAATCAAAGAAGATTTGGGAGCCTAGGTTACAAGGGCAGATTAGCAAAAACCTTGCCTTCCACTACTGCCCTTTGTCCGGTTGCTAGAATTTATCTGCCAGGGAACAATACCCGCTTAATTAAAGTTCTCTTGCCCAGGGAAGGGAAATTTGTTTCCATCTTGACCAAGTCGCGGTAAATTCTGGGCAGGAAATTTTATGGTCCCGGTTAACCTCCTGCGGCGGCAAAAGAAGGCGGAGACGCCCCGGCCTCCTTCCCTGAAGGACGTCTGGCGGGGCTTTCAACTGGTTCTGGCCCTCAATCACGAGATCACGGCCCGGATGGGAGACCTGGAAGGAATGCTATCCTCCCCTGAGGGGCTGAAACTCGACTCCTGGCGTTCCCAAATCGACCTCCTGGGTAAAAACCTGGTTGAACTGGTGGCCGCCCTGCAAGGCATGTGCGGCGGGGGCTGGCCGGAGTTGGAGGCCTCCCGGCAGCGCATCCGGGATGCCATCCAGCAGCGGCTGGACGAAGAGCCCCCGGTGGCCGGCCCCATGCTGGTGCGCCTGGGAAAGGCCGGCCCGGAACTCCTGGCGGCCCTGGGCGGCAAGGCCGGCAACCTGGCCCGGGTCAAGAACGAGCTGGGACTGCCGGTGCCCGACGGTCTAGTGGCCACCCTCACTGCCTATCAGGTCTTCATGGAACAGGGGCTGCAGGGTGAGGGCGGCCCTTTGGCAGAGCGGATCAGGGCCCGGCTGGCCGCCCTGGATCCCTCCGATCCGGCGGCGGTGGCGGACGCCTCCAGGGAGATCAAGGCCATGGTGGTGGCCCAACCCATACCCGCCGCCTTAGAGCAGGGCTTGCTCAAAGAATCGCAGAGGCTGGCGGCGGGCCCGGAGTCCCGGCTGGCGGTGCGCAGCAGCGGGGGCCGCGAAGACCTGGGCCTCACCTTTGCCGGGCAGTACGACAGCTTTCTGGGGGTAGCCCCGGAGGAGGCGCCCCGGCGTTGGCGCCAGGTGGTGGCCAGCCAGTTCGGGGAGCGGGCCTTGATCTATTTCAAGATCCAGGGCCTGGCGGTGGAGGAGGCGGCCATGGGGGTGCTGGTGCAGCGCCTGGTGGAGGCCCAGGCCGCTGGAGTGATGTTCACCACCGATCCCGGAGGCATTGACCCGGACCGGGTCCTGGTCAATGCCGTTTGGGGGTTGGCCGCCGACCTGGTGGGCGGGAGGGTGAGCGCCGACGAATTCATCATCTCCAAAAAGAGCGGCCGGCTGTTGCAATCCCGTCTGGGACGCAAGGAGGAGTGCCTCACCCTGGTCGGGGGGCTGCTTACCCGGCTGCCGGTGGCCCTGGAGCAGGAGTCGGCTTGGGTCCTGAATCAGGGTGATCTGGAGCGGCTGGCTGAACTGGCCCGCCTCCTGGAAGGCGCCTTCGGCCGCCCCCAGGCGGTGGAATGGGCCCAGGACCGGGAAGGACAGCTCCATGTTATCCAGTCCCGGCGCTTGCAGTTTCAGGAAGCCGGAGCCAGGCGCCGGTTTGAGACCCCGGCCCCGGTGGCCGGCGCCGAAATCCTCCTGGCCGGTGGCCGCAGCGGTTCGCCGGGGGTGGCAGCCGGCCCGGTATTTCACCTCCCCGCAGGAGGGGACCTCTCCCAGGCGCCCCGAGGCGCAGTGCTGGTGGCCCCCCGGACCTCGCCGCTTTTGGCCCCATTGCTGCCCCGGCTGGCCGCCCTGGTCACCGAGGTGGGCTCGGTCGCGGGCCACCTGGCCCTGGTGGCCCGGGAATACGGGGTGCCGGCCCTGGTGGACCTGCCGGGGGCCGGCCAGGCCTTGCCGGAAGGCCGGGTGGTGACCGTGGACGCCGTGCATGGGCTGGTTTACGGGGGGGAAGTGGAGGAACTCCTGGGTTCTCAGTGGCGGTGGGCCCCCAGACCCCCGGTGCCGCCGGTCCCGGAGAAGTTTCGGGCCGTGCTGGACCTGATCAGCCCCCTGACCCTGGTGGACCGCCGCAGCCCCGGCTTACCCCCGCAGCACTGCCAAACGTACCGCGACCTCAGTCGCCTTGCCCGGGAAAAGGCGATCCAGGTCCTGGCGCAGCGCTTCCTGGCCGGTCGTTATGAGACGATAGGTCCTAGGAAGGGGCGGAATCGGAGGAAATCGGGCCGCTAAAGCCCTGATTTGACACCTCCGCGAAGGTCCCTAAATTTGTCATTCTGAGGGAGCGAAGCTACCGCAGAATCTCATATATACTGAGGAAATAGGCGATCCTGCGCTTCGCTCAGGATGGCCAAGTCGTTTTTTCGCAGAAGTCTCAAATTAGTTTTTTTTAAATTTTCCTTGCGGTCCATATGGTTAAACCAGCCCCGAGGTTTTATCTTATCGTTTAAAGAGGCGATGCCATCATGGTGGAAATTTCCTTGAACTGCCCCGGCCCCTGGGACCGGCTGCTGGCGTGCACCGACGGCTCCGAGGAAGGGCAGCATGCCGTGGCTCAGGCCCTGGCCCTGGGCCAGTCCTGCGGCGCCAAGGTCTACGCGCTCCGGGTGGTGAGGGTCATCCCGGAGTTCGAGGCGGTGGTCCCGGACCTGCGGGCCGACCTGGAAGAAGAGATCGAGGGGGAGCAGGCGGCTACGGCCGCCGCCGCTACCCGGCTGGGGGTGGAGTGGGAGTGCCGGATACTCCACTGTATCTCGCCCTTTGCCGCCATCGTGGCCGAAGCCGAAAAGATCCAGCCCCAGCTCATCATCATGGGCCGCTACGGCCGCACCGCCATGGAGCGCCTCTTTATGGGCTCGATCACCGCCAGGGTCATCGGTTTGAGTCCGATAAACGTCCTGGTGGTCCCTCGGGAGGCGTCGCTCGTCTTCCGGCGATTGCTCGTCGCTTCGGATGGCTCATCTTACAGCGACGCGGCCCTGCTGGAGGCCATCGCCATGGCGGCCCGGGCCGGAAGCGAACTCGTGGGGGTGGCGGTGGCCCGGGAGGAAGGAGATATCTCCGAGACTCAGGAAATCCTGCAACTGATGCTAATCGCGGCCAACCGGGAAGGGGTTTCCTTCCGAGGCATCTCGCCCCAGGGACTGGCGGCCGACGAGGGCATCATCCAGGTGGCCCTGGAAAACCGGGTGGACCTGATCATCATGGGCAGCCACGGCCGCACCGGGTTTAAGAGACTGCTCATGGGCAGCGTCACCGAGAGGGTCATCGGGCAGTCCCCCTGCCCGGTCCTGGTGGTGAAGAAGCGATGAAGGTTTGGCAGCCATTTTCGTTCCCTGGGTCAACTCGGGAACTAACTTGCGGATTTTTACATCTAAGATTTTCATAAACCGAAAATCGAAACCCAACCATTCGGAGTCCACCATGACCAGCCCCGCCCCTTTGGAGAAATTGCTGGTGTGCACCGATGAGTCCCCGGACAGCCAGGGGGCGATCACCGCGGCCCTGGACCTGGCCAAAGCCGCCGGTTGCCAGGTCTTCCTGCTGCAGGTGCTCAGCTTCATCCCCTTATATGAAATGCAGGCCCCGGACCTGCTGCCGCCGCCCATGGTCAATCTGGAGTTGCAGGCGGCTCAGGAAGCCGCGGTGCGAACCCGGCTGGAATCCTGGCGGGAGAAGGCCGCAGAGATGGGGGTGCGCCTGGAGACTCGCATCCGCACCAGCGCCTCCGCCTATGAAGGTATCCTGGAGGAGGCCGAGGCGGTCCAACCCGACTGGATCATCATGGGCCGCCACGGTCTCACCGGCCTGAGCCGGCTGCTCCTGGGCAGCGTGACAGCCCGGGTCATCGGGCACAGCCCCTTCAGCGTCCTGGTGGTCCCCAAGGGTGCGGCCCTGGAATTCAAACGGGTCCTCATCGCGGCCGACGACTCGCCCTTCAGCGCCGCGGCCTGGCAGGAGGCCCTGACCATTACCCAGAGGATGGGGAGCCAATTGACGGCCATTACCGTGGCCGCCAGCGACGGCGAGGTCAAGGCCGCCAACCGGGTGGTGGAACGGCTGGAGGCTGAAGCCCGCCTGCGGGGGGTGCCCCTTACGGCCGCGGTCCTGCCCTTGGGCCACCCCTTCGAGGCCATCCTGCAGATGGCCCAGGCCAAAAACATTAACCTCATCATCCTGGGAAGCCACGGCCGCACCGGCCTCCGCAGGCTGCTTATGGGCTCCACCGCCGAACGGGTCATCGGCCAGGCCCCCTGCCCGGTCCTGGTGGTGAAGAAAAAGTGAAGACGGTTTCCGGTTTTCAGAGAGCACGCTGGTTCCTCCCTTTCCCAAAAGGAGCGGGTTTTCTTGACATGCCGATCCTGACCCTTAACTTTTAGTCATCTTTAATAAACCTTTCCCCTTAGGCGAATCACACGCGTAGTTGGACCCCGGCGCCCCTGCCGGCCGGGTCGTGCTGGAAGTAGCATGACGGCGCTGCTTGAGCGCTACCGGCGGCGATATCGCCTCGCGGCCGTGACCTATCCGGCCAGCCCCAGGCCGCCTGCGTGACAGGGCCACTCTGAATATCGGCGGGATTTACCGCGTAATCCAACTTTTGCCCACCGGAGAGCAAACACATGGCCGAGATTAGAAAAATCGACAAAGTCTGGCAGAGCAAGCCCACGCTGGAAGGGGCCGGGGTTCGCCTGCACCGCGCCTTCGGGTACCGGGAGGTGCCTCAATTCGACCCCTTTCTCCTCCTGGACGATTTCCGCGGCGATGACCCGGCCGACTATCTCAAAGGCTTCCCCTGGCATCCGCACCGGGGGATCGAAACCATCACCTATGTCCTGGCCGGGGAAGTGGCCCACGGGGACAGCCTGGGCAACCGGGGGGTCATCGCCCCGGGGGACGTCCAGTGGATGACGGCCGGCAGCGGCATCGTTCATCAGGAGATGCCCCAGGGGGACGATCAGGGCCGCATGTACGGCTTTCAGCTCTGGGCTAACCTCCCGGCCTCCCACAAGATGATGGAGCCCCGCTATCGGGGTATAACGAGCGCCCAGATTCCCGAGGTCTCCGGGGCCCAGGGCGTCAAGGTGAAGGTCATTTGCGGCCGGGTTAACGGGGTGGCGGGACCGGTTCAGGATATCGTCACCGACCCGGAATATCTTGACGTGTCGGTGCCGGCCGGGTCCGAATTCCATCATCCTGTTGAGCGCGGCCACACCGCCCTGGCCTACGTCATTGCCGGGGAAGGCTACTTCGATCCGGAGCGGGACGCCTACGCCCACGAAGTAATCGGGGCCAACTATTTCGATTTCGACCGCCGCTGCGTCTGCGGCGACCGGAGCATCGTCCTTTATGGGGATGGCGACGAGTTGGCTATTTATGCTCCCGCCAGCAGCGTACGCTTTCTCCTGGTCTCGGGGCAGCCCATCGGGGAGCCAGTAGCCTGGTACGGCCCTATTGTCATGAATACCCAGGAAGAATTGCAGCTCGCCTTCCAGGAATACCAGGAGGGCACTTTCATAAAACCCGCCAAAAGATGAGCGAGACGTAAGATACTGCCAGGATGAAGCGGGTGCGGGAGGTGGTGCGCGAGGCCAATTACTGGCGGGCGGAGTTCACGAGCGCATAGAGGACCGGCCCAGGGAACACCCCAACAGATCAACCAGCCGACTATCTTGACAGAGGATGATGCCTGAGATGGAACAACAGGAATTTTGGGAAAAAATCGAATCATTCCTGCAAAAATACGAGGAGGTCTATGGCCCGGTGCGCTGGTTCGGGAATTGGGGAGGCTTGACCAGGGGCCGGGAAGGCTACTATGTTTTTTTTCGGTTTATTTTTTTAATTGTTCTCTATTTAACTGCCTTTTATGTGCCGTCGTATCTGTGGCTAAAAATCCTGCTGACAACTATGGCGGGCTATTTGATAGTCGAATTGTTCCTGATGCCCAGTTCCATCGCCTTTGGCGGCTTTACGTTTATGCGGCCGCTGCGGGCTCTGGTTTTGGTCTTCTTTAATTATATTTCGATCGCCTTAGCTTTCGGGGTGCTGTATGTCACACTTTGCCGCTTTTCCTTTAATATTGACGCCGACGTCATCGATTTGGCCTATTTCAGTGGCACCACCCTAACTACCCTGGGACTGGGAGACATCATCCCGGCGAGACACACCGTGCTGGTTAGATTTCTGGTAATTTCCGAAGTCTTGATCGGCCTCTACTTCTGGGCCGTGTTAGTGGGGATGATCATCTCTCGAGCAATAATGGATGTGAAGAGGGAAACGAGTTTGCCAAAATAACCTGAAACCCTATCTGGATACCTGCCAATAACCAAAACACAACAGCATCAACGGAGGCGGCCAGGAAATATGAAAATCTGCAGGATCTTATCCTAAAGATGAGAAGGCACAGCCTTGGCGAACCTTTGAGCCGGTATGAAAAAGGTCGTGTGGAAACCGCCGCGGCTGCGCAGCGGCGAGGGCGCGGATTTAGAACGCCTTGGTTGGCGGCCTCCAGGTGATGCAGGAAATATGCCTCTAATGACCCACCTGATTACTGAGATCTTGAAAACATCCCCTACCCTGTGGTCCCCGTTACCCAACCAGGTATGTTGTTAGCTCCTGCCGGGTTGATTAACGTTTATTAGTTCTTAAAATTATTGCAACTCCAGGCGTCCAGACCGGTCTCGCCCTTCCAGGCCGGTGTCGCGTCGGGGCAGTTCACCCTGGGCACTATAAAGAAGGACGCCCATGACAGCCCGTGCTGAAATGATCATGGAGCAAGCATCAGCAGACACGCTGAAGGTGATTCTTTCAGGGCAATGGAGGCTGGGCGGTGACCTGCCCGGGGCCGATAAGGTTCAGCAAAGGCTCGAAGGCGCCCCGGGGGTTCGCAACCTGGTCTTGGACACCCGGGAGCTGGCCCATTGGGACACCGGGCTCTTGATCTTCCTGGTAGATTTGCACACATTCTGCTCCCGACGAAAAATCGGCCTGAACTACGAGGCGCTGCCCCAAGGGGCGCGGAAACTATTGGAATTGGCCTCGGCGGTACCCGAAGAGAAAGAGGCCCGCAAGGCAGAGGGGCGGGTGTCGTTTCTCGCCCATCTGGGCGACGAAACCTTCTATTTCTTCGAATCCGCGGCTGATTTGCTGGGGTTCATCGGGGCTGCCTCCATTGCCGTTCTGAGGCTGCTCTCCGGCCGGGCCCAGTACCGCCGCTCTGATCTCTGGTTAATCATGCAGGCCGTCAGCGCCCAGGCGTTGCCCATCGTCTCCCTAGTCTCTTTTTTGGTGGGATTAATCCTGGCATTTACCGGCGCCATCCAGATGAAGCTCTTCGGGGCCCAAATTTATGTGGCCGATTTGGTGGGCATTGCCATGGTGCGCCTGATGGCGGCGATCATGACCGGCATCGTCATGGCCGGCCGCACGGGGGGGGCCTTTGCCGCCCAGCTGGGGGCCATGCAGGTGAACCAGGAGATCGATGCCCTGAAAACCCTGGGCATATCACCCATGGAGTTTCTGGTGCTGCCGCGAATGCTGGCCCTGGCCCTGATGATGCCCCTGCTGTGCCTTTACGCCAATTTCATGGGCATACTGGGGGGCATGGTGGTGGGGGTCTGGATGCTCCATATCGGCTTCATACAGTATTACAACGAGACGGCGGCGGCGGTGGGGCTCTGGAATCTGGGTATCGGCCTGTTTTCCGGTTTCGTGTTCGGCGTGATCGTGGCGCTGGCCGGCTGCATGCGGGGTATGCAGTGCACCCACAGCGCCGCGGCGGTGGGAAACGCGGCCACGTCCGCAGTGGTCACCGCCATTGTCGGGATCATCGCCTCCACCGCGGTGATCACCGTTCTCTGCAACATGCTGGGGATCTGAGTGAAAGCTACTGCCGCGCCTCAGGAAAACGTGGAAATGACGGAAAAGGAAGCCCACATAACTGTGCGCCATCTCTCCATGGCTTATGGCGACTTTGTCGTCATGAAGGACCTGACCTTTACCATTAACCGGGGGGACATCTTCGTCATCATGGGCGGCAGCGGGTCCGGCAAGAGCACCTTGATGACTATTTTAATCGGCTTGAAGGCCCCGGCCAGGGGCAAGGTCTTTTATGGAAAGGTCGATTTCTGGGGCGCCGATCAAGAGACCCGCAAGCGGATCATTCGCCAAGCCGGGGTGATGTACCAGGGCGGGGCTCTCTGGAGCTCCATGACCCTGGCCGAGAACGTCGCCTTGCCGCTGGAGACCTATACGGATTTAAGCCCGGAGAAGATTCGGGAGGTGGTCGAATTTAAACTGGCGCTGGTGGGGATGGCCGGATTCGAAGAGTTTTATCCCGCAGAGCTCAGCGGCGGGATGCAGAAACGGGCCGCGATAGCCCGGGCCATGGCGCTGGATCCGGAAATCCTTTTTTTCGATGAGCCTTCCGCCGGGTTGGATCCGGTGAGCGCCCGGCGCCTGGATGACCTCATCCTCGATTTGCGCGATAGCCTGGGCACCACTATTGTGGTGGTAACCCATGAGCTGGCCAGCATTTTTGCGATTGGCAGCAATTCCGTATTTCTAGATGCATCCCGGCGAACCATGACGGCCATGGGCAACCCCAAAAAGCTTTTGGCCGAAACCCGGGATCACAATTTACGCCTGTTTTTAACCCGGGGTGAGAAATCTTAAGCGCCAGGGCAGGCCCAGATGGCTAAGCAAGCAAACAGAATGATGATCGGCGGTTTCGTGGTCCTGGCGGTAATCATTATGGCTGCCAGCCTGGTAATCTTCGGTTCGGGCAAATTCAGCGCTTTCTTCGAGAAGACCCACAGATACGTTTTGTACTTCGATGAATCCCTCCAGGGCTTGAGCGTGGGTGCCCCGGTGCTCTTCCAGGGCGTTCCGGTCGGCTCTGTGACCAGCATGGTTATCTACTTCGACGTAGTTAAGCTGCAGACGCGCATCCCAGTCATAATCGAAGTTGATCCGAATAAATTCAAGGTGGGTGCAGAAAACCGGAAATTTCTCAGCAATCCGCGCATATTTATGCCGAAGCTCATCGAAAAGGGTCTGCGGGCTGAGTTGATTACGCAGAGCTTGGTTACCGGCCAGTTAATGATCGAGATTAACTTTTTTCCCGAGACGCCCATCATCCTGCATAACCCCGACAAAAAATATATCGAAATTCCCACCACCCCGTCCAGAACCAAACAGCTGGAAAGGAATTTGGAAACGGCCCTGGCCGGTATCGACCGGTTCATTAACAACCCGGACCTGGCTGCCAGCATCCGAGCCCTGAAAGAGACTCTGCTGACCGCCCGCAAGCTCGCTATCAAAGTGGACCGCCAGGTTAATCCAGTGGCGGGCGGCGTCAAAAATACCGCCGCAGATTTCCGCAAGCTGGCCCGCGATCTCGACAGCCGGGTGGGAGGAGTGGCGGCGGGTTTGAATAAAACCATGACCGCGGCCAGAGGTGCCCTTTCCGAAGACTCACCCCTGATTGTGGAATTGGAGGGCACGCTGAAGGAGATTGCTGCCGCCAGCCGGTCATTACGCCAGTTGGCCGATTATTTGGAAGAGCATCCCGAGTCCCTGATTCGCGGCAAAGGGAAACCTGGAAATGAATCTGGGGGTAAATAACATGAAGGTAGTGCCGGTTCTGCGCGCCTTGCCGGTCCTCCTGGCGATCGCCGCCCTCTTCCCAGGCGGCTGCAGCAGGAGTCAAACGCCGCGTTTTTACACCTTGAGTCCGATACCGGAAGACCAGGGGATCCTAAAGAGGGAAAACCCGGCTCAAAACGCGGTTATCGGCATCGGTCCCGTCAAACTGGCCGATTACCTCGACCAGTCCAAGCTGGTCACCCGCACGAGCGACCAGCTGGCGGTAAAAGCCGAGTACGATCGCTGGGTCGGCCCCCTCAAGGATAACTTCGATAATGTCCTGGCCGATAATCTCGGTCTGCTCCTGGGGACCGAACGGATTTATCTTTATCCCTGGCGCCTGTCCGTGCCCATCGACTACCAGGTGCTATTGGATATCATTCGTTTAGATGGCCGCTTGGGCGACGCCGCCTGGCTGGAGGTGCGCTGGAGCATCTTCAAGGGCCCTGGAAAAAAGCTGCTTAAAACTTATCGGTCCAATATTCGCGAGCCGGTAAGTGGTGCGGGTTACAGCGCCTTGGTGGCGGCCCAGAGCCGGGCGCTGGCCAGGCTCAGCCAGGAGATTGCCGAGGCGATTCTTCAAGGAGCAGGGAAGAACTGAAGCGGATCAGCGGGTTCTCCAACTCTGCCCTTTGAGACCCGGTTTCACTTCTGCTGAGACAAGGCGCTCTTAATGGACTCCGGCAGCTCCCTGGCCCGCCAGGCGGCGTCAATGGCCACCAGGTGGGCGGAGCCTTCCGCCAGCAACTCCTGCCCCGTCTCGGGATAAAATTCGAACCCGAAGATCATGGCCCTGGACCTGATCTCCCGGACCCGGGTCTCGAGGCGCAGCAGCTCGCCGTAGCGGACCGGCCGCCGGAAGCGGCACCAGGCCTCCACAATGGGGAGGCCATAGTCCTCCCGGAGGTTCTTGAAGGTCTCTTCGGGCTTGAGGCCGCAGGCCCGCAGGTACTCCTCGATCCCCCCATGGCAATAGCGGAAATAGCTGACGAAATAGACGATGCCGTAGGGATCGGTATCCCCGAAGCGTACCCGGACCCTGGTGCGGTGCACTCCATCGCTCAGACCATCTTGTTTGTGGCGTCCTTGAGTCATATCCCCACTCCTGGTATAATGTCTCGGAAATCTCTTTTTTATCTCCGGTGGCCCGGACCATTTTCCCTTAGCCCGGTTAAATTTTTCCCGGCCCCCAGGAATTTTTGTTTTGAATCTGATAAAATCCCTTAACTTTTTTTTCCCGGTCCTGGTCTAATTGTCAGGAAAAGAGAACCATACCTTTATGGGGAGGATCGGGTTGTGGATAAATTAAAGCTCTTTTTGAGATTTTTGGTAAGGGGTCGGGCCTCCCATCTTTTGGTGGGATTGGCGCTTGTGAGTTTTGTGGGGGGATGTGCGGGCACCAACATGGCGCAGCAGGATCCCTACATGCTTACCGGGGCGGGCTTGGGAGCCGCCACGGGTGCGGCTCTGGGGATCGCCGCCAGTCCCGGCAATCCCTGGAAGGGCGCTGCCATCGGTGGTCTGTTAGGGACCGCGGTGGGTGGCGTGGCCGGGGAAGCCTATGGGCGCTCTATCGCCCCAGCTCCGCCCACTTATCAGGCGCCGGCGCCGCCGCCCCAGGCTTACCAGCAGGGGCCGCCTCCGGCCTATTATCAGGGACCGCCTCAGGGGCCGCCTCCGAGCTATAGCTACGCGCCGCCCCCTCAGCAGGGCTATTAATTGCCGGCGGGAGCCGGGGAGAACTGGTTATGAAAGCGCAGACCGGTCTGATCGTGGCCTTGACGGCGCTTAGCTTGATCACGGGCTGCGCCTCCAGTCCCTACATGGGCACCGGCGCCCTCCTGGGAGGCGGGTTGGGAGCCATCACCGGAGCGGCCATCGACCATCACAACCCCTGGCAGGGAGCCCTGATTGGCGGCCTGGCCGGCACCGCCCTGGGGACCGGGGGCGGCTATGCGCTACAGCAGGGGCAAGCCAACCAGCCACAGCCCGGCCAGCCCCCCCAAGGCCAGCCCCCGCAGGGGTATAACTACCCGCCTCAGCCCGATCCCGGTGCTGCACCCCCGCAGGGTTATGGCTACGGCCCTCCGCCGCCAGCCGCCGCCCCCGGTCCGGCCTACGGCGACAACGGCGGCAACCCGGCGGCCCCTCAGGGACCCCAGGCAAATCCCGCGCCGCCGCCTGATTCTTATTACAGCCAGGCGCCGCCTCCCCAGACCCCCGGGGACCCTGCGCCCCAGCCCGGCTATGGCTACGGCGCGCCGGCGCCAGGCGCGGCCCCTGCCTCGGCTTCCAGCACCTGGGTCGCGGTGGACCCTCAGGGACCCCAGGGGAGCCCCGTGCCGGATTCTTACAGCCAGCCACCGCCTCCTCAGGCCCCCGGGATGGGGGCGCCCCTGGCCAATGGGACGTATTAACGTGAGGAGTAACCGCCGCCTGCCTGGAGATGTGCCCCGCCGCTCCCCGTCTCTGCCTCGTCAATGGCCAGGGCAGGGAGCGGCTGAGTTGATCAGGGGACGGCGAGCTGTACCCATATTGTCCACCTGCTATCCCCCTCCCCCGGCAACGAGGGAAAATTGAAGATAGGGCAATGGCCCGGTCTCCCCAAAAAATGTCGTTTTTCTCCCCCGGATTTCACTGTCATCCAGAGCGAAGCCAAAGTCTGGCTTGATCCCCCCCTGCCGCGGAAATTAGTTACCGCACCGCGGCGTCTGTGTTATGATCCTTTCCGGCCATCGGCCCGACAAACCTCTCATCTGCGGGATTGACTTTGGCTCCCCCGATCCTCTTCCAGGAAATCTACCTGGCCGCAGTGGACCTGGAGGATCATACCTTCGTGGTCCCCGACGGCTCCGATTTGACCAGGCTCCTCGCCTCCATGGAAGAGGTGGGCCTGCTGGCCCCGCCCTGGGTGCGGGCCCGCGCCGATGGCCGCTGGCAGGTGGTGGCCGGCCGGAAACGCCTGCAGGCCGCGGCCCAGCTAACCAAAAAAGGCAAAAAAGATTGGGAGCGGCTGCCGGCCCGGACCCTTTCCGTCTCGGCCCCGGAGTCCCACTGTTTGTTGGTCGGGCTTTACGACAACGCCTTCACCCGGGGATTCAACCTGTGGGAGCAGGCTGTCCTGGCCCGGCGGCTCCTTACCCATTGGGACCGGGCCCTGGTTGCGGGCAAATTTCTGCCCTACCTGGGATTGCCGGCCTCCAGGGCTCATCTGGAGCGGCTTATCCAGGTAAGCGCCCTGGAGCCGCCTTTCCAGGAATTGTGCGCTCGAGGCCGCCTGGCCCTTACGGCCGCGGCCTCGCTGTCTCAATGGCCGGGGTCAGACCGGGCCGCGGCCTTATCCTTTGTTGCCGGGCTGCCCTTCAGCCAGAGCAAGCAGGAGCAATTTCTCGAGGACGTGGAGCTCCTGGCCCGGCGGCTGAACACCTCACCCGGGGAGATCCTGTCCCGGAAGCAACTGCGGCAACCTCTGGATGACCCGGCCCTCAGCCCGTTAGAACGGGCCGAGGCAGTGCGGCGGCTCCTTAAGGGCTGGGTCAACCCCCGCCTGCACGCGGCGCTCGCCGCCTTTGAGCAGGCCTTGGGCCGCCTGGGGCTCAAAGGCCACCCCCGGGTCCGCCTTAAGCCGCCCCCCGCGTTTGAGGGCCCCGATTTCCATCTGGAAATCAAATTTCGCGATTCCCCGGAGTTGCAAGGGCTTCTGGCAGAAATCGCCCGTCTCAGCGCCGACCCGGACTTTAGCGACCTGACCCGCCTGTAAGAACTCGGGGTCAACCTGGTTCGGTTTTCCTTGCCGCTGCCCCCCGCTCCCTTAAACCGACTTGCTCACCGGCGCCGCGGTAATTAACTTACTAATAAATTCCGGTCGAGCCCGGGAGCCTGCGCCGACCCGCCCGGCTTGTCCAGACCATTTTCGGGTAAAGGAACCCCCTCATGGCAGAACCACGCTCCAACCGTTTGCTCGAGAGCGCCAGCCCCTATCTGCAGCAGCACGCCCATAACCCGGTGGATTGGTACCCCTGGGGTCCCGAGGCCTTGGAAAAGGCTCGCCGGGAGGACAAGCCCATCTTCCTGAGCATCGGCTATTCCACCTGCCACTGGTGCCATGTCATGGCCCACGAATGTTTCGAAGACCAGGCCATTGCGGGGGTCTTGAACGAACACTTTGTGTCCATCAAGGTGGACCGGGAAGAGCGTCCCGATCTGGACGAGACCTACATGAACGTGGTCACCGCCCTCACCGGCCGGGGCGGTTGGCCCTTGAGCGTATTTCTGACCCCGGACCTGAAGCCCTTTTACGGCGGCACCTATTTTCCACCGGCAGACCGGGGCGGCCTGCCGGGGTTTCCTCGCCTGCTCCTGGCCTTGAGCCAGGCTTACCACAAGAACCAGGAACAGATCCAGGAGCTGGCCCTCCGGGTCATTGAACACCTGCACACCCTGGGAGAGATCCCCGTGGCGGCGGCCGAACCCTCCCGGGAAGTGGTGGATCAGGCAGTGCGGCGCTTGCTCAACGGGTACGACCCGGTCCACGGCGGTCTGGGCGGCGCTCCCAAGTTTCCCCGGGCCCTGGAGTTAGGCCTAATCCTGTACTATTACCACCTTTCCCGGGACCCCCAGGTGCTGGAGAAGCTGGGCTTTACCCTGGAGAAGATGGCCCGGGGCGGCATCTACGACCAGCTGGGGGGCGGTTTTCACCGCTACTCCGTGGATGCCGCCTGGGTGGTGCCCCACTTTGAAAAGATGCTTTACGACAATGCCCTGCTAGTTCCCACCTACCTGGCCCACTATCAGCTCAGCGGCAGCCCCCTGAGCCGCCGGGTTGCCGCCGAAACTTTAGATTTCGCCCTCAGCGACCTGGAGGCTGCCGACGGGGGCTTCTATTCCGCCTGGGATGCCGACAGCGAAGGGGTGGAAGGCAAGTACTACGTCTGGAGTTTTGAGGAGGTGGCCGCGGTGGTGGGATCAGACCCGGGACCGGACCAGGCGTCCCTGGCGATCGCGGCCCTGGGGGTGACTACGGCCGGGAATTTTGAGGGAACTAACGTCCTGACCCGGCCCCGCTCCCGGGAAGAGCTGGCAGCGACCTTCTCTCTCAGTCGCCTGGAAGTGGAGCAAGACCTGAGTACGGCTCTGGAGGCCTTGCGCCGGGCCCGAGTGAGAAGGGTGCCTCCGCATCGGGATGACAAGATCGTGACCTCCTGGAACGGTTTGATGCTGGCGGCCCTGGCCCAGGGATTCCAGGTTTTGGGGGAACGGCGCTATTACGAGGCCGCAGCCCGGGCGGGCCGCTTCCTACTGGCGGAGCTATTCCGGGAAGGGCGGCTCCAGCGGAGCTGGCGGCAGGGCCGGGTAAGCGTCCCCGGTTTTTCCGAGGATTACACCCACCTGGCATACGGGCTGCTGGAGCTTTACGAGGCCGACTTCGACCCCTCCTGGCTGGCGGCCGCCCGGCGTCTGGTGGATCTGCTGGACGAGTTGTTCCTGGACCCGGTCTCCGGGGTCTATTTCCTGGTGGCTCGGGACCAGGAGGTGCCCTTGCTGCGCGCCAGGAGCATCTATGACCAGACCCTGCCTTCCGCCAGTTCCATGGCCGCCAGGGTTTGCCTCAAGCTGCACCGCCTTACCGACGAAGACCGCTACCGGGAGCGGGCCCTGGCTATCCTCCGGGTCCTCCAGGATCAGGCCCGCGAGAACCCCGGGGCCTTTGCCCACCTGCTCTCCGCGCAAATCCTTTATCTCACCCCGCCGTTGGACCTGACCCTGGTGGGCGACCCCGGGGACCCGGCCATCCAGGAGATGCTTAAGGCATCTTACCGTTTCTTTCTTCCGGAGCGGCGCCTGCTCCTGAAGAACCCGGCAGACTGCGCCCCCCTGGAGGCGGCGGCGCCCGCGGCCGCACCCTACAGTTCTCTCGACGGGGCGCCGGTGGCCTACCTCTGCCACCATTTCACCTGCCTGCCGGGGATCCGGGGGGCCCAGGAGCTGGAGCGGCAGTTGGCCCGGATCAGCGCCGGAGACGAGGGGCCAGCCGTAAGCTGAGCGGAAGACGAGCAGGTGGCCAAATGGGCCAGCAAAGAAGCAAAAAGCTGAAGTCTGTTCCGGAAGGGTGAGAGGAACGGAGGTCACACTGACCGTAGAAACGCCAAAGCCACCGCCGCCGCCAGGCAGATAACAATAACCAGGACGGTCACCCGGTTCAACATCCTGAATTCCATGACTTAAGCCCCTCATTTACAGAGAGAAATATTCAAAATGGATGCGGGAGTCGGGTACCGCCAGATCCCGCAGACTGGACACCAGACTGTGGATAAGCGGCGGTGGACAGCAGAGAAAGAAGGAGGCCGTCCCCAGGCGCTCGCCGCAAAGGCGGGCCAGCTTTTCCCGGTCCAAATGTCCTTGTTCGCCGGGCCAGGCCTCATCCGGCCGGCTCAGGACGTGCACCACCTGGAGTTCGGGTCTGCTCTCCACATCCTCTTCCATCCGGGACAGTTCCTCCCGAAAGACTATGCCGCTCTCGGTCTTATTTGCATAGAGCAGCAGGACCCGCCTCTCCGCCTGGGTGTCCCGCATGTGGCGCAGGTTGCTCATCAGGGGAGTGATGCCGATCCCCCCGGCGATAAAGACCAGATCCTGCGATTGGGGATAGAGGACGTAAGAGAAGCGTCCGAAGGGGGCGTGGATGGCTGCGGTATCGCCAGCCCTGGTCTGGCCGATGGCGGTGGTGAAATCCCCTGACTCCTTGATGGTGGAAGCATGGTAGCCGGGCTCGCTGGGACTGGAGGAGATGGTGAAATGGTGTTCCTCCACCGGCAGCCCCCGGCCTCGGAACAGGGTGACGAATTGGAACTGGCCCGGCAGGAAATCGAACCGCCTCTCCCCCGGGGGCGGAGCGAATTTGATGGTCCAGACCCTGGGGTTCTCCTCGTGGACCTCCTGGACCCGGTAAAGATGACCCCGGAGCAGCCGCGGCCTGACCAGGCGGTGATAGCCGAAAAGCAGGAAGGCCGCCGCAAGAAAGACCAGCCAAAGAACCTGCAGGGGCTGCCCCTTGAGATCTGCGCCGGCGTTCCAGCTATGCAGAAAGACCAGGACCAACACCAGGGGCGCCAGGATGTCATGGAGCAGCCGCCAGTTTTCGTATCTGATCCCCAGCCGCGCCCGCCAGAGGCTGAGCCCCACATGGATGAGCAGCAGCAGGAGCGCCACCTTGGCAATGATGATGTACCATTTGAGGTCGAGTCCATAGAGCAGATGCCAGCCCCCGCCGCCCAGGGCCATGAGCGGGGGATGCAGGATCAGGAGAATGGCGGCCGCGGTCCCCATGCGGCGGTGGAACGGGAAGGTGAGATTGAGGCCGAAGGGCGCCTCCACCCAATGCAGGCGGGCGGCCAGGACCACCTGCACCACGAGGATGGCAAAAGCCAGCAGGGCAAAGCCGCGGCCAAGATTATAATAGAATACGTCTTCGGTCTTCAGGTGGAAGGCCGCCACCACCAGTAGAGGCGAAAGGATAACGGCCAGGTAGAGGATGATCCGGGAGCGGGCCCCGTTCACGGAAGGTCCGGGGAATAATCCGAGTGGGGCCCGTGCAGATAATCACCTGTTCTGTTGCCATAAGAAGCCCCTGGGATAGGGGGAGACAAATTATTTTCACCGGAGGTCCCATAGCCCCCACCCGCAGCGCAGGCGGCCAGCAACCAGGCGCTGCCCAGTATCAGCAGGGTCCAGGCGATCGTTCTTTTTAATTTCAAGACCATAGTGAGCCCATTCTGCGCCATCATACCCCCCACTCTCCCCAAAAGGGCAGGCTAAGGATTGATAAACAGGTTGCAAAGGTTACGGATATTTTCTGGACCTAAGTTAGGAACCGGAGCGGCCAATGTCAATCCCCGCCAGGATTGGTCCCCTCAGGTCCTCGATGGCACCTGCCGGGAACGTGACGTGGGAGATTTTGGGGGCTGACACCCCGGTCCGTCCCGGCCTCCTGATGCGGATGTTTCCTTGCCTGTTAGGTGCGGTCTTGCCCCCTGGGGCAGTTATGCCTTATAATCCTATCTAGGCGAGGAGGGTCATTAGTGGACCGGGACGGCTTATTGGGTTTAGTGCGGGTCTTGACGAAGGAGGTCATCACCATGGCCTGTCCCGAAAAATTGGCCGATTTCGCCGATGCTTTCGGTGATTTCACCTTGCAGGCCGGGACCTTGAAGGTGAGTGAACGGCTGGCCTATCGAGGGGCCCCGGGATCAGGCCTGGACACCACCCTGGTGGCCGGCATGTTTTTCGAGGTCTTAATGGACGCCTCCAGATTGCCCGCCGAGCGCCGGGAGCGGGTCTCCTTTGTGCGGACCAGGGCCAAAGATTACCTGGTAAACCGCCTGGCCGGGCAGATCACCCTGTCCCAGTTCTACCGCCTTCTGAACCTCATCGAAGAGCAGGTGGGACATTATTTCGAGCACCTGACGGATGACTGGACCGCCCCGCCCCGGGGCCGG
Organism: Desulfobaccales bacterium; assembly: GCA_049580385.1. GTDB lineage: Bacteria > Desulfobacterota > Desulfobaccia > Desulfobaccales > 0-14-0-80-60-11 > JAPLJC01. The sequence continues at coordinate 358,392 of JBAUPV010000005.1, read as the reverse complement.
GAAGCAGCGGCGGCCTCCTCGGGGTCGGAGGCCATTGACAGCGAGGCCTTGCGCCGGGCCCTGTCCCGCCTCTCCCTGCCTCTGGAAGGCAAACGCAAGCTAACTTTCGAAACCCTGTGGGACTTTCTTCGCCGCAGTGGTGGCTGCTGGTTCCGGCTGCTCGATTTTGAGGAGCACTTCCGGATCAATAAAAAGACCGCCTGGGGCTATCTGAACCTGCTGCAAAAAGAGGGCGTCCTGGAACACAACGGGGAGAAGGCCAATCGGGTGCGCTACGCCGTGGCTCCGGCCTTTCGGGCCGAATCGGAGAAGATGCACCCCTGCTAAGACTCCTTTAGTTTAGAGTTGAGACCTCTGCGAAAGTCCCCATTTTTGTCATTCTGAGGGCGAACCGACCGAAGAATCTCATAAATAACAAGGAAATACGAGATCCTTCGCTTAGCTCAGGATGACAACGTATCTGGTAATAAACCAAGACCTTTAGATCGCAGCAGCGAATGTTTCGCCTCTTTCGGATCTGCCGGCGGGGTCTACGAATTGGCCAGAGTCAGGGCGCCAAATTATAAAAAGTATGGCGAAAACTGCTGCCAGGAGTTACATTAACTAATTGGGGAGAGTTAACTAGCAAGCGCTGTTGGCCAGTCGCCCACCTCAAGCTCGTAAGCCCCTCTTGCGCCAATTAGATAGCCAAGGAAGATTCTCATGCCCAGAGGAAAAGAACCCCCCAAAATGGGGCTGAAATTGGAAGTCACCGTGATTCCTGCTAAATATTTAGGATACACCCTGGCCCAGATTGTGCGGCAGTTGGGAACCGGCCCCCTGCTGTGGGCCGGCGGTGCGGGCCGGGCCCAAGGGATTAAGTTTGTCTCCTATGAGACCAAAAAGAAGCGGGGGCGCAAACCCAAGCCCAAGGAAGAGCAGCAGCTCACCTCGGCGCCCGGCCGGGAAGGCGCCTCCCTGACCTCGATGTGACTCCGCACCCCTGGGGTTAAGCAGCCGCCCATGCCCACCAGCAAGATCGTCATCCGGGGCGCCCGGGAGCATAATCTCAAGAACATCGACGTAGAGCTGCCCAGGAACCGGTTTATCGTGATTACCGGGGTCAGCGGCTCCGGCAAGTCCACCCTGGCCTTCGACATCCTCTATGCCGAGGGCCAGCGGCGCTACGTGGAAAGTTTATCGGCTTACGCCCGGCAGTTCCTGGAACTCATGGACAAGCCGGACGTGGAGTATATCGAGGGGCTGTCTCCCGCCATCGCCATCGAGCAGCGCAGCGCCTCCCGCAACCCCCGCTCCACCGTGGCCACCTCCACTGAGATCTACGATTATCTGCGGGTCCTGTTCGCCCGGGTGGGGACCCCCTATTGCTACCGTTGTGGCCGGGCCATCTCCTCCTTGAGCGTCCCCCAGATGGTGGACCAGGTCATGGGCCTGGCGGGGGGCAGCCGGATCACCGTTTTGGCCCCGCTGGTAGTGGACCGCAAGGGTGAGCATCATAAGCTCCTGGAGCACCTGCGCCAGGAGGGCTTTAGCCGGGTGCGCCTCAATGGCGACATCCTGGAGCTGGAAGAATTACCGCCCCTAGACAAGAACCGCCGGAACACCATCGAAGCGGTGGTGGACCGGTTGGTGATCAAGCCCGACCTGGGGGCCCGCCTCACCGACTCCCTGGAGTTGGCCTTGAAGCTGGGCGACGGCCTGGTGCGGATCCTGGTCCAGGGTGGCGAGGAGCTGTTGTTTTCCGAACGATTTGCCTGCGACCACTGCGGGGTCTCCTTGCCGGAACTCACCCCCCGGCTCTTTTCCTTCAACAGCCCCCAGGGGGCCTGCCCGGGCTGCAGCGGCCTGGGCACCAGAATGGTCATCGACCCCGACCTGGTGGTTCCCAACCGCTCGCTGAGCCTCCGGGAGGGGGCGGTGCGCCCCTGGGCGCAGCGCCACTCTCTGCGCCACCAGCATATGCTGGAGGCCCTGGAGCAGCATTACCACTTCTCCATTCGCACCCCTTTCCAGGAACTGGCCCCGGAAGTCCAGGAGGCCATTCTCTACGGCTCCCGGGGAGCCCCAGTCAGCTTCTTCCATGAGCGGGGAGGGCGGCGCTTCTATGAGGCCAGGAGCTTCCCCGGGGTGATCCCCCTGCTCCAGGAACGCTATCGGGAAACCGATTCCCCCCTGGCGCGGCGGGAGATTGAGCAGTATATGGGGGTACGCCCCTGCCCGGATTGCGGCGGGGCCCGCCTGCGGCGCGAGGCCCTGGCCGTGCGCCTTAACGGGGCCAACATCAGCGAGGTCACCGGCTTCACCGTTTCCCGGGCCCTGCGGTGGTTCGTCAGCCTGGACCTCACCCCCCGCCAGGCGGAGATCGCCCGCCGCATCCTCAAGGAGATCACCGAGCGCCTGGGATTTCTGGAGGAGGTGGGTCTGGACTATCTCACCCTGGATCGGGCCACCGGCAGCCTGGCCGGCGGCGAGGCCCAGCGCATCCGGCTGGCCACCCAGATCGGCTCCAAGTTGAGCGGGGTCCTGTATATCCTGGATGAGCCCAGCATCGGCCTCCACCCCCGGGACACCCGGAGGCTGCTGCGCACCCTAAAGACCCTGCGGGATCTGGGCAATACCGTGGTGGTGGTGGAGCACGACCCCGAGACCATTCTCCAGGCGGACTATGTGGTGGACATGGGCCCGGGCGCCGGCCGGGAAGGGGGCCGGCTGGTCTTCGGCGGCACTCCGAAGCAACTGCTGCGGAACGAACATTCCCTCACCGGCCTGTTTCTTTCGGGCCAGCGCCGCATCCACCTGCCCGGCGCCCGCCGGCTGCCCGAAAAGTTTTTGCACCTGAAAGGCGCCGCCGGCCACAACCTCAAGAATATAGACCTGGACATCCCCCTGGGGGTTTTCATCTGCGTCACCGGGGTCTCCGGCTCCGGCAAGTCCACCCTGATCATGGACACCCTGTACCAGGCCCTGCGCCAGAAGCTCTACGGGGCCAAGGTCGTGGCGGCGCCCTATGCCGGGCTCCTGGGAAGCGAACACCTGGACAAGGTGATCAACATCGACCAGAGCCCCATCGGCCGCACTCCCCGCTCCAATTCCGCCACCTACTCGGGGCTGTTCACCACCGTCCGGGAACTCTTCGCCCAGGTGCCCGAGGCGCGCCTCAGAGGTTACCGGCCCGGGCGCTTCAGCTTCAACGTCAAGGGCGGGCGTTGCGAGGCCTGCCGGGGTGAGGGCATCAATAAGATCGAGATGCATTTTCTGGCGGACGTTTATGTCCGCTGCGAGGTCTGCAAGGGGCTGCGTTACAACCAGAGCAGCCTGGAGATTCGCTATAAAGGCAAGACCATCGCCGAAGTCCTGGAGATGACAGTGGACCAGGCCCTGGAGTTCTTCGGGCCAGTGCCGGCCTTGCGGGATAAGCTGCGCACCCTGGCGGACGTGGGCCTGGGCTATATCCAGTTGGGGCAGGCGGCCACCACCCTCTCAGGCGGCGAGGCCCAGCGCCTCAAGCTCTCCCGGGAGCTGAGCAAACGGGCCACTGGCCGCACCCTCTATATCCTGGATGAGCCCACCACTGGACTCCACCTGGCGGATATCGAAAAACTGCTCCACGTGCTCAACCGTCTGGTGGAGGACGGCAACACCGTCATCGTCATCGAACACAATCTGGAGGTCATCAAGACCGCGGATTGCCTCATTGACCTGGGCCCCGAAGGGGGCGACCGCGGCGGCCGGCTGGTGGCCGCCGGCTCCCCGGAGGCGCTGGCCCGCCACCCCGAATCGCACACCGGCCGCTTTCTGCGGAAGCTGTTGCCTGATACCCCCGAGGGTTTGGTTTCCAGCAAATAGGCAGGTGATTCTTAGAACCGGGCCTGCAGATGGCTTTAAGCATCTGGAACCGGTTTGAGAAATGTGATTTGCCTGTCAAACTCGGCGTATGCGTGGAACCACCAGGCGATCTCCATCACAACCTGAAACTTCTGCTGAATGATTCCCTTGTTAACGCGCCGCCGTCCCCCCCAGCAAATTCTATAAAAAATCATTTTCAGCCCGCCTGTCGGCTGTCCCCATTTTCCTCTGCCTGGTAATCTTTTTGAATCAGTGGTTTCCCCCTTAAAAACCAGGAATCCCCCGATTTCTAAATCTAAATGTTGTGTCATAGAATGGAAATTAATTATTGATACTAGCATCTTGAAAAATTAGCCCTTTGGGGTGGGAGAGGTTTTATGAAGGGGCGAATATTCCCTTGGATCAAGATATCCTTGCCATTTGAATATCAAGCACAATTGCAAGGTTCAGAATATTCATTTTCCAACCGGGCTGTTATGAAAAACTTCAGCATCGAGGGGTTGCATATGTCCGAGACCGCTCCTGTACTGCAACCTGACGATATTGCGGACTTTATTTTCCGATTCCGGTCTGACCAGGTGCATCCCCTCATTCCCCACAAAATCAAGGCGCAAGGGAGAGTCATATCCATAGAGCAGCCGACTAAAGAATCTTCCCGTTTTAGGGTTGTGCTTGAATTCCTTTCGGGGCCGTTTTTCATCTATGGGGATTGACTTTTCTCTGCATATTTAGTTTTCCTGAACCAGATTTGCTTTGACAATGTTCTCACCTTCAAAAAAAGGACAACATTATAGATAACATTACCAATATTTAGAAATTGGTAAGCGTGAAAACGAGATTGAGCCACAATATGATAAAAAGCCAAACGATTATATAAGAAGCCAACAAAACAAATATGTAGAAGTCTTAAATCCAATTATGTCCCAAATTTATAATTTGCTATTCTAAACCCATAAATCATTACAAGGTAAGGTCAAGACTGATAATATGCTTTGTGAGATTAAGCCGCCCATAAAAACCTATGGTATTTCTGGAAAAAAAGTAAATTATAATAAGATAATCTTACAACTTCGATAACGCTCCATCATAAACGGCCCCGGCGCTGGGAAATTAGACCCTCACACCGGGAGCCGGCTGACGCAAGCTCGTAATGTCGCGTAACGGCGGCGCGCCGAACAGGCGGCTGTACTCCCGGCTGAATTGGGAGGGGCTTTCATAGCCGACCTGAAACGCCGCAAGTGTTGCATCCAGACGTTCGGTGAGCATCAACCGCCGCGCTTCGTTCAAACGCAGCCGTTTTTGATACTGCAGTGGACTCATGGCCGTCAACGCTCGGAAATGGTGGTGAAAGGTAGATGTACTCATATTGACTTGCGTTGCCAGGTCATCGATCCGCAACGGCCGTATGAAGTTAGTCTTCAACCAATAGATGGCCCGCGCAATCTGCTGACTCTGGCTTCCCGCCGACGCCAGCTGGCGCAGCCGCGCCCCTTGATCGCCCACAAGCAAACGGTAAGATATTTCCCGCTGGATGATCGGCGCCAGGATGGGGATATCCTTCGATTCAGCGAGCAAGTCGATCAACCGTTGAAAGGCGGTGAGCAGCGGCAACGTGACCTCGCCGACCGCCATACCACGGCGCGATTGCTGCGCCCGCGGCGGGGGAAGATTGCTGTCCACCAGCAGTTGTGAAATCTCGCCCTGGTCAATTTTCAACATGAGCCCCAAGCAAGGCTTCTTCCGGCTCGCCTTGATAATCTGCCAAAGCGTGGGTAGGTCCACGGACGTGATCAAAAAATGGTGGGCGTCATATACATACGTGTCGTCTCCGAGCAACACGCGCTTGGCCCCTTGGGCGATCAAGCAAATGCTCGGCTCGTACATGCCGCTCGTCGGCTGGGTCGGTTCGTCCCGCCGAAAAAGTGACAAGCCCGGTATCGCGGTCAGGAGCTGGTCGCTCTCGTCGGTCCATCGGGCAATGCTCTTCCCCAACGCGGCGAGCGCCCCTTCCATGCTGTTATTCTCAAACGCCTGATTGACGGCCTGCTTGCGCATCGATTTTTCCTTCCTATATTTAATAGAAACGGCTTTGCTCTTCAACCCATTTATCGAAGAGCTCGGACGATTAGGCATGAAATGAGCAGGATTGGTCTATCTGCCTTGGTTCTTCAGGATTACAATATGATCATCAAAAAAGCGGCAACTAGTTCGAGGGGCAGACCCACGAAAACCGAAGGCTTGAACGCCAAACAGGAAAAAATCGTCGCCATCGCGGCCTTCACTGGGAAGGGAGATTTGGACAGGCTGAGAGCAGCCCTGAACGAAGGGCTGGATGCCGGTTTGACTGTCAATGAAATCAAGGAGGTCCTCGTGCAGATATATGCCTATGCAGGATTTCCGCGCAGCCTGAATGGCATCGGCACCTTTATGAGCGTCATGGAAGAACGGCAGCAGAAAGGCATCGAGGACGAGCTTGGCAGGGAACCGAGCCCCCTGCCTCTCGACAAAAGCAGGCTTGAACTTGGAACGGCAATTCAGACAAGGCTAATAGGATCACCGGCCAGCGGGGCGATTTATACATTCGCTCCCGCAATTGATGCCTTCTTGAAAGACCACCTGTTCGGGGACATCTTCGGGCGCGACAACCTCGATTTTCGGAGTAGGGAGATCGCGACCATATCCGCCCTGGCCAGTATGGAGGGGGTCAACCCCCAGTTGCAGGCCCACTTTAACATCGGGTTCAATACCGGCCTGACCGGGGCTCAGATGAAGAGTCTGATATCCGTGCTCGCTGCCAAAGTCGGCAAGAAAGAAGCAGATAATGCGAGCGCTGTTCTGAGCAGGGTATTAAGCAGCAGGGCCGGCTAGGGCTCCGGCAAAAATAATATCGGACGGAAAATTCTCATAGCCTTATAGATGAGGTGAGCCTAAGGATGGTACCTCGAAGGAGAAACAATGGAAAAACGTAAATTGGGAACAAATGGCCTGGAAGTTTCGGCTCTCGGGCTCGGCTGCATGGGAATGAGCTTTAGCTACGGTCCGCCTGGTGACAAGCAGGAGATGATCTCAGTGCTTCGGTCGGCCGTCGAACGCGGCATTACCTTCTTCGACACCGCAGAAGTATATGGCCCGTTCACAAATGAAGAACTCGTGGGCGAAGGTCTCGCTCCTTTCCGTGGGCAAGTGGTGATTGCCACTAAGTTCGGTTTCGATACCGGGGTCGATCCTAAGGGGACGAAGGGTGCGCCAGTCCTTAATAGTCGGCCGGAGCACATCAAGGAGGTTGCGGAGGCCTCGCTCAAACGACTCAAGGTCGAGGCCATCGATCTCTTCTATCAGCACCGTGTTGACCCGGACGTGCCGATCGAAGACGTGGCGGGAGCGGTGAAGGCCCTGATTCAGGAAGGCAAGGTTAAACACTTCGGGCTTTCTGAAGCAGGAGTCCAAACGATCCGTCGCGCCCACGCAGTCCAGCCGGTCACCGCGGTCCAGAGCGAATACTCGCTGTGGTGGAGACGCCCTGAAGCGGAAGTGTTACCGACGCTCGAGGAACTCGGGATCGGCTTCGTTCCCTACAGCCCTCTGGGCAAGGGCTTCCTCACGGGAAAGATCAACGAAAAAACTACTTTCCACAGTTCCGACTTCCGCAACATCGTCCCCCGCTTTACGCCGGAGGCCCGGAAGGCGAATCAGGCCTTGATTGATCTGCTTGGCAAGGTCGCAGAACGGAAGAAGGCGACCCCCGCTCAGATAGCGCTCGCGTGGCTGCTGGCCCAGAAGCCCTGGATTGTTCCAATCCCGGGCACTCGGAAGCTGGAGCGCCTGGACGAGAACATCAAAGCAGTCGCAGTTGAACTTACGTCAGACGATCTTGGCGAGATCGATAGCGCCGCCTCGAAGATCACGGTGCAAGGGGCTCGGTACCCCGAAAACCTGGAGCGAATGACCGGTCGCTAAGCGGCAAAAATGTGTTCTCTGGTTGCATTCCGGTCGCCGGCAGCAGGCTACGAAGGCGAGACCAACGACTGCTCCGATCAAACCAAGAAAGGACCCTGAAAATGGACATCAAAAGAAGCGGTTCACAGCCCTCCGGCAAAGGACCAGACGAGTATTTTACCGGCACCGTACGCGTTGATCCCCTGTTTCAGGCAAACACTCCGGCACGCGCCCTCGGAGCCAGTGTCACGTTCGAGCCAGGCGCCCGGACGGCATGGCACACCCACCCGCTGGGCCAGACCCTGATCGTGACGGCTGGGCGCGGCCTGGTACAGCGCTGGGGAGGCCCCATCGAGGAAATTCGGCCGGGTGACGTAGTCTGGATCCCGCCCGGTGAAAAGCATTGGCACGGGGCGACGCCAACCACGGCCATGACGCACATTGCCATTGTGGAACAGGTCGACGGCAAGACCGCCGACTGGATGGAAAAGGTAAGCGATAAAGAATACCAGGCCTGATTTAGCGCCGAAAAGAAACTAATAGGAGGATAAATCCATGTACAACGTCAAAGCTTACTCCGCGGCGAGTGCGACCTCTCCGTTGGCCCCCACCACGATCCCGCGCCGCGATCCAACCGAACATGACGTTCAGATCGAAATCCTGTTCTGCGGTATCTGCCACTCCGATCTCCACCATGTTCGCAACGAGTGGGGTAATACTATTTACCCGATAGTGCCGGGCCATGAAATTATCGGCCGCGTCACGAAGGTCGGCTCCGCGGTTACCAAGTTCAAGCCCGGCGACCTCGCCGCGGTCGGCTGCCTGGTGGACTCGGACGGCACCTGCCCCGAGTGCCAGGCCGGCCTTGAGCAGTTCTGCCCGAACCTGACCCTCACCTTCAATTCCCCTGACAAGCACCTCGGAGGTGTCACCTATGGCGGCTACTCCGATAGCCTGGTCGTCGACGACCGTTTTGTCCTGCGCGTCCCTGCCAACCTCGATCCCGCCGGGGCGGCGCCTCTGCTGTGCGCCGGAATCACCACCTACTCGCCCCTGCGCCGCGGGGGCGTCACCAAGGGCAAGAAAGTTGGCGTGGTCGGTCTCGGCGGACTGGGCCACATGGGCGTCAAGTTTGCTCATGCGTTCGGGGCCCACGTCGTCGTCTTCACCACCTCGCCCGGCAAGAAGGAAGATGCCCTCCGCCTCGGCGCCGACGAAGTCGTCGTCTCCCGCAATGCCGACGAGATGCGTGAGCACACCGGCAGCTTCGACTTCATCCTCGACGCCGTCTCCGCCGATCACGACATCAACGCCTATATCAACCTGCTCCGCCGCGACGGCAACCTCACCCTGGTCGGCGCGCCGGCGAAGCCTTTAGCCGTCGCCGCCTTCGGCCTTCTGTTCGGACGCCGCAGCCTCTCCGGCTCGCTCATCGGCGGCATCGCCGAGACCCAGGAAATGCTCGATTTCTGTGGCGAGCATGGCATCACTTCCAATATCGAAGTGATTAAGATTCAGGATATCAATGAAGCGTTTGAACGCATGCTGAAAAGCGACGTGAAATACCGCTTTGTGATCGATATGGCATCGCTTAAGGCCTGATAGCGAAACCTGCCGGCGCCTGGCACGAAAGCCAGCCATCAGTCCCGGCGCGGCGGTCATCAGCCGCCGTCTATTGTGAAACCGCGATTCCCTTTTCCACTTGTCCGATAGCCCGGTCCACCAGGGCGATGGCCCGCTCCCGGTGGCCGGCTTTGTTGGGGGTCGCCTGGACCAGTTCCCCCCGGGCGTCGCGTAGCAGCTTCAGGGCGTTGACCATATGCGGCTCGTACCCCAAAGCCCAAGGAACAGCCGCCCCCAGGGTCAAGCCAGCCAGGAAGATGACCACCAGGGTAAATTTACCGCCTTTCTTCATTGCCGGTGTTAACATAGCCTTTCTCCTCGCCTTTATAATTGGGTAATTAGATTCGCCTCGCCGCCACTTTATTAACCGAAAAATGGTTTTTTGTAACCTCTGGGCCCAAAAAAAATTCCCGATGGTTTCTGTTTTCAGCCACATCCTCTTGTGGGCGCCATCATAGCACAAATTTCCTGATAGTCCCCTGCCTCTCCCATTCTGCCAAAGGCGCCCAGTCTCCCCACCCATAATTATACCATAATGCAAATACCGGTTTGAGAGCTTATACATTTACGTATAGTTTATCAACAGCAAATATACGTTATTGTATATTCAATGGCCTCACCCATAGCTGCCGCCTTTGCTAAATAACTATTTTATGCTTCAATTTAAAATAGATATATGGTTTCTTGAAAAACTGGCATGGTGATTGCTTCTTACCTATTCAAAATTTTGGTTAGGAGCGTCGGTTATGCGCAAAATCGCAATTTATGGCAAAGGTGGTATCGGCAAATCCACCACCACTCAAAATACGGTGGCCGGGCTGGCCGAAATGGGCCGCAAAGTGATGGTGGTGGGTTGCGACCCCAAGGCGGACTGCACCCGCCTGCTCCTGGGGGGGCTGGCCCAGAAGACCGTCCTGGATACCTTACGGGAAGAAGGCGAAGACGTGGACCTGGAGGATATCCGCCGCCCCGGGTTCTGCGGAACCGCCTGCGTCGAATCCGGCGGGCCGGAGCCCGGGGTGGGCTGCGCCGGCCGGGGTATCATCACCTCCATTAATCTCCTGGAGCAATTAGGGGCCTATGCCGACAGCGAGAAGTTGGATTATGCCTTCTACGACGTGTTGGGGGATGTGGTCTGCGGCGGTTTCGCCATGCCCATCCGGGAAGGCAAGGCCAAGGAGATCTACATCGTCGTCTCCGGCGAGATGATGGCCATGTACGCGGCCAACAATATCTGTAAGGGCATCCTCAAGTTCGCCGAAGCGGGCGGGGTGCGTTTGGGGGGCCTCATCTGCAACAGCCGCAATGTGGATAACGAAAAGGAGATGATCGAGGCCCTGGCCGCCGAGATAGGCACCCAGATGATCCATTTCATCCCCCGGGACAACATGGTGCAGCGGGCCGAGATCCATCGCAAGACCGTCATCGAGTATGACCCCGCTCATCCCCAGGCCGATGAATACCGGACCCTGGCCAGGAAGATCGAAGCCAACGAGATGCACGTCATCCCCAAGCCCATGAGCAACGAAGTGCTGGAAAAGCTGCTCATCGATTACGGGCTGGCGGGTTGAGCGGATGAGAAAGACCATGACCCCGCCGATGCTGAACAAGGAGAATAAATGAGCCTTACCCACATACTGGCAGTGACCACCCGCTGGTTGACGAGATTTTTGCGGGAACAGGCAGAGATGTCGGCCCAAGCGGAATTATTCATGGAAGCGGTACCCTGGAGGACGGAATCATGATCATGATCAGATCGGTGGTGCGGCCGGAGAAGGTGGACGCGGTCCTGGCCGCCCTAATGGAAGCGGGATTCCCGGCGGTCACCAAGATGAGCGTGGTGGGCCGGGGCAAGCAGCGGGGTATCAAGATCGGCGAGATCACCTACGACGAAATCCCCAAGGAGTTGCTGCTCACGGTGGTGCAGGACCAGGACAAGGATTTTGTCATCAAGACCGTCCTCAAGGCGGCCCGCACCGGCGACAAAGGCGCTTACGGCGACGGCAAGATCTTTGTGTCTCCGGTAAATGAAATATACACCATCAGCTCCGGCATCAAGGAAGACGGCGCCGGCAAGCTCGAAGAGGTGACGCCGTGAAAGAGATAATGGCCATCGTGCGCATCAATATGATGAACAAGACCAAGAAGGCCCTGGCGGACGCGGGCATCTCCTCCGTCACCGCCCGGGACGCCCTGGGCCGCGGTAAGGGCCTGGTGGACCTGAGTCTGCTGGAGGGCGCCGAAAAGGGTTATGAAGAGGCGGTGGCCCAGTTGGGCCACGGCCAACGGCTGATTCCCAAACGGATCTTTTTCGTGGTGGTTCCGGACAAGCTGGTGCCCAAGACGGTGCAGACTATCATCGAGGTGAACCGGACGGGCAAATCCGGGGACGGCAAGATCTTCGTCCTGCCCGTGGTGGATTCGGTCCGGGTGCGCACCGGCGAGAATGGGGAAGCGGTTCTGGATGAAGCCTGAACCAGGGCGCTGCCCAGTCGAGGCGCCCCTGTCACATGGAGAAATGAATATGGCTAAATTAGCACCGGAATACCTGAGCGAGTCAGTGCTGGATATCAATGCTGAGGAAGTGAAGAAGGAACTGGTCAGCAAATATCCCACCAAGGTCGCCCGGAAGCGAGCCAAGCAGATCGTGGTCAACGAAATAGCCCCGGATCTGACCGTGCCGGAGATTCAGTCCAACGTCCGCACCGTCCCCGGCCTCATGTCCCAGCGGGGTTGCACCTACGCCGGCTGCAAGGGCGTGGTTCTGGGCCCCACCCGGGATATCCTCAACATCACCCACGGCCCCATCGGCTGCGGCTTCTATAGCTGGCTGACCCGGAGGAACCAGACCCGTCCCAAGGGCCCGGAAGACCATAACTTCATGAACTACTGCTTTTCCACGGACATGCAGGATGAGCAGATCATCTTCGGCGGCGAAAAGAAGCTGCGCCAGGCGGTGCAAGAGGCTTATGACATCTTCAAGCCCAAGGCCATCGGCATCTTCGCCACCTGCCCGGTGGGCCTCATCGGCGACGACATCCACGCCGTGGCCCGGGAGATGAAGGAAAAGTTGGGGATCAACGTCTTCGGCTTCAGTTGCGAGGGCTACAAAGGGGTGAGCCAATCGGCGGGGCACCACATCGCCAACAACGGCGTCTTCACCCACATAGTGGGGCTGGACGACATCGTCCGGGAAGGCGAATTCAAGATCAACATGCTGGGGGAATACAACATCGGTGGCGACGCCTTCGAGATCGAGCGTCTCTTCGAGGACTGTGGCATCACCCTGATCTCCACCTTCAGCGGCAACTCCAGTTACGATAACTTTGCCAACTCCCACACCGCGGACCTGAACCTGATCATGTGCCACCGCTCCATTAATTACGTGGCCGAAATGATGGACAAGAAGTTCGGCATCCCCTGGATCAAGGTGAATTTCATCGGGGCCGAGTCCACCGCCAAGTCCCTGCGGAAGATCGCCAAATATTTCGAGAACGACAAATTGACCGCCAAGGTGGAAGAAGTCATCGCCCGGGAGATGCCCGCAGTGGAGAAGGTGCGGGAGGAAGTGCGGTCCAGATGCCAGGGCAAGCGGGCCATGCTCTTTGTGGGCGGCTCCAGGGCCCACCATTATCAAGAGCTTTTCCGGGAGATCGGCATGGAGATCATCGCCGCGGGCTACGAATTCGCCCACCGGGACGATTACGAGGGCCGGCAGGTCCTGCCCGGCCTCAAGGTGGATGCCGACAGCCGCAACATCGAAGAGCTACATGTGGACGCGGATCCGGAACGCTTTCGCCCCCGGTTGGACGCCGCCGGCGTCGCCCGCTTGAAGCAGGAGGGCATCACGCTGAGCGAATACGAGGGCATGATGGCCGAAATGAAAAACGGCGCCCTGGTGATTGACGACATCTGCCAGTTTGAAACGGAAAAGCTCATCGAGATCTACCGGCCGGATATCATTTGCGCCGGCATCAAAGAAAAATACGCCGTTCAGAAGAGCGGCGTGCCCATGAAGCAACTGCACAGCTACGACTCCGGCGGGCCTTATGCCGGCTTTCAAGGCGCCGTCAACTTCTACCGGGAAATCGACCGCATGGTCAACAGCAAGGTGTGGAAATACCTGAAGGCCCCCTGGCAGGAGAATCCCGAACTGGCCGCCACCTACGCCTGGGAATGAAAAATGAGGATAACGTCATGTTACTGAGACATACCCCCAAAGAAGTCAAAGAACGCACGGCCCTGACCGTCAACCCGGCCAAGACCTGCCAGCCCATCGGGGCCATGTACGCGGCCCTGGGCATACACCGGTGCCTGCCCCACAGCCACGGCTCCCAGGGGTGCTACGCCTACCACCGCAGCGCCCTGACCCGCCACTTCAAGGAGCCGGTGATGGCGGCGACCAGCGCCTTTACCGAAGGCGCCTCGGTCTTTGGCGGCCAGGCCAATCTGCTTCAGGCCATCAATAATATCTTCAGCGTTTATGAGCCCGAAATAATTGCGGTGCATACCACCTGCCTGTCGGAGACCATCGGGGACGACATCCCTCAGATCATCGCCAAGGCCAGGGATGAAGGCAAGATTCCGCCGGGCCACCATGTCATCCATGCCAACACCCCCAGCTACGTGGGGTCCCATGTCACCGGCTTCGCCAACATGGTCAAGGGCATGGTCGATCATCTGGCGGCCAGGAACGGCCTGCGGACCAACCGGATCAACCTGATTCCCGGCTACGTGGAGCCCTCCGACATGGAGGAGATCAAGCGCCTGGCCGGCGAATTGGGGGTGCCGGTCATTATGTTTCCGGATACCTCCAATGTCCTCAATGGTCCCCAAACCGGCCGGTTCTCCATGTTTCCGGCCGGGGGCACCACGGTGCGGGACCTCGTCGCGGCGGGCAGCAGCATGGGCACGGTAGCCCTCGGTCCCCTGGCCTCCGGCCCGGCGGCCCGGGCCCTGGACACCAAGTGCAAGGTGCCCTGCGAAATTCTAAATTTGCCTATCGGCCTCAGGGCCACCGATGAATTCATCGACACCCTGCGGCGCATCGCCGGGGTAACCGTGCCCGACTCCATCAATATCGAGCGGGGCCGACTGGTGGACGTCATCACCGACATGCACCAAGTCTTCTTCCACCGCAAGGTGGCCCTGGCGGGGGACCCGGATCAATTGATCTCCCTCACCCAGTTCCTGGTGGACCTGGACATGTGGCCTATCCACATTGTCACCGGCACGCCGGGGAAGAAGTTCGAGGCCAAAATCAAGGAGATCACCAAAGAGGTGCCGCATCCGGTAAACGTCCGCGCCCCCGGCGACATGTTTTTGCTGCATCAGTGGCTGAAAAACGAGCCGGTGGACCTGCTCATGGGCAATACCTACATGAAGTACATCGCCCGGGACGAGGATATACCTTTGGTCAGGTTCGGTTTTCCTATACTCGACCGCGTCGGCCACAGCTACTTCCCCAGCGTGGGCTATCGGGGAGGGCTGCGGCTCCTGGAGAAGATCCTGGACGCGCTGTTGGACCGCCAGGACCGGGACGCCCCGGAGGAGAGCGTCGAATTAGTGATCTGAGTCGTGGGGGCGCGGGCTGAAAGCAGGCGCCGGCGCGGGTTCTTCGCAAGGGGCCTGAGCTTACCAACGAGAGGAGGCAATTATCATGGAAAAACCTGATCATCATATCCTGGTGTGTATGAGTTTCCGGGGGCTGGAGCCCAAGGGCAAGTGCATCAAGAAAAACGCCCCGGATCTACTGGGCTACCTGGAGTCGGAGCTGGCCGACCGCGGCCTGGAAAACGTCATGGTCTCCACCACCGGCTGTCTGAAGCTCTGCGACCAGGGACCGGTAGTGCTGGTCTATCCCGAAGGCTACTGGTACGCCGGGGTGGAGGGCGAGGAGGCCATCGATGCCATCCTGGACGGCCTGGAAAACGGCGGCCCGGCGAAGGAGTATTTGGTGAGTTGAGGTCACCGGCAAGCAGCCAGAAAGCTGGAGTTACCCATGGAACCGGCGATTTTTAAAGAGCGTCAAGACCAAATCCACCGCAAGGGGGAAGCCCCCTTTGCCATGGAGTGTGATAAGGAGTCCCTGGCCGGGGCGGTGAGCCAAAGGGCCTGCGTCTTCTGCGGCTCCCGGGTAGTGCTCTATCCCATCGCCGACGCCCTGCACCTGGTGCACGGCCCCATCGGCTGCGCCGCCTACACCTGGGACATCAGGGGCGCCTTGTCCTCGGGCCCGGAGTTGCATCGCCTCAGCTTTTGCACCGACCTCCAGGAGATGGATGTCATCTTCGGGGCCGAAAGCAAGCTCTACCATGCCCTGGTGGAACTCATCGACCGGCACCAACCCCAGGCTGCCTTCGTTTACTCCACCTGTATCGTGGGGATCATCGGCGACGATTTGGATTCGGTGTGTAAGAAGGTCAGCCAAGAGAAGGGCATTCCGGTGCTGCCGGTACAGTCCGAGGGCTTCAAAGGCAACAAGCGGGCCGGCTATCAAGCCGCCTGCCAGGCTATGTTCAAGCTGACTGGCACCGGTGCCGTCTCCGATATCAGCCCCAAGAGCGTCAATATCTTAGGCGACTTCAACCTGGCCGGGGAGATTTGGGTCATCCGCGACTATCTCTCCCGCATGGGTGTCGAGGTGGTGGCCAACATTACCGGTGACGGCCGCGTCGGCGACATTCGCCGGGCCCACGGCGCGGCTCTGAACCTGGTGCAATGCTCCGGCTCTACCATGGACCTGGCGAAGATGATGGAGGAAGCCTACGGCATCCCCCATATCCGGGTCTCTTATTTCGGGGTGGAGGA
This sequence comes from Desulfobaccales bacterium, assembly GCA_049580385.1. Taxonomy (GTDB): domain Bacteria; phylum Desulfobacterota; class Desulfobaccia; order Desulfobaccales; family 0-14-0-80-60-11; genus JAPLJC01. The sequence continues at coordinate 342,177 of JBAUPV010000005.1, read as the reverse complement.
CATGGCCGAATCGCTCTATGCGGTGGCCCGTTTCTTTAAGGACCCGGAAATGGAGGCGCGCACCCGGGAACTGGTCCGGGAGGAACTAGCCGTGCTCTATCCCCGACTCCGGGAGTTTAAGCAAGCCCTGAGCGGCAAGAAGGCCGCCATCTATGTGGGGGGGGCCTTCAAGGCCTTTTCACTGGTCAAGGCCTTCCGGCTGCTGGGCATGCAGGTGGTTCTGGTGGGCTCCCAGACCGGCACCAAGGAAGATTATCAGGAGTTGCACGACATTACCGACGAAGGAACGATCATCGTGGACGACTCCAATCCCCTGGAGCTGTCGAGCTTCCTGAAGGAAAAGGACGTGGACATCTTCGTGGGCGGGGTCAAGGAACGCCCCATCGCTTATAAGTTGGGCGTGGGTTTCTGCGACCACAATCACGAGCGCAAGGAATGCCTGGAAGGCTTCGTAGGCATGCTCAATTTCGCCGAGGAAGTCTATAAGACGGTGATGAGTCCGGTGTGGAGATTCGTGCCCCGGAGAAACGAGGCAGGGGGATGAGAGCGATGAAAACCCCTGATCCGGCATACGTATCCACCACCAATGCCTGCAAGCTCTGCAAGCCCTTGGGGGCGTGTCTGGCCTTTCGGGGCGTGGAAGGGGCGGTGCCTTTTCTCCACGGCTCCCAGGGCTGCGCCACTTATATGCGCCGTTATATCATCAGCCATTTTCGGGAGCCCATGGACATCGCTTCCTCCTCCCTGGGGGAGAAGCACGCGGTCTATGGCGGCGGCCCCAACCTGAAGCAGGGCCTGAGCAACATCATGACCAAATACGGGGCCCGGCTCATCGGGGTGGCCACCACCTGCCTGACCGAGACCATCGGCGACGACGTGCCCGGGATCGTCCGGGAATTTCGCCGGGAAGCCGCCACCCTCGGGAAGTCCCAAGAGCTGCCGGAGATCGTCACCGTCTCCACCCCCAGTTATGCCGGCACCCATATGGAAGGCTTCCACGCCGCGGTGCGGGCCCTGGTGGAGCAGTTAGCCCAGGGGGGGGAGCAGTCGTCCGCCCTCAACCTGCTGCCGGGCTTCGTGTCACCGGCGGACATCCGCTACCTGCGGGAAATCCTGGAAGATTTCGGGCTGTCCGGCATCATCCTGCCGGACCTGTCGGATACCTTGGACGGCCCGGCGCAATTGGACTATGAGAAGATTCCGGCCGGGGGCACGCCTCTGGCAGAGATCAAGGCCATGGGCCGCTCCCGGGCCACCCTGGAGTTAGGCCGCACCCTGTTCTCCGAGGAAACGGCCGGGCGCTACCTGGAAAGCCACTTCGGGGTTCCCTGGCATCCCCTGGGAATGCCCATCGGTCTCCGGGAGACCGACCGGTTCTTCAAGGTCTTGGAAGAAGTCTCCGGCAAAGCCACCCCGGCCCGGCACGCGGCGGAACGGGGCCGCCTCATCGACGCCTTCGTCGATGGTCATAAGTATATCTTCGGCAAGCGGGCCGTGGTTTACGGCGAAGAGAACCTGGTAATCGGGCTTACCGCCTTCCTGGCGGAGATTGGCGTGAAGCCGGTGCTCTGTGCCACGGGCGGGAAAAGCGGCCATTTTAAGGAGGCCCTGGCCGAGGTCAGCGGCGACCTCCTGGCGGAGCCGCCGCAGATCATGGAAGGGGCGGATTTTTACGAGATTGCCGAGGCCGCCCAAGGCCTGGCCCCGGACCTGCTCATCGGGCACAGCAAGGGCTATCACCTGGCCCGGCGCTGGCAGGCGTCTTTGATACGGGTGGGTTTTCCCATCCATGACCGCTTCGGCGGCCAGCGGATTCTGCACCTGGGCTACCGGGGCGCCCAAAGCCTTCTGGATCGCATCGTCAACGCCGTCATCGCCAGGAAGCAAGATACTTCCGAGGTGGGTTACAGCTATATATAAGCGCTAAAGGGGCGGTCTCGACGCCCGTTCCTGGAAATGCCGCCATGATAAACACCGATATTCATCCCTGTTTCAATGCCAAGGTCAAGGGCCAATTCGGCCGGGTGCATCTGCCGGTGGCCCCGAAGTGCAATATTCTCTGCAATTACTGCAACCGCAAATTCGACTGCGTTAACGAGTCCCGGCCCGGCGTGACCAGTTCGGTCCTCTCTCCGGCCCAGGCCATCGCCTATCTGGAACGGGTTCTGGAGGCCCAGCCCTGCATCACCGTGGCCGGCATTGCCGGCCCGGGCGACCCCTTTGCCAACCCCAAAGAGACCATGGGGACCCTGCGGCTGATCCGGCAGAGGTTTCCGGAACTGCTCCTCTGCCTGGCCAGCAATGGCCTGGGGCTGATGCCTTATCTGGATGAACTGGCAGAATTGGAGGTCTCCCACGTGACCATCACGGTCAACGCGGTGGACCCGGAGATCGGGGCCAAGATCTATAGCTGGGTGAGGGACGGCAAGGTGATCCATCGCGGCCGCCAGGCTGCGGAGGTCCTGCTGGCCCGCCAGTTGGATGCCATCCGCGGCCTCAAGAGCAGGGGAATCGTGGTCAAGATCAACACCATCGTCATTCCGGGGATCAACGACCAGCATGTGGAGGAGGTGGCCGGGAAGATGGCGGAATTGGGGGTGGACCTGCTCAACTGCATGCCGGTCTATCCCAACGCGGACACGCCCTTTGGGGACATTCCCGAACCCGAACCGGAGAAGATGGCGGCCATCCAGGCCGCAGCCGGGAATTTTCTGCCCCAGATGCGGCATTGCACCCGCTGCCGGGCCGACGCCGTCGGCCTGCTGGACGCCGACCAGACCGAGGAATTTCGCGGCTGCCTCTCTGCCTGCGCCCAGATGCCGCCGCCCCTGGAAGAGAGCCGCCCTTACGTTGCGGTGGGCAGCCAGGAGGGCATTCTGGTCAACCTGCATTTGGGGGAGGCCGGTTCCTTCCAGATTTGGGGACCGGAGGGAGGCGGTTTCCGGATGCTGGAAGAACGGCCGGCCCCGCCGCCGGGAGGCGGCGGCCAACGCTGGTGGGACCTGGCGGAGGTCTTAAAAGATTGCCGGGCGGTACTGGTGAGCGGGGTGGGTGAAACCCCTATGGCTATTCTCAGCGAATCCGGCGCCGTGCCCCTGGAAATGAACGGCTTCATCGATATCTGCCTGAAGGCGGTTTATGAAGGTGGGGCAGTGGCCCTCTTTAAGGGACGGAAAGGCGGCCTGGCCGCGAGTTGCGCCGGTAAAGGCGATGGCTGTCAATAAACCCGGACCGGCTACTGAAGGCGAAGGCAGTGACAGATATCGCCTCGATCCTGCTCAGAATTTGATGATCGAAATGTAATATATGGGATTGCAAAATGTTTCAGGCCCTGGATCTAACTCCCTTATGGTTGACTTTAAAAGTGGCCGGCGTGGCCACCCTGGCAACTTTTGCCATCGGGGTAAGTCTGGCCTTCCTGGTAGCCCGGAGCAAGTTTTGGGGCAGGGAAGGGCTGGACGCACTCTGCACCCTGCCGTTGGTGTTGCCTCCCACGGTCTTGGGGTATTACCTCATCGTCCTGATCGGACGGCAAGGCTGGCTGGGCCGCTGGCTCCAGGAAACCTGGGGGATTTCTCTGATTTTTACCTGGCAGGGCGCGGTTTGCGCCGCAGCCGTGGTATCTCTCCCGCTCATCTACAAGTCGGCCCGGGCCGCCTTCGAAGAGGTGGACCCCGAGCTTGAAAATGCCGCCCGGACTCTGGGCCTGTCGGAGGCCGCGGTCTTTTTTCGGGTATCCCTCCCCCTGGCCTGGCGAGGGGTGCTGGCGGGGGCCATGCTGGCCTTCGCCCGGGCTATGGGTGAGTTCGGGGCCACCCTGATGGTGGCCGGCAACCTCCCCGGCAAGACCCAAACCGTGTCCCTGGCCGTGTACGACGCCCTCCAGGCTGGCAATGACCAGGGAGCCCTAATCTTGGTGCTCCTCATCTCGACGGTGTGCTTCGTCATCCTGGTGGTCTCCGGCAGGGCTTTAAAGGCTGGCTACATGTGAAGGGAAGGAGGCTTACATGACTAATCTGAAATCCATCATCATATTGTTATGGGGCGCACTGCTTATCTGTGCGGCGCCGGCCTATGCCAATCAGGAACTGATCGTCTCCGCCGCCGCCAGCCTCACCAATGCCCTGCCAGAGGTGGCCGGGCAGTTCGAGAAGACACATCCCGGCGTCAAAATCGTCTGTAATTTTGCGGCGTCCGGGTCCTTGCTCCAGCAAATTGCCCAAGGCGCCCCGGTGGACGTGTTCGCGGCGGCGGATCAAAAGACCATGAACCAGGCCCAGGAGAAGGGTCTCATCGTACCGGCCAGCCGGAAAAATTTTGTGAGCAACTCCCTGGTGCTCATCGCGCCGGCAGGCTCCAGTCTGCCGCTGGCCGGTCTTGGGAACTTAACGTCGCCGGCGGTAAAACGGGTGGCCCTGGGCAATCCCGAAACGGTGCCGGTGGGGCGCTACACCCAGGAGGCCTTGACCAAGGCGGGGTTGTGGGAGGGCCTGAAACCCAAGTTTATTTACGGGGAATCGGTGCGCCAGGTGCTTGACTACGTGAGCCGGGGCGAGGTGGACGCCGGGTTTGTCTTCGCCACCGATGCCGCCATTGCCAGAGGCAAGGTGAAAATAGCGGCCGCAGCCCAGGGGCACCAGCCCATTATCTATCCGGTGGCCCTGGTGGCGGCCAGCTCCAAGAAGGCCCTGGCCCAGAGCTTTCTCGATTTTATGTTGAGCCCGGCCGCCCGGGAGATCTTTAAGAAATATGGCTTTGGCCCGGCAAGTAGGCTCTAAACCCTGTCACCCGCAAGGAGCACCGGGGAGATTCATGAAAATCCTGGTGGATATCAAAAAACGGTTGTCGTCGGGACCGCGGGTCTTCCATCTGGAAGTGGCGTTTGCCTCAGATAAGGACCTCGTGGTCCTGTTCGGTCCCTCGGGCGCGGGTAAGAGTCTCACCCTGCAGGCCATCGCCGGGCTGATTACGCCGGATGAAGGGCGGATCGTGGCAGGGGAGCGGATTTTTTTCGATTCCCGCCGGAAAATCATGGTGGCGTCCCGCCACCGGAACCTGGGTTACGTCTTCCAGGATTACGCCTTGTTTCCACACCTGACGGTGGCCCGGAATGTTTCCTTCGGGCTGCCACGGGGCTGGTCCTGGCAACTGCCGCGGGCAGAGAGACTGCGTCTGGAGGAGGTGCTGGAGATTTTGGAGTTGACCCCTCTAAAAGATTCCCTGCCCCGGGACCTCTCCGGAGGACAACGGCAGAGAGTGGCCCTGGCCCGGGCCCTCATCCGCCGCCCCAGCCTGCTGCTCCTGGATGAACCCTTTTCATCCCTGGATACCGTCCTCAGGGCCAAGATGCGCCAGGAACTCTTGAAGATCAAAGAGCGGTTCGCCATCCCGGTTATCCTCATAACCCATGATCCCGAGGACGTAGCAGCCCTGGCGAAAACCGTAGTGGTCTATGAGTTTGGCAAGGTGAGCAATATCATGTCGCCCACCGCAGAAGATTCTCCGGTCAGGGAACTTCCCGCGTCATCTCCTTTGGCCGCCGCCCTCGCTCCTCGATTTCCCGAAAGCAAGCCCCAAAATCCCTTTCAACAATCACTTGCTGGCCGTTAGCCGCTGCTTTTTTGCTAAAGCAGCAACAAGGGCGGCTTCTGCGGCTGCGGGCCGATAACCTCCAAGACCTGCCTCGGAATCATGCTGGCCGCCAGCGCCAGGAAGGGCAGACCATGGCCGCTGGTAGCGTTGCACAGGCCGGCGTCCCTGGCTGGTGGCGGGTCCAGAAGACCCTGAGAGGGCAGGGGCCGCCGGCGCCTTCGCCTTGCCAGCCGACCAAGGTGTGGCTCTCTCCGTCGGGATAATCCAGGATCAGGGTCTCCCCCCGCCAGATGGGAGAGAGCACCAGCAACTCCAACCGGGGCAGGCCCGCGGCCACGTTGCCGCCGGGGGTCACTTCATAACCCAGGATAAAAACGAGGGTTGCCATATTATTTTGTTTTTGGAGGAAGAACCTCATAGATAAATTCGACACTTTCGTCATAATCCCTAAAAGGATGATATTTTCGAGGACTACGAATTCGGAGCTCAATCGAAAGATATTTTTTGACATGTTTCTCAGATATTTTTATAGAAAAAGAGTTATCTTTCTGCCAATTTTTTGAATCCTCATGATCTACAATTATTATATACCCAAGTTCTTCTTCTAAAGGATCACTGGCTGTCACAACAAAATCAATTGAATCACCTGGCCTAAGTTTAGTTTTAGGATGGCAGTACTTATCTCCCGGTCGTCCTGGAGTTATAATATTTCCGAAAGAATCTCTGGCACTTTCAATTTTTGCGTAATAATCTTCGCTTGTCTCTTGCTTGCTTCGGTATCGCACTAATCTTGTTCTTATCTCACCTGCTATTCCAAGTGCCAAGTGCTTTTGATGAGGAAGTAATTCCCTCCTATGTGCTTCAGGGTCCCTTAGTTTCCCTAATTCATCAAGCCAAACTTTTATAGTTTTCCAATCCCCCAAGGCCTCTTTGAATTCTCCATCCCAATTCTTTTGGAGTATAGTTTCAAGATCATAGAAATCGGCATAATAAATAAGCCTTTCTTCAACTGTTCCAAATTTCTGCCGCTTTTCCTCCTCGGCCTTGCGATCTTGCCATTTTTTTATTCTTTCAGGCGATAATCCGGATTTTTCAGCCCACTTTTCACCAAATTTATTATGTAAGATACTGGCAATAAAATCTCTTAATGCATTTTCTGTGTCTTTAAGGGTTTGAGTAATATCAAATTCCATAAATTTACCTCCAATTAAACAACGGTTTTCTAATAATCAGAGATGGTGAGGCATTGATCTTCACAACAGTTATAAAATGCTTTTGGCGCTGGCTTAGGGAGAATCGGAACCTGTGCCGCAGTCGATCAAGGGCTTCAGTTCTGCCGGAAGCCGGGCCGTGGTGAGGGCCGCCACCCCCTGGGTCAGGGGGCTGGTGCGGCCGATCAGGGGCCGGGGGTCCACCCAACCCTGGCGCAACAGGCGCAGGGCCTCCGGGAAGGGGCCGCAGCGAGAGCCGACCAGCCGCACCTCCGGGACCACCAGCGCCGCCGGGTCCAGGGGAAAGACGCCGGCATAGGTGCTCTTCAGGACCACCGCGCCCCGGGGGCGGACCCGGGCCAGGGCCAGGGTCAACCCGCCCGGAGAGCCGCTGGCCTCCACCACCGTGTGATAATCCCCGGCGGGCAGGTCCTCTTCCTGAAAGGTGGCCACCCCATAGGCGCGGGCCAGCGCCAGGCGTTCCGGGTGGTGGCCAGCCAAATGCACCGGGGCGCCCCGCAGGGCCAGGACCCAGGAGATCAGCAGGCCCAGAGGCCCGTCCCCCACCACCAGCAGCCGCTCCCCGGAGAAAATCCCGACGCTGTGGGCGACCTGCAGGGCCGCGGCCAGGGGTTCGGTGAAGACCGCGGCCTGGTCCGGGATCTCAGGGGGCACAAGATGGAGATTGGCCGCCGGGAGGGTCAGGTATTGGGCGAAGGCCCCGTCCTGGCCCTTGAGGCCCAAGACCCGGCGCTGGCGGCAGTGAGCCGGGAGGCCCTCCCGGCACAGGTCGCAGGTCCCGCAGGCCAGGTTGATCTCTCCCACCACCCTCTGCCCCAGCCAGGGAGAGCCGTCCGGGCCGGCCACCACCCCCACGAACTCGTGCCCCGGCACCCCGCGAAAGCCGTGGTAGCCCAGGAGAATCTGCCGGTCGCTGCCGCACACCCCGGCCAGCCGCACCCGAATCAAGACCTCCCCGGGGCCGGCTGCGGGGATGGGTAGCTCTTTCAGAGTCAAGGAACCGTCAAAGTAGAGGGCAATCATGGTCTGTCTGGGGCCGCAGCCTCCTCCAATACCGACAGGGTCTGATTTAGCGTGGCCTCCCAGCTCAGGTGCGCTACCGCGGCGGCTGCAGCCCGGCGCACCTCCGGGGCCTCGCCCCGGGAGAGATATTCCTCCAGAGCGAAAGTCAGGCCGGGGATGTCATCGGCTCGCACCAGGACCTTCCCGTGGCCATCGGGGCGCAGGAACTCTGCGGCGCCGTTGGCCGCGGTGGTGATCACCGGGAGGCCGGAGCCCAGGGCCTCCAGGACCACGTTGCTGCAAGGATCGTAGATGGTGGGCAGGGCCAACACCGTGGCGGCCTGGTAAAAGGGCGCCAGATCGGCCTGGGGTCCCCAAAACTTGACGCGCGCCGCGGCGCCTGACCGCCGCGCCTGCCGCTCATAGGAGGCAGGCTCGCCTTTGCCCACCACCCAGAGAACCGCCTCTTTTTGACGCAGACCGCCAAAAGCCTCCAAAAGATAGGTCAAACCTTTGCGGCCAAACCCGGACCCGGCGAATAATACGATGGGACCGGACGAAGCCCCCAGCCCGGCCTTAAGGGCCGCTCGCTGCGGCTCTTTAAATGGCCGGAATCTCTGCCGGTCAATGCCGTTGTAGATTACCGCCAACCGTTGGGGTTCCAATTGATAATGGCGGATGATCTCCTCCTGCACCTGTTGGGAATTGGCGATGACCCGGCGCAGGCCCGAGTCGGTAAAGAGGCGCTCCTCCAGGGCCAGCATCACCCGATGGAACAGGGTAAGGCCCTGGAAGGCCCGGGCGGCGGGAGAGAGAAAGGGGGTCCGCAGCCTGAGCCACTCCCGGTGACAGCCGTCCCCGGCCCGGTAAACCTGTGGGGACAGGGTGCGCTCCAGGCTGAAAACCACCTGGGGGCGGGCCTTTTCCAGGAGCCGGCGGGCGCCCAGGGCGTAGGAGAGGAGGCGGCCAGTCTTGCCGGGCCACACCGGCACGGGCACATAACCCACCTCGGGGCCCAGGGCGGCCCGGGCGGTCTCTGCTGTATCGCTCCCGTAAACCGCCACCGGGTGGCCCGCCGCGGCCAGCCCCCGGGCCAGATGCTGCACGGTGGTCTCGGCCCCGCCGGGGCCCGCCACCCTCTGCCTCAACATGGCGATTTTCATCGATTTCCGGTAGTACCAAGGTCTCGCCCGGGCGAGTATTTTGCTTGCCCCAGGCTATCCTTTGGCCGCGGCCAGGAGTTCGGCAATGGCAGCCCGCTCAAATTCCCCGGCCTTCTCCGAGCGGGGCAGGGAGGCGGAGCCCTGGATGACCCGCTGGGCCGGCGAGGTGTCCTGTTTGACCTTCTCCACCCTGATCTCCCACAAGGCCATGGCGTCGCTCATGTCCAGGCGCTCTTTGAGGAGCCGGGCGCGGCCCTGGATGCCCATCACCAGATCGTCTGCGCCCAGGATTTCCAGGGAAATCCGGCCGTCCCGGCGCAGATTAGCGGTGGTGGTGGTGGTCTTCAGGGTGCCCAGCAGCAGGGTGCGCTCATCCTTGGCAATGATCAGGGTAACGGGACAGGTGTTGGGCGTCCCGTCGGCCCCCACGGTGCCGGCCACCGCGATGATCCGGTTGGGATTGCTGTTGAAAAGCTGCATCAGATCAATGAGTTGCTCTTCCCCGGGTTTCCGGGCCACATTGACCACGAGCCGGTCACCCACTATGCGGGCCATGGTTGCATCTCCTTTTTAGAGTTTCGAGTTTCGAGTTTTAAGCGTTTGCATCTTCACTTCGTAGCTTCGCCCCTGAACGCAGGAACCAATCTGAGGCTTGTCGCCAAGGGATGTGAAACCATTCCTTTTGGTGCATATGTCAGTCCCGGCCTAGTACAGCTTGAAAAACTCCCTTATAGGGCGGCCCCTGGGCCGCCGTGATCTCGGAAAGCCCAAACAGGGGCGCCTGTGCCACCGGAATTCTTCAGCGAAAACAGAAAACAGAAAACAGAAAACAGGAAACCGCGGTCTTCACGGCTGGATAGGGCGACCCAGCGGGTCGCCCCTACCGAAGTGCCGGGCCATGGCCTCCAGAACCTCCTCCGGCTCGAATTCCTCGAGACAGCGGCTGATCTTCCCGCCCTCACAGCCGTCCCTCCCGCAGGGGACGCACTGCCAATCCTTCTGGAGCACCAGGTGGGACTCGCCCCAGGGCCGCCAGTTAAAGGCGCCGCTGGGGCCGAAGAGGGCCACTGCCGGGGTGTCCACTGCCGCGGCCAGGTGCATGGGGGCGCTGTCGACGCCGAAGAAAAACCGGGCCCGCTGGATGAGGGCGCCCAGTTCCTTCAGGGTGAGGAGGCCGGCCAGGTTGATGGGAGTTTTGAGCCGGCTCTCCCGGAGGATGGCGGCTAACAGCTCCTGCTCGTGCGCTGCCCGGCTGCCGGTAAGGACCACCTTAAGGCCCCACTCGTCTTCCAGGGCCTCCAAAACCCGGGCGTATCCCCGGGGGGTCCAGCACTTGAAGCGCCAGCCGGCCCCGGGGTGCATCACCACAAAGGCGCCGGGGGCCAATCCCTGGGAAGCCAGCAGCTCCCGGGTCCGCTCTTCCACCAACCGATCCCAATAAAACTCAAGCCGTGGTCCTGAAGGCGAGAGGCCCAGGACCCGCACGGCCTCCAGGTTCTGGTCCACCAGGTGCATCCTGACCGCGGGCCGGGGCAGCAGGCGGGTGAAGCAGCCGCGGCGTTGCCAGAAAGGCCGGCCGGGGTGGTCGAAGCCCAGCCGTTCCGGGGCCCCGGTGAACCGGGTATAGATGGCCCCCCGGTCGCCGCCGGAGAGTTCCAGGACCAGGTGGAAGCGGCGGCGGCGCAGTTCCCGGACCAGGCCCAAGGCCTCTCCCCAGGATTCCTGGCGCCGCGCCACCACCAGCAGGTCGTCAAGTCCCGGGTGCCCAGCCACCATCTCTTCAGTCCCCTTGGGAACCAGGTAGGTCAGGTGGCAGTGGGGCCAGGCCTCTTTGAGGGCGGCGATCACCGGGGTCGACACCAGCACGTCCCCGGGCTGCTTCAACTTGATTACCAGGATGCGTTTAGAACTCATCGTCCTTCCGGACCTGGCGGGGACCCATGGCCACCCCCCGCTTGGAGGCGCGGATGAAGGTCAGCAGGTGGGCCACCTCCGGAGTCAGGGGCGCCTCGGCTTCCACCTGCTCCAGGGCCCTGGCCAGGTTGGTGCGGCTTCCGAAGAGGGTCTGAAAGGCCTGGCGCAGGGGGCCGATTTGGGCCGCGGTGAACCCGGCCCGGCGCAACCCTACCAGGTTGAGGCCCTTGACCGTGTGGGTGTCGTCGATGTTGCTGTAGGGAGGCAGATCCCTGGAGGCCCGGGCCCCGCCCCGCATCATCACCAGGGTCCCCACCCGGATAAATTGGTGCAGCAGGCAGTTGGCGGAGATAAAGGCCCGGTCGGCCACCTCCACGTAGCCGCCCACCAGGGCGCCGTTGACCACGATGACGTGGTTACCCAGGGTGGAGTTGTGGGCCAGGTGGCTCAGGGCCATGAGGAAATTGTGGTTGCCCACCCGGGTGGCGCTCCCGGGCTTGGTGCCCCGGTGGATGGTGACGTACTCCCGGATCAGGTTATGGTCGCCGATGACGGTGTAGCTCTCCTCGCCCTTGAAGGCATAGTCCTGGGGCTCGTAGCCGATGATGGCCCCGAAACCGATGAGGTTGTCCTGACCGATGGAGGTATAAGGACCGATATAGGCGTGGGCCAGGATGCGGGTGCCGGCCCCGATGGAGCTGGGGCCGTCGATGGTGACCCCGGGACCCACTTCAACGTCGGGGGCCAGTTCCACGTTAGGGGCAATGCGGGCGCTGGGATCAATGGGCATCGAGGTCCTTCCCCCGGGTCAGTTCCAGTAGATAGTGGTATTTCAAGAAATTGTAGCGGCTGCCCTGGATGGCCAGGGACATTCCCAGAGAGCCTTCCAAAAACCCGGCCTTCAGGAAATAGAGCTTCCAGAAGGTAAAAAGAGGACGCCAGCACCGCTCCCCCGGGAGGGGGCGGCGGCCGCGGCCGGCCATCTCCCGGGCGGCCAGCCGGGCGTAGCGCTCCTGGCGCGCTGCGTATTCCCGGAGATCGTTATAGGAATAATGGTCCAGGGGGGTGCGCAGGGTCCCCTGCGGCCCGGCCACTTCCACCTCTTCGTGGACCTGGCGGTCCCGAAAGCGGCCCCGGCCCCGGCGGAAAAGCCTCAAGGTGTAGTCGGGATACCAGCCCAGACGCCTGATCCAACGGCCGCCCAGGTAATTCTTCCGGGGCACCCGGTAGCCGTCCCGGGGTCCGTCGGCCCGGATCACCTCCAGGATTTCCTGCCGCAGGGCCGGCGGCACCCGTTCGTCCGTGTCCAGGGAAAGGACCCAGTCCATCCGGGCCTGATCCAGTGCCAAATTTTTGGTGCCGGCAAAACCCAGCCAGGGAGCGGTAATCACCCGGTCCGTATACTTCCGGGCCAACTCCACGGTGCGGTCGGCGCTGCCGCCGTCCACCACCACGATCTCATCGGCAAAGCTCACCGATTGCAGGCAGTCGCCGATGTTGGCCTCCTGGTTCAGGGCGATGATGGTGACGGAAAGGGACGGCATGGATAGTTTTCCGTTTCCCGTTTCCCGTTTTCCGTATTCGGCATGTGTTTGTCAGCATTTACCGAAAACCGAAAACTGAAAACCGGAAACCGTCATTTCAACGGCTTGGCCTCTTCGATGAGCATAATGGGGATGTCGTCCTTGATTTCATAGAGGAGGCGGCATTGGTCGCAGATGAGGCCGTCTTCCTTCTCCGTCAGCCTAAGGTCGCCCTTGCACTTGGGGCAGGCCAGGATCTCCAGCAATTCTTTGTTGATGGGCATGAGACCTCCATTTTTGGGTGGGGGCGGCGCCCACCCCCCAGAAATCATTATCGCTAAAGCTGAAAGCTGGCGGCGGCAATTTCAAAACTTGATCAACTCATGTACAAGCCGCCGTTGACGTTAATGGTCTGGCCGGTGATATAGCCGTCGCGGGCCAGCAGCACCACTACGGCGGCCACTTCATCCGGCGTCCCAAAGCGGCCCAGCGGGATCAGCGATGGGGTGACGTTCAAGTTGCCGGTGACCATCTCGGTCTCAATCAAGGCCGGGGCAATGGCGTTCACCGTGATCCCTTCTTGGAACAGCAGCCGGGCGTAAGAGTGGGTCAGCCCCAGCAGTCCCGCCTTGGAGGCGACGTAGTGGGGTCCGGTGACCCCACCCATCTGGGCCGCCCCTGAAGAGAGATTGATGATTCGCCCCCAACGCCTGTCCCGCATGCCCGGCAGCACCCTTTGGATCACCAGGAAGGCGGACTTGAGGTTGACCGCCAGCATCTCGTCCCAGTCAGCCTCGCTGATCTCCGGAAGTGGTTTGGCGCTGACGATGCCGGCATTGTTCACCACGATATCCACCTGGCCCAGGTCCGCTTCGATCACCGCCACCATGTCGGCCACTTCCGCCGCCTGGGAGACGTCGGCGCGAACCGGAATGGCCCGGCGCCCCAGGCGGTCGATGCTCCTGACGGTTTCCAGGGCCAGAGCCTCCCGGTTGCGGTAATTGACGGCGATATCGGCGCCAGCCTCTGCCAGGGCTAAGGCCGCGGCCTGGCCGATACCCCGGGAGGCCCCGGTGACCAGAGCTACTTTACCGGTGAGGTCGTGGAGCATGTTTTCTCTCTGTTAATGGAGCCGACGATGCCTAGTTGAAACGGCCGGGCTACCAATACTTCATATTATCAATTCTTTACCCCGGCGGACAAGATTTTCTCGCAGGCCGCCAGCACCGTCTCCGGGGCCAGGTCCGTCAGACAGCGGGGCGCCGGGCAGCGGCGCTTAAAGCAGGGGCTGCAATCGAGGCCCAGACGCAACACCGCGTGGCCGGGGCCGCTGGGTCCGGTGCGCCAGGGTGCGGTGGGCCCAAACAGGGCCACCACCCTGGTTCCCAGGGCGGCGGCCAGGTGCGTGGCGCCGGTGTCGGGAGTCACCATTAGAGAGGTCTGGCGCAGCAAGGCGGCCAGTTCCGCCAGGTAAGTGCGCCCGGCCAGATTGATAACCGGCCCCTCAACCTTCTGCAAAATTTCGGCAGCCAGCCCCTGGTCGGCGGCGCTGCCGGTAATGGCCACCCGCAGGCCCAGTCCCCGGTCGGAACTGAGCCGGTCCGCCAGGCGGGCCCAAGCTGCGGCGGGCCACTGTTTGCTTGGCCAGCGGGCCCCGGGGTGCAACACCACCAGGGGGCGCTGGTCCTCAGCAAAACCTTTCGGCAGCAGATGCGAGACCGAGGTCCCGGCACCCAGGCCCAGCCGCAGGCGGGGCGGATCAACCGGGGCCCCCAGGTGGCGGGCCAGGTGCAGGTAGCGGAAAACGGCGTGGGCCTCGGGATCGAAGGGGGCCAGGCGCTCGTTCAGGGCCAGATAGCTAAACTCCCGGGTGCGGTCATAGCCCAGCTTGCGAGGACTCCGGGCCAGGGCCACCCACACGGCGCTTTTCAAAAGGCCTTGAAGATCGATGACCACATCGAATTGGCTGGTCCTGAGACGGCCCAGCAGCCTTCCCAGCAGGGCCGGATTGGCCCTGGAGAGGATTTCCCCAGGCCGCAGCCGGGGTGCCACCCAGACCTGGTCCAGGGCCGGATGCTTATCCAGGAGCGGTCCATAGGCGGCCTCCACCAGCCAGGTGATCCGGGCCAGGGGATGGGCAGCGCGCAAGGCCTCCAGGGTGGGCAGGGCGTGGAGCACGTCTCCCAAGGAGCTGAGCTTTATTATGAGGATACGAGGCTGCTCTTCGGACAAGTGGCGATCCAGTTCAACCCTTCTTTAAATCTTTCAATATCCAGACGGCGGCGTCCTCCAGGTCCCGGGCCACATAGGCCGGCTGCACCGGGGACTGGCTGCGGATAAATTCGAATTCCCCCCGGCCGTAGCCGGTGAGTACCAGGACCCCCTTCACCCCGGCGTTGGCCGCGGTCTGGACGTCGTTATAACGATCCCCCACCAGGTAGGAACGCTTTAGGTCCAGGTCCAGGTCGTGGGCGGCCCGGAGGAGCAGTTCCGGATTGGGTTTACGACAGGAGCAGCCGGCGCTCGGATGGTGGCTGCAGACATAGAGGCCGTCCAGCCGGGCCCCCCCGTCGGCCAGGAGTTGGCTGAGGTGGCGCTGCACCTCTTCCATGAATGCCAGGGAAAAATAACCCCTGGCTACCCCGGACTGGTTGCTGATGACCACCACCTTCACACTCGCCTCGTTGAGGCTGCGGATGGCAGGGGCCGCCTGGGGGAAGACCCGGAAGCGGCTCAGATGGTTGATATAGCCCATCTCTTCGTTGATGGTGCCGTCCCGGTCCAGAAATACCGCAGGGTTGCTCATTAACCGTTTTCCGTTTTCTGTTTTCTGTTTTCTGTTTTCCGTTTACTGTTCACTGCTCACTGCTTACTGCTTACTGCTTACTGCCTCCTTGAGCCAGGGCCGGGCCGCGGCCAAGACTTCTTCGACGCTGATGGCCGTCAGGCAGGGGTATCCCAGGCTGCAGGTGCGCCGCTGGCAAGGGCTGCAGGGCAGGGGCTGCCGCAGCACCGTGGCCAGGGGGGTAAAAGGCCCGGTGGCCGCCGGGTCGGTAGAGCCGAACACGGCCACCAGGGGCACCCCCAGAGCGGCGGCGGCGTGCATCAGGCCCGAATCGTTGGTGACCAGCAAGTTCAAGTGGCTCAAGACCGCCAGCGCCTGGCGCAAATCGGTTTTGCCCGTCAGGTCTAGAACCGGCAGGTCCAGTTGCGCCTTCACCTGGTTGGCGACCCCGGCCTCTCCCGGCCCGCCCAGCAACACCAGACGGGCTCCGCATTCCCGGGCCAATTCCCTTCCCACGGCGGCGAACCGCTCCGGCGGCCAGCGTTTGGCGGGGCCGTAGGCCGCGCCGGGGCTCAAGCCCACCCAGGGCCCGGAGCCGGTTGCGCTCAAAAGCTTCGCCGCGGCCGCGGTCTCCTCTTCCCGGAGGTAAAGGGCGGGGGGTGTGAAGGACTCCACCTCGCCCAGGGTCTTAAGCAGGCCCAAATAGTAGAAGACCATGTGGAGCCCGCCCAGACGCCGCCGCCCGGAGACCGCCGGGTTAAGGAGAGGACCCCGGGCGTCGGCGGCATAACCCAGCCGCACCGGGGCTCGCAGCAACCAGAGCCCCAGGGCCGATTCCAGGGAGTTGGCCAGGGTGACGGCCAGCTGAAACCGCCCTCTGAGACCCCAGAGAACCCGCCATTTTTCCAGGTCCGCGGGGTAGGGGATGACCTCTGCCACCCCGGGGAGGCCCAAAAACAGGGGGGATACCCGCCGGGCCGCCAATACCGTGATCTCCGCCTGGGGAAAGAGGCGCACCAATCCTGAGAGCACCGGCAGGCTCATAATGGCGTCCCCCACCCAGTTGGGAGTGCGCACCAAAAGCCGGGGCGCCGGCCCCGGGACCGGGGGAAATTTGCGCACCGGCCGCAACCCTTGCCAGCGCTGCGTCACTTCCGGGGGCAGGGGCTGTTCTTTAGACTGATAAGTTTGATTCATTATTCCTGAATAAGACCAGACCCGCGCGGCGGGACAGCCAGGCCCCGGCCGCGAGCCCCGGCGGAGCGCCGTTGGCGGCGCCGGCGAGCTTGGGCGTGGCCTGCCCGCCGAATATGTTTTTATTGATGGTGGCACAGGCTTCCAGCCTGTGATTGGTTCGCCCCCGGATCAACGTGTTTGCTTTTAACTCAGATAAAGAACCTTTAGTGGCGGCCGCAGGCCGCCCTGGACCACCATTTTGAAATGGAATTGCAGCCCCAATCAATAGGAGCCGGACTTTACTCCCTCACCCTGGAGGGAGGAGGGTTGGGGAGGGGGTGGCGTGGTCTTGACCTGCAGCGGCTAGTCGCCACCCTCCCCCTAGCCCCTTCCCCTCAAGGAAGGGGGAACTTTCAGCGGTTGGCTCCTATCTTGGTTAGGGGCCGGCTACACAGCCCTGCCAGGTGCCACCCGAGGGAAGTTCTCCGATTATTATCGCACGAGGGGCACTTTAAAGGAACTCCAGTAACTCCGTAATTCTCTCCGGCTGGCTGATTTGGGCCTCCACCTCCAGGACCCACAGGGGCATGGCCTGATCCCAGCGTCCGGCCAGGCGGGCCCAATCTTTGGCGGTGGTGACCAGTGCCAGGGCGCCGGCGTCTTCCGCCTCCCGCACCAGGGCCGCCAATTCCGCGGGTAGGTAGGGGTGATGGTCCGGGAAGGCCCGGAAGCCCAGGAGCTGCACCCCTAACTCTTCCAGGGTGCGCCGGAAGACCTCCGGCCGGGCCAGGGCGGCGAAGGCCAGCAGGGCTTGATTTTCCAGGACGGCGGGAGGCGAAGGCTCGCCGGCCGGCGCCAGGCGGACCGCGGCGGGGACGATGCTGGCCGTCAGCACGGTTTTTTCGGGAAACTGGCGTTGCAGGTCCGTCAGGGTGCGGCGGTCCCGGTCCTCCTGAAAGCGGGTGAGGATGAGCACCTGGGCCGTGTTTTTATTGGCCAGCACCGCCGGGGGCTCCCGCAGGAGGCCCCGGGGCAGCAGCCGGCCGTTGCCGAAAGGGGCGACCGCGTCCAGGAGAACGATGTCCAGGTCCCGGTGCAGCTGAAAGTGCTGGAAGCCGTCGTCCAGCAGGAACAGGTCCGGCCGGACCTGCTCCCAGGCGGCCAGGCCCGCGGCATAACGGGAGGCCCCGGTATAGACTGCGGCCCCGGGGAGGGTCGAGGCCAGCCAGTAGGCCTCTTCGCCCGCCTGCGGTGGTTCTTGGTAAACCTGCCGGCCGTCGGAAATGCAGGCGACCCCTTGGTTAAGGCCGCCGTAACCCCGGCTGAGAATGGCCACCTTGCGGCCCTGGGCCTGAAAAAGACGGGTCAGGCAGGCGGTCACCGGGGTCTTGCCGGTGCCGCCCACGGCCAGGTTGCCGACGCTCACCACCGGGGCCGGCAGACGCCTGGCCCGGAGAATGGATCCGGCATAGAGAGCCCGCCGCGTCCGGGCTCCCAGGCCATAGAGGGCGGCCAGCCCCCCGGCCATCGCCCCCAGGGAACATCGGGGCGCCGGGGCCTCCTCCCCTGCCTGGAGACCATCAAAGAGGCGGTGCCAGAAAACATGCATAGGCGTGCAAGTTTGGCGATCCGGTGAGCCGCCCTGCTAACAGATGATTGCTGATTGCTCTTTCCTTCATCATCTCGCTGAGCCGTTGAGTCGCAGGGTGGGTCTTTCGCACCGAAGCGCTGCCCTGATGGATATTAACTTTGATTATTTGGAAGATCGATTGCTATGTCGTATTTTCCTTGTCTTTACCTATAAGAGTTAGTTCTTCGCTTATGACTCTCATGCACATCCATTGAAGCTTCGAAAACAGAAATCGTTCGCTTGTAGTAAGCTGGCTCTTACCACGATGCACGATCTTTGAACGCACAGCATAAATATTTTCAAAATCTTTCAGAATTTCCTTCCTCTGACTGTGGCTTTTTCCTATGAGATACGCACATCTATTACGGAGCAGCTCACCTATGCCTATAATATCCAACTTCGATTCTCCTCCGAGCATAATCTCCATAGCAACCGTTGTTTGCACGAAGGACAATAACTCATTAGAGCCAACATAACCATCTAAAAGCCATTGGGACGCCAATAAGAGTCGCTCTGCTTTGTCTGGATTTAAAAATGCCGTGGAAATTATAGGAAGTCTACTTTGGATCCACTTACTTAGTACCCCGACACTCCCTTCAAGATCATCAATCTCCAGCTTATCAAGGAATGCCGATAAGTCTGACGGAAACTCATGGGTTGACCATATGTGCCATTCTTCCCCCAATTTTCGATGGACAATAAGGTGGCTTTTGGGTTGAGCAGCAAATGATGATGCGACCTGCCCTTCCTTAATCTTCACTAGCCTTTTGGCCAATGAAAGTCCTATAAATGATTTTATTGTCGATATCACTTCGTTAAGCGGCGTTGTTTTAAATGTGCGTCCAATGAAGCCTTCCATCTCGATCTGGATATAAGTAGTTTCTCGATTCCATTGCCTCGGTTGAGAATAAGATAAAAGGGCATTTAGACCTAGAGAACTAATACCCAAAATCCCGAACAACCAATCATCTCGTTGCTTAATACCAGAGTGTAAGGGATATGTAGAACCAAATGTATCATTTGGAGTGACAATTCTTAAAGGAGGGCTCAAGGTATAGGTATTGATTGCGTTTCCGATAGGTTTACCAAGATTACTCGGAAGCTCAAATGAGACGATGTATGACCACGGGAGGCTTTCGAACTCATCAACAAGGCGGCTTGCGACCACCTCAAGATCACCATACTTGGGAATTGATTGTAGGGGAATTCCGGTCGCATCCGGATTGTGAGTTCCATTTTCGTATAGGTCTCTACTTAGATTCTCGAAGACGAAATCGAATATTGGCGTCTCCCCAATATATTTCTGCAACCTGTTGCGAAGCTTGCCTGTTTTCGGAAGTATTTCATCAGCTGATAATAAACCCATAGTTGAATTAAAATTTAAGTATATGTCGTTATCAACTTTTATATGCGATAAATTTTCAACGAGAGATTGCTTTAGCCTTTTTTCACATTCTGCGTGAAGCATTAATTACATTCCTCGGAAAATTCAGTCAGAGTATGCCGGGAACTACCCACTGCCTTAGACAGAGAGCCATCTCGCGGCCTTAACCAAGGCAAATCTTTTTTGTAGCCGAATTGTCTCATAGCCAGCATGATAGCCGATATTGCCCTGAACGAAAAATTGTCCTTCCCCCTGAGAAAAGCGAGGGTTAGGCTGAGTGTTAAAAGCCCACCTATTTCACTTCCCCACCAACCAAAATTTTGGTGTAACCTCCGATGATATATTGGGTCTGGTTGTCTTTATTCAGTGATGCGTCATCAGGCTTGGTCCCCGGCGACGCACATGCGGATATTGAGGCAACCATAATCAACAATAACAGCCCGAAAATTAACTTTTTGGCCATCACCTTGTCCTCCAAAACTTTGGTCTGACTGCAACTCAAAGTATTTGGCAATAGCTGAGATAATCCGGCTCACCCTGAATGTTCGCACCCCTGAATGCCGCGCCCAAGGCGGGACGCCTATGCCACCGGAGTTGCTAGCCTAGGCCTCTGGCCTGTGTGCAATTAACTTTCAATCTGGCACACAGGCGGGACGCCTATGCTACCCGGACTCGATAGCTTAGGCCTCCGGCCTGTGTAGTCAGTAATTTTCTTCATAACTTCGCCGAGCCGTGATGCCTGGGCTGGGCGTTGTCCACCAACAGGGCCGGCTCCTTATCCTCCTCCCGGGCAAACTGCATTTCGTAGAGGCGGCGGTAAGGGCCGCCGGCGGCCAGGAGATCCGCGTGCCGGCCGCTCTCCACCACCCGGCCTTCTTCCAGGACCACGATGCGCCGGGCATTTCTGACCGTGGACAGGCGGTGCGCGATGACCAGGGTGGTGCGCCCGACGATCAGACGGTCCAGGGCGTATTGCACCTCCCGCTCGGATTCGGAGTCCAGCTCCGAGGTGGCCTCATCCAGGAGAAGGATGGGCGGGTCCTTGAGGAGGGCCCGGGCGATGGCCAAACGCTGGCGTTCGCCGCCGGAGATGCGCACTCCTTGCTCGCCGATGACCGTATCCAGGCCCCGGGGCAGGGACGCCACAAAATCGTAGGCATAGGCGGATTTCAGGGCCGCCAGGATTTCTTCTTCCCGGGCCGCCAGCGAGCCGTAGGCCACGTTGTAGCGCACCGTGTCGTTGAACAGGATGGTCTGTTGGGTGACCACCCCGATCTGGGCCCGCAGCGACGCCAGAGTCAATTCCCGGAGGTCCCGCCCGTCGATCAGGATGGCTCCCCCGGTGACCTCGTAGAAACGGGGCAGGAGGCTCAGCAGGGTCGATTTGCCGGCCCCGGAGGGACCCACCAGGGCCACGATTTCGCCCCGGCCCAGCGTGAGGTCGATGTCGTGCAGGACCGGGCGGCCCTGCTCATAGGCGAAGCTGACCCCCCGAAAGACGATTTCCCTTTGCAGCGAGGAGAGGGCCGCGGCCCCCGGGCGGTCCTGGATCTCCGGCTCCCGGTCCATCAGGCCGAAGACCCGCGTGGCTGCGGCCAGACCCTCCTGAAGGATGTTCTGCACCGAGCTGAGGCTCTTGATGGGCTGGTAGAGCATGAGCAGGGCCGCCAGGAAAGAGAAGAAGGTGCCCGGGGTGGAGGTCCCCCGGATGACCGCGTAACCGCCGTAAAAGATGATGCCCGCCATCCCCAGGGAGCCCAGGAACTCCATGATGGGGGGAGAGAACTCCCGGACCGCGTTGAGGCGCATGCGGGTGCGGAAATAGGACCAGTTGGCCTCTTGAAAGCGCCGCTCCTCGAAGTCCTCCCGGGCAAAGGCCTTGACGATCCTCTGTCCCGCCAGGCTCTCCTGGAGCACCGTGTAAAGGCGGGCGTTGAACACCTGGGTGTCATGGGAGACGCCACGGATGCGTTTTCCCAACCAGACGATGAGTGCCACTGCCAGGGGAAAGACCGCCATGGCCAGCAGGGCCAGGCGCCAATCCCGGTAGAAGATCACCACGCTCAGGCCCAGGACGGTGAAGGTGTCCTGAAAAGCGCTGGTCACCACCCGGGTCATGGCGTCCTGCAGCAGGTTGACGTCGTAGGTGAGACGGCTCATCAGGGTGCCGGTGGCCTCGCCGTCGAAGAAGGACAAGGGCTGGCGCTGCAGCGAGGCAAAGAGATGGTCCCTGAGGGCGGTGACGGTGGCGTTGCCGATGTAGCTCATCTGGAAGTTGTCGGTGTACGACAGGAAGCCCTTGAGGGCGTAAAGCAGGACGATCAAGGGCGGCAGCAGGTAGAGCATATGTTCTTTGTGCCCGAAGAAGACATCGTCCAGGACCGGTTTCACCAGATAGGCTAAGGCCGCGGTGAGCGCCGAGACCCCCAGCATGGCCAGGATCGCCGCGACCATCCGGAATTTGTGGGGCTTCAGATAGGCGAGTAGGCGCACATATAAGCGCAGGTCGTCTTTATACATGGCCGGACGGGTCACCAAGCCTTTTGAGTTTCGAGTTTCGAGTTGTAGGGGCGACCCGCTGGGTCGCCCAGTTGTAAGGGCGGACCCAGGTGACCGCCTTGATCTTCGAGTTTCTATTATTCATCCCGTACCCCGGCTGAACCTGGGAACGCCCTTGATAGTCTAAGGGTGGTTTGATACCTTTATTTCTTAATATATATCTTATAAATAAGGATTTTTCCAGCAAAAATCCGGAAGAGCAGGGACATGGTAAGCTGGGCAGGGGCTGGCGGGGTAATCGCCAAAATTATCCGGGATAAATTGCTGGCCGCGGTCGTAATAGCTAATAAATGGTTTTTGAAATATCTTCCTGTCTCGATAATTGGCGGCCACAGGCCGCCCTATAAAATCGTCTCTTTATAGGGCGGGCTGTGCCCGCCGCTTTACCATTGGTCCCCAGGAATTTCCGCCGTGGGCTATAGTCTGCTGTGCCTCAATTCACCCCCTCAGCCTTATTTACTCGAAGCTCGAAGCTCAGGGCGGACACCTGGGTCCGCCCCTACAACTCAAAACTCGAAACTCGAAACTTTCTCCCGGTTGACAGGGACGCCTGGGTTTGGGATAACTAGCGTATCAAGCCAACGGCTCAGGATTTGCTCCCATGGTAATGGTCATTTTTTCCTTGCTGGCGGCCCTGTGGCTCTGGCCCGGGGGACTGGGCGCCGTTCCGGTGGCGGCCCCGCCCCCGGCGCCGCCCGGCGAAACGGTGCGCTTTCCCTACTTCCGGGTGCCGGAGGGCGTCTATCTCTGCGGCGAACCCGTGCCGCTAAACGACCCCACAGTCAGGGAAGACCTGGACCGGGAATTGACCGTCGTCATCTGGAGCCATGCCCAGACCACCATGTGGATCAAGCGGGCCTCCCGCTACCTGCCGGAGGTGGAAGAGAAGCTCCGGTCCCGGCGGCTGCCCCTGGACCTTAAGTACGTGCCCATCATCGAAAGCGACTTGCGCCCGAAGGCCAGGTCCTCCGTCGGCGCCCTGGGCCCCTGGCAGTTCATGGCCCCCACCGCCCAGCGCTTTCAATTGACGTTAAACCCAGCCGTGGACCAACGCCTGGAGTTTGGCAAGGCCACCGACGCGGCGCTCTCTTATTTGCAGGGCCTTTACCAGATTTTCCACGACTGGCCCCTGGCCCTGGCCGCCTACAACTGTGGGGAAGCCCGGGTGCAGAAAGAGATGGCCATCCAGGGGGTGAACTCCTTTTACCACCTGAGCCTGCCGGAGGAGACGGAGCGCTATGTCCACCGCCTGCTGGCGGCCAAGATCGTCCTGGAGGACCCGACCCGCTACGGTTACGATATCCCCTCGGACCAGCTCTACCCACCGCTCGCCTATGACGAGGTCAGCATCACCCTGGCGAAGGCCGTGACGGTGCGGCGCCTGGCAGAGGCCTGCGGCAGTTATTACAAGGCCATCAAGACCCTGAACCCCTGGATCAACGGCGCCCAGCTGCCACCCGGAGTCTACCGCCTCAAGCTGCCCCAGGGGTCGGCGAGCCGCTTCCAGGAGGCCTGGCGCCGGGGATTTGTTGACAGTAAACAGTAAACAGTAAGCAGTAAGCAGTGAGCACAGTTAAAGACGAGTGATCGGTGGCCAGTGGCCAGTGGTCAGTAGGGTGGGCACTGCCCACCATTAATTTCGGGGATATAGTTTGGCATAATGCGCTCCTTTTAGTGAGCAGTGGCCAGGGAGCAGTGAGCAGTGAGCAGTGAGCGGCAGGACGGGTCTCCGGGACCGGCTCTCGCTCGCCAAGCCAGGTGGGGGCAGCGGCGGCAATGTCGGTGGCCACAGGCCGCTTGTGTGATTTGGTGGGCAGTGCCCACCCTACGCGGGAGCCCGTCTCAGGCTGGAAGCCTGCGGCACTGTCGGCCTCACAGGGAGAGAATGGCCCAGGCAATCAAAGAAAAGGCTTCCTTGCTGATCAGCGGGGCCTGGGTGCTGACCCAGAATGAGTCCCGGGAATTCCTGGCTCCCGGGGCGGTGGCCATCCAGGGCGCCCGGATCGCGGCGGTGGGGCTGCCGGCGGCGCTCTCGGCCCGCTTCGCCCCGGAGCGGGTGCTCGACTATCCCCAGGGCCTGATCTTCCCGGGATTGATCAACGCCCACACCCACTCCGCCATGTCCCTGTTCCGCGGCCTGGCGGACGACCTGCCCCTTCTGACCTGGCTCAACTCTTACATCTTCCCGGCGGAATCTCATCTTACCGGAGAATTCGTCTATTGGGGGGCCAAGCTGGCCATAGCCGAGATGCTGCTCTCCGGCACCACCACCTTTTGCGACATGTACCTGTTCACCGAGGCGGTGGCCCGGGCCGCGGCGGAAACCGGCATTCGCGCGGTGGTGGGGGAGGTGCTTTACGACTTTCCCTCCCCCAACTACGGGCCGCCGGCCGCGGGCCTGGCCTTCAGCGAGGAGCTGTGCCGCGCCTGGCGGGATCACCCCCGGGTGAGCGTGGCCATTGAGCCCCACGCAGTATATACCTGCTCTCCGGAGTTGCTGCAGCAATGCGGCCAACTGGCTGCGAGCTATGATCGCCGCCTGATTATCCACCTGTCTGAGACTGAGCAGGAGGTTAAAGACTGCCAGGAACGGTACGGCGCCACCCCTGTGGCCCACCTGCACCGCCTGGGTTTGCTTAGCCAGCGGTTGCTGGCCGACCACGCGGTGGTCTTGACCGAGGCTGATCAGGAACTGCTGGCCGACTCCGGCGCCGGGGTGGCCCATTGCCCGGAGAGCAACATGAAGCTGGCCTCGGGCCTCGCTCCGGTGGTGGACCTCTTAAGGCGCGGGGTACCCGTGGGTCTGGGGACTGACGGCTGCGCCTCCAACAACAACCTGGATATGATCCAGGAGATGGACACGGCAGCCAAGCTCCAGAAGCTGCGCTACCTGGACCCAACCGTGTTGCCGGCCGGCGCCGCTCTGGATCTGGCCACCCGGGGCAGCGCCCGGGTCCTGGGTCTGGAAGGCCGGGTGGGCGCCCTCAGCCCGGGGATGATGGCGGACCTGGTGGTCCTGGACCTGGATCAACCCCACCTGACACCGCTCTACGACCCCTATTCCCATCTGGTCTATGCCGCGGGTGGGGGCGATGTCCAGACCGTGGTGGTCCACGGCCAGGTGGTGGTTCAAGACCGCCGGCTCCTCACCTTCGACCTCGAGGAGACCCTGGCCCGGACCCGGGAACTGGCCCGGGCCCTGGGGGCCGCACCGGCGCGCTAGGGGCGGTTTCCTGTTTTCTGTTTTCTGTAAGGTCAAAGGCAAAATCAAAGTCAAAAGCGGTTTAGCAGAGACGGAAAACAGACAACAGAGAACAGGTCTGATATGACGCCGGCGGCCTCAACTGCGGGCCACCAGAAAGACGCCCAGGCAGATGACCAGGATGCCGCCCATGCGGGCGAGGGTCACGTGTTCTCCGATGAGAAACCGGGCCAGGATGGCGGTGAAGACGTAGCCCAGGCTGATGAGGGGGTAAGCGTAACTCACCTCCGCCTTGGCCAGGACCACCAGCCAGACCAGGAAGCCCAAACCGTAGCAGACCACGCCTAAGAGGATGAAGGGATTGAAGGCCGCCTGGAAAAACACCGACGGCAGGGCGTTCAGGGACATGGCAAAGTTGCCCACCTTGGACATGCCAAATTTCAAAGAGAGCTGACCTAAGACATTGAGCGCCACGTCCAGCGAGATCAGGGCCAGCACCATTTGGTTAACCATCAGGCGTTTCCTTGGGTAAAGGTTTTGGTATAATATTAAAGCAAAACTGTATTTTCGGAAAAGTAAGACCACGATGCAAGGAAATAATGCAGCCGCCATCGCCCCCGGCCGGGTCATACGGGCCAGGTATGGGCCTCCCGCACCTATCCATATTTAATGGCCAACCTTAACGGATTTTTGAAAAATTTTCTCCTGGTGCTCCTGGGGGTGGTCCTGTCCTTGATCCTCCTGGAACTCGCCCTACGGATCTCTCCGCCCTTTGAGATGCGGTTCAAGCCGGATCGGATCGTCCTGCCGGTGAATAAAAGATATGTCCTTGACAATACTGAGAAATTCCCCACCAAACTGCCCAAGACCACCGTCCGCACCAGCAATTGCCTGGGTTTCCGCGGGGCGCCGCCGCCCGCCGACTTTGCCGATTACCTCACCATCCTCACCATCGGCGGCAGCACCACCGAGTGCTTCTATCTCTCCGACGGCAAGACCTGGACCGATCTGCTGGGCCAGCAACTGGCCCGGGATTTTCCCAAGCTCTGGATCAACAATGCCGGGCTGGACGGCGCCACCACCTACCGCCACCTCATCTTGATGGAAGATTACGTGGTCCACTTGAAACCCAAGGTGGTCCTGTTTCTGGTGGGGATCAACGACGTGGGGGTGGGATACCTCGACTACCGGCCCCGGCCCGGCTTCGGCGGCTGGATAAGATCCCTGACCAATAGAAGCGAGGTCTATTCCCTGGGATTGAACCTCTATCGTTATTTTGTAGTCCAAAGGAGGGGCTTGCTGCACCGGGAAGTGGACCTGAAAAAGGAGGGGACCCTTGAGGTGCCGGAAGAAATTCAGCAGGAGACGCTGCAGAAATACCGGCGACGGTTCCTGCCCTATTACCGGGACCGGCTGGAGCAGCTCATCCGGATTTGCCGGGAAAATGGCATCGAGCCGATCTTCATCACCCAGCCTACCCTCTACGGCCCGGGGATCGACCCGGCCACCGGA
The DNA here is from genome assembly GCA_049580385.1 of Desulfobaccales bacterium. GTDB lineage: Bacteria > Desulfobacterota > Desulfobaccia > Desulfobaccales > 0-14-0-80-60-11 > JAPLJC01. Next base: position 315,503 of record JBAUPV010000005.1, on the reverse strand, counting down.
GTCGACCTGGGGAAGGTCAGGCTGGGGGAGAACCTCAACGGCGCCCTGATGTTTGCGGTGGTGGACCTCTACAACGACACCCTCAGGCAAGTGGGGGCCGCAGAACAGGTCCCGGTCCTCGACCTGGCCCGGCAAATGCCGCACTCGTCGGTCTATTATTACGACTTCCTGCACTACACCGAGCCCGGGGCCCGGGAGGTGGCGGAGATCATCTACGGGGATCTGAAGCCGATATTGACCCAACAATTCCAGCAAAAATGAATCTCACGGCCAGGGGTACGAGTTCGAGGTTCAAAGTTCAAAGTTCGAGGGTGAGACCTCCGCGAAGGTCCCCATTTTTGTCATTCTGAGGGAGCGAAGCGACCGAAGAATCTCATAAAAACTAAGGAAATACGAGATCAGGCGCTTCGCTCAGGATGACAGAGAGGTTTTTCGCAGAGGACTCAAGTTCAAGGTTCAAAGTTCAAGGTTCGAAAGCTCCAAGATGGCGACCTTAAACGTCGAGCTCTGTTCATCCCACCATTTTTGCCCTTGCTGACAGCTTCCTCACTTGGGACCAGCCGCCAGGATGGCCTGGTCCACGGTACCCTCATACTGGCTGAAATTTTCCCGGAACCGTCCCGCCAGCTCCAGGGCCGCTTTCTCATAGGAGGCGCGGTCGGCCCAGACCTTTTCGGGGAAGAGGATGTCATCCGGCACCCCCGGGCAGCGGCTGGGCACCGTCAGGCCGAAGAAGGGATCATGGTAGGTCTCCACCTGGTCCAGTTCCCCGGACATGGCGGCCCGCAACAGGGCCCGGGAATAGGCGATTTCGATGCGATGCCCCACCCCGAAGGGGCCCCGGGTCCAGCCGGTGTTGACCAGCCAGCAGGTGGGCTGGCGCCGGGTCACCTTTTCCCGGAACAGGTGGGCATAGACCGCGGGTGGCATGGGCAGGAAGGGCGCTCCGAAGCAGGTGCTGAAGGTCACCTGGGGTTCCTTGCCCAGGCCCCGCTCCGTACCCGCCACCTTGGCGGTGTAGCCGGAGAGGAAATGGTAGGTGGCCTGCTCGGGAGTCAGGCGGGCGATGGGAGGCAGCACCCCGAAGGCGTCGCAGGCCAGCATAAAGATGTGGCGCGGATGGATCCCCACCCCGGCCCGGACGATGTTGCGCAGATGGCTGATGGGATAGGCGGCCCGGGTGTTCTCCGTCAGGCTGGCGTCGTCCAGGTCCAGGCGGCGGCTGGCCAGGTCGATGCCGACATTTTCCAGAATGGTCCCGAATTTTCGGGTGCACTCGTAGATCTCCGGCTCGGCCGCGGCGCTCAGGCGGATCGCCTTGGCGTAGCAGCCTCCCTCGAAATTGAAGATGCCGTCATTGCCCCAGCCGTGTTCGTCATCACCGATGAGCTTGCGTTCCGGGTCGGCGGACAGAGTAGTCTTACCGGTGCCCGAGAGGCCGAAGAACAGGGCGGTGTTGCCGCGTTTGCCCTGGTTGGCGGAACAGTGCATGGACAGCACTTCCTTCTGGGGCAGGAAATAATTGAGGATGGTAAACACCGATTTCTTGATCTCCCCGGCATAGGAGGTGCCGCCGATCAGGACCAGCTTCTGGGCGAAATTTACCAGGATGAAGGCCTCGGAATTGGTGCCGTCGAGCTCCGGGACCGCGTGGAAGCCCGGGGCGGCGATAATGGTGAAATCCGGGCCTAGAGTGTGATGCTTCTGGTGATCCCCCGGGGCCAGGAACATGTTGCGGGCAAACAGGTTTTGCCAGGCGGTGGCGGTGATCAGGCGAATGTTCACCTGGTAGTTCAGATCGGCGCCGGCGCGGCGGTCCTGGACATAGATCTCCTTGCCCTGGAGGTAGGCCAACAGCCGGTAGTGGATGAGATCGAATTTTTCCGGGGTGATTGCCTGGTTTTCCCCGCCCCAATGGATATTGGCGGAGCTGGTGGGCTCCTGGACGATGAACTTATCCCTGGGAGAACGGCCGGTATAGGCCCCGGTGCGCACCACCACCGGCCCCATGTGGGCGATGAGACCCTCCTGCCGGGAAACGATCTTCTCATACAAGGCTGAAGTGGGGAGGTTCCAGTGAGCCGCGGCCACGTTTCTGATGTGGTGTTGCGTCAGATCTTTCTTCATTTAACGCCCCCTGATAGGTCTTTAAGCCTTTTAATTTCTTCCCTTATCTCTTCAATAATTTCACGATTATATATTATTTTTCTTTTATCTTCCGCAATTGAGATTATATAAAAAACCCGACCACCGTATTTCTGTGTAAATAATTGATGAGTTCTTTCTTGAAATTTTTGTTCATTGATAATTTGAGGAATATAAGCATATCCAGCTGGCTTGATTTGAATTCCAATGTACTTATCTCTTATTTTAATGTAAAAATCTACATTGTATCCCCTATCCCATTCGTCCGGTGCTGGCTCAATTTTGACACCAAGCGCCTCTTCCAACTGTCCATAAATAGTTTGAATCTCAGATTGATAACCGTCGTATGTTCTATTAATTACTAATTTAATGATGAATTCAATACAATCATCCTCAGTTATATTTTCAATTTCTGCTCGACAGACTTCGGTAATTTTTATGAATAGCCTCTTCCCAAGTTCTATCAAATGTTGCCTTGAATATGCATTAGTATAATAATAATCTTCCCATTGTTGGATTCTTTTTGGAGAACATTTTCTAATAAGTTCTGAAACTGGGCCTACTTTATTTTTCTTAGTAAGTCCCCATCTCATATTGGCCTGATTAAGAATCCATTCACTATGCATTTTCACGATCTCTCATAAATTTTTCAAATCTTTTTGAAAAATTATGTTCAGTTGAAAGGTCAGGGGAGGCTAATCCAGATTTGATTAAATATGCATTAATAAATATTCTGTTTTTTAAATAAATATAGGCCAGTGTAATATCGATGTCTTTAGAGTTATGGGTAATTCTATTCTTAATTAAAACCCTTTTGCCCATGAGATGGTTTCTTAAATATTCCATCGTCTTATCTTTTTTATCAATTTTTATGCCGAGAAATTTGATAAGATTGCCGTTATCAATTCGTATAGTATCTTCTTTCACTATCTCTATTACTTTACTTAAACCCTCCAATTTAAAATCCTTTTCAGAATAATTTATTAAGGGATTGGCGTCTTGAATAGTAGGGAAATAATCGATTTTTGGCAAATCAATAACCTTTGGTTGTTTTCTATTAACGGTAATATTATCTAAGAATATAGGCAATTTATTTTTAATTTCCAATTTATCTTCAATCAGGTTTAAAAAAGTCTCATTTATTTCATAACCTATGGCATTGCGGTCCCATTCCAAGGCTACTTTGACCGTGGTGCCACTGCCCAGGAAAGGGTCGAGCACCGTGTCGCCCTGAAAAGTGAACATGCGGATGAGGCGCCGGGGCAGCTCCTCGGGAAACATGGCCTCGTGGCCCAGTTGCCGGGCGCCGCCGAAACGCCAGTGGCCGGAAAAATATTCCTTCCATTCCTCCTTGGTCAGCCTGGAGGCTTCCTTCACCTCTTTTGAGACCTTCCTGCCCGCTCCCGGTTTTTTGAAGATGAGGATGAATTCGTAGTCGATCTCCACCAGGCCGTTGGGGGGGTACGGATAGGAGCCCATGACCACCGCCCCGCCGCTGGTATTCATGGTGGTCTTTTTCTGCCAGATGATGGACCCCAGGAAATCGAAGCCGATGCGTTCGCATTGACCGATGAACTCAGCGTGCAGCGGGATCACCTGGTACCTGCCATAAACCGTGGCCCGGGCGAACTGATCACCGATGTTGATACACAGGCGGCTGCCGGGCCGCAGGACCCGGAAACATTCGCTCCAGGTATGAAACAGGCCGGTGAGGTATTGATGCAGAGTCTGTCCGTAGCCAATCTGCCCGCTGACCCCGTAGTCTTTAATATGCCAATAAGGCGGGGAGGTGACCACGAGATCGATGGCCGCCGTTTCAATCTCCGGCATGGCCCGGCTGTCACCGATAATGATCTTGGCCCAATTATCCATAGAAGGATGTTGGTAGCGGAAAATAGCAGGCAATGCCAACCCTACAGGTTTTACTCGAAACTCGAAACTCAGGGCGGACACATGGGTCCGCCCCTACAACTCGAAACTCATTTGGCCAACCATCTCAGCCCCTGGCGCAGGAACTCCTCCAGGGTCGAGGCCCCCTGACCCCGGGCCGCCTCCAGGGCCTTCTCCGCCAGGTTCTTGGAGTAGCCCAGGTTGCTGAGGGCGCTCAGGGCGTCTTGCAGGGGGCCTTGGCCGGGAGCCGCCGCCAGCCGGGTGGCCCCGGCGGCGAGCTGCTTGTCCTTGAGTTCCAGGACGATGCGCTCGGCGGATTTCTTGCCGATGCCGGGGATGCCGGCCAGGCGGCGAATATCCCGCTGGGCCAGGGCCTGGCCGAACTCCCCCGGGCTGATGCCGCTCAGGATGTTCAGGGCCATGCGGGCCCCGATGCGGGGGATAGCGAGCAATTGCAGAAACAGATCCTTTTCCTCCGGGGTCTCGAAGCCGTAAAGATTCAGGGCGTCTTCCTGTAAGCGGGTGTGGATCAAGAGCGAATGGCGGGCCGGAGGCTCTGGCAGGGCGTAAAAGGTGGACAGGGGGATGTGGACCCGATAGCCCACCCCGCCCACCATGATAATTAGCTCAGTCGGGCCTTTGCTGATGATTTCCCCTTCCAGTAAACCGATCATGCCGTCCCCCCCGGCCAGCGTTGGTGGAAGAAGTGGCAGAGCCCCACCGCCAGGGCGTCGGCGGCATGTTCGTCAGTCACCTGCTGCCCCAAGAGTTGGTTCACCATGAGCTGCACCTGGGCCTTGGATGCCTGGCCGTAGCCCACCACCGCCTTTTTGACCACCAGGGGGGGATAATGGCAGACGGGCAGGCCTCTCTGGGCCGCCAGCAGCAGCACCACCCCCCGCACTTGGCCCAGGGTGAAGGCGCTCTTGACGTTGGCGGCCAGGAAGATCTCTTCCAGGGCCAGTACCTGGGGCTGGTGCCGCAGGATCACTTCTCCCAGGCCGTCGTAAATTCGGTGGAGGCGATCGGCCAGGGGGAGCTGGGAGCCGGCCTTGATACTGCCGGAGGCCAAATGGCACAGGCGGTCGCCCTCCCCCTCAAAGACCCCGAAGCCGGTGTGCCGGGAACCCGGGTCCACCCCCAAAATAACGGCTCTCAAATCAAGGCCTCGAGTAATTGGTCCGGGATGTCGAAATTGGCGAAGACGTCGCTGACGTCGTCGTGCTCTTCCAGGAGTTCCACCAGCCTCAGCAGTTGCTGGGCCGATTTCTCTTCATCTATCTTCACCGTGGTCTTGGGGCGCATCTGCACCTCAGCCAGGGCCGGCTTGAAGCCCCGGGCCTCCAGGGCCTCCTTGACCTCCAGGAAGGCGGCGGGATCGGTGAGCACCTCGAATTGGCTCTCATCGCTTTGCAGGTCCTCGGCGCCGCATTCCAGGGCGGCCTCCAGGAGTTGGTCCTCATCGACCTCGCCGCGGTCGAAGACGATGACCCCCTTTTTGTCGAACATCCAGGCGACGCAGCCCGGCTCTCCCAGACTCCCGCCGTATTTGGTGATCAGATGGCGCACGTCGGAGACGGTGCGGTTTTTGTTGTCGGTGAGGGTCTCAACCATCAGCGCCACCCCCGCCGGCCCGTAACCTTCCAGGAAGATTTCTTCCATCATGGCGCCGCCGCCTTCCCCGGTCCCCTTGCGGATGGCCCGGGTGATGTTGTCGCCGGGCATATTTTCCGCCTTGGCCGCGGCGATGGCAGCCCGGAGGCGGGGGTTGCCGGTGAGGTCGCCGCCGCCTATACGGGCCGCCACGGCCACCTCTTTGGCCAGCTTGCCGAAGATCTTGCCGCGCTTGGCGTCCACCGCCCCCTTCTTGCGCTTGATGGTGCTCCACTTGGAATGGCCGGACATCTGCTTGCTCCTCCCATTGGTTGCTCAGAGCCTAAAACCAGTTCCCGATGGGGAATTTAACTGTAGCCGCAGGCTTTAACCTGCGCAAGCTAAAGCTTGCGGCCTTCACTGAAAATGGCATCCGGTAGCTGCTCTGATCACCGGCTCTTGGTCCGGGGGCGCCCTGGGACCGGAGGCCGGTTAGGGTCCTCCGGGGCGGGGCCGCGGCGGTTTAGGCCCAGGAGATAAAGTTCCCGGCTGGCCGCCCGGGAACCCGCGGGTTTTACCTGCCGGCAGACGCAGTAGTCCTGGCGCACGGCCGCAACCAGGCCGGGAAGGTCCGGTCCGGCAAATACCTTCACCAGGAAATGGCCGCCGGGCTTAAGCAGGCGGCGGGCCAATTCCAGGGCCTGCTGGGACAGCGTCAGGGATCGCTGCTCGTCGACGTCCTTCACCCCGGTGGTCTTGGGGGCCAGGTCGCTGACCACCACCTCAAAATTCGGACTTATCGCGGCAATCGTCTCTAAGTCTAGACTTTCCACCTCACCCTGGAGGAAGTATAGGGGTGGGTCCGCCGGGATGGCCAGTGGGGCGGCATCCACGCCCAGCACCAGGCCCCGGGGGCCCACCCGGCCGGCGATATATTGCAGCCAGGACCCGGGGCTGCAACCCAGGTCCAAAACCCGCTGGCCCTGCCGGAACAGGCGGTATTTCTCATCGATTTCCTTTAATTTGTACACCGCCCGGGCCACGTAGCCTTCGGCCTTGGCCCGGGTCCGGAAGGGATCCGGAATTCCAGGGCGGGGCATGGTTCAAAGCCTATCTAAGTAAATTAACTCAATTTCTTTTAACACAGGTCCCTCGTTTTGGCAATGAAAAACGGCTGTCCAGATCTGGAAGAAGAAGTCGAGGAAAAAGGGGGCGAGACAGTTTTGGGGGAGCTCGAGTATTGACCCGGCTCACGCGGGCCTGCGGCTGCCCAGCCCCAGGGTGAACCGCCGTCTCAAAATCTCCCAGAATTTAAAGGGCTTGACTCTCAGGGGCGCCCTTATCCCAAACCCGCCCCCGCCCCCGGCGGCCCACGGACTCCCCTGGCATAGACCTTGCTCAGCCCTAGGCAGGAGGCGGCGCCGGCGGCGGCCCGCCGCCGGGAAACGGGGGCCTCAAATCCTTTTCGCCCCCGGCTCGGGCATCAATAACTCAGGGAAGAGATGGGGAACGGCTATCATGGATGAACGGTCGTTGGTCCGGAACGAATCGGCCCCAGGCCTCGGAGCGGGTCCCGGCAATCCGGACCTGGTTCGGCAGCACCAGATGGTGCTGCAATATGCGCCTCTGATCAGGTATATCGCCGCCCGCCTGGCTTTACGCCTGCCCTCTCATATCTCCCAGGAGGATCTGATCAGCTCGGGCATTATCGGGCTCATCGACGCCATCCAGAAATATGACCTGGGTAAGCATATCAACTTCAGGACCTATGCCGAGTTCCGCATCAAGGGGGCCATGCTGGATGAACTGCGCAACCTGGACTGGGCCCCCCGTTCGGTGCGTCAGAAATCGAATCTCCTCGAAAAGGCCTACGCCCAATTGCAGAAAAGTCTGGGGCGGCCGGCGGAGGCTGATGAAGTGGCTGCTTTCCTGGGGTTGGACCTGGAAGATGTCCATAAGCTCCTGGAAGAAACCAAGTCTGTTTGTCTGGTGCCCCTGGACTCCCAGCCGTCGCGCCAGCCGGCGGGCTGCTCGGGCGGGGGGAAGAAGCACGGATTTTTCCTCCAGGATGAGAATCTGCGAGATGGACTCCAGGAAGCCCACCTGTCCCAATTGCGGCAGGTTATCATCAAGGCCCTGGAGGTCCTGCCGCATAAGGAGAAATTGTTGATTAACCTCTATTATTACGAAGAGCTCACCATGAAGGAAATCGGCCAGATCATGGGTTTAACCGAGTCCCGCATCTCCCAGTTGCACACCCAGGCCATGTCCCGCCTCCGGCACCGGCTCCGGGAATACGCCCGGGATCTGGAAAATTGAGCCGGAGAACGCCGCGGCGGGCGATAACCAATGGGGTCTTGGACCACCTCTCATTTTATATGGAAAAATTCTAAAGGCGGGATGCGCTTCACTTTCCCGCCCTAGGCCATACGGGCTACGGGCTGGTGGCACAGGCGTCTCGCCCGGGCGGTGCAGGCTAAGATATTAAATAACTTGGCATTTAGTGGCACAGGCTTCCAGCCTGTGTTCTTAATTTATAGGCGGGCAATGCCTGCCGGATATTGGCGGCCACAGGCCGCCCTATTTCAAGCTCTGCTCTTGTGCAAGTTTTGGAATGCGATGATAATTATTATTTTTCCATAATCCTTGCCAGGCGGAGCCGGGCGGGAAAATGGGTTCCCAAGCGGGAGCATGGGACCTGATAAAAATAATTACATTTTTTGGTAGCCGCAGGCTTTAGCCTGCGCTTATTTTATTATGTAGTTTCCTAAGGTTATATTTACAGTCACATTTCTAGGGCCGACCGTCCGCGTTCTCTGCGTCTCGGCGGTGGATCTTTTAGGTGTCCTTCTTCCCACCGCAGAGGCGCAGAGGGCGCAGAGGAAGACAACTGCAAAGGTCCCCCCGGTTTTCAATCAACCTTGCCCGGAAATTCCTGAGTCTGTCAAACTCAAGGTTGCGCTGGCCTCGCTTTTTAACTAAACTGGCCTCATTGCCAGGCGCAAAAGTGGTTTGGGGGAGGCGCGGCGGGGCTCTGGCAGCCGCGCCTGGCCTTAATTAAAATGATCTTTTAACCGACCGGAAGGGAATAATTTTGGTTAGGCCCGAGGGGAGGCTGGCGCGGCGGCTGCGAGTAGCCCGGGGGGAGGCCCCGGCGGACCTGGTGCTGGCCGGGGGCCGGGTCGCCGACCTCTACCGCGGCTCGTGGCAAAAAATTGACGTGGCCCTGTTCGACGGGATCATTGCGGGGCTGGGCGATTACGACGGCCCCAGGATGGAGGTCCGGGGCAGCTATATCCTGCCAGGGCTCATCGACGGCCACCTCCACCCGGAAAGCAGCATGCTCACCCCCCGGGAACTGGCCCGGGCCCTACTGCCTCTGGGAACCACCACGGTGGTGGCAGACCCCCATGAAATCGCCAACGTCTGGGGCACGGCGGGCCTGGACTACCTGCTGGCCGCCAGCCGGGGGCTGCCCCTCGATTTCTTTTTCATGCTGCCGTCCTGCGTCCCCGCTTCCCCCCTGGAGACCGCCGGGGCGTTGCTCACCGCGGACCTCCTGGCTCCTTACCGCCGGCGCTCCCGGGTCCTGGGCCTGGCCGAGGTCATGAATTTTCCGGGGGTGGTGAACGGCGAGGCCGGCCTGCTCAGGAAGCTGGCCCTCTTTCCCCGGGGCCCGGTGGACGGCCACGCGCCGTTGCTGTCCGGCAAGGCTCTCTCGGCCTATCGGCTGGCCGGGATCGGCTCCGACCACGAATGTACCCAACTCGACGAGGCCCGGGAAAAGCTGAGTCTCGGTTTCTACCTGATGCTCCGGGAAGGAAGCCTGGCCAAAAACCTTAAGGACCTGTTGCCCGCGGTGACTGCTGCCAGCCTGCGCCGGGCCATGCTGGTCACCGATGACTGCCACCCGGAAGACCTGCTCCAAGGCCATCTGAATGGACTGCTGCAAAAGGCGGTGTCTTTGGGGTGCGATCCCTTGCAGGCGGTCACCCTGGCCACCTTGAACCCGGCAGAATACTTCCGCCTGGGAGACCGGGGGGGGCTGGCTCCGGGGTTAAAGGCGGATCTGCTGGTGGTGGGGGACCTCCAAGGGTTTCAGATCCAAAAGGTCTTTAAGAACGGCCGGCTGGTGGCGGACGGCGGCGAGCTGCTGGCCGACCTGCCTGCTCCGGAGGCGGCGGTTCCCGCCACCCCCTTCCGGGTTCGGGAGTTCTCTCTGGAGGCCCTGTCTCCCCGGGCGGCCGGAGACCTGGTCAAGGTCATCGGCCTCATTCCCGGTCAGCTTCTGACGGAGAAAAGGGTCCTGCCGGCCCCGGTTCAGGGAGGGCGGCTGGCGGCGGACCCCCGGCGAGATCTTCTGAAACTGGCGGTGGTGGAGCGCCACCATGGCAGCGGCAACCTGGGGTTGGGCCTGGTGCAGGGCTTCGGTCTGCAAAGGGGCGCCCTGGCTTCTTCGGTGGCTCATGACTCCCATAATATCGTGGTGGTGGGGGCCCAGGAAAGCGACATGCTGCTGGCGGTGCGGCGCCTCACGGACCTGGGGGGCGGCCTGGTGGTTGCGGCTGCCGGCCAGGTGCTGGCCGAGCTGCCACTACCCATCGCCGGGTTGATGAGCCCCAGGCCTTTGGGGGAGGTGGCCGCGGCTTACAGTAGCTTGAAGGTGGCCTACCGCGGCCTGGGCGGAACCCTGCCAGACCCATTTATGGCTTTATCTTTTCTGGCCTTGCCGGTGATTCCGGAACTGAAGCTCACCGACCTGGGCCTGGTCGATGTCCACCGTTTTCAGGTGGTGCCGCTTTTCGGAGAGTGAGCCGTAAGCAGTGAGCGGTGAGCAGTAATTCCTGAGCCTTTGGCTCTCCCGAAACGATGAAAAGATTTTGACCCTAGGTTTTCTGCCTGAACTATTCGGAGGAGTGAGTAGGGGTTAATGGCCGATGACACCCGGGACCGTCTCTCTAACTGCTTACTGCTCACCGCTTACTGCTCACTTTATCGGAGGTGATATGAGCCTAGTTCTGACCGCATCCGAGGTGATGCAAGTGTTGGATATGGACCTGGCGCTGGCCGCGGTGGAGGAGGCCTTCCGGGCCTACGGCCAAGGGAGGGTGAACATGCCCCCCAAGGCCTATCTGACCCTGGCCCAGGGGGACTTCCGGGCCATGTACGGGGAAATTGACTTGCCCCAGGGGCACATCTGCGGCCTCAAGTGGGTCAATGTGCACCCGGGCAATCCGGCCAGCGGCTTGCTCACGGTGATGGGCAAGATCCTCCTCAACCATCCGGATACCGGGCTGGAGTTTGCCGACCTGGACGGCACCCGCATCACCGATTTTCGCACCGGGGCAGCCGGCGGCCTGGCGGCTAAGTACCTGGCCCGGCCCGAGGCGGCCCGGTTGGGGTTGATCGGCTGCGGGGCCCAGGCCCACACCCAGGTAGCCGCCATCCTCAAGGTCAGGCCCATTCGGGAGATTGTGGTCTTCGACCGCCATCCGGACCACACCCGGGCCTTTGCCGAAAAGATCACGGCCGCCCATGGGGTCGCGGCCCGGCCGGTAGCCACCGCCCAGGCGGCGGTGCAGGGGATGGATATCGTGGTCACCACCACCCCCAGCCGCGCCCCGGTGGTCCAACGCGACTGGCTTTCGCCCGGCGCCCATATCAACGCCATCGGCGCCGACGCCGCCGGCAAACAGGAGCTGGACCCGGCAATCCTTAAGGCTGCCAAGGTGGTGGTGGACGATTGGGCCCAGGCGTCCCACTCCGGGGAGATCAACGTGGCCTTTGCCCAAGGCGAGTTCAAAGAGGAGCAGGTTTACGGCTCCCTGGGAGAGGTGGTGGCTGGCAAGAAACCGGGCCGCCTGGGTCCTGAGGAGGTCACGGTCTTCGATTCCACCGGCCTGATCATCCAGGACCTGGCCCTGGGCTACGCCGTCTATCTCCGGGCCCGGGAACTGGGCCTGGGGGAGGAGAAGGATTTTTTGAAGTGAGACTGGCAGGAAGGTGAGCCAAGGTTTTCCGCAAATTTTTCTAAAGTTTTATCGTTTCAGGTGAGCCCAAAGCTCAAAAATTACTGCTCACTGCTTACTGCTTACTGCTCGGATGGCAGGCCCAAAAAGGCCTTGATCTTCACCAGGATTTCCGGGCGGCTGGCCGGCTCGAACTCCCATAGGGTGGATTGTTGGGGGGCGTCCTTGTCATCGTCCATGCAGTCCCCGAAGCCGCAGACCGCCGCGGGGGACTTGGGCGGCCCCAGGAGCCGGGCCAGACGCTCCGCCACCCCGGCCATGTCGCCCCGCACCGGCCAAAGGTTCAAAACCAGGTGGTCCCGGCCCAGCCGTAAGTGGAGGTTGAGGGCCCCCTCCGGGTCCCGGTGTCCGGCTTCAATGCCTTCAAATGAGGTGCCGCGCCGGTCTTCCCGCACCGTGAAGTCAAATTTAATCGGCTGCGTCATGAGCTATCCCTAGGGTTTTGATGAAGGCTATCCAGGATGGCCCGGCCCGGCCCGAAAACCCTGCTCAAATGCCGGGTGAAGAAATCATAGCCAAGAACTCGGAAATTTCCAGTAAATCCAGGGTCATCCATGAAGAAGTCAGCCCCCCACCTGGAACCGGCTCGGCCATAATGCATTTTCCATTTGAAATTCGTTTAGAATGACATATATGTATCATATGTGTAAAAAAAATTCTAAGAGAGTTAAATCCGGGATCGGCTCACTATAGACTACTAAGGAGAATGGCAAAATGGCTAAGCAAACGCAACAGGCGGCCACCAAACGTTATTGCTATGCCTTCGAGGAAGGCGACGGCACCAATAAAAAGCTCCTGGGGGGTAAGGGCGCCGGCCTGTGCACCATGACCCAGATCGGGCTGCTGGTGCCTCCGGGCTTCTGTATCACCACGGAGGCCAACCTCGATTATTTCGGCCAGGGTTCGCATATGCCCGAGGGTCTGATGGATGAAGTGCACGATTATATGGAAGCCTTGGAGAAAAAGACCGGTAAAGGCTTCGGCGACCCGAAAAATCCCCTGCTGATTTCGGTGCGGTCCGGTTCCGCCCTCTCCATGCCGGGGATGATGGATACCATTCTCAACCTGGGACTCAATGATGAGACCGCCAAAGGCATGATCGCCTTGACCGGGGACGAACGTTTCGTCAATGACGTCTATCGCCGCTTTCTGCAGCTCTTCGGCAAGATCGGCCTGGGGGCGCAGGACGCCGGGTTTGATGAGATATTTGAGGAAGTGAAAAAGGAGCAGGGCGCCGCCGTGGACACCGAGCTTTCCGCCGAGGCCCTGTCCACGATCCGCGAACGCTTCAAGGAATATATCCGGAAGAGCACCGGCCGGCCTTTCCCTCAGGACCCCTGGGCCCAGTTGGTGATCGCCATCGAGGGGATCTTCAAATCCTGGATGGGGAAACGGGCGGTGGATTACCGCCGCCAGTTCAACATCACCCCGGACCTGGCCAACGGCACCGCGGTAAATATCTGCACCATGGTCTTCGGCAACATGGGCAACGACTGCGCCACCGGGGTGGGCTTCACCCGGGACCCGGGGACCGGGGAGAATCTCCTTTACGGCGATTATCTGATCAACGCCCAGGGTGAGGACGTGGTGGCCGGTATCCGCACCCCCCGGCCCCTGCGGGAACTGCGTACCGACATGCCGGCCATCTACCGGGAATTAGAAAAGATGCGCGGTATTCTGGAAAAGCACTACCGGGAGGTGCAGGACATTGAGTTCACCATCGAGCGGGGCAGGCTCTTCATGCTGCAGACCCGCAACGCCAAGATGAACGCCTGGGCCTTGTGCAAGACCTCGGTGGACATGGAGAAGGAAGGACTCATTAACAAGGAGGAAGCCCTGCTGCGGATGGAGCCGGGCATGCTGGAGCAGTTCCTGCACCGGCGCATCGACCCCAATGCCAAGATCGAGCCTCTGGGAGTGGGCATTTCGGCCTCTCCGGGCGCGGCCACCGGAAAAGTGGTTTTTGACGCCGACCGGGCGGAGCGTCTGGGAAAAGAAGGGGAGAAGATCATCCTGACCCGGGTCGAGACTAAACCTGAGGATATTCACGGGTTTTTCGTAGCCCAGGGCATTCTCACCAGCCGGGGCGGCAAGACCTCCCACGCCGCGGTGGTGGCCCGGGGCATGGGCAAACCCTGCGTCTCCGGGGTCGAAGGTCTGGACATCAACTATGACCTGAAAGAGGCCCGGATAGGCGGTGTGGTCATCAAGGAAGGGGATATCGTCACCATCGACGGCACCAATGGCAGTTTTTTCCTGGGAACGGTGCCCATGCTGGACCCGGAGCTGCCCAAAGACCTGGCCGTGCTTATGCATTGGGCCGACCAGGTGGCCAAAATAGAGGTGTGGGCCAACGCCGACACCCCGGAGACGGCGGCCAACGCCAAGCATCATGGGGCCAAAGGCATCGGCCTGGTCCGCACCGAGCGTATGTTCAACGCGTCTGAGCGCCTGCCCCTGATGCGCAATATGATCCTGGCGGACACCCCGGAGGAGCGGAAGGGTTGGGCGGACAAGCTCATGCCCATGCAGCGCAGCGATTTCCTGGAAATCTTCAAGGTCATGGACGGGCTGCCGGTCACCATCCGGCTGCTGGACCCGCCGCTGCACGAATTTCTGCCCAGCATTGAAGAGCTTCTCAACGAAACCAGCCGCCTTCGGGAGTTCAGCCAGATCATCAACGCCCTGGAGCAACTGCCCGGCACCGTGACCTTGCTGGGTCCGGATCTTTATCAGCACGTGCCCTCCATTGAGGCGGTCACCCGGGAGCTCAGCGAGTTCAAGGCCAAGGGCCTGGACCAGAAGCTCCTGCAGGACAAGGAGAAGGTGCTGCGCCGGGTGCGGGTGCTTTACGAATTTAACCCCATGCTGGGGAACCGGGGGGTACGCTGCGGCATCTCTTTTCCGGAAATCTATGACATGCAGATCCAGGCCATCTTTGAGGCCGCGGCCCTGGCGCTCAGGGACAAGATCGACGTCCGCCCGGAGATCATGGTGCCCAATGTCTGCACCGGCCAGGAACTGGTCTGGGTGCAGCCCCGGGTGGAGATGATCCACCATGAGGTGGAAAAGCGCTATAATGTCAAGATCAAATACAAATTCGGCACCATGGTGGAAATCGTCCGGGCCTGTGTCCGGGCCGGCATTCTGGCGGAAATCTCGGAGTTCTTCTCCTTTGGCACCAACGACCTCACCCAGGGGACCTTCTCCTTCTCCCGGGAAGACGCGGAAAACAAGTTCCTGCCCATTTACAACACCGTGGGCATCCTGAAGGATAACCCCTTCGAAACCCTGGACGAGATGGGGGTAGGCTGGCTCATGCAGCTCGCGGTGACCGAAGGGCGCAAGACCCGCCCTGACCTGAAGATCGGCATCTGCGGTGAACATGGCGGCCAGCCTGAGGCCGTCGAATTTTGCCACCGCATCGGGCTCAACTACGTGTCGTGCTCGCCGATGCGCATCCCCGTCGCCCGCATGGCCGCGGCGCACGCGGCTATCAAGGAAAAACGGGGCCAGGCCGCCAGGTCCAAGTCCCTGTAGTCCATTCCTGAAGAAACCAAGGAGGCCGGGGCTGGGTGCAACCGAGTCCCGGCCTCCCGCGTCCGCCCTGGTTTGGTTCGGACCCATGGAGATCTGTTGGAGCCCAGATCCATGTTTAGGCGCATCCGCCGGATTTGGCTGGAGGCAGGGGCCCGGGATTACCCGATGGCCCGGCGCATCCTGGCGCGGCTGCGCCACCTGCCGGTGACGGTCATCGAGGACCCCCGGGCCTTGCGGGCCCCGGAGCTGGAGCGGGCCCGCTGGCTTCCGGAGGCCAAGACTACCCTGCTGCTGGCGGTGCAAAAGGGGCCTTTCCGGCGCCCCTGTCCCGGGACCAGGGATTACCTCTGCTGCGGCTACCAGGTGTTGCAGGTGGCGCTCAACTGCCCCATGGATTGCAGCTATTGCGTCCTCCAGGGTTACGTCAATACTCCGGCCATCACCATTTTCGTCAACCTGGAGGATTTACTGGAGGAGCTGGAGGCCGGCTGGCAGGCCGGGCCTGGGACCGGCTGGCGCCTGGGCACCGGGGAATTCGGGGACAGCCTGGCTCTCGATTCCCTCATGGGCCTCAATCAACGGCTGATCCCCTGGTTCAAAGGCCGGCGGGCGGCCCTGGAGATCAAGAGCAAGACCCAGGACCTGGGGGAATTATTGTCCCTGGGCCCCAACCCCCAGGTGGTCTTCGCCTGGTCCCTCAATCCCGAAGAGGTGGTCCGGGAAGCAGAGAGGTTCACGGCCCCCCTGCAGGCCCGGCTGCAGGCAGCGGCGGCCGCGGCGGCCGCGGGCTTCCGGGTGGCCTTCCACTTCGACCCCCTGATCTATTTCCCCGGTTGGGAAGTGGCCTACCGGCGCACGGTGGAGGCCTTGGGAGCAGCGGCGCCGTCCCGGAGCATCGCCTGGATCAGCTTGGGGGGGCTGCGGTTTCCGCCGGCTTTGCGGCCCCTGATTCACCAGCGTTTTCCCGGCAGCGGCTGGGCGGCCCAGGAGATGGTGCGGGCCCCAGACGGCAAGCTCCGCTATTTCAAGGACCTCCGGGTGGAAATGTACGGCCGCCTGCGCCGGTGGCTGGAGGAGGCGGCTCCGGGGGTCCAGGTCTATCTCTGCATGGAAAGCCCCCGGGTCTGGCGGGAGGTCTTTGGCTTCGCCCCGGATGCAGAGGAATTGGCCGGCTGGCTGGACAGCCGGGTCTTCTCTGCCGATTAAGGGGAGGCCTTCCTCCGGTTCCTCCGGCTCTGGCCGGATACCTCCAGACGTCCTCCCGGGCGGCGGTTGGAAATGGATGACGAGAATATTGAAAAGTCCTTTCGGTCATTCTCAGCGAATCATCATGACCCGACGGCCGCAACGAAAAATGGCAATGTAGAACCGCCGCCTTTGGCGTTTTCCCCGCCGGCGAGGGTGCCGGCGCTACATTTTAAGAGAAAAGCGCAGGGTCTCGTATTTACGAGTAATTACGAGATTATTCGGTCGCTTCGCTTCCTCAGAATGACAGTCGAGCGGCCTTCCGCAGGGTCTGTGACTTCAGGCGCCAGGCGCCCCGCCATTTATATATTCGTTAGATACCCCGGAAAACTTAAGAAAAAGGTTCAGGCGTTTTCCCAATCCTGGCGACCGCTTGGAAAATCGAGCAGGTGTTATGGCAAGGCCACCAGGTAACTTTAAAATCGGGGGGGCGGTGATTATTATGTTAGAAAATCCCTTAAAAGGGAGTGGCTTTAGTGATCCAACTGAAAGGGGTGAGCAAGGTTTACCGGCGGGGGCCCGAGGAGATCCTGGCCCTGCGCGAGATAAACCTTGAGATCGCCCCCGGCGAATTCGTGGCCATCACCGGTAAGAGCGGCTGCGGCAAGAGCACCCTGCTGCACGTCATCGGCGGTCTGGAGCAGGTTAGCCGCGGCCGGGTGCTCCTGGATGGCCGGGACTTGGCTCAGCTCCAGGAACCTGAACTGACCCGCTTCCGCCGGGATAAAGTGGGGGTGGTTTTTCAGTCCTTCAACCTGCTGCCTTTGCTGAACCTGGTGGAGAACGTGGCCCTGCCCCGGGCGCTCCAGGGCGTTCCCCATCCCCAGGCCCGGGGAGAGGCGGCCCGATGGCTTAAGGAGGTGGGCCTGGGAGAGCGCCTGGATCACAAGCCCCATCAGGTTTCCGGGGGCGAGATGCAGCGGGCTGCCATCGCCCGGGCCCTGATCAACTCCCCGGCGGTGATTCTGGCGGACGAACCCACCGGCAACCTCGATTCCACCACCACGGCCCAAATCCTCCGGCTCTTTTCGGAGCTTAACCGCCAGTGGCGCAAGACCGTGGTCCTGGTGAGCCACGCCCCGGAGGCGGGCGCGGCGGCCCAGCGGGTTCTAAAGATGCAGGACGGCCGGCTGCTGCCATGACCCCCTGGCTCTTTCGCCTGCCGCTGCGCCATCTGCGCCAGTATCCCGGGCGCACTCTTTTGGGGATTCTGGGCATCGCCTTGGGCACCGCGGTTTATCTCAGCATCTCCCTGGCCGCGGCCAGCGCCATTGAGAGCTTTCAGGCCGGGGTCGCGGCGGTGGCCGGCAAAGCCCAATGGCGGGTTCAAAGTCCCGGGGCGCCCCTCAATGAAAACCTGTTCGCCAGGCTGAGCCGTTTACCCGGGGTCAAGGCGGCAGCCCCGGTGGTGCGAAGCGTCCTGCAACTCCGCGGCCCTCACCGGGGGCCGGTGCTCCTTTTGGGGATCGACCCCTTTTCCGAAAAAGACTTCCGGGACTATGAATTTGCGCAGGAGGGGGGACTGCCGGGGGGCTTGTCCCGGAGAGACTGGGTCGGTTTCCTCACCAGCCCCGATGCGGTTCTGGTTGGCCAACCGCTGGCGTCCCGACTGGGCCTCAGGGTGGGCGACCATTTGCCGGTGTTGGTGGGTGCGGCCAGAAAGAGTCTCACCGTCAGGGGCATATTTCGCTCCGGAAGCGGCCTCTACCCCCTGGACGGGGCGGTGCTCCTCATGGACGTGGCCGCGGCCCAGGAGCTTTTGGACCGGGTGGGGCTGCTGGACTATATAGACCTCTTGACCACCGGGACTGAGGCCCGGCTGCCGGGGTGGCTCAAAAAAGAGCTGCCTGCCGGGGTGGAAGCGGTTAGGCCCGGGGCCTTGGAGGGCCGCACCCAGGGGCTGATGGCCGCTTATCGCCTCAATTTGGAGATCTTGAGCGCCATCGCCCTGTTCGTGGGGATGTTCTTCATCTACCAGTCGGTGACCCTGTCGGTGGTGCGGCGGCGCCGGGAGATCGGGCTGTTGCGTACCCTGGGCGCGACCCCGGGACAGGTGCTGCGGTTGTTTCTGGCGGAGGGCCTGGTGAGCGGCCTGGCAGGAGGCGCACTGGGCCTGATCCTGGGGATCGGCCTGGCGCAGGGGGCCCTGGCGTTGATGACCCGGAACCTCACCTCCCTGTACACGCCGGTGGTGGCCGCAGAAGTGCACCTGCCCTGGGGCCTGCTGCTCCAGGCCTGGGGGCTGGCGTTGGCCGCCACCCTGGCGGCCGCGGGGCTCCCGGCTCGCGAGGCGGCCCGCACCCAAATCCGGGCCGTTTGGCAGCGGCAGGAACTCGAAGAGAGAATCGACCGCAGGGCAGGCAGGATCTTTCTCTGGGGGGTCGCCGCCCTGATCCTGGCGGGCCTCGGCGCCTCCTTCAGGGTTAAGGGCGGTCCCCCCTGGCCGGCCTTCGCGGCGGCCTTCCTTATCCTCCTGGGCTTCGCCCTGTTTACCCCGCTGGCCACCCGTCTCATGGGGCGGGCCTGGCAAAGACCTTTGCAAAGATGGCCCGGGGCGGAGCTGGGCTGCCGTTACCTGGCCGGGTCGCTCAGCCGCACCGCGGTGAGTATCGCCGCCCTGGCCTGCGCCCTGGGAATGCTCATCGCAGTGACCGTGATGATCGGCTCCTTCCGGGCCACCGTCAACGATTGGGTGAGCCGGGCCATGAGCGGGGATATCTTCTTCGGCCCCGCGATCTTCTCCACCGGGGCCTACGACGACTACCTGCCTCCGGAAATTCTCCCGGAACTGCGAGCGGACCCGGAGATCGCCGACATCTATCTCTACCGCTGTGTGCGCCTGCCCTTCCGGGGCCGCCAGATTCTGGTGATCGGCGGCAGCTTTCAGGTGCTGGCGAAATACGGCGGCCTCTGGTTCCGGCAGGGTGAGGCGAAAGAGATTATGGAGAGAGTCGGGAGAGGGGGCCAGGGGCCGACGACTCCTGCAACCGGCCCTCCTCTCAAGCCTGCGGTGGTCATCTCCGAGCCCCTGGCCGAGGCCTTTCATTACCGGGAAGGGGACAGCCTCATCCTGCCCACGCCGTCGGGGTCCCAGGAACTCACCGTCGCCGGGGTCTTTTATGACTACCGCACCGACGGCCCCAGCCTCTGGATGGACATCAGCCTCTTCCGCCGCTTCTGGCGGGACCGGCATCTGAACGCGGTGCGCCTCTACCTGAAGGACCCCCGCCAGGTGCCCCAGGTGCAGGCCCGGCTGCAGGAGAAATACGGGGCCGACTACCATCTCCTGGCCCTGTCCCACCGGGATCTGCGCCGGGGAATCCTAAGAATTTTCGATGAAACCTTTGCCTTGACTTACGCCCTGGAGGGGGTGGCGGTGGTGGTGGCGGTCTTCGGCATCATCACCACCTTTCTGGTGCTCATCATGGAGCGGGAGCGGGAGCTGGCCCTGCTCCAGGCGATGGGGGCCTCCCGCCGCCAGATTCTCGCCCTGGTCCTCACTGAGTCGGGTCTGGCCAGCTTTTTGAGTTTCCTCCTGGGCGCCACCTGCGGCTCGGTGCTCTCGCTTCTACTCATCCTGGTGATTAACAAGCAGGCCTTCGGCTGGACCATCATGCTCCACTTCACCCCGGGCATCTACTGGCAGAGCCTGGCGCTGGTCATGGGCCTGGGGCTGGGGGCCGCGGCCTACCCGGCCTGGCGGGCCCTGCGGCCCAACCTGGCGGCGATTTTGAAAGAGGAATAAAAAATAAGGAAATTAATTAAGTTTGGGAACTAGATACAAAGTTACCCAAGGAAAAATCCTTTGCGCCTTTGCGTCTTGGCGTGGGAAATCTTCTCTCGCCAAGACGCCAAGAACGCTAAGACTTTGCCGCTGGGTAGTTTTGCGGATAGCTATAATTTTTAAGGACCTACAGGGCTCATCTCAGGGTCGGGGCTCGTTCAAGTCGTAAAGGGGTTTGATTTTGATCTCCTTGGCCGATCTTTTGACCTGGGCAATGTCATACTGCACCTGGAGCTGTAGCCAGCTCTCAGGGCTACGGCCAAAGGCCTGCGACAACCTGACGGCCATTTCCGGGGAAACGCCCGCATGACCGTTCAAGAGCAAGGAGAGAGTCTTGCGGGCCACGCCCAGTCCTTGGGCGGCCTCAGTGACGGTCAAGCCCAGGGGCTTGATGCATAAATCCCTGATTATCTCGCCCGGATGCGGGGGGTTCTTCATGGTATGTGCTTTAGGCTACCTTTGGAGTCAGCCTCTGAACGACAATGCCGGAAGCACGCTGGCGCATCTGCGCCAGGTCATAATTGGCCTGCATCTTAAGCCACGTGTCCGCTGTCCCGCCAAAGGCCTTTTCAAAGCGGATCGCCATTTCCGGCGTGACACTACTGCGCCCGGCAACAACATTGTGAAGCTGCTGGCGCGTGATGCCAATGCCCTTAGCGGCTTCCGCGACACTTAAGCCGAGGTCGTCAAGACAAGCCTTAACAAGCTGGCCGGGGTGCACAGGGTTTTTTATCTCCATGGTTTTCGCCCTCCTTCAATGATAATCGACAAAATCTACGTCGAAGGCGTCGCCATCTTCAAACCGGAAAATGATCGCCGAAAATGCCATGCCTAGCCGCGCTCAAAAGGATTCAGGTTTGCACTGCGGATAAAAATAAAGACGGCATCCTATCAACGAGCATTTCCCAGCAAAAGGCTACGGCGTTGTTGCAATGTCTAAGCGTGTTGATTTCTTGATATCGTCAACTATTTCTTGTGGACCAAGTATGAACAGAAGCATCTCCAAATAGAATGGCATTCCCCTAAGCTCTTCATTATTCCAAATTGCGAGCGATAGTTTTTTCAATAGATTACAGTATTCAAAATAGGCTATTTTGTTATCAACAAATAGCCCTCTCCTTTCGCCACATTTCAACCTTATTATTGTCTCTAAATCATATTTTGCGATTTCAGTATTGCGCCCGGCGGGGATATGAAAGAAACCGTCAGTGGCACCTGATTTCAGTAGTAACCAGTTTAAGCTAAATATAGATCGTGAATCATAGATAGCATATTCACTTGGATTGTAAAATGACGCAATTTTAGAAAGAGATGATATAACTTCAAATATGTTTCTGGAAAATGAACCTTCGTCCAATTGTTCGTATAGTATCGTAATTTTTTGGTCGTTTATACTGTTCTTTTTGAATCCGTTAATACCTCCCCACTTCTGAATAATCCAATACTCCATTGGATAGCCATTGCATCTCAAATGACTTCTCAAACATTTTTTGAGAGCGATATTATTCTCGAAGGCAGAGGCATTACTCTTGGACAACAAACAAACAACTTCTGATGGGAGGTCATCAAGTGCAAAACCCCAACTGAATCTTTCTTCAAGCGGGTGGGCGTATGCATATTTTTGAATCGTGGTTTTCAATTTCGTGTGCATTTGAATCCCCTTCGAACAGTTGAATAAGAGCGATGCTTTCTTGACTAAACAATTTACAATAAATTGTCCAGTTTTAAAAGTAATATTAGCTGGGTTGCGGCAAATAAGCCGCCCACTGGCTGCGACAATCTTTGAGCAACCCCAATAGCCTTAAAAAGCGATTAATCGGCCCACATTTCGGCGGTTAGACGATTTATCGCGTTTTCTCGATAGGGTGCGCCATTCAATGAAGAAGATTAGGTGCCTGGCCAGACGCCTGGGGTGGGTGACTGGTGGCGATTTGGAAGGAGGAATGAAGGGAAATGGTGGGCCATGCCCACCCTACAGACTATCATATAATGAAGAAGATGTTCCCGGCAAGACGCCTGTATGGATGACAAAAGGTGAAGGGGGTGATATGCTAACTCCATGTTGAAGCGCACCTTTATCCACCTCGACGGGGTGGGGCCGCGGCGCGAGGCCGATTTCTGGAGGCAGGGAGTGGGGACCTGGGACGATTTTCTGGGCGCCCCCCGGCTCTCCGGTCTATCCTGGGAGCGGTTCCGGCGCTTGCAGGAGGAGTTGCGGGAATCGGTGCGCCAGGCGGCCGATCCCGCCTATTTCGCAGCCCGCCTGGCTGCGGGGGAGCATTGGCGTCTGTTCCGCGCCTTTAAGCCTCGGGTCGGCTACCTGGACATCGAAACCACCGGCGCCTACTGGCCGGGGCTGTCGGTAACCGTGGTGGGCCTCTATGACGGCAGCGGCCTGCAGCAATTCGTCCAGGGCCGGAACCTGCAGCAGTTCCCGCAAGCCCTGGCGGACTTCGACCTGCTGGTCACCTTCAACGGCACCCAATTCGACCTGCCGGTGTTAAGGGCCTTTTTCCCGGACCTGGCCCTGCCGCCCCTGCACGTGGACCTGCGCTTTCTCCTGGCCCGCCTGGGCTACCGGGGGGGCCTCAAGAAGATCGAACCCCGCTTCGGCATCCGGAGGCCCGGAGAGGTGGACGGCATGGACGGCTACATGGCGGTGATCCTCTGGGAGCGCCACCAGCGGGGCGACCGCACCGCCCTGGAACTGCTCCTGCAATACAACCGGGAGGACGTCGTCAACCTGGAGATTCTCATGGAACATGCCTTCCGGATGCAGCAGGAGCGGTTGTTGCCGGGGACCCGGTTCGCCCCCGGGGCAGTAGCCAGTAGCTAGTAGTCAGTAGTCAGTAGTCAGTAACTTTTCCCCTCCCCCTTGAGGGGGCGCCACCGGGAGGGGGGGTTATCTCAAATCTTTTGGTAAGATAATTGTGGGACATAGAACTAGAAGTGAGCAGTGAGCAGTGAGCAGAAAAGCAGGGGTTAAGGGCCAGGGGCCAGTTTTAGGCGGCGGCGCTCAATGTGGCCGCAGGCGAGACACCTGTGCTACCCTGACACGATAACATAGGCCTCTGGCCTGTGTGACTGAACGCAGCCTAGAGGCAGACCCACAGGCGAGACGCCTGTGCTACTATAAGGGGCACGGCAGGCAAACCGTGCCCTTTGTTTTATTCGGGCTGGCATTGGCGCCGCGGTTATGCTACAAGTTGCGAACCGGTTAGGGCGGACACCTGGGTCCGCCCCCACCAGTGGCGAACCGGGTAGGGCCGGCATCCTGAGCCAGCCGCGGGAACCGCCGGGGGCGGCGGTTCTACCTGTTTATTTTTGGGTCAAAATCCATCGCCCGGGTTGCCAGCGGAGACTGCCAACCGCTCACCGGACAATGCGGGCGTCTTATATATATCGCCAGTCAGATGTGATAAAATTAGATTGGTCAGGGGCGTTTATGCTATTTTCCCGGATGCTGATTCCCACCTTAAAAGAGACGCCTGCGGAAGCGGAGGCGATTTCCCATCAACTGCTGCTGCGGGCCGGGATGATCCGCAAGGTGGCTTCGGGCATCTATAATTACCTGCCCCTGGGGCGGCGGGTACTCGCCAGGGTGGAGAGGATCGTCCGGGAGGAGATGGACCGGGCCGGGGCACTGGAGGTCTTGCTGCCCGCGGTGCAGCCGGGGGAGCTCTGGCAGGAGTCCGGCCGCTGGGCGGAGTATGGCAAAGAGCTGCTGCGCTTCCTGGACCGCCACGAGCGGGAATACTGCTTCGGGCCCACCCACGAGGAGGTGACCACCGACCTGGTGCGCCGGGAGGTACATTCCTACCGGCAGTTGCCTCTCAACCTCTACCAGATTCAAACCAAGTTCCGGGACGAGATTCGGCCCCGCTTCGGACTGATCCGCTCCCGGGAGTTCATCATGAAGGATGCTTACAGCTTCCACGCGGACGAGACCGGGGCCGAGGATTGCTACCGGGAGATGTACCGGGCCTATATGCGCATTTTCCGGCGCTGCGGCCTCCGTTTCAAGGTGGTGGAGGCGGACTCCGGCCCCATCGGAGGCAGCTTTTCCCACGAATTCATGGTCCTGGCGGACACCGGCGAAGACCTGCTGGTCTCCTGCCAGGGCTGCGACTACGCCGCCAACCTGGAGAAGGCCGAGGTTGTCCTGGAGGCGGCGGCTGCCGGCCCCCCCGTGGGGGACCGGGAGCTGGTGGCCACCGCGGGAATGCGCCGCGTTGAGGAGGTGGCCGGCTTTCTACAGATTTCCCCCCGGGAAATCGTCAAGACCCTGATCTACGAGACTGAGCGGGGTCCGGTGGCTGTCCTCGTCCGGGGCGACCACGAAGTCAACGAAGTGAAGGTGAAAAATCTCCTGGGGGTCACCGACCTGGAGCTGGCCGGGCTGATCCGGGTCCAGGAGCTTACCGGGGCCGAGGCCGGGTTTGCCGGGCCGGTGGGCCTGACCATCCCCATCTACGCCGATCAGGCGGTGGCCAGCCTCGATTCCATGGTCACCGGTGCCAATCGGGATAATCACCACCTGCTGCGGGTCCATCCCCGGCGGGACCTGAAGATCGCCCAGGTGGCCGACCTGCGCCAGATCACGGCCCAGGACCCCTGCCCCCGCTGCGGGGGGGAGCTGGCCCTGCTGCGGGGCATCGAGGTGGGGCACATCTTTAAGCTGGGGGACAAATATTCGAAGGCCATGAAGGCCGTTTTCCTGGACCAGGAAGGGGCCGAGCAGTATATCTACATGGGCTGCTACGGCATCGGGGTGAGCCGCATCGTGGCCGCGGCCATCGAGCAGGGCCACGACCCCCAGGGCATCATCTTCCCCATGGCCCTGGCGCCGGTGCAGGTGGGCCTGATCCCCATCTCTCTCACCGACGCCGCGGTGCGGGATTGCGCCTTGGAGCTGCACCGGGTGCTTACGGCCGCGGGCCTCGAAGTGCTCCTGGACGACCGGGATGAGCGCCCCGGGGTCAAGTTCAAGGACTGCGATCTGCTGGGCATCCCCCTGCGGGTGGTCATCGGTCCCAAGACCCTGGAGAAGGAGCAGGTGGAAGTGAAACAACGGGGCTCCGTTGGGGAGCCGGAATTTGTCTCGATCCAGGATTTGACCGATTTTCTGAAGCAGAGGATTGCCGAACAGACCGAGGCAGATGAGATCCCCTGAACTTTGAACCTTGAACCTTGAACTTCCACCTTTGAACCATGGCCAACCGCATTATCCGCCTCCAGGACATCATCGAGGAAGTCCTTCGACACTATCCGAAGGCGGATACCGCCGTCATCGAAAAGGCCTATGTCTTTTCGGCCCGGGCCCACGAAGGGCAGTTGCGCCTGAGCGGCGAGCCCTACCTCCTCCATCCCCTGGAAGTGGCCTACCTCCTGGCCCAGATGGGCCTGGGGGCGGCCACCGTCAGCGCTGGCCTGCTGCACGATACGGTGGAGGATTCCGCCGCCACCCTGGACGATCTGGAAGAGTATTTCGGCGTGGAAGTGACGGATATAGTCAACGGGGTCACCAAGATCGGCCAGCTCAGCTTTGGCGACCGGCAGACCCAGCAGGCCGAATACATCCGCAAGATGATCCTCTCCATGTCTTACGACATCCGGGTGCTCCTGGTGAAACTGGCCGACCGGGTCCACAACATGCGCACCCTGGGGTTCATGGAGCCGGCAGCGCGCAAGCGCGTCGCCCTGGAGACCCAGGAAATCTATGCCCCACTGGCCGGCAGGCTGGGAATGTTCCGGATCAAGGCGGAGCTGGAAGACCTCTCCTTCTTTTACCTGGAGCCCGAGGCCTACCAGCAGATCCAGGAGGGCCTGTCCCGCAAACGGGGGGATCTGGAGAAATACATCCTGGAGGTCTGCCAACTGCTCCGGGAAAAGTTGGCGGAGCACGGGATCAAGGATGAAGTGAGCGGCCGCCTCAAGACTTTCTACAGCATCTACCGCAAACTTCAGGCCCAGCAGATCACCCTGGATGAGCTCTACGACCTCCTGGCCTTTCGCATCATCGTGGATACGGTGCACGAGTGCTACGAGGCCCTGGGGGTGATTCATGCCCTTTTCCGGCCGGTGCCCGGGCGCCTCAAAGACTATATCGGCATGCCCAAGGCCAACATGTACCAGTCCATTCACACGACGGTGATCGGCCAATACGGCCAGCGGCTGGAGATCCAGATCCGCACCCGGGAGATGCACCAGGTGGCCGAAGAGGGCATCGCCGCCCACTGGAGTTACAAGGAGCGCCGGGCCTTCAAGGAAAAAGACGCCCAGCGCTTCACCTGGCTCAAGCAGATGGTGGACCTCCAGAAGGACTTGAAGAGTCCCCAGGAACTCCTGGAAGGGGTGCGCCTGGAGCTCTACCCGGAGGAGGTTTACGTCTTCACGCCCACCGGCGATGTCAAGGAACTGCCCCGGGGCGCCACCCTGGTGGACTTTGCCTATGCCATCCATACCGAGGTTGGGAACCGCTGCACCGGCGCCAAGGTGAACGGCCGCATGGTGCCCTTGCGCACCGAATTGCAGAACGGCGACATGGTGGAGATCATCACCTCGCCTCATCACCAGCCCAGCCGGGACTGGCTGCAGTTTGTCAAGACCACCAAGGCCAGGCACAAGGTCCGCCAGTGGCTCAAGTCCGCGGAGCGGGAGCAGAGCATCACCCTGGGCAAGGAGTTGCTGGAGCGGGAGCTGCGCAAGTCCGGGGCCAGTCTGCAAAAACTGATCAAGGAAGGGGATGAGCTAAAAAGGGTGACCCAGGAGTTCTCCTTTGTTGGGGTGGACGACCTCCTGGCCGCCATCGGCCACGGCAAGCTCTCCCCGGGGCAGATCACCGGCAAACTCTTTCGGGTGGCCCAGACCCCGCCGGAAGCGGCGTCCCAGGAGGTGGAGCGTCGGGAAATTAAGCCGGAGGCTGGCGGCAGCCTCAAAATCAAAGACCTGGACGACCTCCTCGTGCGCCTGGCCAACTGCTGCCAGCCCATCCCCGGGGACCCCATCAAGGGTTACATCACCCGAGGGCAGGGGGTCACCATCCATCGGGCCGACTGCCCCACCCTGGCCAGCACCGAGGAAATCCGCCAGATCCCGGCGGAATGGGACGGCGGCGGCGCCGGGAAGGTCTACCCGGTGAAAATCCAGGTGGTTACCGTGGACAAGCCGGGCCTGCTGGCGGACATTAGCAGCGCCTTGAAGAGCGCCGACGTCAACGTCACCAAGGCCTCGGTGGAAACTCAGGACCGCAGGGGCGTTGCCCATTTCACCATTCAGGTAGCGGACCAGCAACACCTGGACAAGGTCTTTGGGTTCCTGAAGCGTTTGAAGGAAGTGATTTCGGTAAGAAGGATGACCAGGTAGGAAGAAGCTGTCAGCTATCAGCGGTCAGCTTTCAGCTTTGGGGTTTTGGTTTTTGGGTCTTGCTTTGGGCTTCGGCTTTTGTTTTTAGCTGACTGCTGAAAGCTGATAGCTGAACGCCCTATCAGGCCGGTTTGGTGAGCAGTCCCGAGCGCAGGCAGCGGGTGCATACCCGCAGATAACGCACGCTGCCTTGGCGGACGGCCCGGACCTTACGCAGATTGGGTTTCCAGCGACGCTTGGTGTGGTTGTTGGCGTGGCTGACATTGTTGCCCACCTCGGGGCGCTTGCCGCAGATTTCACAGACGTAGGACATGGGCCATCCTCCTCAAACTTATTAACTATATAAAAAATTTTCGGGAATGCAAGAGTGTAATGACGATTTTCTGTGGGCGGTTCGCGGTCTTCTGGTTAATAATTTTGTAGAATCAAATAGTTTTGGTAATCGTAGCGGAGCCTTTCATAATCTAGCTCGACATAATTTTAGCATTAGGTGAGGGTGCGGGGAGACCATGAACGGTAGGAAATTTGGCTGGTCCAGACAATCATTGGGTCTGGTGCTGATCCTGCCTCTAATTTGGGGACTGGCCGCCGCGCTCCCGGCCTGGAGCCTGCAAAAGACTTCCCGGGAGGAGGCGGCCCTTTTTTCTTACTGCGACCTGGGACCGGTGGACCTAGCTCCCAAGAAGCTGGAGGTAGAGGTCTATGTCTCCCCCAGCCCGGAGCTGGCCGACTGCCGCCGCATGATCTCCTTGGTGGAGGACCAGGTGCAGCAGTTTTTCGCCCGGATGGGGGTGAACCTGGTCTTTTGCCCGGGGGGGGCCAACCCCGGGGCTTTGGCGCCGGCCCAGCGGCTGCGGGTGGAGCTGCTGAGCGACCGGGAATGGCTGGCTGCGAGCTCCAAGGCCTTCGAGGTGGCCCCGCCTTTCCGCCTGCGCTTCCTCCAGGTCTGCCGGGGCAAGGTCGCCTTTGCCCACCTGCCCTTGTCGGTGACCCACATCTCCTTCAAGCGCTTCGAGGAGGCCCAGCCGGGCGCCGACCCCAAGGATGGCTCCCTGAACCGCAGTTGGCTGGCCAATCTGCTGTGCCACGAACTGGGGCACCTCATGGGCCTCTTCCACCCCGAAGAATTCGTCAACGACCCCATCCCGGTGCGCCTGCCGGACAAGGACCGGACTCCCAATTTCATGAGCCAGAAGATCGCCTTTAAAAAGGCGGTGGGTTTTGTGGAGTTCCAGCGGCTGCTGGTGCACAGCTACCTGGGGAAGGGCAAGGTCTACCAGCAATACCAGTACGTAAACTTCGACCCCCTGCGCTACCTGGATCTGGTGAAGCTTTACAACGGCTACCGGGAGCCGTTGCCCAGGGTGTCAAAATTCGCCCAGGGGGTGCAGCAGGGCAACCCCGAGGCCTTGGACGCAAGTGATGAGGATGATTGAAAAGGAGCTGTCTGAGGTCAGCTTGCAGAAGTCATCTTAAGACGGGCAGTAGAATCTGGGACGGCAAGCCCAGGTCTTTTTGGTGATAGACGGCGCCCATCAGAAAGGCGACGCTAGACCCCGATTCTGCCTTTCAGGGCCTCTATTTGAAAATCATAGGCGTGCAAACCCTTAGAGGCAAAACTTAGACTTCCGGTCCGCACCCCCAGATCCTGGGCCATGTACTCCTGGACCAGGGCCAGGCCTCCCATGTTTTCAGGCCAGCCCCCATAGCAGTCCCAGGACCTGAAATAGACGTTCATACACAGATAGTTGTCCCCATCTTCCTTAACGATCTTGGTGTCCACTATTCTCAGACAGGGACTGGTGCCCCGCTCCATCTCATTCGTGTACGCCTGGTCATAGGCAAAGTTCGATTCCGGGTAGCCCACCGCGATGCAGCAATGGTTATTGCCAAAACCCACCCTCTTATAATGGTCGAGACACCATTGCACCTGGTCAGGGACGATCACCGCGGGCGCTGGGCCCTCCTGCTTCCGGCCCTCCAAGGCGAGTCGGGGTATGGCGTATCTGCCTCCCCGCAGCCAGGTGGAATAGCGGTAGTGTTCATTGGGTTTAAGTTCGCTGTTCATCAAATATTCGACGAAATAGTTTTCGATGGCTTCATCCGTGGTGGGCGCCGGAATTCCCTGGGGTACGCTCACCGCCAGGGGCAGCCTTACCCCGCCTTCAGTGTATTGGATGGGTTCAAGGATCGTGCCGCTTACCATGTCAAACTCCAATCTCTCCGCCCCGGCAAAAGAGCCGGCATCGATTTTATAGCGGCGCCCGCGGTTATAGAGTTGCCTCAATAATTCGAACCAAGTCTCATCCAGGTTTTTTCCTTCCACGTGGACCGATCTGAAACCTTTCATTCTGATACCCCCGAATTTAGCTGTCAGCTTTTAGCCGTCAGCCTTCAGCCGTCAGCAATCAGCTAAAAGCAAAAGGAAAGGCAAAAATTCCCGGCAAGCTTTCCGCGACCGCAACATTTACTTCTAAGGAATTGGTAGGCAGTGCCCACCCTACTTGGCTGCCTCCAAATTAAATGGCTAGTGGGACTAATAATTTGCTAATGGGGGCGGGAAGGGCGTTAATTCCCCCTCACCCTGGCCCTCTCCCCCGTTGGGGGAGAGGGAATAAAGAATGAACCTTCTAATGCTACCTTCAGTCTGTTCAGCGGTCGATTTCCGTTTTGAGTTTTCAGTTTTTGTTTTAGCTGACTGCTGACTGCTGATAGCTGACTGCTGACAGCTACTCAATGCTTGAAACAGCGCTGGCCGGTGAAGACCATGGCCACCGGAGGTTCGGCTTCGTTGCAGGCCTCGATGACCTCGTAGTCCCGCACTGAGCCGCCGGAGTGGGCCACCGCGGTGATTCCCTGGCGGATGCCCACGTCCACCCCGTCCCGGAAGGGGAAAAAGGCGTCGGAGATCATCACGGAGCCGCTGAGTCCGCCCCTGGCCTCCTGGGTGGCCAAGTCGATGACCACCTGGTCGGCGGCGTCCCGTTTGGCCTGGAGGATCTCCAATTCCAGCTGTTTATAGGGTATGCCGAACTGCTTGAAGCAGAGGGTGTCGGCGTATTTGGTATAGGCCTTGAAGACGGCGATCTCCGCCACTCCCACCCGGTCCTGTTCGCCGGTGCCGATGCCCACGGTGCAGCCGTCTTTTACGAAGATGACCGAGTTGGAAGTGATGCCCTGCTCCACCCACCAGCCGAAGAGGAGGTCGTCGTATTCCCGCTCGCCGGGCTGGCGCCGGCAGCGGTATTCCCGGCCCTGGTGCATGGCCACGGCTGGTTTGAAGTCCTCCCGTTTGAGGATGGCGTTCAGGGGCGACTGCTGGACGATGAGGCCCCCGTCGATCAGGGCCTTGAATTCCACGGTGCGGGCGTGCACCAGGTATTGCAGCTTGGCGAAATTGGGAACTTTGATGATCCGCAGGTCTTTCGCCTTTTTGAGAATATCGAGGACGCCGGCCTCGAAGTCCGGGGCAGCCACCACCTCCAGGTAGTTCCCGGAGATGAGTTCCGCGGTGGTCTTATCCAGGGGGCGGTTGAAGACCGCGGTGCCCCCGAAGGCGGCGATGCGGTCGGCCAGGTTGGCCCGTTTGTAGGCCTCGGCCAGGGAGTCGGCCCAGGCGGCGCCGCAGGGGTTGTTGTGCTTCAGGATCACCGCTGCGGGCCGGGACTGAAGATACTTGATGATATTGAGGCCGTTGTCCAGGTCCGTCAGGTTGGTCTTTCCCGGGTG
Organism: Desulfobaccales bacterium; assembly: GCA_049580385.1. Taxonomy (GTDB): domain Bacteria; phylum Desulfobacterota; class Desulfobaccia; order Desulfobaccales; family 0-14-0-80-60-11; genus JAPLJC01. The sequence goes on along the minus strand of JBAUPV010000005.1, from coordinate 284,183 downwards.
CTTGCCCGCCTGGAGCATGGCCGCCTCGTCGATGGCGCTGGTGAGGGCGTTGCCGGGGTCCAGGAAGTGGCAGCCTCCCAGGGTCAGATTTCCCCCCACCAGTTCGTAGAGGGCCGCTTCCTGGCCGGGGTTCTCCCCGTACCGCAGGCCCATTTCGATGACCTCCCCTTTGGCGTCGGGCAGCTTCCAGGTGCGCTTGCGATAGAGCAGCTTCTGGTCGCCGAAGCTGATGGTCATCTCCGGGGGAAAATGGTCCGCCATCACGGTGCGGTACATGGCCTTGATCTCACTCATATGCGGTGCCTCCGAAGAAAGTTTTCTGGTTAACGTTTTCCCAGTCTGGTTTTCTCTTTATGGTAAGAGGGTGTGGACGCCGCCAGCGGCCGCCCGCTCAGTACTATCTGTGAATTTGCCATTTAACCACTTAAGTATAAAGGCTATTTCCTCTTGCGTCCGAGCCGACCGGGGGCGGGCAACCTTATTGTGCCATGTGTTGCCCTCCTTGACAAGCGACTTTGGGGTTCACACGAGAAATTGACAGCAAGCGGGAAGAATGGTAATATTTCAAGCGAGTTGTGGGTGAGGAGACGGCCGCCGCCCAGGCTTCGGGAACCGGCGCTGGCAATGGTTCCGGGTGTAAGCGGTTCACGCGCAGACGGCCCGCGCAGAATGCTTCACCGCAGAGGCGCAGAGAGCGCAGAGAAAGACAAAGTGTAGGCGGCCCTTGCCAGGTGGCTGGCAAGGTGTAAGAAAAATGCTCTTGGCGTTTACCGAAAACCGAAAACTGCCTGTAGCATGGAGATCAAGACCTTGGATTTCTTGGTAGGGGTGGGCACAGGGGCGATTCTGGGCGTAGGCCTGACCCTGGCCGTCAGGAGCATTCGGGGCTGGCTGGGCTACTCCGAGGTCTCCCGGCTCCGGTCCGAAGTCCGCTCCCTGAAACGCCGCCTGGCGGATAAAGACCGGCACATCGCCCGCATGCTCACCGAGACGGAACGTCTGGCGGAGCGGCTGCAAGAGGTCAAGGTATTGGAGGAGTTGGCAAAGAGGGGGCTGGAATGAAAGAAGGTTGCGCCAGGGGCGGCGGGCCCGGGGCGTGCCTTAGGCGCCCGGCCGTTGAGGCGGGCGTCTCGCCCCCTCAAGCGGATTATGGTATATGAAGATACATACTCTACAATAAGGATATAATAATCCCGGAAACTATGATCATTCAATTCTTCACAACGTTTTAAGGCAGGAGGACAGATGGCCAGCAAGAAACTTTCCGTCAGCGGGGCCGCGGTGGGCGGCCTGGCGGGGTGGGTGGCCGAAGTGGCCTTTCAAGAGATCACCGGGCACCACATCACCAGCGGCATCCTGGAGCTGTTGGGCGCGGCGGCGGGGCTTTGCCGTCTGGACCGGCGGCTGGCCGCGGCCTTGCAAGACACCCTGGATGAGGCCCGGGGCGAGGACCGGGAAGATTACCGCCAACTGAAGGAGCGGATCCGGGAACTCACCCGGGACCTCCCGGAGTTGGGCCAGATCCTGGACAACATGGTGAACGCCGGGCTCCAGGCCCATAAGGCCTGAGGCGGTTTTTGGATTTCGGTTTAGCCGGCCTCGAGTTGGTCTGAAATGCTGGGATTGAGCCTGCTGGTGCGTTTGGGCCGCCGGACTCTGGCGGGTCCGCTGGCCGGGTCCGGCGTGCTGCCCGCCTCCTGGTACCGCCACCTGGCGCTGGCGGCCATGGAGGAAGAGGATTATCCGGGGGCCCTGGACTATCTGCGATGGGTGCGGGACCCCTTGCTGCCCCAGCTCCTGGTGTTGCGCCTGAGGCTGCTGGCGGACCGCCACGGCCGGCGCCGCCAGCTCCTCTCGGAGCTGCTGCCCGAGGCGCCGGCGGGGGAAGTCCGGGAAAAGGGCCAGGCCCTGCTGCGGGCGGAGGAGCGGGCCCTTAAGCTCCTCAGGGCCTACGAAGCCCGGGCCCTGGGCCTGTTGAGCAAAAAAAGCCAATCCTGCAGGGGGGGGTGACCCATCCCTGACAACCCCTGCTGCCGCCCGGGTGGCAGGTCGAGGGCATCCCCCGTTCGTAGCCGATCTCTCCTCAAATCCATCAAGGCAAACCGAGGCACACTTGGAAACAGATCATTTTTACATGGGCCAGGCGCTGGATGCGGCAAGGCTCGCCCTGGCCGCGGGAGAGGTCCCGGTGGGCGCGGTGGTGGTGGGGGAGGGGGGTGAGATCTTGGGGCGGGGCTTTAACCGACCCATTGGCCTTAACGACCCCACGGGCCACGCCGAGGTGCTGGCGTTGCGGCGGGCCGCGGCCGCGGTCGGGAATTACCGATTGCCCGGGGTGGCCCTTTATGTTACCATTGAGCCCTGCATCATGTGCCTGGGGGCCATGTTGCAGGCCCGGGTGGCCAGGGTGGTCTTCGGCGCCGCGGATCCCAAGGCCGGGGCCTGCGTCTCCCTGTTCCATTTGCCGGAGGAGGGGCGCTTCAATCATCGCCTGGCCGTAACTGGCGGGGTGCGGGAGGCGGAGTGCCGGGAGCTGCTGCAGGAGTTTTTCCGGGCCCGGCGCTGAGGGCGGTGCGAGCTGCCCGCCGGGGTCATCGCGTAATGAAAATAGAGGCGGCCCCGGGCCGCCATAATTCGGCGTGCCCCGCGGCGGCCTGTGGGTTTGGTGCGAATACCGAAAACAGAAAACAGAAAACAGAAAACCGTCTTGCCTGGAGGGGTACCGAAGAGGCCGTAACGGGGTCGACTCGAAATCGACTTGGGGGCTAATCACTCCCACGTGGGTTCGAATCCCACCCCCTCCGCCAGTAGTACAGTTGCCAGTGGTCAGTTGTCAGTAGTCGGTAGGATGGGACGGCCAGCCGGTTTTTAGGCGCAAAATTGAAACCAGGGTGACAATCGCCAAAGCTCTTGGTGTTTCCCGGGAGGAATTAATAAAATAACCTATAATAATAGAGTATAGAATCTCTAGATGGACGATATTACTTTAAAAAGAAAAGCGCTATCAGGACTCGCCAAATTTCTGGTGATCTTGTTTATCCTGATATTTTTGTCCGCCTGGTCATTGGCCTATTGGCAGGGATGGGTTTTCTTTCTTACTTTTTCTATTTTAACCAGTGTCTCCGGTCTTTACTTTCTAAAAAATGATCCGAAACTCGTGGAAGCGCGGCTGAAGGCCGGACCGGCGGCGGAGAAAGAGAAGAGCCAAAAAATAATAATGGCATTAATGTATTTATTGTTTATTCCTCTGATCGTTTTCCCAGGATTAGATTATCATTTCGGCTGGTCGCAGGTTCCGCCATATCTCGTTATTAGCGGGGACATCTTGGTGGTATTGGGAATGTTCATATATTGTCTCGCCTTTAGAGAAAACAGCTATGCATCAACCGTTATTAAGGTAAGCAAAGGACAGGGAGTTATATCAACCGGCCCCTACGCGGTGGTCCGTCATCCGGTTTACTCCGGAGCCTCCATTATGTTATTGGCGATTCCGCTGGCGCTGGGTTCGTGGGGGGCGTTCTTTTTCGTCTTTCTGCTCTTGGCCGGAATCGTGTGGAGGTTGTTGGCCGAAGAGAAATTTTTGATCAAAAATTTGCCGGGCTATCAAAGCTATTGTCAGAGGATGCCTTACCGGTTAATTCCTTTTATTTGGTAAAGATAAGGAAAAGTTTGCCGCGCCGCGGCAGAAGCAGCGGGATTTTTGCCAATACCTGACGCCGGTTAACTTTTGGTAACCGGGTACGCAAAATTTACCGGAGAGATGCCCGAGAGGCTGAAGGGGCACGATTGGAAATCGTGTGAGCGCCTAAAACGCTCCGAGGGTTCGAATCCCTCTCTCTCCGCCATTCTCAGTTTCGAGTTTCGAGTTTTGAGTTTCGAGAAGAAATCCAATAAATATAATTGTGAACAGGGATATCGTAGCCCCAAAAACTCAGATAGAATGGTTTTATGCTTTTAACTAAAAACTAAAAACTCGAAACTCGAAACTATCTCTATGGCTTACCAGGTCCTGGCCCGGAAGTGGCGACCCCAGACGTTTGAAGAGGTGGTGGGTCAGGAGCCCATCACCCGCACCCTGCAGAATGCCCTGGCCCAAGGCCGGGTGGCCCACGCCTTCCTGTTCAGCGGCCCCCGGGGGGTGGGCAAGACCTCGGTGGCCCGCATCCTGGCCAAGGCCCTAAACTGCGTGGCCGGCCCCACCCCGCACCCCGACAACACCTGCGACAGCTGCCGGGGGATCACCCTCGGCTCCTCCCTGGACGTGCTGGAAATCGACGGCGCCTCCAACCGGGGCATCGACGAGGTCCGGGAGCTGCGGGAGAAGATCAAGTACATGCCGTCCCGGGGCAAGTATAGGGTTTACATTATCGATGAAGTCCACGCCCTCACCAAGGATGCCTTCAACGCCCTGTTGAAGACCCTGGAGGAGCCACCGGCCCACGCCATCTTCATCCTGGCCACCACCGAACCCCACAAGGTGCCGGTGACCATCCTCTCCCGCTGCCAGCGCTACGATTTCCGCCGGCTGCCCACCGGGATGATCCAGGCGCACCTTACGAAGCTGGCCGGCCAGGAGGGCTGGCTCATCGATCCCGAGGGCCTGGCCCTGCTGGCCCGGGCCGCGGAGGGAAGCCTTCGGGACGCCCAGGGGTTCCTGGACCAGGTGGTGACCTTTGGGGGCGAGCGGGTTACGGCCCCGGAGATCGCCCGCATCCTGGGGGTGACCGACCGGGGGGCGCTGCTGGCCGCCCTGGGGGCCCTTCTGGACCGCAACGGCCCGCAATTGCTGGTCCTGATTGACGAGCTTTACAACCAGGGGCACGACCTGCGCCATTTCTATCAAGACCTGGTGTTCTACGCCCGGCACCTGCTGCTGGCAGGACTGCACCCTGAGTCCCGGCACCTGGCCGCGGTGGCCGACTCGGAATGGGAGGAACTCACCGCCCTGGCCAGGCGAGCCCCCGAGATCCATCTGCACAACCTGCTTACGGTGCTGCTCCAGGGTGAAGAAGAGTTGAAAAGGGCGGCCCAGCCCCGGCTGGTCTTAGAGGTGTTGCTCCTCAAGCTGGTCCACCTGGAGCCGGTAATGCCGCTTAACTCCTGGCTGGCCCGGCTCGAGTCCCTGGAACAACGCCTGGAGAGCCGCGGCCCGGCGGCTCCGGAATCGCCGGGCTACCCGGAGGCCAGGGGTGTATCCGCCCCGGGTGGCGCGGCCCCGGCGGCGTCTGAGGCGGCCGCGGCGCCGGCGCCGGAAATTCCGGAGGCGGCGCCCCCGGCGGAAAAATGGCAGGCCTTCCTGCAATACGTCCAGGAGAAGGAAGGCGGACCCCTGTATGGAAAGCTCTCCCAATGCCGCCTGCTGGGGATCGAGGATCATCGCCTCAAGGTGGCCCCGGGCCGCACCTGGAACGCGGTGGGCCGGGCCCACGAGGCCCGTTTGCAGGAACTGGCCCGGGCCTTTTTCGGGGATCGCTATGCCCTGGAAATCCTGGCTCCCGAGCCCAGGACTCCGGGGAAGCGGGCGGCGGCCGCCGAGAAAACCTTTAATATGACGGAACTCAAACAACAGGCCCTGGAAGTCTTCGGGGGCGCCTTCATCTCCCCGGGGAAGGAGGAACCCGAGTAATGAATATTATGTCCATGATGAAGCAGGCCCAGAAACTGCAAGCCAAGATGGCGGAGATGCAGGCCGAAATGGGGAACCGCACGGTGACCGCCCAGGCCGGCGGCGGCATGGTGGAGGCCACGGTCAACGGCCGCCAGGAGCTGCTGAGTCTGCGCATCGACCCCGAGGTGGCGAGCCCCGACGACGTGGAGATGCTCCAGGACCTGATCCTGGCCGCGGTGAACGAGGCCCTGAACCGCTCCCGGGAGATGATGGCCCAGGAGATGAGCAAGCTTACCGGGGGCATGCAGATACCGGGAATGTTTTAGTGACGGTGAGCAGTGAGCTGTGAGCAGGAAAATCTAACCGATAGCTGTTTGCCGCCTACCACGAACAACTAACAGCTAACTGCTACCACCTAACTGCTAACTGCTTACAGCTTACTGCTTACAGATAGGAGTAAAGATGTCAGGAAACGCTTATCCTCCGGCCTTGCGGCGGGTGATCGAGGCAATCGGCAAGTGGCCGGGGGTGGGGGAGAAGACCGCGGCCCGCATGGCCCTGCACCTGCTGCGGGCCCCCCGCGCCGAGGTCCTGGAGTTGGCCCAGGCCCTGATGGAACTCAAGGAGAAGATCCATCTCTGCCGGCGGTGTTATGCCTTCGCGGACCAGGAGCTTTGTCCCATCTGCGCCGATCCGGCCCGCGGCCCCGGCCAGCTTTTGGTGGTGGCCGAACCCGGCGACCTGCTGGCCATCGAGAAGGTGGGCTGGTACCAGGGAAACTACCATGTCCTGGGCGGCCTCATTACTCCCCTGGAAGGGGTGACCCCTGACGACTTGCGGATCCGGGAGCTGCTGGCCCGCATCCGGGCCGAGGCGGTGCAGGAGGTGATCCTGGCCCTCAATCCCTCTCTCGAAGGAGAGACCACCACCGCCTACCTGGCCATGGAACTGAAGCCCCTGGGCGTCAAAGTGACTCGCATCGCCTATGGTTTGCCCATGGGCGGCGAGATCAAATACGCCGACCGGCAGACCCTGAAGGAGTCCCTGAGCCATCGGGTGGAGGCTTGATATGGGCAGTAGCCAGTGGTCAGTGGTCAGGTTGGCAGTTTTAGTACTACATAATCCATTCAATTACCAGCAAGCATGAGACACAAGGGACAATTGACGTATTTATCAACATTCAGGACATGTTTGAGCCTTGAATTTTCCTGACCACTGACCGCTGGCTACCGGTCACTGATTCCTGATTACTGGCACCTGGCACCTGGCCCACGTTCTTGCCAATTCTATTACTACATAATCCATTCAATTACCAGCAAGCATGGGACACATGGGACAATTGACGTATTTATCAACATCCAGGACCTAATTGAACTCTGAATTGTACTGACTACTGACTACTGGCTACTGGCTACTCCCCCATGTTTGACCGCCGTTTAGTGCAAAACTTCGATTACCTGGTCTTGGCGCTGGTGCTGTGCATCGCCGCCATGGGCGTCGTCAATCTTTATAGCGCCGGATACAACCAGGGCGGAGGGACGCCCCTTTACGTCCGGCAGTGCTACTGGCTGGGGGTGGGCCTGGTCCTGATGTTCGTGACCCTGTTTTATGACTACCGGCACCTGGAGAAGCTCGCCTACCCCCTTTATATCCTCAGTATCCTGACCCTGGTGGTGGTGATGGTGGGCGGTAAGACGGTGGCCGGCTCCCGGCGCTGGCTGCCCCTGGGGCCCCTTTCCTTTCAGCCGGCGGAGCTGGCCAAGATCGCGGTGATTCTGGCCCTGGCTACCTATTTCAACCGCCGCCCGCGGCTGGAGGCCATGCGCTTGAAGGACCTGCTGGTCCCGGGGCTGCTGGTTTTGGTCCCGGTGGCGCTGATCATCAAGCAGCCGGACCTGGGCTCCGGCATCCTGGTGGCCCTGGTGGCGGGGAGCATGATCCTCTTTGTCGGGGTCCGCTGGCGCACCCTGGCGGGCCTGACCCTGGCCATGGCGCTGTGCTCTCCGCTGGTCTGGATGCTTCTCAAGACTTACCAGCGCCAGCGGGTGCTCACCTTCTTCAATCCGGAAAAGGACCCTTTGGGCGCGGGCTACCACATCCTCCAGTCCATGATTGCCGTGGGCTCCGGCCAGTTCTGGGGCAAGGGTTTCCTGCGGGGGACCCAGAGCCAGCTCTATTTTTTGCCGGAGCAGCACACCGATTTCGTCTTTTCGGTCTTCGCCGAGGAGTGGGGCTTCGTGGGTTCGACGGTGCTCTTGCTGCTGTTCGCCGGCCTGGCCTTGTGGGGCTTGCGGGTGGCCCGGGACTGCAAGGACCGCTTCGGCCACTTCCTGGCCCTGGGGGTGACCGCCTTGATCTTCTGGCAGATCTTTGTAAATCTCTGTATGGTTACGGGTTTTTTGCCGGTGGTGGGCATTCCCCTGCCTCTTTTCAGCTATGGCGGCTCCTCTCTGGTGACCACGCTCCTGGGGCTGGGATTTCTCTTTAATATCCGTATGCGCCGCTATCTCTTCGGGGCTTAAAATTATTTTGAAAAAAATTTTGACAGCCCGATAAAAATAGGCTAAAAAAGGGTTCGTGAAAAGTTACACATGAGCGCATCCGCGAGATTTATGCCTCTATGCAGGTAAGTCTTTGTTTTCAGAGAATAAAATACGAGGTGGCAGCCGGGCATGATTCAGATCGATTGGAGCGTAGGCGCACAACTGGTCACTTTTTTGGTCCTGGTCTTTCTCCTCAATATGGTGCTGTTCCGGCCCATCCGGGAGGCCCTGAAGGCGCGCCAGGCCAGAATGGATGCCCAAAAGTCCGACATCGATTTTATGGAGACCACGGGTCAGGGAGTCGATAGTGAAACCAAGGACAAGCTGGCCGCCGCCCGGCGGGAAGGGGTCGAGGCCCGGGAGTCCTTGAAACAGAAAGGTTCGGAGGCGGAAGCAGCCCTGTTGGAGGGAATCAAACGGGAAGTGGACCAGGAATGGTCGCAGGTGGAGGAACGGATCAAGTCAGAAGTGGCGCAGGCCCGGAAGTCCTTGCAGACCCAGACCCAGTCCTTCGCCCAGTTGCTGGCCTCCAAGATCCTGGGGAGGGAGCTCTCATGAACCTGGATAACCGAAGCGGTTGGCGCTGGGGCGTGGCGGTCCTGGGGGCCTTCGTGTTCTGCCTGTTGCTGGTGGGGCTGGCCCTGGCCGCAGAAGGGGCCCCCGGCGGTCACGAGGGCATCAGCCCGGCCAAGATTACCGATTTCACCTGGCGTACCGTCAATTTTTTGGTGTTCGCCGGTCTCCTGATCTATATCCTCACCAAAAAGTTCCCCGTTAAAAACTTCTTCGCGGCCCGTTCCCAGGAGATCGCCAAGAGCCTGGAAGATCTGGAGAAGCAAAAGGCGGCGGCGACGGCGGCCCTTAAGGAAGCGGAAGCCCGCCTGGCCGAAGTGGCCAAGGAGCGGGAAGCCGTTCTCAAGCAGTTCATTGCCGAAGGTGAGATGGAAAAGGCCAAGATTCTGGACAAGGCCAACACGGTGGCGGCTCGCATCAAAGAGATGGCCTCCCTCTCCATCCAGCAGGAGACCAGGAAGGCCACCCAAGGATTGCGGGAGGAAGTGGCGGACCTGGCCACCCAGATGGCCGCCGATCTCATTAAAGAGAAGGCAACCCTCGCGGACCAGCAAGATCTGGTGAAGGAATATCTCAAAAAGGTGGTGGAGACCCATTGATTGATCTGACCGTTGCCCGACGCTATGCCAAGGCCTTGCTGACCCTGGGCAAGGAAGACGGCAAGTACAAGGAGTATGGGGAGGGGATAAGTGGGTTCGCCCATCTTTTGCAGCGGGAGCCGGAACTGCGGGACGCGCTTCTCAATCCGGTCTTCAGTCGCGATGACCGCCGCAAATTACTACTCCGGATGATCGAACTTTTGCAAATGCCTCCCATGGTGAGCAACCTGCTGCAACTCATGTTCGACAAGCTCCGTCTCAACGCCCTGGACGGCGTGGTTCAGTCCTATCAGCAATTGGTGGACGAGGTGGAGAACGTCAGCCGGGCCAAGGTAAAGGCCGCCATTCCTCTGGAGGATGCCACCCGGAAGCGTCTGCAGCAAACCATGGAGAAGTTAACGGGCGCCACGGTGGTGATGGAGGTGGAGGAAGACCCCAGCATCATCGGCGGTATCGTAGCCCGGGTGGGGGATCTGGTGCTGGACGGCAGCGTCCGCACCCAGCTCAATTCCTTAAGAGAATCCTTAATAAAAGGCGAGGTCTGATAAATGGAAATTAGAGCCGAAGAAATCAGCCAAATTATTCGCTCGCAGATTCGGGATTACGAAAAGAAGGTGGAAGTCGCGGAGACCGGCACCGTATTGTCGGTGGGCGACGGCATCGCCCGGGTCCACGGCGTCGAGAAATGCATGGCCATGGAACTCCTGGAGTTTCCCGGCGGCATCTACGGCATCGCCCTTAACCTGGAGGAAGACAACGTGGGGGTCGCCATCCTGGGCGAAGATACCCACATCAAAGAGGGCGACATCGTTAAACGCACCGGCCGCATCGCCCAGGTGCCCGTAGGGGACCCGGTCCTGGGGAGGGTCATCGACCCGGTGGGCAGTCCCATAGACGGCAAGGGCCCCATCGAAACCAAGGAATTCCGCCGCATCGAAGTTAAGGCCCCCGGGGTCATCGAGCGCCAGCCGGTCAATGAACCGATGTACACCGGCTACAAGGCGATAGACGCCATGACCCCTGTTGGCCGGGGCCAGCGGGAACTGATCATCGGCGACCGCCAGATCGGCAAAACCGCCCTGTGCGTCGACGCCATCATCAACCAGAAGGATACCGGGGTCCTCTGTATTTATGTGGCGGTGGGGCAAAAGAAGTCCACGGTGGCCCAGGTGGTGGACGCCCTGGAACGCCACGGGGCCATGAAGCACACCATCGTGGTCAACGCCTCGGCCTCGGAGCCGGCCCCCTTGCAGTACATAGCGGCCTTCTCCGGCTGCGCCATGGGCGAGTACTACCGGGATATCGGCCGCCATGCCCTGATTATCTATGACGACCTGACCAAGCAGGCCCAGGCCTACCGGCAGATCTCCCTGCTGCTGCGGCGGCCGCCGGGACGTGAAGCCTATCCCGGGGATATCTTCTACAATCACTCCCGACTGTTGGAGCGGGCCGCTAAGTTGAACGACGATAAGGGCGGCGGCTCCCTGACGGCCCTGCCCATCATTGAAACCCAGCAAGGTGACGTGTCGGCCTACATTCCCACCAACGTTATCTCCATTACCGATGGCCAGGTGTATCTGGAACCGGCCCTGTTCTTCTCCGGGGTGCGGCCTGCCATTAACGTCGGCCTGTCAGTCTCCCGGGTGGGTGGCGCCGCCCAGGTGAAGTCCATGAAGCAGGTGGCCGGCTCTCTCCGCCTGGACCTGGCCCAATACCGGGAACTGGCGGCCTTCGCCCAGTTCGGCTCCGAATTGGACAAGTCCACCCAGCAGCAGCTCAACCGGGGGATACGGTTGGTGGAAATCCTCAAGCAGCCCCAGTACCAGCCGTTGCCCATGGAGAAGCAGGTGTCCATCCTCTACGCCGGCACCCGGGGGTTCCTGGACAGATATCCCGTGGACGTGCTGGCCGAATACGAACAGCAGCTTTACAGCCTCCTGGATTCGAAGTATTCCGACGTCCTGGCTGACATCAAGGAGAAGAAGGAGTTTACTCCGGAGTTGGACGCCAAAATGAAGGCCATCCTGGAAGAATTCGATGCCGCCTTTCAGCCGGCCACCAGCGCCTAATACCGGGGGATAAGGATGGCGACCCTAAGAGATATCAGACGCAAGATAGGGGCGGTCAAAAAGACCCAGCAGATCACCAAGGCCATGAACATGGTCTCCGCCGCTAAATTGCGGGGCGCGCAGCAGCGCATGGAGGGCTTTCGGCCCTATGCCCAGGCCTTCTCCATGATGCTGGGCAACATAGCCGGCCGGATTGAGCCGGAGATCCATCCCTTCTTTACCCCGGCCGCCGAAGTCACCCGGGTGGGGCTGGTGTTGATGACCGCCGACCGGGGCCTGTGCGGCTCCTTCAACGTCAACCTGATCAACCAGGCGGTGAAGTTCATCAGAGAAAAAGAGGCGGCAGGCCTCGAGGTTTCCCTGACCTGCGTGGGCCGCAAAGGCCGGGACTTCTTCCGGCGGCGCAAACGGGAAATGCTGGCCCAATACGTGGACGTGTGGAATAAGTTCGATTTCTCCAACGCGGTGGCCGTGGCCCGGGAGATCATGAGCGCCTTTCTTAGCGGAGCGGTGCAGGAGGTCCACCTGATCCACTCCACCTTTGTCAATATGGCGGTCCAAAGGCCGACCCTGGTGCAGCTCCTACCCATTCAACCCGGGGAGGCCGCGGCAGAGGCCGCCGGCCTGGAGTATCTCTTTGAACCGCCCATGGAGCAGTTCCTGGAATACCTGCTGCCCAAGTACATCAACGTCCAGGTCTACCACGGCTTCCTGGAGAATTCCGCCAGCGAGTATGCCGCCCGGATGACCGCCATGGACAATGCCCAAAGCAACTGCAAGGAAATGATCACCCAACTCACCCTGGTGATGAACAAGGCCCGGCAGGCGACCATTACCAGAGAACTGATGGATATCGTGGGCGGGGCTGAAGCCCTGAAGGGCTAAGCCGCCCGAGGAGGAGGAGCTTTAGACAATGAATATCGGAAGAATCGCCCGCGTTATCGGTCCAGTGGTGGACGTGGAATTCGAGGAAGGCAAATTGCCCGCCATCAGAAACGCTTTGTTGATCAGCAACCCGGCCATTGACGATACCAAGGACAACCTGGTGGTGGAAGTGGCCCAGCAACTGGGGAACAACGTGGTGCGCACCATCGCCATGGATACCACCGACGGCCTGGTGCGGGGCATGCCCGTGAAGGATACCGGCAACCCCATCATGGTGCCGGTGGGGCAAGAAGCCCTGGGCCGGGTGCTCAACGTGGTGGGGAAGCCGGTGGACGGCCTGGGCCCGGTGAAAGCCAAAACTATGTATCCCATTCACCGTCCGGCCCCGGCCTTCGTGGATCAGGACACCACCGTCAAGGTCTTGGAAACCGGGGTCAAGGTCATCGACCTGCTGGTGCCTTTCCCCAGGGGCGGCAAGATGGGGATGTTCGGCGGCGCCGGGGTGGGCAAGACCGTGGTGATGATGGAGATGATCCACAACATCGCCATGCACCACGGCGGCATTTCGGTGTTCGCCGGCGTGGGGGAGCGCACCCGGGAAGGCAATGACCTCTACCTGGAGATGAAACACTCCGGGGTGCTGCCCAAGGCCGCCTTGATCTACGGGCAGATGACCGAGCCCCCCGGGGCCCGGGCCCGGGTGGCCCTGACGGCCCTCGCCGCCGCGGAATATTTCCGGGACGTGGAAGGCCAGGACACCCTGCTGTTCATCGATAACATCTTCCGTTTTACCCAGGCAGGCTCGGAAGTTTCCGCCCTCCTGGGCCGTATGCCCTCCGCCGTGGGTTACCAGCCCACCCTGGGCACCGACCTGGGGGAACTGGAGGAGCGCATCACCTCCACCAAGAAGGGTTCGGTCACTTCGGTGCAATGCATCTACGTGCCCGCCGACGACCTGACCGACCCGGCCCCGGCCACCACCTTCGCCCACCTGGACGGCACCGTGGTGCTTAGCCGGCAGATCGCCGAGCTGGGTATCTACCCGGCGGTAGACCCCCTGGACTCCACCTCCCGGATCCTGGACCCCCAGGTGCTGGGTGAGGAGCACTACGCGGTGGCCCGGCAGGTACAGCAGATCCTCCAGAAATATAAGGACCTGCAGGATATCATCGCCATTCTGGGCATCGATGAGCTCTCCGACGAAGACAAGATCACGGTGGCCCGGGCCCGGAAAATCCAGCGCTTCCTGAGCCAACCCTTCTTTGTGGCCGCCCAGTTCACCGGCATGGAAGGAAAGTTCGTCAAGGTGGGCGAAACCGTCCGAAGCTTCAGGGAGATTATCGAAGGCAAATACGACGATCTCCCGGAACAGGCCTTCTACATGGTGGGAAGCATCGAAGAGGCAGTGGCCAAGGCCGAACGGCTGGAAGCCGCCTAAGGCAGGAGGCTGGGACCCATGGCAGAAAAGAAACTCCGTTTGGAGGTAGTCACTCCCGATCGTCTGGTGCTGTCCACCGACGCCGACGTGGTAGTCTGTCCGGGAGTGGAGGGCCAGTTCGGCGTCCTGGTGGGCCACATCCCCTTCCTGAGCGCCCTGGTCGTAGGTGAGATGTACTACCGGCTGGGCGGCGCGACGGAACATCTTTGCATCAGCGGGGGCTTTGCCGAGGTTACCGGCGAAAAGGTGACCATCATTGCCGAAGCTGCTGAGCGAAGCTGTGATATCGACATGGAGCGGGCCCGGCGGGCCAGGGAACGGGCGGAACGGCGACTGGCTGCGGCCAAGGTCGAACAGTTCGATTATGCCCGGGCCGAGGTCGCCCTGCGCCGCGCCCTGACGCGCGAAAAGGTGGCCAGCCGCTAAGGCCTCGTCAAAATTGACAACCAACCCCAAGGCAAGCCTGGATACCCTGGCTTGCCTTTTCGTTTTTACAAATTGATCATTTTTTTATATGTTTTCTATATCAGGGTGAGGAATGGTTACAGCTAAACCTTCTTATCGAAGGGGACTACGCATGAATAGAGAAGAGCTATTGTCTCGAATTAGCATTGACCCAAATATCTGTTTTGGCAAGCCATGTATCCGAGGACACCGCGTTTGGGTTTCATTGGTCCTCGATTTCCTGGCCAGCGGGATGCCGATTAACGAAATTCTTCAAGAATATCCAGACCTGGAGGAAGCAGATATCTTTGCCTGCATTGCCTATGGCGCCGAGATGGCTCGGGAACGCTATGTCGACGTCCCTCGAGAGGTTAACGCGGAGGCTGAAGCTAGATGAAAATCTGGGCCGACGCGGGGCTGAACTTCGTAGGGTGCGTCTTACTCACCAAAGATTATGCCTGAATACCGGTGGGTTACATTTATCGGGCCACTTTTTATTATTTGGCATAATGGGTGCAAAAAATGAGGTAACAAATGGAGAAGCTGAGCGATAAGATCACCGCCATCGTCCTGGCCGCGGGGCAGGGCACTCGCATGAAGTCGGCCCGGCCCAAGGTGCTCCATGAAATCCTGGGCCGCCCCATGATCGCCTACCTGCTGGAGACCTTGAAGGCCGTCGGCCTGGAGGACGTCGTGATGGTGGTGGGCTACCAGGCGGAGCGGGTCCAGGAAGTCTACCGGGATTACGGGGTGCGCTTTGTAGTTCAGGAGCCCCAGAATGGCACCGGCCACGCGGTGCAGGTGGTCCTGGCCGCCAATTTGCCGGAGGCCACCCGGACGGTCCTGGTGCTCTGCGGCGATGCGCCCTTAATTGCCGGGGAGAGCATCCTGGCCCTCCACCGGCTGCATCAGAAAACCGGAGCGGCGGTCACCATGCAGACCATCGAACTGAAGGAGGGGGCTCATTACGGCCGGGTGGTGCGGGACCGGGGGGGCCTGGTCAGGGCGGTGGTGCAGGCCAAAGACGCCCGGGAGCACCCGGAATTCCTGGCGATCCGGGAAATTAACACCGGCGCCTATTTTTTTGACGCCAACTTCCTAAAAACAACCCTGCCCCTCCTGCGGCCCAGCCCGGTCACCGGGGAAATCTATATGACCGACCTGGTCCGAATCGCCCGGGAGCAGGACCGGATCGTGGCGGCCCTGGTGGACCCTGACAGGGAAAACCTCTTGGGCGTCAACAACCGGGCCGATCTGGCCGCGGCCACCCAAACCGTTAAACGCTGCATCAATTGCCGGCACCTGGACCAGGGGGTCACCCTCATCGACCCCGAGTCCGCCTTTATCGAGCCCGGGGTCAGCATCGGCCGGGACACGGTCATCCACCCCAATGTCTATCTCCAGGGGGCCACCGTCATTGGCGAAAACTGCGTCATTGGGCCGATGGTGCAGATTGTCGACTCCGTCCTGGAAAATAACGTCCACATTAAAATGGGCTGCTCCATTACCAAGAGCCACATCGGGGCCGGTGCGGACGCCGGACCCTTTGCCCATCTGCGGCCCGGCGCCGACCTGCGGCAAAGGGTGCACGTCGGCAATTTCGTGGAGGTGAAGAAATCGGTGCTCCGGGAAGGGGTCAAGGCCGGGCACCTGAGCTACCTGGGGGACGCCGACATA
This sequence comes from Desulfobaccales bacterium, assembly GCA_049580385.1. Taxonomy (GTDB): domain Bacteria; phylum Desulfobacterota; class Desulfobaccia; order Desulfobaccales; family 0-14-0-80-60-11; genus JAPLJC01. The sequence goes on along the minus strand of JBAUPV010000005.1, from coordinate 268,347 downwards.
GGCCCTGGGACCAACGTGGGCGCCGGCACCATCACCTGCAACTATGACGGGGTTAAAAAGCACCCCACCACCATCGGGGAGGGGGTCTTCATCGGCAGCAACACCGCCCTGGTGGCGCCGGTGCGCGTGGGCGCCGGGGCCTACGTCGGGGCCGGCTCCACCATCACCAAAGACGTGCCGCCGGGCAAACTGGCCATCTCCCGGGCCCGGCAGGTGAACCTGGAGCGCCGCCCCGGTGGCAAGAAAAAGAAGGATTAGAGATTAGTGGCCAGTAGCGAGTAGCCAGTTTTTTGTTTGAAATTCGAGCTGGGCTGGGAACGGGTAATTGCCGCGATTTAGCGGCCGGGTCCGTTGGCAGCCATAAAGCAAGGAAATTTTACGGCCACTCACTTCTGGCCAGCGCCTGCTTCAAGGGAGATAATTATGTGCGGTATCATCGGTTATTTGGGGCCGCGGGAGGCCATGCCCATCATCCTGGACGGCCTCAAACGCCTGGAGTATCGAGGCTACGACTCCGCCGGGATGGCGGTGATCAGCGATCACTCCGTAGATATTCGCCGCAGCCTGGGCAAGCTGGCGGAACTGGAAAAGTTGTTAAACCGGCATCCCCTGCCGGGCCAGGTAGGCATCGGCCATACCCGCTGGGCCACCCATGGCCGCCCCTCCGAGGCCAACGCCCATCCCCACCTGGTGGACTCCATCGCAGTGGTTCACAACGGCATCATCGAAAACTATCTGGATCTCAAGGAAGATCTGATCAAGGAAGGCCACCACTTCTCATCGGAAACGGACACGGAGATTGTCTCGCACCTCATCGCCAAGAATTTGCGCCAGGGGGCGGAATACCTCGAGGCGGTGCGCCGCTCCCTGGAAGCCATCCGGGGATCCTACGCCCTGGTTATGGTCAACTCCAATGAGCCCCGGATGCTGGTGGCGGCCCGCAAGGAGAGCCCCCTGATTCTGGGGTTGGGGGAGGGGGAATATTTCCTGGCCTCCGATATTCCCGCCGTCCTGCCGTACACCCGGCGGGTGATCTTTCTGGAAGACCACGACCTGGTGGTTCTCAAAGAGGGCGACTTTGCCGTGCTGGGGCGGGACGGGCAGCCGGTTAGCCGCCAGGTGCACCAAATCTCCTGGAGCCCGGCCATGGCGGAGAAGGCGGGCTACAAGCACTTCATGAAAAAGGAGATCTTCGAGCAGCCCCATGCCTTGATCGACACCTTCAGGGGCCGGATCGACCCTGACCTGGGAGAGGTGATATTAAAGGAGATCACCTTCTCACACAAGGATATCCAGAAGCTGCGCAAGATCTTTCTGGTAGCTTGCGGCACCTCCTACCATGCCGCCATGGTGGGTAAGATTCTGATCGAGAGCCTGAGCCGCCTGCCGGTGGAGGTAGACCTGGGCTCCGAATTCCGTTACCGCCAGCCCCTGGTCGATTCCCAGACCCTGTTGATTCCCATCTCCCAATCAGGGGAGACCGCCGACACCCGGGCTGGACTCCTGGCTGGCAAGGAACTGGGGGCCAAGACCCTGGCCATTGTCAACGCGGTGGGTTCCAGCATCGCCCGGGAGGCCGACGCGGTCTTATACACCCACGCCGGCCCCGAGATCGGGGTGGCCTCCACCAAGGCCTTCACCACCCAGTTGGTGGCCCTCTACCTCATCGCCCTGTTTCTGGCCAGCCGCGCCGGAACGATTACCCGAGACCAGGTGCGGCGGCGCCTCCAGGAATTGTTGAAGTTGCCCACCTGGGTCAAGGAGGTCCTGGACCTGGACCAACAGATTCGGGAGACCGCCCGGCGCTACATGGAAGCCCGCAACTTCCTCTACCTGGGGCGGGGGCTCCATTATCCCATCGCCCTGGAGGGGGCCTTGAAACTCAAGGAAATCTCCTATATCCACGCCGAAGGTTACGCCGCCGGGGAGATGAAACACGGCCCCATCGCCCTTATCGACCGGGAGATGCCGGTGGTGGTCCTGGCCACCCGGAGCCCGGTGCTGGAAAAGGTCAGGGGAAACATCGAAGAGGTGACGGCCCGGGGCGGGCGCATCATCGCCCTCACGGAAGCCGACAATTACCAGGTCCAGGAGCGGGTGGAGAGCGTGATTCCGGTGCCCCAGACGCCCCTGGACCTCTCCCCCGTCGTCCTGGTAACCCCCCTGCAACTGCTGGCCTATCACATTGCCGACCTCAGGGGCACCGACGTGGACCAACCCCGCAATCTGGCCAAGAGCGTCACGGTGGAATAGGAAAAGAGAGGGGTTAGGGATTAGGGGCTGGGGGCCAGTGTGTCCGGCGGAGATTCTGGATAAGGGCAGCCCGGAAGTGCCAAAACTCCCTGTCCCCTAAGAGGGGAGAAGGATGGGGTGAGGGATAACTTCATGGATGGATCACTTCCCCCTCACCCTGCCCTCTCCCCTATCTGGGGAGAGGGGAGCAAGCAAAATAATTCCATAAGTTAATCAAAGAAAAGTTGGCAGCCTATATTATGCAGCAGATTGGCAAAAACCTTTCCCGACAATACTGGCTGGGGGCTGGGTTATAACCCCTAACCCCTAACCCCTAACCCCTAACCCCTAACCCCTAACCCCTAACCCCTGCCTTATTGGCGCACCAGAGCGAAGCGCGGCCGGCGGATAGATTCCCGGTGGCAGAGAGGGCAGCGGGAGGGGGTACTGAGACGCTCGCGTTTCTTGAAGGCAAAGCCGCAGTTCTTGCAGACCGCCGGCGTGGTACGGAACCGGCAACCGGGCCCCGGGGCCAGGGCGATGTGCGCCAAGTGGTCCAGCACCTCCTTCTCCGGCAAGGAGAGGCGCTGGGAGAGCTCCAGGCTGGAGAATTCGCCCTCCAGCAACAATTCTTTGATCATTTGACGCTGGGTCCGCATGGAGACCCTTCCCTCGGATCCGGGGCTGCTACCGCCCGGTGATCGGGCCGCAGGCGATGCGGGCTCCGGCGCCCCCCACGGGCTGAGAGATCTGATCATCGGGATGCTCGTGGATCACCAACGAGGTGCCGCCCGACTGAAAAAGAGAATTCTTCTCCCCTTTCTTCAGGGTGACCAGGGGCGCCAAAATCTGAACAGTGGCGCGGCCGTTCTGACACACCTCGATGTTGGTGAGATCTCCGGCGTGTGGCCCCAGCGGATTTTTCAAGCCATGCTGCTTTCCGAACGGGTTGAAATGGCCCCCGGCGCTCGTGAAGTCCGGGGGTTCGCAGACCCCTTTTTCGTGGATATGAATCGCATGGACCCCGGGAGGCATATTTTCCAGGGTAAGGTCGATCAGGACGCCGCTGGGAGTCTGGGTAAAGTTGGCCTCGCCGACGGTTTGTCCCTGGGCGTTGACCAGGGTCGCCTTGGCCGCCGGTGCCTCCTTGGATTCACCACAACCCCAAATCAGCAATGCTGTCAGAGCCATTGCCGCTGATAGACATCTGGATCTCATCTGGGCCCTCCTTGGGATGATTTCTTGCAGGCTCCCCTAATTTTAAGACGCGCCTGATCAGAATCCACCTCGGAAGGGCAATTATCTCAAATGCCTGCACGCATGGCCGCGGTATTCAGGGTGATGTTATTCTTCATCATGGCCAGGTAGGTTGACTCCGGCCCGTGCGGCTGGGATAAGGCATCGGCTTATTAGCGTTCCCCCCCAAGGTTACGCCGCTTTCTTTGGCGACCTGCTCCCATCGTCCCAGCGTTCCCGCCAGGGACCGACGAAGGTGGCCCCAACGTACACAAAAAAGCTGAGGGAGGCGATCCAGGTGCTGGCTGGATAGCCGAAGTAATAGCTGCAACCGATACCCGCCCAGGTTTCGCTAACGCCCAATCCCACCGCTAAGAGGATCCCGGTGAGGACATTTTTAGTGAGTAATTGGGCTGCGGCAGGAGGGCCTACCAGGAGGGCGAAAATCAGCAAGGCGCCAATAACCGGGACGGCGATAGCCACCGTAACGGCCAGTAAACCGAGGAAGATGGCATTCAGCAGTTTTACGGGCACCCCGCGCCCGGCGGCGGCCTCCTCATTGAGACTCATGAACAGGAGTGGCCGTACGATAGCCGCCAGCAGCACCATGACCGCGATAGCGACACCCACCGAGAGCCAGGTCTGACCAAGGGTCACGGCCACAATGCTGCCGAAGAGAATGGCCATGGCCGCGTTGACATTTTCCATGTAAAGATTCAAAAAAAGCACGCCCAGACCCAGGGAAAACATGAGGATCATGCCTACGCTCACATCCCTCTCACTCAAACGCTGGCCCGACCAGGCGAGACCCAAGGCCGCCAGAAAAGTAATGCCGAAGAGGCCCACATAAGGATCCAGGCCCAAAAGTATGGCTCCGGCGGCGCCGGCAAAACCGACGTGGGACAGGGCATGGGCCGCGAAGGCCTGACGCCGCATGGTGACAAAATAGCCGACCGTTGCCGAAACTACGGCAATAGCGGTCCCCGCAGCCAGCGCATGGCGCATAAAGGCATATTCCTGCCCCATGATCATGGCTGGTCTCCGGGCCCGTGGCAGTGGTGGATGGTTTCGGGACTAAAACCATCGCCCACGCGGATGCAGAGCATCCCATCCAGTTCGCTCACGGTGACGGGCTTGCCGTAGATCTCGCTGAGCAGTGGCGTGGTCATAATTTCGCGGACCGTGCCCATACGGCCTTTGCCGTTCGCCATATAGATTACATAATCCAAATGAGGGAGTAAGGGATTGATGTCATGGCCGGTCATGAGAACGGTCAGGCCTTTTTCCTGCGTCAGGCATTTAGACAATTGCAGCACCTGCTGCTGGGTCTGGGGGTCGAGATTGTTGAGGGGCTCGTCTAAAAGGAGTATCCGGGCGGGATTGACCAGGGCCTGAGCGATGCGGGCCCGTTGCCGCTGTCCGCCGGACAGGGATTGCAAGGGGCGGGACGCCAGGTGGACGGCGTTGATCTGTTCCAGGGCCGAGCGCACCGCCTGGTTCAAGGCCTGATGGCGCCAACTGAAACCCCAGCGTTCTCCCTGCCAGGCGGCGCCGACAAAGGCAGCCACACTCAACCGGCTCTCAGCCTCGTTAGGCTCCATCTGGCTCACGTAACCGATCTGCGTGCGCGCCGCCTGCAGGTCGCCGTCCAGAATCTGTAAGGTGCCCCCCTTAAGGGGGATCAATCCCAACAAGGCCCGAAAGAGCGAGGTCTTGCCAGCCCCGTTGGGGCCGAATATCCCTACGAAACTACCGCGGGGAACGTCCAGGTGCAATTGGGAAAAAATGAGTTGGCCGCCGAGCTCACAGGCGAGCTCGGCGCCAACGATGACCGGACTGGAAGTCAATGAGCCACCTTTCCTGCCGTGTTCAGTGCTTTATTCAAGGCCTCTAAGGTCTCGACTTGCCATTGGACATAGCCCGTATGGGGCGGCACAAACTCATCGACGCCAACAATGGGTACGCCAGCCGTCTTGGCGATGTCCTGCATCCGCTTGGTGAGAGGACTGATAACCTGCTGATTATAAAACAGTACGGCTACCTGATGCTGACGCAGGCTGTTCTCATAGTTGACCACGTCCTGGGGAGCAGGTTCGGTATCGTTCATGACGTTGAACTGAAATTTCTGATTGATGCTTTCATAGCCCAGCAACCGGATCATGTAGCCGACCACCGGTTCCGTGGCGGTCACGGTCAAGGCGGGATGTTGGGCGATGACCATCTGGGCCGTGTTGTAGATCTGCAGCAGGGACTGGGAAAATTTTTTAAAATTCTGCTCAAACTGGGGCGCATGGGCTGGATCGTCTTGGGAAAAAACCTGGGCCAGCCGGGCCGCGGTGAGCAAGGCGACGCGAGGGTCGTAAAAAATATGGGGATTTTTGTCGGCCATGACGAGATGCGGGTCCAGGTCGGCGGCAACCACCACCTGTCTCCCGGCCGCCGGGTTGGCGCTAATCATTTTCTGCATCCAATCATCATAGCCGATGCCGTTCATTACCGCCACCTTGGCCTGTGCCACCTCCCGGGCAACGGCCGGGTCGGCCTCAAAGGTATGGGGATCGACATTGGGGTTGTTAATGATGCTTGCCACTTTGACATGGGGACCGCCTATGGCTTCGGCAATGACTCCATAGGTGCTTTCGGCCGCGACCACGGGAAGCGGGGCCGCCTGAGCGGCTGTAGCGGACCAGGTCCAAAAAATAATCTGAACCGCGATGATCCCCCAAAACCATAATTTTCGCATATTCCTCTCCTTTTCTCTCTGCTTTTTTGGGTTGATAGTTATATCAATGGCTTAACCGGTAAAATGTTCGTCTATACGGAGGGGTAAATGGATCATCGACTTACAGTTGGCCTAAAAGCTATAGTTCACGGTTAGTATGGGCATGTATTGAATGGCGCCCTGCTTGGCTGCCAGGTAAAAAGCGGACCCTGTCGATAAGGCCCATTTATCATTGAGCTGGTATTCAAGCCCCGGAAGGATTCCCATATAGGTGTAAGGGGATTGGTAGCCCTGGGGGGTGGAAATATTGGTCCAGGACCAGTCGCTGAACCATTCGAGCAGGGCCGTCCATTTCTTGGTGAGGGGATATTCCGCGGAGAGGTTGAAGGTTACATATTCCCGGGAACGCACATTATCTGGGCTAGCCTGATAAAGGTTGACCGGACTCGTTAACCAGAGGTTGGCATTAAATAACAATGGTTTAAGGTACTTGAAAAAGTCGAAGCCGGTAGTAAAGGCCAGAGATCCGGTGCCGATGGCATCGGTGTTCAGAAGGTTGGGATTGAGGTGGGAAGCGTGGCCGCTGGGAAATCCCACCCCAAAAACCCCGGTAACCGCCGGCCTGGAATCGGTTTCCTCCAGCAACAAATATTTATTAAACCAACTGATGTCGCCAATTCCGCCATAACTGGCGGAGGTGTTACCATTGGGAGCGGGGACATTCGAACCGCTGATCCATTGCTGAACGTAGGGGACAACTATATAAGTCTCCCAGTTAGTCATGGGGCCGTAAGTTATCTTGAGAGGCATAAAGAAGGTGAAAAAATTGCTGCCATAGCTCACCTGGCGCCAATTAGAAGTGGTATTTGCCGGAAAAAGGGTGGGGTAAAGTCCCAACGACATCGAGAGATGGTGCGCCTCGATGGGGATGGCGGTATCGGTGATTATCGGGCCGACGGTAGAGGGCGGCCCTTCCTGCTGTTCTCCGGCCTCCGCCGGTTTTTCCGGCGTGGCTTGCCCTTGATCCTGGGCCGCGGCCGCTGTGGCGAATAGGCCGGCAATTAAAGCGAGCCCTAGTAGCAGGCAAACGGCCTTCTCACGACAAGATTGTAACATCCCTTTCTCCCTTCCTAGAGCCGAATGGCCGAATTGGCGCCCATCTGGAAAAGCAACTGAGTTGCAGTATGAATTAAAAGCGACTTGGTTGCAACTATTTTTTTTGCAGATGCCACTTACGGGAATATTCCGGAGCCAATGCCTGGCTGGGCGCTCCCAAGCTATCAGGACGGGGGAGTCCTGGAGGAGCAGGCAGGCGAAGAGAACCAACCCGTTGGCATTGGCCCGCCGAAAGATCGCTGCTAGGCCGGCGCTCAAAACCCTCCAGCCCAACCGTAGCTATGGCCTGCCGGGCCTTGCCTAGCTACCGGCAAGCCTGGGCTGCCGGCGGATTTAAGTGGCCTTGGCCTCCCGGCACTTTTGGCAAACCCCGGCCAGCCGAATTTCCAGGTGATCGGCGCGGTTTTCCAGCGTCCCTTGCAGCTCGGTCCAGACGCGGGTCATGGGCGCCGGGTCCAGGCACTCGATTTCCTGGCAGGTGCGGCACTGGAAATGCGGGTGGGGCGGCCGGTGCTCGCAAGCCAGTTCATAGTGATTCACCCGGCCTTGCAGGGATAGGCGGCGCACAATGCCCCGGCGGCTGAAATCCTCCAGGATGCGGTAGATCGTTACCTTGTTCACCCGGCGGCGGGCCCGGATGGCCGCCAGGATCTCCTGAGCCCGCAAGGCCCGGGAAGCATCCCCGAGCACCTCCAAAACCGCCAGACGCACCGGGGTGAGCTTTAACCCCTGGGCAGCCAGATACTGGCGGAAATCGCAGCTGTCACTCATGACGAGGACTCCAAATCAACTTAGTTGCAATTATGATACTGGCTGGCGCTTAAAAGGTCAAGTTGGTAGAATTGCAGCTCGATCCCCGGAGCCCGGGAAATGGAACAAAAATTTGAATCGCACCCTAAATTAGATTAATTAAAGTAAATCTAAATAGATAACCATTTTGGGGCCGTAAACCTGTCCGGCGTGGTAAAAATTATTGAACCGGGGTGTCCGGGTTCGTACACTTTAGGTTATTGATATTTCAGCACAAATTACTTATAAGGCTTTTGGCATGTTTACTGCATGAATTAGTTGCAGTATATGAACGTAATTAAGGTACCCACATCCCCCCCTTAATCAAAGTTCATATACCATTTTCTCCTTTGACCGACTGGCCGGGTACCTCCCCCACCCGGCCAGTTATTTTTTTGCCTGGGGTTTAGCAGCGCCGCGGGAAGGAGAAAGTCCCGCCGCCGCAAGCCAGGCCATCGGTTTACGAGGCAGCAGGTCGGAAAAAGATCAGGGGCGAAATCCTGAGCCCCGGAAAAACCGCGTCACAATCTCGAAGACTGGAGGGCCCCTCATGCCGAAGGAAAACTTTCCTGCGTGGTACAATCTGATTAAAGAGAAACATGGGAAATTCATCGAGGCCCTGGAGCAGTTGGGAGAGACGGCGCGCCGGGAAGGGCCATTGGATGAAAAGACCACGCACCTGGTGCAATTGGCGGCCGCCGCCGCCATCCGCTCGGAAGGAGCGGTGCACAGCCACCTGCGCCGGGCCATGCAAGCCGGAGCCACCCCCGAGGAGATCTATCACACCATCATCATGCTTACCAGCACCATCGGCTTTCCCAATACCTCGGCGGCCATGAGTTGGGTCTACAGCGCCCTGGAGAAGAAATGGGTGGGGGAAAAAGTGCCTTCGGGATGAGGCCCGGTTGAGCGAATGAGAAGGGAGACCGGCAATCGACCCTGCCCCCATTCTTCTATTTTGCTGAGGCAAGAAATTCGACCTCCCCGTTTATCGTCAAACAAGCGCTCAAGGGGACGCAGCGGCAAGCCCCTGCTCCCTTCGCCTGAACATTTCCAAAGGTCAGTTTTTCATCCCACCAGAAACCTACCGAGGCCCCAAAAACTCCCCGTATCGTATCCAGCCGGCAATATCGCCTACCTCCCTAGTATACTGTACGAATATCCAACGATTTATTTTTCTTATTAATAGTAGTTTTAACATCTTAGCATATGTTAATAAGAATTTTGCGGGAGAGCATATTTAACTTACGGAATTTCCTATAAATATCGTTAGCTAAAGTTTCTCCCTCTATTGGCATTGATATTGCTTATTTAATATAAGGATCAAATCTCAATTTGCGAAACTGTCAAGGAGATGCAGGATGGATCTTAGTACTCTTAAGCCCGCCGCAGTGGTGGATGCCCGGGGCAGCGCCTGCCCGGGGCCGTTGATGGAAGCAAAGATGGCCATCGGCAAGGTGAAGGTGGGAGAGGTTCTGGAAGTGCTCTCCAATGATCCGGGCACCAAGAGCGATTTACCCCTCTGGGCCCAAAAAGTGGGCCACGAGTTTCTCGGCTCTTTGGGCGCAGACGGCTATGACCGCATCTTTGTGGTCCGGAAAAAATAGACCGGCAATATTAGAAAACCGGTCTTGCAGCCCATCCCGATTCGGGAGTCCTCATGGCGGCTGAAAAAGACGCCGGGAAAATTCTGATCCTGGCCACGGAGAGCTGCGCCTACCCCGGGGCCGACGCCGTGGGCCAGGGGCACCAGGGCTACCCCGCCAATACCTATATCCTGCGGGTCAAGGACCCGGTGCTCTTTCCCGAGAAATTCTACCTCGATTGCTTCGACAAAGGCATCGCCGGCATCATCATCATGTCCTGCGGGGTGGAGAGCCCCTACCCGGGGTCCTATGAAGCCCTGGCCAGGCGTATTGACCTGGTTTATCCCCTGATGAAGGAGCGGGGCCTCGATATTCGCCGGCTCCGGCTCACGGCCATCTGCACGGTATGCACCCGGGCCTTTGTGAACGAAGTGAGGCAGATGAACGACCTGGTTACGGAGTTGGGACCGCCCGGGCGGGACCTGGCGGCAGCGGCCGGGGCCGCTTAGGCGGGTTGGGGCGAATGGCTGAGTGACAAATGAGATATGTCGTAAAGCCGGGAATACCCGCTCCATGTGGGCAAGCCAAAACGCCGCTGGGCGCCTCAGCACCCAGGATGACCCTTTTAAGGGAACGGTTATTTCTCCGGCGCCGCTGTTGGTGGAGATGATGGCCAGCCCAGACTACCAGGTTCTTACCTTCTAGAGGTTTCCAAATGGGCAGGGGTGCTCGGCAAAACCTAAAATTCGACGCCCTGATCCTGGGCGGAGGCATCGCCGGGCTGGAGGCGGCCCTTTCTCTGGCCGACCAGGAATTCTCGGTGGCGGTGCTGGAAAAAGACGCCTCCATCGGCGGCAAGATGATCCGCCTCTCCAAGGTTTTCCCCACCCTGGATTGCGCCAGTTGCATCACCACTCCCAAGATGGCGGCCGCGGCGCACCATCCCGGGATAACCCTTTTCACTTATTGCGAGTTGCAGACCCTGGAACGCCAGGGTGGCGACCTGGCGGCGCTGATTACCCAAAAGCCGCGCTACGTGGACATGGAGAAGTGCATCGGCTGCCGCCAGTGCGAATATCAATGTCCGGTGCTGGCGCCCGATGAAGAGCAAGGCGGGTTTACCGGGCGCAAGGCCATTTATATCCCCTTTTCCAACGCCATTCCCCAGAAGGCCCTGCTGGATCCGGAACATTGCCTGCTGTGCGGTAAGTGCGCCCAGGTTTGCCCCACCCAGGCCGTCAACTATTTCCAGGAACCGGAGGATTTTACCGTGACGGCCGCCACTGCGGTGATCGCCACCGGTTTTGAGATGACCCCACTGGAGGACAAGACCCAGTATGGGCAGGGGAAGATTCCCAATGTGATTACGGCGTTGCAGATGGAAAGGCTGCTGGCGCCCCACGGCCCCTATAACCGCGCCCTGCGCCCCTACGACGGCAAGGAGCCGGATAGCGTGGCCTTTATCCAGTGTGCCGCTTCCAGGGACCAGAGCTTGGGCGTGCCATATTGCTCCCGGGTCTGCTGCATGTATGCCATCAAGCAGGCCATGCTGCTGTCCGGCTCCCTGCCCCTGGCGGATATTACCATCTATTACCTCGATATTCGAGCCTTCGGGAAGGGCTATGAGCAGTTCTTCCAAAACGCCCGGGCCATGGGAGTCAATTTCGTCAAAGGCAAGGTGGCTTATCTAGACCGCGGCGACGCCGGCGCGGTGCGGGTCCGGTATGAATCCCAAGAAGCAAAAGGAGGAGTGCAGTCGGCCGAGCATGACCTGGTGGTGCTGTCCCTTGGTCTGCTGCCGGGGTGGACCCCGGGAGGCCGCTGCACCCTGGGCATGGGTCCGGATAACTTCATTAAGACCGTGAAACCCAAGCTGGCGCCCACCTTGACTGATCTGTCAGGGGTGTTTGTCGCCGGCGCCGCCAGCGGCCCCAAGGATATCGTGGACAGCATCGCCGAAGCGGGCGCCGCGGCCATGGAGGCCTCTTGCTATCTGGCCTCCCGGACTGCCAGGGAGGCAAGTTAAGCAACCCGATTTTGTTCATGGATGGCTGATGGCTCAGAAAAAGAAAACCGGCCCCGCACCTGAAGGCAAAGTGGGGGTTTATGTCTGCCATTGCGGCGGCAATATTGCCGACGCCGTGGACGTGGCCAAGGTTTGCGATCAGGCCGGCAAGGCGCCTGGCGTGGTGGTGGTCCGGGAACATATGTTCATGTGCTCTGATCCCGGCCAGGAAATGATCATCGCCGACCTGAAAAACGGCTTGGTGGACCGGGTGGTGGTGGCCTCCTGCTCCCCCAGCCTGCACGAAGCCACCTTCCGCCAGGTGCTGGCCCGAGCCGGGGCCAATCCCTACCTGTATGAGCACGCCAACCTGCGGGAGCAGGTGAGCTGGGTGCATCATGGCCCCGCGGCCACCGAGAAGGCCAGCCGGCTGGTGGCCGCCGCCGCGGCCAAGGCCCGGATGCTGCACCCCCTGGACCCCATCAAGGTTAAGGCCCACCGGCAGGCCGTGGTAATCGGGGGCGGCGTGGCCGGCCTCAAGTCCGCCCTGGAACTGGCCGAGAGGGGCCTCCCGGTCATTCTCGTGGACCAAAGCCCTTTCCTGGGAGGACAGGTGGCGCAGTTGCATCATCTGGCCCCCTCAAGCGAGACCGCCTCCGAGGTTATCGGCGCCCTTACCGGCCAAGTCCTGGCGCATCCGTCCGTTACGGTTTACACTTGCGCCCGGGTGGAGGCCTTTGAGGGTTACATCGGGAATTTTGACCTCAAGATAGGGCGCAGGCCCCCCGAAGGCGCGGCCTCTGCCGATAAACTTGAAAGGCTGAGCCAGTCCGGCCGAAGCCTGGGGGAATATGTGCCTTTTGTGGGGGTCATGCCCGCCGCGATCCCGGAAAGGCCCGAAGACCTTGACGTGAAGGCCGGAATCATCGTGCTCGCTACTGGGTTTAGGCCCTACCGGCCCCGGCGGGGTGAATATGGGTATGGGGAATTTCCTGAGGTGCTCACCCTGCCGGAGCTTATCCGGCTTCTGGCTGAAGCCCCGGCAGGCGGCGATACCCTGGAGCTTAACGGCCGCCCCGTCCGCCAGGCAGCCATGATCCACTGCGTCGGCAGCCGTCAGATTCCCGGCATTCATGAGGAGAATGAAGGCGGCTACCTGAACGAGTATTGCTCCCGCACCTGTTGCAGCGCCACCCTCGATGCCGCCAACCTGATCCGGGAGCGCCACCCCCGGACCCGGATTTTCGACTTTTACCGGGACATTCGCACTTACGGCCGGGGACAGGAGGAACTCTACACCCGGGCCAGCCAAAACGGGGTGGTCTTCGGCCGCTTTGAGGCCGGCGAGGAGCCGCAAGTCCTCAAGAATCCCCATCCTACCGGACACCCGCTGTTGGTCAAAGCAAATGATCTCCTGACCTTCGGCGAGGAATTGGAAGTGCCGGTGGACCTGGTGGTGTTGGCGGTCGGCCAGGAATCCAATAACCTCGCCGACTTGGTGGAGAAGATGAAGATTCCCGTGGGGGCGGATCGGTTTCTCCAGGAGGTGCACCCCAAGCTGCGGCCGGTGGAGGTTTCCGTGGCCGGCATCCTGTTGGCCGGCACCTGCCAGGCTCCCTTCGATGTGGGTGAAACCTGTGCGGCCGCGGGCGCCGCCGCGGTCAAGGCCGCGGCCCTGCTGACCCGGGGCTATGTGGAACTGGACCCCTTTGTGGCGGCAGTGGACCTCAGCAAGTGCCGCGGCACCGGCGCTTGCGTGGAGGCGTGTCTCCGGGAAGGGGCCCTGGCCCTGGTGGCGATGGACGTGAATGGCCGCCAGGTCAGGCGGGCCCAGGTGAATCCGGCCATGTGCCTGGGCTGCGGCGCCTGCGTGGCGGTCTGCCCCGAAAACGCCATCGACGTCCAGGGGTGGACCCTGAAGCAGTACGAAGCCATGGTGGATATGATCGTCTCGGATGAATATCTGGAAGGAGTCTGAGTCTATGCCGGACACACCGGTAAAAAACGAGCCCCCTAGGGATGCCCTGAAAAGGCTCAAGGAGGCCCGCCGGGAACAGATTAATGCCGCCAGCGGGCGGATGAGAGAGCAACGGCGGGCGGTGCAGGCCATCAAGGGGCGGCTGGCCGGGGCCGAACTGACCGTGCCTGAGCTGGCCGCGGCCACTGGCCTGCCAGTTTTTGAGGTCCTCTGGTACGTGGCCACCTTAAAGAAATATGGAGAAATTCTGGAAGGGCCTAAGGCTGGCAGCTACTATCGCTATCGGCTGGTCCCGGCCCCCGCGGCCGCAGCCGAATCCGGAGAATAGAGCCGCCCCTGGCGAGGATCGGAAATGGCGCTGGTAAATCCCGATTTTGCCGAAGAACTCAAGGCCTTCGGGGTAGATACCGCCCTGGAGTGCTTCAATTGCGGAACCTGCGCGGCCATCTGCCCCTTGATCTTTGAGCATTTTCCCCGGAGGATGATCCGTTACGTCCAGGTGGGGGCCAAAGAGAAAATCCTGGAACAGGCCCAGGAACTCTGGCGCTGCCTGCACTGCGGCCTATGCACCCAGACCTGTCCCCGCCAGGCCAATCCCGGTGAACTGATCCTGGGCTTGCGCCGCTATGTGGTGGCCTCCTGGAGGGCGTCGGATGTATAATCCCAGGGACATCATCGACCTCATCGCCGCCAATGTCCGGAAGACCCGCAATCCTTTCGGAGTGCCCGGCTCCCAATTCAATACCTGGTGGCGAGGGGAGCCCGGCTTTACCCGGCGGCCGGGGGATGCGCTGCTCTTAACTGGCCTGATGTACCAGGCGATACCGTACCTGGAAGCCACCAGCCGCTACCTGGAGCGCCTGGAGGGCAGCCGCTATGCCGGCTTCTTGCGGTTCGGCCGCTTGAGCCGCTATCTCCCCGCTTTCCTGGTGGGCTGGGGGTTTTCCCTGGTGACATCCAAGGCGGCGAAGCGGAACTCTAACGGCATCCTGCAGTCCATTGGCCGCCTCCTGACCAAGTTCGGCGTGGACTTCTTCTATCAGCCGGAGTTGGACTTCTACAGCGGCATACTGCTCTACGACCTGGGGGATCAGGAGGGCTTTGTGGCGCACGCCCGGTTGGTGGCCCGGAATCTGAAGCAACACGGCGTAGAAAGGGTCATCACCGTTGACCCGCACACCACCTATGCCTTGACGGAGCTTTATCCGAAATACACCGGCGTCAGCTTCGAAGTGAGTCCCTATTTTGCCTTGCTCCGTGCCGACGGAGCAGGCGGCGGCCTTGGCCAGCCGCCGGTCACCATCCACGACCCCTGTTTTTACGGCAGGTATCTGAAACTCTCGGATGCGCCCCGGCAACTGCTCCGCAGCCTGGGCCAGGAGTACGTGGAGGTGCGCAACTGCGGGGAGTTCACCTCCTGTTGCGGCGGCCCGGCGGAGTCGGTGTCTCCGGCCCTGAACCGGGAGATTCTGGGCCGCAGGGCGGCCGAATTGCAAGAAAGCGCCGCCCCGGTGGTCACCATGTGTCCCATCTGTCTGGCCAACCTGCTCAAGACCGGCCTGCCGGTGGAGGACTTGGCCAGTCTGCTGGACCGCTCTTGGAAAAAATAGTATCGTATAGTTTGGAGAGGGAGGCCGGAATCGGTTCTAATTCGCCCCCAGCACCCGGAAAATTAATTCAAAAAGGAGGAGAGGTATGACGGAAGCAAAGGAAAAGATTGTTTTGGTCGCCACTCATGCCGGTGAGGACCCGGAGCGCGCCAGCTTTCCCTTAATGCTGGCCAATGCCGCCCAGGCCATGGACGTGGAAGCCGTGGTGGTGCTGCAGGCGAACGGGGTGTACCTGGCCAAAAAGGGGTATGCCGATAACATTACGGTTCCCGGCTTTACCCCTTTAAAACAGCTGATTGACAGCTACGTCGCCAATGGCGGCACGTTCCTGCTCTGAATTCCCTGAATGGAGAGACGCCAGATCAGTCAGGCTGACTTGATCCAGGGAACAGAGTTGATTAAGGCGGGGCGGCTGATAACTGAGATTACCAGCGCCAAATCCACGGTGGTTTACTAACCTGGCAGGGCGGCCGGCAGGCCCGGGGCGTCGAGCCCAAACCCCCGGCCGCTGGCCGCCGATTTTTCCCGGACCCCCGCCGGTGCCCACCGGGCTAAGCAGTAATCAGCTTCTGCACGTCGATGCCGTGTTTTTTCATGCGGTGCCAGACGGTCACCCGGGTTACCCCTAAGAGGGCCGCGGCTTTCGACTGATTGCCGCCGGTTTGCCTCAAGGCCTCCATCAGGGCGGTTTTTTCAGCGGCTTCTTTGACGGACCAGGCTTCCCGCGGTTTTGCCGGAGAAGGTTCCGGGGAGCCCAACCTGGGGGGCAGGTGCTCAGGTGCGATGAGGCCGTCTGCGGCTACCACAAAGGCATACTCCAGGGCTCCCTGAAGTTCCCGGACATTGCCGGGCCAGGGGTAGTCCAGGAAGATTTTCATGGTCTCCCCGGTGAGGCCGGAGATCGCTTTGCCGCTGCGTTGACGCAGGTTTGCCAGGAAATGCTCCACCAGCAAGGGGAGATCTCCCAGGCGTTCCCGGAGCGGCGGCAGATAGATGGGAATGACATTGATGCGGAAAAACAGATCCTCCCGAAATCTTCCTGTGGAGACGAGAGATTCCAGGTTGCGGTGGGTCGCGGTAATGATGCGAACATCCGCCCAAATGGGCCTGACCTCTCCTACCCGTTCAAATTGTTTGCTCTCCAGGACGCGCAAGAGTTTAATTTGGATGGCCGGGGGGATGTCGCCGATTTCATCCAGAAAGATGACCCCTCGATGGGCTGCCTCAAACCGGCCCTGGCGGTGCGTGTAGGCCCCGGTAAAGGCGCCCTTGACATGGCCGAAGAGCTCGCTTTCCAACAGGGACTCGTTGAGTGCCGCGCAGTTGCAGGTGATGAAAGGCCCCTCCCTCCTGGGGGACAGGGCCTGAATGGCATGGGCCACCAGCTCCTTGCCGGCGCCGCTCTCCCCGAAGATGATTACCGGGGCATCGCTTTGGGCCGCTTTCTGGGTGAGGTCAAAGACTTGCTGCATACGGGGGGTCTTCCCCACCATGCCCTGAAAGTCGCCGGCGGTATTCATCAGCTTGGAGAGTTGTTGGATCTGTTCATCGCGCTGGGCCAGTTTGGTGATGTCGGTGAGGGTTTCCACCGCTCCCAGGACCTGCCCGGCCTCGTCCCGCAGGATGGCGGCATTCTTGAGGATATGGACGTAAGAACCATCTTTGCGCATGTACAGGCAGGGTTTGCGGGTGGCCAGCCCTTGCCTGAAGAGGTCGCAGTATTGATGATGGCCTTCCGCACGGACGGTGGCGCAGCCATCGCACTGCAACATGGCGCAGGAACGCCCCGTGACTTCCTCCCGCCGGTATCCCATAATCTTTTCAAAGGCCTCATTGACCATGAGAATGGTACCGTCGGGGCTGACCACCATGAGGCCGTCGCTCATGGTATTGAGGATTTCTTTCAGGTAGAGGTCGATCTTGGGTTCCTGCATGCTGTCCTGATCCCTTAACACCTGTTTTAACTAGATTATAACAAATCGGCCCTGGGGGCACAAGGGCAGCAAGGAGTCCCTTCCGGCCTCCCCAAAGTGGTAGCCCCACTCCACACCGACTGGGTGGCCGCCGCCTCACGGAAAAACCCTGAACTGGAAAGAAGATCTGGAAGGAATTTCAGGTTGGGTTGGCGGGATTAGATGTGCCTGAGGTTTTCCCACCGGCAGGGCCGCCAACTGGCCCTGGACGCTGAATTTAGCCATTTTGGCGTCCGCCCCCGGGGGGAAGGTTCAGGGCTCGCTCTGGCTGGTGCTCTTCAGCACGTAATCAAAGAACCTCTGGGTGATGCCGTCGTCAGAGGTCCATTCGGCCCGCAGCCTGGTCCTTTTCTCGACCCTTCTCAGCGCCGCTAGCAGAAGGCGGTTCAATTCCTTGGCGCTTTCCCCTTCCATCCCGGCCTCCACCTGGAACTCCTCTTCCACTTCCTGCACGCGGCCCTGGGTGATCAGGTTCTCGAGTACCGGCCTGATAGCCTGAGGATTCGAGCTGCTCACCCGAGCCCTAAGCTGGAAATATCGGTTCGGCATTAAGCACCCCTAATGTTCATTCGAGATTATACGACAGCCTGGGCCTCCCCCGGAGAAATACTGGTAGCATTATATTATTGCCATTGAATGCCATACCCGGCTACCCGCCATTTACCATTACTTTCAAGCCGTGTATTGACATTCTCCAATCCCATTTTGCCGTTGGCAAAAGAGGTCTCAAACTCAATGACGATATACTGCCCCTCAGGGGCGTTTGGCAAAGAGGTCTTCGGAGTCTCGCTCTTCACTTTTCTCGAAACGGGCTTGCCGAGTGGTTTCCGCACCTCCTGCATCTTTTGCACCCACTCCGCTTCCGTGATTACTTTCTTTAAATATGGAGCCGCATCAGCCCAACTTTTCGCATACTCTCCATTGTCGATCAAGGCCAGCCAGTTTTCTGCCGCAGCCAGGGCATCTTTCTGCTGCCCGGTATCCGCCCCGAAGGCGGGACTCACCAAGAACAGGGCCATCAGCACCAACCCGATGAAGACGTTTCTTAGCATATTAATGCCTCCTCAGAAGAAACTTTTTAGTCGACTGCCAGTTCGGGAATATCCTTGTAGAAATCGAGAACTCCCGGATTGGCCAAAGCATCCCGGTTCAGGACCGGCTCATGTTGGATCATCTTCTTGACGGCAATCTCCACTTTTTTCATGTTGAGGGTATAGGGTATTCCCGGCACGGCGATGATTTTGGCAGGCACATGCCTGGGAGAAGTATTGGTTCGGATGACGTTTCTTATTTTGTTCTTCAATGCTTCGGTTAACGGCAGTCCATCCTTCAAGACGACAAACAGGATCACCCTCACATCACCTTGCCAATCCTGCCCCACTACCACGCTATCTTGGATCTCGTCCAGGTTTTCGATTTGCCTGTAGATTTCCGCGGTGCCGATTCTGACTCCACAAGGATTCAGAGTGGCGTCGGACCGCCCATGAAATATCAGCCCCCCGCTCTCGGTAATTTCAATAAAATCTCCATGGCGCCATACCCCGGGATAGACATTAAAGTAAGCGTTATGATATTTTTTCCCGTCCGGATCATCCCAAAAATAGATGGGCATGGAAGGAAAGGGGGCCTCACATACCAGTTCCCCTTTTTTATTGATTACGGCCTGACCATTTTCATCATAGGCGCGCACCTTCAGGCCCAGGGCCCGGCATTGCAACTCTCCCCGATAGACCGGGCCGATGGGATTGCCGATGCCAAAGCAGCCGTTGAGGTCGGTGCCTCCTGAAATAGAGGAAAGTTGCAGATCGCTTTTGATCTCCCTATACACGAAATCGAACTGTTCGGGGGAGAGGGTCGATCCGGTTGAGAGAATCGTCCTCAGAGGCGTCAAGTCATATTCCTTGCCGGGCTTTACCCCGGCGGCTCGCAAGGCGGCCAAATATCCGGCGCTGGTCCCGAATATCGTCAGTCTCTCATCCTGAGCCAACTTCCAGAGGGCGCCGGGATCGGGATGAAACGGGCTGCCGTCGAAAAGCACCAGGGTAGCGCCCAGCGCCAGGGAGGAGACCAACCAGTTCCACATCATCCAGCCGCAGGTGGTGAAGTAAAAGATAGTGTCCTGACGTTTTAAATCCGTATGGAGCTTCAGTTCCTTGATCTGATTAAGAAGAATACCGCCGGCGCTCTGAACCAGACATTTGGGGAGCCCCGTCGTTCCCGAGGAATACATGACGTAGAGGGGATGGTTGAAATCGAGTTGTGCGAATTCCAGCTCAAGATTATCCTCCCGGGAGATGAAGTCATGGTAGTGGAGGGACTGGGGGATCAGGCTGATGTCCGGCTTCGCTTCCGTATAGGGGACCACAATCACCCTTTCCGTCGAGGGGAGCTCGCGCAGAATGTTGGCCAGCCGTTCCAGGCAATCGATTTTGTTTCCCTTATATGAATAGCCGTTAGCGGTGAAGATGATCTTGGGCTTGATCTGGCCGAAGCGATCTAAGACTCCCCTAATCCCGAAGTCAGGTGAGCAAGAGGACCAGACGGCCCCAAGGGATGTTGCTGCCAGCATGGCAATGATCGTCTCGGGCATGTTGGGGACGAATCCCGCCACCCGGTCGCCGGGAACGACTCCGGCCTCCCGCAGGGACTTGGCCAACTGCGCCACCTGGCCATACAGTTGGCGATAGGTCATTCTGGTGGTTTCCTGGGCTTCGCCTTTGAATATCAGGGCGAGGTGGTCATCACGATAACGGAGGAGATTCTCGGCAAAGTTAAGCCTGGCGCCCGTAAACCAGCGAGCCCCCGGCATCTTGCCCAAATCATCGATAACCCGGTCGTAGGGCTGAGAGGCTTTAATTTCGGCATAATCCCACATGGCGGCCCAAAAATCGGGGATATTAGCGATGGACCACTCATAGAGCTCATCATAGGAGCTAAAATGCCTGGCGTATTTTGCGTTAACTTGCTTAATAAACTGAGTCATATTGGCCCGCTGGATTCTTTCCGGAGAAGGGGCCCACATCGGCTTCTTTTCAGACATCGGCTGCTCCTGATTTTGGTTCATCTAATAAAGTCCTTAAAAATCGGGACATCAATTATCATTATCGAGGTTTATCGGGCCTCGACGGCACACCCCCCGCAGTTCGCTAACTTCTGAGCATTCTTGGGTTTAAGCGCCAGCTTTCTGAAATTTATATTGTCACGAAGAAGGAGGGGTGTCAAGGAAAGGAACCTTTGGTCAAAGGGTTGGCGCGCTGAGTAACCCGGAAAAGACATCAACAAACAATTAGCCTCCCTCCAGGAAATTAACCAGCCGCCGCTTTCTCCTCCCTTAACCATCGCCAAGATCTGGCCCCGCAAGCAGTTTACGGAAACAAAAAAGGGCCACTGGATACCGGCCTTATTCCTCCTCCAATCTAATGCTTTCTCTTTGAAATTGGACGTGGCGCAAATCGAGGGCCCTGGCCTCCTGCGCTTCGCTCCAGGGCTCAATCTCCACACAGTAAGTCACCCAGGCACTCCCTGTCATTAAGCCCAGCCAAAGCGCCACCACCGGCTCCGCAGCATCCGAGGCCGGAAATCACCCTTCCGGCCTCAAAAGGGTCTCCTCGGCCATCGCTCCCTCCTCGCTCTGGCCATAACCACCAGGACCTTTTAAGACCTGTCGGATTTTCCGAATTTATTTTTCCATTAAAAATCAATAAGTTATCCATGGTCCCTCCGCAGGCTGTAGGATTTTCCAACGAAGATGGCGCCCGAGAGGCCCATCCAAATTTAAATTATCACGGTAAATCAATCAGTTAGTCGAATGGCATAAGTCTTGCCTAATTCGGCAGGGGAGTGACAGCCACAGTTGAACTTCAAAGGGAAGATTGTGAAGAATAACGAGGTCAGCCCTGATTTGTACAGTGAGGTCCAGAGGCTTGGGGCCAGGGATATGGAAGCCTGTATGCAATGTGGGAACTGTGCCTCTGCCTGTCCCTTGTCGACAGGGGAAAACACGTTTCCCCGGAAAATTTATCGTTATCTCCAACTCGGCCTGAGAGACAAGCTCCTGGAAGCCCCGGAACCCTGGCTCTGCTATTATTGCGGCGACTGTAATACCGACTGCCCCCGGGGCGCGGAGCCCGCCGAGACCATGATGGCGGCTCGGCGCTGGTTGATGACCCAATATGACTGGACGGGACTTGCGTCGAGATTTTATACGTCGCCGACAACGGAGGTCGGTGCGTTTCTCGGCATTGCGCTATTTGTTGTCACGCTTTTTCTGATCTTTCATGGGCCGGTCGTTACCAGCCGCGTGGAGCTCACCACCTTCGCTCCGGTTCACTGGGTCCACCTGGGCGACCAGGTCATGATGGGATTTATCTTTTTGATGCTTTTCTCCAATGCGGCCCACATGTATTCCGGGATCATGCAGGGCACGAAGATACCGCTTCGCCTTTACGTAACCCAGGCGCCGGTGTTCTTCCTCAACTACTTCACCCAGAAACGGTGGCGGAAATGTGGAACCGGCCCAGGGAGCGCCTGGTGGAGACATCTCTTCCTGTTCTCCGGCTGGGTGGCGATGGAGATCCTGGTTATGGGGTTCCTGGCGGCCTTCCAGACCGATATTGTCCGTCCCTTTTGGTATCCCACCCAGCTGTTGGGCTACTACGCCACCATCGCCCTGATGGTTGGCTCCACGAGCATGCTCTACAGCCGCTGGTTCAAGAAGGAGGCGAAGCTCCACCGGTATTCGGATTTTACCGACGTCTTCTTCCTGGAGTTGATCATCGCCATTGCCGTCACCGGCATCCTGGTCCATATTTTTAGGCTGGCCGGACTGCCGATCATAACCTACACGACCTATGTGACCCATGTCGCCGTCTGTGTGGGCATGCTCTGCCTCATGATACCCTTTGGCAAACTCTCGCATCTGATGTACAGGCCCTTGGCCATCTTCCTGACAACCCTGAAAGAAAAGGCCCAGGGCGAATCTCAGGCTGATCTGGCTACGATCCGGCAGGACGTCGGGGAGACCTTCCAGAGCTGTATGCAGTGCGGCGCCTGCACCGGGGTCTGCCCCACGAGCGAGGTTGCGGGCTACAGTCCCAGGAAGATCCTCCGCGATATCTCTCTCGACAAGGGCTCCAACGTATCCGTCGATGAAGCCTCCTGGGCATGCACAACTTGTAACAGCTGTGTTGAAACCTGCCCTCGCGGTGTCAGTTTTCTTGACCTGATCAGGTCCATCCGCCGCCAGGTCGCCGCGGCCGGATTCCTGCCGAAATCTTTGGCCGCGGTGGTGCAGACCCTGAAGAAGGAGGGCAACCCCTGGAACGGAAAAAGGGAAAATCGCCTGGATTGGGCCAAGGGCGCCAAGCTGCCAACTTATACCCAAGAACATGAGTATTGCCTGTTCACCTGCTGCACCACGGCCTATGACACGAGCGCCGCTAAAGGCAGCCAAAAGGCAGGCCTGGCGCTATTGCGCCTGCTCGAATATGCCGGGGTCTCCTATGGTTCCCTGGGAGCCGGGGAGAGTTGTTGCGGCGACGTTACCGATAAGATCGGAGCTGCGGATGTTCTTGGCGATCTCACCAGGAAGAATACCGAGATGTTTCTGGAGGCAGGTGTTTCCAAGATCCTGGCCCTCTCCCCGCACTGTCTGAATTCATTCAAAAAAAATTACGAAGGGCTGAAGAAGATAGCCATTACTCACCCTACCGAGCTTCTGGATGAACTCATTCAGGAGGGCTCCCTCAAACCCGTCAACAGCCTTGATCTCAAAGTGACCTACCATGACCCCTGCTATCTCGGCAGACATTCTTCCATATATGATGCGCCCCGGAGAATCCTTGAATCCATACCGGGCGTTACCCTGGTGGAAATGCAGAATAACCGGGAGCGGAGCTTCTGTTGTGGTGGCGGCGGCGGCGGGCCCTGGAGGGATGGTAACGGAAAAGGAAGTCTTGGAGAAATTCGAATCAAAGAGGCCCTCGCCACCGGTGCGGGGGTGATCGCCACGGCTTGCCCTTACTGCATCCGCACGCTCAATGAAGCAATCGCCAAGATGGGTCTCGGAAGCCAGATAAAGGTCCAGGACCTGACGGAACTGCTTTGGCAGTCGGTGGCTCTGCCGGACGCACCTGCCATAACCGGAAAAATCAATATGAGGCTTTCTCAGGGGGAAGCTCATGTCTGAGCGAATCGGGTTTTTCATCTGCCATTGCGGGATCAATATTGCCTCTCGTGTCCGAGTGAAGGAAGTGGCGGCATATGCGGCCACCTTTCCGGGTGTCCTGGTTTCCCAAGATTATCTGTTTATGTGCTCTGATCCGGGACAGGATCTCATCGAAAAGGAAATCAAGAACCAAAACCTCACCCATGTGGTGGTGGCCTCCTGCTCGCCTCGCATGCACGAAAAGACCTTTCGGGCCGCCTGCCAGCGGGCGGGGTTGAATCCTTATCGGGCCTTTCATATGGTTTGTGTCCGGGAACATGGCTCCTGGGTGACGGAAAGCGAGGATGAGGCTACGGCCAAGGCGATCGTTCTCGTCAGGGCCGGTCTGATGCGGGTCACGAATCAAGTCGCCCTCCTCCCCAGCAAATTCTCGGTCAATCCCAACACCCTGGTGGTCGGGGGCGGCATCGCCGGCATGCAGGCGGCCCTGGATATCGCCAGCTCCGGCAATCAGGCCTATCTGGTGGAACGGCAGCCAACGGTCGGGGGTCACATGCTCCAGTATGACAAGACCTTCCCGACCTTGGACTGTGCGGCCTGTATCGGCACGCCAAAAATGGTGGCCGTCGGCCAGGACAAGAACGTCCATTTGCTGACCAATACCGAGGTGGAGAGTGTCAGCGGGTTTGTCGGCAACTTTAAAGTCAACGTCAATCAGCGCTCCCGCTATGTGGGGACGAACTGCACCGGTTGCGGAGATTGCGCCAAGGTCTGTCCGGTCGAGGCCCCGAACGAGTGGGATGTGGGCACGAAGAGGCGCAAGGCCATCTATATCTCCTTCCCCCAGGCTGTGCCGGTTCGCTATGCGATCGATAAAAAGGACCGGGGCCCCTGCGTGCAGAGCTGTCCCGCCGGTATCAATATTCAAGGATTTGTCGCCCTGATTAAGGTGGGCAAGTATCAGGAATCACTCAGATTGATCATGGAAAGCATGCCGTTGCCCGGCACGCTCGGCCGTATCTGTCCCGCCCCCTGCGAGACCCAGTGCCGCAGGCAGGAGGTCGATTCCCCGCTGGCGATCTGCCAGTTGAAACGGTTCGCGGCGGACCAGGTCGATTGGGCCACCTTGCCGCTGCCGGCAATCGAGAAGAAGCCTGAAACTGAGAAGGTGGCCATCATCGGTGCGGGGCCGGCAGGGCTGTCCGCCGCTTATTTCCTGGCTAAACAAGGTTATCATCCGACCATTTTCGAAAGGGCGCCCTTTGCCGGGGGCATGCTCCGTTCCGGTATCCCGGACTACCGCTTGCCGCCCGCGGTCCTGGAGCGGGAGATCGGCTATATCAAGAGGCTGGGCGTGGACATCCAACTGAATGCCGCTATCGGCAAGGAGCGCCCGGTTGCCGGTCTCTTCGAGGAGGGATTCAAGGCCGTCTATCTGGCGGTGGGCGCCCAGAACAGCATGAAGCTGAAGATCGAGAACGAGGATGCCGAAGGCGTCTTGCACGGCGTCGATTATCTCGGGGCTCTCAATTACCGGAAACCGGTCCAGACCGGCAAGAAGGTCGTGGTCGTCGGCGGCGGCGACGTGGCCATCGATTCGGCCCGGGAGGCCGTGAGGCAGAGCGCCTCCGAGGTGAAGATCCTTTACCGGCGGAGCAGGTCGGAGATGCCGGCCGCCAAGCATGAGATCCAGGCTGCGGAGGAAGAGGGCATCCAGATAGAACTGCTCGCGGCTCCCACTGCGGTCCTGACCGAAAGTGGAAAGGTTTCCGGGCTTCGCTGCATCAAGATGGAGCTGGGTGAGCCGGATGCATCCGGCAGAAGGAGACCGGTCCCGGTAAGTGGTTCGGAATTCGATATCGAATGTGACATGGTCATCCCGGCCATCGGTCAGCAGGTCAACAGCAGTTTCCTTAACGGCACGGAAGGGGTCGAATTAACCCGGTGGGGGACGGTGGTGGCCGATCCGGTGACCTATCAGACCACCTTCCCGGGCATCTTTGCCGGCGGGGACCTGTTCACCGGTCCGTCCATCGCCGTCGAGGCTGTGGCCGCGGGACGGCAGGCGGCCATCTCCATAGAGAACTATCTGTTGGGCGAGGAGCTCGGGGAAAACAGGCCTGCCAAGCCGGCCGGGAATGACTGGAAGCCGATTCCGAAAAAGATCGAGTCCCGGCCCCGCGCTCAGATGCCCATCCTTCCGGTGGCCCAGCGCCTCGACAACTACCAGGAAATAGAGCTGGGATTCGATGAAGAGCAGGCCCGGGCAGAGGCGGCCCGCTGCGTCGATTGCGGCGGCTGCTGCGAGTGCAAGCTCTGTATCGATGAGTGCAAGGCCGGGGCCATTGACCACGGGATGGCCGATAAGAAGGAGACCATTGACGTCGGCTCCATCATCATTGCCACCGGTTTCGATCCGATGAATCCGGTCAAGATGACCCAGTACGGCTACGGCAAATACCGGAACGTCTTTACCAATATCGAATTCGAGCGTCTTTCCAACGCCACCGGGCCGACAGCCGGCAAACTCTTGAAACGTGATCTGCAAGATCCGCTGAAGTTCACCGAGGCGCCGAAGAGCGTGGCGATTCTCCATTGCATAGGCAGCCGCGACCAAAACTACCATGAATACTGCTCCCGCACCTGCTGCATGTATGCCCTCAAGTATGCGCACCTGCTGAAGGATAAATGCGGGCACGGTACCGAGATTTATAACTTCTATATCGATATGCGCTGCTTCGGCAAGGGATACGAGGAATTCTACAGGAAGGTCCAGGCCGAAGGAGTCAAGATGATCCGCGGCAAGGCCGGCTCCATAACCGAGGATAAGAACGGCATCCTGACCGTTAAGGGAGAAGATACGCTTTCGAACCGGCTGATCGAGGTCCAGGTGGAGATGGTTATCCTCTGCACCGCTATGGAAGCCAGGCCGGATGCCCCCGAGGTCATGCGGAAGTTCGGGATAGGCATCGGTTCGGACGGATTCTTCCAGGAGGAGCATCCGAAACTGGCGCCGGTATCCACCCCCACCAGCGGAGTCTTCCTGGCGGGGGCTTGCCAGGGACCGAAGGATATTCCGGACACGGTGGCCCAGGCGAAGGGAGCCGCGGCGGAATGCCTGGCATTGAGCTCCGCGGGCCAGGTTGAGATACCGCCCATGATCTCGAGCATCGACCCGGACATCTGCGTCGGCTGCCAACTCTGCATCGGGCTTTGTGCCTATTCGGCCATCGAATTCAATAGGTATGCCGGAATCAGCGAGGTCAACAGCGCTATTTGTAAAGGATGCGGAAGCTGCGCCGGCATTTGTCCGAGCGGCGCCGCCAAGGTGAGACACTTTACCGATAAACAGATCTTTGCGGAAATTGACGGGCTTTTACTTCACCAAGGAGTTTAGGAGATGAGCGAGTTTGAACCCCAAATAGTGGCGTTTTTTTGCAACTGGTGCACCTTCACCGCCGCCGATCTGGCCGGGACTTCAAGGCTTTCCTACCCGCCCAACCTGAAGATCATCAGGGTGATGTGCACCGGCATGGTTGATCAGAAATACGTCCTCAAGGCCTTCCTGAACGGCGCGGATGGCGTCTTGATCGGCGGCTGTTGGCCGGGGGATTGCCATTACATCAATGGCAACCTGAAGGCACGGCGCCGGGTGGCCAACCTCACCGAGGTTCTGAAACAGTATGGGATCGGGGAAGAGCGTTTCTGGCTACGGTGGATCGCCGCCAGTGAGGGAACCATGCTGAGGGAAGTCGCCATTGACATGACTGCAAAATTGAAAGAGCTCGGACCGAGCCCCCTTCGGAACCTGGGTCAAATGGCAGTTTGAAGACACGGAGAAGACCGAAATGGCTAAATTCGCAACATTGTCTTTTCAGAAAGACGAAATGAATAAGAAAGCGTCCGCATTTTTCAAGGGGATGCTTGCAAATGGGGCGGTTGATGCTGTCCTGGTGCCGATGATTCAGGCCAAGAACGGGGTCCGGCAGACACTCATTACCTCTGCTGACCATACCGCGCAGGTGGATCCTTTTGCCCCCATCGCGGCCGTAAGCGGCGCCAAGATTGCCTCAGCGCTGACCTCGCGGCCGTCCGGCCGCAAGATCGCCATGGTCCTGCGCCCCTGTGAGATCCGGGCCGTGGTCGAGCTCTCCAAATTAAAGCAGGTGAACCTCGATGACGTCCTGTTGATCGGCATGGACTGTTTCGGCCGTTATGAAAATACCGATTTCGCCAAATTCCAGGAACTGGGGGGGACCTCCGAGTCCTTCCTGGAGAACGCCCAGGCCGGCAAGACCTCGATTGCGGATTTCGATATCGTCGGCGCCTGCAAGATCTGCGAATTTCCCACGGCAGACAATGTCGATATGAGATTGGGAGCCATAGGCGCGGGAAGTGGCGCTTTCTTCATTGAAGCCGTAACCGAAAAAGGCGGGCAGGCCCTGGAAAAATCGGGCTTGAAAGCGGGCGCCGCGCCTGCCGGCAGGGACGAGGCGGTGAAGAAGCTGGTGGCAGCGCGTACCGAGGCCAGGGATAAGAAATTTGCTGAATTTCGGGCTGAGGTCAGCACCTTTGAGGCGCTGGCAGACAAACTGGCTCCCTGTGTCAACTGCTACAATTGCCGGGTTGCCTGCCCGGTCTGCTATTGCAAGGAATGTGTTTTCGTCACGGATACCTTCCGGCACACCGGCGAGCAGTTCATGATGTGGGCGGATCAAAGCGGTGCGCTGAAGATGCCTAACGACACCTTGTTCTATCATCTGACCCGGATGAACCATATGAGCCTTTTCTGTGTCGGTTGCGGCCAGTGTACGAGTGCCTGCCCCAATAATATTGATCTGATGCCTTTGTTCAGAGCGTGCGCCGATAAGACTCAGGCCCGGTTCAACTATCAGGCGGGACGATCGGTGCTTGAAGAGCAGCCGCTGGCTGGATTCAAATCGGATGAACTGTTTGAAGTGACTGGTCAAGCCAAATAGGAGCGGTATGATGGCTGAAAAGAAGCCCACAGGCACAGTCCTGGTGGCTGGCGCCGGTATCTCCGGGATCAAGGCGGCCATAGAGCTGGCTGAATCAGGCTATAAGGTTATTCTGACCGACGATTCCCCCCAGATGGGTGGCATCCTGGCCAAACTCGATTACCAATTCCCCACGGACCATTGCGGCATGTGCAGAATGTTGCCCCTGGTGGGTCGCGAGTATGCTTCGCAGTACTGTATGCGCAAAAGCCTGTTTCATGAAAATATCGAGATCCTGCCGTTTACGGAGATCACCTCGGTTATAGGCGATGGGGGGAATTACCAGGTCGACCTCCTGAAAAAGGCCCGCGGCATCGACCCGGCCATCTGCAATGAGATGGGAGCATGCATCGACGCCTGTCCCGTCGAGGTCGAGGATGAGTTCAACCAGGGGCTGACCAAGCGGAAGGCAATCTACCAGGCGGTCCCTCATAATACCCCCAAGATGCTGCTCATCGACAAACAGGCCTGCACCCGCTGCGGTGAGTGCCTCAAGGTATGTAAGGCCGGTGCGATCAATCTGGAGGCCGAGGACGAGGTGAAGATCAGGGACGTCCACTCCATTATCCTGGCCTCCGGGGTGAAGCTCTATAATACGCAGGAGTTCGAGGATGCCAAATCTTACGCGGTATCGCCGGATGTCGTTACCGCACTGGCCTTTGAGCGGATGCTGAGCGGTTCCGGCACCTATCAGGGCGACGTGATCAGACGGCCGTCCGACGGCCGGCCCGCGAAAAACATTGCCTGGATCCAGTGCATGGGATCTCGAAACCGACGTCAGAAAAGAGACTACTGTTCCTCCATATGTTGCATGTTCGCTCTGAAAGAGGCCGTCCTGGCCAAGGAAAAAGGCGGGCCGGGGGTTGACGCCACCATATTTTATATGGACCTGCGGACCTTTGGCAAAGGCTTTCAACAATACCGGGATAAGGCCGTCGACGAGCATGGGGTGAAGCTTATCCGCTGCCGGGTGCAGGGGGTTATGGTCCAGCCTGACGGCAGTCTCTCGATACGTTATCTCGATCCCGAAACCAACGAGTTCTTTGTGAAAGATTTCGATCTGGTGGTGATGTCCACCGGCCAGGTTCCCTTTGAGACCCATAAGAAATGGGCCGAGCTGCTGAATGCGCCTCTGGAGGGGCGCGGTCTTCTGGCTACTGAACAGGGGAGCAAGGTCAGGGTTGCCGGCAAACCCGGTCTGTTTCTCTGCGGCTCCTTGATGGGGCTCACGGATGTTAGTGAGGCCATGACCAGCGGTATTGCCGCCGCGGGCGAGGCCACTAAATTTCTGACCACTTTGGGCGTGGACCGGTTGCAGGAGGAGGAAATTGCCGAGCCGGACGCCCACAGGCGGGAGCTGCCTCTGGTCTCGGTGGCCCTCTGTAAATGCGGTGAAAAGACGGGCGCGAGAGGACTCGATTATGAGCTTCTCAGTGCTGAATTGAAGCGCTTCCCCGGAGTGGGCGCTGTCCAGGTCATCGATTCCATCTGCAAGGCGGATGGAGAAACGGCTCTCGAAGACATCCTCGGCAAGACCACATGCAATCGGTTGCTGATTGGGGCCTGTCAGCCTTTCATGTACAGGCGGAAGCTGAAAAATAGCGCCAGGAAGGCAGGATTCAACTCCTCCCTGGTGGAAATCTTCGATCTGTTCGGAGTTGCCAGGAGAGGCATGGCCGAGGCGTCCACCGGGGACTGGACTTTACGGACCGCCAGGGAAGTCAAAGCGGATATCGAAAAGCTCAAGTTTAAGACCGACCTTGAAGTGCGCACCTTGCCGATCAACCAGACCGCCCTGGTGATCGGGGGTGGCATCGGCGGGATGCACGCCGCCCTTTCCCTTGCTGATCGGGGTGTGCCGGTTCATCTCGTTGAAAAGGAAGCCCACCTGGGCGGGTATCTGGGCACTCAGGTGGAGCATACGGTTGATGGACTGGCTCCTGTGGCGATGGCCACGGATATGAAGCTAAAGGTCTTCGAAAGCAAGAACATAACGGTCCATCTGAATTGTGAGGTTGAGAAAAGCCTCGGCACCCTGGGCAGCTTCGAGTCGAAACTGAATTTCAAGGATAGTGGAGAAAGCACTTATCTGCATCACGGTGCGGTGATCATGGCCACGGGCGGGCACGAGGGGGCCACAACCGAATACGGTTACGGGACCTCAGAGGCGGTGCTGACCCGGGCGGAATTGGAGAAAGGTCTGGCCAACGGCGATCTCGATGTCAGCGAACTCGAGAATGTCGTGATGATCCAGTGTGTGGGATCACGGCAGAAGGGTGGGCGCCGGTACTGCAGTCGCATCTGCTGCCTGGGCGCGATTGGCAATGCCTTGAAGATCAAGGAGAAAAATCCCGAGGCCCGGGTCTTCATTCTCTACCGCGATATCATGACCTATGGCTTTTACGAACAGTACTATTCGGAGGCGAGGTCAGCCGGGATTATTTTTATGAATTACAGCCTGGATAATAAGCCTCAGGTGGAGATGGCCGAGGGCAAAGCGGTCGTCAAATTGACCGATCCTGTCCTTAACGAAGAGATGGAGCTGCCGGCGGATCTGGTGGTGCTTTCCACCGGCGTAGATCCTGAAGAGTCAAACCAGAGACTTGCCGATGCCTTCGGTGTCTCATTGACCGAGGACGGGTTCTTAGCCGAAGCGGATCCAAAATGGCGTCCCATAGAATTCCAGAAAGTCGGACTTTATCTTGCCGGCACGGCCCATTCGCCGATGCCTCTGAAGAGTGTGCTCCTGCAGGCCGAAGCCGCGGCCCAGAAGGCCTATACGTACCTGTCCGGACGCGAGGTGCATACGGCCGCGGTCACATCCGTGGTGAAAGACGCCCTGTGCGTGCGCTGCCAGAGATGTGTGAACATCTGTCCATATGGAGCGAGATCGTATAACGAGGCGGATAAACGCATCGACATTGACGCGGCCGCCTGTCAGGCCTGCGGCCTGTGCGCGGCTGAGTGCCAGAACAATGCGGCTGAGGTTAGGGGCTGGAGTGATAAACAGTTGCTGGCTGCCATCGACGCCAAACTCATGGACAGTCAACTCTTAACAAGCTTGAGGTAGGAGGGCACGATCATGGTTTTGGCAGAAGAATCGACCAAGGATCTCTGGATGGATATCTATAACACGGGCAATCTTCATTACTGTTTCAACTGCAGCACCTGCGTATCCGGATGTCCCGCCTCCCATGGGGACCCGCCGCTTCTGGTCAGAAATCTGGCCCGGAAGGTGATCCTGGGACTGGAGGAGGCGCTCCTGGAAGATGACACTCCCTGGGCCTGCGTCTCCTGTTCCAAATGTGAGGAGATGTGCCCGATGGATGTCACGCCGTTCGAGCTGATTCTCGCCATCCGGCAATGGCAGTGCCGAAACGATGAGACCCTGATACCGTCGGCCATCGTCGAGATTTACAAGCGGGGCTATACGCAGGCGGTCGGGGTGAACATGGAGTTACGCAAGTCTTTGGGGCTGTCCGAATTGCCTACCATAACCAACAACGAAGAACAACTGGAAATGTTTCGGGAAATGCTCATGAAGACCCAGATAGTCAGCGACAACGACTATATGTTCAAAGGATGAAAAAGAGGAAAAAGAGATGCAATTATGTTTCTTCCCGGGCTGTAATACCCCCGCCATTCGGCCGGACGTGGAGCGGGCCATCAGGGCGTCCATGCCGGTTCTGGGCATCGACTTGGTGGATGCCGACAACTATGTCTGCTGTCCGGCCTTCGGTTCTTTTCCGTCTGCCGACGAAGAGGCCTGGATGGCGACCAGCGGCTGGAATCTTTCCATTGCCGAGCAGAAGGGGTGCGATTTCGTCGTCCAGTGCGGTTCCTGTTACAGTTCCCTGTGCATGGGACGGGACCATTTAATGCACGATTCTGAAAAGATGGCGCACGTCAATGAACTCCTCAAACCGACTGGGCGGCAGGTCACGGGAAAATCTAAAGTACGTCATGTGTCGGAAGTCCTCCTCAGGGAAATAGGCCCGGAGAATATTGCCTCGCAGCTCAAAAAGAGTCTGAAGGGACTACGTGGGGTCGTCCAGTATCCCTGCCATACCTTGTTTCCCAGTGAGGTCGTGGGGTTTGAAGAATCCCCCAGGGCGCCCCAGGGCCTGCGGTTACTGGTGGAAGCGCTGGGAGCTACGGTGGACGGCTACAGCCGTGAACTCGAATGCTGTGGCGGGGCCGGCGGATTCATGAAAAGCACTCCGGAGCAGGCTATCGAGTTTGCCAAGGCAAAGTTCGACGCCATACTTGCTGAAACCAAGGCCGATTTTATCGCAGTCTCCTGTATCACCTGTCTGATGCACATGGATAAGGTTCAGAATACCTTCAATCGACAACTTGGCGAAGAGCGATACCAGATACCGGTTTTCGATTACAACCAGCTACTCGCCCTTTGTCTGGGATTTGATCCGCAAGAGGTCGCATCGATCTGCAACGTTCCCAGGGACTCCGTCATCAGCCGCATGGTGTCCGTCACCCCGAAGGCGTAACGGTCCCTCTGGGTCAGGGCTGCAAGAAGGTACGTATTTGACTTTTATTAAATAATTTAAATAAGATATGTAGGAGATGCCAATCCTGGCATAGTTTAAGGCAATTAGTTTAAGGAGGGACAAGTCATGATGCCTCAGGAAAAAATCAGGCGGCCGCAAATGCGGGAAGTCTTTGGCTTCCAGGTGCCCTGCGAGAATTATTATCTGCACAAGGGCCATGCCTGGGTACTGCCCGAAGGCGAGGATCGGGTACGGGTCGGATTGGATGATTTCTCTCAGAAGCTCCTGGGCCCGGCGGATTGGGTCAAGCTGCCGGAGATCGGCAAGGCCTATTATCAGAATCATCTTTGCCTGGCTTTGTTCCGGCAGGGGCACAAGGCTTCCTTTGAGGCTCCGGTGGACGGCGTCATTGAGGTCACCAACCCCAAAATCGAGAAGAACCCCAGTCTCATGCATGATGATCCTTACGGAGAGGGCTGGTTGTTTGTGGTCAAGCACTCCAACCTCAAACGCGATCTGAAGAACCTGGTCTCCGGCGAGGACGCGGTCATCTGGATCGAAGAGGAGACGCACCGCTTGCTGAACCTGTTGGATTCGCGGCTTGGAGTCGCCCTGCCTGATGGCGGCACCATCGTTGACGATGTCTATGGCAATTATCAGGAATTGGAGTGGCGGCCCCTGGTCCATGAATTCTTCCTGAAGAACCTGACCAGCAAGGGTTTCCTGCCGGCCGCGAAATGGAAGAGAGGATCATGATGGCCGCGGGCGGAGGACGGAGCTGACATTACCTCAGCTCCGTCCCTGAAATAATGATCGCCAGAAAAAAAGGGTACGACTATGGCAACAACGAGAGTCAACGAAGGCAATAAGCCCTGCATTTGGATGGAAGCCGGTGTGATCGACTTCAAAATCTGCAATAAGAACTTTGATTGTGAGAACTGTGAACTCGATCAGGCCATGACGGCAGCCGCCGCCGACAACCTGGCCCGGCTGCAAGCCGCCAAACAGGGGCAGGGCAGGCAAGGCCAGGCCCCCTCCTGGGAGGCCAAGATGCACCAACGCTTCGGGGGCGAGCGGAAGTGCCGGCTCATGACTACCACTCTCTGCCACCAATGTTCCTTTGACAAGCTTCTGGAAGAGCAGTTCGACTTCTTTCTCGCCCAGGAAAGTCCCAAGGTACAGGAGGTTTTCGGCATCTCCGTGCCGACCTGCAACTTCCTCCATCGGGGTCACACCTGGGTGGCCCTCGAGAACGCCGGACGGGTCCGCATCGGCCTGGACGACTTTTGCCAGAAGGTCTTGGGCCCGGCGGACAAAATCGAGCTGCCTCACGCCGGCGAGGAAATTCACGCGGACGAAATGGCCCTGACCCTTTCCCGCCAGGGGATGGAAGCCCCGGTCTTGGCGCCTCTGGATGGCATCATCGAGGCGGTGAATCCAAAAGTCCAGCAGAACCCCGGTCTGGCGCACACCGACCCTTACGGTGAGGGATGGCTGTTCGTTATCACTCCCACCAATCTTAAGCCGGACCTGGAAAAAATGCTTTTTGGCCAGTGCAATATCGCCTGGATGGAACACGAATCCCTCAGGCTGCTGGGAATGCTCAAATCCGCGGCGGGTATAACC
The DNA here is from genome assembly GCA_049580385.1 of Desulfobaccales bacterium. Lineage (GTDB taxonomy): Bacteria > Desulfobacterota > Desulfobaccia > Desulfobaccales > 0-14-0-80-60-11 > JAPLJC01. The sequence continues at coordinate 233,782 of JBAUPV010000005.1, read as the reverse complement.
CTCCCCTCCGGTGGGGTCATCGTGGACGATGTCTACGGGGCCTATCCGCAGTTGGGCTGGACGCGCCTGGTGCAGGAGTTTCTCCATAGCGCCTAGGTGGGGTAAAGGCCCGGGCCCCGGCAATAATCGTTCGGAAGGATGAAAGCCGTAAAAAAACGGGGCTCGGCGGTCAAGGTCCGTGGGGGTAAAGGCCTTCCCGGGGCCTGGCCCGGGAGCTGGGCAACTTTCCTGTTAGTGGGCGAGGCCGTATTTTTTGATTTTCTCGTAGAGGGTAGAGCGGTTAATGCGCAGAACCCTGGCGACATGGGAGAGGTTGCTGCCTTTGCTGGCCAGGAGTTGGCTGATATATTGGCGCTCCAATTCCTCCAGGGATAATTCCGCCATTTCTGTCGCCCCACCTGCAGCGATAAAAGGCAGATCGGAGAGTTTGACCTGCCGGTCCTTCCCCACCACGACTACCCGTTCGATGGCGTTTTCCAGCTCCCGGACGTTTCCCGGCCAGGAATAGTGCTGCATCGCCTCCAGGGCCTGCTGGCTAATGGAATCGCAGCACTTTTTGGTATCAATGGCGTAGCGTCTCAGAAAGTGTTTCGCCAATAGAGGGATATCTTCCGGCCGCTCCCGCAAGGGTGGCACCTGGAGATGGATGACGTTCAGGCGGTAAAAAAGGTCCTGGCGGAAGGTTTTTTTCAGAATGGCTTCCTGGAGGTCCTGGTTGGTGGCGGCAATGACCCGAAAGTCGCTGTTCAGGGTCGCAATCCCTCCCACCCGGGTGAATTCATGGGTTTCCAGGATTCGCAGGAGATCAATCTGCATTTTTAGGGAGATGTCCCCCACTTCATCAAGAAAGAGGGTCCCGGCGTTGGCCATTTCCAGCCGGCCTTTCTTGGTGTACTTGGCGTCGGTGAAGGCTCCTTTTTCGTGTCCGAAGAGCTCGCTTTCCAGGAGATTTTCCGTAAAGGCCCCGCAGTTGACGGCAATAAAGGGGGCATAGCACCTAGGGCTCTGCGCATGGATGGCCCGGGCCACCAATTCTTTGCCGGTGCCGGTTTCCCCGGTGATCAAAACGGTGGCATCGCTCTTCGCCACATCGACAATGGTTTCGAACAGCTTGACCATGGCCGGAGACTGGCCCACCAGGTTTTCAAAGCGGGTAATGGACGCCAGCCGCTCTTTTAAAATCAGGTTTTCCATCGCCAGGTTTTGCATCTGGACCAATTTTTCAAGGGTGAAATTAAGTTCTTCCAGTTCGAAGGGCTTGAGCAGATAATCGTAGGCGCCCAGCTTTATGGCTTCTACGGCGTCATGGATGTCGCCGTAGGCAGTCATCATGAGGATAGCGGTCTCGGATTCGGTTTCCTTGAGTTTCCTGAGCAGGCTGAGGCCATCCATTTCGGGCATTTTGACATCGATGAGCATGATGTCGTAATAATTTTCTTTAGACCTGGCCAGAGCCGTGAGACCATCGGCCGCGGTGTCAACCTGATAGCCGCCCCGTTTCAGCCACCCGCTCAAAGATTCGCGGATGCTCAACTCGTCATCCACCACCAGAATCCTGATTTTTTTATGTGGCAGCACTTTCTCCCCCCGGTTTGAAGGCAGGCAGACGAATGGTAAACGAGGTCCCTTGCCCCACGACGCTGTCCACCTTGATGGTGCCCTGGCATTCCCGGACGATGCCGTATACCACGGAGAGCCCCAACCCGGCGCCGGAGACGGTCTTTTTCGTCGTAAAGAACGGTTCGAAGATCTGGGAAAGGTTTTCCTTGGGGATACCCTTGCCGGTGTCCGAGACCTTCACAACCACCACCTCCAGACGCCGGGAATTTTTGGTTTCCAGGGTAATGGCGCCCCCTTGCGGCATGGCGTCCTGGGCGTTGATGAGGAGGTTCAAAAAGATCTGCCGCATCTGTCCCTTATCGGCCAAGACCGGAAGCAGGTCCGGCGCCAGCTCGCTTTTCACGGTGATGCCCTGCAGCCGCATCTGGTACCCGGTAAGAGAGAGCATCTCCTCCGCCACTTCGTTGAGGTTCAGCGGTTGCAAATTGGGTTTGGTCTTGCGGGAAAAAGCCAGGAGGTTGGAAAGGGTGCTGCTGACCCGGGAGGTCTCACTGTAGACCAAAGAGAGGTAACGGCGGATATCGGCCAATTCCTCCTGGTCAGGATCCCCCTCGTCCAGTATGGTTTGCATCAATTTGACGAAATTGAGGATTCCGGTGAGAGGGTTGTTGATTTCGTGGACCACGCCGGCAGACAGTTTCCCCAGGGAAGCCATCTTGTCGTCATGGAGTATCCGCGCCCGGGCGTTGATCTCTTGGGTGATGTCCCGGGACAGGTCGACCACCTGGTGAACCCGGCCTCTTTTATCGAACAAGGGATGGCAGACCACGTGAAAATAATTTTCCTGTCCATGCTGGTCGAAGTGCACGTGCGTGGTCGAGGCCGTCTTGCCCGTAGCCACTGCCTCTTTTAAGGGGCAGGGGTGATCAGGATCGGTGCAGGGCGCCTCCAGATGATGGGAAACTTCGTAACAATGTCTCCCCACCACTTCTTCCCGCCTCAACCCCACCATCTGCAGCAAAGCCCGATTCACTTCGATAATCCGGTAATCGAGGTCGATCACCATCATATGATCCTGAATGCCGTCGACAATGGTCTCCAGGAAAACTTTATCCTTCCGGGTCCTTTCTTCCGAACTTTGCAGGGCCTCCTCCAACTGCTTGCGGGAGGTGATATCCTTGATAACTTCGATGACCCGCTTCTTGGTCACTTCCGGCGGACAAACGGGGGACATGGTGATTTCATTATAGCTCAGGGTGCCATCGGCATTGGCGAGGGTCTGTAAAACCTGGGCGGTTTGGCAAGTCTCCAGAACGCTCGGCAAGGGACAGGTCATGCCTTTGCGGTCGCAGGGCTCATCGAACTGGTGGAACACCTCATAGCAAGGCTTGCCGATAACCTCAGAGGCCATCTTTTGAAAGCGGTTCAGAAACGATAGGTTGGCTTCCTCCACCAAATAATCGGGTTTCAAAACGAGCACCGGATCGGGGAGATGGTCGAAAATCCTCTGAAACCGGCTGCGCGGGCCGGCCAACCCAATTTCGCCCTCTATCCTGCCGCGCAGATTACCTTTCTTTCTAACGGGGGTCATGGTGAGTTCCAATAAGGAGTTGGCGCCTTTTCCGTCAACATCCAGGCGTTCAGCAACCTTCCTGAAAATGCCACCTTGATGTCAGCAAAATCTATTTTTGCATGATAACATTAATTAATCATCCTTTCCATCATTGAGGGATGGTAGGGGCCTTGCTATCATGGAGGCCGGGTGAGGAAATAGTTGAAATGTCGTCAAATTGTCAGTATCATAGAGATAAGCCATCTCCTCCGGCTCACTTGGGAAGAGTGAAATTCCTCGCAAATTCCGCCAAAGGATACCTGGTGGAGGGTCAAGGTGACCGTGAGCCCCCACGATTTTGTAGACCTGCTTGCGGGTGACGGGGTAGTGGTACTCTCTCCGCAACACATGGTCCTGGCCGCCACCCTCCAGGCGGAAAGGCTCCTGCAGCAAAGGCTGGAGCCGGGCCAAATCTTGCAGTTAGCGGATATTTTCCCGGAACCGCATCTCTCCCTAATAGAACTGGCATTTCAAGACGCCCTGGAGACGGGCACCAGCCGCTCCAACATCCCGGTTTTGATTTACCCCGAGTCGGACCCCGCCCTGTCCCGGAAATGCTCGGTAGCTCCCCTTTATAGCCCAACCCGGGAAATCATCGGCGTCATCCTGACCTTTCACGACGATCCCCTGGCCAGAGCGTCGTCCGTCTGCTCCAATTTCGGTCTGGGGGTGGAGGCCGAGGCGGTCTTCGAGGACCTGGAGCGAGGCCTCTTCATCGTTGACCAGCGCCGGCGGATCACGGGTTTCAACAGGCGGGCCCAGGAGATCACCGGCTTTCCGAAGGAAGAAGCCATGGGCCGCCATTGTTGGGAGGTCCTGCAAGGGGACCGTTGCCAGGAGGGTTGTTTCCTGCGCGCCACCCTGGAGGACGGGGCCCCTCGCCTTGACCAGGGCCTACGCATTCTGAATAAGGTTGGTGAGAGGCTTAGCCTGCTGGTGAGCACCGCGCCCATCAAGAACAAGCGGGGCGTGGTCGTGGGCGCGGTGGAAACCTTTCAATCCCTGGGCCCGGCCCTGCTTCCGGAGGAAGAGCCTGCCCCGGTTCCCGGGGAGGTGGAGATCATCGGCCAAGGCCCCGCCCTAAGAAAACTTCTGGAGATGTTGCCGGATGTGGCCGCATCCAGCGCCGCGGTGGTCTTGGAAGGAGAATCGGGGACCGGCAAGGACCTCTTCGCCCGGGCCATCCACCAAAAAAGCCCCCGGGCCCAGGGGCCCTTTGTGGCCTTCAGTTGCTCGGCGCTGGTGGAGACCCTGATTGAATCGGAGTTGTTTGGACACGTAAAAGGGGCCTTTACCGGAGCCATTCGGGATAAGGTGGGCCGGTTCGAGCTGGCCCAAAGGGGCACCCTGTTCCTGGACGAGATCGGCGAACTAAAACCGGAGTTGCAGGCCAAGCTGCTCCGGGTCCTGGAAACCCGGGTTTTCGAACGGGTTGGCGGCACCCGTCCCATCCCTCTGGAAGCCCGGATCATCGCGGCCACCAGCCGCAACCTCTTGCAGGAAGTACGACGGGGCCGCTTTCGCATGGATCTTCTTTACCGCCTGCGCACCGTCTCCCTTTATCTCCCCCCGCTAAGAGAGCGCCGGGAAGACATCCCCCTGTTGGTGAACCATTTGCTGGCGCGGCTCAATCGCCAGTACGGAAAAGAAGTACGGGGAGTGGACCCCAAGGTGATCCACCTCTTTCAGCACTACTCCTGGCCGGGCAATATCAGGGAACTGGAGCGCGTGCTGGAATACGCCTTCGTGTTCGTCAAGGGCGCGGTGATCACCAAAGACCACCTGCCGGAGTTGGAGTCACCCCTGCCAAAACCGGCGCCGGAGGCGACTCTCGAGCATTATCGGGGAACCGGCGAGCGCCTCAACATTCAGAAAGCCCTGCAAAGGGCCCAGGGCAAAAGAGAAGTGGCCGCCCGCCTCCTGGGTATCAGCCGCAGTTCCCTCTGGCGCAAGATGAAGGCCTATAGCCTCCTCTAAGTCCTATCTTGTTGCAGTTTCGTTTCAAATATCATTAAAATAATAAGCAATATGATAAAGTTGACTTGTTTCATCTCGTTTCATTATCAAGATGATACTTGAAACCCGACCGCGGACACAAGACATATTTAATAAGTATTTCAATGATATAATCATGAGGCATAGAATTTGCTTATACGGACTATAAGTCAATAATTCATTTCCTTGGAGATGGCGATGAAAAAAGCCCCGAAAACCATCGACAGCATCCTGGCCTGCTATTCCCCATTTCCCCAAAATCTCATCAGCCTGCTTCAGGACGTGCAGACCGAGTACGACTACATCTCCCCGGAGCACCTGACCCTGATCTGCGACCACGTGGGGGTGCCTGTCACCCAGGCCTGGTCCGTGGCCACTTTTTACAAGTCCTTCAGCCTGGAGCCCCGGGGCGACCATGAGATCAAGGTCTGCCTGGGCACCACCTGCCACCTCAAGGGCGCCAACCGCCTGTTAGAGGCCTGCGAACGGGATCTGGGCGTGGCCCGGGGCTGCACCACCGAGGACCTGCGCTTTACCCTGGACACCGTCAAATGCGTCGGCGCCTGCGCCGAGGCCCCGGTGGTAATGGTGGACCAAGATTATCTGGGCCGGGCTTCCCTGAGTTCCCTGAAGAAAGAGTTGAAGAGACGGTAATGGCCGGAGCGGCCAGGAGGAAGCTATGAAAAGGTTAAAGAATGCAGCCGAACTCCAGGCTCTACGCCAAGGGCTGGTTGAGGCTCAGGACCCTCAGCGGCCGGTGATCAGGGTCTGCGTGGGGCCGGGTTGCCTGGCCCTGGGCGCCGAAAAGGTTGCCCATGCCTTCAAGTCCGCCGTCCAGAGCAAAAAAATTAAGGCTAAAGTCCAGCCCCTGATCAAGGAGACGGGTTGCCACGGATTCTGCAGTCAAGGAACCCTGGTTACCTTGAGCCCCGCCAATCTCTTTTATGTCCGGGTCAAGCCGGATGACGTGCCGGAAATCGTGGAATCGAGCCTGGTTAAAGGCAAGCCGGTGGAGAGGCTGCTGTATAATGACAACGGCACCAGGTACAGGTCGGCCGCGGACATCCCTTTTTACCGCGTCCAGCAAAAGATCATCCTCAAGAACGTGGGGGTGATCGATCCCCTGGATGTCAATGACGCCCTCATGGCCGGGGCTTATCAGTCATTGGCCAAGGCCCTGACGGAGATGTCACCTGATGAGGTCCTCACCACCGTGGAAGTTTCCGGTCTGAGGGGGCGGGGCGGCGGCGGCTTCCCCACCGCCTTCAAGTGGCGGCGCGCCGTGGAAAATGCCCGGGAGAATCCGGGACCGGTTTATCTGATCGCCAACGGAGAGGAAGGAGACCCCGGAGCCTTCATGGACCGGGCGATCATGGAGGGTGATCCCCACGCGGTCATTGAAGGGATGATAATCGGGGCCTACGCCATGGGAGCCAACCTGGGCTTCCTCTATGTCCGCCATGAATATCCCATCGCCCTGCACCACCTGGCCATCGCCCTTAACCAGGCCCGGGCCCTGGGTTTGCTGGGAAAGAACATCCTGGGTTCGGGTTTCGATTTCGATCTCCAGATTAACCGGGGCGCCGGAGCCTATGTCTGCGGCGAAGAGACGGCGATCATTGCCTCCCTGGAGGGCCGGGTGGGTGAACCCAGGACCCGGCCTCCCTTCCCGGCCCAGGAAGGGTTATGGGGCCGGCCCACCATCATCAACAACGTGGAAACCTGGGCCAACGTCCCCCACATCATCGATCAAGGGGCCGAGTGGTACTCTAAGCTGGGGGTCTCCAACAGCACCGGCACCAAGATCTTTTCCCTGGTAGGCAAGGTAAAAAACAATGGCCTGGTGGAGGTGCCCATGGGCATCAGCCTGGGCCGCCTGGTGGAAGAGATCGGGGGGGGGGTGCCCGGCCAGGAGCGGTTCAAGGCCGTCCAGACGGGTGGACCTTCAGGGGGGATAATTCCCTATGAGTTAAAAGAAGCCTTCACGGATTATCCTAACCAGCCGCCAGACCTTATCCCCGAAAGGAAAGAAATCTCCGTAGACTTCGATTCCATGGCTCAGACCGGGTCGATCATGGGAGGTGGGGGCATGATCGTCATGGATGACCACGATTGCGTGGTGGACGTGGCCCGCTATTTCTTGAATTTCCTCCACGAGGAGTCCTGCGGCAAGTGTTTGCCCTGCCGTCTGGGTCTGAAGGGCATGTTGGAGTTCCTGGACCACTTTGCCCGGGGCCAGGGCGCGCCGGAGGACATTGATGCCCTGGAGAGCCTGGGGCAGGCCCTGGTGGATGGGTCGCTATGCGGGCTGGGGCGCACCGCGCCCAACCCCGTACTCACCAGCATCCGCTATTTCAAGGATGAATACCTGGCCCACATCGTGGACCACAAATGCCCGGCGGGAGTCTGCCGGGACCTCATCACCTACCGCATCGACCCGGAGGTGTGCAACGGCTGCGGGCTGTGCGCCGTGGATTGTCCTGGGGAGTGCATCAGCGGCAAAAAAAAGAAGGCCCACGCCATTGATGCCGGGGCCTGCATCCGCTGCGGGGCCTGCCAGGCCGTGTGCCCGGTGGATGCCGTACGCGTGGCGTAAGGAGGTGCGTCGATGACGCCCAAAAAGCGAAAGCCGGAGATGATCGACTTCACCATTAACGGTCGCAAAGTCCAGGCCAAGCCGGGGTGGACCATCCTGGAAACGGCCAGGCTCAACCACATCCATATTCCCACCCTGTGCTTCCATCCGGCCCTCACGCCCTGGGGAAGCTGCCGTCTGTGCGTGGTGGAGACCCGCGAGGGGAAGCGGGTGAAAGTCGAGCCCTCCTGTCTCACCAAACCGGTCCCCGAACTGGAAGTGTTCACCGACTCGGAGCGGGTGCAGAACGTGCGGCGCTGGGTCCTGGAGATGCTTCTGGCCGAGTGCCCGGCTTCCCGGGAGATCAAAGACCTGGCCGCTGAGTATGGCGTCACTTCCACCCGGTTCGAGATCACCGACCCCCTGGAGGAATGCCTCAGGTGCGGCCGCTGCGTGGCAGTGTGCCGTGAGGTGGTGGGGGTGCAGGCCCTCACCTTCGGTTCCCCGGGGGTGAAGAAACAGTTGGAGACCCCCTACCGCATTCCCAACAACGCCTGCATCGGCTGCGGCTGCTGCGTCTCGGTGTGCCCCACCGGCGCCCTGCAGGCCAGGCTGGACACCGTCCGGGGCGACTTGTCCCGGCGCACCGGCCACGGCTTTGCCCACTAAGGGGAGGTAACAAAATGAAAAAAACCCAAACCCTGAAGCCAAGCGAGCCAGAGCCGCGGCTGGGGATATTTATGTGTGAATGCGGGGAGGAAATTGGACCCAAGGTGGATCTGGCCGTTCTAGCCCAAACCCTGGCCCAGGACCCCCGGGTGGAGCACGTGGAAATCTTGCCGTTTTCCTGTCTCGCCCCCGGGTTGGAGCGCGTCCGGGAGGTGGTAGCCGGAAAAGAGCTCACCCGCCTCATCGTCGCCGGCTGTGAAAGCCGCCTCCTGCACAAGAAATTTGACCAGGCCCTGACAGCTTTGGGATTGAAGGAAGAACAGATCGACCTGGTGAATCTCCGGGACCATGTGGCCCGGGTCCACCGGGCCTCGCCCCGGGAACTGGCCGGCAAAGGGGCCAAGCTCATCCGGGCTTCCCAGGCCTGGCTGGAGACCCTGAAACCGGCTCCCCGGCTTCGCATCGACTACCAGGGGCCGGTCCTGGTGCTGGGTGGGGGCATCGCCGGCTATGGCGCGGCCCAGGAACTGGCCGGGCAGGGGGTGGAAACCATCATCGCCCTTAACCGGGACCCGGAGGAGGAAATGCTCCGGGCCCACGCCATCTACCCCGGAGATGACCACTGCTTTCACCGCCTGCAGGGTATCATCCAGGAAGTGGCGGCCTCTCCATTGGTCCGCACGGTCCGAGCCGGGGAACTCCAACAGGTCTCCGGCAGGTTCGGCAGCTACACCGCCACCTTTGCCGCGGGCTCAGGGGAGGAGGCTTTGGAAGTACAGGCCGGGGCCATCATTGCCGCCCTGGATTGGGAGGTGGCGCACCAACTTCCGGAGTACGGCCATGACGGGGAGCACGTTATTTGCCAGGTGGAAATGAACGAGTTTATCAGGGACGGCAAGTCCCTGCGCGGCAAGATAGTTTTCTGGATCAACGATAGGGAGTCCGACCAGCCTTTTGCCGCACACCTTTCCCTGGAAGGCGCCTGGAATATGGCTGCCCATCTCCGAGAAAATTGTCCCGAAACCCGGGTGTCCATCCTCTACGACAGCAGCTTCCCCATCCCCTTCGGCACCTTCGACCGGGCCCGGGCCCGGCATCTGGGTATCGCTTTAATTCCGTATGACGCCAAGGTCCGCCCCCAGGTGAAAAGCGAATATATCTCTTTCAATCGAAAGAATATCCAGACGGAACAAGACCTGGGCTGGGATCTGCTGGTGCTCTCGCCCCGGCGCATACCCGGGGCCGGGGAGCTGCGGACCGCCAAAATTCTGGGCCTCGAAGTCAAAGAAGAAGAGTTCCTGGAGAGGTCTCCCCAGATGGTGCGCCCGGACCAGGTGGTCCTGGGTGAGAAGCTGATCGTCGGCTCCGCCTGCCAGCCCTGCGACCTGCTGGGCGCTTTGAGCCAGGGGCAGCGGGTGGCCAAGAAAATCGCGGCCCTGGTCAAGAAAGCCCAGGCTGGTGAACTCTTTGCGCCCCCGGTCATTTCCGTCATGGACCAGAGTAAATGTTCGGTGTGCACCCTCTGCCGGGAAATCTGCGACTGCCTGGCTATCCAGCCGGTGAGTGGCCCGGTGGAGGGCCTGGGCCATGACGTCCCCCGGATGGTGGACCCCATGCTTTGCACCGGGGAGGGCACCTGCGCGGCCTCCTGCCCGGAGATGGCCCTCACCCTGCAGAATTGCACCCTGGCCCAGCACGAGGCCCGGGTGACCGCCCTGGCCCAAAGCCTGGTGGCCAACGAGGTGATGGGGTTTGGCTGCCAGTGGAGCGGCGCGGCCGCGGCGGACCAGACCGGATTGAGGGGCCTGACCTACAACCCGCGGTTTTATTTACTGCCGGTTCGCTGTCTGGGGCAGATCGACCCGGTGGTCATGGGCCGCGCCTTCCTGGAGGGCGCCAACGGCCTCCTCCTCATCGGCTGCAACCCGGAGGAATGCCACCATAGCTATGGCATCGACCATACCTGGAGCCGGGTCTGGGTCCTCAAAAAGCTTCTGGGCCTGTGCGGTCTGGACCGGGAGCGCATCGCCCTGGCCCACAGCGACATCACCAGGCCGGAGGGGTTCGTGGACACGGTGGAAAGCTTTATTAAAACCATGGACACCCTGGGCCCGATTAAGCGCGACCCCGAGACGCAGAGCCGGCTTCAGGCCCTTTATGACATGCTGCACGGCTACCGGGTGCGCTGGGTCCTGGGGGTCAGCCTGCGCCGGCCCTGGGAGACCTCGTATCCCATGCACATGCCCAACCCTGCGGCTTATGACCGCACTTTGACGGAAATCGTTACTGAGGAGTTTTTCCGGGCTCGGGTGAGAAATCTGCTGCGGGTTCAAGGCAAATCGTTGCCGCTTCCCGACATCATCCAGGCTCTGGGAGTTGACGAGGAGCGGGCTCAGGATTATTTAAAGGACATGGGCCATGAGGGCCTCGTCTCCATTGTCTTCATCAACCGCACCACTTACTACGGCCTGCCCTTCGGCCCTCAATAACCGGGCTTCCCGGGCGGCGGTAAGTAAGGCCTGCCGCCCGGGAAGCTTTTCCCGCCTTATTTAGCCGGAGCAATTTACCCAAGAAACGATGGCGAGACAATTTTTTAAGCTTACTTGTGCTGCTATCTGCTGAGGCTGTCGAAAAAGGTACCCCCCCGATCCAGTCATTCTCGATTTTTCCTTCAATGGTTCAACCCAAAAATACAGGGGCCGGTGCTTTTCTGCTTTCCCCTCTGCCGGACGGCGCACAAAGACACAATCTCCTCCCTTCAACCCTCATTTTTCCGGCCTGGGTTGGAAATAGGGTTGGAAATCAAAAAATAAGGGTTAGCTCTATTAAAGCTAACCCACCTAAATAATTGGGGTGAGCGACGGGACTTGAACCCGCGACCACCGGGGCCACAACCCGGAGCTCTGCCTACTGAGCTACGCCCACCATCCGCTTCCTATTTAACACAGGATTCGCCTCCTGGCAAGGGTGGGGGCTGGCGGGATGAGGCGCGCCCGCCTTTCCAGCCGGCCCCTGGCCGCGTCTCCGCGGCTTCGCTTCACGGGCGGCGGCCCGCCTCTTGAGCCTCGGAAGCCCTTTACATTCCGGGCCGCAGGTTATAATTTAGAAAAGCAGCCACCCCGAGGAGGGTAATTATGGTTCCGGCGAGGATGTGGGTAAGCCTGGAGGACCTCAAGGTTCAATGTCAGTTGTGCGCCCATTTATGCAAGATCGACCCGGGGAAACGGGGCATCTGCCACGTCCGGGAAAACCGGGACGGCAGCCTAATTAGCCTCAATTACGGCCGGGTCATTGCCGAACACATCGACCCCATCGAAAAGAAGCCTCTCTTCCATTTCCTCCCCGGCACCCGCTCTTACTCCATTGCCACGGTGGGCTGCAATTTCATGTGCCTTCACTGTCAGAACTACGATATTTCCCAGTATCCCCGGGTCCACGGCGGCCTGATCCGGGGGGACGAGCGGGAGCCGGAGGCCATAGTCGCCTACGCCCTGGCCTCCCATTCGGCCAGTATCGCTTACACCTACACCGAACCCACCATCTTCCTGGAGTACGCCCAGGACGTGGGGAAACTGGCCCGGGAGCAGGGCCTGAAAAACGTCTTCGTGTCCAACGGCTTCATGACGGAGCAGTCCGCCAGCGCGCTGGCGGCCTTCGTCGACGCCGACAACGTCGATCTGAAGAGTCTCAGGGACGATTTCTACCGCAAGGTCTGCAAGGCCCGGCTGCAGCCGGTGCTGGACACTATCGTGCGCCTCAAGCAGTTGGGGGTCTGGCTGGAGGTCACCACCCTGGTCATTCCCGGCCACAACGATTCGGTGGCAGAACTGACGGACATCGCCCAGTTCATCCGGGGGGTGGGCCCGGAGGTCCCCTGGCACGTTACCGCCTTTCATCCCACCTTCAAGATGATGGACCGCCCCGCCACCCCGGTGGCCACCCTGCGCCGGGCCCGGGAAATCGGGCTTCAGGCCGGGCTGCGCTACGTCTATACCGGCAACATCCCCCCCGGAGAGGGTGGGGAGAACACCTATTGCTACGGCTGCCGGGAACTCCTCATCGAACGCCAGGGCTACACTATCCGGCGCTACCTGCTGAAAGACGGCAAATGCCCCAAGTGCCAGACCCCCGTGGACGGGGTGTGGAAGTAGCTCGTTTCTTTGCGGTTAGGAGGCGAGCCGCCCAATCAGCAGGTATCTTGGATCTTCAAATCCTTCCCTCGAATAACTTAATGAAAGTTATTCAACTTTTCTTCAATCTCCTTGAGTTTACCATCCCGGTCCGCCACCTGCACCAGGTTGTCCTGCAGGATTTCCCTGGAAACCAGCAAACCGGCCAGGCGCTCGCCTTTGATGCTGAAATGGGAATTGTTCCGCCAATAAAGGTCTTTTTTCGAATTCAAACGCTTTCGGGGGGTCTCGTCGGCATATTCCCGGAAAGAAGGTAGAAGATCCAGGTAGCGGATCTGCTCTTTCCGGAGAAAGCCGCCCAGGATGCGGTTGGGGCGCTCCAGGTCGATCCGGCGGCCTCCGGTGAGAAAGGGATAGACCTGGGTGTTGGTGGGAATCAGCACCACCAGCAGCTCGGCCCCCTGGGCCGCGGCCAGTTCCTTAAAGGCCGTTAGGTTCTTTTCGTGCTTGACCCATTCCTGCGCTACCCAGGGCTCCTGGGAAAAGGCCAAAAAATCCAAGGGATTGGTGTACGAGAATTTGGGGGGCGCCAGCCGCGCCGCGGCATCGTTGATCAGGTTAACCAGAATGAAGTGCTGATCCAGAAAGAGGCCAACCAACCGCCGGAAACCCAAGGGGTAGTTCCCGGTCAGTTTATCCCAGAGGCTGTAAGGCCCTTCCAAGGACTTGACGTTGATCAGGTGCCCGGTCCGGTCCTTATATGGGGTGGCCACCACCAAATAGCCGTCCACCACGGTCATGTCGGGAAAGGCGCGGTCGCGGTCCAAGGCAGCCCAGAAGTAGCCCACGATGATCAGGCGGGGGCTGCGATGGATGCGGGCGATGATCTCCCGAGCCTTCAATAGCTCCTGTTTGGTGCCGTAGCCGCTGACTCCCGCCTTGATGACCCGGTAGTTAAGGAGTCTTTGCAGGCGGGTGCCCCATTTGTCCTTGAAGGGGGCGTACATATGGGTGAAGCTGTCCCCCACCAGGAGGATGAAGTCTGGCTCCCCCCGGTAGGGTTCATCGAAGCAGCCCAGCTCGTTGGACCAGATGTCGTAATCGACGCTCATGTCCACCGAGATGGGCATCTTGGGCACGTTGGGGCGGATGTCGTAACCCCTGGTGGGGTCGAACTGGTAATAGTAGCGCAGGTCCCGTTCCCGGAGCAGCAAGCGGCGGTAGGGGGTGAAGTGCAGGACAGCCTCCAGCAGGAGCGCCGCCGCCAGCAGGCTGGCCAGGATCAGGGCCAGGTTTGCCAGGAACCCTTTAAGCTTTCCAGTGGTCATGATGTCAACGCTAGGATCGGTTCAGGTTGTTATCAGCCATACCCGGTCTCGCGGGGGAGGGGACGGGTAGCCAACCATCGCCCGGCAGGGCCCGGTAAGGTAATGAGCCAGAGCGGGCGCCCCGGGGGCGCGGCGACCTCAGGGCGCATTTTGCCATTTAGGGCCCCCCGTCCCCCGCTCCCTACCACTCAATCCCGCGGCGGGCCGGGACGCCCCCGGCAAAGTAGTGTTTCAGGGGCCGCATTTCCGTCACCAGGTCCGCCAGTTCGATGATTTCCGGGGGAGCCTGGCGGCCGGTGAGGACCACCTCCACCCAGGGGGGGCGCAGGCGCAGCGCCTCCAGCCCCTCCTCCAGGGAAATGAGGTTGAAGGCCAGGGCCAGGTTGATTTCGTCCAGGATCACCAAATCGTGCTCCCCTGCCTTAAGGACCTGCCGGGCCAGGTCCCAGGCCTCCCGGACCAGGGCCAGATCTTCAGGGGCCGGGGCCCGCAGGTTAACCAGGGCCCCGCGCCCGAAATGGCGCAGGGTGAAATCCGGCGCCAGGCGTCGGGTGGTGATCAAGGCCTCGCCGGTGTCCCGGCCTTTCAGGAACTGCACCATGAAGACCCGGAATCCCTGGCCGATGGCCCTGAGACCCAGGCCCAGGGCGCAGGTGGTCTTGCCCTTGCCGTCCCCGGTGTACACCTGGAGCAGCCCCCGGACCAGACGTTCTCTGGGCATACTCTCTCCGTTAATCGATTCTTCTGATAGGCTGCAATTTAATTATATTCGCAGATTTGCCGACAGGGGTCAACGTGGGGGAGTTCAGAGTCCGGGAAGGGACGACTGGCACTTGGCAGACGGTGTCAATTCAGGTAACATTTGGCACGATTACTAGAGGCTGATTTAAAACTCGATTATACTGTCTTCTGGCATCGGGTCTCTGGAATGTCTTTAATATCTTAGCTGGTGACCATGTATCCTGGCGGACCCTTACCGGCAAACTTCAAGGTGGCTCTGGTTTTGGGGGGCGCCCGCAGCGGCAAGAGCCGCTACGGCCTTTCCCTGGCTGAGTCTTTGCCGGCCCCCCGCCTCTTCCTGGCCACCGGCGAGGCTCGGGATGAGGAGATGGCGGCACGCATCGCCGCCCACCAGGAGGAACGGGGTCCCGGCTGGGAAACCAGAGAGGCGCCCCTTAAACTGCCGGAGGCCGTGGGCCATGGCCAGGGGCGTTACGGCGCCATCCTGGTGGATTGCCTCACCATGTGGCTTGCCAATCTGATGCTCCGGGAAACAGCCGCGGCAGACGACTTGCAGGCGGAGAGCCGGCGTCTGCTGGCGCTGCTGGAGAGGCTCACCACCCCCACCATCTTCATCAGCAATGAAGTGGGTCTGGGGATTGTCCCGGAAAGCCCCCTGGCCAGGAGGTACCGGGACAGCCTCGGCTGGTTGCACCAGCAGGTGGCCCGGGCCGCGGACCTGGTGGTCCTGGTGGTGGCGGGATTGCCGTCGATCCTCAAGGGGAGCTAGAGAAATATGACCACGCCAAGGAGCAAAGATGGCAAGTCGAAATCGGTGGGAAAGGTAAAAGGTGAAATTTCCATGGAGAATGAATTATCCCAGATAATCGCCCAGATTGAACCGGTGGACCCCGCCTGGCTGGCCGGGGCCCAGGAGCGCCTGGACTCCCTCACCAAGCCCCCGGGCAGCCTGGGCCGCCTGGAGGAGTTGGCAGCCCGCTACGTGGCCATCCGCCGGGACCCCTGGCCGGAGCTGCAGAGGAAATGGGTGGTGGTTTTTGCCGCGGACCATGGAGTGGTGGCCGAAGGGGTGAGCGCCTTTCCCCAGGACGTCACCTTTCAGATGGTCTACAACTTCCTCCGGGGAGGCGCGGGCATCAATGTCCTGGCCCGCCATGCCCAGGCCCGGGTGGAAGTGGTGGACATCGGGGTCAACCACGATTTCGCCGAGGCTCCCGAGCTCATCTCCCGCAAGGTGGCCTATGGCTCCCGGAATATGGCCCAGGAGCCGGCCATGACCCGGGTGGAGGCCCTGCGGGCCTTGCTGGTGGGGGTGGAACGGTCTGAAGCGGCCACCGCCGCCGAGGTGGACCTGATCGCCGCCGGCGATATGGGTATTGGCAACACCACCCCGGCTTCGGCCCTGGCCTCGGTCTTCACCGGCCGTCAGGCGAGCGCGGTCACCGGACGGGGCACTGGCATCGAAGATAAGGTTTGGCAACACAAGGTGGCGGTCATCAACCGGGCCCTCGCCCTGCACCGGCCGGACCCGGGTGACCCGCTGGGGGCCCTGGCCGCGGTGGGTGGCCTGGAGATTGCCGGAATCGCCGGGCTTATCCTGGGATCCGCCGCGGCCCGGCGGCCGGTGCTGCTGGACGGGTTCATCGCCAGCGCCGGGGCCCTGGTGGCCGCAGCCCTGGCCCCGGCGGCCACCGATTACCTCATCGCCGCCCATCGCTCGGTGGAACCGGGACATCAGTCGGTGTTGGAGTACCTGAAGCTGAACCCCTTGCTGAATCTCAATTTGCGGCTGGGAGAGGGTACCGGCGCCGCCCTGGGGATGCTGCTGGTGGAGGCCAGCCTCAAAATTTACCGGGAGATGGCCACCTTCGCCGAGGCCGGGGTGTCTGAAAAGGAGGGGTAGCCTTTCTTACGCGGACAATCCGATGAAATGCACCTTTCCTCTGGCTCTCACCTTCCTCACCAAGGTGCCCTGGCCCCGAAGGCCGCTGGCCGCGTCGGGGGACCTGGCCCGCTTCCTGTTCTGGTTTCCCTGGGTGGGGGCCTTGCTGGGTCTGATTTTCCTGGGGGCCTGGCTGGGGTTGTCCCGGGTGCTGCCGTTGCCGGTGGCCGCGGGTTTGCTCCTTGGCCTCAGTGTCTGGATCACCGGCGGCCTCCATCTGGACGGTCTGGCGGATACCTTGGACGGCCTGGGCGGCGGCCGCACCCCGGAAGAGCGGCTGGGCGTCATGAAGGACTCCCGGGTGGGCGCCTTCGGGGTAATGAGCCTGGTCGTGGTGCTGCTGCTTAAATTCGCTTGTTTTCTGGCCGCGGGACAGAAGGGCTGGGGCGCCGAGTTCATCCTTTACCCGATAGTGAGCCGCTGGGGCATGGTGTTCCTCGCCTATCTCTCCCCTTACGCCCGTCCGGAAGGGGGACTGGGGCAGGCCATGACCGCCGTGAGCCGCCGCACCGCGGCCTGGGCCGGTCTCAGCGCCCTGGGGTTGGCGGTGCTGTTGCTGAGAGTCGAGGGCTTGCTCCTCTGGGCCGGGGCCGGGGTCCTCATCTGGCTGCTGAGCCGCTATTTTAAGAAAACCCTCGGCGGGGTCACCGGGGACGTCCTGGGCGCGGCCAACGAGGTGGTGGAGGTGGCCGTATTGGTGGGAGCCCTGCTCTTTAATTAAGTTCAAAGTTCAAAGTTCAAAGTTGAGATCTCCGCGGGTATCTCCGTTTTTGTCATTCTGAGGGAGCGAAGCGACCGAAGAATCTCATAAATGGGAAAGTTGGTTATGGAGAGGTCCCAAGTTGAATACAGGCGTATTTGGCCTTTCAGCTTTAGCCCTTAGCCTTTAACTTTGAACTTTGAACCTTGAACCTTGAACTAATGGCCATTCTTCTGATAAAATTTAACCAGACTAAACATCAAAAACCTTAATGGAGACGGCTCATGCTACCCGACGTCCTGGAAATCCGGGCCAAAATAAATGAATTTAAGGACCGGCTGGAGCTGCTCCGAGGTCATCTTTGATCTGGCCGGAAAACAGGTGCGATTGCGCCATTTGGAAGAATTGCTGGCCGCCCCGGAACTCTGGGACGACCAGGCCCGGGCCGCAGAGATCCTCAAGGAGCGCGGCGGCTTGCTTCAGGACCTGGAGGAATGGCAAGGGAAGGAACACCAGGTAGAGGACCTGGAGGTGCTTCTGGATCTGGCGGTGGAGGAGGAAGACCCCAAGGCCCTCAAGGAAGCGGCCGGCGAGCTTGCCTCCCTTGCGGAAACCTTCCGGGATTGGGAACTCAAGCTGCTGCTGGGGGGCGAGGAAGACCAGCTCAACGCCATCGTTACCATCCACGCCGGCGCCGGCGGCACCGAGGCCCAGGATTGGACTGAAATTCTCTTGCGCATGTATTTGCGCTACGCTGAACGCCACGGCTTCAAGAGCGAAACCATCGACCTCCTGCCGGGGGATGAAGCCGGGGTCAAGAGCGTCACCTTCAGTGTCACCGGCCCTTATGCCCATGGCTATCTGAAGAGCGAATCGGGCATCCACCGGCTGGTGCGCATCTCCCCCTTCGACGCCAGCGGCCGCCGCCACACCTCCTTCGCCGCGGTCCAGGTACTGCCGGAGGTGGACGACCGCATCGAGATCGACATCCAGGAGAAAGACCTGCGCATCGACACCTTCCGGGCCAGCGGCCCCGGCGGCCAGCACGTCAACAAAACCTCCTCGGCGGTGCGCCTCACCCACCTTCCCAGCGGCATCGTGGTCTCCTCCCAGACGGAGCGCTCCCAGCACCGCAATCGGGACTTGGCCATGAAGGTCCTCAGGGCCCGGCTCTATAACCTGGAAAAACGGAAGCGGCAAGAGAAGAAGCACGAGTTGCAGGAGTCCCAAAAAGAGATCGCCTGGGGCAGCCAGATTCGCTCTTACGTCATGCAGCCCTATCGGCTGGTGAAGGACCACCGCACCAAGTACGAGGCCGGCAACGTCGATGCGGTCCTGGACGGCGACCTGGACGGCTTCATCGAGGCCTATATCCTGGAAGGGGATGAAAAGAAGGAATCCCAAACCCCAGCCCGGGCAAACGACAGCTGATCCTCGCCCCAGCCCCTCCCGCGCCTAACTTTTACCTGGCCCGGCTCCCCGCGGCGGCCCCCACCAGGGTCACCGGAAGGGGTACATGTGAGTATTGGGGCCGAGATTAACCTTAGCCATTAAAGGTCCCTGCCGATGGCGAAGGCCTGGCCCAGGTACTTGCCGATGCCGTGGTAGGTGCGGATCTCCGGGCCGAAGATCATGGGCCGCACCTTCTCAATGTCCGGGAAACCCTGGTCCCCCAGGACCGCTTCATCGGCCTTGACGTCCAGGATCTCACCGATGAACTGGGTGTGCAGGCCGATCTCGAGGGTATGGATCACCTTGCACTCCAGCACCAGGGGGAATTCCCCCACATAGGGGGCGTCCACCAGGGTGCTGCTCACCGGGGTGAGATGGGCCCGGTCGAATTTGTCCACCTCCCGGCCGCTGGCGGTCCCGAAATAATCCGTCTCCTTGATGTAAGCCTCGGAAGGAACGCTGATGGTGAAGGCGCCCCGGGCTTTGATATTGCCATAGGAATAGGTGGCCTTGCGCAGGGAGACCGCGATGCAGGGCGGCTTGGAACAGCAAATAGACCCCCAGGCCGCGGTCATGGCGTTGGCCTTGCCGCTGGCGTCATAGGTCCCCACTACCCACACCGGGGTGGGAAAGGCCATGGTTCGAGGGCCGAGTGATTTTTTCATTGCACACCTCCTTCATTAAATTTAAGCCTTATAAGATAAAAAACAAGAGAAAAAGGGATACGGAGAGACGATGGGGCCGCAAAGGGAATTACATTTTCTTCTTGCATTATATTGAACAAAAGTTCATAATTATAGGTGAAGATCGGGGCCGGGGCTTGGGGGCGCCAGCCTATGGCCTTGGGTAAGGAAGTGAGTCCGCGCCTTTGAGGAGGAAATAAAAATGCCAGGAACCCGGACGTTTCAATGTAGTGATTGCCAGCACAGATGGAATGTTTCTTACGGCACGGGAAGGCCAGGGGAATGTCCTTCCTGCCACGGCAGCAATTTCTGTCGAATCGAGTCAGAGAGCGGCGCAGCCGGGGGGCCAGGCGCAGGCGGCTCCGGCTGCCGGTGCCGATGCGGGCAGAAGCAGGGTTAACCTGCTGAAATCCAAAAATGTTTCTTATAGGAGAAGGTTATGAAGATTGCAGTTGCTTCGGATGATGGCTCCGGACTCTCCCAGCATTTCGGGCGGAGCCGCTATTTTCTGGTTTTTAATGTCGCGGATGGGCAAATTACCGGCCCGGAGGCGCGTCCCAACGGCTGCACCGCGTCCGCCCAGGGTGAATGCGGCCATGAGCCCGATGACCATCATGATCACCACACCCATAGTCACGATGCCCTGGTTACAGTCCTCAAAGACTGCCAGGTAGTATTAGCCGGGGGTATGGGACGGCGGGCCGCCATGGACATAGAGGCCCACGGGATCAAGCCCATGGCGGTATCTTTCTCCGGGCCGGCCCTGGAGGCCGTCAAGGCCTATCTTTCCGGATCCATCCAACCTCTGGGCGCCTGGTGCAGCAGTCATCAATAAAGCGCCCGTTTAGAAAACCCCGCTTCATAATGAAGGAAAAGAGCCTGGCAAATCTTCCGGTTTGCCAGGCCCGCAAAATGGTGGTGAAAGTATTCAGAAGCACAGCACCTTATCGCAATTTTGCACCATCTCATAAAGATTTTTTTGAGTAGAGGTTTGCCCGTGCTCCTCTGCTCCCAGACCCCGGGAGCTCAAGCAGGTCCCTCAGACCAGGAGAACCCCATCGCTCAGGGCAAAGGTTTTGAGCAGCTCCTCCAGTTTATATTTGGGCGAATCTACTTCATGATAGGCCACTGCATGGGCATTTAAAAATAGGGTAACGTCATCGCCATTATTTAGGCAGAGGTTGGCAAAGCGGAAGGCATTCCACAAGATTTCCGGGTCTTTCGCAGAAACAATCATTCCCATTTTCATGTTGAGCCTCCTTTTTTTATAATCGTAAGTATGGTAAGGAACCTATGTTCATAAGTCAAGAATAAAAAGAGCCTGACAAATCGAAGTTTGCCAGGCTCCCTCGGTTTTGGTTTAAAGGAATATTATTCTTCCTCTTCCTGCTCCAACTCGATCCCGTCCCGCTCAAACTGGGCGTCCCGGGCGGCGTGGGCCGCTTCGATCTCCGCTTCGCTCCAGGGCTCGAAATCGAGGCAATTGGCCACCAGTTCCCAGAGGTATAGGGTCTCCTTGTAGTTGCCCATGTCCATCTTACCCTTCTTGAACTCGGCGCCCAGGCCCTTCATGATCTGATCCCGGCAGTTGTGGCAGGGGGCGATCACGATCTCCGCGCCGGTGTCCTTGATCTGATCCGCCTTCTCCTTGCCGTAGGCCAGGCGCTCCTCGTCATAGGGCATGGCCCAGGCGCCCCCGCCCCCGCCGCAGCAGAGGTTGTTCAGGGGGTCATCGCACATTTCCCGGTAGAGGCTGGGATCGATGCACTGCTGGGAGATCCAGCGGGTTTTCTCGCCGTTATTGGGGCTATCATGATAGAGCATAAAGGATTTGCGCACGTAGTTGCAGGGATCGTGCACCGTAAAAGTTTCATGATACCTATGGGTATTCAGCTTGATCCGGCCGGATTTGATGTATTCCTCCAGCAGATCCATGACGCTGACCACCTTGAACTCGTTGAAAACTTCCGGAAACCAATTATTGAACCCGACCCGGGTTGCATAGTAGGCGTGCCCTCATTCGGGGTACAAGATGGTTTTGGCCTTAAGTCGCCGGGCGTTTTCTATTATCCGGCTCACCTGTTCCTTCCAAGCCGGGTCGTCCCCGGAGAACAGCCCCCAGTTGACCCCTTCCCAGTTGGTGGAAGGGACGGTCCAGTCTTCCTTGGCGGCGTAGAAGATGCGCCACCAGAATTTCATATCGTCCGGCTCGCCGAAGGGCTCCTTGGAGTTGATGGTGACGATGACGTTGGCCCCTTCCTTATCCACGGGCACGTAAAATCCGGGGCAGGGCTGCTCTTCGTCGTTTTCCATCTCCACTCCCAGTTCCGCCAGGAGGAAGAGGAAATCATCCCGGGGAATCCCCAGGTTGTTGCCCCGCTGCAGATTCATCATGGTGCCCTTGTGAATCGGCCCGGGCACCTTGTCCCGTTCCCGGGCGGTGCGGCAGGCGCGGAAGGTCCGCAGCAACTGGATGCCCATGGGGCACTGGTACTGGCAGCGGCCGCACAGGGTGCAAACCCAGGGCCACTTCGAATCGATGACTTCCTGCTCCATCCCGAAGACGATGGCCCGGATGGCCTTGCGGGCGTCCCAGGTGCCCCCGGCGCCCTCAATGGGAACCAGGCCGGTGGCCGGGCAACCGCCGGAGCAGGTGCCGCAGGTAAAGCAGCGATCCGCCAGTTCCGGGGCGATGCCTCCGATTTTGCGGTGCTTTCGGTCTACCCTCACTTCTTTTTGGGCCTCTTCTGCCATGTTTCCTCCAAAGAAACTTGATAAATCTGAAATTTGCCTGGGCTGCAGTTTAGAACGCGGCTGCCAGCCGGCCCCCCAGACTTAAGTTACGAAATTTTATGAATAATCCCGTTACTCTGGGATCTACTCTAAATATTTATATATAAAATTTTTACTAAAAAATAAAGTCTTTTTCCTGCGCACCTCGATTATAAGACGGGGCCGGATGGCGTTGCAACGAGAAAATGCTTAATTTCACAAAGTTCCGCGGCCAGTCCCCTAAGCTCGGCTCCGGGGGCAGCGGCAAGCTTAACCAATTCCCCTGCCCTTTAGGAAATTTTGTGGTATTTACTAGATGGGAGGATCAACCGAAGCTTTGCGAGGGAAGGGGAGGGCACGCACCCGGGCGGGGTGGATGGGTTAGGGAAGGTATGATCAAGAAAGATTAAGCCCTCTTGGGGGGCGCCGCGCCCCAGGGAGATTTGTTCATCGAAGTGCTCCTCCCTCATCTTCCCAAGAAACAAGGACAAGGACTAAATATGATAGCCGAAATGAGCGAGCGTTTGGAATTACTGGCAGAATTGGGCGAGGTCCTGGCCCGGCGCCGGGATGACCTGGTGGCGGCCCAGGGCGAGGACATGGGAGCGCCCTGCACCATCGCCGGCCAGGAGGTGGACCTGGCGGTGGCGCACCTCAAGAGCATGGTCGAGGAGACCCCTTACGTGGAAGGCAAATCCCCCTACGGCACGGTGGCCGCCATCTTCCCCTACGATGCCCCGCCCATAATGTTGGGCCGGGTGGGGGGCGCGGCGCTGCTGGGCGGCAACCGCTTCCGCTTCAGTTGCTCCTCCGTGACCCCCCGGTCCGCCCGGCTGTTGCAAGAAGTGGTGGCGCCTTTCCCGGAGATCGAAGCCGTCACCGGCCTGGACAACCGGGAATTCGGCAGGCGCTGCGTGCAAGATCCGGAAGTGAGGGTGCTCTTCATTTCCGGCGGCGGGGCCGTGGGCGGCGTTTACGCCCAAGAGGCGCGCCATTTCGATAAGCTCTTCTTTGCCGGCCCCAGCGGCCTGCCGCCGGTGATCTTCTTTAAAGACGCCGATATCGAAAAGGCCGTGCAATTCACGGTGCGCCGGGCCTTTCTCAACGGCGGCCAGTACTGCACCACCCTGAAGCGGGCTTACATCCATCAAGACATCTTCGAGCCGGTGAAGCAGCGGCTCATCGAAAAAATGGCCGACATTCGGGTAGGCGACCCCCGGGACCCCGAGACCTGGATCGGTCCCATCAAAGTGGCGCGCACCCGCCAGCTCCTGGATCGGGCCCTGGCCGCCCTGCAAGAGCCCCATTTCCTGGCCCCGTTTCATAGGCAGGGGGAGTGGCAGGGTCCCTTCCTGATGGAGACCGCCGCGGCGCCGGACCTGGAGTTGTTCGGGCCTTTCCTGGACCTGGTGCCGGCGGAGAGCGGCCGGGCCGCGGTGGCCACGGTGCTCCAGAGCCGCTACCCCTTCCTGGTGACCTGGTTCGGCACCCCGCCCCCGGAGGCTAAAGAGGCCCTTGCTCAAAAATTCGGCATGGCCTACGACAACCCGGACTTCCTCTTCGCCCCCCTGCGCCTGCCCTTCGGCGGCAAGGGCGAGAGCGGCTGGATCCTGGAAAACCGGGACGGCCAGCTGAGCAAACGGGACGGCGCCTTTATCTACAGCGCCGAATTGGTGCGGGGTTGAGGTGGGTCGACCGGGATACATGAAAAAGAGCTATTGTACCCTGCCCTGGCCCAGTACCTACCAGGAGGCGGTGGCGCTCCAGGAAAAGCTGAGAGAAAGGGTCCGGCTCCTGCCTTTGCCGCGGCCGCCGCGCCTGGTGGCCGGGGCTGACGCCATTGGCGACCGGGAGGACCGGCGTCTCTTTGGGGCTGTGGCGGTTTACCGGTTTCCGGAGATGGAGTTGCTGGAAGAGGCGGAGGCCGAGGCTGAGTGCCCCTTTCCCTACCGCACCGGGCTTCTCAGTTTCCGGGAGGTTCCCATCCTGGCGGCGGCGTTTCGGAAGTTAAAGAATCGGCCGGAGGTGCTTTTGGTGGATGGCCAGGGGATTGCCCATCCCCGGGGGCTGGGCCTGGCAACGCACTTGGGCCTGGTGTTGGAGGTAGCCACCATCGGGGTGGCCAAGAGCCGCCTGGTGGGCCAGGGGCCGGAGCCGGCCGCGGAGGCCGGGGCCGCCAGTCCTTTAATTTATCAGGGAAAGATGGTGGGCTTGATCCTCAGGACCCGAAAAGACACAAAACCCCTCTATCTCTCTCCCGGGCATCGCATCACCCTGGAAGAAAGCCGCGAGATTACGCTGGGCTGCGTTGCCAGGTACCGGATTCCTCTGCCTTTGCGCCGGGCGGATCAGCTAACTCGCCACCTGCGGGCCGCGGCCCTTGGGGCCGGCCGGTAAACCGGATCTCCCGTCGGTGTCCGGCGTTTCCAGGCTGAAGAGCCGCTCCCGATAGCCCGGGCAGACATGGCCATGGGAATTGCGGCATTCACGCAGGGCCGCATCCCATTCCCACCACAGGCAATTTTCGCAAGCCCCCTGCCTCTCCTGGTTGAGGCAAATTTTTCCCCTCTCCCCGAAGTCGAACATGTCCCCCCACCCACATCCCCAAGCGTTGCCACCAGCGTCCCTGAAAGGAATAATCTCCCTTCCGGAAGGCGCTGGATTACCAATAAACCCAATTTTAAAATTAGTCAAATCTTTTTTGGGGGCTTCCGGGAGGGCCGCCCCGCCTGGGCCGGGAAGGAGTCAAGGGATGACGGGGGCTGGCTCCGCGGCTGCCGGCGGCATCAGAAAAAATCGCTCTTTTTAAAGACCAGGGGTTGGGCCTGGGGGTGGAGGATCTTGGCCGCCACTACCTCCCCCAGAAACAGGGTATGGTCTCCGGCGAGGAAGGTGTCTTTAAGCTTGAGGTCCAGAAAGGCGTAAGCCTGGGGCAGGATGGGAGCCCCGGTGGCCGCGGTGGTCCAATCCAGGCCGGCAAATTTGTCCACCTGGCGGCCGCTCTTGAAGCCGAAGCGCTTACCCAGGTCCGCCTGGCCGCTGGCCAGGACATTGATGGCAAAAATGCCGCTTTCCTTGATGAGGCCATGGGAGAAGCGGGGCGGGGCAATGGAGACCATCACCAGCAAGGGCTTGAGAGCCACCTGGGAGACCCAAGCGGCGGTCATGCCGTTGACCTGGTCCTCCAGGCGGGTGGTGACCACATAGACCCCGTGCACCAGAGCGGCAAAAGCGACTTCTTGCATATCTGCGGCCTCCAATCGTCAACAGGGGGCAGGCCTGCCTCAGGCTGCCACCAGGGGAGGTTACGAATCCCCGGAACGGGGCCCGGGAGGGCCCGGGGGCGCCTCGGTCCACTCCGCACAGTGCCAGAACTTGCCTACCCCCTGGCCGAGGCGTTCACATAACCCCTTGTACTTATAGACCCAATGGCGGCAGGTGTGGCAGACCTTCAGGGGACGCGGTTGATCTTGTTTGGCCATGGAAATGGGCAGTTCCTTTTCTAAGATGGCAATCAGCCGGGGGCAAAGCTGACCGCATATTCATGTTAAATTGCTTCGTTCTCCGGGTCAAGGTGGAAATGGTCATATCCGGCCCCGGAGATATCCACCTCGCCTGTGGCGTCAATTAGCATGACCCGGTCGCCTGCCACGATCTCTCCCAAAAGCAGAGGAGGCGGCAGCCCCACCGCGGCGAAGGCCTGGTGCAGCCGCACCGCCTTGCGGTGAGGCGAAGTGAAGAGGAGTTGGTAATCTTCGCCTCCCATCAGGGCCAGCCTCAGGGGGTCGGCCCGAAGGCAGGGGGCGGCGGCCAGCACCCGGGGTGAAATCGGCACCGCAGCCGCGGGAATCACCGCCCCTACCTTGCTCGCCAGGCAGAGGTGATACAGGTCGGAGGCCACCCCATCGGAGGTATCGATGGCGGCGCTGGCCAGGCCCTGGCCGGCCAGGAGGCGACCGGCCAGCAACTGCGGTTTGGGGGCCAGGTGGGCCGCCACCAGGGCCGCCTGCAGGTCAGCATCCAGCTCCGGACGCCGCTTCAGGACCAGAAGCCCAGCCGCCGCCTCTCCCAGCTCCCCCGTAAGGTAAATCAAGTCCC
Organism: Desulfobaccales bacterium; assembly: GCA_049580385.1. Lineage (GTDB taxonomy): Bacteria > Desulfobacterota > Desulfobaccia > Desulfobaccales > 0-14-0-80-60-11 > JAPLJC01. The sequence continues at coordinate 207,525 of JBAUPV010000005.1, read as the reverse complement.
CTACCCGGGCTCCGGCCCGGCGCAACATGCGGCGGGGGGGCGCGACGCCGGTAAGGGTGATGGTCACCGCCACCTGCCCGGGAGAGGCTACCGTGTCGCCGCCGATGATGGCCACCCCGTACTCCCGGGCGGCCTGGGTCAGACCCTGGGCCAGCTCCAGGGCCAGGGCCAGGTCCCGCTCCGGGGGCCAGCCCAGGGAAAGCAGGGCATAAAGGGGCTCCCCGCCCATGGCGGCGATGTCGCTCAGGTTAACCGCCATGGCCTTCCAGCCCAATTGGGCCAGGGTGGTGTAGGACAGGGAGAAATGTACTCCCTCCACCAGGGTATCAACGGTCCAAAGGAGGTTGCCTTTGACTTCCTTGAGGCTCACTGCGGCGCAGTCGTCGCCGATGCCCAGGAGCACCGCCCTGGGCGGCGGCCCGAAAACCTCAGCCAGGGCGCCGATGAGGTCGGTCTCCCTGGCAAGGCGGCCGCCCTTTCGTTTTCCGGCTTCGGTTTCCAGGATATCGCTTCGGCTCACGGCAGGGGTTCCCCCGGAGAGGCTGCTTCCTTGACGGCGGCGGCGGTCATTCTTACCTTCACCATATCCTAAGCGCCCTTGGGTGGCAAGCGGAACGACCCCCGGGCGCCCTTTAAGCTAACCAAGGCTTTCCCGGAGAGGAGGCAGGCCATGAAACCGCTGCAAGCCAAACGGGCCTGGGCCGTTGCTTACGATCCCCAGTATTTTCTGCAGATGGCGGAAGAATATGACGAGGACCGCCTGGAACAGTTGAACGAATTTCTGGGCAAAGGCGATTATGCCCTGGTGAGCGACGATACCCAGGGGTTTGCCGGAGACCTGGTGATCGATTTCAACCTTGAGTTGACCGAGCCTTACCGGGCCCTGATCATGCTTTAAGGGGGCCTATTCCCGGCTCCGCAACTTCATCAGTAAGTTGAGGATCTCCAGGTAAAGCCAGATGAGGGTGACCATCAGGGCGAAGGCGCCATACCATTCCATGTATTTGGGCGCCCCTTGCAGGGTCCCCTGCTCGATGAAGTCGAAGTCCAGGACCAGGTTCAAGGCGGCAATGGTGACCACGATCAGGCTGAAGATGATGCCCACCGGTCCGGCCCCGTAGATCAGGGGCATGCGTACCCCGAACAGGCCCAGAATAAAACTGACCAGGTAAAATAACACGATGCCGCCGGTGGCCGCCACTATTCCCCTCTTAAAGCCCTCGCTGGCCCGGATCATTCCCGACTTGTAAGCCAACAGCAGCGCCAGGCAGGTCCCGAAGGTGAGGCCCACCGCCTGGATGACGATCCCGGGGTATTGGGCGTCGGCGATGGCGGAGATGCCGCCAATGAAAAGGCCCTCCAGCAGGGCATAGAGGGGAGCGGTCACCCCGGCCCAGGCCGGTTTGAAAACCGTTACCAGGGCGGTGATGAAGCCGGCGATGGCCCCCACCGTCACCAGGGGCAGCACCGCCTGTGGGTTCCCGGCCTGGGAAAAGCTGGTCCAGATCCAGGCGGCGCTGACGCAGACGCACAGCAGCAGCAGGATGGCCTTGTTAGTGGTTCCCTGGATGGACATCCTTTCGTCGGTCCGGGCAAGACTGCCCGACCGGGAGAAGGTGAGGTTACTGAGCGCCGGGTTGGCCGTCCTCATGGCGAGATCCTCCCAAACGGCTATTGCAGATTTTTACCGAAGTGTACCATCAATCGGGGCGAGGCCCAAGGAAAATGGCTTCGGGGCGACTCCGGCCGGTTCAGCGCAATGGTCTGGGTTCGAGGAGTTGCTCGGGGGTGTCGTAGTCGGCGATGTCCGCCCGGTTGACGAAATAGGTCTGGCAGATGGAATCCAATTCTTCGGCGCCGAGCCGGGGCTTCTCCCCCAGGAAGCGGGCCCGATCCACCAGGTTTTCCACCAGATCCCGGGGATGACAGGCGGATAGGGGGCGGGCGGCGGCAAGGTAGTAACGGTTCATTATCCCCCCGACGATTTTTTCATCGAATTCAATATCCCACTCCTGACAAACCCGGCGGAAAATGGCAAGGTACTGCTTCGGGGTGGCGTAGCCGATGAAGATCTTGTGCCGGATGCGCCGCAAAAAGGCTTCGTCCGCCAGGCTCAGGGGGTTCAGATTGGTCGAAAAGATGACGATCTGGTCGAAGGGCACCCCGAATTGTTGCCCGGTGTGGAGACAGCAGAAGTCCTGGCGGGTTTGCAGGGGATACATCCAGCGGTTGAGGAGTTGCCGGGGGGACATCTTCTGGCGGCCGAAATCGTCGATGATAAAGACGCCGTTATTGGCCCGCAACTGGTGGGGCGCTTCATAGAATTTCAGAAGCGGGTTGAACCTGAGCTCCAGGGAATCCTCCGTCATCTCGCCGCCGACGATAACCATCGGCCGCCGGCACAGCACCCAGCGGGGGTCATGGTTGGGCCCCTGGCCATTGCCGGGCACCGGCTGATGGTTGACTTGATCATACAGGCGGATGATGTTGCCGTTGACATACACGGCATAGGGGATGTAGACCGCGTCCTCGAAAACGTTCCCGATGGCGTTGGAGATCACCGTCTTGCCGTTTCCCGAAGGCCCGAAGAGGAATATGGAGCGGCCGCTGTTCACCGCGGGGCCAATCTTGAGCAGGAAGCCGGGGTCCAACTCCAACTCGGAAAAGACCTCCTGGAGGCGGGGCATTTCCACTTTCACCTGGTGAATGGTCTGGCGTTCCACCCAATCCCAGTAGTCATCCAGGGACACCGGGGCCGGGCCCGCATAGCGGTTGTCTTCCAGGGCCTGTTCGGCGAGGGTTCTGCCCTGTTCGGTCAGGGCGTAAAACATCTCCATGGACAAATGGTTGCGGTTGCCCATCAGGTCCCGGGGCCTGGCAAACAGGAGATTCTGAGCCCTGAGGTAGGCGATCAGGGGCTCCAGCAGTTTGGGGACGATCCTGATATCCCGGCTCATCTCCTGGATTGAGAAGGTGTCCCGGTAGTAGGCAAGCTTGAGCAAAAGTTGGATCAGCATGTTTTGGCTAAGGCCGGTGTCTTCCAGTGTCTCGGGGACGGGAGGTTCAGGATGAAGGAAAGGCTTCAGCACCTCCGGTTCCACCAGGTTGAGGTCCAGGAGATGTTTGGCTAAAAAGGCCCGGTTTCTCTTTTGGCGGTAGAGAGCGGGGGCCAGTTGTTCCGGAGTAAGCACTCCGGCCTTGAGAAGGCGTTCCGCCAGGTTCATGGTTTCTCCCAACAGGTTGGCCAGGTTCCGGTCCGCCCCGGATCCGGGAGCGACGTCCGGTCACCGGCCCTGGCGCCCGGGCTGCGGTAGCCGCAGATTAACTCCCTGCGGCTGAGTTGCCGATCAGGATGAGCCGCTCGCAGCCATCGCCAGGCGATGGAGAGAGCCGCCCATCTCAGTCAGGAACAAGATGAGTTTGCGTGGCCCAGGGTCAAGCCGTGGCCTCCTCAGCTGGCGCCCTCACCTGGGTCTGACTGGCGGAGGGGGGCAGCATGGACTCCTTGATGATTTTTAGGGCGAGGTGGGCCAAAGGATCGGCAGCCTTGCTCTTTTGTTCACCCCAGGGAAGGATCCTCATGCTATTGATCGCGTCTTCTATGACCGGGTCGTAGGGCACATACCCCATGATTTCCGGATGCAGGTTCAAGAAGTCGGTGCACACCGAACGGAGGATCTCCGGGACTTTCAAGTCGGCATTGGACTTCACCATGTTGATCAGCAGGTGGATATGATAGTCGGCTAGCAAGCGGCAGAGGTGGTCATATTGGCCGGGGGCCTTTTCCTTGACTTGGGCCAAAAGTTCGTTAACCGTGCCGATGCCTCCAACATCTTCCTCTTTCTCACCCTCCGGGAAAAGAATGTTAATGATCTCTTCGTCTTTGGAGAATTCCCGGGAGATCTTGCGGTAAAGGGCATTTTTGATAAACCCGTAGGCGTTTTGGAGGGAGGTGGTCTGGGGACTGAAGAGGACGATCTTTCCCGGGGAATAGTTAAAGAAATCGAGGAGATTGAAGGCGGTGCCGGCTCCCAGGTCCAGGAGGATATACTGGGCCGGCAGGGCCTCGATCTGGTTTAATAACCTGATTTTTTGGGAGTAGGTGGGATTGGCCGCGCCCAGGAGGTCGTCGGCCCCGCAAATCAGGCCGATGTCCTCCAACTGGGTTTGAATGATGGTATCTTCCAGCCGATCCACTTTTCTTAACAGGAAATGCTCCAGGGTGACGTGGGGATAGCGTACCCCCATAAGGGTGTGCAGGTTGGCGCCGCCCAGATCTCCGTCGATAAGGATCACCTTTTTTCCCAGGTGGGCCAGGCTGATACCCAGGCCAAGGGAGATCACGCTTTTGCCGATGCCCCCCTTGCCGCCACCTATGCTCCAGAGCTTGATTTTACTATCGGACAATTTCTCCTCCTCGAGGATGTCCTTCACTTAAATGGAATTTTTCATACCCTTCCAGTAAAGCAGTATCTGGCCCAAAACCCCCAGGGTACCCATTAGCCAAAACGTCAGGGCAAGTAGGGGATGGGGCTCGGCCCCTCCGGCATTCATGAATAAACCGCAAAGCAGCAAGGTCACCCCAACCAAACCTAAGCGGAAGGAAACGGCCGTCCGTTGGGAGTCAGATTGCCGGGCTTGGTCCCAACGCTCCCACAATTCTTGGATATCACGCTCGCGGACGGGGATGTGCTTGTTGAGCACTTTTTGGGCCGCGGCGGTAGGCCGGCCCAGGACCAGGTCGAGGCTAAACAAGCCTTTGTTCCGGCCTCGGGCGTAGTGGCGGACCCGAACCACCTTCCCCGGGAAGTTGCCGGGTTCCCCGTTCCCGTTGGCTGGTATGCACAGGCGGCCGCGCTGCCCCTTGAGATCTTCCCATTCCTTTAAGCCCCGCTTGTAGGTCACTTCCAGGCTGACCAAGCCGGCCCGCAGGTTCCGGATCACCGCGGGAAATTGCCGCGTCTCCTTCCCGGGGCGGCCGATTTCTAGAATCACCTCCGAAGTATTTCGGGATGACCCTCTGGTTTTAGAGTGGCTAGGCTGGTAATCGTACGGCATAAGCTGTCTCAATTGGCGGCGGCGTTGTCCGGGGCCGCCGCTGCTCCTATAGAGTTTCCCGCACCTCCACTAATTGGCCTTGGCGGAATGTCCCAGGAAACCCCTGGCCATGCGGCCAGCTTCTTCCAGTTTCTCCTGAAACGACATTCCGGCAAACTCGGGGTCGATGCTCACGTAGTTTTTGAGGCAAAAGAGCACCATCTGCACGGTATCCTGGTCTGCGGCCAGGTCCGGGTTCTTACCGAGGAAGTCCTTGACCATGGACTTCACCTCTTGGAGCTTCTTGGTTGTTTCGGGCGGCCGGGCCATTGCCGCAGCCCAGGGAAATTCCAGGAGGCCGCGGTCCTGGGCCGGGGGGAAGCCCTTGCCCTCAGGGCTGCCAGTGGCAGGAGAGGGGAAGTATCGCTCTATTTCCGCCACCATCCGATCCAGTTCAGTGACCTTGGCTTCCAGTCCCGAGAGTTCAGTAACCTTGGCTTCCAGTCCCGAGAGTTCAGTGACCTTCGCTTCCAGTCCCGAGAGAATCGTTTTCTGGCGGCAGCTCTCGGCGACCACCTGCTCTCCCAGGGCGGCCAGCAGCTTAAAATACTGCTCGTAAACCGACGGGTCGAACCCCGCGGCCGCGGCGCCCGCTTTCGGCCCGAATTCCGGCGCCGAGAGCTGGTCTTCGACCAGCAGACTTTTCAGGAATTGCCACCTTTCTTCATTAGTGCGGGCGTCCCCGTGGGGGGCGTGCCATAACAAGCCCAGCAAAAGCCGCCGGTCTCTCAGGCCCGCGGCCAAGGAAGCCATCAGAATATCCCGATAATAACTGCTCATGGCTGCGGACGGCGCTCTCCAGGCCTTGAGCACTCCTTCATGGAAGGCGATGGCCTGGTAGGCTTCCTCCCAACTGAGCATTTCCTGTGATTCAGGCCCGGTCTTGCCTTGCTGTTCCCGGAGGAATTGCCAGAGAGCCGCTTTCGGCGGCTGGGGGGAACTCACCCAGGGGGGGGTAACCCAGCGCCACGGTTCCCGGGTCCCCGGCTCGAGGGAAGTAGGCGCCAGAACCAGGGCCCCTTCCCCATAAATCGAGACCTCCCCGGCCGAGAAAGAGGCGGGCGGCTGTTTCTCCGGGGGCAGGGAATAATAATGGCGTTCCCGGCCATTCCCCAGCTCCGCCACGCACTGGGCCCGCCAATCCCCCAGCCGGTCCAGAGAAAGAGTCCCTTCTCCCTTGTTGACCTCCAGGACTAGCAGGCGGGAAGCCCGGCCGGTTCGAACCGCCAGGTTAACCTGGACCCCATCCAACCCTAAATCCGCCAGTTGTTTCCACCGGAGTTCCTTGGGCTGGCTCAGGTCCAACTTCAAATCGACTCCGTCCTGGACGTCGATGACCGCCAGGGTCCAACCCAGATCCCGGTAACGGCTCATATGATCCCACAACTGGCTGTGGTGATCCAAATTCTCTTTGCGATCCAGGATGTAGCCGATCTCATCCTGCCCAAGCCTGACGGTGAAGTCTTTGGTGACCATGCTATGACCCTCTAACCCCTGGAGGTCATGGAGAACCGGACCCCTTCCCGCAGATTCGGCAACTCGAAGGCAGGCCTCTCTACGGATAACCACGTTATCGATATTCTTATGGACAACGCCAATCCGGACAATCGGGGTATCCCTGATTCTGAGGCTCGATTTCCCCCATTTTTACAGTCGCGATTTGGAGCAAAGTGGTCCAGGGTCCTGGAACGAGGGGAGAGGCGCGGTGCGGCCCTCTAGTCGAGGTGCATTTTAAGGGAATATGGGAAACCCCTTGAACATACGCACTAAATTGATTTTACTATAGAAATAGGTGTTGACTTAATTGAGCAAATGGGGGTATTTTAGGGCATAGAAATAATGAATTGACACCAAATTGACAGCAAATTTTGCGAGGTTGGTTTTTCTATAAGCACGACTTGGCGGCCTGGGTACGGGGTAAGGAATCACCACCCCAGGACCAGGCCCAAGGCAGATAATCAATTGGGGCTGCGGCCCCGTTTGTGAAGTGAGGAACCTTGCGCCTTCAAATGGCAGCCCCCAAGATTTTCCTGACCATAGCCCTGGCGGCTTGGTTACCTTCCCTGGCGTTCGCCATGACCCCCAGCCAGGTCTATGAGAGCGTCAAAGACTCGGTAGTGGTGGTGAAGGTCTATGACCGGCAGGGCAAGCAGACGGGGTTGGCCAGCGGGGTCGTGCTGCCGTCTGGCGACATCGTTACCAACTACCATGTAATCAAGGCGGGGATACGGTACACCGTGGGCCGGGGCGAGCAAGTAATACCGGCCACTTTAAGGGAGGGCGACCCGGAAGTGGACCTTGGTTTGCTTACCGCCCCCGGTTTGGAGGCCAAACCCGCACGCCTGGGCAAGGCGGGCGAGCTCAAGGTAGGCGAGCCGGTCTATGCCGTGGGCGCGCCCGAGGGCTTGGAACTGTCCCTATCCGAAGGGATTGTGTCCCAACTGCGGGGCGGCCCCCCGCCCCTCATCCAGACCACGGTGGCTATCTCCCCCGGCTCCAGCGGCGGCGGCTTGTTCAATGCGGCAGGGGAACTGGTGGGCATCACCACCTTCTACCTGAAGGAAGGCCAAAACCTGAACTTTGCCCTGCCCGTGGAGTGGATCGCCGAAGCCGCCGGGGAAAAAATTCAGGAACGCCCGATAACTAAAGTGCCTATCGCTCCTGCACGGCGCGCAAGACCGCAATCGGGCTGCTTAGACCATGCAAAGGTGTTGGAAAAAGCCCTGGACTGGCCGGGTTTGCTGACCTGGTGCCGCCGCTGGACTCAGGTCGAGCCGGACAACTATTTGGCCTGGTCCTGGCTCGGGATTGCTTACAATAGGCTGGGCCGTGACCAGGAGGAGATTGAAGCTTACCGGGAGGCCCTGCGCCTCAAGCCTGATGACGCCTCTGCCTGGTATAGGATCGGGGCTGCATACTTTTGCTCGAATCGCGACCGCGCGGCCGTCGAAGCTTATCGGGAGTCATTGCGTCTTGAGCCTGATTCCACAGCCTGGTACTTCCTCGGCTGGGCTTACGCAAAGCTCGGCCGTCACCAGGAGGCCATCGCAGCTTACCGGGAGGGGCTGCGCCGTGAGCCTGATGACGCCGATGCCTTGTACGAGTGCGGAGAGTTCTTTGTCCAGTCAGGGAATCGCAGAGCGGCGCTGGAAGCAGCCAAGGAGTTAAGGCGATATGATCCGCAGCAGGCGGACGAACTTGTGAAGGACATCATGAAGCCGTGAGGCAAGAGGCTACTGCCCCCTTCCCGTTGCGAGCGGATCTGCTGCTATTTTCCCCTGATTAAATTCTAAAAATATATTTTGGGAAAAATTTGCGGATGGGGCTTATTGATCAGGGGGGATCATGGAACCCATCCCTGGGTTTGGGTTCCGGGCCCGAAAATTCTGCAGGCGTGGGGCGGGGCCAATGATTGCTCTTACACGAATGACGAGCTTCATCTAAAGTGCTTACCCCTTTGGTGGAAAAACAATGCCACTCGACCACTATGTTCCCCAAGTGCATCTCAGAAAATTCTATTCGCCGACTCTTGGCACTCGCATGTATGCGATTCACAAGAGCGACCTCAAAGTCTTCACACCAAGATCGCAAGATGTGTGCAGAATCATGGATGGGAGCACGAACGCCTATCTGATAGAGGATAGAGCGATTGAGTATTTTTTGAAGACGGTCGAGCCAAAATACAACGCCGCTCTGGACAAGCTGGTTGCCGGAGAGATCGACAACACATGCATCTACACTATTGCCGGCTTCGTCGCCTTTGTCATTTCCTGTTCCCCGGCGGGCGTGCGCATTGGCTCTGAACGACTCAGGAGTACCGTCGCAACCTCAACTTCCGTTTTGGAGGCAAAGGGTTTGTTGCCGCCCCCGCCTCCCGAATTAGGCGATACAACCATCACCGAATTGCTGCGCGATGGAGCCTTCTACATCTCCATCGACCCTAAGTATCCCCAGGCGATCGGCATCACTTCAATCCTAGAGTTGACAGCCCGTTTCGGCAATTGCAAATGGGAGATTTTGCACAACGACTTTGATGATAGCCCATTCTTCACGAGCGATTTCCCTGCTGCTATCGAAAAGACGGACACTCCGCTCATCCTTAATCGGATCGTGCCCCTGGCACCCAATCTTGCACTTCGGATCAAGCCTGAGCTCACACCTGATAAGGGCCGAATGAACTTCTCCTTCACAAATTTCGGCTGCCGCAGCCGCAAAGTCGGCCGCAAAGAGATTGTAAAGCTCAATTGTCTGATCGTGCGCTGTGCCGAAGACTCGGTATTCTATCGAGACGATAACCCATGGGTTCGGCCTTTTGTCACGAAGAACCGGTATTTCCATGTTGAGCCGCACACTCACAGGTTAACGACTCCGGCCGGCACTCTTCAGGTTTTTATGCAAAAAGTTGTATCCAAAACTCCACCGATTGAGCCGAGTAGGTCGAACTCCGGATGATAAAATAGGTAAAGGAGGGAAGGTTGACGGTTTAGGATTTAATCGCCCGTTGCAGGTTGTGGATCTCCCGGCAGCGTCCCTGGGGGTCGATCTGCAACATCACCCCCTGAAGCTGTATATTGCTGCTGGCCACCTTGAAAGGCTGGGGGAGTTGGCTCCAGAAACGCTCCAGGATGATTTCCCGCTTCATGCCGATGACCGAATCCACCGGGCCGGTCATGCCGGCGTCGCTGATGTAGCCGGTGCCTCCGGGCAGGACCCGGCCATCGGCGGTCTGCACATGGGTGTGGGTGCCCACCACGGCGCTCACCCGGCCGTCCAGGAACCAGCCCAGGGCCTGCTTTTCGCTGGTGGCTTCGGCGTGCATATCCACCAGGATAACCTTGAGCTCCTTGGGCAAGAGCCCCAGGATCCGATCCACGGTGCGGAACGGGCACTCGATGGTATTCATGAAGACGCGGCCTTCCAGGTTGATGACGCCCACCTGCTCCCCGGCCGCGGTCTCCACCACCGCGTAGCCCCGCCCCGGCGTCTCCGGGGGGTAATTGGCGGGACGCAGCAAGCGGTCGGTCTCCTGCAGGTAAGGCAGGATCTCTTTGTGCTTCCAGATGTGGTTGCCGCTGGTGAGCAGATCGATGCCGTGGGAGAAGAGTTGGTCGGCGACCGCGGGGGTGATGCCGATGCCCCCGGAGGCATTTTCCCCGTTGGCCACCACCAGATCGATGAAATATTGGTCCACCAGCCGGGGCACGAGCTCTTCCACGGCCCGCCGCCCCGGGTTGCCAACGATATCGCCGATAAACAGGATGTTCATACCTGGTGCCGCCTAGTATTGTGTCCCAGGGAACAATGCATAAAGGTTTCGCTTTTTTCCCTCCCCCTTGAGGGGGGAGGGTTAGGGTGGGGGTGGTAAATTATCTTTAATTTACCATATGTTGCCACCCTCCCCCCAACCCCCCCCTCAAGGGAGGGAGGATTTCTCTCAAATCTCTTGTTTAAGATAATTGCGGGACACTACACTAGCGGGCGTACTCTACCGCCCGGGTCTCCCGGATGACGGTAACCTTGATCTGGCCTGGATAGCTGAGGTCCTGCTCGATCTTTTTAGCCACCTCCCGGCTCAACAGTGCGGCTTCCTCGTCGCTAACCTTATCCGACTCCACGATGAGCCGGATTTCCCGGCCTGCCTGGATGGCGTAGGATTTGCTGATGCCGCCGAAGGAGAGGGCCACCTGCTCCAGGTCCTCCAGGCGTTTGACATAAGTCTCCAGCATCTCCCGGCGGGCCCCGGGACGGGCGCCGGAGAGGGTATCTGCGGCCTGGACCAGGACGGCCATGATGCTCTCCGGCGGGACGTCTTCGTGGTGGGAGGCGATGGCGTTTACCAACTTGGGGGTCTCGCCGCAGCGTTTGGCCAAATCGGCGCCGATCAGGGCGTGCACCCCTTCCGCTTCCTGATCCACCGCCTTGCCGATGTCGTGGAGCAGGCCGGCCCGTTTGGAAAGCTTGCCGTTGAGGCCCAATTCCGCGGCCATGATACCGCACAGGTAACAGACCTCCACGGAGTGCTGGAGGACGTTCTGAGCGTAGCTGGTGCGGTATTTCAACCTGCCCAGGAGCTTGATGAGATCCGGATGGAGGCCATGCACCCCGGTGTCGAAGGCGGCTGCCTCACCGGCCTCCCTCATGCTCACCTCCAGTTCCGCGTTGACCTTGTCGACGATCTCTTCGATGCGTCCGGGATGGATGCGGCCGTCGGAGATGAGGCGCTCCAGACTGCGGCGGGCCACTTCCCGGCGAACCGGGTTAAAGGCGCTGAGGATCACGGCCTCGGGGGTGTCGTCAATGATGATGTCCACCCCGGTAGCCGCCTCCAGGGCCCTGATGTTCCGGCCTTCCCGGCCGATGATCCGGCCCTTCATCTCTTCGTTGGGCAGGGCCACCACCGACACCGTCTGCTCGGTCACGTAATCGGAAGCATAGCGTTTGATGGCCAGGGCAATGATCTCTTTGGCCTTGCGGTCGGCGTGCTCCCGGGCCTCGGTTTCGATGCGTTTCACCATGCGGGCGGCGTCGGCCCGGATCTCCCGCTCCATGGCCCTCAGAAGGAAATCCCTGGCCTCAGTGGCGCTCATCCCCGCCAATTGTTCCAGGCGAGCGTTTTGCTCCGACAGCAAATGCTGGTAGCTCTCCATCTGGCCCTTGAGTTCCTCCTCCCGCTGGGCCACCTGCTTGTATTTCTTCATGAGATCCGTGTCGCGTTCGTCCAGGACCTCTCCCTTCTTCTCCAGGTGTTCCTCTTTCTGGAGCAGGCGGCGCTCCAGTTGGGTGAGTCCCTGACGCTGTTCCTGGGTCTCCTTTTCGAAGTTCATCTTCAATTGCAGGTACTGATCCTTGGCCTGCAGCTTCGACTCTTTTTTGATGGTGTCCGCTTCCTTGCGGGCCTCATCCAGGATCTTCTTGCCCAGGGCCTCCAATGATTCCTGGTGGGTGTCCATGACGTATTTGCGATAGAAGAAGCCGGCAGCGAAGCCGGCGGCAATGGCCAGACCTTCGAGCAGGACGTGTGCCAATATCCCCATGGCATTGCTCCTGTACTTATATATTTAACCGTGGCGACGCCACCGCCGTTAAGGGGCGCCACCTACGGGTGCGGCTCAGGCGTCAACGCAGGCCGAGTCGTAGAATTGGGGGTGCGGAGCGGCACTTGAGGCCGCCGGGAGAGGGGCGCGGGCGGAAATTGCGGTGTGGATTGGCTGACCATGGAGGGTCAGGTTGGAGTTAAGGGTACTAATCCAAATCCATTACGGAGGAGAGGTTCCCTGGGTCTGGTCCCTTTCCTTTCTTTCATTAGCTTATCGCTTCCCGGGGTCGGCCCGGGACGAGATCTCTCCTAATCAATTCACCTAAGTCAATATTTCTGACCGGTGCCCTCCTATCTTGAATCCGCCCGGAATGTGCGCTGCTCTTCCCATTCACCCCACCCCATGCCGTTCCCCCTGGCCAAAGAGTTCCACCTCCGAGAACCTCCGGGGTGTGTCTCTCAAGGACCGGGAGGGAAATAAGAATCGTGGGTCTCCAGCATTTGAATTAACAGTTTCGACCGTTGTTCGATCTCGGCATGGAGCTGTTGATAATCCTCCTTGCTCTCCAGGCATTCATATGCCAGGTTAAGTGCGGCCAGAATTGCCAGGTCGGCCAGGGGGCTGGCTGGGAAGGTCCGCTGCAGTTCCCGCAGTTGCTCATCCACACGGCGCGCCACGGCTTGCAGGCCGTCCGGAGAGATACTCCCCTTCAAGGTGAAGGTGCGCCCCAATATCTCCACTCTGACCGGTTTTGGCTCTTGACCCGGGTTTATGCCGATTCTCCCGTATCGATGACTCTTAAGCGATTCAGGATCTTATCGATCCGTTGGCGAATCATTTCCCGCTCCTGAGTAAGCTTTTCCAGGGCGGCCTCAGACTCCTTGAGGGCTTTTTCCTTTTCAGCCAGGGTCTTCTCCAGGACTGTGTTAATCTCCTTCAGCCTGGCGGTCTGGCCGACGACCATCTCCAATTTTTGTTCCAGTACCGTGAAGAGATCTGTAACCACCAATGCCTCCCCGTTATTTTGATTGTGCCCTTGCGGGCCTTAAATGTCAAGCCTTTTTGCAGTCTTAGTCGGAGCCAGGGCTTCCCGCAGGCGAGCCGCCAGATGGGTGTAGCGCTTAATGGGCCGGTCATTGTGAATGGCCATCGCCAGGGCCCGTTTGCTTCCCAGCAGCACCACCAGGCGGCGCCCCCGGGTGAGCGCCGTGTAGAGCAGATTCCGTTGCAGCAGCAGGTAGTGGTGGGTGGAGAGCACCAGCAGCACCCCGGGGAATTCGCTGCCCTGGGCCTTGTGCACAGTCACCGCGTAAGCCAGGGTTATCTCCTCCTTCTCACCCTGGTCGTAGGTGACCACCCGGCCTTCGAAATCTACCTGGAGCTGGCCGGTGGCTGGAAGATAGCCGCAAACCTGGCCGATATCGCCGTTGAATACCTCTTTATAATAATTGTTCCTAAGCTGCATCACCTTGTCCAGGCGGCGGAAGGTCCGGCCTCCCCAAGGCCAGGGGTGGTTTTCCGGATTCAGCCGCTGTTGCAGCTCGTGGTTCAGATTCTGGATGCCCACCGGCCCCCGGTGCATCGGGGTGATCACCTGGAGGTCCCGCACGGGGTCCAGACCGTACTTATGGGGAATCTCCAGGCTCACCAGGTCCAGCAGACGGCGTTTCAAATCTTCCGGTTCATCCGATTCGCTGAAGACAAAATCTCCCTGCCCCAGCCTGGTGGGCAGAATCGGAAAATCCCCCTGGTTGATCCGGTGGGCGTTGACCACAATGAGACTCTCCCGGGCCTGCCGGTAAATCTGGGTGAGGCGCATCACCTTGACGACCTCCGAGTCCATCAGGTCCTTGAGGACATTGCCGGGTCCCACCGCCGGGAGCTGGTGGGAGTCTCCCACCAGGAGGAGGCGGGCGCTGGCGGGGATGGCCCGCAGCAAGTGGTACATCAGGTAAATATCCACCATTGAGGTTTCGTCCACCACCACCACCTCGGCCTTGAGGGGTTCGGCGGGATTCCGCCTGAAGCCGCCGGTCTGGGGGGAGAACTCCAGGGCCCGGTGAATGGTGGAGGCTGCTGCCCCGGTGGTTTCATTCAGGCGCTTGGCGGCCCGGCCCGTGGGGGCCATGAGCAGCACCCGGGCTCCCAGGCCCTGGTACAGAGCCAGGATGCAACTGATGATGGTGGTCTTGCCGGTGCCGGGGCCGCCGGTGATCACCAGGACCTTCTCTTTGAGGGCCGCGGCCACGGCCTGGGCCTGTTCCTCGGAAAGAGTCAGATGGAGGCGGGTCTGCACCTGGGCCAGGAGCTCGTCCAGTTGCAAGGGTGGCGCCGGACCGGGGGTGGTGGCCAGGCGTCCCAAGGTTTGAGCCACCCCGGTCTCGGCCACCCAGGCGGCCCGCTTATAGACCCCCCGGCCCCCGGGCATCTCCGGCAGGGTCAGCCGCCCTTCCCGGGCCTGCGATTCCAGGGTCTCAAGCAATGGCTTCCGGTCCACCTGGAGCAGCTCCCCGGTGTGGCGCAGCAGTTCTTCTTCAGGAACATAGACATGGCCGTCGCCCGCCAGGGTGTCCAGGACGTGGAGCAGGCCCGCGGCCAGGCGGGCCGGGGCCAAGGGATCCAGATTGAGGCGGCCGGCCAGGCGGTCGGCGGTGAAAAACCCGAGTCCCTGGATATCCAGGGCCAGTTGGTAGGGATTGGTGGTGGCCACTTCCAGGGCCCGGGCCCCGAAACGCTGGTAGATCTTGCCCGCTTGGGCCATGCCCAGCCCCAATCCCTGCAGGGCCACCACCGTATCCCGCATCTCCCGGCGGCTCTGCCAGTTCAGGCGGATCTGTTCGATCCGCTTAGGCCCGATGCCGGACACCTCCAGGAGGCGTTCCGGCTGCTGGTCGATGGTGCTCAAGGTCTCGGCCCCGAATTGGGCCACCAGGCGTTGGGCCAGCTCCGGGCCGATTCCCTTGATGAGCCCCGAGGCCAAATACTTGGTGATGCCCGCCATGGTGGTGGGGAGCACCGCATACCACCAGACCACCTTAAACTGCTCGCCCCACTTAGGGTGGATCTCGTACTTGCCTTTGAGGTGCAACTGCTCCCCTTCCTGGACGCCGGCCAGAGGTCCCACTACGGTGACGGGTTGGCGGACCCCCGGAACCTTGAGACGCACCACCGCATAGTGGGTATCCGGGTCGGCGAAACTGAGGCGCTCTACCGCACCCTCCAGGGTTTCTAAAGGCTGTTGGGAAAATTCGGCAGGTATGGGCGGATCGAAATTGACCACAATGATTAATGTTATGGGAAAAAAAAGTGGAAGTCTATGGATTAATAGACTCAGGGGCGTTGGGGGACGGGGGGGCGCGACAGATGCGGAAGCCGATGGCACAGGCGTTTTCGCCTGCGTTCGCCACCCGGCCCCTGCTCCATTCTCAGTCGGGCAAAGGCTCCGCCAGGATTTTCTGGCTGATGCCCCGGCCCAGGGCGACGCGGCCGCCGTTGATGCCGATTATGATGAGCCCCCGGTTGTTTTGCAAGACCTCCACCTCCTGGCCCAGGTTGAGGCCCACGGCCAACAGGCGGGCCCGGAGCATACGGCCGCCCCGGTGGCCGGTAATGCGCACCCGCTGGCCGGCGATGGCCGTGGCCAACGATAGTTGCGGCGATTCCGCTTCTTCAACGGCGCTTATCAGAGGACGTTTAAACACCCTGGTTTCCCCAATCCTTCTGCCGGCAGGCGGCACAGTAACCAAGCACCTGCAGCTGATGGCCTTTGATCTGGTAGCGGTATTTCCGGCTCAGCCGCTCCTCCAGGAGCTGCAACCCCGGCTCTTCGAACTCTTGAACCTCTCCGCAACCCAGGCAGCGAAGATGACAGTGAAGGGCATGGCCGTAAATATGCTCGTAATGCCAATGGCCGTCCCTGAAGTCCACTTCCCGGATGAGACCGCATTCGATGAACAGGGGCAGGGCCCGGTAAATGGAGGCCTTGGAGACCTTGGACCCCTTGCCTTTGAGCTTGAGATAGAGCTCGTCCACGTCAAAGTGGCAGTGCACCGCGAGGATTTCCCGGAGAATCTCCTCCCGTTCCGGGGTCCGGCGCAGCCCCCGCTGGCGGATATAATCCTCGAATATCTGGAGTTCCGAGGTCATCATCGATGAACACCTGATGTAATTGCGACTTAATCACTACAATAACCCAAAGGGGGGGGAAGTCAAGAAACTTTAGAAAAAGGGAGCACTCCGAGACTGTCGATCAGAAAAAGGGGGTAGGATTGGCCAAGGGGCGGCACCTAACCAAGGCGCCGGGAGCCGCCGGGGATCGGGTCTTCTAGACGGTTTTTCTTGCTTTCCTGGCTTCTTTGTCTAGAAGTGGCCCCGGCCCATGAAGATGCTCCAGCTGATGAACATGGTGGCGATCAGTGTATAACCATGCGGGGTTGCTTGGGAAACAGACGCTGCCAGACCTGGCCGACCAATCTTTCCTGCAATCCCGGGGAGAGATTGTAAGTGACCCTTTCCGGGAGGGCGCCCAGGGGCTCCAAGGATTTGCCGGCAACGGAGGGGTTCTCGCCCATCAAAGTCACGGGTGACTCTTGATAAATCCGCAAGCAACTATCCACCACCGCGGGGTCGTAGGATAGGCCCCGTTTCTTGGCGATCTCCTCCATGGCCCTTTCAATGCCCAGGGCCGGGCGGTATGGCCGGTGGCTGCACATAGCCTCCACCACATCCGCCACCGCCAGGATTTTGGCTTCCATCATGATCTCCCGGCCATCGAGGCCGTGGGGATACCCGGAACCGTCCAGGCGTTCGTGATGCTGCATGATGGTCAGGGTGATCCCTTCGGGAAAATTCAGAGGTTTCAGGATATCGGAGGCCACCTGCGGATGGGTCTTGATCATGGCGAATTCCAGGTCAGTCAACCGGCCGGGCTTGGAGAGAATCTCCATGGGCACTGCGATCTTCCCCAGATCATGGAGTCTGCCGGCAACGACCAGCGTTACGAGGCTCGCCGGGGAGAGACCCAGGTCTTGGGCAATGGTTGTGGCAATATGGGTCGTCCGCTTCTGATGCTCAACCGTATACGGGTCGCGGACTGCGATGGCCGAGTCCATAACCTGGATGATAGCTTGCATGAGCCGCTCTTTCCCCGCAGCGACGTTTAAGCCGCTGGCCGAATGTCCTGATCCTTAATATCTTCGCAAGTTTTGAATAGAGGATATGGTTAAAGCCAAAACCTGACAATAAGGGTTTCCCTGATTTTGAAAGTAAAAACCCTGATTTTTGGCAGCGGCCCACTGAGCCGGCCAGCGCCGGGTTGTGTCGGGCGCGGCTTTGCGCAGGGGCCTGATGGCCCGATAACCCTTAGGGCCTCTCCCGCATCCATGTCTCCTCTCCGGGTTGGCCGGGACTAGCCTCGGCAAAGGGTTTCCAGGTATCAATCCAAGGATCATGCCAATGGGGGCCAGAAAAATACCTCCTGAAATTACCAATGGTTAGCCCCCAGGGAGCCCGAGCCGGAACCAGGCCAGTCGTGGGAAGGCCCGAGATTCTCTTGGAAAATGATAAGAATTCTTTAAGGAAAAGAATAACCGGCCCCGGAAGCGGGGGCCGGCGAATGGACGGGAATCATTTTGTCGAGCTTAGATAATGCGACGCGGTTGCAAAATACCCCCGGGGGTGAGGGCCTGCTTGTCGATTGCGAGCGGCTCTGAGATGGAGGGGGCAAACTACTTGGGTCGGACGCCACTTTTTTTGGGGCCCGGTGCTTCCCTTGAGGCCGGAAATGCGGTATCTCTCAGGCGAGGCTCAGCGCTGTTTCACCCCATCCGCCAAGGAGCTAAGTGAGCATTGGGACCGGATAAGAATCCCTCAGGCAGCCAGTCGCCGCCGGCGCCCGGGCGCCAACGGCAACTGGAGAGACTGGCCCGCCTTTTGGGCCATCGCTTCCGGGACCTGGACCGGCTGGACCAGGCCCTGCGGCACAGTTCTTTTGTCCATGATAACCCGGAGGCCGCCCCCAGCAACGAGCAAATGGAATTCCTGGGGGACGCGGTCCTGGACCTAACGGTGAGCACCTTGCTGATGCAGCGTTTTCCCCAGAGTTCCGAAGGGGAGTTGTCCCGGGGGCGCGCCGCCCTGGTTAACGCCCGGCGCCTGGCGGCCCTGGCCCGGGAACTGGAACTGGGCTCTTACCTCCTCCTGGGCCAGGGCGAGGAACTAAGTGCCGGCCGAGAGAAATCCTCCCTGCAGGCCGATGCCCTGGAGGCGGTGGTGGCTGCCGTCTTCCTCGATGGGGGCCTCAAGGCGGCGGCAGCTCTGACCCGCCGCTGGTTTGAGCCGCTGCTGGGAAGTCTGGCCGAGTCTTTCTGGCAAGACTTCAAGACCAGGCTGCAGGAGATCATCCAGGCCGGCTACCAGGAGTCGCCTGTTTACCGCGTGCTCTCCGAAAGCGGCCCCAGCCATGCCCCCCAATTCCTGGTGGAGGTGCGCCTGGGGGAGCGCCCCCTGGCCCAAGGCCAGGGCAGCACTAAGAAACAGGCCGAACAGATGGCAGCCAGAGAGGCCCTGGAGACCCTGCTGAAGCCCGCCCCGGACGCTCCACTCGAGTAAATGCGACCCTCCGGGCAGCCCCCCAGCCTTAGTCGATCTTTTGGTAGAATTTTTTCAGGGCCTTGCAAACCGGGCAGTTGTCGGGCGGTTCCCCCTCCACGGTGTGGCCGCAGATAGAGCAGACGAAAATGTCCACTGCTTCCTTGCGCTCCAGATTTGCCAGGGCTTTCTGGAAGAGCCGGGCGTGGACCTTTTCCACTTCGTTGGCAAACTGAAAGCTCCTAAGGGCCTCAGGGTTTCCTTCCGCCTGGGCCGCGGCGATCATGCCCGGATACATCTCCCGGAACTCGGCGGTCTCCCCGGCAATGGCCTCCTTGAGGTTATCGGCCGTGGCCTGGATGGCCTTCAGGGCCTTAAGGTGATTCAGGGCATGTACCGTTTCTGCGGCCGCTGCGGCCCGGAAAAGCCGGGCTACCTGGGAATAACCCTCTTTCTCGGCCTTTTCGGCAAAGGCCAGATACCTGCGGTTGGCCTGGGATTCTCCGGCAAAGGCCTCCTTGAGATTCTGGGTGCTCTTTTCCATCATCTAACCTCCTTATTTTTTTGATTAGCCAATTTCAGGGGCGCGGCCCAAGCAGACCAGATTCCCGCGCCACTACCTGGGGCCTCAGGTTTCCTTGCGGTCTGGGCGCTTACGACATTGGGGACAAAGCCCCCAAAGGGTGAGGGATTGGTATTCTACCCGGAAGCCCTGGATTTCTGCTGCGGCTTTCTCGTCTTTTTTTTCCCGGTCATGTGGGAACTCCGGCTGCTGGTGCAGGTCGGCGATGGTATGGCAGCGACGGCAGACCAGGTGGGCGTGGGCGGCCTGTGTCCGCGTCATAGCGGGCCGTCTCGTGGAGTGGGTTGACCTTGAGGATCAAGCCCTTTCGGCAGAAGATCTCCAGGGTCTTATAGACCGTGTTGAAGGAGATGGCTGGAAGCTGGAGCTGCACCTCCTGGTAGACCTTCTCAGCGCTGGGATGGTCCCGGCGGCCCCGCAGGCTTGCCAGAATCGCCAGGCGCTGGGGGGTTACGGCAATGCCGTGGCTCCGCAACCTTTGGATCGAGTCTTTCATAGTTAAGTTATTATTTAGTAATTATTATTGACTTGTCAAGGCCCTCAGCAAAAAAGTGGCGAATGTTCCATTTATCAGTCTGTTTCGGTCAAGGAGAGTCAGGGATCGCGGGAGCGGCGGGAAAACCTTGCGGTTGACCAGTTGGCTGCTGCTGCCGTCACTGCCGGGGCGGCCCGTCTTTAAGGGCCGTCCTCCGGGAGCCCGGTTTCTCCGGGGCTGGCGCGGAAAGGGGAGAGACCGTTTCCGGCCTCTTTACCGAAAAGATTCAGGTGTCTGGGCCAGGGCCTTCGAAAGTCCTGGCCTGCTCAGGTCGTCGTCAACGGAGCCATGCAGGAGCAGCCGAAAATTAGCCAACAGGGACGTGCCAATCCAACCGAAAATAACGCCCAAACTCAACCCGAGAAAAAATAGCGTCATGGACATAATCTTTCCTCCCGCTGGTCGGGGCTCCCAGGAGGCAGCCACCCCCGGGTCCGGCCAAAGGTTCGCTGGGTCAGTTTTTCTTTTGAATTTATTAATAATTCTTAGGAACCGGCGGGCAATTGGCAAAAGTGCCCATTCTGCCCTAGGCAAAAGTGCCTATCCTACCGCTTCCGGAAGGGAGGACAAGGAGGGATGACGCCCAGGGCAGAGCCCTGGGTATCCGGCAAGGGCCCTGCTGGCTAGGGCAGGGAGGGCGATCTAATAATAATAATTCAGACCGGCCTGGAAAAAGTTGACGTTAAAAGCCGGGTTCGGCTCAGAGATGCCGGCGTCGGAGGAATGGCGGAAGCGATAGGCCACCTCGAAGGCCATTTGCGACGTAATGGCAAAGTCAACCCCGGCTCCTATCTGGGGGGTGAAGTTAAAGGCGTTGGCGAGGGCCGGGCTATTGATGCTTTCGCTGATCACCCCGACGCCCCCTATGCCGTAGAGCATGACCCTGGGAAGGAGCAGGTAGCTCACCTTCAGCATGGGAGTGATGCCCACCTCGAAGCCGGTCTGTTCTGCATCGGCCACGCTGAGGATGCCTTCAACCACGAAGGAGAGGCCAAAGGGGCCCAGTTTCTGGCCGGGCTTGATCAGGAACATGCCCCAGTGGGGCAGCAAAGAGAAGAGCCGGACGCTGGCGTGGTGGTCGTTCTTCCCATAGGCGAAGTTCAGGCCCAATTCCTGGTTGAACTTGTCCACGTCGAAGCCATCTGCCCGGGCCAGGACCGGCAGGATCAGGACTAAAGCCAGGACCAGGGCCACCGCCCCTTTGCCGCAAATCCGCCGCACCACTGTCTCCCCCTTTCGCTGCAGGCCTGCCTGAAAATCCAAGTCAAAATACCACGGGGCCGCAGCATTGTCAAAAAAGAATAAAGACGCCTTCCGAACGCTGGCATGACCCAAGCCGCCCCAGAGCCAGGGGAGTCCAGCACCTCCTGGCCGCGCACCTCCCGGATAGCGGGCATCTTCTCCTCCTAAAAAAAATCCGCGGCCCACCTCTGCGAGCCGGTGCGGTTCACGTCTGCGGTTTGCACCCTATCCTACCAGACCGGTGGAAAAACTCTATGCCTTCCTTACGCCTTGGATAAATTACTTACCTGACAGGATTGGCTTGCCCGGAAGAGAGCAGCAAGATTGGGATGTTCGGCTTGCCTCGGGATTAACGGCTAATAAAACGATCCCGGTTGGCTGGCAGGATCGGAGGTTTGCCGATGCGGGAAAAAATCCCAGGCCTCCTCCCGAAATAGGAGGAAGCCTGGGGTTGGAGAAGATTTTCGCTAAGGAACCGCCTGCAGCAGCTAATGCGGTTCTTCGTGCGGTGCAGGCGCCGGATGCGCCGCTGGCGCCGGATGGGGCGCTGGCGCCGGATGCGGCGCTGGCGCTGGATGGAAGGCTGGCGCCGGATGCGGCGCCGGATGGAAGGCAGGCGCTGGATGCGGCGCTGGCGCTGGATGGAAGGCAGGCGCTGGATGCGGTGCTGGCGCTCTGTAGCTGGGCCGCTCGGGGGGCTTATAGGCTGGCTGAGTTGGCGGCCTATAGCCGGGCTGGGTGGGCGGCCTATAGCCAGGTTGAGTCGGGGGCTTATAGCCAGTTCGCTCCTGCGGAGTGACGCCAGGCCCCTCTGGCGGCTTATACCCGGGCCGCTCTTGTGGAATAGCGCCGGGCCGCCCTTGCGGAACGGCACCGGGCCGCTCTGGCGGCCTATAGCCGGGTGTCGGCTCGGGTCTGAAAGCCCCGGCGGGCGCCGCAGGTTTCCCTCTCTGATAGCCGGGTGTAGTAGTTGGCGGCCTGTAACCGGGTGTCGCCTCGGGTCTGAAAGCCCCGGCGGGCGCCGCCGGCCCTCTCACCGCGGGCCCCAGGGGTGCCCTCACCGGGCGTATCTGCTGCGTTGCCGGCACCTTCGCGATCGCCGCCTGCTGCTCGGGGGTCAATTTCAGCAGGGACCTGGCCGGCAGCGCCGTACCAGGGATGCCGCCCCTTACCGGCCGCCCTGCCTCCATTGAAGCCCTGGGAATCCGGGCGGTCAGCGGCCGCACGTTGCCCGGCGCCGCCATCATGTTAGGTTTATACAGGCTGGCCCGGGCCAGGTTGGCGTTGGCGATCTGCCGCGTCCGCGGCAAGGCCCTGCCTTCGGTCAGGGCCTGCGGTTGGATATTCCGGAGGGCGGGGTTGCCGCTCAACACCCCGGGAGGGGCCGTCACGTTGTGGAACCTGGTAATGTTGGCGGTGTTGTAATTCATGGCCCGGTTGAACCCCCCCGGGTTGACGTTGCCGTGCCGGTAGATAAAATTTGCCGGCGGTCCATAGCTATAGGCGCCGACAAACCCCCGGGCGAAATAACTAGGCGGATAATAGCTCGGCGTATAATAGCCGGGGCATAACACCGTTTGCCCAAAAAAGACCGGGACATATTGTACCGGCACCAGACATGGCTGGTAGAGATAGGAGTAGGCCGGTCCATAGGGTTGTCCTAGACCCAGCAGGAAACTGGCCGCCTGGGCAAAGATCCAAAAAGGAGAGGTGAGCAGGCTGTCTGCCGGCATCCCGGAATAATACCCTGCCGGCGCGTATCCCTCCGGCGGAGTATAGTCGGGCGGCGGAATGGGGGCCCAGCCTACGTAGGAGTTGTCCTCCGGGTAGCTGTCGGGAGTCGTGCGCCACTCCACGGTGGAGGGGTACCAGGTGCGTCCCGGCGACCAGACCCAGCCATAGGCGTCGGTGGGCATCCAGTTGCCGTAGTGGTAGGTGGCCCAGGACCAGGGCTCATCACTTTCGAAGACGTAGCCGTCTTCGGTGGGCACCCAGCGGCCGTCGGTATAGGGGCGCCAATCCTCTCCCACATTGCTGGGCGCCCAAACCGGCCCGTAGTTCTCGTAATCCACCCACTGGCCGTAGGGGGCCAGGTCGTCATAGAACATGGCCACGTCCACCGAGGCTGCCCGGGCCGGCTGGCTGAAACCGCTTCCCAGCGCCAGGGCCAGGGTCATGGCCAGGATTGCCACAATCACCGGAGATCGGCGACTTCCTCTCATCTACTTGCTCCTCAAAATTCTTGGGGTTCAATCTCCTGCACGGAACCACGAGGTTTCCTCAGGGTTCCGGGCCCCGGTTATTCTGGCAATCTCCAGCTTACCGGAGATGGTGAACCAGTGTCTGAATCGAATCTTAATATATTAGATAGTTAACGATTTCAAATAATAAAGGGCCAAATGGAAAAATTTGCAGGGCGTTGCCAATTTTGGCGCGGCGCGGACCCTTCGGCATCCAGGGGCCTTGGCATTAGAGGCCGGGAGGGGCGCCGGTTCCAACCAAAAAATGTTCCAGGTTAACGTAGAGTTATTGATAAAGGTCAGGCCTGCCGGGCCGGCAAATCCTGACCGGAAACGGCCGGGCAGCCCGGAAGCGGCCGTAGATCCTCCTCCAGCACCAGGTCGCCCCCGGCGATCAGGAGAATCTTTCCCCAGGTTCCCTCTCGCAGAGCAATGGTTCGCCAGTTTTCGGGGCTGAGGCCCTCTTCGATGGTGGTGAGCAGAACCGCGTCTTCCAGATTGGGGCTTTCCTTAAGCAGGAGGAATTGCCGGTGGTTGCTGAAGGCCCACAGAATGCGGCCATTGCTGAGGAGGAAATTGTATTCGCCGGGGTATTGGCGGATCAGGCCGGCAAGAGCTTCATAGAGGATTTGCAGGAAAGTGGGGTGGTCGGGACGGGAGGCGGCCCCGGCAAACTGATCCCTTAAGAATTCAAAGGTGCGGGCCGAATCGCTGTCGGCCTCCAGCAGCGGGGTCTGGCGGCTCCGGTAGGATTCGATGGCCCCGGCCTCGCCGTTGTGAGCGAAAAGCCAGGATTGCCCCCAAAAATCGAGGGTAAAGGGGTGGGCGTGGCACTCGTCCACCTTGCCGCTGCTCCGATAGCGGATATGGGCCAGGATAATTGGTTTGGCTACCACCCGGGCCAGGCGTTGGAAGGAGTCGTGCGCCCGTCCGTCCCGGAAGACCGGTTCCGGGGACTTCTCCACCACCGGGACGCGGCCGCGGAAGAAACCGATCCCCCAGCCGTGGACGTTGCGGCGGCCCCGGGCGGCAAACAGGGGCAGGAAACCGGCGGCGCCATGGCTGCGGGCGGAGCACAGGGCGAAAAGGTCGCACATCTACAGGTGTCCCTGGTAGAGAAGATCTCCCCCGGAAATGATGAGAAGCTGCCCCCGGCTCCGGTTCGCATTGACAAAGGCCAGCCATTGGTCCGGGTCGCGGGTGAGACCGCCGGCAACCGTGGTCAGTACCAGGGCCTCCCCCCGAGCCTGCGGCGGCTGATAGAGGAGCACCTCGCCATGGTTGAAAAAGACGAAGAGCACCGTTTCGTTTGCCAGAAAAAAAAGGTAGTCCCCCGGGTAGTCGGTGATTAGCCGTTTGCAGGTAAGCGCCAGGGCCTGGTAAAGGTTTTGGTCAGGCCAGACCTGCATCTCGGCCTCCATGCCGTCCCGGATAAATTCCAGGACCCGGGCTGGACCTGGTGGGAGCGCTTCCGGCGTGATGGGCCTGGGGCTTTGGTAGGCGGCGAGCCTCCGGGAGTCGCCGCGGAAAGCGAAGAGCCAGTGATGATGGAGAAACTGATCGCTCCAGGGCAGGAGCGGGGATTCCTTGGGCTGGCCATCCATGGGGCCGCAGAACTGGGAGATGATGAGGCGGCTCTCCACCACCCGGGCCAGGCGTAAGAAACCGTCATGCACCTGGTCCCCGGTGCAAATGCTCTCAGAGGATTTTTCGATGAGCACCTGGCCGTCGCGAAAGAAGCCGATGCCCCAACCGCTTGGGCTATTCCGGGATTTTTCGGCGAAGGGGGCCAGGTACTCCCAGGCGCTGGCGTCCTGGGCGGTGGAGCTGGCAAAGAGTTCACACATGGGGCAGTTTTTGTCCTTCCGGGGGACCCGCATCTCCAGCTTTAGGAAGCACACCCAGGGGCGGCCGCAGGGGCCGGCGGCTAAATTTTAGGCCAGGAGCAAGCGCGCCGCGAACTGCGGGTACACCCGGGCCAGCTTCTCTTTTACCGGGCCATAGAGCAATTCCCGTTCCTCGGCCGACAACGCCGGGGTCTCCTGGGCCTGTTCCGGGGCCCGGAACTCAAAGCCGGTGAGCCGGCGCACTTCTTCCAGGGTCTCTCCGGGATGGAGACTCTCAAGCCCCGGCGCCTCAGGAGGATTGAAGGCCAAGACGCACCTGGGGGTGACCAACCGGGTGATGCGGCCGGGGCGCTGCGATGCGCTCAACTGGGGAGTGTACCCCGGCGCGGTGGTCACGTCTACTTGCGGCACCAGCCCCCGGGGCTCGTGGGCGGTCTTGAATAGCACCAGCCGCGCCACCACGTAGGCGAGTATCGCGGAGCCAGCCCCGCCGGGCAGCCTGACCCGGGGCCGCTGGTAGTCGCCCACCGCCATGAGGTTGATATTTCCCTGGCCGTCGATCTGGGCGCCACTCAGGAAAAAGAGGTGCAACCTGCCCGTCTGGGCCAGGTCGAAGAATCCCTGCCATTCGCCCTCAAAGGGCCAATCGCGGCTCCCGGCCACAAAGACCTGGGCCCGGGGCGCCCGGCTGAGTTTGGCCAGCCAGAGGGCGGCGGCGGGCATGGGGGAAAGGGTGCCGCAGGCGGCCCACTCCCCGTCCCGCACCTCCCGGGCCAGGGCCCCGATCATGGTTTCTTCGCCAACAGTTAAATTATCCATAATATTTGGGTCGGGCAAAGGAGTGGAGGAGGCAGGGATATTTTATTCCGGTAAGGTCCCGGGCCCTCGCTCCCAAAAATCCTTAACCAGCCGCCACCAACACCTTGGTGCCGACGCAGCTCACCATGAAGTTATCGGATAAGGCGGTGGCGAGCCGGGTGTGGGCCCGAAAGCCGGTGCAGTGGCCGGCCATGATCAAATCAGGGGCGATTTCCCGGAGTCCCTGGATGGTATTTTGGATCAGGTCATCCCCCCCGGCGGTGAGGTGAAAGCCTCCCAGGACGAGGGCGACTTTATCGACTCCGGTGAGTTTTTCAGCGTATTTCACCATGTTGACGATGCCCGGGTGGCTGCAGCCCCCGATGACTACCAGGCCCCGGCCCTGCACCTGGGCCACCAGGGCCTGCTCATCCGAGAAGGGGTCGGGCTCCTCTTTGCCCTGGAGCACGCGTTTGAAGACCGGCAGGCCCTTTTCATAGGAGGTGGTGGCCTCCACGGTGCCGGTGAGCAGGAGTTGATCCAGGATCAATTCCGGCCCCTGGTTTTGGTGAACCTCGACTCCGGCGGCCTGCAATTTCTCCATCTCCAGGCGCCAGGGGCCAACGCGGCCCCGGGGGGTGAAAAAGATTTTGGGGTGAAAGATGTCCCGGTGGAGATAAACGGGCGGAGGCGGGCCGGAACGCCGGGCCAGAAATCCCAGGAGGCCGCCGTAATGGTCCGGGTGGCCATGGCTGAGGACCACGGCGTCGATCTCCTCGGGCCGATGGCCCAGGGCTTCCAGGTTGTTGAGCAACGGCAAGGGGTCGTTGGCCGTGTCCATGAGGATGCGGGTCAGACGGCCCTGGTGGTTCAGGGTGATGAGACAGGAAAGGCCGTGGGCCGCCAGCAGGGGCTTGGGCAGAGACCCGCGGGCCGCCCGCTCCACGCTGCCGGGCCGGGAGGGTTCAAACATGTCAATAAGATTGTCCACCAGAATTTCCACGGTGACGGATTGGAGGGCGGGTATTTGCATGAATGGCTCCAGGAGGTTTTTGGGGTACCGGGTTTCCGGCAGGATGAATCACCCAAAACTCAAAACTCGAAACTCAGAAACAAATCTGTTAAGATTTAACTAAAATTAGCGCCCCCGCCGGCGCCTGTCAAGCAATTTGGAGTGATAAGCCAAGGAGAGCGCCATGCCGACCTACGAGTATAAGTGTAAAGAACACGGCCATATTTTTGAGGTGGAACAGAAGATGAGCGATCCGCCGCTGACCAGTTGCCAGATTTGCGACTCCCCGGTGGAGCGGCTCATCGGCATGCCCACCATTTTTTGCAAAAATTCGGATAGCAGTCCCTATAAAAAGGACTTCCGCTCCGATCCGCATAAATGGGAGTCGGTGTGTGAATCGGCCTTCGGCGCCACCAAGAAGGATAAGGACGAAATCCGGAAGAACTGGAACAAGAAAGAGAACAAATGGGTCTGAGGCTTTTTCCCAGGGGCGGCTAAAGCCACCCCGCGGCCGGGGAGATAAGCCCGAATATGAGCAAGCCAACGGCTCAGCCCCGGCGCCCGTGCCGAAAACTCATCCCGCCTTTTAATCCTCAGCGGTTCATGGCCGCCAGGAAGTCGGCGTTGGTTTTGGTCCCCCGCAGTTTCTCCAGCAGGAACTCCATGCTGTCCACCGAGCTCAAGGGGGACAGGAGCTTGCGCAAAATCCAGATGCGGTTCAGGTCCTCCGGCGGCAGCAGCAGTTCTTCCTTCCGGGTGCCGGAGCGGTTGATGTCGATGGAGGGGAACATGCGCTTCTCGGTGAGCTTCCGGTCCAGGTGAATCTCCATGTTGCCGGTACCTTTGAACTCCTCGAAGATCACCTCATCCATGCGGCTGCCGGTGTCGATGAGGGCGGTGGCGATGATGGTGAGGCTGCCCCCTTCCTCGATGTTCCGGGCCGCTCCGAAAAAGCGCTTGGGTCTTTGCAGGGCGTTGGCGTCCAGGCCGCCGGAGAGAATCTTGCCGCTGGCCGGCACTACGGTGTTGTAGGCCCGGGCCAGGCGGGTGATGGAATCGAGAAGAATGACCACGTCCCTCTTGTGCTCCACTAGGCGTTTAGCCTTCTCCAGGACCATCTCCGCCACCTGGATGTGGCGCTGGGCCGGTTCGTCGAAGGTGGAGCTGACCACCTCGGCATTGACGCTGCGCTCCATGTCCGTAACTTCTTCGGGCCGCTCATCGATTAAGAGCACTATGAGAACCACCTCCGGGTGGTTCTTGGCGATGCTGTTGGCCAGGTTTTGCAGGAGCATGGTTTTGCCGGTGCGGGGGGCGGCGACGATCAGGCCCCTCTGTCCCTTGCCCACCGGGTCCATCAGGTCCATCACCCGAGCCGAGAAGTTGTCAGGGTCGGTTTCCAACTCCAGCCGCTCATCCGGGTAAAGGGGCGTGAGGTTGTCGAAGAGTATCTTGTCCCGGGCCACCGCCGGGTCCTCAAAGTTGACGGTCTCCACCTTGAGCAGGGCGAAGTAGCGTTCCCCCTCCTTGGGAGGGCGGATCTGGCCGTAGATGGTATCCCCGGTGCGCAGGTTGAAACGGCGTATCTGGGAGGGCGAGACGTAGATGTCGTCGGGGCCGGGCAGATAGTTATAGTCCTGGGCTCTAAGGAAGCCGAAGCCGTCCGGCAGGATCTCCAGAACGCCGCCACCGGAGATGACCCCGTTTTTTTCCACCTGGGCCTGGAGGACGGCAAAGATGAGGTCCTGCTTGCGCATCCCGGCAGCGCCTTCTACATTCAAATCCCGGGCCAGTGATGCCAGTTCGTTGATCTTCTTGTGCTTCAATTCGGATAAGTTCATGGTTGCCTCTTTAGTGATCATACCGCCAATTCCCATACGCTGAGCCAAAGTTGATGATGTGCGCGCACATCCACGGGTGCTTGCCGCGGGCTAGAATTTATAAGACTGGCTCCCTTAGGGACCAGAAAGACCGGACCCTTAATTCGGAGAGGGATGGGCAAGTGTCAAATCAAACCGGGGATTATACGGGGTTTCCTCGTTTCCAAGTGTCGGCCAAAACTGGGGTTGCTTAAGACCAATCAAAGGCAGGTATTAATTGAACCAAAGCTAATCCTTTTAACCCCGCCTGTCAAGATGATTTTTGCCATTGGCCCCAGATTTGTTAATGTGAGCCAAAAAAACAGCTACCGCCAGGAAAAATATCCTAAGGACGCCAGGGTCGGAGCCGGGTTAGGAAGGGGCCGCCTTGTGCCGGTTCCGCTCCCAAAGATGCTGCAGCTCCCCCCAGATGGCCGCCACCTGGCTGCGGGTTCCATTTACAGAGCCGCGATTGTCCACGACGTAGTCGGCCCGGGCGGCCTTCTCAGCGAGGGGGTCCTGGGCCTTAAGGATGCCGCTGATCTCCAGGGGGCCGCGACCGTCCCGTTCCTGAAGACGCCGCACCTGGTCTTCCGGGGCCACTTCCACCACGATGACCCGGTCGTAAGCCGTCTCGAGGCCGGCCTCGTATAACAGGGGGACCTCCACCAGCACCACCCCGGCCCCCCGGCGCTCCAACTCCCGGAGGCGCCTCGTAAGCTCCCGGGCCACCCTCGGGTGGACAATCTCGTTGAGACACCGGCGGTAATCGGGGTCCGAGAAGACCAGCCGGGCCACCCTGGCGCGGTTGAGCTCACCGTCTTGCTTAAAGCACTCCGGACCCAGGAGGCGGCGCAGTTCCCGCCAGGCGGGCTTCCCCACGGCCACCGCCTGCCGGGCGGCGGCGTCGGCGTCCAGGACCTCCGCCCCCAGCTCTCGAAACATGCGGGCCACGGTGCTCTTGCCGCTGCCCGCCCCCCCGGTGATGGCGATTTTTAGCATGTTTTGCGTAGGGTGCGTCTCACGCACCAAAAGCGGCGCGTAAGACGCGCCCTACATTTACGTATTTGCCAATTTGTCTATCACCGCCTGAAAATCGTCCGGCAGCGGGGCTTCCCAACTGAGGTGCTTGCCGCTCCTGGGGTGGGTCACCGTAAGGCGCCAGGCGTGCAGGAGCTGGCGGTGCAGCAGGGGCTTGAGGACCTTTCCGTGTGGATTGTCCTTGAGGCGGCTTACCCCGCCGCCGTAGGTGGCGTCCCCCAGAACCGGGTGGCCCTCCGAGGCCAGATGCACCCGCAATTGGTGGGTGCGGCCGGTCTCCGGGGCGAGTTCCACCAGGGTCAGGGGACCGGGGAGCTCCTGGAGCACCCGCCAGCGGGTGGCCGCGGCCCGGCCCCGGCGCGGCCGGACGCTCATGCGCTGGCGGAGCGTAGGGTGGCGGCCGATCTCCTTGTCGATCCGTCCCGCGGCCTCAGGCAGGCGGCCCCAGACCACGGCCAAATATCTTTTCTCGATTTCCCGGGCCGCAAACTGGCTCACCAGGGAGGCGTGGGCCAGGGCGGTTTTGGCCACCACCATGACGCCGCTGGTGTCCTTATCCAGGCGGTGCACCAGGCCGGGGCGGCTCACTTCGCCGATCTCCTTAAGTTCCGGGCAGTGGTGCAAGAGGGCGTTCAGCAAGGTGCCGCTCCGGCGGCCGGCCCCGGGATGGACCACCAGTCCCGGGGGCTTGTTGAGCGCCAGCAGGTCCCTGTCCTCGTAAAGGATTTCCAGGTCCAGGGGCTCGGGGATGAGAGGGCTGGGCGCCGGCGGCGGCACCCTCACGGTGACCGCTTCTCCAGCCCGCACTCGGTAGGAGGCGGTTTTTGCCCCCCCGTTGACCGTAACCAGCCCGGCTTTGAGAAGTTTTTGCCAGCGGGCCCGGGACCAACCCAGGGTCTGAGCCAGGAACCGGTCCAGGCGGGCGCCCGCCTGATCCGGCGCCACCATCCGGCTCAGGGTCTCGAAGTCATTGGGGTTGGTTTCCAAGAATCAGAAGGCCCGGCGGGCGGCGTTTAGGGATTGGCGGGCAGCGCCCACCCAGCGTTTGGGTATCTTCCGTCCCTGGCTGCAAGCTGAAAGCCGGCCGCTGACCACTTTATGACGCCTTACGCCCGGGGCCGTTGTTCTTAATCTCGGAAAAGATCATCCGGCCGGCGGTGGTCTGCAACACGCTGGTGACCGAGACTTCTATCTCTTTGCCGATATAGCGGCGGGCGTTTTCGATGACCACCATGGTGCCGTCATCCAGGTAGGCGACCCCCTGGCCCTGGGATTTGCCCTCCCGGAGAATCTGCACCTGCATGCTTTCCCCCGGCAGCACCGCGGGTTTCATGGCGTTGGCCAACTGGTTGATGTTGAGGACCTCCAGCCCCTGGAGTTCCGCCACCTTGTGCAGGTTGAAATCATTGGTGAGGATTTTGGCGTGCAGTTTCAGGCCCAGGCCCACCAGCTTGGAATCCACCCCCGCGGCATTGGGGACGTCTTCATCGGTGAACTCCACCCGGAGGTGATTTTGCTGTTGCAGGCGTTTCAAAATGTCCAGGCCGCGGCGGCCCCGGGAGCGCCGCATATCATCGGAGGAATCGGCGACGTATTGCAATTCCTCCAGGATGAATTTCGGCACGAGGAGGGTGCCTTCCACGAAGCCGGTATCGGTGATGTCGGCAATGCGGCCGTCGATGATGACACTGGTATCCAGGATCTTCAAAGGCAGGCGGGGGGCCGCCTTGCCCCCCGGCTCCAGAAAGTAGGGGGTGCTGATCTCGGACATCTTTTTACCCCCCAGCACCAGGCCGATATAACCAAAGATGGCAGAGAAGAAAATATATAAAGGAATCTGTAGGTTGGGTAGTTCCAGGTATTTATCGAAGGGATAGCTGGCCAGCTTACCGATCCCCAGGCCTACAAACAACCCGAGGGTGCTGCCGAGGATGGTCTTCAGGGGAATGCGCTTGATTAGCTGTTCCAGGGCCAGGGTGCTGAAGGCCACCGCCACGCCGGCCACGCCCCCCACCCAGCCGGCCCACCAGAAACGGCCGAACTGGGGTATTTGGGAGGCGATGAGGTAGCCGCTCACCGCGCAAATTATCCCCAGGATGGTCCCGGTGATTGCCTTCTGTAACACTCAGCCTTCACCCCCTGCCAGCGGAGACCTGACGGGCTCGAATTTCTTCAAAAGGAACCCCACCGAGGCATTGCGAAGGTCCAGGCTGCTGCCGGTGATAGGGCAAAATACGCCCCCTATAAGAAAGGTAAACAATCTGAACGGTTAAAGGTTGCTGACATTAGTTGTCGGCAGGGTAGACCGGTTTAGAAGGCGCCCAACAACTCCTGCAGTCGGGCCACGATTTCCGTTTCTTCTTTTTCATGCGCCAGGGAAAGCTCTTTGATTAATAGATTCTTGGCGGTATCCAGCATCTTGCGCTCCCCGAAAGAGAGATCCTTTTCGGCCTTGAGGAGGGTGAGGTCCCGCAATACCTCTGCCACCTGGAACGGGGAGCCGGTCTTGATTTTGTCCATGTAGTCCCGGTAGCGGCGGTTCCAGGTCTGGTTGTTGAGACGAGTGGGGCGGGAGCTCAGGATTTGGTAAACCTGGTCCACCGCCTGATTGTCGATCACGTCCCGGAGGCCGATGTTTCTGGCGTTATTGGTGGGGATCATGATGATCATGTCGGAGTCCAGAAGACGCATTATGTAGAATTGTGAGGGTGTTCCTGAGATATCCCGTTCTTGGACGGATTCGATCCTCCCTACCCCGTGAGCAGGGTATACGGCCAACTGGCCTACTTGGAACATCCTACCCACCTCCTTTCCCAATACTCTTTTATCACAATGGTTCCCAAAAAGCAACGCCCCCCGGCCCTCGGGTTCAGCGCTGGAAGCGCAACAGCAGGATATCACCCTCCCGGACCGGGTAATCCCGGCCCTCCAGGTCTCCCGGGATGGGGGCCAGCGGGAGGTTGCGAGCCCCAGCCAACCGCTTCACGGCGCTGTAATCAGGGCCGCCGCCCAATTCCCCCTAACCTAAGTTAGCCACGAACAGGCAAGGTTTCAAGGTGAGCCGCGAAACCGCCTGGAGATGCTCCAGTTCCCGGGGGCCCAGCCCCAGCTGGCCACCTCGGCCTGCCCGGCGGTTAGGGCGTTGAAGACGATAGTCTTGCCGGCGTCAGGCAGACCGCTGCTGCCGCAGGTCCAGGACCTGACTACCTGTTTTCTGTTTTCGGAGACAGAATACTGAAACTAAACCGGCTGGTTAATCCTTAATTTCCAAGTCCGGTTTGAGAGCCAGGTGAAAGGTAATCTTTTAAAGATAACACTCGCGGCGGAAATCGGTGTGCCCCCTAAGGGATGGCCCAAGCCAACTCCGGGGTCTTTAAAGAGGCTGGGGTAAGATGAGTCGATTACGAGGGTTACTTGCCTTCGTTGATGCGGTTGCGCAACACGCCGGAGGTTTTGAAGACCACTACCTTGCGGGCCCTGAGGATCAGATTTTCTTTGGTCTGCGGGTTCCGGCCCCGGCGGGCGTTCTTCTGCCTCACCGAGAACTTCCCGAAGCCGCTGATGAGCAGATCTTCGTTGCGAGCCAGGGATTCTTTCATGATGTCCAGGACCTGTTCCACCGCGGCCCGGGACTCCTGCTTGCTCAAACCGACCTGGGTCTGCAAGCGGCTGATCAACTTTTCCTTGGTGAGGGCCATGAGATCTCCCCTGCGGCTGTCCGCGGTAACTCCTTTGATTTATTATGAATAAAATTAACTAGCTGTCAAGCCTTTTTTTTCTCGGTTCACGTAAGTGAAACGGCCCGTTTTTTCTCGGCCCTTGGGGACTGGCGAATACCGAACTGGAGGGCCCGAAACTGGCAGGCGTCCAGGCATTTTAGGCACATGATGCATTCCGGGCTGTCGAATTCCTGGGTGGGTTTGACGCCGGTGGGACATTTACGGGTGCAGGCCCCGCAGTCCACGCAATTACCTTCGATGAACTCCAGGTGCACCATGGTCATACGGGTGAAGAGACTATAAAAGGCCCCCAGGGGACAGAGCATGCGGCAAAAGGGCCGGCTGATGAAGACCATCAGGACCAGCAATATCGATAAGATGGTAACCTTATTCCAGAAATAAAACCCCAGGGTGGCCCACAGAGTGGGCTTCAGCATGATCACGGGCAGCGCCCCCTCCAGGGTTCCCGCGGGACAGAGCAGCTTGCAAAACCAGGGGTATCCCAGGCCGGCTTTGTCCGACAGGGTGAGGGGCAGGATGATCACCAGGACCCCCAGGACCCCGTATTTGACCCAACGCAGCGGCTTCCACAGGGAAAACTTGCGCACCGGGATTTTGTGGATCAGGTCCTGAATGAAGCCGAAGGGGCAGAGCCAGCCGCAGGGGAGGCGGCCTACCATGGTGCCGATGAAGCCGAGATACCCCACCACGATGGCCCCCGGCATGGGGAGGGCGCCCGGGGCCCGGAAGCGGATGGCGGCCAGGAAGTTCTGGATGGCGCCCACCGGGCAGGAGAGCAGGGCCCCGGGGCAGGAGTAACAGTTAAGCCCCGGATGGCACACCGCCTTTAGGGGCCCCTGATAAATCACCGGGCCGCCGAAGGGGAAGAGAAGATAGGCGTTGGTCCCCAACGCCACCAGGGTCTGGATCAGGGTCCGCAATCTGACCATTAACCCACCCCGATGCAGGACAGTCAGAGAGTGTTCCCCAGGCGCTGGAGAAAGGCCAACTCGCCGCTGTTGATCCCCCAGATGAAGAGCAGGGTGAAGAAGATGATGAGCCAGACCGCTTTCTTGGGCATGACCCCTCCGAAGGGCCTGCCGCTTGCCTGATAGCGGCAGGAAATGACCTGCTAAATTCTGTCTTTAATTATAATCTTTGCTTGGGGCGCTGTGGAAATTTTTTATCCGGGCAGGTCCACTTTTCTGAAAATATTACTGGAGGAAGAGCCTAAAATCTGATGGGGAAAGCGCATTTTAATTCTTAGACCTAAGCACTGGTCCTTTATCGGATGATTCTGAAAGAGGGCAGCGGCCGGGCCTCTTATAAATGCGAGGCCCTGGCCTTACCAGGGCCGCGGCTGCCTCCCTCTTGCTTCGGCACCCGCCAGGAATTATCTTGCAGCTATCATTGGGGTTTTGCTTGCCGGAGGCGGCCATGGGTAAGAAGGCGCTGATCGTCGCGGACATGCTCAACGATTTTCTCGACCCCCAGGGTTCCCTGTACGTGGGGGCCAAAGCCCGGGAGATCATCCCCTTTGTGGCGGCAAAGATTGAGGAAACCCGGCGGCAGGGCGGGGTGGTGATCTTCGTCTGCGACGCCCATGCACCGGACGACCGCGAATTTAAATATTTTGGCCCCCACGCGGTGCGGGGCTCCTGGGGAGGCCAGGTCATCCCGGAGCTGCCCCTTAAGCCCGGGGATCTCAAGGTGGAGAAGACCCGTTACAGCGCCTTTGCCAGCACCAATCTGGAGATGGTCCTGAAAAAGGAGCAGGTGGAGCGGGTGGAAGTGGTGGGGGTGTGCACCTCCATCTGCGTCATGGAAACGGTCAAGGAACTCTTCGACCGGGATATTCCGGCGCTGGTCTACCGGCAAGGGGTGGCCGACTTCGACCCCGAGGCCCATGCCTTTGCCTTGAAGCACATAGAGCGGATCTTCGGGGCCAAAGTGGTATGAGAAGATAGCGTCCGGCGATCAGGACGACCGGCGCGGGTGGGCCTCCGGTACGGTCCCAAGCCCCACGACCTGGCTCAGGGCTCGTCGTACTCGTCGTGGCGGCGCCACCAAACGCCCGTCTCGTTGCGTCCCCTGGGGGCGCGGTCGAGCCACTGGTACATGCCCCAGAGGGCGTCCACTCCGCGTGCATAGGCGGAATAGGTGTGGTAGACGACACCGTCCTCGAGCGCGAAGGCGCTCAGGCCGGGCCTGTCGAGCGAGTACGTGGCCGCGTCGGTTCCGGTCATGGCCGCTTGCCTGGCGACAGGCTCCGGGGCCGGTGTCACGTCCATGGCGTGGCCGCCGCGCCGGTAGTTGTATTCGATGAGCCCCTGGCGCTGTTGCTCCTCGGTGAACGAGACGTTGAAGTCGAAGTTGAAGTCTCCGCCGGACGACGACGCCCACGGAAACGTCCACCCCATTCGCCGCTCGTACGCCTGCAGCTTGGCGAGCGGCGCCCGCGAGACCGCCCAGAGCATCACGTCATGGTTGGCCAGGTGGACGACGAAGCCGTTGAACCCGTCCGCGATCGCCGAGCAGGACGGACACCCCGCCGTGAAGTCGGGCCCGAACATGAAGTGGTAGACGAGGAGCTGCGAGCGCCCTCGGAAGAGATCAGCGAGGGACGCTTTTCCTGCGTCGGTATCGAAGTGATACTCCTTGTCGATCCGAACCCACGGCAGCTCCTGCCGCCGCCGCGCCAGCTCGTCGCTGCGCCGCGTCAGCTCCTTCTCATCCTTGAGCAGCTCAAGGCGGGCTGCAAGCCACTCTTCACGTGTCCCGGTCAGGTGCTTCGTCATCGCTCTCTTCTCCCTCCTGATGTGTTTCAGGGTCAAGTAGACTCCTATGATGGTGATGGGGCCTGGCGCTCCCCCCTGGTGGCTGCGGTGATACCTGCATCACAATTTAAGCCCAGTGCTGGCGTGATGCAAGTGCAGCGGCACCAGGCGTCACGGCTACACGTCCCTGCGTCGGGCAAGCGCCGGCGAAGGTGGCCTGTCTAATCGCCTCGGTTTTTCCCCCGTCCCACCAATGGCCAGGGCTGCGGCCTGATCGCGATCTATCCGGAAAGACGCAAGTAGGCGGCCCTTTTGCGAGGAAATGAAACTTTTCAGGTTATCTTGCGGCCTTAGCTATGGAAAATCCTTAATTCGTATTTATCTTGAGTTTCAGAAAGCGGTTTAAGGCTGCGGTAAGCGGCTTATTCCCGGCAAACGGAGGGACGCGCGGCATGAAGAAACTGTTGATTCTGGGCAGCGGCACCGGCGGCACCATCATCGCCAGCAAGATGCGGCGGATATTGGCGGAATCCGAGTGGGAGATAACCGTTATTGACCGGGATTGGCAGCATCATTACCAGCCCGGCTGGCTCTTCATCCCCTTTGGCATCTACACCCCGGAAGACTGCGTCAAGCCGAAAATCAAGTTTATCCCCCCCGGGGTCAACTTTATCCTGGATGAAATTAGCCTGATCGATCCGGTCAAGAAGCAGGTCACCACCAAGGGCGGGTCATATAACTACGATTGGCTGGTGGTGGCCACCGGTTGCGGGATCGTGCCCGAAGAAGTGGAAGGCATGAGCGAGGGGATGGGTCAAGACATCCACAATTTTTACTCCCGGGAGGGCGCCATCGCCCTGGCCGAGCAGATGAAATATTTCGAGAAGGGCAGGGTGGTGGTCAATATCGCCGAACTGCCGTTCAAATGCCCGGTGGCGCCTTTGGAATTCGCCTTCATGGCCGATTGGTTTTTTACCACCCATGGGGTCAGGGACCACATAGAAATCGAACTGGTGACGCCGCTGTCCGCGGCCTTCACCAAGCCGGTAGCCGCAGGGGTGCTGGGAAATATCTGCAAAGAAAAAAATATCAAAGTCACCCCGAATTTTCAGATCGCCCAGGTGGACCGGGAAAAGAGGGTCATCAAATCCTATGGGGATGAAGAGGTCCCTTACGATCTCCTGGTGGCGATTCCGCCCAACTTCGGGGCCCAGTGCATCATCGCCAGCGACATGGGAGACCCCATGGGCTATATGGATACCGACCACAATACCTTGAAGGCCAAAAATTACGAGAACATCTTTGTGATCGGCGATGCCGCCAATGTTCCCACTTCCAAGGCCGGGGCGGTGGCCCACTACGAGGCCGACACCATCGTCGAGAACCTGGTGCGGGAAATTGACGGCAAGCCGGCGTTGCCGTCCTACGATGGCCACGCCACCTGACTGGTGACCACGGGTTACGAGAAGGGGTCCCTTCTCGACTTCAACTATAAGATAGAGCCTTTACCGGGGAAATTTCCCTTCCCGGGAGTCGGCCCCATGGACCTGCTCAAAGAAAGCTTTGCCAACTACATCGGCAAGATGATGTTCCGGTGGGTCTATTTTAATCTGATGCTTAAAGGCAGTCACCTGCCCATGGAGAACCAGTTCATCATGGCCGGCAAGGTGAGGGGCATCCTCTCTCCGGATATCGAGTTGCCCCTGAGAAGGAGGCGGCCATGACCACGGAGGAACTGCTGCTGGAGCGTTTGGCTCGCATCGAGGATAGGCTGGATGGCGTAGCCAGGATGGAGGCGCAGCTGGCCGCCTTTACCGGCCCCTGGGAAAATCTGCAGGATTTGGGCCGGGACCTCTCCTTGCTGATGGACCCCGCGGTCCGGAAACTGAATGAGGGCATGGCGGAGGTGGAGGTCGGCTTCCAGTTGGAAGACTTCTTTGCCTTGCTCAAGAGATTGTTGCCCAGTCTGAAGTATCTCACCTGGTCCCTGGAACAGTTGGAAAACCTGGTGGACTGGTGGCAGGATATGGAGCCGCTGCTGAAGGTGGCGGTGCCCAAGATCGTCGACTACCTGGACCGACTGGAGGAGCAAGGCATTTTCCGCATCAATGGGGCAATGTTGGATATGTATGGCAAGATTGCCTCCCACTATACTCCCGAGGATGTCGCCACCATCGGCGACGGCTTCGTCCAGTTTCATGGAATCGTCAAGAAACTGGCGAATCCCCAGTTGATCGAGTTTCTGGAAAAGCTGGTGGATCTGCCCCAGGAGGTGCATCTGGAGGAAGTAAAGCCGGTGGGGCCTTACGCCCTGCTTTGGAAGATGCGCGAGCCCGAGTGCCGCCAGGGTTTGGGGGTCATGCTGGAGTTGACCCGGGCCCTGGGAAAGTTGAAGGCCGGGTCGCCCCCGGCCCCTTAAGGTCTTGTCCGAGGTAGGGTGGCGCCGCCGCCCCGGGGTTAAATTTAGATCAGAGAGAACTGTAAAGCTTGCGGAGGAATTAAGGCGCCCTGACGGCCAGGGCGCCTTTTTCGTCACTCCGGTCTCTAATCCGGTACAGCGCGGTCAGGTTGTCATGTATCTTCTCGCGAGGGCATTTCGATCTATGGACCCCTTCGCAGTGCGAGGGAAGTCAGTCACGATATGGATTCGCACGGGAACCTCGTAACTGACCAGCGCCGAGCGGCAGTAGTCCCGAAGTTCATCCGCGGTTGCCTGCGTTCCAGGCCGCACGCTGACGGCGGCTTGAACAACCTCGCCATAGATCGCATCCGGCTCCCCGAAAGATGCCGCTTCGAAGACCTTCGGGTTAGATAGCAGAACGGAATCGATGTCGCTCGGGGCGATCTTTTCCCCACCTCGGTTGATGACCTCCTTAAGCCGCCCTTTGATGAAAAGGTAACCATCTCGGTCAAGACTTCCGAGATCACCCGTGTGGAACCACCCGTTCCTGAAGCTTTCGGCGTTGGCGTCGGGATTGTTGAGGTATCCGCTGGTCAGCGCCGGGCCACGCACGCAGATCTCCCCGACTTCGTCAATTGCGGCGTTGAGTCCATCAGCAACGGCGATGCGAAGCTCGAGGCCGACAGGAAGACCTACTGACTGCGTCTTGTTCGGTCCATGAATGGGGAGTGGATTCGAGGTCGCCTGATGCGATGTCTCCGTCATGCCATAGGCAGCGATCATCGGAGCGTGGAAGGTGTCGCCTGCGGCTGTGGCGAGATCCGTATCGAGTGGAGCACTGCAGCTGCGGATGAAGCGCAGCGCCAGGGGCGACGAGCGTGGATACTCTTGATCAGCGCGATTCACCAGAATGCGATGGATAGTGGGCACTGCCGTGTACCAGGTAGCCCCGACGCGCGCCATGTCGGGCCAGAAGCGGTGGGCTGAGAAGCTCCCCGTGCTCGGGAGGTAGGCGCCACCACCACTCGCCAGCGTCGAGAGCAGCCCAGCCACGAGTCCATGACCGTGGAACAGGGGCATTACGATGAGCGTCGCGTCCTGAGGGGACAAGTCGTTGACGGCCGTGATTCCGTGAATCGACTCGGCCACATTTCGGTGCGTCAACGGAACCGCCTTGGGCGCCGACGTCGATCCCGCCGTAAACATGACCAGGGCAACGTCGGTCGTGATGATGGGCAGAAAACTCACCGGAGCAGCCGCCACGGACCCTGTCGTCTGCAGGTCGGCATTCGCCAGGCGCACAGTTGCCGATTCACCGGAACCGTCGACACCTATGGTCCACCGGCGCCCCTGGTTCGCCGCGCTTCCCCAAAGGTCGATTGGGGCCGCGTGGTGCTGCGGAACCAGCAGAGCGTGCACAGGCAGTTCCGAGAACCGAATGTGCAGCTCCGGCAGTGTGAGCGCTGGGTTTAGCGGTACCCCAATCGCGCCCGTATTGATGATGGCGAGAAGGCCAACGACGAACTCGACGTTGTTGTCGGAGATAAGGGCAATCAGGTCACCTCGCCGTACTCCCATCTGCGAGAGTTGCGCCGAGGCGGAACGAACTAGCTCACTCAGTCGACGATAACCAAGCACGACTTGAAGATCGGAGGTGCCGACCGCGATCCGCTCCGGCCTCTCTTGCACGTGCCTGCTAAGTAGTTCGGATAGGTTATCGACTCGCTGCGGCGGAGCCCCGGAGCCGTTGGCTGGCGGGGGGGGCATCTACGCTTCTTCTTGCCGGGGCCCAAATTCCGCTCGGATAGCTGCCCCACAGTCGTCCAGCGTTGGGGACGGGATCATGGTTCCCAGGGAATTGAAGGCGCCAAACTTTAGCGGCGTACCAGGCACCTGGCGGCCACCGACGTTTTTGACCATGCCGCGCACCGCGATCTGCTCGAGTTGGCGGGTGTCGTCGACGTTCAGAACGAGGCCGACCGGCACACCGGCTTTTTCGAGCCGTTCCCGCCAATTTCCCGCGGTGTCGGTCTTGAGAACTGCTTCCATGGCCGACTTGAGGGCGTCGTGGTTTTCACAGCGGAGCGCGTTCGTCGAGAACCGGGTATCCGAGGGCAGGGCGGTGAGATTCAGGACTCCGCAGAGGATCCCGAACAAATGATCATTGCCTACACAGATTGCGAACGGTTGATCTTTGCAGGCGAAGGTATCAAAGGGGTACATGAAGGGATGCCGGTTGCCGATCCGGGTCGGCCGCACATGGATACCTAAGGCGTCCATGAGGCCGTGCTCCAAAAGTGCGAAGGTACTGTCGAGCATGGCAACATCGACCGTTGTTCCCCGCCCGGTGCGCTCCCGGGCTACCAGGGCCGTCACGATACCTGCGTAGCCCATGACACCTGCGGCGATGTCTGAGATTGAAGTTCCGACGCGGGTTGGACTGCCATCGGGCCAGCCGGTCGCATCCATGATGCCGGAGAGCGCCTGAATGACAGTGTCATACGCCGCCTGCTGGTGCAAGGGACCGTACTGGCCGAATCCGGAGATCGAGCAGACGATGAGCCGCGGGTGTTCCTGGACGAGGGATTCCGGGTCGAGGCCGAGGCCCTTCATGACGCCGGGGCGAAAGTTTTCTACGACGATATCAGCGCGCGCGATCATATTCTTAACGAGCGCCAGGTCATTCGGGTCCTTGAGGTTGAGCGCGATGCTCTCTTTGCCGAGATTGGCGAACCGGAAGTATTCAGACGATCCGTCGTCGACGAAAGGGCCCATCTGCCGCGTGTCGTCGCCGACGACTGGACGCTCAATCTTGATCACACGCGCGCCCGCGTCCGCAAGCATGCGCGTACAAGTCGGCCCCGCCAGAACGCGTGTAAAATCGACTACCAAGATGCCCTCGAGGGCGTGTGGTTTCGTAGGGTCGCTGTGCGTATCCTGGTTTGTCATCTTGTTCCCCTATTTTCCTTTTTCCTCTCCGACCTGGCTAGGCGGGTTCAGACTTTGCAGGTGGCCACTCTCGGTTCCGGCATTTGGGTCGATAACGCAGTTGATCAAGGTAGGTGTGTGGGATTGCAGTGCTTCGGTGAGGGCCCCGGTCAACTCTTGGGGAGTTTCCACGTGGCGCCCTTGGCCTCCGAACGCCTCGATGAGCTTGTCATAACGGGCTTGAGGCATAAGCACGGTGGGAGCCGGATCAGACGATGCCTCATTGATGTCGTCGCCTCGGTAGATGCCGCCGTTGTTGAACACGATGACCGTGATGGGCAGGTGGTAGCGGCAGATGGTCTCAATCTCCATGCCGCTGAACCCGAAGGCGCTGTCGCCTTCAATAGCCACGACGGGAGCGCCAGACTCGATGGCCGCGCCGATGGCGTAGCCCATGCCGATGCCCATAACGCCCCAGGTTCCGCTGTCCAGTCGCTTACGGGGCTCGCGCATATCGATAATGTTGCGTCCGAAGTCGAGCGTGTTCGCACCTTCATTCACGACAAACACCCCCGCCTGCCTATCCAGCACATCGCGGATGGCACGCAGGGCGCTATAGAAGTTCATCGGACGCGGATCGGCGTTTAAGCGAGTCTGCATGCTGGCGATATTATGCTTCTTTTTTTCGGAGAGCTCGTCCAACCAGGCCTGGGGAACGATCACGCTGCCAGGTTTCATCATAGCCTGCAAACCAGCCATGACCGAACCGATATCACCCACCAGGGGAGCAGCGATGCCGCGGTTACTGTCAATCTCGGTGGGCGAGATGTCGACCTGGATGAACTGGCTGTCGGCAGCCCACTCCGGCGTCTCACCATGGCCGAGTAACCAGTTGAGGCGGGCCCCGACCAGCATCACGACGTCAGCACGGCCCAGTGCGAGAGAACGTGCGGCCGCTGCCGATTGCGGGTGCTCGTCGGGCAACAGGCCCTTCGCCATGGACATAGGGAGGAACGGGATGCCGGTCGCCTCGATGAAAGCCCGGATGTCTCCATCGGCTTGGGCGTACGCCGCGCCCTTCCCGAGCACGATCAATGGACGTTTGGCTCCACTCAGAAGCGCCAAGGCTCGCGCCAGCGCCTCGGACGCGGGCAACTGACGGGGAGCCGGGTCGGTAACGCCTATGAGCGACGCCGCGCCCACGCCCGCCTCGACCTCTTCGCTCAATACACGCGCGGGCAAGTCGAGATAGACGCCGCCCGGGCGTCCCGACACGGCCGCGCGGATCGCCCGCGCCACACCGAGTCCAATGTCGGCGGCCCGGTCGACGCGGTAGGCCGCCTTCGCATATGGTTTCGCGGCGTTGTACTGGTCGAGTTCCTCATAGTCGCCACGCTGCAGGTCCACGATGCCCCGATCGCTCGACCCGCTGATCTGGATCATCGGAAAGCAGTTCGTCGTGGCGTTGGCTAGAGCAACCATGCCGTTCAGGAAGCCCGGTGCAGACACGGTGAGGCAGATCCCAGGTTTCCGGGTCAGATAACCTGCGATGGCCGCGGCATTGCCTGCGGAGGCTTCGTGACGGAAGCCGATGTACCGAATCCCGGATCTTTGGGCGATCCGGGCCAAATCCGTGATCGGAATGCCTGCGACGCCATATATCGTCGCAACTCCGTTAAGCTTGAGAGCATCCACCGTTAAGTGGAATCCGTTCGTGTAGTTTTCAGCCTTTTTCTCGTCCATTCAAGGGCCTTCTGTTGGCCGGTTCCGTCGCCGGCTCCGTCAGAGGTCTACATCCAAAACGCATCTAGGTTTGGTTCTGGTCGGCGTGAACATACGATAAGGATGGAGATAACCATGTCAAGAGAAACCGCAGGTCTCCGAGAGTCCGCCAATGGTGGGAAGGCACATCGATTTCGGGAAGGCGCCCTTTGTAACTCGGAAGGGGGGCCGAAGATAACGTTCGCAGTCTTCGCCTGCACGGCCCAGGGGACAGCCGCATAATATATCTTTATTAGAGGCGGAGGTTCATCAAGGCTGCGGCCGTGAGCCAACCACCGACCACCATGATGACCAGGGCGCTGGCTGCGGGCAGAAACCGGCCCCACAGGGTCGCCTGTGGCAGCCGCTGGATGAACCGGCTGCCCTTCACAAAAAAGAGCCCCACGATCGTCAGCACCCCAGCCAGGCCCAGGCTGAAGGCGAACACCAGGGCAATCCCCAGGGCAACCCGGTTATCGGCCACGGCCGCCAGCAGCAGGAGGAACGCCGATGGGCACGGCAGGATACCTCCCCAGATTCCCAGGCCCAGCAAAGATCGCCAGGTAACCAGAGAACCATCGGCCCCCGGCGGCAGGTGGGAATGACCGTGCCCATGGACGTGCCCATGAATGGTCTCGCCATCTGGGGAATAGACTTGCCCGTCCTTGTGGATATGATTTTGCCCTTGACCTTGGTGAGGGGCCTGATCGTGCGCCTGGTCAGGCCCAGAGGGTTGGAAATCGTTGTGATGATGGATCCCGGGCCGGGCCAGCAACGGCCGGACGCGCCTCCAGAACATCGCGGCTCCCAGACCCAGTACGATCAAACCAGAAACCACCTCCAGCCAGGGGAAGAGATGTTCGGGGAAAATATAGTGCGAGAGGAATAGGGTGCAGAACCCCAGGACGAAAACCCCGAAAGTGTGAGTCGCCGTAATTACCAGACCCAGATAGAGAGCATGCCGCGGCGTGCTGCGCGATCCCAGCAGGTAAGCCCCGACGATTGCCTTGCCGTGGCCGGGAGTCAGGGCGTGCCCCGCACCCCACAGCATGGCCGCGGCCAAGGCCCCGATGACGAGCGGCAGGCTGAGCTTACCCTCCCAGAGCATGGGCAGCACATCCTTCTCCCCGGGCATCATTACCTCCCTGGCAGAGGGTAGCGCGCCGCCGCCAAGGAGTTGCACCAACAGCACCAGGCCGGCCACTGCGAAACACATCCCAGCCAGTTTTAGGAGGGTGCGGCCCGGGCGCGTGGAGGCTGCCGGGACCCAAATGGCGATCAAGCTTACGACGAGGAGCCCGGTGAGCGCCACCCCGAGGATAAATCGGTGAGCCACCTTCGAGGCGGCCATGTCAATGCCGCAGAGGTACCCGAGGATTATGCCGGCCAGGA
Source organism: Desulfobaccales bacterium (assembly GCA_049580385.1). GTDB lineage: Bacteria > Desulfobacterota > Desulfobaccia > Desulfobaccales > 0-14-0-80-60-11 > JAPLJC01. The sequence continues at coordinate 162,668 of JBAUPV010000005.1, read as the reverse complement.
GCGCGGCCACTCCCGCGGCCGCGGGGCTGAGGCGGTCGAGGCGGTTGTTCAGGGCCACCAGCCCACCCAAACCCACGATAACCACCAGGTTCGCGAGATGGAGGAAGCCGAAGGGGGGCAGCAGGCTCCCCGCCAGGGTACTCCCCAGGAGCGCCAAGGGGAAGACGACGAGGATCGCAATCTTGGCGCGCCTTCCGCACTGGCTGGCCAGGAGGGCCAGAGCCAGGATGGGCAGCAGATGCTCAATCGAGGTGAGCGGATGCATCATCCCCGCATAAAAAACCTCCATTTGGGTGTTGACCGGATGAGCCGACGCTTCGGTGGGCAAGAGCGCCGCCAGGCCAGCGGTTGCAGCAAACAGTGGGAGGCGCCGTAACTTCATCTAAAACCTCGATGCCAATCAAAAAGCAGGGCGGGGTCCAGGCCCCTCCAATTTTTATATCAAACTAGCGAAATGTTGCCATATTTTCTGGGAAGTTGCAGGCCGGGGAACGCAGCCTTGATAACCTGAAAGGGGCGGTGGAAGATAACGTTCGCAGTCTAGAGATGGAATAATGCTAATGGCGAAGCGCTCGATGGCACAGGTTTTAAACCTGTGTTACAAACTCCCGCCCTGTCGGTCTGGAAGATTTAGGAAAAAATTGGTCATAGAATATAATTTTTAGCCGGAGGCTTTACCTTAGGCAGGTACAGGCGAGACGGTTGTGCCCCCAAGATCAACCGGTCTTGGGCACACCCAATTTGTGCAAAATATCTTCCATCAAACACCACTTGGTAAAGGCCGACTGGAGCAGGTTGGCCCCGACAAAGGCGGTGAAGAGGTGCCAGTAGGGGCTGTAGAGATAGCCCAACAGCAGCGACAGCAGGATAAAGCTGCCAGCGATGGCGCGGATATAGCGTTCCATGCTCATAGTGATCCCTCCGAATGAACCCCTGATACCCACATATTACCTGATTTAATAAATCTGGTAATGGTCCAACCAAAATTAGGCGGCAACCTGGGCCGCCACCTGTCCCGCCCTACGTATACTGGTGACTGTGGTGGGGAACTTTATGGCCCCGATACCTGGAGAAATTTTAAAAATGCAGGGGGAATGGGATCTTCCGCCAAGCCAGAGAGAGCTTGATCATCGTTAATGCCCACAAGATTAACCAGGGGCTGATCGGCGCAGAGGTAGAAGTTCCAGATATGGAATGGATATGGGAAGTTTTTAATTTCCTGATAAGTCCGGGTTGCGACTGCATGAGTGAGCTAATTTTACCTGGCCGACCCCGCGAGTCGTCCATCTCGAAGTCACTGCACTTTAAGGCTATCCCACTCTTTAAGGCTATTCTGCAGATCGATCGTTGGCTGCATACTTACCGTGATATAGCCATGGGTTGGCCGGTCGAAATCGATAATCACCATAATCACCGCGGCAATGAGAACTGACGATATTATGGTCAAGAAGAAATTGCGCACCCCGGAGAGCCCACATCCATAGCCTATCAGCGCGTTTCCCATAACTGCGATAAAATAGAGGAGCATCAGTGTAACTTCAGGCACGTGGTTTTCCAGGGTGGTTATTCTCGTCAGGTTAAGGTCAATCATTTCGTTCAAAGAATGGAGAAATAATCCGGTAGTGACCGCCGAGGCAAACCCCCCCTGGTCTTTTTCAGCCACGGCAACCCCGTCTAGCCAAAGCCGTTTGTGCAACCGTTCCGTCGCCTCGCTCACTTTGCGCAGAGCCTTCGCCGAATTCCCGGCTTCCAGTCGAAGCTCAACGTAGCGGCGCAACAGGTTGGAGACTTCCTCTCGCGGCGGCTCCGGCAGCAGTTGAGCCCGAAGAAAGGTTTTGTCGATCACATTGGCCTCCTCCAGGAGAAATTGTCTTCTCGTATCATAACGGAACGTAGCCATCGCATAAGCAAACCCCAACAGCAGCGCCAGCAGCCCGAGAATTGCCCCTTGAATCGCAAATATCTGAGATTGCGATGGTTCGTCCACGGCTGACTGACTCCGGCGCCCCAGCAGAAATCCAGCCTCGGTCGCCAGGATGAACAAACCAATACTGGCTAACAGAATAACCACGATGGGCACATTATAAAACAGTTCCTGAGGCACAGATCTCCTCCGTGATTATGCGGCCTTGGCCGCAATATTGAAAAAATGGTTTTGGAGACCTCTTTGCGAGAATCTCCCAAAGGTGCCATTTGGCTCGTTCATTTTAGGGCCTTCTGTTGGCGTGCTCCGTCGCCAGCGTCGTCAGAGGTCCACATCTACCGTATCCAGGTTATGGTCCTGGTGGGCGTGCACATACAGTAAGGACGGAGATAACCATGTCAAGAGAAAACGCAGATTTCCAAGAATCCGCCAATGGTGGGAAAGCACAGGGGAAATCAGGCCTTCCTGATAATTTTGCTAAGAATAGCGACTAGCTTACCAAACTCAGCGCTTCTGCTCAGAGCTTCAATTATTGCAGCTATGATCTTGTTATTCAGAAAAGGGGCGTCTGGGTCGCCGAACCTTTACTCCGATTCTCCCTGGCAGATGCCGCAGCGCCGGCAAACCGCCGGCCGGCAGGGCGGGGTCTCCCGGGCTTCCAGGGCCCGCTGGTATTCCTCCCAGAGATAGTCTTTTTTCAGGCCGTGGTCGATGAAGTCCCAGGGGAAGAGCTCGCCCTGGGGGCGGGGCCGGAGGGTGAAGAAGTCCGGGTTGACGGGGCTTTCCCGAAAGGCCCGGCTCCAGCCGAGGCGATGGGCGGCCAGCAGCAACTCCCCCACTCGGCGGTCGCCCCGGGCCAACAGGGCCTGGACGTAGGCCCATTTGGGCAGGTCGGTGTGGACCCGCACCTCCTTGACGCCGTGAAATTCCCGGGATACCAGGCGGAGGCGCTTTTTCAACTCCGCCACCTCCAGGAACGGAGCCCACTGGAAGGGGGTGAAGGGCTTGGGGACGAAGGAGGAGAGGCTCAGGGTGATGAGGCCCAGGTGGCGCTGGCCGCGGCTGTCCTTCTTGACGCGGTGTTCCAGGAAGCGGACCAGACGGGGGATTTCCGCCACCTCCTCCAGGGTCTCGGTGGGCAGGCCCACCATGAAATAGAGGCGGAGCTGCGGGATGCCGGACCGGCTGAGGGCCACCGCGGCCTGGGCCAGCTCTTCCTGGCTGAGACCCTTGTTGATTACCTGGCGCAAGCGTTCGCTGCCGGCCTCCGGAGCCAGGGCGACGCTCCGCACTCCGCCCCGGGCCAGAAGCTGGAAAAGCTCCTGGTCGGCGGAGTCGGCCCGGAGCGAACTGATCCCCATCTCGCCGCCCGCGGCCTCGATTTTCCGGCACAGTTCTTTGATGGCGGGATGGTCGCTGACCGCAGCCCCCACCAGGCCCACCTTGCGTTTTTCCAGCAAGCCCCGCCCCACCTGGGTCCAGAGTTCCTCCAGCGGCCGCTCCCGGGGCGGGCGGTAAACAAAGCCGGCGGCGCAGAAGCGGCAGCCCCGGGAGCAGCCGCGCCCGGTCTCCACCAGGAACATCTCCCCCCATTCGCTCTGGGGGGCCAGGAGGTGGCTGTGGGTAGGGTAGGGCGCCAGTTCCGGCAGGTGCGGGGCCTGCACCCGGGGAGGATAGCCCGGCTCCGGATCGAACGCAACCAGGGGGCCGTCCGGGTGGTAGCGGGGCCGGTAGCCGGCGGGCACGTAAGCCCCGGGGATGGTTTGCGCCAGCTCTCGCAACAGCAGGGGCCGCGCCCGCTCCGCCTGGCCCTTGGCCAAAAACTGAAAGAAGGGGACCGCCCCGGCCTCCCCCTCCCCCAGAAAAAAGGCGTCCACAAAGGGGGCCAGGGGCTCGGGGTTCAGGAAGGTGGCCACCCCGCCGGCCAGGACCAGGGGGTCTCCGGCGCGGCGCGCCGCGGCCAGCAGCGGAACCCCGGCCCCCTCCAGGATTTGCAGGACATAAGGGTAATCGGCCTCAAAGGAGATGGAGAAGGCCAGGGCGGCGAAGTCCGACAAGGGCCGCTGAGACTCCAGGGCGAGGATGGGGGTGCGGGTGCGCTGGTGCTCCCGCCAATCCTCCGGGCTGGGGAGAAAGGCGCGCTCGCAGTGGAGGCTTACGGTGTCGTTGAGCAGCCGGTAAATGGTCTGAAAGCCCAGGTTGCCCATGGCCACCGGGTAGATCTGGGGGTAGATCAGGGCCACGGGCCAGCGGGCCCCCCAGTTCCGCACCACTGCGCCTCGTTCCTGGGCCAGGATTTTTTGCAGGCGGGATTTGATCTTGGCGGACATGGCAGTGAGCTAAGCCAGGCGTGGAAATGGTGGGCAGTGCCCACCCTACTAGACTAAAAATACCCGATAAGCAAAGGGGCGTGATAAATCACGCCCCCACGGAAAACGGAAACCGGAAACAGGAAAACGGTATTTTCTCAGCCGTCCTTCCTCAGGAAGGCCGGAATGTCCAACTCGCTTTCCTCATATTGGAGGTCAGGATGGACGATGTTTCTCTTGGCGCCCACCACCCCCAGATTGGCCGCGGGCCGGAGGTTGCTCGGCCGCGCCTCGGCATTCCGGGGCGCCTCCGCAGTCCGCAGGATGGTGGGGATTTCCAGATCCTCCGCCGGTTGGATCGAGTGGGTCCAGACGGGCCGTTCCATTTCGGCGCGTTTGCCATTGCCAATGCCGGTGGCGATCACCGTCACCCGGATTTCGTCGGCCAGTCCCTCATCGTAAACGAGGCCCCACTTGATGATGGCCTCTTCGTGGGCCTCTTCCTGGACGATGCCGCAGATTTCCCGGAGTTCCTCCATGGAGATGTCGGGGGCGGCGGTGATGTTGACCAGGATACCCCGGGCGCCCCGAATGGAGATGTCTTCCAGGAGGGGGCTGGAAATGGCTTTGTGGGCGGCATCGGCGGCCCGGTTGCCGCCGTTGGCGATGCCGGTGCCCATGAGGGCCATACCCCGCTCCTTCATGACGGTGCGGACGTCGGCAAAATCGACGTTGATGAAGCCGGGCACCATGATGAGATCGGAGATGCCCCGCACTGCAAAGCCCAGGACTTCGTTGGCCATGCCGAAGACATCTTTGATGCGGGAGTTTTTGGAGCTGAGACTGAAGAGGCGGTCATTGGGAATGGTGATGATGGTGTCCACCACCTTCCGCAGTTCCTCGACCCCGGTTTCGGCCAGACGCCGCTTCATCTTGCCTTCGAATTCAAAGGGTTTGCTCACCACGGCCACGGTGAGAGAACCCAATTCCCGGCTGAGGTCGGCCACCACCGGAGAGGCGCCGGTGCCGGTGCCGCCGCCCATGCCCGCGGCAATGAACACCATGTCGGCGCCCTGGAGCACCTGTTTGAGGCGTTCACCCTCCTCCTCGGCCGCCTTGCGGCCCACTTCCGGGTCGCCGCCGGCCCCCAGCCCGCGGGTGACACCCTGGCCCAGTTGGATCTTCACCGGGGCCAGACTCCGCTCCAGCGCCTGGGCATCGGTATTGGCGGCGATAAAATCGACCCCCACCATCTGGGAGGCGATCATGTCATTGATGGCATTGCCGCCGGCGCCACCGATACCTAACACCTTGATTTTGGCCGTCAATTCGTTGGGGACTAATTGAATTTTCATCCTGTCGACCCCCTCAAAATCATCATACCACTTTTGGGAAATTTATACCACCTCCCGGAACCATTTTTTCACCCTGCCCCAGAAACCGCGAGAGGAGCGGCTTCCCGCCCAGCGCCCCGGAGGGGCCCAGCGGCCGTCCTGGCGTTGGGCCTTGCGTTGGGTCCTAAAACCGTGGAGCACCAGGCCCACGGCGGTGGCAAAGGATGGATCATGGATGACGTCGACGAGGCCGCCCACCCCCATGGGGTAGCCGATGCGGGTGTGCATCTGGAAGACCTCGCTGGCCAACTCCGGGAGTCCGTCCACCAAGGAGCTGCCGCCGGTGAGCACCGCGCCGGAGTGCAGCGGATGGTTAAAGCGGGCCCTCTGGAGTTCTTTGCCCAGCAAGTTGATGATCTCCGCCACCCGCAAATGGATGATCTCCGCCATCCGGCCCCGGGGCATCTGCTGGGTATCCCGGCCCGTCAGCCCCGGAACATCCATCATTTCCGAGGGGTCGCCGAGGACATTGAGACAGGAGCCGAATTCCTTTTTGAGCTCCTCGGCAATGTGCAGGGAGGTGGGAAGGCCCACGGCGATGTCGTTGGTGAGGTTGTTGCCCCCCACCGGCAGGACGAAGTTAGCCCGCAAGGCATTCTCGGCGAAGATGGACAGATCGGTGGTGCCGCCGCCGAAATCGATGAGGGCCACTCCCAGCTCTTTTTCTTCCTCGGTGAGCACCGCCTCTCCCGCCGCCAGGCTTTTCAGGGCGATGCCGGTCACCTCCAGGTTGGCCCGATTACAGCATTTGATGATGTTATTCAGGGAGGTGACCGCACCGGTGACGATGTGGACCTTGCATTCGAGACGCACTCCGTGGATGCCCACCGGGTCCTTGATGCCGTCCTGGCCGTCAATCAAAAAATCCTGCACCAGGGTGTGGATCACCTCCCGGTCGGAGGGAATGGCCACGGTGCGGGCCGTGTCTATGACCCGGTCCATGTCCGCCGGGGTCACTTCCCGATCCTTGATGGCGATGATCCCCTGGCTGTTGATCACCTTGGTCTGGCCGCCACCGACGCTGGCATAAACCGAACGGATTTCGCAGTCGGCCATGACTTGCGCCTCTTCCACGGCCTTGCGAATGGCTCGCACGGTATTTTCGATGTTGACCACCACCCCTTTGCGCAGACCGCCTGTGGTGGGGGCGCTTCCCAGGCCCACGATCTCCACCTGGTTTTCCCGCACTTCTCCCACCACGGCGCAGATCTTGGTGGTGCCGATGTCCAGACCAACGATGAGCTCTTGGGGCACGTGAGTTATCCTATCGACCCTCGTCCGTATCCTTCAGGTCGATGAGGACCCGCTGGGGATCGTCGAGGTTGATGCGCCCGGTCCGGGCCAGGTAGCCCTTTTGGGCCATCACCGGCAAAACCCGGGCGAATTTGCGCAGCTTTCCCGAATAGTCGTTAAAGCCGAGGTCCAGTGCCGCCCCCAGGCCATTAACATAAAGGGTGAAGCCCCGATCCAGGTCCAGGTGAACCTCGGAAACGTTTTCCAGGTTGACCGGCGCCGGGGCTTTCTTGAGCACATCCAGCAACTGAAAAATCTGGGTCAGCAGGGGCGGCAGCACCCCTTCCGGGTGCTGCAAATTCTCCGGTTTCAGCCCGGTAATTACCGGAAAGTTATGTGGATCTCCGGACGTTAACGGGTGAAAGAGACTTCCCTGGCGATCGAGGTAAAAGAGTTCTTCCCCCATCTGCACCAGGGCTACCGGCTCCCGCTCCTGGATGCGCACCCGGAGCCGGTCGGGCCATTCCCGGGTCACTTCGGCCCGGGCGATCCAGGGGTGGGCCTCCAGGGCCAGTTCCGCCTGCCCCGGCCGCATGGCCACGAGGTTGGTATCAGGGCCCAATTTGGCCAGATGCAGGATGACCTCGGGGGTGAGGCGCCGATTACCTTCGATTTCGATGTTCTTGATATCTTTAATGCAAAAATAGGAACAAATCAAGAGTTGATGGTAGAGGAGCACCAGTCCCAGACAAGCCCCGGCCAGGATCGTGAGTCCTCCGGTGAGCAGGGCCATTCGCAGCCAGGACCTGGGGGACTCGCCGTCCTGACTCCGGCGGTAGCTGTTGCGTGGCCTTTTCCGAGGGAGCAGGCTGGGCTTCTTCTGCGGCTGCTGGGGCCGCAGGCGGGAATTCCGCGTATTTCGAACCATGGCGGTTTTCCTTAGGGGCGAGCCTCCCCCGAGCCAGCGGCCTTGCCGTTGAGTCGGGCCAGCAGGTCTTCCCCGGCGGTCCAGATATCCCCGGCCCCCAGGGTGAGGACCAGGTCGCCTTTCTGCACGTACTCCAGGAGGGCTGCGGCGATAGCGCTCTTTTCTGCCACGAAGTGTACCGCAGGATGGCCGCTGCCGCGAACCCCTTCATAAACGGCCCGGCCCGAGACGCCATCCCGGGGAGATTCGCCGGCCGCGTAAATTTCGGTGATGAATACTATCCCGGCCCGGGCAAAGATGGGGGTGAATTCCTCCATCAGGGCCGCGGTGCGGCTGTAGCGGTGGGGCTGGAAGGCCACCACCAGACGGCGCCTCGGGAAGGCTTGAGTCAGGCCCGTCAGGGTGGCGGAGATCTCGGTGGGGTGATGCCCGTAGTCATCGAGCACCAGCACCCCCCGGGCTGTGCCCTTCAACTGGCAGCGCCGCTGGATCTGCCCCAGCCCCTTAAGTCCCTGACGCCATACTGGTAATTTGAGTCCGAGGTTATGTCCAACGGCACAAGCGGCCATGGCGTTGAGGACGTAGTGGCCACCCGCCAGGGGCACCGTAACCCTGCCCAACTCCCGGCCCCGATACCACAGGCGGAAACTGCAGCCCAGACCTTTGGGCTCAGGTTCGGTAGCCCGGAAATCGGCCCCGGGCGACAGGCCGTAAGTGGTGAGCTCGCCTGCAAACCGGGGCAAGAGGGGCGCAAGGTGGGGGTCGTCGGCACAGGCCACCAGCCGGGCCCCGGGAGGCAGTTTTTGGAAATAGGCGGCGAAGGTCTCCTGGATGTGGGCCAGGTCGCGATAGTGGTCCAGGTGCTCACGGTCCAGGTTGGTGACCACCGTGACCTGGGGGGAGAGATAGGCGAAGGAGCCGTCGCTTTCGTCGGCCTCGGCTACAAAGTAGCCCCCCCGGCCCAGGACGGCGTTAGAGCCCAGGAGGTCGCACCAGGCCCCTACCACCACGGTGGGATCGAGGCCGCCGCTCCTGAGAATGGCGGCCACCATGGCGGTGGTGGAGGTCTTGCCGTGGGCCCCGGTGACGGCCACCTGAAGATGTCCCTCCATGAGCCGGGCCAGCAATTGACCCCGGCGCATCACGGTGAGACCCCGGGCCCGGGCTGCGGCCAGCTCCGGATTGTCTTCTTTCACGGCGGTGGAGTGCACCACAATGGCCCCGGCGGGAAGCTGCTCGGGACGGTGGCCCTCATGGAAGCAGAGGCCCAGGGTCTCCAGGCGGCGGGTCAGGGGCCCGGCCGCCAGGTCGGAGCCACTCACCCGGTGGCCGCGGCGCACCAGGAGTTCCGCCAGCCCGCTCATGCCGATGCCGCCAACGCCGATGAAGTGGTAGTGACTCAGATTGGTCATATTTAAGGAATCAGGGTGGGCGGTGTCCATTTTTATTTAATCTTACCTTACTATCAATTCCAGGCAGCCCCGGACGATCTCTTTGGCGGCGTCTGGCCGGGCGAGACCGCGGGCGGCCTCCTCCATGCCGGCCAGGATATCGGGCGCAGATATAAATTGCCTTATCTTACCAGCGAAAACCTTCCCGGTAAAATCTTTATTTAGGATAATCTCCGCGGCCTCGGCCTGTCCCAAGAAGCGGGCATTGACCTCCTGGTGGTTGTTGGCCGCGAAGGGGTAGGGGACCAGCAGGGAGGCCCGGCCCAGCGCGGTGATTTCCGCCAAGGTGGAGGCTCCGGCCCGGCAAACGATGAGGTGGGCCTGGTTCATCAAGTGGGCCATATCATTTGAGAAGTCCTCCACTTGGGCCGCAAACCCGGCGGCCGCATAGCCCGCAGCCACCTCGGCCCGGTCCGCCTCCCCGGTTAGATGGAGGAACCGCAGCCGCTCCTTCAGGTCGGCCAGCTCCGGAAGCGCGGCCAACACCTCCAGGTTCAGGTGGTGGGCCCCCTGGCTGCCGCCGGTGACCAGGACCGTGAATGGCGTCCCCGGCCGCGCCGGCATAATCCGGAAAAATTCCTCCCGGGCCGGGTTGCCGGTCCAGACCGCCAAGTGGCGGGGAAACTGGGCCAGGGAGGCGGGAAAGGAGACGAAGACCCGCTGCGCCAGATGGGCCAGCCAGCGGTTGGTGAAGCCGGGAAGGGCGTTCTGCTCGTGCAGGGCCAGGGGGATCTTCAGAGACCAGGCTGCCAGGCCCACGGGGCCGGAGGTATAGCCGCCCATGCCCAGCACCAGGTGGGGGCGGAGGGACTGAAGACGGGCCCGGGCTTCCCGAACGCTTCCCGGCAGGCGCCCCCAGGTGCCCAGCCGGGAGAAGAGCCCCTGCCCCTGCAAGGCCCTGCTGGCCACCGCCTCCCAAAAGAAGCCGGCGCCCTCAAGGATCCGGGTGGTCACGGGGCGGGGGCTGGTGAAGAAAGTGACCGCAAGCGCCGGGTGCGTCTCAAACTCCCGGGCCACCGCGATCCCCGGAAAGAGGTGGCCGCCGGTGCCCCCCGCGGCAATGACTACCCTGAGGTCCATCGATCTTTCCCACCCCTTTCCTGATTGCCAGGGTTGTGGCAGGCTGCGGCTCAATCGCCAGCGCCAGGGGGGGATAGAAACCCCGCCCCGCCCTGAGGATGGTCCGGTCCAGCCGTTTCTAGATTACCGGGCGCTCGCAGCTGCCGAAATTCTGGGGGAGCAGCCTGTCAGGTATCGGGCCTGCCTGCTAAACCTGTGCTGTTTCGCTCTGGGTCGGCGCCGCAACCTTTACGGGCCGCGGCCCGGCGGGACCCTTAATCTGACTGCTGATGTTCAGGAGAATGCCCACCGCCAGCATGCTGGCAATCAGGGAAGAGCCCCCATAACTGAGAAAGGGGAGGGACAGCCCCTTGGTGGGCAGGATGCCGCTCACCACTCCCATGTTGATGGCCGCGGGCAGGCCGATGACCAGGGTTAGCCCCAGGGCCAGGTATGAGCCGAAGGTGTCCGGGGCCTTGAGGCTCAGGCGGAGTCCCCGGACCACCAGGAGGGCGAACAAGGCCAGGACCAGGAAAAACCCCACGAAGCCCATCTCTTCGCTGAAGATGGAGAGGATAAAGTCGGTATGCGCGTCCGGCAGGTAGAAGAGCTTGGCCCGGCTCTGTCCCGGCCCCAGGCCCACCAGATTGCCAGAGCCGATGGCCAGCAGGGATTGCTTCAACTGGTAGCCCACATCGGCCCCATATTTCCAGGGGTGCAGGAAGGAGAGGAAGCGATTGAATTTTTTCGGATCCTTCAATACCGCCAGGACCGCCAGGGTGCTGACTCCGCCCAGGGCCACCAGGAGGTGGCTGAGGCGGGTGCCGCCCACGAACAGCATGGCGAAGACGATGGCCGCCAGGGTAAGGGCGGTGCCAAAGTCGGTTTCGATGCCAATGAGACCGATGAAGACCCCGGAGATCAGTATGTGCGGCAGGAAGCCGATGGTGAAAAGTTTCATCTTTTCCTGTTTGTTGGCCAGGGAATAAGACAGGTAAAGGACCACCGCCAGGGCGGCGAACTCCGAGGGCTGCACGGTGATGGGTCCCAGGTGGATCCAGCGGGCCGCGCCCCGCACCTTGCCGCCTAGGCCCGGGATAAACACCAGGACCAGGGAGATCAGGCTGAGGACCAGGAAGGGATAGACCAGGCGCTGATAATTCTGATACCTGATTTTCCGCCCCCAAAGGAGCGCCACCACTCCCAGTAATCCATAAAACCCCTGGCGCTTGACGAAGTAGAAGGGATCGCCATAATTGGTCAGGGCCATGACGTTGCTGGAGATGAAGACCATGCCCAGACCCAGGCACATCAAAGAGAAGGCGGTGCCCAGCAGGATCAGGTCCTCGTGGACGCCCGGGGCCGCCAGAGCCTTAGCTTCCCTTTGCATGTCTCATCTCCTGCACCAATTTTTGGAAGGTTTCACCCCGGTGGGCATAGTCCTTAAACATGTCGAAGCTGGCGCAGGCCGGGGACAGGAGCACCACCTCTCCGGGACGCGCCAGATCATAGGCCCGCCGCACCGCCTCGGCCATGGAATTTACCAGACAGATGGGCGCCAGGTCCTTCCAGGTTTGAGCCAGGCGCTCCCGGGTCTCGCCCAGCAGGACCAGGGCCTTGACCCGTTCCTGGATCGATGGGGAGAGGAGGCCAAAATCGCTGTCCTTGTCCCGGCCTCCGGCAATGAGGATTACCGGTTTGGAGAAGTGGCCCAGGGAAACGGCCACCGCCCCGACGTTGGTCCCCTTGGAGTCGTCATAAAACTCCACCCGGTCCACCTCCGCCACGAATTCGAGGCGATGGGGCAGGCCCCGGAAGTCGGCTAGCACCCGGCGGCAGGCCTCAGGGCCGGCGCCGGCATCCAGGGCGAGCAACAGGGACGCCATGATGTTTTCCAGGTTGTGGCGCCCGGAAAGGCGAATCCCGCCCAGGGGGAACCTCTCGGCCGCGGCGCCCGCCAGCCTGAGGTGGATCGAGCCGTTGGCCAGCCAGGCGCCCCGGGTCAGGGGGCGGCTGCTGGAAAAGTGGTAGACCCGGCCCAGCCCGGTAGAAAGGGCCGCCAGCGCCGGGTCATCGGCGTTGAGGACTTTAAGATCGCCCGCGCCCTGATTGCGAAAGAGGTTGGCCTTGGAGGCGGCGTAGGCGGCCAGCGAAGGGTAGCGATCCAGATGGTCCGGGGTGATGTTGAGGAGGGCCGCGGCCTGGGGGTGGAAGCTGGGGGCCGTGTCCAACTGGAAGCTGCTCACCTCCAGCACCAGGCAGTCCGCCTGCCGTTGCCGCGCCAACAAGGAGATGGCCGGAGTGCCGATATTTCCGCCTACCAGGGGTTTCCGGCCGGAGGCCTGGAGGAACTCCCCCACCAGGGTGATGGTGGTGGTCTTGCCGTTGGTGCCGCTCACCGCAATCAAGGGTTTTTCGATGAAGTGGCCGGCCAATTCCAACTCCCCCCAGACGGGGATTCCGGTCTGCCGGGCCTCCTTGAGCCAATCCAGGTCCGGCGGCACCCCGGGGCTCAGGATGATCAGGTCAGAGCCCCGCCAGGGAGGCCTTTTTTTGAGGGCCTTCCCCAAGGCTTCGGTTACTCCCAAGCCGGCGATCTCCCGGCGGGCTTCCGCAAGTGCCTGCGGCGGCGCTACGTCGGTTACCGTCACCCGGGCGCCCCTGGCCGCCAGGAAGCGGCACAGAGCCACCCCGGTAAGGGCCAGGCCGACTACCAGAACTTTTTTTTGATCAAGTTCCATGGCGTCAGATCCGAAGGGAATATGGGAAAAAGCTACCTCACCTTATTTTTAAGGCGCTCAGAGACACCAGCCCCAGGATAATGGCGATGATCCAGAAGCGCACGATGACCTTGGGTTCGGGCCACCCCTTGAGTTCGAAGTGATGGTGCAGGGGCGCCATGCGAAAGATGCGTTTGCCGTTGGAAACCTTGAAGAAGCCCACCTGCAGGATAACCGACAGGGCTTCCACCACGAAGAGCCCACCCACGATGGCCAGCAGGATTTCCTGTTTGGTGGCCAGGGCCACGGTGCCCAAGGCCCCGCCCAGGGCCAAGGCCCCCACGTCTCCCATGAAGACCTGGGCCGGGTAGGCGTTGAACCACAGGAAACCGATTCCGGATCCCACCAGGGCCCCCAGGAAGATGGAGAGCTCCCCCACCCCCCGGACGTGAGGAATTTGCAGATAAGTGGCAATCTTGAGGTTCCCCGCCAGATAACAAAAGATCATGTAGAAGCCGGCGGCAATGGTCACCGGGCCGATGGCCAAGCCGTCCAGGCCGTCGGTGAGGTTCACCGCGTTGGCGCTGCCCACGATGATGAACACGGCAAAAGGAATGAAGAACCAGCCCAGATCCGGTTGCACCTGTTTAAAGAAGGGAATAGTCAGGGTGGTGTTGAAGGATGGGCTGAAGGCGTAGAGCCAGATCGCCGGCACCAGGGCCACCAGCGTCTGGGCCATCAATTTGGTGCGGCCCGACAGGCCCCGATTGTGCTTCTTGATGACCTTGAGATAGTCGTCATAGAAGCCGACGAAGCCGAACCCCAGGGTTACCACTATCATCATCCAGATGAAGGGATTGGTGAGTTCCGACCAGAGGAGGGTGGCAACCAGGGTGGCGAAGATGATCAGCAGGCCGCCCATGGTGGGGGTGCCGTTCTTGTGAAAGTGGGACTGGGGACCGTCTTCCCGGACATATTGGCCGATCTGCAGCGCCTTTAGCTTGTTAATGAACCGGGAGCCCACCACCATGGAGATGATCAGGGCGGTGAGAATGGCGAAGATGGTCCGGAAGGTGATGTAGCGGAAGACATTGAAGCCGCCAAACACCGTCTTCAGAGGATATAAGAGATAGTAGAGCAACTAAAATCCCCCTGTTCGGTTACCCAGCTTTCAGCAAAAGCAAAACCACGTAGGGTGGGCACTGCCCACCATTTAATAATCTATTCTCTAAGAAAGTTTTTTGTAAGCTATTTCAAATAGTGGTGTAACTTCGTGAATCTCCTTGTATTTGGTAGGCAAAGGAATGGTGGGCAGTGCCCACCCTACAATTATGATTCCCCCAAAAGGTCGATGAGCCCCTCCATGTGCATGCTGCGGGAGCCTTTTACCAGGAGCCAGTCCCCCGGCTCCAGCAATTCCGTGAGCACCCGGGCCCCGTCGTCCTGGCGGCTGATGGGGAACAGATGCGAGGCAGGCAGCCCCTCCGCCAGCGCCCCCGCGGCTACATCCAGGCGGAAGTCGCCATAAGTCACCAGGTAATCGACCCCGGCCCGGGCGGCCAGGCGGCCGAGGTTCCGGTGTTCCTGGGACGCAGCCTCGCCTAATTCGAGCATGTCTCCCAGGGCGGCGGCGGCCCGGCCTGGACCCTTGAGCTCCATCAAAGTCTGCAAGGCCATGGCCATGGAGCCGGGATTGGCGTTGTAGCAATCGTTCAGCAAGTGGACCCCGATGGGGAGGGTGACCACCTGGGAGCGCCGGGCGATGGGCCGGAATGCCGCCAGGGCCGCGGCGGTTTCTGCCGGCGGCATCCCCAGGACCAGGCCCACCGCGGTGGCGGCCAGGGCGTTGTACAGCATATGCTCTCCGGCCGCGGGGAGGAGCAGGGGCCAGCTTTGCCCTTGATAATGGAGCAGGGCGCTTTGGCCGTCGGCCCCAAGGGTGCGGCGTCCTTCGGCCTTAAGGGCGGCCCCGGGACCCAGCCCGTAGCTCAGGGAGGGGCCCCGGAAACTCCGGGCCAACCCGGCAACCCGGGGATCATCGGCATTGTAAAGCAGGCGGGCTTCCGGCCCCAGGGCGCTGATGATTTCGCCCTTGGCCCGGGCCACCCCGGCCACGTCCCCCACCCCCTCGGTGTGGGCCCCGTAAACGTTGGTGAGCACTCCCACGGTGGGCGCGGCGATTTGGGTGAGACGGCGGATCTCCCCGAAGCGGTTCATGCCCATCTCCACCACCGCGGCCTCGTGGGCCGCATCCAACTCCAAAAGGGTGAGGGGCAGGCCGATGAGGTTATTCAGGTTCAGGGGATTCTTGTGCACCTGATATGTCCGGGACAGAACCCCCGCGGCCATTTCCTTGGTGGTGGTCTTGCCGCAACTGCCGGTGATGGCCACCACCGGCAGGGCAAACCTGCCGCGCCAGGCGTGGGCCAGGTCCCCCAGGGCAGCCAGGGCGGTGTCCACGGCGATTACGGTTAGGGCGCGGCCTGCGGCGGGGTTTAAACCCTGGCTGACATCGGTTGCCGCCTTGACCGCCCTCCTCTCCACCAGGACGCCCCGGGCCCCCCGGTTAAGGGCCTGAATGATGAAGTCGTGGCCGTCGTGGCGCTCCCCGGACAGGGGAATGAATATCTGGCCCGTCTGGGTAGTGCGGGAGTCGGTGGACACCCCGCAAAAGGTGTCCCAGCAACCCCGCTGGATCAGGTTGCCCCGGGTGGCGGCCAGGATTTCCGCGATGGTGAAGGTGGCGGCCATCAGCCGTGGCACTCCTTTAAACCCAGAGTAACCTCCTCCCGGTCGTCAAAATGGCGGCGCTCCGAGCCCCAGATCTGGTAGTCTTCATGCCCCTTGCCGGCCACCAGCACCGCGTCGCCGGGCCGGGCCAGGCTGATCGCCAGGTGGATGGCCTCCCGGCGGTCCGGGATCAGCAGATAGCCGCGCTCGCCTTTCCCGGCGGCCGCCCCGCTTATCTGGGCCAAACCCGCGGCTGCCAATCCCGGTTCGATCTCCCGGATGATAGCCAGCGGCTCTTCGCCGCGAGGGTTGTCGCTGGTGACCACCACCAGGTGAGAGGGCGCGGCCGCGCCTCCCATGAGGGGCCGCTTTTTCCGGTCGCGGTCGCCGCCGCAACCGAAGACGGTGATGATCCGGGCGAAGTCGAGTTGCTGCAAGGCCCCCAGGGCCTGGGCCAGGGCGTCCGGGGTATGGGCGTAGTCCACGAAGACGCCGGGGCCGCCCGCCGGGCCGAAACGCTCCAGCCGGCCCGGCACCCCGCTCAGGGCGGCGATACCCCGTGATACTTCCCGGGGGGAGAGGCCCAGCCCCAGGGCGGTGGCCGCGGCCGCCAGGATATTGGCCAGGTTGAAGGGCCCCACCAGGCGGGAGTCGATCATTACCTCTCCCGCCGGACTGGCGAGACGGGCCTCGATCCCCTGGGGGTGGAAGCGGTGGCTCAAGGGCCGCACCTGGCTCTGGGGGTGGCAGCCATAGGTGAGGCAGGGAACCCGCACCTGGGCGCGCAGTTCCTGACCCCGGGGATCGTCCAGGTTGAGGACCGCCAGAGAAGAGGCGCCGCCGCCGTTGGCCAGCAGTTCCAGAAAGAGACGGGCCTTGGCGGCAAAGTAATCGTCCAGGTCCCGGTGGTAATCGAGGTGGTCCTGGCTGAGGTTGGTGAAGACCCCCACGTCGAAGGCGTTCCGGTCCACCCGCCGCAGGTCCAGGGCGTGAGAGGAGACTTCCATGACGACGTGGCTCACCCCCCGGGAGCGCATGTCCCGCAAGAGCCTCTGCAAGTCCAGGGATTCCGGGGTGGTCACCGGCGCCGGCCAGGTTTCTGTTAAGGCGCGGTAATTGACGGTGCCGATCACCCCGACCTGGCGGCCGGCGTTGCTCAGGATGGCCTCCAGCAGGTAACTGGTGCTGGTTTTGCCGTTGGTGCCGGTGATGCCCACCAGGACCAACTCCCGGCTGGGGTGGCCGTAAAATACGGCGCTGAGATGGGCCAGGGCCAGGCGGGCCTGGTCCACCCGGACACTGGTGAGGCCACGGGGAACCTCCAGTTCCTGTTCGCTGACGATGGCTGCGGCCCCGTTGGCGATGGCCTCGGCCACAAAGCGGCGCCCATCGGTACGGACCCCCTTAAGGGCCACGAAAACCCCCCCGGGGACCACTTCTCCCGAGTGATAGGCCAGCCCGGTTACCGCGAGATTCTCGTCGCCCTTAAGAAGGCAGCCCTCCAGGCCGGCCAGCAGCCGCTTCAAAGGAATGGAGGACGTAGGCTCGCGGTGCATGGTTCCCTCGCAAACAGGTCTGATTACCCCGGGGGCTGTGGGCCGCAATCAGACGGTGAACCCAGCAAGCAATATATGATGCGCAGGAATAATGGTCAGATACGCCAAAGGGCAGGCTCGCAGCCTGCCCCCGCCGGATGCTTCACTCAAGGATTGGCGGGTTGAGGCCGCTTTTGAGTCCCACCGCCTCCGCTTCATCTTATAAAAACATCCTGCTCTTGGCAATGACCACCCCCCACCCCCAGGGGGCGCGTCAGCTACCGGACTGGAATTTCACCAGGCAGACGGCGCCGGGGGAGAGGCTGGTCCCCGGGGAGGGCTCCTGGCTCACAGCCATGCCGCTGCCCTCCAGGCGGCATTTCAATCCGGAGCGGGTCAGCAGGTCCAGTACCTGGCGAATGGTATAGCCCTTCAGGTCGGGCATTACCGTCAACGGTCCCTTGGGCATCTCCAGCCGGGTCGGCAACAACTCCGCCAACGTGGGAGCCAACGGTTGGCCGGGGGCCGCCGCGGCCGTCCTTCGCCCCTGATCCGGGATGGCCGCTTTAGCCTGGACCGGCAGGTTCTTGTCCCGCTCCAGTTCCTGCTGGGGATAATACCCCAGGACCCGCATGGATTGGGCGGCTATTTCCCGAAAGACGGGCGCGGCCACCACCCCTCCGTAGATGGCCCCCTTGGGTTCGTCGATGATGACGCTGATCGCCAAAACCGGCTTTTCCGCGGGTATCAGGCCGATGAACAGGGCATCAAACTTGGTGTGGGAATAAGACCGGCCCTCCAATTTCTGGGCCGTGCCCGTTTTGCCGGCCACGGTGAAACCTTCCGGGGCCGCTTCTTTGGCGGTGCCCCCCGGTTGGGTGACCGTCGCCATGATCTCCAGTATCTGCTGGGCGGCCCGCTCGGACAACACCCTTCTCAACGGCCGGGGGGGAAACTCCTGCACCTTCCGTCCGTAGGGGTCGTCAACCTCTTTCACCAGGCGAGGCTCCATGAGGACCCCGCCATTGCCCAGGGAGGCCAGGGCCATGGTCAGTTGCAAAGGGGTGACGGACACCCCCTGACCAAAGGCCAGGGTGGCGCGGTCGATGCCGGACTTGAGCACCTTGAGACTTTTCAGCAGCCCGTCGCTTTCCCCGGGGAAGGCGATCCCGGTTTTGCTCCCGAAGCCGAAACCCCGGAGATATTGCTCCAGACGTTGGTTCCCCAGTTTGCCGGCTATCTTGGCGGCCCCGATATTGCTCGATTTTTGGATGATCTGTTGCACCGTCAGGCATCCATAATGATGCACATCGTGGATCTCTTCCTTGGGGCCCAGGACCCAGGCGCCGTTTTCGCAATTGAAACGGTCGCCGGGCTTCACCACATTGGCATCCAGGGCCCCGGCCGTGATGAAGATCTTAAAGGCGGAGCCGGGCTCCAGACAATCGGTGATTAAGCGGTCGCGCCGGGCCACTTCGGGAGATTGGCCGTAACGGTTGGGGTCCATGACCGGCAACTGGGCCATGGCCAGGATCTCTCCGGTCTGGGGGTTGACCACCATGGCCTGGCCGCCGGCGGCATGATAATGCTCCACCCCCAGGGCCAATTCTTTCTCCGCGATATATTGTATGGTGTGGTCCAGGGTGAGGACGACGTTGTCGCCCATGACCTCCGGATCCCAGGCCTTTTCCCCGGAGGAGACGATATGGCCCCGGCCATCCAGCATTTTCCAGCATTGCTTGGGTTTGCCATATAAGAACCGATTAAACTGGTACTCCACCCCTTCCAATCCCTGGCCGTCGATATTGCAGAAACCCAGGACCTCCCCGGCCAGAGACTGCTGCGGATAGTAGCGTTTGGCCTCGGGCAACAGGTAGATGGCGTCGGTGTCCCGGCGGCCGCTGACCTTGGCGGCCGCGTCCTTGCGCTCCTCTTCCGCCTGCCAGGCCTGGAAGGCCGCTTCCCGCTCCGGGGTGAGTTGGCGTTTTACCCAGGTGAAAGAACAGGCCCGGGTGAGGATTTCCTTGAGTTCCTTAGGCTGATAACCGAGGATGGGCGCCAGCTCCCGGCTCAAGGGCCCGGCCTGCGCCACCTGGGTGGGATGAGCCACCACCGAGGAAACCTGGGTGCTGATGGCCAGCTCCAGGCCCTGGCGGTCCAGGATCATGCCCCGAACCGGCAGCACTGGGAAAAATTTCTGGTATTCCCGGGTGGCTTCCTCCCGGAGCTGTGGGCCCCGCACCACCTGGAGATAAAAGAAGCGGCCAATAATCACCAGTCCCAGCAGGGCCAGGCCAAGACCTAACAGGGCGATGCGGAAACGCACCCACTTGCCGATAGTGGGATTCACGGCAGTTTCACGACCTGGGAGGGCGTGGGCGCCTCCATGCCTAACTGGTCCGCCAGCTTCTCCAGACGGGAGATAGCCGTCAGGTTGGAGAGCTCGATGCGCAGTTTGCTGTTCAAGTCGAGGAGCTGCTTCTGGCTTTCCTGAGCCCGGGAAATCTGGTAACTTTGGGTAATATCCTGCAAATCGGCCCAGGCCAGAAATAGACAGGTGAACAATACCGCCATGGCCCCCAGGACCAGCACGGCCACCACGGCGCCTCCCCAGCGCCAGGGGTAGCTGACCTTGCGATTCCTGGAGACGAACACCTGTCCAGCGGCGCTCAGGCGAAGAGATAAATTAGCGGGCATCTTCTCTCACCTCCTCTGATCAAGCGCGGTGGTCCATGGAGCACAGGCTGGGAAACCGTTCCTTGGGCCATCTTTGGGCAATCTCATCCCAGCCCCGGATCGATTGGCGATAACCATCCGGGTCGGTCTCCATGCGATTGCCGCAGCAACTTGCGGGCCCTTTCTCCTCGGGTCTCAGGTCCTCGGCTATTTCAAGAGACATGGGCTTTCTCCTGGTTAGTTGGGTCAATTTTTTCGGCGATGCGCATCTTGGCGCTGCGGGCCCGGGGATTGCCGGCCACCTCCTCAGGCGTGGGGGACAGCGGTTTACGGGTCAGGCGCGCCATCACCCCGGCCCGGTCCCAGGCCGCCATCTTTTCTTTCACCAGCCGGTCTTCCAGGGAATGGTAGGCAATTACCACCAGACGGCCGCCCCCTTCCAACCAGCCGGGGGCCTGCTCTAAAAATGTGGCGATTTCCTCCAATTCCCCGTTCACTGCGATTCTTAAGGCCTGGAAGACCCGGGTGGCTATATGCAGTCTCCCCCTGCGCCCCCCGGGTCCCATGGCCCGTTTAATGACGTCCACTAGTTGTTCCGTGCTGCGAAAAGGTTGCCGCCGCCGGGATGTCGTGATTGCCCGCGCCAGTCGCCTGGACCGGGGTTCTTGCCCGTATTCATAAATGATTCTGGCCAACTCGGCCTCGGGGGCGAAATTGAGCAGTTGGGCGGCGGTAAGCGAATCCCCGTTTTCAGGGTTGAAGCGCATGTCCAGGGGCTCATCTCCCCAGAAGGAGAAGCCCCGCTGTGAAGTCTGCAATTGCCGGGAAGAGAGGCCCAGGTCCAGGAGGATCCCGGCCACCCCTTTAAGGTTTGCGGCAGCCAGCAAATCCCCTAATTGGCCATAGGACTGGTGAAACAGTTGCAATCTGGAGGTGTGGTGGGCCAGCCGCGCCGCTGCCGTCTTTAGGACCGCAGGGTCCCGATCCAGGCCCCAAAGTTGCCCGTCGGGCCCACTGCAATCGAGGATGGCGGCGGCGTGTCCCCCCTCCCCCACGGTACCATCCACATAAAGACGGCCAGGCCGGCAGTTAAGGCCCACCAGCGCCTCCTTCACCATGACCGGTTGGTGCACCGGCATAAGGTCTGTGGTTAGATCGACAATTCGTCCAAGATCCCTTCAAAATTGAATTCTTCCAACTCCTTCATATGGGCCTCATAGGAGGCCCGGTCCCAAATTTCAATAGAGCGCACCGTTCCCACCAGGCAGACTTCCCGGGAGAGCCGGGCGTAGTCACGCAGATTGGGGGGAATCAGGATGCGGCCCAGTCGGTCCAGGGGGCAGTACTCCACCTTGGAGGCGATAAAGCGTTGGAAGTTGCGAAGATCCGCACGGAACAGGGGCTGCTCCGCCAATTTGCCTTCGATCTTCTGCCACTCCTCCAGGGTGAAGGCCAGAAGATAACGGAAATGATCGGTGGAATCCTTCTGGAGGCTCTGGTGAAAATTGGTGAGGACGAGCTGGCGTTCCTGGCGTTCCTGCAAGATTTCCCGGTAGCGGGAAGGGATGCTGACCCTCCCTTTGCCGTCCATGGAATAGAAATGCATGCCAGTGAACATCGCGCCACTACTCCCCACTTACTCCCACTTTATTCCACTTCGGCACAAAAGTAGGTTTTAATTAGGGAAATGTCAAGGAAAAAAACGGTTTGAAATGAAAAAAATTCCCCAGGCGGCAAGCCGTTCCGACCCCAGGGACTAAAGGCTAAGGAGAAGATGGAGGGTGTGGGACCCTGCGGATGGATGTTTGGGGGGTAAAGGTTAAGGTGAACCGGGGTCAGAAGTCGATTGGGGCAGGGCAGTTGGACGCCAGGTTATTCCTGAAACTAATCGCCGTGCTGTAGGCAGTAGTCGAGGTAATTCTGCAAGATAAGCACCGCGGCCTGTTGGTCCAAGACCTGGCGGCGGCGGCGGCGGCTCAGGTCCGCCTGCAGCAGGACCCGCTCCGCCTCCGCGGAGGTGAGGCGTTCATCCCAGGTGACCACCCGGACTCCCAGGGACTCCTCCAGGTCTTTGGCTAATTCGAGGATCCCCGGGGCTGCGTCCCCCAGGCGTCCGTCCAGGTGCCGGGGCAGCCCCACCACCACCCGCTGCACCTGCCACTTCCGGGCCACCTCCAGGAGTTGGGCCAGGAGCTCGCCGCGGTCCCGGGGGGTCAAAACCCCCAGCCCCTGGGCGGTGATCCCCAGGGGATCGCTGACCGCCAGGCCGGTGCGCTTGGCCCCCACGTCCAGGGCGAGAATCCGCACCTCGCGACGCTCTCCCGGCGGTTCTGCGGCCATGGGGGTCTCCTATTTGGACAGCAGCCAGACGGCGGCCAGGGCCAAAGCCACGCCGGCCACGTGGCGCAGGGTTACGCTCTCATGGAGCAAAGTCCAGCTCAAGATCACCGTGACCAGGGGATACAAGGCGGTGACGGGCACCACCGCCACCGCCGTTCCGCCTGCCATAGCCTTGAAAAAGAAGAGCAGGCCGAAGGCCATGCAAAGCCCGGCGCCCAGGGCCGCGGCCACCCCGGCGGCCTGCCAGGGGATGGCCAGGGAGCCTGTGGCCGCTAGGTAGCCGATGACCGCCAGGTGCCCGGTGATGGAGAGAAGATAAGCGGCCACGGGGGGCATCTCCAGGGTAGCCACCTTGCTGAAAAAACCCCAGAGCCCCCAGAGGCCCACGGCTAACAACGAATACCCCAGCCAGTTCACGTCTCCCCCTCTCCGGCTTGCCAGCCGCCGGTCTTTCATCTAATATATGAATCGGCCTGCCCGCACAAGGGGTAAAAGGGACATAAGAAGGTTGGGCTGGGCCGCCTTTTTCAAGAGTAAAACTTTTTTGGTGAGGGTGGCCATCGTCTTATGATTGGCATCATCGGGCATCGCGGAGCGCCGCAGGAGGCGCCGGAAAATACCCTCCTCTCCTTTCGCCGCGCCCTGGAGTTGGGGGTGGTGGCAGTGGAGCTGGACGTGCAGCTCACCCGGGACGGCCGCCTAATGGTGATCCACGACGAGACACTGGAGCGCACCACCAATGGCCGCGGGCGGGTCTTGGATTTCACCCTGGCGGAACTGAAGCGACTGGATGCCGGCCAGGGGGAGACGATTCCCGCCCTGGAAGAAGTCCTGGAATTGGTAAGAAACCGGGCCGGCCTGCTGGTAGAATTGAAGCAGAGGGAGGCGGCCGGGGCCCTTTTGGAGTTCTTCCGGCGGGAGCGAGCCTTCGAGGCGGCCAGGGTCATCTCCTTCTGGCACCCGGCCCTCAAGGCCATGGCCGAGGCGGAACCGCGCCTTAAAACCGGGGCCCTGATGGTGGGCTGCCCCGCGGACCCCGCCGGTCTGGCCGGGGCTGCCGGGGCCGACGCCCTGGTCCTCAATTATCGCTACCTCGACCGGGAACTGGCGAAGGCGGCCCGGCGGCAGAAGATCAGGGTCATCGCCTGGAATATCGACGATCCGGAAATCCTTGGGGATTACCTGGCCATGAACCTGGAAGCGATATGCACCAACCGGCCCAGGGAGATCATGGAGCGCTGGCGCTTGAGTTAATGCAGGGTACGCCCTGCGCACCGGGAAATTAGGACCGATACCATGGAAACCTTGACCTCCCAGTTAGCCGGGGTGGCCCGGGAAGGCGCGGACCGGGTGGCCATTAGCTACCGGCAAGGGGAGTCGGTGCGAGAGTACACCTGCGGCCGACTTTACCGGTCCAGCCTGGCGGTGGCCGGGTGGTTAAAGGCCCGAGGGGTGGCCAGGGGAGAGCGGGTGGCCATCCTCCTGGAGAATCGACCCCAATGGCCCATGAGTTATTTCGGCATCCTGCTGGCCGGAGCGGTGGCGGTGCCTCTCGATCCGGTCTCCCGCTGGGATCACCTCCACTATACCCTGGAGCAAACTCAAGCCCGGATCATCTTTACCTTTCCCAAGGCCCCGCTGTCAGAATTGCAACAACTGCCGTTTCTGAAATGGCTGGTGGTGGTGGGGGAAGGTGGGGAATCCGGCGCCAAGCTGGCCAACTTTCAGGAAGTGCTGCAGTCACCCGCAAGTGAGGCAGGGCTGCCGGCGCCAGACCTCCAGGACCTGGCTTCCATCATTTATACGTCGGGCACCACCGGGATGCCCAAAGGGGTGATGCTCACCCACGGGAATTTCGCCGCCAATTGCCAGGGCATCGCCCAACTCAAGGCCATCCGGGAGGATGACAATTTGCTCTCCATCCTCCCTCTGCATCATGCCTTTCCCTTTACCGGCACCCTGTTGGCGCCCCTCTTTTCCCGGGCGCGGATCACCTATCTCGATACCCTGAAGGCCGAGGCCATCCGGAAGTGTATCCAAGAGCAGCGGGTCACTATCCTGGTGGTCACTCCCCAGGTGCTCACGCACTTCTATCAAGGGTTCAAGCGGCAACTGGAGCAGATTCCCTGGCCGGGGCGTCCGTTGCTGCTGAGTTATCTCCGGGCTTCCTGGAGTGTCTTCGGATATCTGGGGGTAAATCCGGCCCGGCCGCTGTTGAGGAAATTCCGCAGCGCCCTGGGGGAGCAGTTTCGCTTTTTCGTGAGCGGTGGGGCCAAACTTCCGGAAACTCTGGCGGATGACCTGGCCCGGCTGGGGTTTGAGGTGCTGGAAGGTTACGGTCTCACGGAAACCTCGCCGGTGGTCACCATGAACCCCCCGGCGGCCCCCCGCCTCGGGTCGGCGGGCCGGCCACTGAATGGGGTGGAGATCCGGATTTGGCATCCTGACGCCCAAGGCGTCGGAGAGGTCCTCATCCGGGGCGACAACGTCATGGCCGGTTATTTTCAGAATGAGGCGGCTACCCGGGAGGCCCTCAAAGATGGCTGGCTCCACAGCGGCGATTTGGGTTATCTCGATCAAGACGGCTACCTGTACCTCAAGGGCCGGATCAAGGAAATCATCGTGCTGGCTTCGGGCAAGAAGGTCTCCTCCGAGGAAGTGGGACAGCACTACCTGAAGGCTCCTGCCATCAAAGAGATCTTTGTGACTACCGACTCCGGCGCCGAGAAGCTGGTGGCCTTGGTGGCGCCAGACCTCGACTTTTTTCGAAAAAGCGGGGACGTCGATATTGTGGACAGGGTGAAGTGGGACCTGGAGCTCCTCTCCCAAGGTCTGGAGCCTTACAAACGGGTGCGGGATTTCGTCCTGGTTAACGAAGAGCTGCCCAAGACCCGCCTGGGAAAGGTCAGGATTCAAGAAGCCCAGCGTCTTTACCAGGAGCGGGCTGGCCAAACCTACTCAAGGAGAAGGCCGGCCAGTGAGGAGGGGTTGTCCCCGGTGGGGAATATGGTACTCGATGTTTTGATCCGCCAGACGGGGGACCCCCGGATCTCCCTGGACGACCATTTGGAGTTGGACCTGGGCCTGGACTCCCTGGGCTTGGTGGAGCTGCTGGCGGCCCTGGAGAGCCGGTTAAACCTCAAGATCCGGGACGAGGACTTTCTGGGCATCTTTACGGTGAGAGAGCTTATGGGCTTTATTGAGGAGAAGAATCCCGCGGCCGCCGGGGAGCCTAAGCAGGAGGGGGCGGCTTGGGAGACTATCCTGAGGACCGATCCGCCCCCGGCCGTGCTCCGGCAGCTCGGTCTCGAAGGAGGCTGGACGGCGCGGCTGGCCACCCAGGGGCTGGCGTCGGTGCTGGGCCCGCTGTTTAGGTTGCTGTTCCACCTCCAGGTGTGCGGCCGGGAGCAGCTGGAGGACCGGGGATGCATCCTCTGCCCCAACCACGCCAGCTATCTGGACGGTTTCATCCTGGCGTATGCGGTTCCTGGGCCGTTGCGCCCCCACCTGTTCTCCTTGGGTTACGCCGGCTATTTTGACGTGCCGGTGATCCGGAATCTCCTCAAGCTGATCCGGGTGATCCCGGTGGACTCGGCCCGTCATGTGGTGGAGGCCATGCAGGTGTCTGCCCATATTCTCAGGCATGGCCGGCTCCTGGCCCTGTTTCCCGAGGGTTTCCGCACCCCCAGCGGTGAGTTGGGCCGGTTTAAGAAGGGTGTGGCCATCCTGGCCAGGGAGCTTTCGGTGCCATTGCTCCCGGTTTATATTCAAGGCTCTCATGAAGCCTGGCCTCCCGGGGTGGCCCTGCCCCGTCCCCGCCCCATCCGGGTGATCTTCGGCCGGGCGCATTCCTGGGAGGAATTAAAGGAACGGGGGCTTAAATTGGCCCCGGAGGCCTCCGACTATGACGCCATCAGCCTGGGCCTGCGGCAGGAGGTCTTGCGACTGAAGAAGGTATTAGAGGTTAAGCAGGTTTAGCTGGTTTCAGGACAATTCACTCAAGGAGCGGCCGCCGCCGGCCGCTACCAGAAAACCGGGAATAAAATATGGGAAAAAGCGTGGCAGAGCAGATTATAGCGGCGCACCTGGTGAGCGGGAACCTGGTCCCCGGCGCCGAGGTGGCCTTGAAGATCGACCAAACCCTGACCCAGGACATCACCGGCACCCTCACTTACCTGGAGTTTGAGGCCATGGGAGTGGAGCGGGCCCGGCCCGAGGTGGCCGTGAGCTACGTGGACCACAATCTCCTGCAGACCGATTTTCGCAACGCCGACGACCACCGGTTTCTGCGGACGCTCGCGGCTCGTTACGGTCTCCATTTCTCGCCGCCGGGAAACGGCATCTCCCACCAGGTCCATCTGGAGCGATTCAGCGTGCCGGGAAAGACCTTATTGGGCTCTGACAGCCACACCCCCACGGGCGGCGGCGCCGGGATGCTGGCCTTGGGAGCCGGCGGCATGGATGTGGCCCTGGCCCTGGCGGGGGAGCCTTATTACCTGGTAATGCCTGAGATCCTGGGGGTGCGCCTCTCCGGAAGGTTCCCGGCCTGGGTGTCGGCCAAGGACGTCATCCTGGAGTTGCTGCGGCGTCTAACGGTTAAGGGGGGACGGGGAAAGATCCTGGAGTTTTTCGGTCCGGCCTTGCCGCACCTCAGTGTGCCGGAGCGCGCCGCCATCACCAATATGGGGGCGGAGCTGGGGGCCACCACCTCCATCTTTCCCGCGGATGCGCAGACCCGCCGGTTCATGTCCCTGCAAGGGCGGGAGGCGGATTTTCGCCCCTTGCAGGCCCTGGGACGGCCGGATTATGCCGGAATCGAGGAAGTGGACCTCAACCAGTTGGCGCCTCTCATTGCCCGCCCCAGTTCTCCGGACCGGGTGGCGCCGGTCAAAGAATTGGAGGGCACCCCGGTGGAGCAGGTTCTCATCGGCTCCTGCGGCAACTCTTCCTTCCGGGACCTGATGGTAGTGGCCAAGGCCCTGAAGGGCCGCCGGGTGCACCCGCGGGTCAGCCTGGAGATCAACCCCGGCTCCCGCCAGGTCCTGGAAAATCTGGCCCTGGCCGGCGGGCTTCTACCCTTGCTGGAGGCCGGGGCGCGGCTGATGCCACCGGGTTGTTGGGGCTGTATCGGCGTGGGCCAGGCCCCGCCCAGCCATGCCGTGTCGGTGCGCACCTTTCCCCGGAATTTCTCCGGGCGCAGCGGCACCAAAGATGATCAGGTCTACCTGGCCAGCCCCGAAACCGCGGTGGCCGCGGCCATTTTCGGAGAACTGCGGGACCCCCGGAGCCTGGGTGAGGCGCCCCGCGTTCCCTTTCCCCGCTATTACCTGGTGAACGGCCGCTCTCTGGCGGCGCCGCCCCCTGCCGGCACCCAGGTGGAGGTGGTGCGCGGCCCCAACATCGTGCCTTTCCCGCCACTGTCGCCCTTGCCGGGGAATTGGCGGGGGGAGGTATGGCTGAAGGTGGGCGATAACATCACCACTGACGACATCCTGCCAGGGGGCAGCCAGATCCTACCTTTGCGCAGTAACCTGCCGGCCATTAGCCAGTTTACCTTTTCCCGCCTGGATCCGGATTTCGTGCGGCGGGTGCAAGGCCGGGGGGAAGGGGCCATCGTCGGCGGGGAAAACTACGGCCAGGGCTCATCCCGGGAGCATGCGGCCCTGGCCCCCAGGTACCTGGGCGTACGGGTTAAGCTGGTGAAGAGCTTTGCCCGCATTCATCTCGCCAATCTTACCAACTTCGGTATTCTGCCATTGACCTTTGAGAATCCCGGAGACTACGAACTGCTAAATCCGGGTGAGATCCTGGAACTGCCGCAGGTGCGCCGGCTGTTGCTGGAGGGGGCCGAAAGGCTGCCCTTGAAGTTAGGAAGCCGGGAAATTTGGGTGCGGCTGGACCTGTCGCCCCGGCAACGCCGCCTGGTGGCGTTGGGCGGCGCCCTGAACCTGGCCCGGGAAGGATAGCGCCGGGGAAAGAAAAACCTGGCCGCGGATATTGGCGCCACCTTTAGACAGAGGGGAAGGGCTAGAAAGTTTTCAGCAGCATAAAAATTGCATTTGTCCCAAAAAAGGGATATAATTAATAGGTACAGATAGTTAGATTTGGCGGCGTTAGGTCCTCCCGGACTGGAGAGCAGGCCGAGAAGAAGAGCCATGGGATTCTTTAAGAAAATCTTCGGAGGCGGAACGGTTGCCAGGCCTCAGTTGGAGGTGGTGGAGAACCGATTGTGCATCGATCTGACCAGGTTTAAGGTCCGCGTAAGAAGAGCTGGTCAGGAGATGTATGCCGAAGATTTATTTCAAGCCGCCACTAAGCCCCAGGACCTGCAATTCGGCAGGTTTTTCCTGTTGAATGAGAACCCTCCCAAGGTCCATTTCGCCCCTTCCCTGGATGAGGCCATTTACTGGTTCGAAGGCCGGCAGCAGCCTAAAGACGGTTTTCCCAGCATTTTCTGGGGGGCAAAGGTCGTATTTTCCTGCAGCATCTGCCGCAAGCAAGGCGATACTCCCTTAGTTATCACCAAGGTGGAGCAGTTGACGGTTTACACCAATATTCCGATCTTCAGGGAGATAGTGGGCTGGCGGGTGACGGAGGTGGCCTCCGACCTGATGGGCCCCGGGATTCCCACCAAGATGCTGTACATGTTCAAGACCCAGCCGCTAATCAAATGGTCCAAACCCGAAACCAAGTTCATCTGCAGGGGCTGCGCCAAGCAACTGACGGGGCAGGGACGGCAAGCCGAATTGGAAGGGTATGTGATTTTTTAACCCGGAAAGCGCAGCAGCAACTTTGTTCCAGTGACTTACAACGCCGCCGCAATTGCCTTGCCGACCTCGGAAGTGCCGGCACTGCCTCCCAAATCCCTGGTACGCGGCCCTTCCAGGATAATCGCCTCAATGGCTCTGATGATGGCATCGTGCGCCGCGGTGTAATTCTCCCTCCCTTTAGCCAAAAATCCTAACATCATCGCTCCTGACCAGATGGCGCCTAAGGGATTGGCAAGGTTGCGGCCATAGATATCGGGAGCCGAGCCGTGCACCGGCTCGAACATCGAAGGGTATAGGCCTTCCGGGTTGATGTTGGCGGACGGGGCAATTCCGATGGTGCCCGTGCAGGCTGGCCCGAGATCGGAAAGAATATCACCGAACAGGTTGGAAGCCACCACCACATCGAATCGTTCTGGAAACAACACGAATTGGGCGGCCAGAATATCGATGTGGCGTTTATCCCAGCGAACGTCCGGGAACCGGGCGGCCATCAATTGCAGCCGCTCGTCCCAGTAGGGCATGCTGATTGCTATGCCGTTGGACTTGGTGGCCGCCGTCAGGTGCTTTTTCGGACGGCTTTGCGCCAATTCGAAGGCGTATTTCAGGATGCGATCGACCCCTTTCCTGGTAAAGACGGATTCCTGCAGGACCAGTTCTCGCTCGGTGTTTTCGAACATCTTGCCGCCGATATCCGAGTATTCCCCCTCCGTGTTCTCCCGCACCACGTAGAAGTCGATGTCGCCGGGCTGGCGCCCGGCCAGGGGGCAGGGCACGCCCGCCATCAGTCTCACCGGACGCAGGTTCACGTACTGGTCGAACTCCCGGCGGAATTTCAGTAACGAACCCCAAAGGGAAATGTGATCCGGCACCACATCCGGCCAGCCAACGGCGCCGAGATAGATGGCGTCAAAGATCTTGAGTCGGTCGAACCAGTCGGTAGGCAGCATCTGGCCATGCCTGAGGTAGTATTCGGCGCACGCCCAGTCGAAGTGCTTAAACTCGATCCCGATTCCGTATTTGCCGGCAGCGGCTTCAAGTACCCGGAGCCCTTCCGGGATCACCTCCTTGCCAATGCCGTCTCCGGGAATAACTGCAATTTGCTGGCGCTCCACCATTCCTTCCCCGCTAGCCCTCGTCAACCAGCAAACAGATCACATCCATGACATTCGTGCGGGTCGGCCCGGTTATCAGGAGGTCCCCCAACTCGTTAAAAAAATTATAGGAGTCGTTGTGCAAAAGATACGTTTGGGGGTTGCATCCCTTCTGCAATGCCTCTTGGCAGGTGCCGCCATCGGCAAAGGCCCCTGCCGCATCCGTCGGTCCGTCTGATCCGTCAGTTCCCGCACTGAGTATGGCAATCTGAGGCCATCCCTGGATGGCGAGCGCCGCCGCCAGGGCCAACTCCTGGTTGCGGCCCCCCTTGCCGCCGCCGCGAATGGTAACCGTGGTCTCACCCCCAGCCAGAATACATGCCGGTGGGGGGACAGGATGCCCGGACGCCACGATCTCTTTGCCAATAGCGGCAAAAGCGTGGGCGATTTCCCGGGCCTCGCCCTCCATAAAGGACGAGAGAACCAGGGTGTGGTATCCGAGTTGTGCCGCTTTTTCAGCCGAGGCCAGCAGTGCTGAACGGTTGCTCCCGACTATCAGGTTTTGGACCTTCTGGAAGACCGCGTCTCCCGCCTTGGGAGTCTCCTCGATCAATCCTTGGGCTCCGTCGAGCAGCAGCTTGAGAACAGGAGGAGGCAGCTTTTCCGACAGCGCGTAGCGTTCGACAATCCGGAGACAATCGGAAAAAGTGCTTGAATCGGGCACTGTGGGACCGGAGGAGATCGCATCCAGGGTATCTCCGACCACGTCCGAAAGAATCAGCGAAACGAGTCTGGCCGGATAGACTATTCTGGCCAGTTGCCCACCTTTGCAGACGGACAAGTGCTTGCGTAGGGAATTGATCTCGAAAATGGTGGCCCCGCAATCGAGAAGAAGCCGGGTCGTTTCCTGTTTTTCACTTAATTCGAGGGGAGCCCGGGGTGCGGGAGAAAGAGCGCTGCCCCCGCCCGAGAACACACACAGAACCAGGTCTTCTTCCGTACACCCCTGCAGGTGATCCAGAATGAAGCGGGTAGCTTTAAGCCCTGGTTCATCGGGAATGGGGTGCCCGGCTTCCATGACTTGGACTTTTTTCAAAGGAATTCCATGACCATACTTGACAGTGACCCAGCCCTCCGTGAGGCGGTCTCCAAGGATCTCCTCCAGGGCCTTGGCCATGGGCGCCGCTCCCTTGCCAAACCCGGTGACGATAATCCTCTTGAAGGAAGCGAGAGGGTAGGAGTGTCCACCCACCAAAAGATGATCTCCGGCCAGTTGGACATGGCGCCTGATCGCCTCTTCCGGGTCCACGGCTTTAAGCCCGGCCCTAAAAATTTCTTCGAGCCTTCTTTTTTTCATGTCATCCATTGCCAGCCCTCGAGAACATCATGAAAGAGAGTGCGGCCCTTCCGATTATATCCCCAGGTAGGCCTGGCGCACCAGGTCGCATTGCAACAGCTCGCTGCCGGAGCCCTCCATAACAATGCGGCCGGTCTGCAAGCAGTAAGCCCGGTGGCAGACCTGCAAGGCCTCGAACACGTTTTGTTCCACCAGGAGCACGGTGACGCCCTCACCCGCTATATGCTCTATGGTACGGAAGATTTCGGTGACCAACTTGGGCATGACGCCCATGGAGGGCTCGTCCAGCATGAGAAGCTCGGGCCGGGACATGAGCCCGCGAGCAATGGACACCTGTTGCTGCTCGCCGCCCGAAAGCGTGCCGGCACGCTGGTCGGCGCGCTCTTTGAGCCAGGGGAACAACACGAGGACACTCTCCAGGGTTTCGGCAATCTGTTCCTGGGAGTTTATCGTGTAGGCTCCCAGGAGCAGGTTGTCCCACACCGACAGGCGCGGAAAAAGCCGCCGCCCTTCCGGCACCAAGGAGATCTTCTTTCTGACTACATCATAGGCGGGAAGGCCGGAAATTACCTGGTCGTTCAGGCGGATCTCCCCCTGCAGCGGCTTTAAGAGACCCATGATCGTCTTGAGCAGCGTAGTCTTGCCAGCCCCGTTCGAGCCGATCAGGGAAACGACCTCGCCGTGCTTGACTTCGAAGGAGACATCCTGGATGGCCAAAAGCCCCTTGTAGCCGACGGACAAATTATGGACAGACAGCATGATACCGGTCTCCCAGGTAAGCTCGGATCACCTCGCGGTCTGCCACCACTTCTTTGGGCGAACCCTCTGCGATCTTGCGGCCGGAGTTGAGCACCAGCACCCGGTCGGAAAGCTCCATTACCGCCTCCATGACATGCTCCACCACGACTATGGTGATCCCCCTGGCGCGCACTTTGCGGATCAGCTCGATCATCCCCCTCAGTTCCACCGGCGTGAGCCCCGCCATGGATTCGTCCAGCATCAGCAACTCAGGCTCCATCGCCAGGGCCATGGACACCTCGAGCCGTTTCTTGTCGGAAACGCTCAACGCCTGGGCGTTGTAGTTCTTCTTGGCATTTAGGCCCGTGAAGGCCAGCACCTCCTCAGCATTGAGGCGCACGTCTTTTACGCGCACGTGCCGCAGGAAGCCGCCGGTCATGACGTTTTCCAGCACGGTCATGTCGCTGATCACCTGCGTGATCTGGAAGGTGCGCACGACACCCAGTTTGCCGATGGTGTGCGGTTTCCAGTTGGTAATATCCAGGCCCTTGAAGAGCACCCGGCCCTTGTCCAGGCGGTGGAACCCCGTGAGGCAATTGAACAGCGTACTCTTACCGGCGCCGTTGGGACCGATAATGCTTAAGATCTGACCTTTGCTCACCTGGAAAGAGATATCCTCGTTGGCCCGCAGGCCGCCAAAATTCTTACTGACGCCCTGCACGTCCAGCAGCAGCGATGCGTTCATTTCTCCCTCCGCACCAGCTCGGTAATGGCCCCCCAGACGCCGTTGGGCCGATACATCGAGATGATGGTGATCAGGGCGCCGTAAATGATCATGTCAAACCCCGTGCCTTTGTAGCCCACCCAGGCCCGGGCATACTCGGAGAACGGGAGCAGGATGGCCGCCCCGACCACGGGCCCCAGCACCGTGTTCGCCCCGCCCAGCATGGCCACCAGCACGATTTGGACTGAAATCGCCAGGGTCATCAGGCTCGCCGGGTCGATGTAGAGAATATACTGGGCATAGAAAGTCCCGGCCATCGAAGTGAGGAAGGCGCTGATCATGATGGCGTACAGGCGGTAGCGCACTACATCTACCCCCAGCACCTGTGCGACCTCATGACTCTCTTTGATCGCCCGGAAGTAGTAACCCATCTTGGAAGTGGAGACCAGGCGGCCCACCGCCAGGGCGAGCACCAGGAAGGCCATTATGATGTAGCAATAGGGCAACTTGCTGGAATTGAACACGAAGTTGACCAGGCCCCCTTTCCCCATGGGAATGGTAAGCCCCTCCGCCGCCCCCACCATTTCCCAGTTGTTGAAAGAGATGCGGACGATCTCTGCGAAGGCGATGCTGGCAATGGCGAAGTAATGGCCGCGCAGTTTGGAGCACGGGTAACCGATGGCCGCGGCCACGATGGCGGAGATTATCCCGCCTGCCACCAGGCCGATCCAGGGGCTCACTTGGAAGGTCAAGAGCAGGAAAGAGGAGGTGTAAGCCCCAATCCCGAAAAAGGCCGCCTGCCCGAAGGAGAACATGCCCGCATAGCCGCCCATGATGTTCCACGCCACTCCGCACATGGCGAAGATGCAGGTGATGATCAGGACATGTTGGGCAAATGGC
Source organism: Desulfobaccales bacterium (assembly GCA_049580385.1). GTDB lineage: Bacteria > Desulfobacterota > Desulfobaccia > Desulfobaccales > 0-14-0-80-60-11 > JAPLJC01. The sequence continues at coordinate 128,789 of JBAUPV010000005.1, read as the reverse complement.
GACATAAACGGGGGCAGGATGAGAGCCAACGCCAGCGCCGCGCCGCCCAGGGCCAATTGTTTGCCGGTTAGGGCGCCCGTCCCTACCATCCCATGAGCCCTTGCGGCCTGATCCAGACCGTGATCAGGTATATGAGGAAGACGATTGCCAGCTTAAAGGCCGGGTCAAGAAGATAGCCGCCCACCGTCTCGGCGACCCCCACCACGATACCGGCGATGAAGGCTCCCTCAATGCTGCCGAACCCGCCCAGGGCCACGATGCAAAAGCAGATCAAACCGAAGGTCCCGCCCACGAAAGGATAAATGTAGTAATGGGTGGCGAGCAGCGCCCCGGCCACCCCCACCAGAGCAGAGCCGATGCCGAAAGAAAGCGAGTTGATGCGTTCGGTGTTGATGCCCATGATCATCGCGGCTTCCCGGTCCATTTCCACTGCCAGGATGGCCTTGCCGGTGCGGGTATGCCGCAGAAACCAGAAGACCGCGACGGAGGTAATGATACTGCCTATGGAGCTGACCACCTTGGGGACGCTGAGAATGATGCCGGAGATATGCCAGGTGCCGGACAACAGCGTATGCCCGATGGAGCGATAGTCAGGGGTCCAGAGAAAGGCGGCGAAGTTTGCCAGAAAGATGCTGACGCCAAAGGTCACCACCAGTTGCGCCAGCAGGGGCCCTGTCGTCACCTTGCTGATGATGAAACGGTAAATGAACATCCCCAGCAAGAAGAGGGCCACCGCGTTGATCGGTATCGAGAACAGGGGATCGACGCCCGCCAGCGTGTAGAGCCAGTAGGAGATGAACATGCCGATCATCAGGAACTCGCCATGGGCGAAGTTGAGCACGTTCATCACGCCCCAGATCAGGGTGAGGCCGATGGCCAACAGCGAATATACCAGGCCGATGAGCACGCCGTCGACCAGTTGTTGCAATAATATTTCCATGTACAGGCTCCGGGGGCCGGTGTGAATACAGAACGCCCAGGATGGCTGACAGAAGACCCGGCGCTAAGGGCGGAGGCGGGAGGACGGATTTTCATCCTGCCGTCCTCCGCCATCCGCATTACCCTTTACTTTTTGCGGTCTAGGTTCCAGGCCGGGAAAGGCCATACCACTTCTTTGCTGGCGGCGTCCCAGGGCCAGACCGTATAGTAGTGCTGGTCCAGGATCTGCACTATCATGGCGCTGGCGTAAATGTTCTGATGGGTCTTGGGATCGAACTTGATTCCCTTCCACGGGTAGATAAACTGGTCGCCCGGGATGTCGGTTGCCGCCAGGGCCGTCACTATGGCTTCAGGCTCTGTGGACTTGGCCCGGTTGATGGCGTCGGCCAGCACGAAGGGCGCCCCGAAACTGCGGGCGGCGTTCTCACCCATCTCGATCCCGTATTTCTGCTTGTAGAGATCGGCCACCTGTCCGACCAGCGGTTTTTTCTTGGCAAGGTCCAGGGCGAAGGTCGAGCGCACCAGGAAAAAGTCGCCGTCGGCCTTCACCGCGGGCAGGTAGTCGGACTCGATGTAACCGGCCATGGTGAGGAAGCCTTTGGGCACCACGTTCATTTCCTTGAAGGTCTTGGTAAAGAGGATGGCGTCGGTGATATAGGAGGCGTGCATAATCACGTCCGGTTTGGCCGCCATGAGCTTGCCTACCTCGCTGGTCACGTCGCTGGAGTTCGCCGCGTAAGCTATGTCGGCCACGACCTTGTAGCCAAACTCCTTGGCGTATTGGCGATCCTGTTTGCCCACATTGGCCCCGAACTCGGTGTTTTCATAAAGCAGGCCAATGGTCTCGACCTTCTGGCCAGTCTTCTTCTCCAGGTCTTTGAGGAACTCGAACTGGTTTTTAGCCATGGTCCCATCATGGGGCGACACGCGGTAGAAGTATTTGAAGCCGCGTTCGGTCAAGGTGGGCGAGGACGAGTCCGAGCACACGAAGGGGATCTTCAACCGCTCGGCGGCCTGACTGGCGGTCTTGGTCACCGCACTCTGGTAGGCGCCTATCAGCGCCACACACTTCTCCTGGGTGATCAGGCGCTCCGCCTCCGCCAAGCCGTTCTTGGGGTCGCCCTGCGTGTCCGCGTAAATGATTTGGATCTTGGCGCCTCCCATATTGGGGATTCCCGCGGTTTTAGCGAAGGGCATGTTCAAGTCGTAGGTGCCGTTAATGATCTGCACCGCCAGGTCGACGCCCCGTTTGCAGTCCATTCCCGTGGGGGCCAGGTTTCCGGTCAGGGGGTAAAGCGCGCCGATCTTGATTACCTTCTCCTGGGCCAGGGCCGATCCGGCGCCCAGCGCCAGGGCCAAGACCAAAACTGCGGATACCATTAACACCCTGCGCATCTTCATCTTCTTTCCTCCCTTTTGCGGAACCGTTGCTCTTCAGCGCGGCCGCCCTTGGATTGAAAGTTGGATAGAACTGAGCACCTGGAAACGCTCCTGGCGCCGATCACACAAATTAGGGTGCCGGTAAAAACCTGGTTCGGTTCCCGTTCGGTCTCGAATAATTGGGGTGATGCGACTGAATCAACCTACTAGATCAGCCGCCGTTTTTCCACAAAAATCCCCACAATCTTGTCATTTGTTCCAGGAGGCCGCCTCCTCCCCGCCGCTGACCGGCGCATCCAGCATCTCTATGCCTTTTTCGGCGAGCTGGCAGGCTATCTCCCGGCTGATCAGCGGCGCAATGGAGGACATGTCACCCACGACTGCCCCTGCCTTGGCCCCCTCGCTAATACCGTTTTCTCCCAATACCACCCGCCTGACCTGGGGAGAATTGGGAAGCATGGTGATAATAATCTCTGTCTGGGCGGCAACTTCCTTCGGGGATGCGGCCGCCTGCGCTCCTGCTGCGACTACCTCAGCGACCGGGGCTTTCACCACGTCGCACGCGACCAACTGATAGCCTGCCTTGAGAAGGTTTTTGCTCATGGGCTTGCCCATGATTCCAAGCCCGATGAAGCCGAGGCAAACCGCAGGTTGGCGACGAGCGTAATCCGGTGTTCCTCGTCGCTAAAGCCGGAAACCCTTTTGCCGGCAAGACAGTTTAGTTGGGGCACGCCAAGCGCTTGGGCATAAGCCAGCGCCTGGCTCACCCCTTTCCTAAACTCCTCCACCCTGTCGGGAGATGCGGCCAGGCCTCGCTCCCCCGCCCCCCAGTCACCGCAGGGAAGATTGAATAACACTTGCTTGAGCCCGCTGGTAGCGAGCCGCTCATTTATCCGTGCCGCCGGGTAATCATACGGAAACAGGAACTCTACTGCGGTGAACCCTGCCAGGCTGGCAGCTGCAAAGCGCCCCAGAAACGGCAGATCGTTAAAGAGCATCGTCAAATTGCCCGCAAATTTGGGCATTCTGGCCTCCACTGATAAGATCCGTGCAGGCGCCCGCTCGCTTGCCGCAAGCCAGCGGCTACTGAGTGTAGATCTCAGGATTAAGAGAAGATTCCGGCTTCCGGCCCTCCAGCATAGCCAGGAGGTTTCTGGCTGCCAACAGAGACATGCCGCCGCGGCTGCTGCTGGTGGCCGAACCGATATGAGGAACCACCACGGCGTTGTCGAGATCGGCCAGCCCCTTCGCCATTTGGGGTTCGAACTCGTACACGTCCAGGCCGGCGCCGGCAATGGTCCGCGAGCCCAAGGCGGCCACCAGGTCATCCTCCTTGATGATGGGCCCCCTGGCGGTATTGATCAGAATAGCGGTAGGCTTCATACTGGCAAAGGCCTCGGCGGTGAACAGGTGCCGGGTGGCGGGGGTGAGCGGAGAATGGATGCTGAGGAAATCCGACTCCCGCAGCAGGTGCTTCAGAGAAACCCGCCGCGCCCCCAGTTCCCTTTTCAAAGTCTCGTTTTCCTTACCGGAGAAATTGGTATAGAGCACCGGCATCCGAAAGCCTTTGGACATGAGGCCCATGGCGGTGCCGATGCGTCCGGCCCCGAGGATCCCCAGGGTTTTTCCAGTCACATCGGCGCCGATATACTGGAGGGGGCCCAAGCCGCGCCAGGTCCCCGCACGCATAATTTTATCCGTCTCCACGATGCGCCGGGCCACCGCAAAGAGAAGAGCCCAGGCTAATTCAGCCGTGGCGTTGGTGAGTACTCCCGGAGTATTGGAGACGGGAATCTTGCGCCGCGTAGCCTCGGGAACATCGATATTCTCAAAGCCCACGGCCAGGTTGGCATAGCCCCGGAGGACCTTGGCGGCATCGAAGAACTCGGCGTCGATGCGGTCCGTCAGCATGCCGATTACTCCATCCTTGTCTTTAACTTTGGCGAGTAATTCCTCCCGGGAAAGCGGCCGGTCCTCGGGATTGATCTCAACCTCGCAGGTTTCTTTGAGCAGGTCGATGCCTTCGCGGGTAAAGAGTCGGGTAAGGTAAACTTGAGGTCTGGGCATATTCACCCCCTGGCTGGGAAGGATGATGAGCGGCTAAAACCAAGATATCACAATGGGGAAACCCAAATCAACGGAGAAACAGTCCCTATATGCATCGGGGCGGCCCAGGAAAAGCATCCGCGTTTCGGGTCATAATCTCCTCAAGGCAGCGAAACCAGCAGCCCGCAGTAGCTAGTAGGGCGGGAAAGCGCAGCGCATCCCGCCTCATTAATCTGCATATTGCATGAAAAATTAAGAATGCAATTGACAAAATTTTTTGCCGGGTTATTTTGAAAACATGAAGACAGTGTTGGCGAAAGCCAAATTGAGCGAACAGGCCTACCGCATCCTGAGGGAGATGATCACCAACTGCCGTTTTCAACCAGGGGCCAGGCTCAATATCCAACAACTGGCGCGGGACATGGAAATAAGCCGCACCCCCCTCTGGGAGGCGGTAAACCGGCTTATTCAAGAGGGTCTGCTTCTCAGCATCCCGAACCGCGGCGTCTTCGCGGCCGAAATCACCCCCGCGGCCGCCCTGGAAATCTACACGGTGCGCGCCATGTTGGAAGGTTTGGCCGCCAGGCTGGCTGCCGGCAATATCCATCCCGAGGCGGTGGCCAGGATGGAGAGAATCCTGGACAAGCAGTATGAGATGGTCGAGAAGCGGGACCTGATCGGCTACTCTCGATTCGATTTCGAGTTCCACGATGCGATCGTCGAACTCTCGCAGAACAAGTTCCTCCAAGAAATGCTCGATTTCATCAGAGGCAGGACGCAGCCCACCCGGATGAATTTCCTCCTGCTTTTAAAGGTCTCTTATGGGGATCACCGGGCGATTTTGGAAGCGCTGAAAGCCCGTGATGGCGCCAGGGCGGAGAAGACCATCAAGGCCCACGTTGGCAGGATATCGAGGCAACTTAAGAAGACCTTGTCCCAACCGCAGTCAGAGAAGTGAGGCCTTACCATGAAGTCGACTTCCTACAATCTGATTATGTCGGCCCTGTATAATGGGAGAAAAGGGACCCGCCCGCCGGCGGGAAATCCTACCTCGATAGTCTGCCACGATCTCATGGACGCCGCGGGAATATCTTTTCCCGAGGCCCACGTCGAGGCCCACGCCATGGCCGAACTGGCCCTGGCCGGGCATGAAATCATCGGTTTTGACACCGTCATGCCCGAATACAGCGTCCATCAGGAGGCGGCCGCCTTGGGGTGCCATGTGGACTGGGGCTCCCGGGACCAGATGCCCGACAGTCGGAACTTTCCTTACGCGGATTTCTCGAAGGTGGAGGTCCCGGAAAACATTCTCGAAAAACCCTCCATGCGCGTGGTTCTGGAAGCCCTCTCGATACTGCGCCGCCACGTCGGCGGCAAGGCGGCCATCATCGGCAAGGTAATGGGTCCGTGGACCCTGGCCTACCATATGGCCGGAACCCAGAACCTGCTCCTCCAGGTGGGCCTGGGCGAACATGAAAAAGTATCCCGGATGCTCCGGGAACTGATGCCTGTGAGTGTAGCCTTTGCCAAGGCGCAATTTCAGGCCGGGGCCGACCTGGTGGTTCTGGCGGACCATGCCACTGGAAATCTCGTTGGGGCCTATCACTACCAGGAATACCTGCTGCCGCTCCACCAGGAGATGACGGCAATGATCGAGGGGCCTCTTATCCTCCACGTTTGCGGAAACTGTCTGGACCGGCTCGAACTCTTCGCCGATGCCGGATTTGACGGCTATCATTTCGAATGGCAGGTTGACTCCAAGGTCGCTGTCGCCAAAGTCGGACAGCGTCTTTGCCTGGTGGGCAATGTGAACAATCCCCAGACCCTTTTCCAAGGCACCCCGGAAGACGTCCGCAAGCAGGTTCGCTATGCGATTGAGGCCGGAGTCAACATCATTGCTCCTGAATGCGCCATTCCGCTGGCCACCCCGATGGGGAACCTCAAGGCGCTGGTGGCCGCGGTGCACGAAGGTTATTAGTCTGGCACTTTGTTCCCGGAGGATCGCTTATGCTGATTGTCGGCGAAAGGATAAACTCGTCCCGTCCCAAGATAGCAGAGGCTATCGCCTCCCGTGACCGGGGCTTTATTCAGGGAGAGGCGAAGGCCCAGGCAGAGGCCGGGGCGCACTACATTGACGTCAACGCCGGGGCCTTTTTCGAGAAAGAGGCGGAATATCTCAAGTGGACCATGGAAGTGGTGCAGGAAGTTTGCGACCTGCCGCTGTGCCTGGACAGCCCGGATGCCAAAGTGATCCGGGAGGTCCTGCCTTGGGCCAGGAATACCCCCATGGTCAATTCCATCACGCTCGAACCCGCCCGGCTAGAGGGGATCCTGCCCCTGGTGGCGGAATTGCAAACCAAGGTCATCGGGCTTTGCCAATCCGAGGACATGATGGCCGATTCCACCGCGGCCAAGGTGGACCTGGCCGGCCGGCTCATCGAAAAGGTGAAGCTGGCCGGAATTCCCCTGGATCATCTTTATCTGGACCCCCTGGTCTATCCTCTGGGCACCGACACCAGGTCGGCAATGGCCACCCTGGACGCCATCGCTCTCATAATGCGGGAATTTCCCGGGGTCCATACGATCTGCGGACTTACCAATGTCTCCCATGGCCTTCCCAAACGCAAGCTGATAAACCGCACCTTCCTCATTGCCGCGATTATACGCGGCCTCGACGGGGCCATCATGGATCCCACCGACAAGGAGCTTTACGGCTCGCTCCGGGCTGCTGTGGCAGTGGCGGGGCAGGATGAATACTGTATGGATTACATCCAGGCCTTCAGGGCTGGCAGGCTGGGATAGGTTGGCCGCGGACGTTCAGGCATGAAAACCGTAATTTTGGCGTGCAGCGTGATGCGGACCGAGATAGAGGAGGTGCTCCCTCCGGATAAGGAAGTCGAGGTGCGGTACCTGGAGCAGGCCCTGCACAGAACGCCGCACCTGATGCCGGGCCGCCTGCAGGCCGAGATCGATCAAGTTTCCGGCTATGCCGGCCGCATCGTGCTGGGATATGGTCTTTGCTCCAACGGCATAGTGGGAGTGGCCGCCCGGCGGCAGCCTCTCATCGTACCCCGGTGCCACGACTGCATCACGCTTTTCCTGGGATCCCGGGCGGCTTACGATAAGCTGTTCCGGAGAATTCCCGGCACTTATTACCTGACACCGGGATGGATCGAAGAAAAAAAGGACCCGCTCAGTATAGTCGAATTCGAGTACATCCCCCGGGTCGGCTCTGAGACAGCAATCTGGGCGATGCAGGAGGAACTGAAACATTATACCCATATAGCTCTGATCAGCTCAGGCCTGACCGACCTCGAGCCCTACCGGCGCCGGACTTGGGAAAACGCCGTCTTCTTTAGGAAGAAGTATCTCGAACTGACGGGAACCCTTGATTATTTCAGGAAGATGGTTTGTCCGGACCCATTAGATGCAGGCGAGGTCCCGGACGGATTTGTCTCTATTGCCGAAGGTGAGCAGCTCACGCAGGAGATGTTTCTCAGTCCCTGAATGCGGCCCGGGGCGAGTCCGGTAATGCCGGCGCCCACCCGAAAACCCCAAGGCGGCTTTGACCCGTTTATGGAAACCCCGGCCCCAGAACCTTCCAATACCATTCTCTTTCAGCCATACGGCCAACAGGGCGAGGTCGAGGACCAGCAAACCGTCCTCGAAGCAGCAAGAGCCCTTGGCATCGAGATACCCTCTGACTGCGGGGGCCAGGGCACCTGCGGCAAGTGCCTCATCGCCGCCCACCCGGAAGATTGCCTCGGGCCTGTTTCCGACCAGGAGCGATCAGTGCTGTCACCGGAGCAATTGGCCCGGGGGCAGCGGCTCGCCTGCCAGGCGCGCATTAAAGGTTCCGGGGTAATCTACTCTCTGGCCTCAGATCAGATCGACGTGTCGTTCAAAACGGAAATTTCCGGCGCCTTTCCGGCAGATGCAGCCATCGAACGCCTGGTAATTCCGGGTCTGAAGCTGCACGCCAACTGTGGCGACCTCGCCGCGGCGGCAGCCGCTGGCGCTCTTTCCTTATTCGGCAAAGAGGTGCGCTTCGCAGAGGTGACCGCCATCGCCGAACTCAGCCGGGCTGCCAGGAGCGCTGGTCCCCTGACCCTCGTTTGCCACCGGGAAAGGGGAGTAACCGCGGTTCTGAGCGGCGAGCACCAACGCTCCTGCGGTCTCGCCGTGGACCTGGGCACGACCACCCTGGCGCTCTATCTGTGCGATCTTAAAACGGGTCAGATATTAGCAGCGGCCGGGGCAGGCAATCCGCAGCGCCTCTTTGGCGAAGATGTCATCAGCCGGATTGCTTATGCCGACGAATCCGAAGGGGGAGCCGGCCTGCTCCAGAAATTGCTGGTAGATAAGATCAACGCCTTGACCGGCCCACTCCTCTCTGGCGCCGGGGTCCGCCGGGAAGACCTTGACGAAATGGTTGTGGTGGGCAACACCACCATGGAAACCCTGTTCGCGGGCTTTCACCCGCACAGCCTGGGAGTCTCCCCTTACCTGCCGCCGCGGCGGCATCCAGGGGATTTCAGGGCCAGGGACCTGGGGGTCGATTTGAACCCCGGCGCCAATATCCATGTCTTCCCGGTCATTTCAGGGTTTTTGGGCGGCGACACCGTTGGCGCCATCCTTGCCGAGCAGCCTCACCATAAGGACGAAGTGCTGTTAATCATCGACATCGGCACCAATGGGGAACTCGTGCTGGGCAACCGGAAAGCGCTTTGGGCCACGAGCTGCGCCACCGGGCCCGCCTTCGAAGGGGCCCACATCTCCCAAGGCATGAGGGCGGCCCCAGGCGCTATCCACAAGGTCGATATCGATCCGGAAACCCTGCGGCTGTCTTATGAAATCCTGGGCACTAACGGCAAAGTCCAGCCCCAGGGGATCTGCGGGTCGGGAATCATTGACGCGGTGGCTGCCATGAGGCGGGCGGGCCTTCTCAGACCCAACGGCAGACTCGTGGAGGATAGGCCCGGGGTGTTTACCGATGGGGGCCAGATCGGGCGGCGGTTTGTGTTGGCGCCGGCAACGGGTTCGAGCCGGGAAATCGACATCACCATCCAGGATGTCCGGCAGGTGCAACTGGCCAAGGCAGCCCTATTCGCCGGAACCAAAATTCTCATGCGCCAGGCGGGTCTCAGCCGGGTGGACCAGGTGGTGCTGACGGGGGCCTTTGGGGCGCGCTTCGATTGGGGCAACGCCGTCTCGATCGGCATGTTTCCCAACCTGGAGGGGGCCGACATCAGGGTGGCGGAGAACGCCGCGGGTATGGGAGCAATACTGGCCCTCCTGGACAGGAAAAGGCGGCAGGAGGCGCAGGAACTGCCGAGAAGGGTGCGCTTCGTCGAACTTGCGGAGGATCCCGACTTTCAAACGGAATACATTCTGGGCATGGATTTCCCGGACCCGGCGAACCCCAAAAGCGCGTGCACTGGCTCTATTCCCAGGCGATCTTCTGGTCCGGGACCGTCTCTCCCCTGGGGGAGAGACTTGCTAACAACCTTCGGAAGGAAGTCAAAATGACCCTCAAAGAGAGAATGCTCATGGCCGCCAGAGGCGAGCTGCCGGAGGTGCTGCCCTACGCGCCGCGCTTCGACCTCTGGTATAACGCCAACTCCTATCAGGGCACTCTTCCTCGGCAACACCGGGGGCGCACCGCTGATGAAATTGCCCGTGCCGAAGGCTGGGCGCTGCACAAGGTGATCCCCGAACTGCTCAAGGTTAAGCGCCACGAGGAAAACCTGCACCGGGGTCTGGGGGTCTATTCGCTCAAGGAAAACGGGTACCGCATCCAGCTCTCTTCCCAGATCGAAGTAAAGGTGAAGCAGGACGGTGATCTGAAACAGGTCGAATATCATACCCCGCTGGGTATGGTAAGCGTCACCGAGGCGATTACGGAGGAGATGAGAAAGGCGGGAGCCTCCATAACCTGGCTACGAGAGAGAGCCATCAAGAGGGTGGAGGACTACCGGGTGCTTTCCTTTATCTTCGACAATATGACCGTCGTTCCCGACTATGCGAGGTACGCGGCCTGGCAGGCAGAGATCGGTGATGACGGCGTTGCCTGCATGATGGGCACCTTCTCGGCCTCCGGGATTCATCATATTATGAGAGACCTTCTCGAAGCCACCGACTTTTACTATGAGTATAAAGACCACGAAAAAGAGATGCGCCGCCTGGCTGAGAGCATCGAGCGGGTGTACGAGCAGATTCTGAGAATCGTGGCCGATTCTCCGGCCGAAGTGGTGCTGTGGGGGGCCAACTACGACGACACCATCACTTATACGCCCTTTTTTGCCAAGGAGATCAAGCCTTACCTTCAAAAAGTGTCCCGAGTCCTGGAGGAAAAAGGGAAGCTGCTCATCAGCCATTGCGATGGCGAAAACCGCGGCTTGATGGAACTCATCCGGGACTCTGGGATTCACATCGCCGAGGCCGTTTGCCCCTCCCCCATGACCAAGGTCAAAATCGAAGAATACTACCAGCGCTGGTCCCCCCGCTTGACTATTTTTGGAGGCATTCCCCAGAGCCTACTGCTCACGGAAACCGCATCCGAAGAGGACTTTCAGTCATATATCGACTACTTTTTCAAGGCCGTGGCCCCGGGCAGCCGTATCATCGTCGGGATAGCGGACACCACCCCGCCCAACGCGGTTTTCGACCGCCTGGTGCGCCTGGGCGAGCGGATTGCCAGGGAAGGGCGGCTGCCTCTTAAAGGGGGTGGCTGGCGCCCGCTGCCGGAAACGGCGGTAGCCGCTCCGGCCCGGGTCGAATCCGGGGCGGTCACCGCGGCAGAATTCCTGACCATCAAAAACGACGTTCTCAAGGGAGACCACCTCGGCATCAAGGCGCATATCTGGAAGATGCTGGACCACGGCTTCGCCGCCGCGGACATCCTCAACAAGGGGATGATTGCGGCGATGGAGGAGATCGGCGGTAAGTTCAAAACGGGTGAGGTCTTCATCCCCGAGGTGCTGCTCTCGGCCAGGGCCATGAACGAAGCCCTGACCGTGCTCGAACCTTACCTCGCCGAAAAGGCCGAAGTTAAGGGGAAGGTTCTAATCGGCACTGTTTTGGGCGATCTCCACGATATCGGCAAGAACATGGTGGTAACGATGCTAAGAGGCGTGGGTCTCGAAATCAGAGATTTGGGAGTTAATGTGTCAGTGGATTCCTTTGTCAAGGAGGTGGCTCAATACCAACCGGACGTGCTGGGACTTTCAGCCCTGCTTACCACGACCATGCCGCAGATGCACCAGGTCATCGACGCCCTGAAGGCCAAGGGGCTCAGGGATCAGGTGAAGGTGATCGTAGGCGGCGCCCCGGTAAACGAGAAATTCGCCAGAGATATCGGCGCCGATGGCTATGCCGCCGATGCCGGCGACGCGGTAACCCTGGTTAAGCGCCTGTTGCAGTAAGCCGATCAGGCTATAACCTCAAAAGCAAGGAGGGAAGGCGAATGAAGAGAATCCCGTATCGTTGGATAATCGCGATTACTCTGTTCTTTTGCTATAGCGTCCAGTACCTGGACCGGGTGAAAACCGCGGTCTTGAACCCTATGATCATGAAGGATATCGGGCTGACCGTTTCGGGAGTGGGCACTGGCGCCATGCTGATGATGATCTTCTACGCCCCCGCCCAGTATATTTCCGGATATTTGACGGACAAATACGGAGCGAAGAAAGTCCTGATTTTTTCGGTCATCGCCTGGTCCTTAATGACCGCCTGGATGGGATTAATCCGCAGCCCGATGGAATATTACTATCGAATGGCCCTGTTCGGACTGCTGGTCGGGACCGAATACGTCCCCTCCGCCAGAATACTGATGCGCTGGTTTAACAAGGGAGGCCGCGCCAAAGCGCAGGCCCTGCTCTCCTGGGCCTGGATCTTGACTCCGGCCTGGGCCAGCGTCCTGGCAACCCAGATGGCAGTGTTTTTCGGTGGCTGGCGCATCGTCTTTTTTATTACGGCGGGATTCGGCATAGTTCCCTTGTTCCTGATCTTGTACGTGGTCTTCGACAGGCCGGAGCAATATAAGTATATCACCCAGGAAGAACTCGAAGAATCTTATCAGGAGGAGTTGGCGGAAGGCATCCTCAAGAAGGGTGAATTACAGGACACCCAGGCCAAAATCCTCTTGCAGAAAACCTTCTCGTTCCTGGACATGTTCAAGCATCGCAGCTATGTGGCCGTCATCGTAGTGGACATCGTCATGCAGATAGCGTTTTGGGGAACCCTGGTGTTTATCCCTCTTTATCTGTCGGACGTCTTCAAGTTTAACCTGGCGACCATGGGTTTATGGAGTTCGCTCTACTTTTTGGCCGGGGCCGTCGGGAGTTTTACCTCCTCGTACCTTTCGGACAAATTGTTCCGCAACGACCGGAAGGTCATGATCCTGGTGTGCTTTATCGGCCTGATACCTTTTATTCTGCTGCTCTCTACGCTGAAAGCGGCGGATCATTCCATTCTGGCCCTGGCTCTTTGCGGGATGGGTTTCTTTGCCAACATGGCCTGGGGGCCGTTTCTGGCGGTACCGGCCGAAATTTTTACGCCTGAGGTTTATGGCAAGGCGATGGGCTTCGTTAATGGGGTCGGCTATTTCGTGGCCGCCTTTGCGGCTAAAATTTTCGGCATGCTGGTAGTTGTCCACACCGGTGGGGCCAAGACCTATACGGGGGCCTGGGTATTCATCGCTCTCTGTGTGGTGGTCGGCATCATCGGGGCCTTGTTCATCAAGACCTCCCATCCGGCGGAAGCTGCTCCCGCTGGGACGTAAATTGCCCTGAATCCGTTGGAGGCAGAAAGTGTTGCCGTCCACCTGATTTTTTCCTGCAAATTGATCGCCTGAGGGCGGCCCTGAAGCAAAAAGGGACCGGCGGGCCAAGCCCGGCGGTCCCTGAGGTTGATATTCGCTGAAAGCTGTAAGCTAGTGGGGAAGTTAAGCCCTGGGATCGGTTGGTAGGTCAATCCCCGGCGCCGCAGAGAAACCCTCTTTCAGGGGCGGGGCTTTGAATTCCAGGGTCCGTACCAAGAGGACCGGCACCGCGGAACGGGAGACCACCTTTTCGGCGACCCCGCCCAGATACCAGGCGACCGTCCCGGCCCCGTGGGTGCCCAGGACGATGAGGTCGTAACCCTTATCCTGGGCGAAGGCCATGATTTCCCGGGCCGGCACCCCGTCCACGCAAATCGAGTCCACCTCCAGGCCCTGGTCCTGGAGGTCCTTCCCGGCCGTGGCCAGGAAGATGGAGCAGAATTTTTCCTCCCGGGCCTCGGCGGCCTTGCTGGGGAGGATCCCGCGCTGACAGACATGGAAGAGGGTCACTTTGGCCTGATTGCACTTGGCAAGCTCCACTACCTTGGGAAGAATCTTCGCCGCAATTTCCGAGCCGTCCAATGGAACCAAAAGCTTCGTAAACATAAATGCCCTCCTGATTGACTTTGCCGGGGCCTATGCCAAAATGCCGCCTCGCCGCGGCCCTGCATGGTTCAAATTTAAAATTAAGAACGAGATCGGAATATGTCAATTACTCATCATTGCTTTCCTGGCCCCCGGTCTCCCTCGTTTTTCCGCCTTTATACAGTCCCCGCTGCAAGACCCGGAGGTAGCTGGTAAAATCTCCCTCCCCCGAGTCGCTTTCCAGGTGTTGGGACATCATCTTGAGTTTGGCGTCCAGGTCGTCGAGGGTATAAACCAGCATGGCCTCCCGGGTCTTGGGCAAAACCGGGGAGCCGAATTCCAAAACGCCGTGATGAGCCAGAATAATGTGTTCTAGCTGTATGAGCAGGTTGGCGTCGGAGAATTGCATGGCCCGGGCTTCCTCCCGCACCATCTCCCAGCCCAGGACAATATGGCCCAGGAGTTGGCCTGGGACCGTGGACTCCGGGGCGGCGGGGTTGGTGATTTCCTTGACCTTTCCCAAATCGTGGAGGATGGCGCCGGCCAAGACCAGGCTGGGGTTGAGGTCGGTGTAGATGCTCAGGGAGGCCAGGGCATGGCGGGCCACGAACCAGGTGTGCTCCAGCAGACCTCCCCGATAAGGGTGGTGGTAGAGGCGGGCCGCGGGGCAGACCAGGAACAGCTCCTGGTAGCGGGCCAACAGGCGCAGCACCAACTGCCTTAGGGGCGGCTGGATATGGGTTTCGGCCAATTGGCGCAACTCCCCCCACAACTGCTGGCGGTCATAGGCGGTGGACCACTGCAGGATTTCCGGATCGAAGTCCTTGAGGTCCTTGCCCAGGGCCGTGAGCGCCGCAACCGTATTGAGGTATTGCACGGTGAGCTGGAGCTCGCCCTTGTAGGAATCGACCTGGCCCTGGACCCCCACGTAATCCCCCGGGGCGAAGGGACCGGGACATTTGGCCAGGGTCTTGCTCCAGACCCGGGCCACCAGGGTGCCGCTCCTGTCGCCCAGCACCAGGGACAGGTAGGGGGCGCCGGTCTTATCGGTGCGGCTCTCCACCTGGCGCACCAGGAAGAATTGGTGCACCGTCATGCCTTCCTGCAATTGGTCGATAAATTGATGGCCCATTGGGAGCCTCGCAACTAGGGGGTGGCGAAATCATACCGCCGGGTGGGGGCCGGGTCAAGTCCGGGTACCTAGAAAAAATAAAGTGAAGGGAAATCAGGGAAGCCCTTGACAACTTTTTATGGATAATTATCTTATTTACTTAATAGATTAGCCGATATAGACGATGTCTGGTAGGTATTGGGCAGCAAACGATCGGCAGCGGAGGCCAGGCTGGTGACCTTAGCCTGCGGAGGGGGATGGGTAAGTCTTGGACCACTTTCCTGAGGGCTCGGCTGACCGGGCTTCCCAGAGCGCCAGCGAGCGCTTTTTAAAGCGTGAGACGGATTCTTGAGAGATTTTCGGGAAAATTTCGGAGAAAAAGAAAATAAGCGGCCAGTTAAAGATTCCGCCCTTGATGGCCGATGACTGAAAAGAGCAGAATATTTTTGTTGACTTAACTGCAAAATAAGATACAATAAATCATTTAACCTCAATGAGCTGGGCAACCACGAGGGAAGACCCATACATGGAAAAAGACTACCTGAAGAAATTCCTTGATCTGGGTGGCGCCAACGAACCGTTGGTCGCCTATGATCAATTTCATCTCATAGTTCCCGGGGAAGATAACGAATCCCTCGATTTCCGGGCCCCCTACGAAGGTCCGGCCGACGAAGAGCTGGAAGTGACTGACCAGTTGGACGTGGCCGCTTATGGCGGCGGGCCGGAGGAAGGTCTGGAGGAGGAACTGGAAGACGTGGAGGTGGAGGAAATCCCGGAACATGAGGGGCTGGTGGCCGCCTATTTCCGGGAGATGCTGCGCTACTCCATCCTCTCCCCGGAAGAGGAGCGCCATCTGGGCCGCATCATCAAAGAGGGACAGGAGGCCATCTTCGAACTGGTTTCCCAGGCGAAATCCGATCTCGAAGAGATCTGCTATCTCCAAAAGAAGGTCCAGGATTGGTTTAAGACCTTGGATAAGACCGCGCAGAGCAAAGAGAAGCTCTTCAAGGTTATCCATCAGAAATTGGTCCAGATTCAGAAGCACCATCCCGAGGCCAATGAGGTGGAGGAACTGGCCAATCGCATCCAGGTCACTGAATCCGAGGTCAACCTGGCCCGGGATCAGATGATCAAGGCCAACCTGCGTCTGGTGGTGAGCATCGCCAAAAAGTACCTGCACCGGGGCTTGACCTTCTCCGACCTGATTCAGGAAGGCAACCTGGGGCTGATGAAGGCGGTTACCCGCTATGACTACACTACCGGCTACCGCCTCAGCACCTTTGCCTCCTGGTGGATCCGGCAGACCATCACCCGGGCCATCTACGACAAGACCCGGACCATCCGGATTCCGGTGCACCTGCAGGAGATTCGCAACCGTTGTTACCGGGCCTTTTACGATCTACTGAAGGAATTGGGCCGGGAGCCCAACCTGCGGGAGATCTCCGAGCGCTCCGGGGTGCCCGAGGACAAGATTCTCCTGGTCACTAACCTGGCCGATGAGCTCATCTCCCTGGAGACCCCGGTGGGGGACGAAGGGGACCGGCTGGGTGACTTCATCCGCAACGACAAGGCGGTCTCCCCCTACGAGGCCATCCTCGATTCCCAGTTGGGGGAGAAGACCGGGTCCATCCTCACCACCCTCACCGCCCGGGAAGAGAAGATCATGAAGATGCGCTTCGGCATCGGGGAAGAGGTGGAGCACACCCTCGAGGAGATCGGCCGGGCCTTCAAGGTTTCCCGGGAGCGCATCCGCCAGATTGAGAAAAAGGCCTTGAAGCGTCTGAAACACCCCACCCGCAAAGCGGCGCTGGAGGATTTTCTGGAGTAACATCCGGGGCCAGCCCCCATGGCTGCCTCGCCAACCGATCCTGTGGAGGGACCAAGGATGGCAGGACTGACCCCCGAGAGACTGGCGGAGGTAAAGGATCGCCTGCTGGGGCGCAAGAAGCACCTTTGGCTGGAGGTCAAGGAGCAGCTCAAGAGCAGCATCGGCGACGGTTACCAGGAGATGCTGGCCACCGCCCGGGATGAGGAAGACCAGGCCACGGTCAGCCTGCTGGCCGAAACCAGCCTCACCCTCCTGGGACCTAAACGCCAGGAGCTGGAGGCCATCGAGGAGGCCCTGCAGCGCCTGGAAAACGGCGCTTACGGCCTCTGCGAGGTCTGCGGCCAGCCCATCGAACCCCGGCGTCTGGAGATCATGCCGGAGACTCCTTTGTGTCGCAACTGCATGTCCCAACGGGAAAAACTGGCCAAGGCCACGGCTCGCTAACCAGTAACCATATCAAAGCCTAACGAGGGCGGCAGGAGAAATCCTGGCCGCCCTTTTCTGTGGGCAATATTTTAATTTTCCCTTCTTTGTCTCTTAGGTCTCGGCAAACAGTTCGGTGCTCAAGTATCGCTCGCCGGTGCTGGGGAGAATCACCACGATGAGCCTCCCCTGGTTTTCGGGCCGGGCGGCCACCGTGAGCGCGGCAAAGACCGCGGCCCCGGAGGAGATGCCGCAGAGGATGCCCTCCTGCCGGGCTACCCGGCGGGCGGTTTCGAAGGCCGCTTCGTTGCTCACCGGGATGACTTCGTCAATGATCCGGGTATTGAGAATTTCGGGGATGAAGCCGGCGCCGATACCCTGAATCTTATGGGGGCCGGGTGGGCCGCCGGAGAGCACCGGCGAGGCCGCGGGCTCTACCGCTACGGCCTTAAAAGAAGGCTTGCGGGCCTTGATCACTTCGGCCACCCCGGTGATGGTGCCCCCGGTGCCCACCCCGGCTACCAGAAAATCCACGCCGCCCCCGGTGTCGGCCCAGATCTCCTCGGCGGTGGTGCGACGGTGAACTTCCGGATTGGCCGGGTTGGCGAACTGGTTGGGCATGAAGGCCCCCCTGGTCTCGGCCACCAGCTCTTTGGCCCGGTTGATGGCCCCGGTCATGCCTTGACTCCCCGGGGTGAGCACCAGTTCCGCGGCCAGGTGTTTCAAAAGCTTGCGGCGCTCCAGGCTCATGGTCTCGGGCATGGTGAGGATGAGGCGATACCTGCGGGCGGCGCAGACGAAGGCCAGGGCAATGCCGGTATTGCCGCTGGTGGGTTCCACGATCAGGGTGTCGGGGGTAATCAAGCCCTGGGACTCAGCCGCCTGGATCATGGCCGCGCCGATGCGGTCCTTGACGCTGCCCAGGGGATTCATGGACTCCAGCTTGGCTACCAGGGCGCCGGGCAGGCCCCGGCCCAGGGCGTTGAGCCGCACCAGCGGAGTTTTCCCCACGGCGGCCATGAGATCGGAAAGGATGCCGCTCATTTTCAGCCCTCCGGGAAGGATGAGTTCAAGGTTCAAAGTTCAAAGTTCAAGGCTGAGACCTCTGCGAAAGTACCCAAATTCGTCATTCTGAAGGAGCGAAGCGACCTAAGAATATAGATCCTTGGCTTCGCTCAGAATGACAAAGGTGGTCAAGCCCCGAGACTACTTACCGCTCTTTTGGTCCTGGTAAATCAGCTCCGGCTTCTTTAAAAAGACCTTGGTGTCCGGGGGCACCGACTCGGTGATCCAGACGTTGCCGCCGACGACGGAGCGCGCCCCGATGACGGTTTTACCCCCCAGGATGGTGGCCTGGGCATAGATGATGACGTCGTCCTCGACCGTGGGGTGGCGCTTCACCAAGCGCAGCGAGTCCACTTGCTCCCGGGGCAGGGACAGGGCTCCCAGGGTCACCCCCTGGTATAGCCGCACCCGGTCGCCGATCTCGGTGGTCTCCCCGATCACCACCCCGGTCCCGTGGTCGATGAAGAAGCTTTCGCCGATGTGGGCCCCGGGGTGGATGTCGATCCCCGTGGCGCCGTGGGCGTATTCCGTCATGATGCGGGGAATCAGGGGCACGGTCTGGTCCACCAGTTGGTGGGCCAGGCGGTAAACACTGACCGCAAACAGGCCCGGATAGCTGAAGATGATCTCATCAAAGCTCCGGGCCGCGGGGTCGCCCTCATAGGCGGCCCGCACGTCTTTGGCCATGGCCCGGCGCAGGCGGGGCAGCTCCCGCATGAAACGGATGGCGTCCTCCTGGCCCCGCTCTTCGCAATGGGTGCAGGGGAGGTCGTGGCGCAGGCATTCATGGCGGATAGCGAGGGCGATCTGCCGGGACAGGACCTCGAAAAAGGCCACCGCTTCCTGGCCGAAATAGTAGCCCAGGTTGATCTGGTCCACCCGTTTGCGGATGAAATAGCCGGGGTAAAGGAGGCGGCAGGCCCGGTGGATGAGGTCGATCGCCTGCTCCCGGGAGGGGATGGGCTCCGGGCCCACGTGATCGAAGCAGTCCTCCAGATGGCAGGAGGCCACCAGTTGCTCGACGATCTGGGGGATGGCTTCCCGGAATTCCTGGGCGGTCCTGGCCTCCAGCTTGCACCGGTCATCAAGTTCCGGATCGGCCTTGGCAGTCATAATCCCCTCTCAGCCTTCCATGGTGGCGCAGACGGCCTCGCCCACCCCCCAGTAAGGGGACAGGGCCCGCAGTTTTTCGATGACCATCGGAAATTTTTCGACGACATAGTCGATTTCCCGCTCGGTGTTGAAAACGCTGAGACTGAAGCGAATGGAGCCGTGGGCCATGGTGAAGGGCACCCCCATGGCCCGGAGCACGTGGGACGGCTGCAGGGACCCGGAGGTGCAGGCGGAGCCGGAAGAGGCGCAGATGCCCAGTTCATTGATCAGCAGGAGGATGGCCTCGCCTTCGATGGATTCAAAGCTGATATTGCTGGTATTGGGGAGCCGCTGCACTCGGTCGCCGTTCACCCGGCTCTTGGGGATGCTGGCCAACAGGGCATTCTCCAGCTTGTCCCGCAGGGCTTTCACCCTGGTGTTTTCCTCGTCCATTCTCTCGGCTGCCAACTGGCTGGCCAACCCCAGGCCGATAATGCTGGGAACGTTTTCGGTGCCGCCCCGGCGCCCCTTTTCCTGATGGCCGCCGATCAGGAGAGGCGCGAATTTGGTGCCTTTGCGCACGTACAGGACCCCCACTCCCTTGGCGGCGTGCAGCTTGTGGCCGGATAGAGAGAGCATGTCAATGGAGTTTTGCCGAAGGTCGATGGGGATTTTGCCCACAGCCTGCACCGCGTCGGTGTGGAACAGGATGCCCTTGTTGCGGGCCAGGGCCGCGGCCTGCTCCACCGGAAAGATGACCCCGGTTTCGTTGTTGGCCCACATCAGGGAGGCGATGGCGGTATCCGGGGTGAGGGCCTGGTCGTATTGATCGAGGTTGAGAAGGCCCTGGCTGTCCACCGGCAGTTCGGTGATCCGGTAACCCTCCTTGGCCAGGTGGGCCATCAGGGCGTTGATGGCCGGGTGCTCCACCCGGGAGGTGACGATGTGGCGCTTGCCGGGGAAGGTGGCCAGAGCCGAGCGGATGGCGGTGTTGTCGCTTTCGCTGCCGCAACTGGTGAAGATGATCTCGTCCGGGGCGGCGCCCAAGAGGGCCGCCACCTGCTCCCGGGCCTCCCGCAGCCGCCGGCCCACCTGCCCTCCGAAGGTGTGCATGCTGGAGGGATTGCCGTAGAGCTCGTGGTAGTAAGGGAGCATCGCTTCTAAAACGGCCGCATCCACCTGGGTGGTGGCGTTGTTGTCCAGATAAATGACAGTCATGGCGCTACCTCCTCCACCCGCAGTTCGGGGGCCACCAGTTCCTTGAGCTTGGCCTCCACGAAGTCCTTCAGGGTCAGTTGGGCCGCGGCGCAGGAGGCGCAGGTCCCCCGGGTGGCAACCATTACCCGGTCGCCCACCACGTCGATGAGTTCCAGATCGCCGCCGTCTTGCTGCAGGGCCGGGCGGATCTCCCGCTGGATGGTATCTTCGATCAGCCTGATCTTTTGCAGGTTGGTGAGCGGGGGCCTCCGGGGCGCCCCTGGGGCCGCGACCTGCACCCGGTCGATGATCTCCTGGATGGCGTCCGCACAGCCACCGCAGCCGCCGCCGGCCTTGGTGTAATTGGTGACTTCCTCTACGCTCTTCAGGTTGTGGTCCCGCACCGCCCGCTCGATCTCCGGCTCCGTAACCCCGAAGCATTCACAGATCACCTTGCCTTCGAGGCCGGGGACGGCCTCCCCTTTATAGTGGGCAATGGCCTTCTCCAGGGCCTCCCGACCCATGACGGAACAGTGGATCTTCTCTTTGGGCAGTCCTCCCAGGTAGTCGGCGATATCCTGGTCGGTAATCTTGGCGGCCTCCTCGATGGTCATGCCTTTGATCATCTCGGTCATGGCTGAAGCCGAGGCAATGGCGCTGGCGCAGCCGAAGGTCTTGAACCTGGCTTCCTGGATGCGGCCTTGGTCGTCCAGCTTAAAGGTGAGTTTGAGGGCGTCGCCACAGGAAATGTTGCCCACCATAGCTTCGCCGTCGGCGCCTTCCAACTCCCCCACGTTCCGGGGATGGAGGAAATGGTCGATTACCTTATCCGAATATTCCCACATGAGCTGTCTCCCTGCATCCGGCGGGTCACCGGAGTTGAACATCCTATTCGGGCCACTCCCGGCGGGGGCGGGTTATTGGCCCTTGCTTTTCCAATTTGCGGCGCTGTTTCCCTAGCCGCGGCCTTCGCACAAAGATAGGCATTCCGGCACCCAAATGCAATAAGCCCCCTCGGCCAGCCTCGCACCTGCAAAAAATTGGCGCGGTCCCTGAGAGAGCTCGAATCAGTGGCATACCATACGTAGCGCCGCGCTATTGTTATGTCCCACAATTAACAAAAGATTTGACATACCCCGTTCCTTAGAGGGGAGGGGGTTGGGGGGAGGGTAGCGACATATGGTAACTGAAAAATAAATTATCACCCCCACCCTGACCCTCCCCCCTCTCAGGGGGAGGGAAAAAGGCAAAGCATTTATCCAACGTTGCCGCGGGACACAACGCTAGTGGCCGGATTTCGCCTGGGTCTCCACCTTGCTGCCCAGCCACTTGCCGAAGAAACGTTCCATGGCCCGGTAGAAGTCGAAGCGGTTTTCCTCGTTTTGGAAGCCGTGGCCTTCATTGTCCTTGACCATGTACTCCACCTGGATGCCCCGCTTCCTCAGGGCCTCAACGATCTCATCCGACTCCACCTTTTTCACCCTGGGGTCGTTGACCCCCTGGGCCACCAGCAGGGGGGCCTTGATGCTGTCTACGTGGAATAGAGGGGAGACCTTCCGGAGCAAGGCGGCGTCTTTGACGGGATCGCCAACCATTTCATAGAGCTGTTGACGCTCCAGGTCCCAGTAGGCCGGGAAAGTGGCCAACATGGTGAAGAGGTCGGAAGGTCCCACGTAATCAACTCCGCAGGCATAGAGGTCCGGGGTGAAGGTGACTCCGGCCAGAGTGGCGTAGCCGCCGTAGGAGCCGCCATAAATGCCGACGCGCCGGGGGTCGGCCAGGCCCTGCTTCACCAGCCAGGCCACCCCGTCACTGACGTCATCCTGCATCTTGAGTCCCCACTCCTTGAAGCCGGCCTCCCAGAAGGCCTTGCCGTAGCCGGTGGAGCCCCGATAATTCATCTGTAGCACCGCCAGGCCCCGGTTGGCCAGGAACTGGACTTCCGGGTCGAAACCCCAGTGGTCCCGGGCCCAGGGGCCGCCGTGGGGATTGATCACCACCGGCAGGTCCTTGGGCGCTACTCCTTTGGGCAGGGTGAGATAACCGTGGATGGTCAATCCGTCCCGGGACTGATAGGAGACAGGGCGCATGTCCGCCAGTTGCGTTTCATGGAGCCAGGGGCTGACCTCCACCAACTTTCGGAATTCCCCGCTAACCCGGTTGTAGTAGTAATAGGCGCCCAGGGATTTGTCGCTGAAAGTGCGCACCAGCACCCGGGTCTCGTCTTTGCTTTGCAGGCCGCGGGCGGCGTCAGCGGTCACCACCTCATAGCCGGGCAGCCGCCGTTCCAGGTCTTCCTGGAGCTTTTGCCGGTCCTGGTCAAAAAAGTGGTAATGGCGCTTGTCGGTAAAGTAGGTGACCCCGGTGATGATCCGGCGTTTTTTGGAGCGCAGCAGCGTATCCACGTCCACTTCCGGGTTCTCATAAATCAAATCCAGCAATTTTCCCGTTTCCGGGTCATAACGGTAAATGGCCTGTTTGTCCCGGCCCAGGTTGGAGGAGACGTAGAGATCGCGGTCATCGAAGGTGAAACAGAGGGGGTCCAGGGTGTCTCTAAAATTGGTGGTGACCACCGGGTGGAAGGCATCGGCCTCGGTGGGTCGATAAAGCAGGGTGTCATTGAGGCCGTCAGTGGCCACCGCCACTCGCACCCGGCCCTGGTTGTCCGCCAGCCAACCGGTGATGTTCCCGGGGTTTTCTCCCACCAGGGTGAGGGCGCCGGTATAGACATTGACCCGAAAGGCGTCAAAGAATCTCGGGTTCCGCCGGTTCATACCGATCAGGATCTCGTTGGGGTTCTCTTCCAGGTCGTCCAGGATCTGGACTTTCACCCCGGGAAACGGGGTCAGCTCCATGGGGTTGCCGCCGTCGGCATTTACTGCATAGGCCCGGAAGTTCTCATTGCCGGCCTTGTCCTGCAGGTAAACGATGCGGCCATTCTTGGCCCACAGGTAGTCGGTAATATCCCGTTGGGTGGCCTGGGTGACCCGGGTGACCCGATCCTCGCCAATCTTTTGCACGTAAACGTTGAGACGGTGCTGCCAGGGCATCAGGAATGCCAGGTATTGGCCGTCCGGGGAAATCCTGTAGGCGGTCTTTACCGGATTCCGGAAGAAGTCTTCCATGGGGATCAGGGGCTCCCCCTTGGGAGGGGAGGCCGGTTTCCCGCAGCCGGTCGCCAGGGCCAGGAGCGCCAGCACTGCCAGACAAGGCCAGCAACGGTTGAGCATGGGCAGTTCTCCAAAATGGGATAGAATTCTCAGGATAACTCAAAGCCAAAATATAACATTTGCCTGGGAAAATACCTGGGAAAAACGTCTGATCCCAGGGAGACGGGATAGTAAGATACTCCGGTATCCGGTGGGAGAGGGCAGGGTGAGGGGGGATTTGGATGGTCTTCCAGGGCGCACCCATGGGTGCGCCCCATACAAAAGTGTGGGCAGCAGGGGCGCCAGCCAAAATATTTAGGGGATTCAGCTAATTTCAGGCCATTTCACCTGATGGTTTCCTTTGATTTGCCCAAAACTTTTAGTTAAAATAAAACATTAAAATCTGCGACGGCCAGCAGGGTAAGTGGTGGTAAGCAGATGCCTAAATTTAGCAAGCGGCTGGATTTTTCCTAGGAATAACCTCGGGGTGAGGCGTCGCGCCAGGCGGCATGACTGCAAAATGGAATCCACGCCTCTGACCCCGGAGAATCTGGCTTCCTACGATGCAGGTCTTATGGCCGCCGACCGTGCCGGCGGCGACTACCGCTGCCTCGCCGCCCTTGCCCGGTTGGGGGTGGATGTCTCAACCTCCTACCCGGAAGGCAAGTTGCGGCCAGGGTGATCAAGGTTTAAATCCATTGCCCGATTATCGCCACAGGATTTACCAGCACTACTTGGAGGCCGGAGATATCGCTCCGGCTGGGGAGAAGTCGGAGGAGTTCCGGGTCCGGGCTCACCATCTGGAGAAGCTGATCCGGGATCACTTCCCGGAAGACAAGGAGACCGCCATCCTGGACTTGGGCTGTGGCGCCGGGGCCCTGGAGTATTTCGCCCGCCGGCGGGGATATGCCAAAATGGTGGGCATCGACCGCTCTCCGCAACAGGTGGCGGCGGCCGGAAGCATGGGTCTCACCGGAGTCCGGGAAGGGGAGTTGCTGGAGACTTTGGAATCACTTAAAGGCGAATCCCAGGGCCTGGTGGTCGCCTTCGATGTGTTGGAGCATTTTCGCAAGGATGAGGCCCTGGAACTTATGGACCAGGTGAACCGGGTCCTGGCGCCGGGTGGCAAGGTCATCCTCCATACCCCCAACGGTGCTTCGCCGTTCAGCGGCCGGGTCGGGCACCGGGATTTTACCCATGAGACCATCTTTACCCGGGAATCCCTGGGGCAGTTATTGGCCGCCTGCGGCTTTTCCCGGGTCGAGTGCTACGAGGATCAACCCGTGGTGCATGGGGTGGTCAGCGGCCTCCGTTGGCTATCGTGGCAGGTGCTGCGGAGTATCTTAAGGTTTTACCTGGCGGTGGAGACCGGGAGCCTGGTCTCCAACGAGATCCTGACCCAGAATCTGCTTTGCGTTGCGGTTAAGTAAATGTGTGGTATTGTCGGCATTTTCTCCTATAGTGACTCTGCCCCGCCGGTGGTTCCGGAAGAAATTCTCAGGATACGCGAAGCCATGAAACCGCGGGGGCCCGATAGCGCCGGCCTTTGGGTCTCGGCCGACGGCAGGGCGGGCCTGGCCCAGCGGCGCCTGTCCATCATCGATTTGAGCGAGGCTGGGGCCCAACCCATGGCCACCCCGGACGGCGCCCTGAGGGTGGTGTTCAATGGGGAAATCTATAATTACCGGGAATTGCGCCGGGAATTGGAGGGGCAAGGGCATCAATTTTTCTCCGGCAGCGACACCGAGGTTCTACTCCACGGCTACCGGCAGCACGGCCTGGACATGGTGCGGCGGCTCCGGGGCATGTACGCCTTCGCCATCTGGGATGAAGCGGCTAGGAGGTTGGTGCTGGCCCGGGACCCCTTCGGCATCAAGCCTCTATACTATGCCGATGCTGGCGGCCATTTGCGCTTCGCCTCGCAGGTCAAGGCCCTCCTGGCAGGCGGCGCTATCGACACCAGGCCGGAGCCGGCCGGTCATACCGGGTTTTTCCTTTGGGGCTATGTGCCGGAGCCTTACACCCTGTACCGGGGGATTCGCTCCCTGGCGCCCGGCGCCCTGCTGGTGCTGGAGGCCCAGGGCCGCCCGCAGATTCACGAGTTTTGCAACATTGTTGAGGAATTGCGGCAAGCCGAAGCAGCTGGGGAAGGGCTGAGCTTCGGTCCTGATGAAGTTGGGGGCCGCCTGCGGCAGGCTTTCACGGACAGCGTCAGTCATCACCTCATCGCCGACGTGCCGGTGGGCGTCTTCCTCTCCTCGGGTCTCGATTCCGGCACGGTCCTGGCCCTGGCCTGCCAGCAAGGGGGGCGGCTGAATGCCGTGACCCTGGGATTTCAGGAACTCCAGGGCGGCGCCGCCGACGAGACCCGGTGGGCCGGTGAGATCGCCCGGCGCTACGGGGCCCGCCATCATTGCCAATGGATCACCCGGGAGGATTTCCAAGAGGATTTGGCCAAGATTTTACACAGCATGGACCAGCCGTCCCTGGATGGTGTGAACACCTATTTCGTGGCCAAGGCGGCGGCCGCGGCCGGGCTGAAGGCGGCGCTGTCGGGACTGGGGGGGGACGAACTGCTGGGGGGCTATCCCAGCTTCCGGGAGATACCCCGCCTGACCGGGGCCCTGGCCCGGGTGGGCAGAGTCCCCGGATTGGGGCGGGCCTTCCGGATCATCTCGGCGCCGCTCTGGAAGCGTTTCACTTCCCCCAAATATGCCGGCCTGCTGGAGTATGGCGGCACCTATCCCGGGGCCTACTTGCTTAGGAGGAGCCTCTTCATGCCCTGGGAGCTGCCCGGGGTCCTGGACCCGGACCTGGCGCGGCAGGGTTGGCGGGAACTGCAGCCTCTGGCCCGATTGGAGGAGACGGTGCGGGGGCTTAAGGGTGCGCATTTACGGGTCTCCGCCTTGGAAATGGCCTGGTACATGCGGCAACAGCTCCTGCGGGATGCGGATTGGGCCGGCATGGCCCATTCCCTGGAGATTCGCGTGCCCCTGGTGGACCTGGAGTTGCTGCGGAGGGTGGCGCCGCTGTTGGCCATGAGGGAGCCTCCCACCAGGCTGGATATGGCCAGGACTCCAACGCGGCCCCTGCCGGAAGAGGTGCTCAACCGGGGCAAGACCGGGTTTTCCATACCGGTGCAGCAGTGGCTGGCGGAGGCCGAAGGCCATGAGGAATTATCCAGGCAACGGGGCCTCAGGGGCTGGGCTCGGTTCGTGTATCGCCACCATACCGGGGGCCCGGTGTGAGGATCCTGGCGCTGGTCAGTGACGCCTTTGGCGGCCAGGGGGGCATCGCCCAATACAATCGGGACCTGCTCGGCGCCTTGTGTTCCTACGCCGGGGTGATGGAAGTGGTGGCCGTGACCCGGCGCGCTCCGCTCCCTATTGAGCCCCTGCCTCCCAAGCTCACTTATGTCACCAGCGGCGTAAACAGCAAACTCCGGTATCTCGGTGCGGTGCTGCGCTGCCTGGTGACCACCGGGCAATATGAGTTAATCTGTTGCGGTCATCTTTTCCTGCTTCCTTTAGCCTATCTGGCCAAATGGAAAACCGGGGCCCCCCTGGCGCTTTATATCTTCGGCCTGGACGCCTGGCAGCCGCCCCGGAGCTTACTTACCGCCAGGCTGGCCGCCAAGGTGGACGCGGTGATTGCCATCAGCGAGGTGACCACCGAGCGGTTCCTGGCCTGGGCCAAGCTCCCCCGGGACAGGGTATTTCTGCTGCCCAATGCAGTGGCGCAGCGGCAATACGGAGCGGGGGCCAAGAATCCCGATTGGGTGCAGCGTTACGGTCTGGCCGGCAAGATCGTCTTGCTCACCGTAAGCCGCCTGTGCGCCACGGACAACTACAAGGGGATCGATGAAGTCCTGGGGCTGATGCCGGCGCTGGCCGCGGAGGTCCCGGGGATTGCCTACCTCATAGTGGGGGACGGCGACGACCGGGAGCGCCTGCAAGCCAAGGCGAGGTCCTTGGGAGTGGCCGACCGGGTGGTTTTTGCCGGCTTCATTCCCGAGCATGAGAAGGCGGGCCATTACCGCCTGGCCGATGCCTACGTCATGCCCGGTTGGGGTGAGGGCTTCGGCTTCGTCTACCTGGAAGCCATGGCCTGTGGCATTCCGGTTTTGGGGAGCAAGCTGGACGGCAGCCGGGAGGCCTTGCGGGACGGCGCCCTGGGGATTCTGGTTGACCCTCATGACCCGGATGAGTTACGCTGGGGCATCCTGGAAACGCTCAAGCGGCCCAGGGGCGTCATTCCCCCGGGGCTGAGCTATTTCTCCCTGGAAAACTTCACGACGCGGTGCCATGAGATTGTCCGTAGGATCATCGAAAAAGGATGACGGCCCCATGAAAAAGGCGTTTATCTGTGGGATTTCCGGCCAGGACGGCGCCTACCTGGCGGACTTCCTCTTGGGCCGGGGCTACCGGGTGACAGGGAGTTCCCGGGACGCCCAGGTCTCCTCCTTCGCCAATCTGGAACGGCTAAACCTGCGACACCGGGTAGAAGTGGAATCGATGGCCCTGACGGATTTCCGCAGCGTCCTGCAGGCCCTTATCAAGGTGGAGGCGGACGAGGTCTATAACCTGGCGGGCCAGAGTTCGGTGGGATTGTCTTTCCAGCAGCCGGTGGAGACCATGGAAAGCATCGGGATCGGCAGCTTGAACCTGTTGGAGGCCATCCGCTTTTTAGGGAGGCCGATTAAACTGTATAATGCCTCCTCCGGCGAATGTTTCGGGGACATTCCCGACGCCGCCGATGAGACCACCCCTTTTCGGCCCCGGAGCCCCTATGCGGTGGCCAAGGCCGCGGCCTTTTGGGAAGTGGCCAATTACCGGGAGGCCTACCGCCTCTTTGCCTGCTCCGGCATCCTCTTTAACCACGAATCGCCCCTGCGGCCGGCGCGGTTCGTCACCAAGAAGATCGTCACCGCGGCCTGCCGCATCGCCGCTGGCAGTCAGGAGAAGCTGCGCCTGGGCAACATCGCCATCCAGCGGGATTGGGGCTGGGCTCCGGAATACGTGGAAGCCATGTGGTTGATGCTCCAGCAGGAGAACCCCGGCGATTACGTCATAGCCACCGGGGAGAGCCACAGCCTGGAGGACTTCGTGGCCGCGGCCTTTGCCCAGGTGGGGCTCCAGTGGCGGGACCACGTGGTCATCGATCCGGAGCTCTTCCGGCCCACGGATATAGCCGTCAGCCGGGGCGACCCGCAGAAGGCCGCCGGCGCCTTGGGGTGGCGGGCGCGTTACCGGATGTCGGAAGTGGTCCGGCTGATGTGCCAGGATGAGCTCAAGCGGCTTAAGGACCATGGCTGACATCCGCCTGGCCTACCTGGTGACCCACCCCATCCAGTACCAAGCCCCGCTGCTACGCCGCCTGGCCCGGGAGCCGGGTCTCGATCTGACCGTTTTCTTTTGCAGCGATTTCACCACCAGGAAATTTCTGGACCCTTCCTTTGGCCGGGTGATCGATTGGGACGTGCCCCTGCTTAAAGGCTATCGCCACGAGTTTCTGCGGGCCCTGGGCGGGCGAGAGCGGGTGTCGTTTTGGCGGCCCTGCAACTACGGCCTGGGGCGCAGCCTGAAAGAGGGCCGCTTTGACGTCCTGTGGATCCATGGCTATAACCGCTGGTTCCACTGGGTGGCCATAAGGTCTGCCAAGAGGCTGGGCCTCAAGGTGTTGATCCGGGATGAAGCCACCCTCGTGAGCGCCCGGCGGAGCATCGGCAAGCGACTGTTAAAGGCCGGCTTTTTCATGGGGCTTAACCGCCTGGTCGACGGTTTCCTGGCCATCGGCAGCTTGAACCGGGAATACTATCGCCATTATGGCATCCCCGAGGAAAAGATCTTTTGGATGCCTTACGCGGTGAACAACGGCTTTTTCCAGGCCGAGGCCCGGAAGGCCGGGGCCCGTCGGGAGAAATGGCGCCGGGAACTGGGACTGGCGTCCGCAAGACCGGTCATCCTGTTCCTTAGCAAACTGGAGCCCAGGAAACGCCCCGCTGACCTCCTGGCCGCCTTCATCCACCTGAGTCGCCAGGCCGTGCTGGCCGAACCTCCCTATCTGCTGTTCGTGGGCGAAGGCGAACAGCGCCAGCCCCTGGAGGAGCTGGCCCGGGGGATGGGGCTCGAGGGCGTCAGATTCCTGGGATTCAAGAATCAGACTGAACTGCCCGCTTATTACGACCTCTGCGACGTATTCGTCTTGCCCTCGGCGGCGGAGCCCTGGGGGCTGGTGGTCAACGAAGCGATGAACGCGGGCAAGGCCGTCATCGTCAGCGACCAGGTGGGATGCGGCCCGGACCTGGTGAGAAACGGAGAAAACGGCTATACTTTTCCCTGCGGAGATATTCCCGCCCTGGCCGCGGCTTTGCAAGGGGTGCTGGCAGACCCGGTTCATTGCCGCCGTCTGGGGCAAAAGAGCCGTGAAATTATCGGCCAATGGGGGTTTGAGGAAGACCTGCGAGGACTTAAAAACGCCTTGGAGCATCTCACCGGGGCTCTTAATGCGCCTGATCCGCAGGAATAGCGCCTCTTTTATTAAAGTAGCCGCCGTAGTCCGAAGGGTTAGCTGGCATGCATAAGGTGATCAAAGTAATACTGATAAACATAATTATTATCATTATTATAGCCGGTTTTTGTGAAACTATGGCAAGGCTTTACGATCGGTGGGAAATCGAGACCCTGCCCAGGGTTCCCAGCAATGCTGAGGGATTTGGCGATTTCCGGGGGTATATGCGCTATCTCGGGAAATTAATGAACGTCGAAGATGATATCACGGGTGGAAATATTAATATCTACGAGCCCTATACGGCAATAGCGCTAAGGCCGAATTACGATTTTAGGATTAATAATGTTTATTACCACATAAATTCTCTCGGTTTCCGGTCCCAAGAACTTATCGAACCCAAGCCTCCCAAGGTTTTTCGCGTATTTATCCTGGGCGGTTCTACCGTCGAAGGCGGATTGAATGAGCAGTGGACCCTCGATAGTTATCTTAGCCGGGAGCTGCAAAAATCTTATCAGAGCGTTGAAGTAATTAACGCCGGAATTGTGGGATATTCCTCCCAGGAAGAGCTTGCCTTATTACTGACCAGGATACTGGATCTCCAGCCTGACCTGGTGGTGATTTTTGACGGGCGCAATGACCTTTATTACTCTATGTTGGATACCGGCAGCCCTTATAACAGTTGTAAAAATGTCCTGGACAGATTGATCAATTATCCTACCTTTTTTTCCCTGAGCACCAACCTGGCCCGCTTTCTGACTAAGAAGAGTGCGGCGATCACCAGGGCCTTTCGCTTTTGCTTCCGGCAAAAGCCGCAGGCCGTCTATCCGCATAAGGTCAGGTTTAAAGACCCGGCTATTGCCACCTACTTAGATAACCTGCGTTTGATGAAGGCCGCCCTGGAAATTAATGGCATCAAGGGAATAATCGCCTTTCAACCCACCCTGGGTTACGGCAAGGACAACGCCACGGCTTATGAAAAGAGTGTCGCCCGCTATCTGCGCGAGGAAGAAAGGTCCGATTGGCTCTCTCAAATCCCCCTGGTCTGGCCGCAGGTTGCTCGGCAGGTGGCGGCCATTGCTGAAGCCGGCCCCGTGCGAAGCTATGATCTTACCCAGGTTTTCGAAAATACTCGGGAGACCGCATACATCGATAGTGTCCATTATACCCCCTTGGGTTATCAAATTATCGCCTCGAGGCTAGCCGAAATAATCCGGGCCGATTTCGGCGGGTATTTCGGAAAATTTTCCCGCCAGGCGACCTACCGCGAATCCCCCGTTCAGGAGAGGAATCTAATTGAGGTTCAGCATCATCATCCCGACCTACAATGAGGAAGCGGATATCGCCGCCACCCTGGAGGCCCTCCTGGCTCTCGATTATCCCGACCGGGAGATCATCGTGGTGGATGATTCCAGCGACCGCACCCCGGAGATCGTCGGGGGTTACGCCCGGCAGGGGGTGCGCCTCATTCACCCGGGGGGCGGCGGCCGCTGCGAGGCCAGGAATCTGGGCATCCGGGAGGCCAACGGCGAGGTCGTGGTCATCCTCAACGCCGATGTGCGGCTGCCCGCAGATTTCCTGCGGAGGCTGGCCTATCATTATGAAAATGGGGCGGATTACGTCCTGGTGGATGCCAACGTGGCCAATCGGCAGTTCCTGTTTCCCCGTTATGTCCACTGCGTCAGCGAGGTCTTTTACAGCCGGGCCGTCGATCTGAACTTTGCCAACATGGACTGGACCGAAGGGTTTTCCTGCCGCAAGGAGACGGCCCTGGCGGCCGGTCTATTTCCCACCGGCTTCCCGGTACCCATTTGCGCCGGGGAAGACGGCTTTTTCGGCCGGGGCCTGCACCGGATCGGGGCCAAAAAAGTCATCGATCTGAGCCTGGAGGTGGCCCATGTGGTTCCGGCCTCTTTTCGGGAGTACTGGCGCAACCGAAGGGGACGGGGCGCGGGTTCGGCCCAGGTACACCGTTTTCTGGACCATTGGCCCTGGTGGAAGATGCTGCTTTGGAACGGTCTCAAGACCGCCAAGGCCGCGGTCTGGCTGACCACGCTGGCCCCGGCCCTTTGGAGCTGTTTGCAGGCGGCTCGCCATTCCGACCGGGGCCTCAAGGATCTGGGCCCATTTTTTTACGCCTATGCGGTGGAGCAACTGGCCGGCCTGGCGGGAGAATGGCAGGCCACCTTCGCCCTCATGAAATTATCCGGTGGGGAGGGCGGGGAGCCGCATTGAGATGAAGGTGACTCTCTCCCTCATGGGGCGCTTCTGGGCCTTTTATCTGGCCAAGGAACTTCAGAGTCGCGGCTGCCTGGAGCGGCTCATCACCAGCTACCCGGTTTTCGAAACGGTGAAATACGGGATTGACCGGGAGCGCATCTGTTCCCTGGTCATCAACGAAATCCTGAACCGCGGCTGGGTCAAGGCGCCGGCGATGCTGAAAAGGCATTATAACGCCCAGTATCTGGTGCACGAGCTTTTCGACCGCCGCGCCGCCCGGAATCTCCCTCCCCAGCCGGAACTGCTGCTGGGCTGGAGTTCCTTTTCCCTCCACACCCTGCGCCGGGCCAGGGATTTAGGGGCCAGGACGGTGTTGCAACACGGCTCCAGCCACATTGTTTACCAGGATCAAATCCTGCGGGAGGAATACGGCCGGCTCGGCTTGCGGGGCCATGATTTCGCCCATCCTAAGATCATTGACAAGGAATTGCTGGAGTACCAGGAGGCCGATTTCATCTCGATTCCGTCGCTCTACGTCAAAGAGACCTTTTTGCAACGGGGGGTGCCGGCGGCTAAGCTACTTCACGTGCCCTACGGTGTGGACCTCAGCAATTTTTATCCGGTTCCCAAAGTGGATAAGACCTTCCGGGTCATCCATTGCGGCAACCTCAGCCTGCGGAAGGGAGTCCATTATCTCTTACAGGCCTTCTCGGAACTGAAGTTGCCCGGCGCCGAGCTCTGGCTGATTGGCAAGGTTACCGACGAAATAAGCCCTTTTCTTAAGCAGTATGCTTCTCCGGCGGTAATTCTCCAGGGCACCTTTCCGGAAAGGGAATTGCACAAGTATTTTTCCCAGGGGTCGGTCTTTTGTCTGGCCTCCATTGAAGAGGGTCTCGCCATGGTCCAGCCCATGGCCATGGCTTGCGGTTTGCCGTTAATTATCACTACCAATACGGGCGGGGCCGACCTGGTCCGGGAGGGCCGGGAGGGTTTCATCCTGCCCATTCGGGATGTGGCGGCGCTCAAAGAGAAGATCCTTTATTGCTACGAGAATCCGGAGGAGGCCCGCTGCATGGGGGAAGCCGGCCGGAGGCGGGTGCGAACCGGGTTCACCTGGGCGGACCACAGTGAGAAGATGATGGCTCACTTCCGGAGGATCCTGGCTGGGACCACAGGTTCGGGCCAGGCCGGGTTGGCAATGCCGGCGATCTCCGGGAAATCGGGGGAAACGACAGGTTGATGGAATTTGCCCGACAGGACTGGCTGGCGCAGCACCGCCGCCAGAGCAAAGGGCGGTTGAAGAGGGCCGCGTACTTCTTTCTACGCCCCCTTTTTTCCCGGCGCTATTCGGGTTTTTTGGCCTCAGAGACCCTTGAAGAATATCGGCCCAGGTGGGTGCTGGGCTCCCGGGGCATGCCCCTTGAGACCCGGCGTCGTTGGGGAGCCAGGCATCTCCGCGACCTCCGGCAGGCCACGCTGCTGGTGCAGGGCACCGGCACCGGCTGGGACGTCCTCAGTTGGGCGCGGCTCAGGCCCCGCCGCATCATCGCCACCGATCTGTTCTCCTTTGAGGAATCGTGGCAGCAGATCGCCGCATACTGTTGGCAGCGTTACCGGGTGCCGGTGGAGTTTCGCGCCGCCCCCCTGGAGGACCACGGCTTTCTGGAATCCGGCAGTATTGACTTCATCGTCTCGGACGCGGTTTATGAACACTGCCGGGATCTTCCCCGGGTGATGCGGGAATCGCATCGCCTCGTGCGCCCCGGGGGGTTTCTGTACGCCTCCTACGGCCCCCTTTATTTCTGCGCCGGGGGGGACCATTTCTCCGGCCGGGGGGGTCTAGAGCACTCCTACAACCACCTGCGCCTGGAACCGGGCGCCTACCGGGCCTATCTGGAGGGGCACCGGGTGGCGGTGGAGGATTTTCAGGATGGGGTGCGCTACCTGGAACTGGACCTGTTCTCCGGCCTGACCACCAGGGAATATCTGGCCTGCTACCGGGAGACCGGTTTCGTGGTCCGGGACCTGATCCTGGAGCTCAGCCACCAGGCCCTGGCCTTTAAAAAACGGTTTCCCGGGGAATTCCGGGAGATAGCCGAGAGCAACGCCGGCCGCTGCGCTCCGGATGATTTGTTAATCAAGGCGCACCTGCTGATCCTTCGGAAACCGGCAGAAGCTGAATAACCATGCGGAAGCGCTTAATTCAGGGGATAGGCGCCAACTTCCTGGCCCAGAGCATCACCCTGGCCTCCCGGGTCTTGCTGGTGCCCCTGTTTTTAACCGCCTGGGGGGTCAGGGTTTACGGGGAATGGCTCCTCCTCTCTTCCGTGGTCGCCTATCTCTCCCTGACCGACCTGGGTGGCCAGCTTTACATCGTCAATCGCCTGACCCAGGCCTATGCCTTGGGGGATGTGCCGCAATTCCGCAAGATCTTGCACACCGGCCTCGCCCTGTTTTTGATCCTCCCCCTGGCGGTTTTTCTGGGATTTTTGGGGTTGATGCTGGTTTTCCCCCCCGGCTCACTGCTGCAGATCACCATTACCAGCCGGCCGGTGGTTTTTCTGGTTATGGCCATCCTGGCCTTTCAATTCGTTTTCTCACTGCCCCAGGGTATCCTGTTGGGGGTTTACCGTTCAGTGGGGTTGCTGCCCCGGGGGGTGATGCTCACCAACCTCATGCAATTGCTGGTCTTGATCCTGGTGGCCCTGGGTCTTTGGCTGCACAGGGGGCTGGAGGCCATCGCCTGCCTGCAACTGCTGCCCTACCTGGGGGTAGCCCTGGTGGCTGGTTGGGACCTGAACCGGCGTTTTCCCCAATTCCACTTGTTTTCTCTGCGGGAGGCCGACCTCTCTCTCGGCCTGTCCTTTATTAGACCAAGCCTCGATTTTTTCGGCATTCAGATGTCCCAGGCCTTCACCATCCAGGGAACCATCCTGGTGGTGGGCATGCTCCTGGGCCCCGTGCAGGTGGTGGTCTTTGCCACCATGCGCACCATCGTCAACCTGATCCGGTCCTTCTTTGAGCAGGTTTCCCACGCAGCCTGGCCGGAGTTGACCCGCCTGGACGCCCAGCTAGACGAGGATAAATTTTTCTTATTATTCCGGGCCATCTTTCGCACCACTCTGATAGCCGCGGTCATCTTCATAGCGCTCTTTCATTTCTGGGGGGAGAACATCTATCATGTCTGGTTAAGGAAAACCGTGGCCTACCAGCAACGGGTCATGGACCTTTTCCTGATTTACATGGGGGAATTCCTGATCTGGCTCACCTGCTGCCATCCCTTGATGGCCACCAACCGGCACCGGACTCTGGCGAAGATGCTGTTGGTTTCTTCGGCTCTGAACCTCGGGCTGGCCTACCTGGGAGGCCGGCATCTGGGGCTGCCCGGGGTGATCCTGGGGATGATCATTGGAGACCTGCTCCTGCCCTGTTGGTTCGTGCCGCACCTGCTCAACCGGTATCAGCCGCGCTTTTCCGGGTGGTTTTTCATCAAGGAGCTGGCGCCGCTTATCCTTAGTCTGCCAGTTTTCCTGACCCTGCCCTGGAGCGCCCCCCTGGTGATCATCGGTCTCTTCTGGTGGTGGACCCGGTGCCTGGCGGGTCTGGGCCTTCCTTGGGAAGGAAGGATGCCATTCTTGGGCGGCCGGGGTTAGAGGTCAAAGTTCAAGGTTCAAAGTTGAAGTCAAAATCAAAGTCAACAGCCCTTAGCAGAAATTGGCAACCGATAACCGCAAACCGCAGTGATACCGGAATATTGGATTTGAGATGAAAATTCTCCACGTCATCGCCAACCTGGCGCCGCGCTACGGAGGCCCATCCAAGGCCTGTGTGGAAATGGCCCGGGCCGTGGCTCGCCTGGGGCACGAGGTGCAGATCTACACCACCAACCAGGATGGGCCGGGGGAGTTGCCGGTGCCGCTGGGCCGGCCGCTCCTCCAGGATGGGGTGGAAATTCGCTACTATCCCATTCAGCCGCCCCGTTTTTGGGGGACCTCCTGGCCTCTGGCCCGGGCCCTGGCAGAAGGCGTCCGGGAAGCCGATCTGGTCCATATCCATTCCCTTTACCTGTTTCACGACCTGATAGCCGGTCATTACTGCCGCAGCTATGGCGTCCCTTACCTAATGCGGCCGCACGGCACCCTGGACCCATACCTTTATGGGCGCCACCGCTGGCGTAAGTACCTCTTAGAGGCCGCCTTCGAGAACCGCAATATTCGGCGGGCTGCGGCCTTCCATTTCACCAGTGAGGAAGAGGAGCGGCTGGCCCGCCCGTATATCGGCGACGTCCCGGGGGTGGTGGTGCCCCTGGGGGTGGACCTCTCGGAGTTTCAGGAGCTGCCCGCCCCGGGACGCTTCCGGGAACGGTTTCCGGAAATCGGCGGGAAGGAGATCATTCTCTTCCTGGGCCGGATAAATTTTAAGAAAGGTCTGGATCTGCTGGTTCAGGCCCTGGCCCGGGTGGTCCGGAAGCGGCGGGACCTGCACCTGGTGGTGGCCGGTCCCGATGATGACGGCTGGGGCGCCCGGGTCAAGGGATGGCTCCAACAGGAAGGCATTGCCGACTGCGCCACCTTTACCGGCATGCTGTTGGGGGAGGAAAAGCTGGCGGCCTTGCGGGACGCCCGGATATTCGTGCTGCCCTCCTACTCCGAGAATTTCGGGATGGCGGTGATCGAGGCCATGGCCTGCGGCCTGCCGGTGGTCATTTCCGACCGGGTGAACATCTGGCGGGAAGTGGAGGCGGCCGGCGCTGGCCTGGTAACGGCGTGCGCCGCGGCCCCTTTGGCCGCCGCCCTGGAGCGCCTGCTGGCTGAGGCTGATACCGCCGCGGACATGGGCCGGCGCGGCCAAGAGCTGGTGGCTCGGCGCTTTCAATGGGACAGCATCGCCCTGGCCTTGCAGGAGGTGTACTCCGGGATCATTGCCAACCACCCAAAAAACAGGTAAAATCAATATTATGCAGCTTTTGCAGGGGATAGGGCGCAACCCTGGCCCTGGGGGGCAGGCAAGGGAACCCTCATGCCGGATGTAAATAAGCCGCCAGTGTCGGTACTGATCTGCACCAAAAACGAGGCGCGCAACCTCGAGGCCTGCCTTAAGAGCGTGGCCTGGACCGGGGACCTGGTGGTCCTCGATTCTTTCAGCGACGACGACACGGTAGCTATCGCCCGGCGGCTGGGAGCCCGGGTGGTGCAGCGAGTGTTCGACAATTTCTCGGCCCATAAGAATTGGGCCCTGGATCACGTCGATTTCGCCTGCGACTGGGTCCTGATCGTCGATGCGGACGAGAGGGTCAGCCCGGCCCTGGCCCAGGAGATCGCGGCGGCGGTGGCCCGGCCTGGAGAGGTCTGCGGTTATTACCTGCCCCGGCAAAACTTCTTTTGCGGTAAATGGATCCGCCACGGCGGCTGGTTTCCCGATTATAACTTGCGCCTGCTCAAGGTGGGCCGGGGCCGTTACGAATCCCGTCTGGTCCATGAGCACGTGTTGCTGGACGCGCCGGCGGGCTATCTGGAGAACCCCCTGGTCCATCAGGATTATAAGGGCCTGGAGCGCTATTTTGACCGCCACAACGTCTATTCCAGCTTGGAGGCGGTGGAGGCGGCCCGCACCATCCGGGCGGCCCGGAAACCGGGCCGGAGTCTGCCGGCCGTCCTTTCGACCCGGGGCCCGGAGCGCCGCCGCTTTCTGAAAAACCTGGCTTATCGTTATCTGCCGGCCCGGACCCTGTTCAAATTCCTCTGGATGTACGTGCTCAGGCTGGGATTCCTGGATGGGCGCCTCGGTTTTCGTTACTGCCTGCTCCACGCCTTCTACGAGTATCAGGTGAGCCTCAAGCTGGAGGAACTCCGGGACCTCGACTCCCCCATCTCCGAGAAATACCGGGACCTGCTTTGATGAACACCGCGTCTGCCGACCCCCGGAAATGTTGGCTGTGTGGTGAGGTTTGCCAGGTTTTGGGAGGAGGTCTGAGGGACCAGCGGTTCGGGGCGCCTGGGACTTATGAGATCCTGACTTGTCCCCGTTGCGGCCTGGAGCAGACCCATCCCCGGCCCACCGGGCCGGAACTGAAAGACTTGTACGAGCGCTTTTATAATGCCGGCGCGGAGCCCGGGAGCGCTTATCAGTCGGTGCGGGAGCGCTTCCTGGCCTCCGGCTGGTACCGTCTCTGGCTGAGATGGGATGGCGATCCTGCCTTTCATCAGCGCCGGGGCGCCGGCCGCCTCCTGGACCTGGGCTGCAACGAAGGCCGGAGCCTGAGCCTTTATGCCGCCAACGGTTTTGCGGCGGAGGGGCTGGAGATCAACGAGAAGGCCGCAGCCCTGGCCAGGCGGCGGGGTTTTCCGGTATATACCGGCACCCTGGAGGAGCTTAACCCGCCGGAGCCGTACGCGGTGGTGGTGTTGGCCAACGTCCTGGAACACGCCCCGGACCCGGTAGCCATGTTGGCCCAGGTGCGCCGCCTTTTGGGTCCCGGGGGGAGGGTCTGGATTTCCTGCCCCAACGCCTGGAGCCTCTGGCGCCGGGTCTTCGGCCGGGACTGGATCAACTGGCACGTGCCCTATCACCTCTGGCACTTCTCCCCCCGGACCCTGGAGGCGGTCCTGGCCCGGGCCGGTCTGCGGCTGATGGAGGTAAAGAGCTTGACGCCGGCCCTCTGGCTGGCCCAGTCTTGCTGCCTCCGCCTGGACCCAAGGACCGGGGGCCGCAACCGGGCCATGCGTTCGGCCCCACTGCTGGCCGCAATGATGCTGGCGGCCCGGCTGCTGGTGCTGCCCTTCTTTTCCCGGGCCGACCGGCGACTCCGGGGTGATTGCCTGGTGGCCAGCGCCCGGGTGGAGCACTAGCCGTGCGGCTGCTGATTCATGGCATGAACTATGCCCCGGAATTGCTGGGCATCGGCCGCTATACCGGGGAGTTGGGGGCGTATCTGGCGGCGCGTTCGCATCAGGTGACGGTGCTCACCGCGGCGCCCTACTATCCCCAATGGCGGGTGCAAGAGGGCTACCGGCCCCAGCGCTGGCGGCGGGAATGGCGGGATGGGGTGGAAGTGCTGCGGGCCCCCCAGTACGTGCCCGCCCGGGTCAGCGGCCTGGGCCGGCTGCTCCAGGAGTGCTCCTTTGACGCCAGTTGTCTCTACTGGTGGTCAACCTGTCTGCTGGCGCGGCCCTGGGACGCCATGGTGGCGGTCTGCCCCCCCCTGACCTCCGGGCTGGTCCCGGGGCTGCTGGCTCGGCGCCTGAGCATTCCGTTGTTCATCCACGTCCAGGACCTGCAGTTGGACGCGGCCCGGGAGCTGGGCATCCTGCGTCAGCGACTGTTGCTGGAGGTCCTGACCCGGCTGGAGCTTCGCCTCTTCCGCCAGGCCCGGAAGGTGACCACCATTTCCCGGTCCATGGCGGCCCGCCTGGCAGCCAAAGGGGTGGAGCCGTCCCGTCTGCGGGTGCTGCCCAACTGGGCCGACCTGGAAATGGTTCGGCCCGGCCCGCGGCGAAACGCCCTTCGCAGGGAGTTGGGTTTGACCTCGGAGATCGTGGTGCTCTATGCCGGCAACTTGGGCGAGAAACAGGGATTGGAGGTGATTCTGGCGGCCGCGGCCCTCACCCGGAGCAAGCCGTCGATTCGCTACCTCCTAGCCGGGGAGGGTGCCGCCCGGGACCGCATAAAGTTGCGGGCCCAAGACCTGGGGCTTGATAATGTGACCTTTTTGCCGTTACAATTAAACAGCCGTTTGCCGCTGCTGCTGGCCGCGGCTGACCTGCACCTGGTGGTGCAGCGGCGTGAGGCCGCGGACCTGGTGATGCCATCCAAGCTGACCAATATCATGGCAGCCGGCCGGCCTTTCATCGCTACCGCCGCTCGGTCCACGGAACTGGGCCGGGTCACCACCGAGTCCCGGGCGGGGTTGCTGGTGCCGCCGGAAGACGGCAGGGCCCTGGCCCAGGCGGTCCTGGCATTGGCCCAGGACCCCGGCGCCAGGAAGGAGATGGGCGTCCGGGCCCGCCGTTACGCCGAGGCTTTTTGGGACCGGGAACGCATCTTGGGGGAGTGGGAAGAGGTGCTCGAGGGCCTCGATTAACGTTTACCCTGCGGCGGGGTCTGTAATCCGATGGTAACGGGCCGGACGCCGGCCTACATAAGCGGCCAGAGGCAAAAGCGTGGTCATTAACCGGCAAAAGGGAATCTTTGATCAGAACCGCTTGCTCATCTCCCGCGTCCAGTGGATGTTGGACGGGGTGGTGGTGGCGCTGCTGCTGTTTATCGTGTGCCGCCTCTGCGGCGAACCTTTCCGTATCCGTTATCAACTGCTGGGTCTGGCCACCTTCCTGTTGACCGTCCTGGTCTTCCAGGCCGCCCTTCTGTACCAGCCCTGGCGGGGCGCCGACCTGATGCGCCTGGTGCGCCGGGTCATTCTCAACTGGATACTGGTAATCCTCATCCTGTCGGTGCTGGGTTTCGTGACCAAGACCTCGGTCTACTTTTCCCGGAAGGTCGTCCTGATCTGGATGGTGCTGACGCCACTGGCATTGGTGGCATTGCGCCTGGAAGTCTACCTGGGTTTGCGCTGGCTGCGGCAGCAAGGCCGCAACACTCGCAGCGTGGTGATAGCCGGGGCCGGGGAACTGGGCCAGCGGCTGGCCCGGAATATGGTGGATAGCCCCTGGCTGGGGATGCGCCTCCTCGGCTTCTTTGACGATTCCCTGGCTGGGGAGCTACGAGTGCCGGCAAGCGGCAAAGCTCAGGAAAATTACCCCCTCCTGGGCAGCCTGGACCAGCTGGTCCCCTATGTCCAGGCCAATCAAGTGCACATGGTCTATCTGGCTTTGCCGCTGCGGGCGGAAGACCGCCTGCGGCAGGTGGTGGATGCCCTGCAGGACACCACCGCCTCGGTCTATTTTGTACCGGATGTCTTCACTCTCTCCCTGTTGTCGGCGGGATTCACCGATCTAAGGGGCATACCCCTGATCTCCCTGTGGGAAACCCCGTTTTTCGGGATCAACGGCTGGGTGAAACGGGCGGAAGACCTTTCCCTGGCCAGTCTGCTCCTGCTCCTGCTCACTCCCTTGATGCTGTTGATCGCCCTGGGAGTAAAATTGTCTTCACCGGGACCGATAATCTTTAAGCAACGGCGTTATGGCCTGGACGGCCATGAAATCATAGTATATAAATTCCGGACCATGAAGGTTTGTGAGGATGGGGCGGAGATCCAGCAGGCCACCTCCGCTGACTCCCGGGTGACCGGGTTCGGCCGCTTTCTCCGGCGCACCAGCCTGGACGAACTGCCCCAGTTCATCAATGTGCTCCAGGGACGCATGTCCATCGTAGGGCCCAGGCCCCATGCGGTGGCCCACAACGAATATTATCGGCGCCTGATCCCCGGCTATATGCTGCGCCACAAGGTACGTCCGGGCCTCACCGGCTGGGCCCAGGTTAACGGCTGGCGGGGGGAGACTGAAACCCTGGACAAGATGGAAAAGCGGGTGGAATACGATCTGGATTATCTCAACCGCTGGTCTCTGTGGTTCGATTTGAGGATAATCTGGCGCACCGTCTTCCGGAGTCTGAAGGATAGCCGGGCTTATTAGCGGGATGTCCGGTTTCCCGGGAAAAATTTTTAAGGGGTAAGGGTGGGTTTATCTATGGAGTTGGTGAAGAAGGCTCTGATTACCGGGATCACCGGGCAGGACGGCAGCTATCTGGCGGAGTTGCTTCTGGGCAAGGGCTACGAGGTCCATGGCCTGGTGCGCCGCTCCAGCTCCTTTAATACCCGGCGCATCGACCATCTTTACCTGGACCCACACGAAGCCGGGGCCAGGTTATTCTTGCACTACGGCGATATGAGCGACGCCGGCCAGCTCAGCCACCTGATCTACAATATCCAACCCGGGGAGACCTATCACCTGGCGGCCCAGAGCCATGTGCGGGTGAGTTTCGATATGCCGGAGTACACCGGAGAGGTCACCGGGCTGGGGGTGACCAGGCTGCTGGAAGCCATCCGCCGCAGCGGCATCAAGAGCCGCTTCTACCAGGCCTCATCCAGCGAACTTTATGGGGATGCCCCGCCGCCCCAGAACGAAGAGACTCCCATGCGGCCCCGGAGCCCTTATGCGGTGGCCAAGCTCTACGGCTACTGGATGGTGCGCAACTATCGGGAAGCCTACGGTCTGTTTGCGGTGAACGGCATTCTCTTCAACCACGAATCACCCCGCCGGGGTGAGACCTTTGTCACTCGCAAGATCACCAGGGCCGTGGCCCGGATTAAGCTGGGGCTGCAGCAGAAACTCTTCCTGGGCAACCTGGAGGCCCGCCGGGACTGGGGCTATGCCCCGGACTACGTAGAGGCCATGTGGCTCATGCTGCAGCAGGACTCCCCCGAGGATTACGTCCTGGCCACCGGCGAGACCCATTCGGTGCGGGAGTTTGTGGAGGCGGCCTTTGCCTACCAGGACCTCGATTGGCGGCAATACGTGGAGATCGATCCTCGTTACTACCGGCCCACCGAAGTTGACGTGCTCCTGGGCGACGCCTCCAAGGCCCGCACGCGCCTGGGGTGGGAACCCCGGGTGAGCTTCGGGGAACTGGTGCGCCTCATGGTGGACGCCGATCTCCAGGCCCTTATGGAGGTGCGCCAGTGCCAGGACGTGCTCCGGCAATTGGGCCGGGGAACTGAGACCAAAGATTAAGTGAAAGCCTCCCCGGGGTGAGCCGCACCTGGTGGCCGGCATCGTCAGATGCGCCGGGGCGCCAGGAATGCTAAGACGAGGCGGGAAAAAGACCATGAAAGCCGACGCCAAGATTTTCGTCGCCGGGCACCGGGGACTGGTGGGCGGGGCTATCCTCCGGCGCCTCAAAAAGGGTGGGTTCACCAATCTTATTGGTCGCACCCTGCGGCAATTGGACCTGCGGCACCAGGGGGCAGTAGCCGGCTTCTTCCGCCGGGAGCATCCGGAATACGTCTTTCTGGCTGCGGCCCGGGTGGGCGGTATCCGGGCCAACGCCACCTTTCCGGCCCAATTTATCTACGACAACCTGATGATCGAGAGCAACGTCATTCACCAGGCCTATCTGCACGGGGTGAAGAAACTCTTATTCCTGGGCAGCTCCTGCATTTATCCCAAGTTCGCTCCCCAGCCCATGAAGGAGGACTCTCTGCTGGCCGGGAAGCTGGAACCCACCAACGAGCCTTACGCGGTGGCCAAGATCGCCGGCTTGAAGATGTGCCAGGCGTACAATCGCCAGTATGGGACCTTATTTATCTCCGCCATGCCCACCAATCTTTACGGCCCCGGCGACAACTTCGACCTGCTCGATTCTCATGTGCTCCCGGCCCTGATGCGGAGATTTCATATGGCCAGGGTGCAAGGCGCTCCCGAGGTGAATGTCTGGGGCAGCGGCAATCCTCGCCGGGAATTTCTCCACGTGGACGACCTGGCCGACGCCTGCCTATTTTTGATGGAGAATTATGCGGAAGATGAGACCATCAACGTAGGGGTGGGCTGGGATCTCACCATCCGGGAAATGGCCGAAATGATGGCCCGGGTAACTGGGTTCCCGGGACGCCTTTGCTTCGATCCCTGCCAACCGGACGGCACTCCCCGGAAACTGCTGGATGTCAGCCGCCTAGCAGCCATGGGCTGGCAGGCCAAAATCCCCCTGGAAGAGGGCTTGGAGCAAACTTACCGCTGGTTTCTCCGCAGCCCTTGGGCCCGGGAGGCCACTCCGGCTTAGGTCCTAGTCCTATCCTGATGGCATCTTAAGGTCCAGGCAGCCGCAGCCTTGGCCGCAAAGTCCCGCGCCGCCAGGGCGTTTGCCCGAAGAGGGTCCCCGCTCGCTTGCCGCCGCAGTTTCCCCCCCCCCCAAAAAAGCCTTACCCCGCCAATTGCAGAGCGACCGGCTCCTGAATGGACTTGAGAGGAGGAATAAGGACTCGTACCGGTTATCTCAGAAAAGATCGCATGTTCAGCAGGCGCAGATGCTTATCCAAAACCACGGCAGGGAACAAGGGGGAGGAAAGCAAGGCAAAGTTGTGGCGTCCCTTGGTTAGACGCCGGATCTCT
Source organism: Desulfobaccales bacterium (assembly GCA_049580385.1). Classification (GTDB taxonomy): domain Bacteria; phylum Desulfobacterota; class Desulfobaccia; order Desulfobaccales; family 0-14-0-80-60-11; genus JAPLJC01. Next base: position 84,367 of record JBAUPV010000005.1, on the reverse strand, counting down.
GCATCGAAAGGCGCAAAAAAAGGGCAATCGACCCGGTCGTCCAGGGTCTTGCCAAAGTATTTAGGGACCCTTTTTACCATGGGGACGAAAAAGCGGCCTCCGGCCAGAAACTCCGGGGTGAAATGGCGGTCATCCACCACCAGGAAGGAGACCCGGTATTTGCGGCAGAAGGCTATGACCTCCTGGGGGTCGGCGGCATAATAGGCGGCAAACAGATCTTCCAGGCGGGGCTCGATTTTTTGCCAGAAACCTTTGCTCCAGGGATGGGCCAGCTTGTAAGTCACCAGGGCCCGGCGCCGGGCGAAGGTGGGGACGTTGTCCATCAGGTCGGGGTGGCCGGCGATGATGGCGTCCTTGGGGGTGGCGGCCAGGGCGGCGTAAACGGGCCGGTAAACAGAAAAATCTTTGAGGCCCACATTCCAAAGGCGCCATACTCCCAGCCCGGCGGCGGCCGCCAGGACCAGAACGCCCAGGGTTCTCGGCCATTGCTCCACTTTCAAAAGGGCATGCAGACCCAGAGCCAGGATAAGACAATAGGCCAGATTGAAGATATAGATGAGATAGCGGTCCGGGATGAACAGTTTCAGCAGAAAGATGCGGGCCAGGCAGTAAACGGCCAAGCCGGCCAGCAAGAGATAGCCAAGGGGTTGGAGCCGGGGGGCCAGGGCCCTGAAGGCCACCCTTTTGAGACCCCAAAGGGTGGCGCCGGCCAGGACCACGCAGGTGGCAATCCCGGCCAGCAGTCCCAGATCCCGGAAGGGGGCTATCCATCCCCAGGGGCTGATCAGCTCCCAAAAAATGGAGGGCACCGGCAGGATGGCGTAGCGGCCCCCGGCATAAAACTCCGGCCGGTGAACCATCTCGGCATAACTTACCAGGGGCCCGAAACCGGAGGCGATAAAGCTGTAGTCCATCAGGGCCACCAGGGCAGCCCCGGCAGCCAGGAGAAAAAAATGGGCCCGCTGCGCCGGGAAGGGCGGGGGCTTTAGCCAGCCGAGTTGGCCGGCCAGCCAGGCGAGCGCCACGGCCAGGGCGCTGGTAATAAAAATGTAGGGAATAAACAAGGACTGCAAAAGGAGGGCGGCGCCCATTCCCCAAGGGCGCTCTTCCTGCCAGCAAAGCCAGAAAAAGGCAAGCAAGGGGGCGGCAAAGGACCGGGCCAGCCCCCCGGCCAAGTTGTCCAGGAAGAAGGGCATGAACCAGTAAACCGCCACCATGGTCCAGGCCAGGCCGCGGCCTCCGATTCCCAGGCCCAGGCGGTACAGGCAGAGGGCCAAGAAGATGAACAGCAGCCCGGGCAGGAACTTGGAAAACGAGATGGGGTTTGTCACCCAGGTGGCCAGCCAATAAAGGCCCTGAACTCCCCAGGGGACGTAATGGCGGGCATATGCCGCCAGGAGATCGCCCCGAAACAACTGCGGGTCCAGCCACTGCTGCATCCAGAAGATCTGCTGCCGCACGTCGTCATTGATGACGTAGGGACTGGACCAGGCATTCAGGTGGGCCAGGAAGAAGACGACCGCGGAGAGGACTCCCGCCATCAGGAAGTCCACGCTGGGGATAGAAGCCGGTGGCCCCGAATCCTTCATGGCGTCAAATTTCTCTTTCAAATAGCCGGAAGATCTTGTAAATCTGGCCGCCGAAGGACTGGATCATCTTGATCCAGTGACGCAAATTTTCGGGGATCAGGGAGAAGTCCATAAAATCACATGAGGCGTTTTTGATGAGGGCAATCCAGGTCTTTAAGAAGATGGCATAGTGAAGCCGTTTCAACTGGTAGGGCTGGGCGATGCCCAGGACCATGGCCCGGGTTTTGCGCACCGGGGCGAACTTGGCGTGATAAAGGAGCCACAGTTTGTCCCAGGGATTGAGGCGCCCATCAAGTTTTTGCACCTGGGGATTCAAATCGGGCAGCACAATGCCGAAGCCCACCAGACGCTCGCCGTCCAGCACCATCTGGACCAGGTCCCGCCGCAGCAGCGGCTTGACCTCGTGCAGCAGGTGGTCGAACTGACGCCGGGTGAGGGGGACATGCCCCCAGTTAACGCTCCAGGCATCATTGAAGAGATGGAAGATTTCCTCGGCCCGCTGGTCCAGTTCCCGGGGGCTGTAGGAAGCCAGGGTCACCTTCTGGGTGCTCAGGATCTCCTCCAGGCGCCGCTCCAGGGCCGGCACGTCCCCGTCCTGGATGTTGTCTTTCTTGAGAGCCACCCAATCCATGGCCTTGCGGAAGCCCCAGGAGGTGACCAGGTCCGCGTAATAAGGGGGATTGTGGGTCTGGAACATGGCCGGAATGGAGTCGAAGCCCTCCACCAGCAATCCCATCTCGTCATAGATGGAGAAATTGAGGGGTCCCACCAGGCGCTGGCAGCCCCGCTCCCGCAACCAGGCCGCGGCGGCCTCGAACAGGACCTGGGCTACCTGCTGGTCCTGGATGGCCTCAAAGAAGCCCCAAAAGCCGGTGCCGGGGCCGTGGTACTCGTCATACAGCCGGTTGTGGTGCGCGGAGATGCGGCCCACCGGCACCCCGTCCCGGAAGGCCAAGAAATACTGGGCCTCGCCGATTTCAAAGAAGGGACCAGTGCGCTGATCCAGAAAGCGCCTCTGTTCAGGCAGCAGGGGAGGCACCCAATAAGGGTCATTCTGATAAATACGCCAGGGGAATCGTAGAAAATCTTCCAGGCCGGAGGCGTCTTGCACGGGAGATAACGTAATCTCCCCATTGGTTGCCATCGAGTTACCCCTTCACTGGGCTTTGTGAAAAATAATTTGGGCCTTTAAACCGTCCTTGAGCACCAAATCGGGGTTAGCCACCTTTAATTCCACATCGTAGTAGGCAGGCTGGTCCAGCCCGGGAGTCAGGGACGACCAGGAGACGCGGCTCACCTGCCCCTGGAACTTCCGGCCAGGCAGGGACTCCAGGGCGATCTCCGCGGTTTCGCCAATTTTGATTTGCAATGCCTCGATTTCGAAGGCCTGGGCTCGCACCACCATGGGATTCATCACCCCCACCTGAAAGACCCCGGGGGTGGGATCAAGCAACGCCCCTTCCCGTAATTCCGGTTGGACCAAGATAACATAGCCGCCGATGGGAGCCCGCAGGACCCCTTCCTGGGGGACCTCTCCCGACTTCACCCCGCCTCCCAATTGGCTTTTCAAGACGGCCAGGTCGTCGTGAGCGGACAGCTGCAACTGGCGCAGCAGGTTCTGGAGATCCGAACGTTCCCGGGTGAGCTGCTCCAGATCATGGTTGGCCTGTTCCAGGCTTTGGGGCGAGGCCAGTTTTTTCTCCGCCAACCTGGCCAGTTCCTGTTGCTTGGCAGCCGCAGTATCCAGGCTTCGTTGTGTTTCCGCCAGTTTAACCTCGGTATCCGAGATTTGGGAGGGGGACAGGCGCTGCTGAATCTGCAGCACGGCCTCCGGGGCCAGGCGAAATTTGGCCAGGGCCTGCCCGGGCGCCACGCTTTCTCCGGAGGTCACCAGCACCGAGGTGATGACCGCCTTGAAGGGCAAGTCCACCAGGCGTTTAAGGGAGCAAAAGACCTTGCCGTTAAAGCTGATCTCGGGTTCCGGGGTGGTAATCGCCGGGGCCGGTCCCGGTCCCGGGGCCGGGGCCTTCGTCTCCTGTCCCCCCTGTTCTTTGGCCAGGGCCGGAACCCCGGTCAGGACGGCCAGGGCCAGGATTGCCGCCGGGACTAGCAAGGTCCTATTTTTGCCAGGAATGCGGATCCACATAACTGTATCCCAGGTCTCCCGAAATTTTTCGCAAATTCAGGACATCTTCGTCATGTTCGAGGGCCTTGTTGGCGGTGGCTTTCTGAGCCTCGATGGCATCATTGCGGGCCTCCAGCCAGGTGTCGAGAGTTTTCCCTCCGGATTGATAGCTGATTTCGGCCTGGCGTTCCTTCAGGCGCGCCACTTCTTCCTTGGACTGGTCAAGCTTCAGGTCTGCCGCTGCGCCCTTGAGGTTTTCCTCGGCCGTGTTCCACTGGTCGGCAAAGTCGCCCTCTTTCGTATCCTTTTCGAGGCCGAGTTGCCTCAAGATGGTTTTTTGCCTGCCAACGTCCCGAATCCTTTTCAATCCGTCCCATACCGGGATATCGAGGCCCACGCCTACGTATATCCCCGTGGTCGTGCTGTACAGCGGGTTGGGGGTCGAGGCGCTAAGGAGGATACTGGGGTAAACCCTGGTTTTGGCTATGGAGACGTTATACCCCTGCATCTTTATTTTCAGCTTCTCGATCTTGAGTTCAAAAGATCGGTCTTTGGCCTGTTCCAGGGTGGCGGCGGCGGGGTCGAAGCTTCCCAGCACCTGGCGGGGGGCGTCATGTAGATCGAGGCTGAACGGGTCCCCCGGTTTCAGGTTCAAAAAAGTCTTGAGGCTGCTCAGGGTGCGACTCTGGGTGGTTTCCAGGCTCTCCTTCTCGTTTTTGGCCGACTCCAACTCCTGGGCGGCCAGCCGGACATCCAGGGTGGTGCCGGTGCCAATATCCAAACGGTTTTGGGCAAAGGCCAGGTTATCCTTGCACACTTTGATTAGATCGTCCTGCAAGGCGGCCAACCCTTTCATGGCGCCCAGATCAAGAAACTGTTTGCCCAGCCGTTCCAGCCCTTGGGAAATCACCCCCATGTGGCCGTAGATAGCCATTTGGGTAAGCATCTTGCGGGCTTGGAGCAGGAAAAAAGAACCGAAGGGGTTATATGAGGGCCAGTTGAAATTGATGCTATAAGGTTTGCCGGTGGTGTAGGGACGGTCCAGATAATAGTAGGTTTGCAAGTCCACCGGGGGAATCATTGACCAGCGGGCGTCGGACTCATCCAGCCGCTTGAGGTCGATGTCCATGGAGCTTCTGACGAGATAGGGGGATTGGCGGAGGGCCAGGCGCACGCAGGCCTCAAAGTCCTGGGGACCCTGAGGGACAATCCTATCCTCCCCGAGATCAACTGGGGCGGCGGAACTGACCCGGGGAGTCAAGCAGGTCAGCAGAATCAGGGCCAACAGCCCCAAGGTCAGCAGGGCCCGGCTGATTTGGCGAGTAGCCCGCAGGCAAACGCCGCCAGCCTCAGACCGGGAGCCCGAGGGCGCACCGGGGCGCGCCAAGGCCGCCACCATGGGTATGTCTTCAGAAAGCGAAGGAGTCCGGATTCTTGCCAGGGTCATTGCTCATAAAGGATGCCGTCTTGGATTGAGCAGACCCGGTTGCATCTGGCCGCCATTTCGGGATCGTGGGTGACCACCAGTACGGAGGTCTGACCGCTCTTGACGATTTCAGCAAAATGGTCCATGATCTGGTGGCCGTGGCTCCGGTCCAACTGGCCGGTGGGCTCGTCCGCCAGGATGAACTGCGGTTGGTTGACCAGGGCTCGGGCCACAGCCACCCGCTGACGCTCGCCGCCGGATAACCGATTGGAGGAGTGATGGATCCGATGGCCCAGGTTTACCAATTCCAGGGCCGAGGTGATGCGAGCCGGACGATCCCGGCGATCGACGCCTGCGTAAATCAGGGGGTATTCCAGATTCTCATAAACCGTGGAGTGTTCCAGCAAATCGCAGCTCTGGAAGACAAACCCGACCCGATTGCGCCGGAATTCCGCCTGGGCGTCACGGTCCAGGCGCAGCACGTCTGCGCCCCCCAGGATATAGTCGCCCTGGGTGGGACTGATGAAGATCCCCAGGATGAAGAGCAGGGTGGACTTGCCGGAACCGGAAGGCCCCATAACCGCCACGATCTCACCGGGATAGATCTGGAGATTGACACTTTTGAGCACATGGATGGCGCCGGCTTCAGTTTGATAGCTTTTGGTGAGATTGGAGATGTGGATCAGGGCGCCGTTGCTCCCACCAGCAGCAGTTATTAAATTATTATTCATAACGAATGGCCGTGACTACTTCCATGCGGCTGGCCCGCAGGGAGGGATAAAGGCCGGCCCCCACCCCCACCACCACGGCAAAGAGGAATCCCAGGCCCAGGCCTAGGAAGAAGAGGTTTTCCGGAGGACGGCTGTGGATCCATTGCCCCAAAATCTCCGTCATAATGCGCCCCAGCACGCCACCCAGCAGGGCGGCGCCCATACTGAGACAGAGAGCTTCGGTCAGGAATTGTGCCAAGATATCCCGGTCCTCGGCCCCCATCGCTTTCTTCAAACCGATCTCCCGGGTGCGGGTCACCACCGCGGCCATCATCACGTTCCAGATGCCCACTCCGCCCAGGATAAAAGTGGCTCCGGTGGCGAGGTAAATGAGAAACTGGATCCACCAGGCCAGTTGCAAGACCCGTTTCAGCCCCTCCCAGGAAACCTCCACGCTGAGCTCTTCCGGGGACTGGGTCGACTTGACGACGGCCGGGATAGCGGCTGCCACCCGGGAAACGTCATCCCAGGTTTGGCAGCGAAGGTAGAGGCGGTCGGGGAGCAGCGGGCCGGCCAGGCGATCCGTGCCGGTGGTGAGGGGGATAAAGGCGGAGTTGGCTGCGCCGCTGTCAGTTACGCCTCCCAGGACTCCGGAAACCCAATAGATATCGTTATTGATCTCCAGTAGCCGCCCTCGGATATCGAGACTGCCGAAGACGTGTTTGGCCAGTTCGGCTCCCAGGACACATTCCCGTTTGCGTCCGGCCACTGCACCGGGCCCGAAGAGATTCCCAGTTTGGGCCCAAAAATTGCGGACATCCCAGTAGCCATCATCCACCGCCAACACGGAAAATCCATATTGCTCGCCGTGGTAGTTGGTGGCGCCTCCCTTGACCGCGGTGAGACTCAGTTCCTTGACGCCTTTAATGCGTTGCAAGGCTGCCAGGGTAGCGGACCGAAACCACTGGGGTTGGTAAGAGCGGGTATTATCGAAGGAAAGGCGAATAACCGTGACCCCGCCAATCAGGTCCAGGTCTTGGTTGAAGTTCTTCTTCACCTCCCGGCTCATGGTGAGGATATTGATAAAGCCGGCAACCCCCAGGGCGATGGCCAAAACTACTCCCAGATAACGCCGCCGATGGCGGATCACCTGTCGCACGCTGACGGTTAAGAGGTCATTAAACTGCACAGGTCGGACTCCCCGGCTCCCGGATCATTCGCTGCCCATGCCCACTGCTGAATCTGGCGCCACGGGATAGTCTCCGGAATAAGCTTGACCTTCCAGGAAAGATTCCGGCTGTCCCAGATCAGAGAGGCGGATGCGATGTTTCTTGGCCAGTTTGGCCAGGACCTCCAGGACATATTCGATCTGGCTCTTCTTGTGGGTGCTCATATAAGCGGTGCGAATTACCGCCTGTCCCCGGGGAACCGCCGGATAAATGGCGGGCAGGGCGAATACCCCGTGGTCGAACATGTCTTTGGCGAAGGCGAAGGCTTTGTCTTCCGCCCCGATGTAGATGGGGATGATGGGGGTCTTGGAATGTCTGGTGATGACCCCGATTTCCTGGTATCCCTGGTGCACCTTGCGGGTAATATCCCAAAGGCGGGTTACCCGCCCGGGGTCTTCGTCCAGGATATCCAGGCAGGCCAACACGGTGGCGGCGTTGCTGGCGGGCAAGGCCGCGGAAAAGATCAGGGGCTTGGAATGGTGGCGCAGATATTCCAAGACGACCTCGTCGTCCGCGGCGATGAAGCCACCGATGGAAGCCAGCGCCTTGCTGAAGGTGCCCATGATGAAATCCACATGGCTGCTGAGGCCGAAATGGTCGGCGGTTCCCCGGCCACCATTACCCATCACCCCCAGCCCGTGGGCATCATCCAGATAGATGAGCAGGTCGGAATAGGTCTCTTTTAATTTTACCAGTTCATCCAGGGGGGCCATGTCTCCGGACATACTGAAGACACCCTCGGTAATCAACAGTTTGCAGCCATTACCGTTCTTTTGGCTCGCGGCCGCCAGCTTGCGCTCCGCCCCGGCGGCATCGTTGTGCGCAAATGGGATCAGCCTGGCCCGGGAAGCCTGGCAGCCTTCAAAAATGCTGGCATGGTTTTCCCGGTCGCAGATGATGATATCCTGAGGGGTCAGCAGGCAGGCGATGGCGCCCAGATTGGTGGTGAAGCCGGTGGCGTGAACGACGGCCTTCTTTTTGCCCACAAAGGCGGCCAGGCGTTCCTCCAGGGCCTCGTGCAGCGTGAGATTACCGCATAAAAAGCGGGATCCCCCGGGACCGCTGCCCCAACGTAGCGCCGCCTTGGCTGTCGCTTCGATTATCCGGGGATCATGGGTGAATCCGAGATAATCGTTGGAGCCGATCATTATCAGTCGCCGACCCGACACCTCCACTTCTGTGCCCCAGGATCGGTCGATGGGCCGGAAGTAAGGATACATCCCTTGGCTCCTGGCATCATTAACCATATGCGCAAAAGGCTGGCAGCGTTTTGTAAGTGACATAAAAGGCTCTACCCTCCCCCTTCGGTAGATTTAAACCTTTTTATTTCCATCTTGCAAAAAAGTCAATGAGATTTATCACACTTAGAAAAATATTTGGGGTTTTCTCAGACTAAATCCGGGAGAGCCAACCCCTCAATCACCGGGACCATCATCTCGCCCCGCTCTCCAAACCCAACGGACAAATTATAGCAGGTTTATCTCCAGATACCCAGCATTAAACTCAAAATCTAGATATCTTTATCGGATTTTTTCGATGAACCCTTAGAAACTGGTCCTTTAAATTAGAACCCCAACCGTCTTCATTTCCGGCGCGCTAATGCGAGGTTCCCGAACTTCGACTAATGATATTTTAGACCATCTGGTTGGAATTATGTTAAGGAATTATTAATTTATCAGTATTTTTAATGTGATATCTTGAGATTTGCCGTTGTCGGCTGCTGCCTTGGCTGGGGGGGCATGGGTCTAAGAGCACCGGCGCGAGCTCCGATTTTAAGAATCGGGTCCCTGCGCCCCGCGGGTTAAGAAGCGCCGGATCGCCAAGGCCTGGCCCGGAGTGATCACCGGGTGAGCCCCGGGACAGAATTTTCGATACTCCTCAGGGGCAAGACGGGCGGTGTCGTTTTCCCGGCTGAGCTCATAGAAGCAGGTCCGGGCCGCCCGGCTGATCTCCTGGTATTTTTCGGTCCAGCGGGGCAGAGCCAGGATTTGCCCGGCTGCCATGACGGCCAGCAGCGACAGAGGCAGGAGGCGCCAGCCGCGCCCCTGGGGCAGCCGCGGCGCCACCAGCCGCCAGGCCGTCCCTACGAGGAGCAGCGCCCCGATCAGGGTGAAGATTCCGTAGCGAGCCACGAAGGCCTGATTCACCGAACGCTGGTAGCGGGCCAGAGAAATGAGCAGGAAGGGCAGGGCGTTGGTGAGCAGGGCCCAGAGGGCCAGGCGGCGCTCTGGCGCCTTCCCCCAGCGCCAGATGGCGGCCACGCTGGCGGCGAGCAAGCTGACCCCGGTCACGTAGGAATAAACCGGAAAGTGATAATGGCCCCAAAAAAGGTAGAAGAAGGGAGCGAGAACCGCGCCAAAAAAGAGGTGGACCAGGTAGTTGGGGCCTGGCAGGCCGGCAAAGACCTGCGAATTTTCGCTGGCTGCGGCCCGGGCCCCGGCGAAGCTGAGATAGCCGCTGGCAAAAGCTAGATACACCACGGCCACGGTCCCCGCCAAAGCCCAGAATTTGCGGCCGGAGTCCCCTTTCACCAGGAGGGCGTAAAGGGGCAAGGCCATAAGGCCGACCAGGGTATAATTGTGGGACAGCACCGACAGCAGGGCGCAGCAGCCGATGCCCCACAGCCGGCCACAGCTCGGGGTCCTGAGATAAGCGTCGGTGAGCAGCAGCGCCCCCAAAAAGAAACCCAGGCTCAAGAGGTAGCACAGGTAAAAACTGTTCCAGGCAATGGCGGTGTGGACCGCGGCCCCGGCATAGAAGGCGCTCAGGACCAGGGCCAGTCCGGCGCCCAGATGGCGCTGGAAAAAGAGGAAAACCAAAGTGGCGTTGACCCCGGTGCCCAGGCAGTTGACCAGAACGAGGAGTTGATAACGCTCTCCGGCCAGCCGCACCAGACCATAATAGATCAGGTGGAAAAAGGGAAACCACTGGTCCCCATCTGGGAGCAGCAGGTATTGCCCGAAGGTGTGCCCGGTCATCTGCAGCAGGGCGGTCCAGTCATCTATCATGTAAAACGGGAAATCCCGCCAGAATAAGAGCAGCGGGATGACTAGCAGCAGCGCCGCGGCAGCCAGGTCCTGCCAAAGGGGAAGACTGGCAGGGCAGGGGGGCTGGGTCGACTCCGGACCCTCAAGCATTTTCGCCTCCGGCTCCGCCGGCCTCAGTCTCCGCTGTCGCGGCGGCGGCCCGCCCCGCCGGGATCAGCCCGAGCAGGAGGTGGAAAAACCAACTGTTCTGGGCGAAGAGAAGACCGTCATATAGCTGGTAATGCACCAGGGCCAGGCACAGGGGGAACAGCAGCGCCAGCGGGGGAAAGACGCAGTCGGGCGGCGGCCGCAAGGCCAGACCCGCGAGTTTCACCATCAGGGTGAGGACCGCCAGGCAATAGAGGATGGTAAAAGGGAAGCCCAGGCCGGTCAGAAAGGTGAGAATTTGATTGTCGGAGGTGACGATGCCGGTCACATTCTTGGCAAACTGCTCTTTGGTGCCGTACGGATATTCGAGCTGGTAGGCTTTCAGGAACTGGTCCCGGGGAGCCCGCAGGCCGATACCCAAAAGCGGGTGTTGTTTGGCGATGTTCCAGGAGTAGAAGAGATTCTCGATGCGGTAGGCAGGGTATGCCTTGTTTAGTTTGAACCAGTAGATCTGGTGCGCCAAAAAGCCGACGATCACGGCCATCACCACCAGGGCCGCCACCAGATGCCGCCAGCGCAGGGCCCCCATCGCTACCCACAAAAACCCCACCCCCAAGGGAATAAAGACCACCGACAGGCGCTGGCTGAGGCAGAGGATGACATAGCTCACCCCCAGGAGGACGGCGGCCATAAGCGAAAGTGCCCTGGACTTTCCCGCCAGCAGAGCCAATGGGGCAAAGGACAGCAGAAAGAGCAAGTCGGTCAGGGGATGATTGGAACCCTTGGTAAAATACTCATGAATCTGTCCAGAGGCGAAGTATCCCACCAGGCTGAGGAGCGCCACCCCACCCAGGAGCAGCAGGCAGAGGTATTGAAAGCGGCGCTGGTTTTCCGGGGTGTGAAGCCAGAGGCGGGCGCACCAGAAACCCCCCAATCCCGAGGCCAGCAGGACCAAGACCCGGTAGGACGAGGCCAGCGGGACCTGACTGTGGAGGGCGCTGGCCACGGCGAGGAGGGTAAGGGCCGCCGAAACCAGGAACTCCGGAGACCGGTAAACCAGGGCGCCGCGCTTCTCGACCCAAACCGCCGCCAGGGTCAGGAAACAGAGCAGCCCCGAGAAGAGGTTGGTGCGAACCCCGGGCGCCATGACCGCGTAGGGCCACTGAAAAGCCAGTTGGGCGCAGGTGGCGGCAAACAGGAGCCAGATAACTTTTTCAGCCCGGGTCATCAAGGAGTTGGTCTCATGGAGGGCTGACTGGCAAACCGGAAGGGTGTCGATGATCGGTTCTGCAGTTTGCTTTTTTGGCAAAATCTTTATATGAATTGGACGGAAGCAGTGGCAAGGGAAACCCTTGAAAAAAGCCGCCCCGGCCGGAGCCGGTTAATTTTTAACGTCCAATTATAACAAATCCCAAGGAGAAGGAAAGGAATGTTGCTGGGGAAAAGAGTCCTGGTAGTCATGCCCGCCTATAACGCCGCTCGTACCCTGGAGCGCACCTTTCAAGATATCCCTGCGGACGTAGTGGACGAGGTCTTGCTGGTGGACGACGCCTCCCATGACGAAACCTTGGAGGTGGCCCGGCGGCTGGAGATTCGCTGTTTTTTGCACGAGCGCAACATGGGTTACGGCCGCAACCAGAAGACCTGCTACACCGAGGCCCTGAACACCGAAGCCGACATCGTGGTCATGGTACACCCCGATTACCAGTACTCCCCCAAGATCATCCCGGCCCTGGCAGGCCTGGTGGCCAGCGGCGAATACGACGTGGCCATCGGCTCGCGTATCCTGGGAGGCCGGGCCCGGCAGGGCGGCATGCCGGTCTATAAATACCTGGCCAATCGTTTCCTCACCTTTGTCGAAAATCTGCTGTTGGGGGCCAAGCTGTCGGAGTACCACACCGGCTTTCGGGCCTTCTCCCGGCAGGTGCTGGAAAGCTTGCCCCTGTGGGAGAACTCCGATGATTTCGTCTTTGATAACGAGATGCTGGCCCAGGTGATCTATTTCGACTTCAGGATCGGCGAGGTCTCCTGTCCTACCCGCTATTTTCCGGAAGCCTCCTCCATCAATTTCAGCCGCAGCGCCAAATACGGGCTGGGGGTCCTGGTTACTTCGATGCAATTCCTGCTGGCCAAATGGGGCTTAGCCCACCCCCGCATATTCTCCAGCCATGGCCGGGGCTTGCGCCAGGATTCCTATTACCGCGAGCATTCCGGGGAGGCGAGGGGCAATCGGCCGGCAACCCACTCGTGATAAAGCCCGGAGAGAGTTACACCCTCCACTGGGCCGCTCCTGACCAGCCAGTTCAGGAAGGCCCGAATCTTACCGACGAAGCCCGCCACCGCCGTCTCGCTGGGGAAGAGGCGGTTGCCCCCAGGGAGCAGTTCCGTGGAATGAAAGAACATGGTGAGCACCCGGCCGCCCCTGCTGCGGTGGAGGGCTGCGGCCAGGCGCATGGAGGGCAGGGAAAACCAAGCCGGCTGGATGCCGGCGGCGCCCAGGTACTGGAAGCAGCTCAGCAGGCGACGGCCTGCAGAGAGGGAAAGCCGCGGCGCCAGCCGGGCCAGGGCCCTGGGCAGGAGGCTTATCAGCGGCACCAGGGTCAGGGGCGCCTCCAGCAAGGGGGGCTTCCCGGTGGCTGTCTGGGTGAGGTGAAAGGGGTCGGCCGGGGCCAGAAAATAATCGTCTCCGCCTTTTAAGGTGAGGGGCGCTACACTGCTGTCCACCTTGAAGCCGAACTCCGGGAGCAGGCCCAGCGCCTTGGGACCCACCTCGAACCTGCCGGCACGGAAAGAGGTTGGTTTCACCCCCAGCGAACGCCACACCTCCGCCACCAGGTTGGCAAATTTTTCCCGGAGGATTGGCGTGGGAAGCTGTTCCGGAGGAACCGGCTCCCGCAGTGACATCTCCTGGAAGGGCGGGGTGCTCCAGGGGTGCAAATGGGCGCCGATTTCGGCTCGGTGCACGTCACGCCAGCGAGCCAGGATTTCGCAGGCCGCCGGGTCTTGGACCACCCGGTGGGTGACCAGCAGAGACAGGGGAAGGCCAAATTCCCTGGGAATGAACTCGAGGCGCTTCAAAGCGGCTACGTTGGTCACGCCCGGGGAGCGGGGGTAATGGCCGGAGAAGAGCCCTTCTTCCTCCACATCGATGCTGATTACTAATTTCATGTCCGGTTCTGCACCTCGGTGGCGGCTAGGTCTCTGAGATCAAAAACCACCTTGACGCTCTGGTGGCGTCGCTTATCGAAAGCCGCCTGGATAGCCTGCCGATAGTCTTTCAGGGAGAAGACGTGGGTTACCAGGCCCTTAACGGGGTAGTCGCCCCGGGCCAGGAGATCCACCGCCAACTGGTAGGTGCGCACCCGTTGCCCCTGCCAGGTGCCGTAGGCGTACATGGCCGAACCGCTGAGGCGCAACTCCCGGAACCAGAGGCTGGAGATATCCACCGGACCCAACTGCGCGGCAGTGCCCACCAGCACGTAGGCGCCGCCACCCCTCAGGGCCAGCAACCCCTCTTGCATGGAGGAGCGGCTGCCAACGCAGTCGAAAAACAGGTTCGCCCCACCTTCCAGGTTGCCGCCTCCCAGGGTAGTGGGAAGCAGCCGGGCGCCCACGGCCTGCGCCAATCCGGGCCGGTCCGGCGACAGCAGCACCTGGTCGGAGCCCCCGGCCTGGGCCAGACTTTCCTGGAAACGATGGCGAGCCACCATTATAATCCTGGCCCTGGACCCCAGAGTCCTCAAGATCCGGAGCAGATGCTGGCCGATGATTCCGGCGCCGTAAACCACCACGGTGTCCCGATCCTCGGGAAAATGGTCCAGGACCGGCTGCAGGGCCGAGGCCAGGGAGTCGGTGAGAACCGCGGTCTCATCATCAAGAGTATCCGGCAGGCGGAACAGGCGGCTGGGATGAGCCGCCAGGAACCTGGCCAGGCCTCCTCCGGCCTCTTTGTGGATCCCCAGGATGGTTCCCGGAGAGAGCCGCCCCTGGGTAAAATTCTCGCAGAGATTATATTGCCCCTGGGCGCAGAAGTGGCAGGGCTCGATACCCCGGACTTCACAGGGCAGCAGCGGCTCCACCGCCACCCGTTCCCCGGGGCGCCATTCTGACCCCTCCGGGGCCCGGACCACCTCCGCCACCACTTCGTGGCCCAACACCGCGGGAAAGGAGGCGTATGGCTCCAGCAGCAGAGACTCCACGCCCTTGAGGAGCTGCAGATCGGAGCCGCAGAGGCCGCAGCGGCGGCTCCTCAAGATCACCCAGTCAGGGCCGGGTGGGGCCAGCTCCACCTGCTGCAATCTGAGGGGAGCCACACCTGCGAAGAAATGGCGGGGCCAAAGGCGGTTCAACCCCTTGGCCAGCAGGTAACGGGGGATGGAGCGGTAGTATACCAGGGCCTCCATGGAGCCCGGTTTCCTGTCTTCCATCTGCGGTTTTCTGTCTTCGGATAACATTTCGATAAGCCCGCATGCCCAAAAGCCAAGGCTATGCTACCAAAGAGTAGTCCCAAAGCTGGCTGCCGAATGGGAGTGCAATTGACTTTGCCTAAAGCGGAGGTCCGTGTCAAGGCAATTCTTCGGTAGCTTCCAGAGGATACTATCATTTTATCCGGGACTTGGGGATTGTGGCCGGATAAGTTATAATGCAACATTAGCGACCGACATCCGGCCGCTATCCGATTATATCGGCATCCGATCATAACAGATTTAGAGGGAATGGTATCGTCATGGGCGAACGCAGCAGGATTGCCCTGGGAGCGGTGACGAAGAATTTCTGGCGGGTGGCCCAGCATCCCCGGATCGCATCCAAGTTGGCGGCCCTCCAGAGTGAGAAGTGGCTCTTCAACCTGCTTTACCCCCAGGCCGGCTCCGGGCGGGCCCGGAAGATCCGGCAGTTGAGCCTCCGAATCACCGACGTCTGCAACCTGCGCTGCCATACCTGCGGCCAG
This sequence comes from Desulfobaccales bacterium, assembly GCA_049580385.1. Lineage (GTDB taxonomy): Bacteria > Desulfobacterota > Desulfobaccia > Desulfobaccales > 0-14-0-80-60-11 > JAPLJC01. The sequence goes on along the minus strand of JBAUPV010000005.1, from coordinate 69,206 downwards.
TGGGGCGAACAAGGATTTCTGCACGGCAAAAATCTCCGGGAGCTAAAACAAAACGAGGTCTCCCCGGAACGCTACCGCCAGGTCCTTGATGACCTGGCGGCCCATGGCCACCGGCCCTTCCTCTACCTCTGGGGCGGTGAGCCCATGCTTTACGAGGGGACGGTGGATTTAATTGAATACGCCACCGCCCTGGGGATGCCCTGTTCCATTGCCACCAATGGCACCCGGGTCGCGGCCGCCGCCGAGCGGCTGGTCGGGGCGCCCATGTGGCTCATGCAGTTTTCAGTCGACGGCCCGGATGCGGCCCTGCATAACCTCGCCCGCCCGGGGGTGGGCGGGGCCGACAATTTTGCCGACATTCAGGCAGCCCTGGCCGCGGTGCATCAGGCTCGGCGGGACCAGAGGCAAAGCCTGCCGCTGATCGTTTCCCTCACCACCATATCCCGCAGCAACTTTCGCCACCTGGTGGACATCTACGACGCCTTCCGGGATAAGGTGGACCTGTTTGTCTTTTACCTTTCCTGGTGGATCGACGCAGAACGAGTCCAGGCCCATGAGCAGGATTTTTCCCGGCGTTTCGGCTTTCGGCCCTTGCTCCCGGCGGGCTGGGTGGGCGGCTGGCGGCCCGACGATTATTCTGAAATGGACCGGCAGTTGCAGCAGGTTTTGGCCCGGTCCGCAGGGCCCAAGAACCCGCCGGTCACCCTGATCCCCCATGTCACCGGGGAGGCGGGTCTGCGCTCCTACTATACCGACCATCAGGCCCGCTTCGGGTTTGAACAGTGCATCTCCATCTACCAGGCCGTGGAGGTCGACAGCAACGGCGACCTCTCTCCCTGCCGGGACTACCACGACTACGTGGTGGGCAACCTCAAAGAGGCCACCATCACCGAGCTGTGGAACTCGCCGGCCTACCGGAAATTTCGCCACAGTCTGGCCAGCGAGGGCCTGATGCCAGTTTGCTCGCGCTGTTGCGGTCTGATGGGTTATTGAGGTGGAGCAGGTGCCGCCTATCCTGGGGCCGGCGCTCCCGCGGCTGTCTTCCAGGCCCTCTCCGTACTTCCGGCCCGCTCGTCTCGTTTTTCTGCTGCAAGACTTGAAATTCGGCGGTACCCAGCGCCAGGTCCTGGAGTTGGCCCGGCGGCTGGACCCGGCCCGGTTTCGGGCGGAGGTCTGGCTGCTGGCCGCGGGGGATGATTTGGTTTCCCTGGCCCGGGAATGGGGCCTGCCCCTCACCTGGATCTCCCGGCAGGAGCAGGTGGGTCCCGAGGCCCTGCTGAACCTTTGGCGCCAGCTGCGCCGCGGCGCCATGGAACTGCTGCTGCCCTTTACGGTGATGCCCAATATTTGGGGCCGGATCCTGGGGCGATTGGCCCGGGTGCCCAGCATCGTGGGCAACTGCCGGGGGGGCGAGGCCCCGCGGCGGCAGGGGGAGCGTTGGCTGTGGCCTCTGGCCAACCACATCGTTTGCAACAGCGTCTCCCTGAAAGGGGTGCTCAGCCGGCGTTGCGGCGTGCCCTCGGGGCGAATCAGCGTTATTCCCAACGGGGTGGACACCGATTATTTTAAGCCGGCCCCGGACGGCTCCCGGGCTTTGGAAAATGATCCACCGGTGGTGCTCTCGGTGGCCCGGATGGTGCCGGACAAGGACCTCGGCACCCTGATCCGGGCCTTTGCCCTGTTGGCGCCGGATTTTCCCGAGGCGCGGTTGTGGCTGGTAGGGGAGGGCGAAGGCCTAAAGGTCCTTGAGCAACTGGCTCAGCAGAGTTTGCCGCGGGGCTCCTTCCGGTTTATCCCGCCCCGGCAGGACATCAGGCCGCTGTTCCGGCAGGCCGGGGTGCTGGCCTTGAGTTCCCGCAGCGAGTCACTGCCCAATGTAGTCCTGGAGGCCATGGCCGCGGGTCTGCCGGTGGCGGCCACCGCGGTGGGGGGCGTGCCCGAGATGGTGACCCCGGCTCAGACCGGCTGGCTGGCGCCCCCGGGGGACCCACCAGAGCTGGCCGCGATCCTGGGCCGCATGTTGGCCAACCCCGAACAGTGCCGGGCTATGGGGCGGGCCGCTCGCCGCCGGGTAGAACGCGATTTTTCCTTGAGCGCCATGGTGAGCCGCTATGAGGAGGTGCTGTGGGCCTCTCTGGGAAGATGAGCGGGCGTCAGGACGCTGAGTCGAATCCGGAAGGACCGGACGTGGGCAGAAAGCAAGGAGGTGCCAAACGCCCCGGCCTCCGGGTGGCTTACCTCCTCCTCTGGTTCCCGGAGCCCTCCCAGACCTTTATCCTGGAGGAGGTCAATACCCTGGTGCGCCTGGGGTTGGAGGTGCGGGTCTATACGCTCTACGGGCCGCGGCCGGCTGCCCGGATCGCCGGGATGGCCCGGGTTCTGGCCCCGGTCCGCCACCTGGGGACACCGGCTGCCGGGATGCTCTTGAGGGACCTGGCTAGCCTGGGCCGGGACTGGGGCCCCGGGGCCGGCCAATTTTTGCGGCAGGTGCTCTCGCGGCGCTGGCGCAGCCTGGAGATCGCCGGCGAGGCCCTTTGGGCCGCGGCCGCGGGAGTGCATCTGGCCAAAGAGTTCCGGATCGCCGGAATCGGCCACATCCACGCCCCCTGGGCCGACGGCCCCGCCACCGCGGCCTGGGTGGCTTCGCACTTAAGCGGCATTCCCTTCAGCTTTGGCGCCCGGGCCGGGGATCTGCACCCTCCGGACGGGGCCTTGCTGGAAAAGCTGGCAGCGGCCAGCCTGGTGCGCACCAACACCAGGGCCAACGAACGCCACCTGGCCGCACTGGCGCCCCGGGAGGCAGCCAAGATCGTCAATATTTACAACGGCGTCTCTCTGGTCCCGGAGCCGGCCCCGCCGCGGCGCCGGCAGCCGCCCTTCCGCTTGCTGGCCCTGGGGCGCCTGGTCCCCAAAAAAGGCTATGCGGTTCTCCTGGCAGCCTGCCGGCTACTGGCCAGGGAGGGCTTCGATTTTCATCTCACCCTGGGCGGCGATGGTCCGGAGCGCTGGCAACTGCAACGCTTAATCGAGCACTACGGCCTCGAAGGCCGGGTCGCGCTTCCGGGATTCGTGCCGCACCGGGAGGTGCCCCACCTGCTTCAGGCAGCCGACCTGTTTATCATGCCCAGCCTCATCGCCCCTTCCGGGGACCGGGACGGCATCCCCAACGTGGTCCTGGAGGCCCTGCTCCATGAGGTGCCGGTAGTGGCCACGGTGATCTCCGGCCTGCCGGAGGTCATTCACCCCGGAACCACGGGCTGGTTAACCCGGGCGGCGGACCCGGAGAGCCTGGCCCGGGCCGTTCAAGAGGCCGCGGCTGATCCGGGGGAGGCCCGGCGCCGGGCCCTGGCCGGGCGGGATCTGGTGGCCCGGGAGTTCGACTCCGGGAGGAACTACACCCGGCTAAAGACGCTGTTCGAGGGATTGGCGGGGGAACCAACCGGCAAGCCCTAAGCAGTAAAGGGCAGCTCTCTTATATTATAATCTGGATTATTCTGCGGAAAGTTGGGGAACCAACTTAAATAGATGATATAATGCCGCCGGAAAAGGTTGGTTCTCATTGGAGGAGGTTCATGGAAAGAAGATTGCTTGCTCCTGAAAATTATTACCGTCTCCCCTGGAATATGGCAGACAATGCCATTACTTGGCTGGAGCCCACCACCAAGTGCAACTTGAATTGCGAGGGTTGCTATCGGGAAAAGGGCGATCATCGGCCCCTGGACTCGGTTATCCAAGAACTTGAGGGCATTAAACGGGTGCGCCGCACCGACGGCATTTCCATCGCCGGCGGCGAGCCGCTCATGTACCCGGATCTGCTCAACCTGGTCCGTTACGTCGCCTCCCAGGGTTGGAAGCCCATCATCATTACTAATGGCACCCTTTTGACCCCGGAACTGATTAAAGACTTGAAAGCGGCTGGGCTGGTGGGTTTCACCGTCCATGTCGATTCCCACCAGGGGCGCCCCGGTTGGATCGGGAAAGGCGAGGCGGAACTGAACGAGCTGCGCCTGCACCTGGCCAGGATGATCCATGAGGCCAGTCAGGGTCAGATTGCCACTGCCTTCAATGCCACGATTTACCGGGACACCCTGCCGGAAATCCCGGTCTTGACCAGATGGGCCCAGAACCACATGGACATCGTCCATACCATGGTCTACATCCTCTTCAGGTCAGTCAAATCCCAGGCGCCATTCGATACCTTCGTGCTCGGCCAGCCGGTGGACCCCACCAAACTGGTCTATCAACTCGACCAGCAGGAACAACATCAGGATGTCGCGGCCCAGGAAATCGCAGATCAGATCTGGGCAGCCTCGCTCGAATACGAGCCCTGCGCCTTCCTGAACGGCACCGAAGACACCCGAGCCATGAAGTGGCTTCTCAGCATGAGCCTGGGAAACCATGGCCAGCCCCTCGGTTTTATGGACGCCAAATTCGCCGAGCTCCTCCAGGTGGGGCACCACTTCCTCCACGGGACCTATCTGGCCTACGTCCGTCCCTCCCTGATGCGTAACTTCCAGATGTTCTTTCCCCTGGCCCTGTTTAACCGCGGCTTGGCGAAGGTTTTCTGGAAATGGCTGAAAAAACCATCCAGGTGGTTCAAGCCCCTCTATTTGCAGTCCATCATGATCATTCAGCCGGTGGATATTTTTGCTGACGGCCGGATCAGCATGTGTGACGGTTGCCCCGACTCCATGTATTACAATGGCAGGCTGGTATGGAAATGCCGGGTGGACGAACTGCAAAAGTTCGGCAGTTATATCCAGTGCGTGCCCAAGGGGAGGCCCAGCGACTGATCTCTTGCTTCCTGGTGGCCTCTACGGCCGTATCACTCTTGAATCGGGTGAAATTACTAATCTGCTTAATATTGGTTTTAGTATTTGCAGGTCACTGCCCACCATAAGTGAGCCCTTTTTCCCGGAGGAAGCGTTCCACCAGGGCAAAGATCTCCGGGTTGCCGCAGAAATTTTCCCGCCCGATGTGTCGCCGAAAATCGTGTAGCTTCGCCTCAAAGACGCGGATGATATCCGTCCGGGGATGGAAGCCCGGGAAATATTGCCCATATCCCAGGCGCTCCAGGTAAAAGGCGTTGAGGTATTGCTCGAAGGCGCCTTGGATGGGGAAGGCCATCACCGGCTTGCCGTAGAAAAGGGCTTCGGAGATGAGGGTGTGGCTGCCGCCGCAGACCACGTAACGGCAGGAGGCGAGATCGTCCAGGAAGCCGGTTTCGGAGTTTTTTCGGAAGTGCAGGTTGCCGTCGACTCCGCTGGTATCGAAGCCATAGACCATGACCTGGGAGGGAATGGCCCGGAGGAATGGTAAAAAGCGGGCGAAGGTGGTATACCCCTGGTAGGCCACCACGTGATCGCCCGCCGCGGGTTGCCGCTTAAGCACCGTTTCCCTGAGCAGGGGCGGCAGGATTTTGGCCCTGATCCCAGGCTTCAGCGGCGGCTGGAAAAAGGAGATCACCAGGTAATCGCTGGCCTGGCTGAAGAAGGTCTTCACCACCCAGGCCAGGGAGAGATACCCGGGGTAACGGGTCCACGGGAGCGGATGACGGCAGCACGTGACCACGTGCTGGTGGTCCGTGGACAGGCAGGGCACTCCAGCCAGGCGGGCCGCCCAGGGCACAAAATACTCATAGTCGCTCATGGTGACGTCCGGTTGGAAACGGTCCATGAGACTCAAGACCCGCCGGAGGTACATGCGGGAGCGGCTGTGAACCGCGAGGCTAGAATAGAGGGTGGCGGCCAGCGCCACCTTGTGTCCCTGGATGGGGGTTTCGGGGTTGGGGAGATCCTCCACCGGGAATTCCCGGCCCAGGAGGGCGGCCCCGCTGCCGTGGCTGACGAAGAGGAACTGGTGGCCCAGCCCGGCGAAGTGCCGGGCGAGGCTCAGGGCCCGGACTGCATGGCCGTGGCCGGTACCGTGGACCCCATAGAGAATCTTAGCCATATGGTCTGGCAATGTAAACCACCCGGGGCTTCAGGTCAATCCCGCTGAAAGTTGAGATCTGCTAAACTCCGTTAAAAATTGAGGGAAATGAGGTATTGATGACTGGGATGATCCTGCCGGCCATGGCCCTGATGCTCTTTATCCTGGCAATGTTGGTCTTCGTGGGAGGGCGGCCCTTGCGTTCGGCCGCCGGCGCTCTCGAGGTTGACTGCCCAAAGGGCCCCTGTCCCCGGCTGGCGCTGCTGGTGCCGGTGACCGGGGCCGCCGCGGGTCTTGAGGGGCGCCTGCAGGCGTTGCTTTGCCAGGATTACCCTGACTATGAGGTGGTGTTTACCACCCGGGACGCCCAGGACCCGGCCACTGCGGTGATTCGGTCTTTGCTGGCCCGCTACCCTCGGGCCCGGCACGTGGTGGCCGGCCCGGCCCGTCGCTGCGGCCAGAAGAATTACAACCTGCTGGCCGCCGTGAAGTTAGTGGGTCAGATCCCGGAGATCCTGGTTTTTTGCGACAGCAACCAGGAGGCGCCTCCGGAGTGGCTGCGAGAGCTGACCGCACCCCTGGCCGCAGGAAAGGGGGCGGTGAGCAGCGGCTTTCACCACGTCATCACCGCTGATTTCGGGGTGGCGGCCCTGGGCCGTGCGGTCACCGTTCTCGGCATCTACCTGACCAGAGGGTTTCGCCGCCTGAACCAGCCTTGGGGTGGGTCCACCGCCATCAGGCGCTCCCTGTTTGAAAAGCTGGGAGTGGCGGCGCTTTGGGCTGAAAACGTGGTGGACGACGTCTCCCTGGCGGCCCGGCTGGCGCAGGCTGGCATTCCGGTAGAGCTGCCCCGGGGGGCCCGGCTCTATACCCGCCTGGAGGGGGAAACCCTGGGGGATTGGAGCCGCTGGCTCACCCGCCAGTGGCTCTACCTGAAGTTTGGTATGCTCCGTACCTGGCTGGTGGGCGGCCTGTTGGTGCATCTGCTGGTGGCCCTTATGGCGCTGGCCTTGGCGATCCCGCTATTGGCCCTCCTGGGCCTGGTTTCCGGGACCCTGCCAACTGTTGCGGCGCTGCTGTTCCTGGGAGGGCTAGTCTGGCTGGGGATCGCCCTCAGGGCCCTGCACCCCTCGCCTGGGCCGCGGCGGCGGTGGCTGGCGGCGTTTTTGGCGGCCATGGCCATGGCCAGTTGGTGCCACTTGCAGTCGGCGTTCATCAAGGTGATGCTCTGGCGGGGAATCGCCTACCGGGTGGGTTGGCGGGGCCGGGTAATCAGGGTGAGCAGAGATCGTGAGCAGGCTTAGGCCAACGATTAGCAGCTATTCAGAAAACCCCAAACCGCTTGCCTCACTTCCTGACTTCCACCAATAAAAGGCCAGGGCCAGGGTGGGAGCCAGGGCCAGGGCTTCCACCAGTTCCCGGGGCAGGCGGCCGGTTGTAATTAGATAAAGGAGACCCCCTGCCAGGGCGGTCAGGGCCAGGCGCAGGGAGGGTTTGGGCGGGATCAGCCCCAGGCGCCACTGGCAAAAGCCCACGGTGAGGGCCGCCACCCCGCCCTTGGTGACCACCATGGCCAGGGCCGTGCCCAACAACGGGGTGAGGGGGATGACCAGGGAGCACCAGGTCAGGTTGATGGCCAGTCCGATTAGATAGAAGGCCAGCAACTGGCGCTCCAGTTGCATGCTGATCATCAGGTAGGCCGCCAGGTTGTGCAGAAAGGCGAAGGCCACCGTGAACACCAAAATCTTCTGGAGCCAGACCGCATCAGGGTAGCGGGGGCCGAAGATCAAGGGGATGAGCCGGTCGCTTTCGATGAAAAGGACGAAGATCACCACCAGGGCCGCGGTCAAGAGCCAGCGGGCGGTGTTTTGGGCCAGGCGGGGCAGCTCGTCCCGGTTCGTCTTCCAGAGCTGGACGAACAGGGGATAAAGGATGGCTTGCAACAGCAGGGCGGAGACCAGGGTGCCGACGGCCTCCACCAGCCCCCAGCTGACGCTGTATTGGGCCACGGCGTCGGCCCCGGCGTAGCGCTGCAGGAAAAAAATATTAGCCTTGTTGTAGATGCTGGGGGTCAACTGGATGAGGGCAAAGATGCCGCCAAGACGCAGGGTGGGCCAGAGGCGGTCCAGGGACGGCCAGATCGGACGGAACTGAGGCACGGACAGGGCCAGCCATAGGCCGCCGCTCAGGTTGGCGAGAGTTTCCACGAGCTTGAAGCACGCCACCACCAGGGGCGGGGCGCCGAGCATCAGGGAGATGAGGCCGTAGCCGAACCCCAGGGCCGAGGCGATGGCCTTGATCTTGCCCTGGAGGTCCTGGCGGCCCTGGACCTGCAAGGCCACAAAGAAGGTATTGGACAGGGCCTCCATGGCGACCGCCACGGCCAACAGCAGCAGGAGCCGTTGCAGGTGCGGGGTGTAGCCCTGCCAGTGGCTGAAGATCAGGGCCCCCAGGGTGGCCAGTACCAGCAGCAGGCTTTTCAGAAAGGTGACTTCGCCCAGGACCTCGCCCGGCGCCAGGTCCTTGCGGGATAGCAAGGTCACCAGGGGAAGATTGAGTCCGAACTCGGAGACCAGCAGCAGGATGCTTCCCAGTCCCAGGGCCAGCATGAACTCGCCATAGGTGGTGGTGCTGTGCCGGGCCAGATAGATGAAGAAGACCGACTGGAGGGCGTCCCTGACCCAGCGGGCGCTGAGGAGATAGGCGAATTTATGGAGAATGCGGTAACGCCCGGTCCCGCCGGCGGCCCCTTCAGGGCAGGCGGCGGCCATCGGATTCCAAGCCGGTGTAAGGGTTGTTGAGTATCATGATCGCGGCGTAGGGCCTTAGGGGAAACCGAGCCCTACCAAATATAACACCAGAATGAGTAACTCTGGTAAAATATAGAGAAAAAAATGTTGAGAAAACGGTTTTTAGGGAACTGAAGGCAGAAATCCCTGGTCTTGCAAGCCAAAAAATGGGTGCCGAGGAAACGATTTAAGATGATGAATGGGAGCCGCAATGGGCGGGACAACTGGTTCCAACAGAATCCCCGGAAGACCCTGTTTTTGGTGGTCCTGATGGCGATCTCGCTCATGGTAGTGGGCGCCGAGCAGCTTCTGAAATTCTTGCACCATCGCCAGGGCATCGTCCTGGAAGCCGAGGTCCAGAGGAGATATATCAAACTGCGGGAACCCCGGCCCGGGGAGCAGCTGCGGCTGCGGTTTCCCAAGATTTATCTGCCTTACACCGACAACGCCTTTCCCAAGATTTATCGGATGGACATCGACGCCAACGGCTTTATCAAACCCTCCCAAAAATACCTGCACCCGGACCTGTCCCTGGTCTTCCTGGGGGGCTCCACCACGGAGTGCATGTATATGGATGAGGAAAACCGGTTTCCCTATGTGGTGGGCACCATTCTGGAGCAGCAGACCGGGAAAAGGATCAATTCTTACAACGGCGGCCTTTCGGGCAATAACAGTCTGCATGCCATCGATTTGCTGCTGAACAAGGTGATTCCTCTGAAGCCCCGGGTGGTGGTGTTTATGGAAGACATCAACGACCTGAGCACCCTCCTCTATAAGAAGACCTACTGGAGCAGCAATAATGTCAGGGCGCCCCTGGAGACCCTGGAAAAGGGCAAGCTGCTGGGCAAACTTCTGAAGGAACTCCTGATTCCTCAGCTCAACGAAGCTTACCGGGATTTCAAAGGCTCTCTCTTTCCCCAACGGGAAGACGAATTTGCCCGGGAACGGACCCGGAAGGTGGCGGTGGATCCGGCCGGCCTCGCCCGGGAATTTGCCCGGAACCTGGAGGTCTTCGTTGATATTTGCAGGGATTATGATATCACCCCGGTGCTGATGACCCAGGCCAACCGCGTCACCGCCAACCCCGACCCGGTGGTGGCGGCTTATATCCGCCAGTGCGGCAAGGACACCGGGATTTCTTACCGGGAGTTCAAGGGGCTTTACGATCTATTCAATGAAACCATCCGGGACGTGGGCCGCCAAAAGGGGGTGCTGGTCATCGATCTGGCCCGGGAGGTGCCCCCGGACAAGGAGCACCTCTATGATCTGGTGCACTTCAATGACGCGGGCTCCAGGTTCGCCGCCAAGATTATCGCGGCGCAGTTGCTGAAGGTAGTGAGCAGTAAGCAGGAAGCAGTAAGCAGTGAGCAGTAAAACCTGTCGATAATTTTAACTTGTCTCAAAGATACGTAATCATTAGTGGCACAGGCGTCTCGCCTGTGCAGCTTTTCTAGGGCGGCCTGTGGCTGCTCACTGCTCACTATTTTTTAGGGAATCCGCCTACAGCGTGGCAAAAATTTCCGGAAGAAAGGGAGCCACCCTTTCACGGCGCAGGCTAAAGCCCGCGGCTGCATTGAATCCCGCCGCCGAAAACCGGTCCCTGACCCCTAACCCTTGCCCTTACTGCTCACTGCTCACCGCTCACTGCTCACTCCACCGCACTGCCAGGGAGATGCCGTCCTGCTCCGGGGAGTGCAGGGGGAAGAATCCCAGGAGGTGCACGCTCTTCCAGTCCCGGGAGGCGAAGATTTCCTGGTTGAAGGCCGCGGCCCCGGCGAAGCTCACATTGTCGGCGACCAGCAGGCCGCCAATCCTGAGCAGGCGACGGCAGTGAGGCAGGGCCGGCAGGTAAAATTCCTTGTCGATGTCCATGAAGATGAAGTCGAAGGAGCCGGTCAGGCCCGCCAGGAGGTCCAGGGCCTCCCCCAGCCGCACCTCGATGCGCCCGGCCAGCCCGGCCTTGGCAATGTTGTCCCGGGCTTGGGCCGCCATGGCCGTATCCCTTTCCAGGGTGAGGACCCGGCCAGCGGCAGGCTCGCAACCCCGGGCCAGATAGATGGCGGAATAGCCGGTGGCGGCGCCCAGCTCCAGGACTTTGGCGGCCCCGCAGGCCCGGACCAGGATCAGGAGCAGTTCCCCCACCACCGGGCCGACGATGGGTATGCCGGAAGAGCTGGCCTGCTGTTCCAACTCCAGGAGCAAGGGATCGCGCCGGGGAACAAACCCGCGGAAATATTCTGTTAGATGGGGCTGCATCTCGCTCATCCGAGGCCTCCAGGCTTCCAGGGGCCAGGCAGAAACCCTGGAAAAAAATTTAGTTTAGTGTAATATTAGATTATAGAACCCAACGGCCCGGGATGCCAGTCGGCAACGGCTGCCCAGGGTAGAATTTTTGATAGACCGGAACCTTAATTAAGTCTCCGCCGGGACAGTTCAGGATACGGCGCGGGACAGAGGCTTTCCGGGACCGGTTCCCGCTCGGCCCCCCCAGGACGCACGCGCCTGGGGCCTGAGCCGAAGCCCGGCTTCGAGGCTAAGAAAAGACATGGCTAAGGAAAGGGCCATAGGCTCCAAGATCATCTCCCGTCTGTGCAGCGCCACCCTGGATCAGGCCAAGGACACGGGCATGGCCATGGTCCTGATTTGCCTGCTGTTGGGCTATTTCGGGAAATTCCCCAAGTTTTTGCCTTTGAGCATCGCGCTGCTGCTGCTCAACATGGCCTGGCCCGCCGCCTTCCGGCCCTTGGCCGGACTTTGGTTCGGCCTTTCCCACCTGCTGAGCCAGGTGGTCTCCAAGGTCGTCCTCACCCTGATCTTCTTTCTGGTGGTCACCCCTGTTGGCTTGATCCGGCGGTGGCTGGGGACTGATTCTCTGCAACTGGGGAAATGGAAGAAAGGAAGCGACTCGGTATTCGTGGAGCGCCAGGGGGCGATCCAGGAACGGGACTTGACACACCCTTATTAACTGCGGCGCCTCAAGAAGGTTATTTCGCCGACCGTCTCCCAGGCTCTGCCTGGGAGCGAAGTATATGAGAAACAGGAGAAATTTATGGATTTTTTTCGTGATTTATGGGGCTTTTTGAAGGTTCGGAAAAAATTCTGGCTGCTGCCCATCATCCTGACCCTGCTGTTCTTTGGGGCGCTGATGATCTTTGCCAGCGGTTCGGCTATCGCTCCCTTTATCTACACCATCTTTTAACGGGGAGCCGATCTTTGCCCTCCGCCATTCTGGGGCTTTCCGCCTTTTATCACGACAGCGCCGCCGCCATCCTGGTGGACGGCGAGATCGTCGCCGCAGCCCAGGAAGAACGCTTCACCCGCAAGAAGCACGACCCGGACTTTCCTGCCAACGCCCTGGCCTATGTCATGGCGGAGGCGGGGTTGAAGCTGGGCGACCTGAGTGCGGTGGCCTTTTACGATAAGCCCTACCTCAAGTTCGAGCGTCTGCTGGAGACTTACCACGGCTTTGCCCCCAAGGGCCTGAGGAGCTTCCTCATGGCCATGCCGGTGTGGATCAAAGAAAAATTGTTGATGCGCTCCCTGCTCCGGGAGGAACTGGCCAAGGTGGGGGAAGGCCGGCCCCGGATAGTCTTCCCCGAACACCACCTGTCCCACGCGGCCAGCGCCTTTTATCCATCGCCCTTTGAGGAGGCGGCCATCCTCACCCTGGACGGGGTGGGGGAGTGGGCTACCTCTACCATCGGCTTTGGGCAGGGCCGCGAGATCACCATCCTGCGGGAGCTGCACTTTCCCCATTCCCTGGGGCTGCTCTACTCCGCCTTCACTTACTACTGCGGCTTCAAGGTCAACAGCGGCGAATACAAGCTCATGGGCCTGGCCCCTTACGGCAACCCTGATTCGGATCGGACCCGGCGCTGGCGGGATTTGATCCTGGAGGAGCTGGTGGATCTCCGGTCCGATGGCTCCCTGCTCCTCAACATGGACTATTTCAATTATGCCACCGGCCTCACCATGTGCTACGAAGACAAGTGGACCTCGCTTTTCGGGCTGCCGCCCCGGGCCCGGGAGAGCCGCCTGGACCAGCGGCACATGGACCTGGCCCTGGCGATCCAGCAGGTGACCGAGGAGATAGTCCTGCGCCTGGCGGACACCGCCAAGAAGCTCACCGGCGCCGCCAACCTGGTGATGGCCGGCGGGGTGGCCCTGAATTGCGTGGCCAACGGCAAGCTCCTGCGCCGGGGGACCTTCAAGGACCTCTGGATCCAGCCCGCCGCCGGGGACGCCGGAGGGGCCCTGGGCGCCGCCCTGGCCGCCTGGCACATCGTCCAGGGGAAGGAGAGGAAGCTCCCTAACCCGGCCATGGACCAGATGCAGGGCGCCTATCTGGGACCGGAGTTTGGGGCTGACGAGATCGTGCGGCTGGCCCGCAGGCGCCAGGCCCCTTGCAAGCATTACCAAGATTTCGACGACCTCAGCAAAGACGTGGCGGCCCTGCTGGCCCAGGGCCAAGTGGTGGGCTGGTTCCAGGGCCGCATGGAGTTCGGGCCCCGGGCCCTCGGGAACCGCTCCATCCTGGGCGACCCCCGGCACCCGGAGATGCAGAAGCGCCTCAATCTCAAGATCAAATACCGGGAGGGCTTCCGGCCCTTCGCACCTTCGGTGCTGATGGAGGAGTGCAGCCAATACTTCGAACTGGAGTCCCCCTCCCCCTACATGCTGCTGGTGGCCCCCGTCCGGGACGAGAAGCGCCGGCCCTTGCCGCCGGACTATGAAAACCTGGAGCTTTTCCAGCGCCTCTACCACCTGCGCTCGGAGGTGCCGGCCATCACTCATGTGGACTATTCGGCCCGCATCCAGACGGTGCACCGGGAGACCAACGAGAAGTACTGGCGCCTGATCCGGGCCTTTCAGGAGCAGACCGGCTGCGGCCTCATCGTCAACACCAGCTTCAACGTCCGGGGTGAGCCCATCGTCTGCACCCCGGAGCACGCCTACCAATGCTTCATGCGCACCGAGATGGACTACCTGGTCCTGGGGGATTTTTTGTTCGACAAGGCGAGTCAGCCCCCCTGGCAGGAAGAGAAGGACTGGCGCAGGGAGTACGAACTCGATTAGCATTCAGCAAGTCGGCTTTTAGGTTTTGGCAAAGACTAACCTGCTCCAGGATGGAGGCACGGGGACGCGGTCATGAAAGTCACCCTGGCCCAGCTAAATCCCACCGTGGGGGACGTCACCGGCAATCTCCGAAAGGCCATGGAGACCCTGGACCAACACGGCGGCGCCACCGACCTCATCGTCTTCTCGGAGCTGTTCCTGGTGGGCTACCCCCCCCGGGACCTGCTGGAGAACCCCTCCCTCATCCGGCAGGTGCAGCAGGGGCTGGCCCAGCTGGCGGCAGCCTCGGCGCGCCACCCCGGGACCGCATTGCTGGTGGGCGCGCCTTTGCCCAGCGGCCGGGATACCGGCAAGGGGCTGAGCAACGCCGCGGTGTTGATCGGCGGCGGCAAGATCGCCTTTGAGCAACACAAATCGCTGTTGCCCTCCTACGACGTCTTCGATGAAAGTCGCCACTTCGATCCAGCCACCAAGGTGCGGCTGGTGGGGCTGGAGCGGGAATCCCTGGGGATCTCCGTATGCGAAGACGCCTGGTATGAACCGGAGCTTTGGTTTCGCCACCTCTATCCCCTGGACCCCATCAAGGTGCTGGCGGAACAAGGGGCCTCAGTATTGATCAACATCTCGGCGTCACCCTTCCAAGTGGACAAACAGGAGCTGAGGCACCGGCTGATCAGTAATCACGCCCGGCGCTACCACCTGCCTTTCGTGTACCTGAATCAGGTGGGGGGCAACGACGAACTCATCTTTGACGGCGGCAGCATGGCCCTGGACGGGGACGGGGAGGCCATCGCGGTCCTGCCTTCCTTTGAGGAGGCGGTGGTCACTGTGGATCTGGGGCAACCGGGGATCCAGGGCCTCTATGCGCCCCAGGAGCCCATCGCCGCGGTGCGCCAGGCCCTGGTTTTGGGCCTGCGGGACTACCTCGGGAAGTGCGGCTTCAGCAAGGCTGTGGTGGGGCTCTCCGGCGGGGTGGACTCCGCGGTCACCTGCTGCCTGGCGGCCCAGGCCCTGGGTCCGGAAAACGTCCTGGGGGTCCTGATGCCCTCTCCCTACACTTCCCGGGAAAGCATCGTGGACTCCCGCAAACTGGCGGCCAACCTCGGGGTGGAAGTGCGGCTGATCTCCATCGCTCCCATATACCAGTGCTACCGGGAATCTCTGCAAGAGCTGCTGCAGTTGGGAGAAATCGAGGTGACCCTGGAAAACATCCAGGCCCGCATCCGGGGCAACCTGCTCATGGCCATCTCCAACAAGTTCGGACACATGGTGCTGTCTACCGGCAACAAGAGCGAACTGGCGGTGGGCTACTGCACCCTTTACGGCGACATGAGCGGCGGTCTGAGCGTCCTGGCCGACGTCCCCAAGACCATGGTCTATGAGTTGGCGCACTATCTCAACCGGGAGCGGCAGTTGATCCCGGCAGAGATCCTCCGGCGGGCCCCATCGGCGGAGCTGCGCCCCGGCCAGAAGGACCAGGATACCCTGCCGCCATATGAAATCCTGGACCGGATCATGGATTATTACCTGGTGGAGCGGCTTTCCTACCAGGATATTGTCGACCGGGGCTTCCAGCCCGACACGGTGCGCTGGGTGATCCAGGCCATTGACCGCAGTGAGTACAAACGGCGGCAAGCGGCCCCGGGCCTGAAGATCACCTCCAAGGCCTTCGGCATGGGGCGGCGCATCCCCATTGCCTCCAAATTCGATATCTGAGAGAGCTTTCCCTCCGTTTTCCGTTTTCCGTCCCTGCCAGGGGGCCTTGGAGTTTCCGGACCGCGGCCACCGCCCCTCCCGAAATGCCGGCCAGCCTCACATCACCTTAGGGAGATTGGGGGCCCCTGGGGGAGACGAGGGGGCTTTCCCCGGCGGAGGAGGCAAGGGCGCGGCCGGGGGGAGCGTCTTCGGGGTCACGGGCGCCGGGACCGGGGCCCCGATCGTGGGAACGGGCGCGGGCCCGGCTGACCCGGCCGGCTGTTTGGTCTGGATCGTCTTAAAATAGCTCGGGTCGATTTCCGAGAACCAGGCCGGTCGCTCGCCTACGAACTGCCAGGGGCCGCTGGGACTGCTCCCCTGGAAGATAAAGCCCTCCCAATAAAAGTAATAACTGGTCCCGTGGCGGAAGACATCGGTGGGGATGTTGGGAGCCCAATCGACCCCGGGGGCGTTGGGCACCGGGGTCCATTGGGGCTGGACCTGGGGCGGGATTGGGTTGATGCGGATGTCCGTGGCCGCCTGGGCCGCCCCGGCAAAGGCCAGCACCAGGGCGGCGGCTGCCAGGAGCCTGGCAAGTCCAGCCATTGGCACACCCTCCTTAAGGATTGGGGAGGTTTCGGCGGTAAGAAAGCTCTCGTGCCCATAACCGCCTAGGGGAATAGTAATACCTCTTGTTGCGGAGTAAAAGGGGGGAGATAGAAAACAGGAAACAATTGCTCAGAAGTCCTGGCGCGCCTGTAAATCATGAAAATGTAGCGCCGCCGCCCCCGGCGGCGCGGGAACCGGCTCCAGAGGGTGGGTATTCCACCTACTCCAGAACTTTCAGGGCGGAAAACAGAAACCCGAAAACAGGAAACCGCCTTCAGTCTTCCGGGATATTCCGTTGCCGGCCCACTGCCAGGTCGTGCAGAGGAATGAGGATGTCCGCCATCTCTCTGACCCGCCGGGCGCTCTCATAGGCGTCGATCACATTGAGATGCACTCCTGACGGCACCACCGGACCTTTGGCGGGAAAGTTCTGGTCATTGCAGCAAAATCCGGTGATCACCGCCTTGCCCCGGCGGGTGTTCACTACCACCGATTGTCCGCCCACGGTGTGCCCTGGGGTGAGGAGCACCTGGATGCCCTCGACGATCTCGGCGTCCCCGTCCACCTGCACGACATTCAGGCCATCCAGCAGGTCCGGAAAGTAGCGGTGGTCAATGGGGTGGGGATTTTGAAAGAATGCGAATTCCTTTTTCTGCACGTAAATCCTGGCATTGGTGCACTTATAGTCATTCTCGCAGTGGTCGTTGTGCAGGTGGGTGTGGATGATGATGTCAATATCCCCGGGCTTGAGGCCGTAGCTGTCCAGGGCCTCCTCGAACTCCTGGATCTTCAGGCCGTATTCCTTCTCCACCGCCGGCGGCACCACGAACTGCTCCAGGCCGGTATCCACCAGAATTTTTTCCGGACCGCCCTCCAGGTAAAAGACGTAGATGGGTATCCAGATCCTTTTGCCATAGCCCTTCATATAGGTCATGACGCCCTGGTCGGTTTCGTTGGCCCCCACCACCAGGGGATGGATGACATATTGGCGCATGCTCTTCTCCTCTCGGTTGGTCATCGGCGAAAATGATCTATTTTGTACCCCCGGACGAGAAAAAAACTAAGGCTGAACGGCAGACGGGAACCATAACCAGGGAGGGAAGGGGAGAGGCACTCGCTGGTTCGCTTAAGGGGCCACCCCGGAAAAATTCCGGGGGCGCGGCATGAGACCACGCCCTTCCATCCGGAGGTTTAGAGCCGCGGCCGGGCCGGCCTCATCTCAAATGGCCGGCAATGACCCGCCGGGCCACGTTGATGGGGATGGCGAAACTAATGCCCTGGGCCCCCTGGGCCATCATGGTATTGATGCCGACCACCCGGCCGTCGATGTCCAGTAAGGGGCCGCCACTGTTGCCGGGGTTGATGGAGGCATCCGTCTGGATGAAGTCGCTGTATTGGCCGGTGCCCAGACCCCGGCGGCCGGTGGCGCTGATAATACCCACGGTCATGGTGTGCTCCAGCCCGTAAGGGCTGCCGATGGCGATGGCCCACTGGCCCACCTCAATTTTGTCCGAGTCCCCCAGGATCGCAGGCTTCAAACCTTGGGCCTGCACCTGGACCAGGGCCACGTCAAATTTTTTGTCGTAGCCCACCAACCGGCCCCGGAGTTCACGGCCATCATAGAGTTTCACCAGAATCTCCTGGGACCCGGCCACCACGTGGCTGTTGGTCAGGATATAGCCCCTGGCGTCGATGATAATCCCGGAGCCCTGCCCCACTTGGCGGACGGTGCGGCCTGGGCCATATTCCTGGAACATCCCTTCATAGGGGGTCCCCCGCCAGAAATCCTGGGGGGGGCCGTAGCCTTCGGTATGGATCATTTTGACGGCCTTCAGGCTAACCACCGAAGGCATCACCAGGTGGGCCACCCGGATAAAGTCGGATTGAAGCCCCGTGGCGGAGGCCGCTGCCGCCGGGCCGGGCCCTGGCGGGCATATCCCCACGGCCATGGCCAGTCCCAGGCAGAGCAGAATCAAGGAGCAACGCTTGCGCATGGAAGACTCCGAATAGTGAATGAATTTCCAATAACCCGGCAACAATATTATTGTAACTCCAGCGCCCGGGAGCGTCAAGTTCAGGGTCTGGCTGGACCACGCCGGTTTAGGCCCTGGCGGTTTTCTTTGTTTTTTTTCATTCTCTCAAGGGGATCGTGGTCAGAGGAACCGAGGCTTTCTCAGGAAAATGGCAATGACTTGATTGCCAAGATGATGAAGCTTGCGGCTAATCATCCTGGTTCAAGTTTATACTCACCCGTCCCGCCGCTTTTCAAGGGCTGGCGATCAATACCAGGAACAATGCCCGCCACCAAGCAGCTCGACTCGCTCATTTCGACCACACCTGTCAGACTGGTGTTCTGATCAAAGGCGACAAGGGAGCGGCTCAGGTCATCGGCTTCGGTCACGGGGCTCATCCTTCAGGTTCATCCAACGGCGATGATGCCAAGCCTCCCGCCGATCGCCCCGTAACTTCTTCCACACCCCTATCCGCGCATCGTGCGCCGGTTGAACGGGTTCTTGCGGGCATCGATCAACACCGCACAAAAAAACAACGCAAGCCCGCCCCAAAATAGAGCATGATTGACAATGTCACAGAAGCGCGTGAGATATACCGTGCGGCCATGAATGATCATAGGAACAATAAAACCGCCTGCGACGTCTGGTTGCGTCGGCATTGCCCTCAAGAGCCAGAAGCTCATGACCCATGAAGTGCCAAACAGGACGAATCCGGCGATCACGCATGCCATTTCGACAACTCTCAGGCGTTTCCCCATTTGTTTGCGTCCTTATGGAGAATTCTACTGAAAGGCTCCAGGCCAGCCGCGGCCGCCGCTTGCCGGTGTCTGGCAACCCCGGGGTCGAACCAGAAGAGGTTGCGGCCCCGGGTATTGTGGACGTCATCCAGGAGCAGCCAGCGGCCCTTTCTCAGGTGGGCGGCCCGGTAGCCATAGCCCCTAAGGAAGGCCTGGATGGCCGCCCTGGAAGCGCCGGCGGCCTGCAGGTTCTTCTCTTCCATTTCCACCAGCAACAGGGGCCGGAAGTCGGCGAGGATGGCGGCGGCGCCCTGCAAGGCCGCCAGTTCAGCCCCTTCCACGTCCAGCTTGATGCAGTCCGGCGGCCGCAAACCCTCCTTTTCTAAAAAGCCGTCCAGGGCGACAGTGGCGCAAGTCTCGCCCCCCGCCCCCCCGGCGGCGCCCGCATAGAGGCTGGCGTTGCTGTCGGCGATTTCCGGGTGGCTGTAGAGCACCGCCTCGCCGTCGGAAGCGGCCACCGCCACGTTAAATATCCTGATTTTTCTGTCAGGATTCAGAGAGGCGTTTTCCTGAAGACGGGCCAGGGCCGCCGACCCCGGCTCGAAGGCCGCCACCTCGCCCTGCTCCCCCACTGCGGCGGCCGCTACCAGGGAGAAATAGCCAATGTTGGCGCCCACATCCCAGAAGACCTCACCCGGCCTAAGGACCCGGGCCACCAGGGCCGCTTCGTAGCGTTCGTGGTAGTGGCCGAAAAAATAGATCTTCCGCTGTTCGGCGTCCCCAAGGTCCAGGCGCATGCGGAAACCCGGATCCAGGGCCGCGGTGACCAGTCGATCAGACGGCATCAGGCTTTGATGGAGATGGTCGTATATAAAGACCTTGCCATCCCGCAGGGGGAATTTGCTCAGGTACCAGCGGCAGAGGGCCCGGCCCCAGGATTTGAGTTTATTATCAAGCCGTTCCGGCATGAAGTTGGACTCCCAGCCTAGCGGTGACTATAATTCTCTTGACGAAAAAATCGGGTTCTAAACGAGTTAGGTGGTATAGCCCATAATAGCATTCCCTTTGGATAAATTTTAGCGATTCCATATTTTGAACCATTATAGCAATTATGAGGCGTCACACCAGGGCGCCAGGGCCGGCCAGTTTCCTGGCCGCCGGCCGCGCCTGGGGAGGACCCGGGCCGGTGACTCCGGCTCCAGGCCCTCTACGGAAAGATCCAGATACCCGAGGAGGCTGAACACTTGCAGATACCCGAGAAGATGCTGGCCATGTTATTGGAGGCGCCGGGGCAACCGCTTCGGTCTCAAGAAGTCCTGGTTCCCCGGCCCGGCCCGGAGCAGGTGCTCATCCGGGTGCGGGCCTGCGGAGTCTGCCGCACCGATTTGCACATCGTGGACGGGGAATTGACCCAGCCCAAACTGCCCCTGATCCTCGGTCATGAGATTGCCGGCACGGTGGCCGCCGTGGGGCCGGGGGTGGAAAAGTTCCGGATCGGCGACCGCATCGGGGTGCCGTGGTTGGGCTACACCTGCGGGGTCTGCCGCTACTGCCGCCAGGGCCGGGAGAACCTCTGCGACCATCCAGGCTTCACCGGCTACACCCTGGACGGGGGCTATGCCCAATACACCGTGGCGCACCAGAGCTACGGCTTCCACCTGCCTCCCGATTACTCCGAGGCTGAGGCCGCCCCCCTGTTGTGCGCCGGGCTCATCGGCTACCGCTCCTACCGCCTGGCCGGAGAGGGGGTGGAGCGGCTGGGGATCTACGGATTCGGGGCCGCGGCCCACATCACTGTCCAGGTGGCGGTGCACCAGGGCAAGCAGGTTTACGGCTTCACCCGGCCGGGGGATGCCCGCACCCAGGAGTTTGCCCGGAGCCTGGGGGCGGTCTGGGCTGGCGACTCCGATAAACTGCCGCCGGCGAAGCTGGATGCCGCCATCATCTTTGCCCCGGTGGGCTCCCTGATCCCCGCGGCCCTGCGGGCCACCGCCCGGGGCGGCACCGTGGTCTGCGGCGGCATCCACATGAGCGAGATCCCCGCCTTTCCCTATGAGATCCTCTGGGGTGAACGGGTGCTCCGCTCCGTGGCCAACCTCACCCGCCGCGATGGCGAGGAATTCCTGGCCCTGGCCCCCCGGGTGCCGGTGAAGACCGAGGTGCAGACTTTTCGCCTGGAGGAGGCCAACGAGGCCCTGGATCATTTGCGCCGGGGCCTGATCCAGGGCGCCGCCGTGCTCTTGGTGGATTAATAGAGAAAAAAGTTGGGGGCCAAAAGGCGGAGATTTTCTAGGGTGGCCTGTGGCCGCCGGATCGGCACCGCTCTAAGAGTCGCCTGGCCTCATTTTGACCGTTCCCCGTTATCAGCCCCGCAGTTTCCGGGTGACCTCGGCCACCCGCCGGCCCAAGGCCTGGGCGATGCTCAGGTCTTCCGGCGCAGGGGTCAGGTCGTTGCCCGGACCGGCCACCGTGCTGGCGCCGTAAGGGCTGCCGCCTCGCCCCGCGGTATGCAGCATCCCCGGAGTCGAATAGGGGAGCCCCACAATGATGAAGCCCAGGTGCAGCAGGGGGACCATCATGGTCAGGCAGGTGGTCTCCTGGCCTCCGTGGGTGGTGCCCGTGGAGGTGAACACCCCGGCCGGCTTGCCCTCCAGGGCCCCCTCCATCCATAGTGGCGCGGTGGCATCGATCAGCCGCTTCATCTGGGCCGTCATGTTGCCATAGCGGGTCGGCGAGCCGAAGATGATGCCATCCGCCTCTTTTAGGTCGTTTAGGGTGCAGACGGGGATATCCTGCTGCCGTTTCCACACCGCCAGGGCGTGTTCGTGCTTGGTCAGGTCCCGTTCCACATCTTCAAATTCCTGGACCCGGCGCCAGACCGCCTCCACCCCGGGCACCGACTTGACTCCCTCCAGCACGGACTGGGCCAGTTGCAGCACGTGGCCGTACCTAGAGTAATGAACCACCAGGACTTTCATATAAATTTCTCCTAGTTAATTTTTCACTAAAGATAGATTCCCTGAGCGCCGTGTCAACCGAACCCAACCGCTGGCCGAGGCTTCCCCCGCCTGCCGGCAGGCGCAGGAGGCGCCACATCCGCGGCCTTGGAATCGGCGGCCACAGGCCCCCCTATTCGTTTGGCACTTCTGTTATTGGGCCTTTGACTTTGACTCCCAGACCCTTGCCTTCTAACAGTTCGGCCTTATTTTCTGATAAAAAAGGTAATGCGAGCGAAAAGCGCCATGGACGACCTTAGCAAACAGTTCCCCAACTTGCCCGAAAGGATCAGCGGCCTGGGAGATTTGGCCTACAACCTCTGGTGGAGTTGGAATCCCGTGGCCCTGATGCTTTTCAAGAGGCTGCATCGCCTGGCCTGGAAGGAGAGCAACCATAACCCGGTGCAGCTCCTCAAAAGCCTGCCCCCGGACGTGCTGGCGGCCGCGGCCGGCTCCCCGGAATATCTGGGGCGCTATGACGAGACGCTGGCTGAATTCCAGCGGCGGACCCAAAACCAGGTCTGCTGGTTTACGGAAAATGTCACCGCGGCGGAATGCAATCCCATCGCCTATTTCTCTTTGGAATACGGGCTGCACTGGTCTCTGCCGTTTTATGCCGGGGGTTTGGGGTTTCTGGCCGGGGACCACCTCAAAGAGTGCAGCGACCTGGGGATTCCCATGGTGGCGGTGGGATTTATGTATCCGGAGGGTTACCTCCGGCAAAGAATCAATGCCGGCGGCTGGCAGGAATCCGTGGCTGAAACCCTGGATCGGGACACGGCGCCCATTACCCGGGTTCTCGATGAAAAAGGGGCCCAGCTCCTGGTGCAGGTACCCTTCACCGACCCCCCCATCCACGTGGCGGTGTGGCAGGTAATGGTGGGGCGCATCCCTCTCTACCTGATGGATACCGATCTGGAGGTCAATGACCCGGCGCACCGGCGCATCTCCAACCATCTCTATATCAGCGATTTGGAACAGCGCCTCCTCCAGGAGATCGTCCTGGGGATCGGCGGCTGCGCCATGTTGGCGAAAATGGGCATCAAGCACTCGGTGCTCCACCTGAATGAGGGCCATCCGGCCTTCGCCCTGCTGGAAAGGCTCCGGGAACGGCTGGAGAGCGACTTGAGTTTTGAAGAGGCGCGGCGGCAGGTGCAGGCCACCACGGTTTTCACCACGCACACCCCGGTGCCCGCGGGCCACGATGTCTTTCCCTACGAGCTGGTGGACCGATACATTTGCCAGTGCTACCCTATGTTCACCCTGAGCCGGCAGGACTTCTTCGCCCTGGGGACCTCACCCACCGATCCCCCCAAGGCCGGCTTCAACATGACCGCCTTTGCCCTGCGGCTGTCCGACCATCGCAACGCCGTGAGCCGGAAGCACGGGGAGGTTGCCCGGCGGATGTGGCAGCCCCTCTGGCCCCAACTGCCGGTG
Source organism: Desulfobaccales bacterium (assembly GCA_049580385.1). Taxonomy (GTDB): domain Bacteria; phylum Desulfobacterota; class Desulfobaccia; order Desulfobaccales; family 0-14-0-80-60-11; genus JAPLJC01. Next base: position 45,924 of record JBAUPV010000005.1, on the reverse strand, counting down.
GAGCAGGTCCCCATTGACCATATTACCAACGGGGTGCACGTCCCCACCTGGATCTCGCGCAAGATGGAGCTTAGGATCAGCGAAGGCCTGAAGGACCCGCAATGGCTGGCGCGGCATGAGGACCCGGCGGTCTGGCAGGCGGTGGCTGACATCCCCGCGGCGGAATTCTGGGGCCTGCACCTGCGCCGGAAGATCAAGCTGTTTAATTATATCCGGGAGCGGACCCGGCGCCGCTGGGTGGAAAATCGAGTGGGCCTGGGCAACGTGGTCGTGGGCGGGGCCTTGCTCGACCCGGCGGTCTTGACCATTGGCTTTGCCAGGCGGTTTGCCACCTACAAGCGGGCCGACCTGATCTTTACCGATCTGGAGCGGTTGAAAAGGCTCATCAATGATACCCGGCGGCCCCTGCAATTCATCTTCGGCGGCAAGGCCCACCCCGCCGACGATCCGGGAAAGCTCCTGCTCCAGAAAATCTTAACCCTGGCCCAGGACCGGGAACTGGGGGGCCGCATCGCCTTCGTCGAGGATTATGGCGCCCAACAGGCCTATTACCTGGTCCAGGGGGTGGACGTCTGGCTCAACAACCCCCGCCCGCCCCTGGAGGCCTGCGGCACCAGCGGCATGAAGGCCGCCCTCAATGGGGTGTTGCACCTCAGCATCCTGGACGGCTGGTGGCCGGAAGGCTTTAACGGCAAGAACGGCTGGGCCTTCGGCGGAGAGCCTGCGCCCGACGCCATCGACGCCGCGGCCCTCTATACTCTCCTGGAGAAGGAGGTAGCGCCCCTCTACTATCAAATAGATGAAGAGGGCATCCCTCTGGACTGGGTGCAAATGATGAAGGAGTCGATGAAGAGCATCGGTCCAGCTTTCAGCGCCCGGCGCATGGTGAAGGAATACACCACTAAATTCTACGATCCAGCCCTCACCGCCGCGGGCAGTTGAGGAGGGGGAAAAGATCCTCGGGGTAGGCCGGGCTTTCACAGGCGGGACGCCTGTGCTGCCCAAAGAAAAGGGCGACCCATTGGGCCGCCCTTTTTGCAAACCTAAAGATATTTCGTGGGAGTCGCCTCCCTACATTAAAATTGGGTTGGGGCGAGGCAGGTGATTAATCACAGAATAGAAGCCTCTATCCTGGCCCCTGACCCCTAACCCCAGACCCCTGCTTTTAGTACATCCCTTCCATACCGCCCATACCGCCGCCGGGCATAGGAGGCATCGGGCTTTCCTTCTTGGGTTTTTCGGCCACCATGGCCTCGGTGGTGATTAGCAGCGAGGCCACCGAGGCGGCGTTCTGCAGGGCGAAGCGGGTCACCTTGGTGGGGTCGATAACCCCGGCGGCCAGCAGGTCCTCGTATACGCCGGTCTCGGCGTTGAAGCCCATGTTGCCTTTGTCGGCCTTGACGTGCTCGGCCACCACGGAGCCCTCGAAACCGGCGTTATTGGCGATCTGGCGGATCGGTTCCTCCAGGGCCCGTTTGATGATATTGACACCCATGTTCTCGTCGTGATTTTTCAGTTTCAGGGCTTCCAGGGCCGGGGCGCAGCGCAGCAGGGCGACACCGCCGCCGGGGACGATGCCCTCATCCGAGGCGGCGCGGGTGGCGTTCAGGGCGTCTTCCACCCGGGCCTTCTTCTCTTTCATTTCAATCTCGGTGGCCGCGCCGACCCGGATCACCGCGACGCCGCCCACCAGCTTGGCCAGGCGCTCCTGGAGCTTTTCCCGGTCGTAGTCGGAGGTGGTCTCGTCGATCTGGGCCCGGATCTGCTTCACCCGGCCTTCGATGGCGGCCCGGTCGCCGCCGCCGTCGATGATGGTGGTATTATCCCGGTCGATGTTGATGCGCTTGGCGCTGCCCAGCTCTTTCAGGGTGACGTTCTCCAGCTTCCAGCCCATATCTTCCGAGATCAACTGGCCGCCGGTAAGGATGGCGATATCCTCCAGCATGGCCTTGCGCCGGTCCCCGAAGCCCGGGGCCTTCACCGCCGCCACCTGCAAGGTGCCCCGCAGTTTGTTGACCACCAGGGTGGCCAGGGCTTCGCCTTCCACGTCCTCGGCGATGATCAAGAGGGGCTTGCCCATTTTGGCGATCTGCTCCAGCAGGGGGAGCAGGTCCTTCATGGCGCTCACCTTTTTTTCGTTGATGAGGATGACGGCCTCGTCCAGGCTGGCGTCCATCTTTTCGGGGTTGGTGACGAAGTAGGGGGAGATATAACCCCGGTCAAACTGCATGCCTTCCACCACGTCCAGGGTGGTCTCCATGCCCTTGGCTTCTTCGACGGTGATGACGCCTTCCTTACCCACCTTGGCCATGGCGTCGGCGATGATGTTGCCGATGGAAGCGTCGTTGTTGGCGCTGATGGTGCCCACCTGGGCGATTTCTTTCTGGCCCCGGCAGGGTTTGGAGATCTTATGCAGCTCCTCCACTACCTTGGCCACTGCCACGTCGATGCCCCGTTTCAGGGCCATGGGGTTGGTGCCGGCAGCCACCAGGCGAGAGCCTTCCCGGTAGACGGACTGGGCCAGGATGGTGGCGGTGGTGGTGCCGTCGCCGGCCACATCCGAGGTCTTGGAGGCCACTTCCTTAACCATCTGGGCCCCCATGTTCTCGAACTTATCTTCCAGTTCAATCTCTTTGGCCACGGTAACCCCGTCCTTGGTGATCGCCGGGGCGCCGAAGGATTTTTCCAGGATCACGTTGCGGCCTCTGGGACCCAGGGTTACCTTCACCGCCTCCGCCAGGGTATTGACCCCCCGCAGCATGGCCTCCCGGGCCTTGACGTCATATTTAATCTCTTTAGCAGCCATGTTATTACCGTCCTCCTTTAAAAAATCTCAATAGATGAATAATGATGGGTTCGGGTGAGAGCAGATTGCCGGGCCGAACTTTAATCGATAATGGCCAGGATATCTTCTTCCCGCATCATCAGATAATCTTCGCCTTCCACCTTGATTTCCGTGCCGGCGTATTTGCCGAACAGGACCCGGTCTCCCGCCTTGACCTGGAGGGCCATGCGCTGGCCTTGCTCGCTCATCTTGCCCGGACCCACGGCCTTGATCAGGCCTTCGATGGGTTTCTCTTTGGCGGTATCCGGGATGACAATCCCGCCTTTGGTGACTTGGATCTCTTCGGTCCGTTTGACCAAGACTCGATCATTCAAGGGTTTAACCTTCATGCAAAACCTCCTCCTGGGAATTAAGAATTTCCTGTTGTTAGCACTCTGAAGCGGTTAGTGCTAATCTTGTAAATTTACCTATTAATTTTGGAAAATCAAGGGGGCTGGGAAAATTTTTTGGGAGAATTACGGATGGACGCCCCTCAGGTCCGGGGCCCAACAAACGGCGGCGCTGGCAAATTGGCGCTCAGCGTGCCTGGGACACCACCAAGGCCGAAGAACCTGCCTTGGAGTACTTATCTTTCTCTCTAGATTTACCGGAAGAGGCGCCGTTCTTCCCCTGGGCTTTGTTCTTGGCCGCGACCTTGACGCCCGTCTCACCCTTCCTGGACCTGGCCTGAGCCGGTTTCTTAGTCCCGGTCTTGGCCACCTTCGCCTGTGTCTTTTCTTTGGTCTTGCGGGCGGGGCCCGCCTTGGAGGATGCGGCTATCCCGCCAAACATGGAGGCCTGCACCGGGCGGGGGGCCTCTTTGACCCCAGAATGATAGCTCTTCCTGGTGGTGGTATTCCCGGCATAGGAACGGGGGACGGCTTTGGCATAAGTCCTCGATTTCGGGGACGGAGCCTTAGTCTCCTCATGGCGGGAGGCCTGCGCATGGTGGTAATCCTGGCCCCGGCTCCGGGAATACTGGCGGCTGCCGCTCCTGGCGGCCTCGACCGGATGGGAGGCCACCGCCGGGTACTCGATGCGGGCCAGAGTGAGGTTCCGGGTGAAGAGCTCCTTACTATTGGCCGGCAGGTTCAGGGTATAATTGGGGCTGTCCGGAGGAGTAACGCCCCGCAGCAACTCCGGGTTGAGGGCTTGCAGGTCTTCCTCCGGCCGGTTGGTAGCAAAGGCCGCGGCCTTCAAGGAAGTGGGCTCGTCCACCTGGACCTTTTCAAATTTTACCGGAGGTTGATAAGGAATCTTGCCGAAGCCGAATTTCTCCGGATTTTTGGCAATGATGGTGGCCGCGATCATCTGAGGCACGTAATTCTTGGTTTCAGTGGGGAGGCACTGGTTGGCGGAGAGTTCCCAGAAATTCTTGTGGTTGCTCTGGTCCAGCTCCCGCTGCACTCTGCCTTCGCCGCAGTTGTAGGAGGCGGCCGCCAGGTACCAGGAGCCGAACTGTTTATACAGGTCCAGGAGATACTTGGCCGCGGCCCGGGTCGATTTCTCCGGGTCCCGGCGCTCGTCCACATAGCTGTCGACGGTCAGCCCGTAGCGGATGCCTGTGCCCTTGACGAACTGCCACATACCCGAGGCGGCCGCGGGGGAATAGGCCTTGCAATTGAAGCCGGACTCGATCATGGCGAGATAGGCCAGGTCTTCCGGCAGGCCGTTCTCCTCGAAAACCTCTTTGATCATGGGGAGATAGCGGGTGGAGCGGGCCAGATAATTTTTGATGACCTCTCTACGTTCGGTGGAGAAATAGACCAGGTAGGCCCGCACTTGCTTGTTCATCTGGATGGGCACATCGAAATTGACCTGATGCTCCCAATCTTTAAGTTCCTCTTCCAGACCGGGGTTCCAGCCGGGGATACCGCTCTTGGCGTAGAGTTCCTCCAGGTGCTTGCTGGTCAGTTCCTCGCCCAGGGAGTCATCGGACGCCTCCGGAGCCGGGGTCGCCTGCTCCTGGACCAGGGGTTCCGTCTTCGTAAGGTCGGTCTTGGGCCCGCCGCCGCAACCGGCTATCCAGGCCAGACACCCCAGACAAAAAACTACCCCGCCCAGCCGCGGCAGCCACAGGCGTCTAGTCATTCCCTGCTCCGGGACTGTGGAAATTTCAGGTTTGATAACTTTCGCTCCCCCAGGAGGTCCCCAATTTTTTCGGGTTTTTCCCGTATAGCAGCATTTTTACAGCAAATCAAGGGAATTTTTTGCCCTCTGGGCGGCCCGCCCGCGCAGGGAGGAGTTTCCAAATGGGTAAAATATTGTTATCATTAATATCTCAGGCAACTACTGATGAATAAAAGAAAATTAGCACATGGCGAAATTTTGCTGGCCCTGGTCCTTTGGGGGGTGGGTCTGGCCGCCGTGGTTTGGGACCGCCGGGAGCTGCTCCTTTGGCTGTACTTCTTCTCCTGGTATCCCCTGATCCTGTTTTGGGACGGGCTGCTTTTTCACCTCCGGGGCGATTCCTGGCTGCTGGACCGGCCCAGGGAGCTCTTCAAGATGGCCTTCTGGTCCGTGAGCTTCTGGCTTATCTTCGAGGCCTGCAACCTGGTCCTGAGAAACTGGGCCTATGAGGGAGTAGTGGCCATTCCCTGGTTGCGCTGGCCGGGCTATGCCCTGGCCTTTGCCACGGTGCTGCCCGGCGTCCTGCTCACCGCCCAGGGGCTGGCGGCCCTGGGGGCCTGGCGGGGGGCCCGGGGCCGGCCGCTGCAGTTGCCCTTCGCCTGGGAACCTTTAGCCCTGCTGGGCGGGACCGCCTCGCTAGTCCTGCCCCTGGTCTTCCCCAGCTACGCCTTCCCTCTAACGTGGGGCGCCTGGTTCCTGCTCCTGGACCCTTTCTGCCGGCTGCTGGGGGGGCGTTCCCTCATTCAGGCCTTTCTCGAGGGGGAGCGGCGGGAGCACCTCTGCCTGCTGACCGCCGGCCTGCTTACGGGCCTCTGGTGGGAGGCCTGGAATTACCCGGCCGCGGCCCGCTGGGTCTATACCCTGCCGGTCCTGAACTTCGGCAGGATCTTCGAAATGCCGGTCCTGGGCTACCTGGGGTTCCCGCCCTTTGCCCTGGAGTGCGCCGTCATGTATAATTTTATGAAAGTCCTGGACGAACGGGTCCTCACCACGAGCTCGCGCCGCGGCTGGTCCTGCCTGCTCCAACTGGCCTTCTGGCTTATCATGTTTGCGGCTATGGAAGCCTGGACCGTGAGATCGTTTCAGTGAGCCCTAAGCAGGGGTTAACCTTGATATGCTGTTTTAATGGCCGACCAGCTGCGGGGAAATCTGGGACCCTATTCTGTTAAGGGAACTGCATATGGCGAGCTTTTATTTCAACCCGGCGGACAGTTTTGAAGAAAATCTTGACTCGTTTCTTCAACACATGGCGAACGAGGACGCCGAACTCGGTAGCGTCCTACGCGCTGAGGCTTCTCGGCTTAAGGGAGCAGTAGATGACAGTCGACGGCGAATTGCACGAACGGACTTCAACGAAGCAGTCAAAATAGCTCTCGATAAGATGCTCTCGGCTTCCAAGGAAGGAGGTGGCAAATGACGCGCTACTTCCTCACTGGCGTCAAGATAGAGGGTTTTCGCGGAATAAACAATGAATCGGACCCTCTGGAACTGCGGTTTCGTCCGGATGCCGTCAACTCAATTTTTGCCGTAAGCGGTGGAGGAAAGAGCTCAATATTTGAGGCTCTTAGCTACGCGATTCGGGGAATCGTGCCTAGGCTAGAACCTCTCCAGGCACAGGAGAGACCAGAAGACTATTTCTGCAACCGGTTTCACTCAACTGGTACGGCAAAGATCGAGCTTGAACTGCACCCCGATGACGGTACGAAGCCTATAATGGTCTGTGTTGAGCGCGACGCCGAGGGGAATCGGGCCGTCACGAGCTCATCAGGACACCCTAACCCTGTGACATTGCTCAATAGCCTTAACGAGGACTTTGCGTTACTCGACTATCGCACCTTCAACAAATTTATTGATAGTACTCCACTTGAAAGGGGACGATCATTTTCAGCTTTGCTGGGCCTATCTATCTACTCTGATTTTCGCCAGACGCTCCAAGCAGTATCGGAAACCAGGGCACTTAACTCGGACCTCGAACTAACAACGCTTCGTACCCAGGTTGCAGATGCTCAGCAAGCAGAGCAACGCGAACTACGTCAGTTGATGGCAGCGTATAATGGTATGACTGGAACACAAATTACTGATGTAACCGACATTGGTAAGTGTGCCGATGAGATTCTGACGGCTTTGGCAGGGATCGATCTAATTAAAGATAATGTTGCGGGAAAATTGCTAAAAGAGCTCGATTTCGCGGCAATCAAAGAACAAATCAAAACGGCCGAAGGCGGGGAAAAGCGTAAGCTGCTTGAGGCAGCGATTGCGAAAATTACTGAACTTGATGGTCTTGGGGAACCCGATGCGTCAACTGGGGATGAACAATCCATCCTTATAGGGCTCCTTCAGAAAAAAGCCGACCTGCTTGCGGCTACACGCGGGAACCTGTTCCTAAAGTTACATGAAGCCGCTAAGGCGTTGATCGATGAGGGCGAATGGGAAGAGTCTCGCAAGTGTCCGATTTGCGCGACTAACTTACATACAGAAATCATTACCCTGGTGCAGAATCAGCTCGATCAATATGCGCAAGTATCGGCAAAAACGGCAGAGATCAAGGAGGCCTGGAAGTCAAGCGGTTGGGTAAGACGACTGACACTTCTAGAACATACGAAGAGCCTTGGGGTTGCCGATGATGACAGAATCGCAGGGCGACTTGCGCGGTCGGCGGCCACAGGAGAGTTTACTTTGAATGAGGCGGAGAACGCAATTGCTGCTCTTGCCATTTTGGAGACGAAAAGAAAGGCTGAAAAAACCGATGCACAAACTCTAAAAGAAAAACTTGAGAAGGAACTGCCGCCCTCTCTTGTCCAATTGACGGAACAGATTGAGTATGCACGGCAATTCCGTGATGCATTTAAAGAATATATTAGCAAGGCTTCATCGCATAGCCGGACTCTGGCAAAGCTTACCCTGCGGGAACGCTGGCGCAATTTTATTACAAATGCTGCAAGTGTCTTTGCTACAGCCGAAGCAGAACTATCGCAGCGCAAAATAACGGAAATCGATACAGAATATAAAACGATGTTTGGCCGCATTATGGCCGTCCAAGATGTCATACCGCAACTCGAGCGCGATGAACGCCGTGAAGATCTTCACGTCCAGCCTAATTTTCACGGTATGACTGGTGTATCAGCTCGAGCTCTTCTTTCGGAAAGTTACCGCAATGCGTTGGCCATCTCGGTCTTCCTGAGCGCCGCGCTCAAGCACTCTGGTGCACCGCGCTTTGTTCTTCTTGATGACGTAACTTCTAGCTTCGATTCCGGTCATCAGTGGATTCTGATGGAAGTGATTCGACAGCAACTCCAGCAACCAGGAAACCCCGACGGACTTCAATTTATTATTCTAAGCCATGATGGGCTTCTTGAGAAGTATTTCGATAAGCTCGGAAACACGACGGATTGGCACCACCAGAGGTTACAGGGCTGGCCTCCGCTCGGGCCAGTAATGAGCCAAATCCAGGATGCGAACCGGCTGCGAACTACAGCAATGAGGCTACTTGATGCCGGGCAAGTAAAGCAGGCTGAACCTCTGATTCGTCAATATCTCGAATTCAAGCTCTTACAAGTAATTAATAAGTGCCATATTCCTGTACCTCTAGACTTTGCCATTAAAGATTACCTGAAGATGGTCTCCAATTGCCTCGACGCAATCGGGGAGGCAATCAAGCTTCATAAACGTGCCGGAACCCTCATCATAGACTCCCGGCAGGAGAGAGACATCGACACCATGCACGTGCCATCCCTGGCGGCGAATTGGGTAATCCACTATGAAACGGCGACTGGGAGCAGCCTTTCTCCGCCGGTGTTGAAAGACATCCTGTCCACAATAGACAACTTTTCAGAATGTTTCCGCTATGACGACACGTCATGCGCTCCTGTGCGCCGGTGTTGGTATAAATCGCTATCTAGCCGCTGAGTGACCAAGCTTAAGTGAGGAAAATTCCTGAACACCGAAAACCGGAAACCGGCAACCGAAAACCGTCCCTTAGTCTATGCCGTCTCCCTGGGTTGCGCCAAGAACCTGGTGGACACGGAGATCATGCTGGGCCGCCTCACAAAAGTAGGCTGGCAGGTGGCCGCGGACCCGGAGGCCGCGCAGTTGCTGCTGGTGAACACCTGCGCCTTTATTGAGGACGCCTGCCGAGAGGCTGTGGATACCGTCCTCAAGTTGGCCCGCCACAAAGAGGCCGATCCCTCCAAACGCCTGGTGGTGGCCGGCTGCCTGGTGCAGCGCTTTGGAGAGGCGCTGGCCGCTGAGCTTCCGGAAGCCGACTATCTCATCGGGGTCCACGACTTTCCTGACCTGGCAAAGATTTTGGGGCAAAGGCCGGGAGCGAAGGCGCCACGGCTCTTCCACCTGGCCCCGCCCTACGCCTACCCGGGCCCCGAGGCCCGCTACCCCGCCACCCCCGGCCATTTCGCCTATCTCAAGATCGCCGAAGGTTGCAGCCACCGCTGCACCTTTTGCGTCATCCCCCGGATCCGGGGCCCCTACCGCAGCCGGCCGCTAAAAACCCTGGTGGCGGAGGCCGTGGCACTGGCCGCCGCCGGGGTTAAAGAACTTATCCTGGTAGCCCAGGACACCACCGCCTACGGCTCGGAACTCCCGGGCCACCCCGGACTGCCGGCGCTGCTCAAGGAGCTTAAAGCCGTTCCCGGTTTCCGCTGGATCCGTCTCCTTTACGGCTATCCGACTCGCATCACCCGGGAATTGCTGGAAGTCATGGCGGCCGACCCCCGCATCTGCCCCTACCTGGATATCCCTATCCAGCACGGCCACGACGAGGTCTTGCGGCGCATGGGGCGCGGCTACACCCGGGCCCGGATTATCGACATGGTGCGCCTGATCCGGGAGGTCCTGCCGGGGGCGACCCTGCGCACCACCGTCCTGGTGGGTTTCCCCGGGGAGACCGAAACCCACTTTCAGGCCCTGAAGGAACTCATAGAGGAGCTGCGCTTCGACCATCTGGGGGTCTTCCTCTACAGTCCCGAAGACGGCGCCGCCGCCAGCCGCTTTTCCGGGCAGGTGCCCCGCCGCGACGCTCGGCGGCGGGCCCGGATACTTAAGGGCCTCCAGGCGGGGATCGTCAAGGCGCGCCTAAAGACCCTGGTGGGCACGGTGCAGCCGGTACTGGTGGAAGGGGAGAGCCCGGAATCCGAGTATCTCTTAAGCGGCCGCCTGATCAGCCAGGCCCCGGAAGTTGATGGCCAGGTGTACCTCACCGCCGGTGCGGGCCGGGTCGGGGAGGTCCAGGCGGTGCGACTCACCCGGGCCCTGCCCTACGATCTGCTGGGAGAGATTGTCAGTTAGGGGCGTGTGAGGGCGATGTTGGCCCAGGCTTCCAGCCTGTGACCGGGCCAAAAGCCCGGTTTTCCGTTTTCCGTTTTCTGTTTTCCGTGAAAGGCAAAGGCCAGATCAAAGTCAAAGGCGTATTAGCAGAGACGGAAAACGGCAACACGGTAAACGAATAGGGCGGCCTGCGGCCGCCGAACATCGCCCCGCCCAGGTTCTTGGGGACTTTTGGCCCAAATAAGATTCTCCTGTAGGGGCGACCCGCTGGGTCGCCCGCGGGTGGCGGCCACAGGCCGCCCTAGAAAATCCCCACTTCGTCTAATAAATTGACATCCCTTGGGATGTAAGCTAATTTATTCACATGAACGCCTCCCCCAAACAGTTGCTGAAGGCCGCCCTGGAGAAGGACCTTGCCGCCATCGATGCGGCACTGGATGCCAATCTCCGGACCCACGTGCCTCTGATCGCCGAGGTGGGGCGGCATATCCTGCTGAGCGGCGGCAAACGGGTCCGGCCCCTGCTCTTCATCCTGGCCGCCAGGATGTGCGGCCACCAGGGCGACCACCTGGCGGACTTCTCCACCATTTTCGAGTACCTGCACGCCGCGACCCTGTTGCACGACGACGTCATCGACGCGGCCCAACTTCGCCGCGGGGCCACCACCGCCAACAACATCTGGGGCAACCAGGCGGTAATCCTGGTGGGGGACTTCCTCCTGGCCAAGGCCCTGTCCATCGCAGTGACCACTGATTACCTGAAGATTCTCAAGGTCCTGGCCCAGGCCACCACCCAGATGGCCGAAGGGGAGATCCTGCAGCTGATTCACACCGGCGACCTCAAGATCACCGAGGCGGAATACTTTGAGGTCATCACCCGCAAGACCGCGATCCTCATGGCCGCGGCCTGCCAGATCGGCGCCATCCTGGCCGGGGCGCCGCCGGCCCAGGAGGAGGCACTGGCCCGCCTGGGCTTGCATCTGGGCATCACCTTCCAGTTGGTGGATGACCTCCTCGATTTCACCGGCGACCAGGGGGAAATAGGCAAAGAGGTGGGCGCCGACCTGCGGGAAGGCCGCGTCACCCTGCCCCTGATCCACGCCTTGGCCCAAGCCGGGCCCGGGGACCGCCAAAGGCTCCAGGAACTGGCCCAGGGCCTGACCCCGGAAACGGCCCCGGAACTGCGCCGCCTTCTGGACCGCTACGGCTCTCTGGAGCATAGCCGCTCCCTGGCCCGCCAACACACCCTCGAGGCCCAGGAGGACCTGGAGATTTTCGGGCCCTGCCTCGAGTCCACTTATTTCCGGCTGATCACCGAAGAATTGCTGGCCCGCACTCACTGATCCCTGAAAGCGGATCAGGGGATCTGACTCACCTGCAAAATTTTCCCTGAGGTTGTAAATTGCTTGACATGCAGAGTAATCTGTTGTTAGATTTTCTCCGTATCTTTAGCATGTCGGACGAAGGCGGGGCGCGGCGCCCCGGGAGCCAATCGGCAGGGTATGCTAAATACCCTCCTTTTTTTTGTCTGACTGCTTTTCAGTCGGTGCGGCTCTGCGGGCCGGACGGGTTTACCATTTCAGGAGGAAAGGCACCATGAAGGAAAAAGGGAAGGTTAAATGGTTTAATGACGCCAAGGGTTTTGGGTTCATCTCCAGGGAAGACGGCCCCGATGTCTTTGTCCATTTCAGCGCCATCACGGGCGACGGTTTCCGGTCCCTGGCAGAGAACCAGGAAGTGGAGTTTGAGGTGGTCCAGGGCGCCAAGGGACCCCAAGCCCAAAACGTCATGAAAATTTAACCTTAGGGGCGGCCCGCGGGGCCGCAAAAAGCGGTTTTCTGTTTTCTGTGAGAGGCTATTCAAATTAGGATGCCGTTAGCAGAGGCAGCAAACAGACCATTACCAGCAGTTAAGCCCACCCGGGTCCCTTCCAGGCAGGGTCCGCCAAAAAAGAAGAATGATCCCGGTAGCCGGCAGGATCATGGATCCTGCCGGTTTTTCTTTGAAACGGTTTTCTGTTATCTGTTTTCTGTGAAAAGCAAAAACAAAGTCAAAGGCCGAAATGCGGTTTTCGGTTTGCTGGTCTATGTTGGGAAAAACCAATGTAGGGGCGGGTTTTAAACCCGCCCCTACAGGGACCAATAACAGAAAGCAGAAAAATTCCCAAGATAATTGTACCCAGGGAATAAAGCCTTTACTCCCTCCCCCTGGGAGGGGGGAGGGTTGGGGTGGGGGTGAAACTATTTTCGGTTTTCGTTGAAGGCAAATCAAAATCGAAGGCCCCCTAGCAGAGTCAGAAAACAGAAAACAGAAAACTGAGGTTAAAGATGAAGATATGTTTTATGGGGTTGGAGCTCCCCGAAGGCAAGGTTAAATATCAGGATGAGCGGGTGATTGCCCTGGATAAGAAATTTGAGCCTAAGAAGGTCACTCCGTTCTATGCGGAATTCATCAAAGAAGATTGTCAGCAGGGCGACGCCTTCCTGGTCTCCCGGGAGAAGGTCCTGGATCTGCTGATCCTGGATATGGAAAAGCTGGAAACCAGGCTAAACCGAACCGCGGATGACCGGGAAAAGGAGTTGCTGAGCCGCTGTCTCGGATATTTGGAGAAGGAATTACCCCTTTGTGACGTCGATTTTTCCGAAGAAGAATTAGCCCTCCTCAAGCCGCTGGCGCCCTTGAGCCTTAAGCCTACCGTCATGGTCGAAGGCCAACCCGGGGTCAACAACGCCATTGAGCAGGTCCTCCACAAGGCCGGTCTCACCTTTTTTTACACTGCGGACAAAAAAGAGGTGCATGCCTGGCCGATTAAGGAAGGTTCCGACATCGTCACCTGCGCCGGCAAGATTCATTCCGACCTGGCCCGGGGCTTCATCAAGGCCGAGATCGTGAGCTACGAGGACTTAATGAAGGTTTTCAACTGGCAAGAGGCCCGCTCCCGGGGCCTGGTGCGGCTGGTGGACCGGGACTACACCATTCAGGAAGGGGATGTCATCGAGATTCGCTTTAATGTTTAATGCAGTTTTCGGTTTTCTGTTTTCGGTTTTCGGTAAAAGATTATTTGGGATTTATTTAACCCAGACGCGACCCAGCTCCTCGCCCCTATAGTTTTTTCTAAGGCTGCGCATTCCCGAACCTTTTTACTAGAATTCAACAACCATATAAATATTCAATAAATTCAAATGTTGTTTTTATCGCATCAAAAGCTTGTTGTTTTGTTATGTCAGCCAAAAGTTCCTTAAAGAAATCCTGCATATAAATCCAGGAACGCCGGGCCTTTACTGCTCACCGCTCACTGCTTACTGCTCACTTTTTCCTTCAATCCTGCTTTTTAGCCGCAAAGATCTCTTTAAAGAAATCCTGCATATACTGCCAGGAACGCCGGGCTGCCCGGGCGTCGTAGGCGACCCCGGAGGCCTTGTCGCTGCCGGCCGCGGGATTGGTGAAGGCGTGCACCGCACCGCCGAAATAGACCATCTGCCAGTCTATCCCCCCTTTTCTCATGGCTTCCTGGAAGGCGGCGATCGATTCCGCGGAGACGTGGGGGTCATCGGCCCCGTGCAGCACCAGGATGGCGGCCTTGATGGACTTGAGTTCCTCCGGACTGGGCGCGGGCAGGCCCCCATGGAAGCTCACCACCCCTTTTAGGCCCTCGGCGCCCGTATAAGCCAGTTCCAGGACGGTAGTGCCGCCGAAGCAGAAGCCGATGGCCCCCAGACGCCGGGGGTCGACCTCCGGGGTCTGGGCCAGGGCCTTCAAGGCCGCCTGGGCCCGGGCCTGTAGCAGGGCAGGGTTGCCCCGCAGTTCGCCGGCCAGCTTGGCCGCCTCCTGGGGGTCCCGGGTAACCCGGCCCTGGCCGTACATATCGGCGGCCAGGGCGACGTAGCCCAGGCTGGCCAGTTGTTCCGCTTTTTGCCGGGCAAAATCGTTGAGGCCCCACCACTCATGGACCACCAGGACCCCGGGACGCCTGCCCCGCGTGGTGTCGTCATACGCCAGGTAGCCCTTAAAGACAGTGCCGTCATATCGGTATTCCACGGTCTTGGTCACCATTGCCGCCTGCACCTCCGCTACCGAAGTCAAGGCCAAGATCATCAGCAGCAAATATCCAAAAATCGGGCCCTTTCTCATCTCCTTCCCCAATAGCTGTCAGCTTTCAGCCATCAGCGATCAGCTTAAGGCAAAACCCTCAGCGAGGCCGACCAGGCGGCCCGATCACAGGCTGGAAGCCGGTGCCACTGTCGCCCCCCCTACGGCTAACGCAGCAAATAGCCGCCGTCCACGTACAGGGTGCTGCCCGTGGTGAAGGAATTGCCCATCAGGTAGAGGACCGCCTCGGCCACCTCCTCCGGGCGGCCCACCCGCCTGAGCGGCGCCACTTCGGAGAAGGCCCGGAACATTTCCTGCCGGCGCGCCGGGTCCATACCGGCGAAGATGGGAGTATCCACCAGACCCGGGGACACGGCGTTGACCCGGATGGGGGCCAGCTCCACGGCCAGGGCCCGGGCCAGGGACTCGATGGCGCCGTTGATGGCGGCGATGACGGCCGCCCCGGCCCGGGGCCGCTGGCTCCACATGCCGGCGAAAAAGACCATCGAACCGCCGGGCCGCACCAAGGGTGCCCCGTATTTCGCCGCCAGGTACTGGCCCCAGAATTTGCTCTGGAAATCGGCTTTCGCCGAGGCGCTATCCATGGTTAAGAACGGTCCCCCCTGGATGGTGCTCCCCGGGGTGGTGAGGTGGTCGAACTCGCCCACCTCTGCGAAAAAGGCCTTGATCTGCGCCTCTTCGCCCACATCCAGGGCCAAGCCCCTCACCTGGCCGCCGATTTCCTTCTTGGCCCTCTGAAGATTCTCACTGGTGCGGCCGGCTACGACCACCTGGGCTCCCAGGGCCGCCGCGGCCTTGGCGGTTGCCAGACCTATGCCGGAGGTACCGCCGATGACGACAATGCGTTTGTCCTTCAAATCCATGATGGCCTCCTAAACCCGGCTGCGCTGGCTGGGAGCCTAGGGCCGCATCAGGCAGGTGATCTTGCCCTTAAAACCGACGATGTTGGCGGTCAGGCGCTTAACCCTGGCCATAAGTTCTTCGTTTTCGAACTGGGCCTTTTTGAGGTAAATGAAGACCTCGCCCTCCTTGACCTCCACCTCCACCGAGGGAATTTCCTGGATCAGGGCCGCCTCCACCCGGGCTGCCAGGGACTTGTCATCCACCAGTTTTTGGGTTTCGGGGGTGGACCGAAAGCAAGGGCCTTTCAGGGCGCATTTGATGACTTCCACCGCGTCGTCCACCTTCATGCACTTGATATGGATCACCAGGTCATAGAGGCTGGGGTCCGCGGTGTCGATCCCGTAAAGGTGTTTGCTCCATTTGCGGCGTTCTTCGTCGTCCTTCTGCAAGATCCGCCGGGCTTCCTCGGCGGAGATTTTCTCCCGCTTCATCTCCTCCTTGACCCGATCCTCCATGTCGGCAATGATCCGCACCTTGAGAATGTTGGGAATCCCTTTCAACAGGAAATGTCCGGCCAACCCGTGGTAGACCACGTTGTCTTTCTGGACCTGGCGCAAGAGGGCCGCCCGGATGGAGGCCACATAAGGCTCTTTGCCGTAAGTGAACCGTTCAAAAATCGAAGGCGCATCGTGGATGGCCCGGACCAGCTTGATTTCCGGAATATTGAAGCGCTCCGAGGCTTCCAGGAGGATATCCCGGGAAAGGACTTGATAGCCCAAGTCCTGGGCCAGTTTTTCCGCAACCTCCTTGCCGCGGCTGTAAGATCCCCTGGAAATGGTAATAATCGCCACTCTCCCACTCCTTTCTCAAATGGTTATTTTCGGCCAACCCCGGCTGGAGGCCGGCGCCGCCTCTTCTCAGGGCTGCTTGGGCTTCACGCAGCAGGTAATCCCCATGTCCACATCGACGATGCTGGCGGCCAGATGCTTGATCCGGGATACGAGTTCTTCGTCAGCGCATATGGACTTCTTGAGGTAAATGAAGATCTCGCCCGCCTTGGCCTCCACCTGCACCGAGGGGATTTCCTGGATCAGGGCCGTCTCTATCTGGGCTGCCAGGGACACCTCGTGCACCAGGCTTTGGTTTCCGGGTTTGGGCTGAAAGCAAGAGCCTTCCAAGGCGTGTATGATAAGATTCACCGCGTCGTCCACCTGGACGCATTGGACTCGGATCACCAGGTCATAGAGGCTGGGATCCCAGGTGTCGATCCCGTAAAGGTGCTTGCTCCAGCGGCGGCGCTCTTGGTCGTCCTTCTGCAAAATCCGCCGGGCTTCCTCGGCGGAGATATTTTCCCGCTTCATCTCCTCCCGCACCCGTTCCTCCATACCGGCAATGATCCGCACCTTGAGAACATGGGGAAGGTCTTTCAGCAGGAAATGCCCGGCCAACCCGTGGTAAATCACGTTGTCCTTCTCGACCTGGCGCAGGAGGGCTGCCCGGATGTAGGCCACGAAGGTCTCTTTTTCATATGAGAAGCGTCCCAAAATTGAAGGCGCATCGTGGATGGCCCGGATCAGCTTGATTTCCGGGATATTGAATTGCTCCGAGGCCTCGAGGAGGATATCCCGGGAAATGCATTGATAGCCCAAGGCCTGGGCCAGTTTTTCCGCAACCTCTTTGCCGCGGCTGTAAGACCCCCTGGAAATGGTAATAATCGCCATGTCTCCCACTCCTGGCTCAATTGAAGATGGTTATTTAACTCTCCTGCCGATCCGACGGTTCGTTCTTGCGGATTGTTGATTTTAGCCAAAATTAGGTAAACGGGAAACTATTTCGGCGCGGGCTGGTAAAATTCCTTGGCCACCACCTGGCCGTTGAAAAACTGCACGGTGATCACCGTGTCCCCCTGGACCCACTTGGAGGTGGTTCCCGAAAATACCGGAATCTCCACCCCGGTGGCTGAGGTGGGCGGCCCCAGGATACTCTGCACTTCTTCCTGGGTCATGCCCAGCTTGATCTGGTCGAAATTGTGCTTGCTGATCCTGGAGCTGCAGCCGGCCAGGCCGGCGATCACCAGGGCTGCCAGCACCAGCCGGCCCAACCCCCGCAAACCGACGCACTTCAAACCTATCCTCACGGCCACCCCCTCGGCCCGGGGACACCGCCGACCCGGCAGCCTCCGGCCCCTTCTCAGCGATCTTCTCAAACTCCTTTGGATAAATCAAGTTTCGCACCCGTTCTCAGGGATTAAGCCTCTGAATCACCGAAGCGCCAGCGACCACAAAAACTCATTGGCTTCCAATAGTGTCCGGCAAGGTTTGCGCCAACATTTTTCAATCTTCCTTCGCCAGCCTTTATGCAAAATCTCTGCTTGGCGCAACAGATCGGCTCCGGGGAAGGGACCCCTGGTTTTCCAAATCAATCCTTAAGCCATCCTCGGCCCGGAGAACCTCCCCGGAAAACTCCCGGGCCGCCAGGGCTACCACATCCACCTCGTCGCTCGGAGGGTAAAAGTGGGTCAGCAACAAGCGCCGGACCCCGGCCCGGGCCGCCAGGCGCCCGGCCTCAGCCGGGGTCAGGTGCCCCGGGATCTTGGTGGGGTTGGCCGCCTCCAGGATCAGGAGGTCGGCCCCCTGGGCCAGGGCCACCAGGGAGTCGCTTTCGTCCGTGTCTCCGGAATAGACCAGGGAACGAGGCCCGGCCTCCAGGCGAAAGGCCAGGCTGCCGTCAATGTGGTTGGTGGGGGCGCTTTTGACCCGCAAACCCTCCCAGACAGCTTCATCGAGGCCGTCCGGGGCAAGCTCCCGGAGTTGCAGGAGGCCCTCCGGCGGCTCCAGCCAATCGCCGAAGGCGGACTTGAGCCGCTCCAGAAACCCGGCAAAGCCCCGGGCCGCCAGCAGCCAAAAGGGCTGGCGCCGGGTGTATCCCAGGGCGTAGCGGGTGGCGAACAGAAAGGGTACCAGGTCCCCCACGTGGTCGGGGTGGCGGTGGCTCAGGGCCAGGATGTCGATCTCGTTGAAGTTGAGGCCGTGGCGCAGCATGGACCGCAGGGTGCCGGCCCCCAGGTCCAGGAGCACCACCCGGCCCGCGGCCCTCACCGCCAGGGCCGGCGAGCCCCGCCGCAGGGACGGCACCCCGGTGCCGGAGCCGATGACGATCAGTTCCACCCGGTTATCTTCCTGAAGCTTCCGCCTCTGCCCCCCGATTTAATCACTGGCCATCCACATTGCTCATCTGGGTCACATAAAACCAGTCTTCCGGCATGGTCAGGTAGTTGTGCATATCCATCAGGGTGAGGTAATGGCCGCGCTCCTCATGGGCCACGCTCATGAAGAAGCGCCGGGCCAGGGGGTTCTTGTTTTCCCGGGCCAGCTTGGTGTAGTAGTCGATGGAGCATTCCTCCATCTTGATACCGGTGCGCAAGGCCTGGAGATCGTCCTTACCGCCGGTTTCCTGGCCCGCCTGGGCCATGGCCAGAACACAGATATAGGGTTCGTGGTGGGGCGGGTTGAAGGCGGCCATGGACTCGGTCCAGGCCGGGTCCTTCTCCAGGTCCCGGTAGATTTCGTTGAACTTTTCGATATGGTACTTTTCCGATTCCGCCAGATACTCCATGATCTGGCGCACCCCGGGGTTTTGCACCTTCTTGGCTGCCTCCAGGTAGAACTGCCGGCCCTCCAACTCCATCTGCAGCGCGTCTTTCAGGGCCTGGAGCATGTATTCCTGCATCTTCATGGGGCCTTCTCCTTCCCAATATGAGAGACGGCACAAGGGATTCAAGCCGGAATCGGGCTTGGGTTAAAACAGCTTGGCCGCCGTCGGGTTTCCCTCAACATAAGGTTAACGGCTTCCATTGTCAATCGGGATGGTCCCCGGGCCGGGCCGGCGCGGCAGGGGCACAGGTTCCAGCCGGTGAATCGATTGTGATGCTCTATGATTGCCATGACATCTCGAAGCACGGTTTTTAACCCCCCCTTTGAAAAAGGGGGGCAGGGGGGATTTAAGATAACCTCGTGAAATCCCCCTAAATCCCCCTTTTCCAAAGGGGGACTTTAATACCCTGGGAATTTAGATTTTCTTGATTAAAATCATGCCGCTTACGAAGCCCAACACCAGTACCCCCTGCGCCTGCGGCTGGCGGAGGTTCGCCTCAGAGAGCCGGCGGCTCTCTTGTCTGCAAGGGATTTCCGTGATAAGTATGGCCATGAGCCGCCCCCTGGTCTCATTGTTGAAATCCCGCCTCGCTCCGAATCCGCCTGAACCTGCGGCGGCGTCTGACCTGGTGGCCGCCGCGGTGCTGGCGCCGCTGTTTTTCAACGAGGGGGAAGCTCATCTGTTATTCACCCGGCGCACCCTTACCCTCAAAGACCACCGGGGCCAGATCTCCTTTCCCGGGGGGGTGAGAGGCCCCGAGGATCCGGACCTGCCGGCCACCGCTCTGCGTGAGACCCGGGAAGAGATCGGCCTCGACCCCGGGGTGGTGGAACTGCTTGGGGCCATGGAGCCGGTGGCCACCTTGACCGGCTATCGTATCACCCCCTTTCTGGGCCTGATCCCTCACCCTTACGAGTTTCGGATCAACCCCCGGGAAGTAGAAAGGTTGCTGTTGCTGCCTCTGGAGGGCTTTTTCGACCCGGCTCGCTGGAGCAGCAGGCCCTACCGTTACCAGGGGCGGAGCACCAGGGTCTGCGACTGGCGAGGGGACGGGGAGCTGATCTGGGGGGCCACCGCCCGCATTCTCTTGAACCTGCTGGCCCTGTTGGACCAGCATCCCATTCCGGGAGACCGCCATGCCACCTGTCTGGACTGATCTGGCCGGGGCCGCAGCCCTGGTTAAAGACCGCGACCTGGTGGCCCTGACGGGCCACACCAGGGCCGCGCCCATGGCCCTGATCCGGGAACTTACCCGCCCCAGGGCCGGCGAAACCTGGGACTCATCACGGTGCCCACCGGGGGCCTCAACGTGGACCTGGCGGTGGGGGCCGGTTTGGCCGACCGCCTCCATTTTGCCCAGGTGGTCCTGGAGGAATACGGGATGGCCCCTCACTTCCGCCGGGCCGTGGAACAGGGGCGCCTTAAGTGCTGGGAGTATCCCTGAGGCGCCCTGCTGCGAGCCCTCCAGGCGGGGGGCATGGGCGTTCCCTTTCTGCCGGTGCGGGGAATCCTGGCATCGGTCTATCCGGAGGTCAACCCCAATTTCCGGGTCATACCGGACCCGTTTAGCGGCGAAGACCTGGTGGTGGTCAAGGCGCTGACGCCGGAGGTCACCTTGGTGCACGGCGGTAAAGGCGATGACCTGGGAAATCTTCTCATCCCCAGGGTGGCGGACTGGCCGTTGGCCATCAGGGCGTCCCGCGTGGTGATCGCCACGGTGGAGGAGCGGGTTCCCGGCCCTTTGCAGGAAGAAGCGGATTGGCGCTTAATCCCGGCCATTCACCTGAGCGCCCTGGTGCATTGCCCGGGGGGCGCGGCACCCACGGGCTTTCCGGGCTACTACGGCCAGGATGAGGCCCACCTGGCCCGGTATCTGAAAAGCGCCAGGGACCCGGCGGCCTGGGAGGATTACCTGCAGGAATACGTTTTTCGGGAAAGCTAACCAGATTGAAAGTGGCCGGTGGTGAGTGATCAGAAAATCTGGCAATCAAATACTGACTACTGTCTTCCCACCGCGGCGCCGTTGACCCCGCCGTTCAGCAAGCGCACCACCGCCAGGTCCGGAAAATAATCGATGATATTGAGGCAGCCGTAGTTCTGCTCCAGCCGGAAGAGGTGGTTCAGGTGCAGGCCCATGGCCTCGCAGAGGATGACCCGGTTGACGCCGGCGTGGGCTACGACCAGGAAGGCGGCCTCGCGGTGGCGGGCCAGCAACTCCCGGAGCCGGGGCAGGGCCCGGGCTTCCACGTCCTTGAGGCTTTCGCCTCCGGGGATGCGGAAGCTGGAGAGGTCCCGGAGGCGAGCCTCCAGTTGGCTCGGGTACTGCTCCATGATCTCTCCGAAGGTGAGGCCCTCCCAGGTCCCGAAATTAACCTCCCGGAACTCCGGGATCACCAAAGGGGCCAGGCCCCGGCCCTGGCTGATGACCTCGGCGCCGTCCAAGGACCGGGTGAGGTCCGAGGCGTAAATTCCCGCGAGCGGGGCCCCCTGGAGCTGCGCCGCCAGCTCTCGCAATTGCCTTTCGCCCTGGGGCGAAAGCCCGATATCATTGTGGCCGTGGTAGCGCTGGGTGTGGCCCTCGGCCACCTGGCCGTGGCGCACCAGGTAGAGGCGGGTGGGAGTCAGCGAACCTTGGGCGCGCATTGCCTGGAGACGCATCATGGCCAATTAATACATCTTGCCGGAAAACCTTGCAAGTGCTGCAAGCAGGGGCCAGTGGTCAGTGAGCAGTGAGCAGTGAGCAGTAAGCAGTGAAAAAGAGCTTGCCCAAGCTAAGTTTTGGAAATAGAGGAAAACGGGAGCATGGTTTTCCCCCCCCACGGGGGGAGGGGGTTAGGGGGAGGGGGGCAACTTGGGTGGTTGTGCCATAAGAAACTGTTGCCACCCCCACCCTGACCCTCCCCCCTCTCAGGGGGAGGGAATAAAGACGTGCCGGTGCGCCAAATGCATAGAGAAAAAAGGCTACGGGCTTTTTCACTGACCCCTGACCCCTGACCCCTGACCCCTTGCTTTTCCCTACTCTTCCAGGATGACGTTGTTGGGGACCACTACGATGCCGTTTTCGGTGACGTGGAAGCGCCGGGCGTCTTGTTCGAGGTCCCTGCCGATGGCAAAGCCGGGAGGCACCTTCACCCCATCCTCGATGATGGCCCGGTTCACCCAAGCCCCGGCGCCGATTTCCACCCCGTCCCAGAGGATGGCGCCCTGCACGGTGGCCCCGGGCCCCACCCGGACCCCCGGAGAGAGCACCGCCTGGTTCACCGTGCCCTCGATGGTGCAGCCTCCGGCAATCAGGGAATCGCCCACGGCCAGGCAGCTGCCGGGGGAGAGGTACCTGCTGGGTGGATAAAGCTGCGGCCGGCAGCGGATGGGCCAGGCCGCCTCGAACAGGTTGAAGGTAGGGTCTTTCCCCAGCAGGTCGGCATGGGCGCTAAAGTAGGCGTCCAGCAGGCCGATGTCCCGCCAGTAGCGGGGCTGGCCGCCGGCGTCCCGGAAGTTGTAGGCGAAGACCTTTTTGCGTCCCACCATCTGGGGGATGATGTCCCCCCCGAAATCGTGTTTGCTGCTTCTCTTTTTGGCGTCCTTGATGACCTCCTCCACCAGGGTCCGGGCCCGGAAGATATAGACCCCCATGGAGGCCAGGGAGAAGCCGGGGGCCCCGGGCAATCCCGGGGGCTTGGCGGGCTTTTCCAGAAAATTCTCGACTTCGGCCTCGGCGTTAACCTTGAGAATGCCGAAGGAGCTGGCTTCCTGGCGGGGCACCATCACCGCGGCCACCGTCATGTCGGCGTCCCGGGAGAGATGGAAGTCCAGCATCTCCAGGTAGTTCATCTTGTAGACATGATCCCCGGAGAGAATCAGCACCTGTTGGGGGCGTTCCTGCTGCAGCAGGTTCAGGTTTTGGTAAATGGAATCGGCGGTGCCCCGGTACCAGCGGCTCACCATAATCTGCTGGGGCGGCATCGAGTAGATGAACTCCCCCAGGTCCGGGTGCATGATATCCCAGGCGGCCCGCAGGTGCTGGTCCAGTGAGAAGCTGCCGTATTGAGTGAGGACGTAGATGCGGCGGATGCCGCAGTTGAGACAATTGGACAGGGTGAAATCGATGACCCGGTAGAGGCTGCCGAAGGTGATGGACGGCTTGGCCTTGTCCCGGGTCAGGGGAAAGAGGCGCTCGCCCTTGCCGCCGGCCATGATGATGGTGGTGAGCTCTTTCAGGCCGTCCATTATTTGGCGATCAACTCTTTGACCTTGGCCTTGAGTTCGGTGAGGTCCGAAGATTTTACCACATAGGCGTCGGCGGCCCAACTCATGAAACTCTCCTGGTATTGGGTGTAGGCGGAGTTCAGAATCACTGGCAGGCCCTCTTTCAAACCGAGGATGCGCGGCAGCGCCTCCAGGCCGTCCATGCCGGGCATGCGGATGTCCAGGACCACCAGGTCCAGGGCCTCTTCCTCCACCCTCTTCAAGGCCTCCCGGGCACTGCCCGCAATGATCACCCGATATCCTTCGTCGCTTAGCTCCTCCTGCAACAGGGTGCGGATGGCTTCGTCATCATCCACCACCAGGATGGTTTTCATCAGGGGTTCCCCGGGACGGGCGTTCTCTTCACCCTGGGCGGACGCCGCCAGGCGGCCTGTCCAGGGATGATGAAAATGAAATTAACAGATGCTCCGCTTCACTCGAAACAGGCTGCAAATGGACTACGGAACGAGATAGGAGTCCTTGTTGCCTAATGTTTTTATATATATGCCCTCCGCAGGCTTGGGGCAACCTCCAGCGCAAAAAAAATCGACGATTACGGCGATTTGGCATCAAGAAAGGACGCCGCCCGGGGGCGGCTGCCACTTTTCCCCAAGGAACAGGGGCAATTCGGCGGCACAGATGGGAGCCGGCTCTATAATCCAGCCGGTGTAAGCGGCCAGTTCCTCTTTGAGGGGCGCCAGCACCCCGGGGATGATGAGCCGGCGCTGGGAGAGCCGCCTGCCCAACCGGTGGGCCTCCAGGGCCTGGTCCAGGCGCTGCGGCGTGAAGCTGCGGTAGATCATGGCCATGTCCGCGGTATCTCCCCGGGTGTCCACCAGGAGCAGGTAGAAGGGGCTGATGGTCAGGGCCAAAAGACCGCTGAGCACCGTCAGGGTTAGTTCGCTGTTGCCGGTGACCAAAAGCGGCGCCTCGGGGCCCGGCTGGTTGAGCTCGAAGAGGTCTGGCGGCGCCGGCTGCGGCACCTCCCGAGATGGCACCGGCGGCAGGACCTCCTTAGCCTTGAGGGCCAGGGACAGGGCATAGCGCTTCCCGGGGGAAAGGTTGGGGCAATCCTCCGGACGGACGAGGCCGCTCTTAAGCCTGGCGGCCATCTCGGCGCAGTCGGAGACGCCGGCGCCGAAGCATTCCTCAGGGGTCAGGTACGGGCGGATGTCGATCTTGTCCAGGTAAAGATTGGCATAAAGCATATTAAGCCCAGGGAAACCAAGTTAGCCCCACCCTAACAGGAATGGCCTTCCGGGTCAATGGACCCGGTCCGGCTCTTTTAATCGTCCCGCTTTCCCGGGATGCGGCCGGCCCTCCCCAAAGGGAGGCGCCGGCCCTCATCAGCCCGGTGAAGGCGCCCCCTTAAGTCCAAGAAAAGTGTTCCGGGGAGAGGGTCTGGCTCCGGCGCCTAAGGACCGGTAACCCGCCAGCCGGGGCGAGCGCCCCCCCGCCAGTCCAGACCCCGCAAAATCTCTTGCATTTTTACGTTAGTTACTGTAAGAATTACTCGATAGGCAAGTATCTCAGACGAGACTTGGTAATAAAGGAGTTTTTCCCAAGAGCCACCGGCTAATTTTTAAGCAAATTTCAGGTGAAGGAGCAGTCCCGGCCCGGGGTCGACGTGGCTTCGGGGGTACGGTTTTGGCCCAAAATTCGGTTTTTACCCGCGTGCCCACCGCCCATCCCGGTTCCCCCTTTACCCCAGCACCCGGAGACTCCTGGCCGTGACCCTATGGCAGCCAATAACCCCCTCACCCAAATTCTGCCGCACCTCACACAACTGACGCCCTATCAGGCCGGCAAACCCCTGGAAGAACTTGAGCGGGAATTGGGGCTGACCGACGCCATCAAGCTGGCCTCCAACGAAAACCCCCTGGGTCCCTCGCCCAAGGCCCTGGCCGCCATCCGTGCCAATCTTGGCAGCATCCACCGCTACCCCGATAGCCACGCCTATTCCCTGAAGGAGGATCTGGCCGCCCACCTGGGGATCTCCCCGGGGCAGCTCGTTCTGGGCAACGGCTCCGATGAGATCCTGGACCTGCTGGTCCGGGCCCTGGTGCCCGCTGGCGGCGAAGTCCTCAGCACCACCCACACCTTCCTGATGTACGGCCTGTTAACCGCGGCCGTGGGCGGTCTCTTCCGCCCGGTGCCCCTCAAGAATTTGCGGGTGAACCTAAAGGCGGTGGCCGAGGCTGTCAATTCCCAAACCCGGCTGATCATCCTGAACAATCCCAACAACCCCACTGGCACCACCTTTTTGAGGCAAGAATGGGAGGAGTTTCTGGCCTCCCTGCCGGCCCTGGTCACTGTGGTTCTGGATGAAGCCTACCTCGATTTTGCCGACGATCCCCAAGTGCCCTCCGGGCTGGCCTACCTGGCCGAAGACCGGGCCCTGGTGGGGTTGCGCACCTTCTCCAAGGCCTACGGCCTGGCCGGTCTCAGAATCGGCTACGGCTATGGCCCCAGCAAGTTGATCGATTGCCTGAACCGCCTGCGTATGCCCTTCAACGTTAATCGGCTGGCCCAGGTGGCCGCCCGGGCCGCCCTGACCGACACCGACTTTCTGGCCCGTACCCGGGAACTGGTGCTGGCCGGCAAGGCGGAGATTTGCCGGGAACTGGGGCGCCTGGGCCTGGAATACCTTCCCAGCCAGGCCAACTTCATTCTGATCCGGGTGCCCAAACCGGGGCGGCAAGTCTACCAGGCCATGCTGCGCCAGGGAGTGATTATTCGGGCCATGGACGCTTACGGCCTGCCGGACCACATCCGGGTCAACGTGGGGTTGCCCCAGGAAAACCGGCGCTTCCTCCAGACACTGCAACAGGCGCTGGGGATCACGGGCTGAGTGGCGAAACGGGCGATTATCACCATCGACGGTCCGGCCGGGGCCGGCAAGAGCACGGTGGGCCGGCGGCTGGCGCGATCCTTAAATTATCTGTATCTGGACAGCGGCTCCCTGTATCGGGCCGTGGCCTGGCAGGCCCGGCGCCTGGGGCTTAAGATAAACGACCCCGGAGCCCTGGGCCGATTGCTGCCTGGTTTTAAGCCGGGGCTTAAGGCCGATGCTTCCGGATTTCACCTGTCCATCGACGGACTGGAGGTCACTCAGGAGCTGCGGACCCCCGAAGTGAGCCGGGCCGCCTCTTTGGTGGCCAAACTGCCGGCAGTGCGCCAGTGGGTCAAGGGCCATTTGCGCCATTTGGCCCGGCACGGCGGGGTGGTGGCCGAGGGACGGGATCAGGGCACCGTGGTCTTTCCGAAGGCCGGGTTTAAGTTTTACCTGGACGCCAGCCTGGGCGTCCGGGCCCTCCGCCGGCAACGGGATTGGCAGGGGGACCATTCTCCGCCTTCCCTGGAGGAGATCCGGAGCGACCTGGCCGCCAGGGATAGTCAGGACCAGGCCCGGGAGGAGGCGCCTCTGAGGGTGCCGCCCGGCGCCACGGTAATCGACACCACCGATTTGACCGTGGACCGGGTAGTGGAACTCTGCTTGCAGAAAATTGGCGCCCATACAGCCGGCGCAACATCTTAGATGCGCATAACTTAATAGACTGCCTCCTGAACAGGGGTGGCTGTGGCACCAGCTTTAAGCCCGTGATGGGGCTGCGGGTGCGGGAAGACCAACAAGGAAGCTTACGGCCGTGAACCGGCCGGTGGGAAAATAACCGAGTATACCCGTCTAAGGGGGACAACCTGACATGGAAGGTATGGAAAAAACAGAACTGCACAACCAGACCCAGCCGGAGGAAATCGAGACCCGGCCGCAACCCGAGGATGAAGCTGCCGCCTCGGCGCCGGCAGCATCGGTAGAGGCAGCCCCGCTGGAAGCTTCTCAGGGAGAGGCCGCACCCGAGATGCCGGACATGGAATCCATGAGCGACCTCTATGAAGAGAGCCTCAGAAGGGTTCAGGAAGGGGAGGTGGTCAAAGGCCGCATCGTCTCCATCACCAAAGACTTCGTCATGGTGGACATCGGCTATAAATCCGAAGGCCAGATTCCCATCCACGAATTCACCACCCCGGATGGCGAAATCACCGCCCGGGTCGGGGATGATGTGGAGGCCTTGATGGAGAGCAGGGAAGATGAGGAAGGCGCGCTCATGCTCTCCAAAAACAAAGCCTCCAAGATCAAGGTGTGGGAAGATATCAGTGCCGCCTACAACCACGATGGCGAGGTGACCGGCACCGTGGTGGCCAAGGTCAAGGGAGGGCTTTCCGTGGACCTGGGGGGCATCATCGCCTTTCTCCCCGGCTCCCAGGTGGACCTGTCCCCGGTACGTCACACCGACCACCTGATTGGGGAGAAGTTCTCCTTCCGGGTGCTGAAGTTCAACCGCAAACGGCGCAACGTGGTGCTGTCCCGCCGGATCACCCTGGAAAAGGCCAAGAATGAGGCCAAGGCCACCTTGCTGGCCACCCTGGAAGAGGGCAAGACCCTGGAAGGGGTGGTGAAAAACATCACCGACTACGGCATCTTCGTGGACCTGGGGGGCCTGGACGGCCTGTTGCACATCACCGACCTCTCCTACGGCCGGGTGCGCCACCCCGGGGATCTCTTCAAGGTGGGCGATCCCATCAGCGTCAAGGTGCTGAGCTTTGACCGGGAAAAGGAACGCATCTCCCTGGGCCTGAAACAATTGGCGCCGGACCCCTGGAGCACCGTGGAAGAAAAATATCCCCTGGGCTCCCGGGTTCAGGGCAAGGTGGTAAGCCTCACCGATTACGGCTCCTTCGTGGAGTTGGAACCAGGAGTGGAGGGCCTGATCCACATCACCGAGATGTCCTGGACCCGCAAGATTCGCCACCCTTCCCAGGTGCTCACCGCCGGCGACCTGGTGGAAGCCACCGTCCTGGAACTGGAGCCCAACCGCAAGCGCATCTCCCTTAGCCTGAAACAGGTGGAGCCCAACCCCTGGGAAGTGATCGGCGAGAAATACCCGGTGGGATCGGTCATCGAAGGCAAGATTAAAAACATCACCGACTTCGGCATCTTCATCGGCATCGACGAAGGCATCGACGGCCTGGTGCACATCTCTGACATCTCGTGGACCAAGCGTTTCAAACACCCCTCGGAGATCTACAAGAAGGGCCAGGTGGTACAGGCCAAGGTACTTTTCATCGATAAGGAAAATGAACGCTTTTCCCTGAGCATCAAGGACCTGGCCTCCAACCCCTGGCAAACCATCGATCAACGCTTTCCGGTGGGTGCCATCGTGTCCGGGCCCATCACCAACATTACCGACTTCGGTCTCTTCGTGGAAGTGGAAGAGGGCATCGAAGGCCTGATCCACATCTCCGAGTTAGGAAGGGACAAGATGGGCGGCCTCAAGGTGGGTGACACTATCCGGGCCAAGGTGATCCATAGCTCGGCCACAGAACGGCGCATCGGCCTGTCGATCCGCAAGCTGGAAACCGACGAGGAACAGACGCATTACCGGGATTACCTCCATTCCCGCACCGAAGCCACCACCAACATTGGGGACCTGATTCGGGAAACCCTGGAAGAGAAGCAGACCAAAGACAACGGGTAAGAGCCAAGGCGATGAAATTACCATCCCTGTTAAACGGCATCCTGATCGCCGTGCTGGCGGTCCTCTTTCTGGTGGGCGTCACCGTCCTCGCCGCTCAAATTTTTGGGAAGGGCGGCGGGCTAGGCTGGGGGACCAGCCAGGGTGAGGTGGGCGTGGTGGAAATCAAGGGGATCATCACCGATTCCAAGACCACCCTTAAACAACTGGACGACTTCAGGGATGACCCGAGCATCAAGGCCATTGTCCTGCGCATCAACTCTCCGGGAGGCGCGGTGGGCCCCTCCCAGGAAATTCTCAGGGAAGTGGAAAAAATCCGCAGGAAGAAAAAGGTGGTGGCCTCCCTGGGAACCCTGGCCGCCTCTGGAGCCTACTACATCGCCAGCGGCGCCGACCTCATCATGGCCGATAGGGGCACCGCCACCGGCAGCATCGGGGTGATCATGGAGTTCACCAACGTCGAGGGTCTCACCAAGAAGGTCGGCCTCGATTTCTTTACCCTGAAAGCCGGGCGCTACAAGGATATTGGCTCCCCCTTCCGGCCCATGACCCCGGAAGAAAAAATATATATGCAGAACCTGCTGGATAACATCTATCAGCAGTTTTTAAGCGACGTGGCTCGCAATCGCAAGATACCTCTGGAGAAGCTGCGGCCTCTGGCAGAAGGCAGAATCTACACCGGGGAGCAGGCCAAGGAGATAGGCCTGGTTGACGTGTTCGGGAACCCCGAGGACGCCATCGAAAAAGCCGGACGCCTGGGCGGCATCCGGGGCAAGGTGGAAGCGGTCTATCCCCCCAAGGAAGGCAGTGTCCTGCGCTACCTGCTGGGAGATGACACCGAAGAAACTTTGTCCAACCTGACGGCCTTCGCCTACCCCCAACCGGCCTTCCTGCCAGCGTGGTTTAGGTAACGGTCGTTGGGCCGGCAGCCGTCAACTTAAAAGACCGGATGGCCATCAAGGCCGTCGCCCCACGCGGCGCGCTGTGCTTCAATGCGCCTGACCTTGCTCTAATCCTCGTCTCTCCACCCTTGAATGACCACCACGGTTTTCCCGACCTCGGCCCAGTCAAATAGCCGTTCAATATAGGGATCCTCGACGTGCACACAACCATGGGTGGCCCATTCCCCTTTTTCGTCGGGCGGGGGCACTTCGCCGCCATGAATGGCTTTCATTTCTTTGAGATCAAAAAATATGGAATAAGGCATTTCTGTATCGTATTTTTTTGAATAATAATCTTCGACTTTCAATCTTACCAAATAGATGCCCGGATTGGTGGTCGTTTCATCATCACCGGTGATTACAGGAAATTCGAAGAGTTTTTTGCCATTTTCATAGGCCGCCCCCACCTGCTTGTGCTGGTTAATCCAGATCACTTTCTCATAGCGCTGGAATACATTCGTGGCCGCGGCCGGGGAAACGGCCAGATGCAGCAAAATAGGAAAGCCCAGGAGCAAAAGATATCTTTTCATCAATTTTTATTTATTCAAAGCGAGGAATAGCTTCGCCGGGGCTCAATTTTTCAAGTGAAGAGGCCCACCGGCCCCTTGCCCTCCCGGATGATTTCCGGGGCGTCGTCGATCAGGGAGATGATGCTGGAGGGAGAGGGCAGGATGATGCCCCCGTCGATAACCAGGGCCAGGTGCGGCTTGAACTTGTCCTCGATCTCATAGGGATCGCTCTCCACCGGGCCGTCGGGCAGCGATGCGCTGGTGCTGATGATGGGATGCCCGAGCAGGCCAACCAGCGTGAGGGCAATGGGGTGGTCCGGCACCCGAATGCCCACGGTGCGCCGTTTGGTCTGGAGAATCTTGGGCACCTGCCGGGAGGCCTCCAGCACGAAGGTGTAGGGCCCGGGCAGCAGGCGTTTCATCACCTTGTAGGCATAATTACCCACCTGGGCGTATTCGCTAATATTCTTCAGATCATGGCAGATGAAACTGAAGGGCTTGCTGGTGGGCCGGCGCTTGATCTGGTAAATCTTAGCGATCCCTTTGAGATTGTAAAGGTCGCAGCCAATCGCATAGGTGGTGTCGGTGGGATAGGCGATGAGGCCGCCTCCCAGGAGGGCCTCTACCGCCTGGCGCAACAAGCGCTCCTGGGGGTTCTGGGGGTTGATCTTGGTAATCATTGCTTGCCTTTTAGTTGGGAGTGCAGGGGCGGCCCCAGGGGGAGCCCCTACTCCTACTGCTTCTGTTTTTTCAGTTGGCGCTTTAGCTGTTTGCTCCCCCGCTTCTTGCCTTTAGCCACTCTGGCCGCGCCTGGGGCCGGGGCCGGGGCCAGTGCCGTCACCGGAGCCGGAGAGCTGGTCTTGAGCAGGACCGCCTCCACCTGGTCCTTGAGCCAGTGGCCGTCCCACCACTCTATGGGGTCCACGTATTCCCCCTGGAGGGCCACGCCAAAGTGGAGGTGGTCGCCCCCGGCCAGGCCGGTGGTGCCGGTCTGGCCCAGCACTGTCCCCGTCTCCACCCGGTCACCCACCTTTACGTCTATCCGGCTCAGGTGGCTATACTGGGAAAAGACCCCCAGGCCATGGTCGATGATCACCGTGTTGCCGTAAATACCCAGGGGCTCCGCCATAACTACCACCCCGCGGTTGGCCGCGGGCACCGGGCTGTGCACCACTGAGGCCAGGTCCACCCCCAGGTGCACCTCGTGGTCCACGGGCTTGTTTTGATAGATATAGGTGCGCCGGTCTCCGAAACCGGCCTCGGTCTTGCCCAGGAAACGATGGAAGGGGCCGGACCACAAGGGTTGGGGGTTGCTCCGGGAGCAGACCTGGCGCACCCGTGCATGGTTCTGGCGACGCGTCTCTCGATTGAGCTCCAGGAAATTCCCCAGGAGGTCGCCAGGCTTGGCCACCGGCAGGGTGGCGGCCACTTTGGCCAGAAAGGCATCGGAGAGCTTGATCTGGTCGCTGCGCCATTTCCGGGGCTGCACCCTCAGGGGAACGGTCTGCTTCACCTCCTGGCCCCCGGAGCGGGCCACCAGCTCCAGTCGCAGGATGGCGGGCCCCTCCTGGGGGATCGGGAACAGCACCACGTAATCCCCGGACCCTCCCCGGGGATTGGCAAAGCCCCGGTATAAGACGCCCCCCACCAGCACCCCGGATTCCTGAACCGGCTTGCTGAGGTGGTAGGCCATGGCACCGGTGCCCCCGGCGTAGACCAGGCGGCTCACCGATTGCATGGAGACGGAGGCCGGGACCAGGTCGATGACCACCTCCCGGCTCAGGACCGCCAGGCGGCCCCGGAACAGTTCCCGCCAGGAGCGATCCCGCACCGAGGCGGTGAGGGTGGCCTTCCCGTCCTTAAATCCCAGGGCCTTGGGCTCCAGAGTGACGGGGATCTCCACCTGCTCCCCCGGCCCGCCGCCGGGAGGAAATTGGCGCTCCAGCACCACCTGCTCCCGGCCGGCCTGGGTGAGGCTGACCCTGACTTCGCGCAAGCCGCTGGCTCCATCTCCGGCCTCCAGGGTAAGGGCGGTCTTGGGGCCCACCACCTCCACCGGGGTCTGGAAGCGCACCCACGGGGGCGCGCCGGAGGCCGAATGCAGATACAGAAGCCATCCCAGGCCGCCCAACAGCAGCAATCCCAGGATGGACCAGAGGGGCAGGCCCAGCTTTTTGCCAATACGCGGGGTCGCAATCGGTTTCATGCCCCTAATAGTATCAGGGAAGCACCGGCCAGGCAAGGCGAGAAGGGGATCGCCCCCCCCTCCTTCTTGCCATTGGACCCGGGGCGGATTATGCTATTAGAGGCTTTCATAATCAGCTTGACGTAATATCAGGACTGAAGGTTGGATTTGACATGTTAAGTCCCCCTTTGAAAAAGGGGGATTCAGGGAGATTTCAAGAGGTTACACTAAATCCCCCCTACCCCCCTTTTCCAAAGGGGGATTTAAATCAGTCTTTTTCAATGGATAATCAATTGCGGAACAGAGACCACTAGTATCAGGGCGCCCAGCGTGGCTGCAAGCCAGGTTAGCGCGCCTGGCGGTGCAGAGGGCTTTGGGCAGGAGATCATAGCCGTGCCAGATAAGACCGAAGAAATCACCCTCACCTTGGGAGGGATGCACTGCGCCGCCTGCGTGGCCCGGGTGGAACGGGCCTTGACCGCGGCTCCCGGGGTGGAGCTGGCCATGGTCAATCTGGCCACCCGCCAGGCCAGGGTGCGTTATCAGCCTCAGGTTACCGGCCCGGAGGCCCTCGCCGCGGTGATCCGGGAGACCGGCTACGAAGTGGAAGGGACGTCCCGGGAATCCCAGCCGCCCCCCTCTCCGGAAACCGAGGTCCTGGCCTTTCGCAACCGCTTCCTGGTGGCCCTGGTCCTGAGCCTGCCGGTATGGGCCTTCATGATCCCCCCGGTGGCGCACTTGGCCGGTTTGGGGCGCCAATCCCTCCACTTCCTGCTGCTGGCCCTCTCCACCCCGGTGATGTTCTATTCCGGGGCTCCGTTCTTTGCCGGGGCCGCCAGCGCCGCCCGGCACCGGACCACCAACATGGACACCCTGGTGGCCCTGGGCACCGCCGCCGCCTATGGCTATTCCGCCTGGGTCACCTTCTTTCCCGGGAGCGTCGCCGCCGCGGCCCGGGAGGCGGTTTACTATGACACCGCCCTGATGATCATCACCTTTATCCTGCTGGGACGCTGGCTGGAGGCTCGCACCCGGGGCCGGGCCTCGGAGGCCATCCGCCGCCTCTTCGCCCTGGCTCCGCCCAGCGCCCGGGTGCGCCGGGACGGCGTCGAGCAGGAAGTGGACCTGGAGCAGGTCGCGGTGGGGGATCTGGTGCTGGTGCGCCCCGGAGAGAGGATTCCGGTGGACGGGGTGGTGGCCGAAGGGAGCTCCGCGGTGGATGAATCGATGCTCACCGGGGAGAGCCTGCCGGTGGTCAAGGAGCCGGGGGCCGAGGTTTGGGGGGCCACCTTGAACCAGCGGGGTTTCCTGGTCTTTGAGGCGAAAAGGGTAGGTGAGCAAATGGTGCTCTCCCAGATCATCCGCCTGGTGGAAGAGGCCCAGACCAGCAAGGCCCCCATCGAGCGTCTGGTGGATAAGGTGGCCTCCATCTTCGTGCCGGTGGTCATGGGGCTGGCAGCCATCACCTTCCTGGCCTGGCTCCAGTTCGGGCCGCCGCCGGCCTTCACCCGGGCCCTGGTCAGCATGGTGGCGGTGCTCATCATTGCCTGCCCCTGCGCCATGGGGCTGGCCACCCCCACTGCGGTCATGGTGGGCACCGGCCGGGGGGCCGAGTTGGGCATCCTGATGCGGGGCGGCGAGCCCCTGGAGCGGGCCTACCGCCTCACTACCGTGGTTTTCGATAAGACCGGCACCCTCACCCGCGGCGCCCCCCAGGTGACCGACATCCAGGCCTGGGAGAACTGGAGCGCCGACCGGGTTTTGGCCCTGGCTGCGGCCCTGGAGGCCAGGTCGGAGCATCCCCTGGCCGAAGCGGTGACCCACGCGGCCGCCTTGAAAAACCTGGAGCTGCCGCAGGTGACGGAATTTCAGGCGCTGCCGGGCCTGGGGGTGGAGGCCCGGGTCGAGGGCCAGGAGGTGCTCCTGGGATCGCTCGCCTTCCTGATGCATAAGCAGATCAGCAGCGACGCCCTGGGCGCCCGGCAAGAGGAATACACCCGGGAAGGCAAAACCGCCATCTTTCTGGCGGTGGCCGGGAAACCGGTGGGCCTCATCGCCGCGGCGGACACGTTGAAGCCGGGGGCGCCACAAACCGTGAGGGCCTTGCAGGAGATGGGCCTGAAAATCGTGCTCTTAAGCGGCGACCACCGCCTCAGCGTGGCGGCGGTGGCAGCCAGCGTGGGCATCGCCGAGGTGCTGGCCGAGGTGCTGCCCGGCGACAAGGCCCGGAAAGTGGCGAAGCTGCAAAAGGATGGCGAGGTGGTGGCCATGGTGGGGGACGGCATCAACGACGCCCCGGCCCTGGCCCAGGCCGACGTCGGCATCGCCCTGGGCACCGGCGCCGACGTGGCCGCGGAGGCCGCCGACCTCACCCTGATCCGGGACGACCTGGCCCTCATTCCCCAGGCCATAAAGCTGTCCCGGCAGATGATGCGAATCATCCGCCAGAACCTCTTCTGGGCCTTCTGCTATAACGTGGTGGCCCTGCCGGTGGCCGCCGGGGTCTTCTACCCCCTCTGGGGCTGGACCCTGAACCCGGGCCTGGCCGCGGCCGCCATGGCCATGAGCTCGGTGTCCGTGGTCAGCAACTCCCTGCGCCTGCGGCGCTTTAGGGCGTAAGGCGATAGTAATTTGGGGGATGGAGCTAAGGGCCGACGGCCCTTACCCCCTCCCCCAACCCCCCCCCCAATCCCATATAAATAAGGAAGGGGCGACCCGCGGGGCCGCCCTTTTTTGGTTTGGTGGCACCGGCATCCTGCCGGTGCAGCACAGGCTGGAAGCCTGTGCCACCACCTCTAATCCCTAACCCCTGACCCCTGCTCTTTTACACCAATTGCCGGTACAGCTCCAGGTAGGCCTTGGCGCTCTTGGTCCAGGAGAAGTCCTGGGCCATGGCGTTCTGCATGAGGCGCTGCCACAGTTTCTGGTCGCGGTAGGCCTCCAGAGCGGTGTGGATGGCCTTCAGGAAGACCTCAGGGTCGTAGTCGTCGAAGACGAAGCCGGTCCCCGGCTCGATGGGGCTGCCCACCGGGGTGACGGTGTCCGCCAGGCCGCCGGTGGCCCGGACCACGGGAATGGTGCCGTATTTCATGGAATAGATCTGGTTGAGGCCGCAGGGCTCAAAGCGCGAGGGCATGAGAAACATGTCGGCCCCGGCCTCTATGAGGTGGGCGAGCCTGTTATCGAAGGCCACCAGCACCCCCAATTTCCCGGGATACTTGGGGGCCTCTGCGGCCAGCAAACGCTGGTAATGTTCGTCGCCGGTCCCCAGGATGACCACCATCAATTCCTGGTCCATGAGCTGGGGCAGCACCTGGGCCACCAGGTCGAAGCCCTTCTGGTCCGCCAGGCGGGAGATCATGGCCAGGATGGGGGCCTTGGCCAGCTTTTTGGAGAGTCCGAAGGCTTCCATCAGGGCGGCCTTGTTGGCGGCCTTGCCCTTGAGGTCGTCCCGGCTGAAATTGGCCGGCAGCAGCGAGTCGCTCTCCGGGCTCCATTCCCGGTAATCGACCCCGTTGAGGATGCCGTGCAGGTCTCCGGAGCGCTGGCGCAACACCCCTTCCAGCCCATAGCCGAACTCGGGGGTCTGGATCTCCTCGCTGTAGCGCTGGCTAACGGTGGTGATGGCGTCTGCAAAGACGATGCCGCCCTTGAGGAGGTTGATCCGGTCGTAGTATTCGAGGCCGTTGATCCCGAACAGGGACCAATCGAGACCCAGCCGGGGAAACTTGTCCTTGGCAAACAGACCCTGGTAGGCCAGGTTGTGAATGGTCAGCACGGACTTGGTCCCGGAAAGCGCCTCTTCTTTCCCGGCCCAAAGATTTTTCAGATAGACCGGAACCAGGCTGCTCTGCCAATCGTGGCAGTGGATCACGTCGGGCTTGAAGTCCATGGCCCGGCAGCTGGGCAGCACTGCGGCGCTGAAGAAGGCGAAGCGTTCCAGGTTATCGAAATAATCGCCCTTGGCGGTGCCATAAAGCTGGCTGCGGTCGTAGAACTCGTCCCGGGCCACGAACCAGAAGGGATAATCCGCAGAGCTGGGGGCCATGAGGTCGAAGCGCAGGTTGAGGGGCTCCGGCAGGGGCGCCTCCAAATCCTCGGCCACCGCTAGGGTTGGGATCTTGCCCTGTTTCACCGCGGCGTAATAGGGCAGCAGGACTTTGACCTCCACCCCCAACTTCTGGAGGGCATAAGGCAGAGTGCCCACCACATCCGCCAACCCCCCGGTCTTGGCGAAAGGTACCCCTTCGGAGGCCACGAACAGCACCCTCAGCTTCTTAGCCATAGCCGCTCCTTCGATTTACTGTTTTCTGTTTACTGTTTACTGTTTTCTGTAAAAACCTTTCCGTCCGACCGCTTGAGACTGTCGTGCTTTACGGCCCTTTGTAGGGTGGGCACCGCCCACCAATTCATTTAGGGATAACCGCCTAAACGAAGCCTATTGGCAATCCCTAAAAACAGAAAACAGACAACAGAAAACAGTCAGTATTTGTAGATCAGGTCAATATCCGAGGCGACGAATCCTTTCTCCCCTTCGTTGAGAGTAAATTCAAAGATGAAGTCCCGGCTGGGCAGGTTATCCGGATGCATTCCCCGGGGCAGGTCCTTTTCCAGGAAGAATACCGAGGCATAGGGCGATTCTTCCAAGCGGGTGTCGGTCACCCAGACCTTACCGAAGCTCTGCATAAATCGGAAAAACCCATAGGAGCGGTCCTGGAAGTACTTGGTGCAGACCCCTCGCACCCGGCTGCCTACTTCACCCCAGAGGGGCGTCCCGGCATAGGCCGGCGAGGTGGGCAGCAGACCCGGGATCAGGTATCCCGGGACGAACAGGTCCACCTCCCGGCGCAGCCGCCCGGAGACGTTGGCAAAGGCGATCAGTTCCACCCGGCAGCCTTTGTTTTGCACCATGGACACCACGCTGCAAAAATCGCCGTCCCCGGTGAAAAAGTAGAGCAGGTCCAGGCGCTCCGACTGGGAAACGATATCCAGGGCCATCTCCATGTCGAGGTTGGCCTTGCCGTAAGTGCGTCCGGAGTCGTCCGTGTACCAGCGGATGGGCTTCTCCACCGCTTTGAAGCCCAGGTCGCGCAGGGTGAGAATGAAATTCAGGGTATTTTTATAATTGGGATCGGAGATGGCCCGCTCTTCGTCGATGGCCACGTAAGCGTTGAGGCGCATCACCTCGTCGCCATCCCGGCCGACGAAACGGCGGATGACTTCGTAGCGCATACCGTAGCCGCCACTGCGCATGATATTCATGGAATCCACATAGACGCCGATTCTTCTGGTCATTTAAACAGGCTCCTTTGGCCGCTTCACTAAAATTGGGAATACCTTTGCTGCTGGCATGATCCTTTTCGCCAGGCTAACCAAGTACCCGATTTCCTCCACCCAATGGCGGACAGGGGGAGGGTGAGGGGACGTAATCACTGCTCCCGCGGTTAATAAACACGCTGCCGGGTCTGTGATGCTGGCGTACTAAGATAACCGGCGCGGGCTGGCGCCTGACCCCGGGGTCATCAGCTTGCCCCGGTGATTTTGAACCATCAAAGTTTAGAGGAAAAACCACCGAGCCGCAAGCCGCCTTGATGGAAAGCGCGATTTTCCCCCGGCGCCGCTGCCGGAGCCGCCTGCGCCGCTGCCGCAAGGTTTTGGGCTGGCAGCGCTCCCCCGATTAAATAAAGAAACCTCGCACCCAACTAAGGCTGCCGCGGGCTTGCAATCCCGGTCCAGCCTCCTTAATATCTAGACTGCCGGGGGGGATCCCGTCACAGGGTGGAGGCCTGAGCCCTTGCCGCCCCGAGACCTGCCTCAGGAAAGTATGGATTATGGTCGCTCACCGGATAGAACCGCACCTGTTCGTGGTCTTTGGCGCTACCAGCGATCTGATGCGCCGCAAGCTGCTGCCGGCTCTCTATCGGATCAGCGAACAGTATGGCTGGGAAAACCGGCTCCTGCTGGTGGGCCTCTCCCGCCGGAACCTGGATGATCAGGAATTCCGGGTCCTGGCCCGGGAGGCCCTGGCCGAGGCCGGGCTTCCCCAGGGTGGCCATGCCGACGCCTGGTGCGATCAGTGCCTCTTTTTCCAGTCTCTGGGAGGGGAAACATCCGAAGATTACCGGGCCCTGGCGGATCGGCTCCAGTCCCTGGAAACGGCCCAGGGGTTTCCGGGGAATCGCGTCTTTTATCTGGCTCTGCCGCCGGAGGCCTTCGAACCGGCAATTACCGGTCTGGGCCAGGCCGAATTGAACCGCAGCCCCGGCTGGACCAGGCTGGTGGTGGAGAAGCCCTTCGGCCGGGACCTGGAGTCGGCCCTGAGCCTCAATCAACTGCTGCACCGCTATTTCGACGAATCCCAGATCTATCGCATCGACCATTACCTGGGGAAGGAGACGGTGCAAAACCTCCTGATTTTCCGCTTCGCCAACGACATCTTCGAGCCCCTCTGGCACCGGAACCTGGTGCAAAGCGTCCAGATCACCGTGGCGGAAGCCGGCGGGTTAGGGCATCGGGGCGGCTATTACGAGCATGCCGGGGCCTTGCGGGATATGGTACAGAACCACCTCACCCAGCTCCTCACCCTGATCACCATGGAGGTGCCGGTGACCTTCGAACCGGAGGCCATTCGTGGTGAAAAAGCCAAAGTCCTGCGGGCCGTCACCCCGGTGCGCCCGGAGGACGTGGTTTACGGCCAGTATACCCGTGGAACCGCGGATGGCCAGATGGTGCCCGGGTATCGGGAATTAGAGGGAGTTTCTCCCACTTCCGCCACCCCCACCTTTGTCGCCTTGAAGCTGGCCATCGAGAACTGGCGCTGGAGCGGGGTGCCCTTCTACCTGGTCACCGGCAAGGCGATGCCCTCCCGCTTCACCCAGATCGCCGTCACCTTCCGGTGCCCGCCGGTGTGGCTCTTCCAGCCCCTCAAGACTTCCTGCAACCCCAACGTCCTGGTGCTGACGCTGCAGCCGGATGAGGGCTTTGACCTCCATTTTCAGGTCAAGGCGCCGGGGGAGCCTCTGGAGCTGAGAACCCAGCGGCTGCGTTACCGGTACGCCGAAGCCTTCGGACCCTTGCCTGAGGCCTATGAGACCTTGATCACGGACGCCATGGCTGGAGACCAGACCCTCTTTGTCCGGGCCGATGAGGCCGAGGCGGCCTGGCGCATCTTTGCCCCGCTCTTGCAGGAGCCCTCCCTGCCGCCGCTCTTCTACCCCGCGGGCACCTTCGGCCCTCCGGCCGCGGCCCGCCTCATGGAGTGGCCCGACCCGGCTTTGCTTTATCGTTAAATCTGTGATCCATTGGCAGAAACCGCCCATCGATGGCGCTAATGGCGGGATGCGCTTCGCTTTCCCGCCCTACGGCCCTATTTTTGGATGCTCACCTCGTCGGCGTAGAGGAAAAATGAACCCGCCGTGATCTCATCCACCTCCACCCAGGCAGAGTGTTCCGGCGGCCGGTCGTTCTTGATGTAGACTCGGCCGTCGCAGATGATCCGGGCCGTGCGCGGAAAGGCGAGTTTGGCAAACGTCGTATCGTTGGGCGAGGTACCCAGCGCTGGTTGGGACGTAACCACAAACCTGCCGCTGGGGTGTCCGAAAGTGAGCCGGCCTCCCTTGCCTGCCTTTAAATCGCCGGGGGCGAGCACGCGGTTCGGAATAGTGCCGGGAATTGAGGCTGCCGCCCCCAGGCAGGTCGAGCCACTTCCGGGCGCCGCGGTGTGCATGATGGACTCGCCATAAAAGCGGGCGACGAGATCGACGTCTCCCGCCTGAACCCGATCACCATCCAGGTCCGTATAATCGCGGGGCGTCGTCACGGAGACGGCGAACGGAATCGCAGCCTGGCGAATCGAGTCGAGGGTGTATTGGTTCCAGCCGATCAGCTTCGCGACCTTGAGGCGCAGCTCCGTGAGCCGCGTCTCCATGCCGGGCGGCGTGACGACCGTCCCATCAGGGTTGGGAAGCTCGAGCCCGGTGCAGCCGCTGCCGAACGACCGGGGCTCAAAGAAGGCGCAGACATTCACCATGTCGACAATCGTCACGTCGATGGAGCTGCCATCGTCCATGGCGATGGCATCGACGACGCGGCCGGTGGGAAACAGCTTCCCGGTGAATCCTCCCGCCTGGTCGCGGAAGTCAACCAGCACCTCCGCGCCCGTCCCCGGCACCCCCCCGATGGCCGTGTCCCCGGCCACCCGCGCCTCGCCGTTGAGCACCTCGAGGGTCATGTACATCATCTTCTGGGTGTTCACCGAAAACACCCGGATGGTTACCTCTCCGTCTGGCACATTCGGAATCATGTTCTTCATCAGCGCGAACACCGGCACGCCGGCGGAGATGTTCCCGCAATTCAGCTTGTAGGTAATGCCCACCGGCTGATCGGGAAACATCATGATGATGGTGTAGTCCACGTCCGCGTCGGGGCGAGCGGAAGGTGAGACGATGGCCACCTTCGACTGCAACACGGTGTTGCCGCCGAGGCCGTCCATTCCCATGGGATCAGGCGATCCGCGCACAGCCAGGAGAAACTCCTCCAGCCCCCTACCAGGTAGTGGCACGTTTCGACCCTCGAAGTAAAACCCTCGGCTGCTTCCCCCTCGCATTATCGTAATGGGAACCAACATCTGCTCCAGGTTCCGGTCATGCAGTAGAAAGCTCATTTATGCTCCTTTCTTACTTTGGGCGGTTTGAGGGTTTGGCGGGAAAAGAGGGGTTAAGAGTTAAAATACCCGACAAGTCTAAGATGGAATATTGCTAATGGCGGGATGCGATTGGTGGCACAGGTTTGAAACCTGTGCCACTAATTCCCGCATTATGATCTTCACTTCACCGAAAACCGAAAACCGAAAACTGAAAACCCTCTTTTCACCCCTGCTCCACCAGGATGACTTTGTGGTTCACCAGGTTGAGGCTGAGGATTTTGGCCTTCAGGACCTTCTGCTCTCCGAAGATGTTCACCAGACGCAGGTTGTCGCCATCCGGTTCGATCAGGTCCACATCCTGGAGGATCAGCTCCTCCCGGCCATCTTTCAAGACGTAGGCTGAGGCTTCACACATCTTCCATAATCTCCCTTAGCTTGTGGCTGACGATCTCTTCCACCAGATGGGGCAGGGGCTCCGGCGTCAGGCCGACTATTGTCACCGCCTCCTGGGTCAAGGGCAGCAGAATCTTGGGAGCCGGGGCCGAGGCGATGGCCGCCGCCATCTTCGGGGTCACTTCTCCCATCATGGCGTTGGCCAGGACGATGGAGAGGCAGCCCAGGATGACGTCGGCGCCGGCCACGGTGCGGACGATGGCATTCTCGCCGCTGGCGCCCCGGTTGGCCCGGGCCTTCATCATCTGGGCGGTGGCCACCGCGTTGGTCCCCAGGGCGATGATCTCGTGCTCCTCCCGGTACACCTCTTTCAGGCGCTTGATGAGGGCGGCGCCGATGCCGCCCCCCTGGCCGTCGATCACGCAGATTCGCAACCTTTAACCCTTCCGCAGGCGGGCGAATTTTTCCCGCAATTTTTTGACGACGATCTCCGGGACCATACCCTCGATGTTGCCGCCGTGCACGGCCGCTTCTTTGAGGATGCTGGAGGAAAGAAAGACCCAGCGAAGCCCGGTCATCAGAAACACCGTTTCGACCTCCGGTTCCAGGCGCCGGTTCATCATGGCCAACTGAAACTCGTATTCAAAGTCGGTAACCGCCCGCAGGCCCCGGAGAATGGCCCTGGCTTTTTGGCGCTTGGCGTAATTCACCAGCAGGCCCTCGAAGCTGTCGATGGTGATCTGGGGATGGTCCTTCAGAGACTCCCGGATCATTTCCATGCGCTCTTCGATGGTGAACAGGGACTGTTTGAAGGCGTTGGTGGCCACTGCCACGATGATGTGGTCGAAGATCTTCAGGGCCCGCTGAATCAGGTCCAGGTGGCCGTTGGTAATGGGGTCGAAGGAACCGGGGTAGACCGCGATGTCAGGCATCAGCCTGGCCGCTCCTTTGGCTCAGAATTATCCAGGGCCCCATAGATGGCCACCTGGGTATCGCCGTAACGCCGCAAGGTTTGCCGGGCCAGCCCGAAGCCGGCCTCCGGCAAGGTCTCCCGGCGGCTGTGCTCCGCCACCACTAGGGCCTCAGGGCTCAGCAGGCCCGAGGCGGCCAGGGCGGCCAGGGTGGCCGCGGCCCCCTCCCGGTAGGGGGGGTCCAGAAAGACCAGGGAAAACCGGGCTCCCTGGGCGGCCAGCTTCTTCAGGGCCGCGGCCACCGGCAGCGGCAGCACCACGCTCAAGTCATGGAGGCCCAGGGTCTCCAGATTGCGGCGCAGCACCTTGAGGGCCGCGGGCTGGTCTTCCACGAAGACCGCCTGGGCCGCGCCCCGGCTCAGGGCTTCG
This sequence comes from Desulfobaccales bacterium, assembly GCA_049580385.1. Taxonomy (GTDB): domain Bacteria; phylum Desulfobacterota; class Desulfobaccia; order Desulfobaccales; family 0-14-0-80-60-11; genus JAPLJC01. The sequence continues at coordinate 3,293 of JBAUPV010000005.1, read as the reverse complement.
ATCCCCAGGGTGCCGGTGCCGGCGTACAGATCCAGGACCATAACTTCCAGGACCGCGGACCCCAGGATATCAAAGATGGCCTCCCTCACCTTGGCGGCGGTGGGCCTGGTCCGGCCCTTAACCGGGGCCAGGACCCGCCCCTTGAAAGCGCCGGCGATGATGCGCATGCGGCTACCCCTTGGGAGTAGAGTAAGCAGTGAGCAGTAAGCAGTGAGCGGTTCCCTCCTCGTCCCCAACGAGAAGGGAACAGGGGACTATTTTTTCAGATAATCCCGGATCAAGATCTCGGCGATCTGCACCGCGTTGGTCGCCGCGCCTTTACGCAGATTATCCGCCACCACCCAAAGGTTGAGGCCGTTGTCGATGCTGAAGTCCTCCCGGATGCGTCCCACCAGGGTGAGGTCCTGTCCGGCGGCCTGCAGAGGCATGGGGTACTGGAACTTGCCGGGGTCGTCCACCACCTTCACCCCCGGGGCGGCGGCCAGAATCTGCCGGGCCTCATAGGGAGTAAGTTTCCGCTCCGTCTCCACATTGACCGCCTCGGAGTGGCCATAAAACACCGGCACCCGCGCCGTGGTGGCCGTCACCCGGATGGTCTCATCCCCCAGGATCTTCTGGGTCTCGTTGACCATCTTCATCTCTTCCTTGGTGTAACCGTTCTCCTGGAAGGCGTCGATGTGGGGCAGGACGTTGAAGGCGATGCGATGAGGGTAAACCTTGGCCACCGGGTCCTGGCAGGACAGCAAGGCCCGCACCTGGTCCAACAGCTCCTCCACCGCCTTCTGGCCGGTGCCCGAGACCGCCTGGTAGGTGGAGACTACCACCCGCCGCAGGCGGGCCGCATCGTGCAGGGGTTTCAACACCACCACCATCTGAATGGTGGAGCAGTTGGGATTGGCGATGATGCCGCGGTTGGTGTAGAACTCGATGTCCCGGGGATTGACTTCCGGGACCACCAGGGGGACCTCAGGGTCCATGCGCCAGGCGCTGGAGTTGTCCACCACCACCGCCCCGGCCGCCGCGGCGATGGGGGCGTACTCCTTGCTGATGCCGCCCCCTGCGGAAAACAGGGCGATCTCCACGCCGTCGAAGGAATCCTGGCCCAGCACCTCCACCGGAATCTCTTTGCCCATGAAGGTTACCTGCTTCCCCAGGGAACGCTCCGAGGCCAGAGGCGTGAGCCGCGCCACCGGGAAGCGGCGCTCCTCCAGACAGGCCACCATCTGCCGCCCCACGGCGCCGGTAGCCCCGACTACTGCAACTCTATAAGTACCACCCATCGGTAAAATCTCCAGGAATTATAGCTATTTTAGGGGCGACCCGTTGGGTCGCCCGGGCGATCCAGAGGATCGCCCCTACGCGTCAGCTTTCAGCTTTTTGATGAACGAGAATAGCATTCCTTTAACTTTTACAGGACCGCGGCGGGGAGTGCCCACCCTACCTGCTGCTCACCGATTCGGCGGCGTAGCGGGCGACGCGATCACCCACCTGGCCGGTGCTGAGGCCCATGTGCCCCGCGGCCATGCTCTTCATGTCCCGGGACACCGTCTTCTTGATGGCGTCTTCCACCGCGGCTGCGGCCCCGGCCTCCCCCAACTGTTCCAGCAGCATCTGGGCCGCGGCTATGGCGGCGATGGGGTTGACTACCTGGAGGCCGGTGTACTTGGGGGCCGAGCCGCCGATGGGTTCGAACATGGACACCCCCTCGGGGTTGAGGTTGCCCCCCGCGGCCACCCCCATGCCCCCCTGGATAATAGCCCCCAGGTCGGTGATGATGTCCCCGAACAGATTGTCAGTGACTACCACGTCGAACCACTCCGGGTTTTTGACGAACCACATGCAGGTGGCGTCCACGTGGGCGTAGTCGGTGGTTATCTCCGGATAGCCGGGCGCCATGGCCTCAAAGGCCCGAAACCAGAGGTTGGAGGCATAGGTGAGGACGTTGGTCTTGGCCACCAGGGTGAGCTTTTTCGCCTTCTGGCGCTTCTGAGCCAGCTCGAAGGCGAACTTCAGGCAGCGGTCCACCCCTTTGCGGGTATTGATGGAGGTCTGAACCGCCACTTCATCCGGGGTTCCGTGTTTGTGAAACCCCCCGGCGCCCCCGTACATGCCCTCGGTGTTCTCCCGCACCACTACGAAATCGATGTCCTGGGGGCCTTTGTCCTTCAAGGGGGTATCCACCCCCGGATAGAGAACTACCGGCCTCAGATTGATGTATTGGTCCAGCTCGAAGCGGGCCCGCAGCAGGATGCTTTTTTCCAGGATGCCCGGGGCCACGTCCGGGTGGCCGATGGCCCCCAGGTAGATGGCGTCGAACTGGCGCAGTTCCGCCAGCACGGAATCCGGCAGGGTTTCGCCGGTGCGCAGGTAGCGGTCGCCGCCCAGGTCATAATAAGTCAAGTCATATTTTATCCCCGCCGGGCCGGCCACCGCCTCGAGCACCTTGACGCCTTCAGCCACCACCTCCGGACCGATGCCGTCACCGGGGATTACGGCAATGCGATAAGAACCCATGACTACCTCACCTCCAGATGTTTTTTCAAATGAGCCATCAAGCCGCCGTCCGCCAGCAGTTCCTGCATGAAGGGTGGGATGGGACTGCTGGGGTATTGTTTGCCGGTGCCCAGATCGGTGATGATGCCGCTATCCAGGTCCACGCTGATCTCCTGCCCGTCCCGGATGGCCGCGGCGGCCTGGGGGGACTCGAAGATGGCCAACCCCATGTTGAAGGCGTTGCGGTAAAAGATGCGGGCGAAGCTGGCGGCGATTACCCCCGAGAGGCCCTGCGCCTTGAGGGCCACCGGGGCGTGTTCCCGGGAAGAGCCGCAGCCAAAATTCTTGCCGGCCACGATGAAATCCCCGGGCCGCGCCTTCCGGACGAACTCCGGGTCGGCGTCCTCCATGGCGTGCCGGGCCAGTTCTTTAGGGTCCGAGGTGCTGAGATAACGGGCCGGAAGAATCTCATCGGTGTTGATGTCATCCCCGAATCGATGTGCTCTGCCTTTAAGTTCCATGGCCACCTTCCTCGTCGAGCGTTCATCTTAAGTGTAATTAGTAATACTAACCTGAAAGATTTGGAAATTTCAAGGGCCTCATTCGGGCCAAGAAGTGTCCGGCAAGGTTTATGCTAACCTTCCGCTAATATAGGCCATCAAATCTCCATCTCTTTAATTAACTTAATGGAGTCCTCCCGATTTTTCCCCTCTCCCCCAATGGGGGAGAGGGCAGGGTGAGGGGAGAGTAATCGGTCAGCCACCCCCACCTGTCGCCCCCTCAAGGGGGAGGGGAAAAGG
>JBAUPV010000004.1:0-35455 GCA_049580385.1 Desulfobaccales bacterium | reverse complement strand
AGTAATCAGTAGCCACCCCTCACCCCAACCCTCTCCCCTCGCAGGGGAGAGGGGGTTTTAGCGCTACCGGGTTGCCTCCGTCGTCTCTGGCTAAAGGTCTGCAGCAACATTCTTCAATTTCCATTCGAAAGCTAAGCAAAATTTCTTCCAGACACCGCCGTTCAGACCCGGCGCTCAAATCAGGCGTGATCGGGTTGCTCTGGGCGGCTCAACGAGTCGCCCCTACAGATCTATTAGCTGCAAAGTCTAAAAAGTTTTGAAAGAAAAGTTCAGGTCGGATAAATTTAGACAACCATTTGCAAGGAAGCAACCATGCCGCCGCCGGAGAAATTGTATATCTACGAGATTGAGGGCCGGGTGGAGGCGCCGCCGGAACTGGCGGGGGCCGACTTCCTGGGCTGCTGGCGAGAGGGGGGCTACTCCTACCTCTTCTTCAGCGGCCCCCGGGAGGAGCGGTTGCGGGCCTGGCTGGCGGCCAGCGCCGCCGGGCGCTATTCCTCGGAGACGGTGCTCGGCTACGACGAGTGGGAAGCAGGCAAACCTCTTAAGCCGACCTCCCTGGCCGGATTCCACCTCTGCCCGGTGTGGGAGGAGCCGGCCCCGGCCCCGGGGGAGACGGTCATCCGCCTGGAGCCGGGTCTGGCCTTCGGCTCCGGCTACCATCCCACCACCCGGGGCTGCCTGACCCTGCTGCGCCGGGTTTTCGAGTTCGACTCTCCCCGGCTGGTGCTGGACCTGGGCACCGGCACCGGCATCCTGGCCCTGGCGGCCCTGGCCTTGGGGGCGGAGCGAGTGGTGGCGGTGGAGTATAATGAGCTGGCGGTGCGCGCCGCGGCCCGCAACCTGAGGCTAAGCCAAGGGCCGGGACAGGCCCTGCTGATCCAGGGCGAGGCCCGTCATTTCGCCCACCTCCAGGCCGACCTGGCCCTGGCCAACATCCACCTGGAGGTCCTGCTGGGGCTCCTGACAATTCCGGAGTTCCTGGAGAAGAAATGGTACATCTTCTCGGGCCTCCTGGGCACCCAGCTGGCCAGCTTCACCGACCGCCTCCAGGATTCGCCCCTTCAGGTGCTGGATACCTGGAGCGAAAACCTCTGGTTTGCAGTGCTGGCTAAAAGGGTCTAACGGATCAGTCCGTCGGCTGGGCCATCTTGAAGGGATCGGCCAGGCGATCGAAATCCTCGGCAGAAAGGTACCCGAGCCTGAGAGCGGCTTCCTTGAGGGTCAGTCCCTGGGCCCCGGCCAGTTGGGCAATCTTGGCCGCCCGGTCGAAGCCGATTACCGGACTCAGGCTGGTAACCAGCATCAGGGAGCGGTGCAGGTAGGCGTCGAGCGTCTCCCTGTCGGGTTTCAGGCCCGCCACGAAATAGTCGGCGAAGTTGTGGCAGCTGTCGGCCAGAAGATTGATGGACTGGAGCACATTAAAGATCATCAGCGGCTTGTAGACGTTCAGCTCCAGGTAGCCTCCGGCCCCCCCGAAGGTCACCGCGGCGTCGTAACCCATAACCTGCACGGCCACCATGGACAGCGCTTCGCACTGGGTGGGGTTGACCTTGCCGGGCATAATCGTGGAGCCCGGCTCATTGGCGGGAAAATCGAGTTCGTGCAGCCCCGCCCGGGGTCCGCTCACCAGCAGGCGCAGATCATTGGCAATCTTGTAGAGGGAGGCGGCCAGGGTCTTAAGAACGGAACTGGCCATAATCAGGGCGTCGTGGGCTCCCTGGACGCTGAACTTGTTGGCCGCGGACACGAAGGGGAGGCCGGTGAGCGAGGCCACATGCCTGGCGGCCAGGTCCCCGAAGCCCTTGGGGGCGTTGAGGCCCGTGCCCACCGCAGTGCCGCCGATGGGCAGCCGGTAGAGCCCGGGGAGGGCTCCCTCGATTCTCTCCAGGTTGTCGTCCAGCATCCCCACATAGCCTGAAAACTCCTGCCCCAGGGTCAGGGGCACCCCGTCCATCATGTGGGTCCGGCCGATCTTGACGATATCCTCCCAGCTTTCCGCCTTCTCCTTCAGGGCATCCCGGAGTTTTCCGACCTCGGGAACCAGGCGCTCCCTAATGGCGGTGGCCGCGGCGATGTACATGGCGCTGGGAAAGATATCGTTAGTCGATTGCGACATATTGACGTGATCGTTGGGGTGAATCGGGTCTTTGCTTCCCAGGACCCCGCCCGCCAGCTCGATGGCCCGGTTGGAGATCACTTCGTTGACGTTGGCATGGCACTGGGTGCCGCTCCCGGTCATCCAGACGTGGAGGGGGAAATTGCCGTCCAGCTTGCCCTCGCCGATTTCCTCAGCCGCCTTAATAATCAATCGGGCTTTCTCTTCAGGCAGTATGCCCAGCTCCAGGTTGGCCAGGGCCGCCGCCTTCTTCAGCAAAGCGAGGGCCAGGATCACCTCCGAGGGCATCAAGTCTTCCCCGATGGAAAAGTGGAGCAGCGATCGCTGGGTTTGCGCCCCCCAATAACGGTGGGCGGGAACCTCGATTTCCCCTAGGCTGTCTCTTTCTATTCTCGTTTTGCCAATAGATTGTTCGGGACCCATAAGGCCATCTCCGTGAAAGGTTCGCTCGTTACTCGTCGTCCCCGCAGCTAATCTCGCTGGCTTGACCCAGGTGCTCCAGCTTCTCGGTGAGTTTGGTATTTTCCGAGTAGTCCACTGGGCAGGCGATCACTGACACCGTGTCAGCGGCCAGGGCCTGCGTAAGCGCCGGCAGCAGTTCGCCCGCGGCCCGAATGAAATAGCCCTTGGCCCCGAAGCTTTCCGCGTACTTCACAAAGTCGGGGTTGCCAAAGTCCACATGCGAAGAGCGCTTCAGCTTCATTTGCATCTTCCACTTGATCAGGCCGTAGCTGCCGTCCACCCACACCAGGATGACGAAAGGGAGCTTCTCGCGAAGGGCCGTTTCAATTTCCTGGGAATTCATCAAGAAGCCGCCGTCGCCCATCACCGCCAGCACCTGGCGCTGGGGAAAGGCCAACTTGACTCCCAGCGCCCCGGGAAGCGCAAACCCCATGGTGGAAAGGCCATTGGAGACGAGGCAGGTGTTGGGCCGATAAGTGGGATAGAGGCGGGCCATCCACATCTTGACCGCGCCGCTGTCGACGAGGACGATGTCTTCCCGGCCCAGGGCGGCGCGGATATCCGCCACCAGCCGCTGGGGCTTCACCGGGTAAGAAGGGTCGCGGCGGCCCCGCTCCAATTCCTCCCGCACCAGGCAGCGGATTTTCAGGTCCTCAGCCGCCAATCCGGGCCGGGTCGGGGGCGGGACCGTGGCGGCCAGCTCCTCCAGCGCCGCGGGAATGTCCCCCTCCACGTCCACCGCCACCTGGTAATGGGCGTCCACCACGGCCGGGAAGCGGTGCAGGTGAATGATTTGCTTGTCTCCCTGGGGGTTGATGGCAGTTGGGGACAGCTCCTGTGGTTCATAGCCGACGCTGATAATTACATCCGCCTTATCGAATCCCAGGTGGACATAATCGTGCACCATGAAGCCCATGGTCCCCAGGGCATTGGGGTGGTCGTCCGGAAAAACCCCTTTTCCGTGAAAAGTGGTGGCCACCGGAATCCGCAGCCTTTCTGCGAAGCGGATCAAGGCCTCCTGCGCCTGGGAGCGCGCCGCCCCGTGTCCGGCCAGGATGATGGGGGTCCGGGCCGATTCCAGCACCTCGGCCGCCCGGGCGATCTGAGCCGGGGAAGGGGCCTCGGCATGAACCGGGGTGGCGGGCAAGGGCGCCACCCCCAGAGGGGCGGGCATCGCTTCCACGTCCTGGGGAATGGCCAGATAGACCGCGCCGGGCCGCTCCGTCTGGGCGAGGTTAAAGGCGTTGCGGATCATCTCGGCCGCGGCCTCGGGGGTGAGAATGGTATCGGACCACTTGGTGACCGGCCTGAATAGGCTCTCCAGGTCGACCACCTGATGGGTCTCCTTGTAGATCCGGCCCAGGCCCACCTGGGCGCTGATGGCCACCAGGGGGGCGCTGTCCGTTTGGGCGTCCGCCACTCCCAGCAGGAGATTGATGGCTCCGGGACCGAGGGTGGCGAGGCAAACCCCCGCCTGGCCGGTTACCCGGCCATACATGTTGGCCATGAAGGCGGCACCCTGTTCCGAGCGGGTCAGGATAAAGCGAATGGAGGCGCCTTCCAGGGCGTCCACCAGGTGGATGATCTCTTCGCCGGGGAGGCCGAAAATTGCGGCAACCTGCTCGTTCTTAAGGCACAAAGCCACAAGATTGGCTACGTTCATTGCTCTCCGGGTCTGCCAGCCGAGACCGATTAGACTTATTGATGCATCTGCCCACTTATTAATGCGAACATCTCCGGGGTCCACTTTTTCTATCCCCTCTCCCCCGCTGGGGGAGAGGGGTAGGGTGAGGGGGGAATTTAATTCTTTCCGCTCCCCATTAAAAATCTTCTGAAAGGCTTGCCGATGCCGCTTGCTTACATAATAAGTTAACAGTCCGGCCTTAACAAGTGCCAGGGACCGGCTTCACAAAAATGGTTTGGAGCGAGGGGGCCAATGCCCTATAATCGCTTTCAGCAGTCAGCTTTCAGCGGTTAGCTTAGAACAAAAACCCGCTGCTTTCTGCGCTAGTGTTATGTCCCACAATTATCTTAAAAAAAGATTTGAGATAACTCCCCCTCCCTGAGAGGGGAGGGGGCTGGGGGGAGGGTGGCAACTATGGTGAATGAAAGATAAATTACCACCCCCGCCCGGTGTCGCCCCCTCAAAGGGGGAGGGGAAAAAGCAAAGCATTTATGGAACTTTTCCGTGGGACACAATACTAGCTGAAAGCCAACATCATGGTTAGAGAGGGGGGATCATGGATATAGAGCGCTTTGCAGACAAATACGGACCGGCAAAAATCATCCAGGTCTATGAACCGCAAGTGAATTTGCGAGCCGTGTTAGTGATAGACAATCTGGCGCTGGGGCGGGCCCTGGGCGGCATTCGCATGGCCCCCGACGTCAGCGTCGAGGAATGCTTCCGGCTGGCCCGCACCATGACCTTCAAGCACGCGGCCGCGGGCTTGCCCCATGGGGGCGGCAAGGTGGTAGTCTCAGCCGATCCGAAGATGCCGAGAGCTGATAAGGAACGCCTGATTCGGGCCCTGGCCTGCGCCCTGGGAGAGGTGCCGGAATATATCATGGCGCCGGACATGGGGACCGACGAAGAGTGCATGGCCTGGATCAGGGACGAGGGCATCCAGGGGGTGGCGGGGCTGCCCGCGGCCCTGGGAGGCATCCCCGTCGACCAAATGGGCGCCACCGCCTGGGGAGTCAGGCAGGCCGCAGAGGCGGCCCTGCCGTATTGCAGCTTCCCGGCGGGCTTCACTCTTGAGGCGGCGCGGGTCGCGATCCAGGGCTTTGGCAGCGTGGGCGGGCAGGCCGCCCATTTCCTGGCCGCACTGAAGGCCGTGGTGGTGGGCGCCTCGGACACCGGGGGAGCGGTATATGATCCCGATGGCCTGGACGTGGCCGAGCTGATCAGGTTGAAGGGGGCCGGCCAGAGCGTGGTCGATTACCCTCGAGGCCAAAAATTGGAGGGGGAGGCGATCATCGGCTGCGATTGCGACATCTGGATTCCGGCCGCCCGCCCGGACGTGGTGCGGGAGGACAACGTCCAGCGCCTCACGGCGAAGCTCGTGGTGGAGGGCGCCAACATCCCGCTCACCGTTGGCGCCGAAAAATACCTGCACGAACACGGGGTCGTATGTGTTCCCGATTTCATCGCCAACGCCGGCGCGGTGATCTGCTCTTCCGCGGAATACGCGGGAGGGGCCGAGACCCTGGTTCTCAGCCAGGTCCTGGCGATCATTAAAGAAAAGGTGCGAAGGAACACCAAATTGGTCCTGGAAGAGTCGGCCTCCCAAAAGATCCTGCCCCGGGAGGCGGCCATGCGCCTCGCCCTGGCGCGGTTGGAGGCGGGCATGTCCTGCAAGCGCTGGTCAATCTATTAGCCGGGGCGCAATTTTTCTCTCTATGCCAGGATTGGACAAAATGTTGAAAATTGTCCAGTTATGAAAGTTTGATAGAAAATAATAATACTATAGGAGGTGGAAAATGGAGAAAATGAACGACCCTTGTTCTTCTGTTAAAATCTTACTGAAAGACATTCATCGCAAAGGCGTTGACTTTTTAACGGATCATTGGGACGCAGTGATAGTAATTGGAGCATTTGTTGCAATAGTGGCTCCATCGACTAGAGCGGTGATCGGAATTATTGAAGTAGCTGTTGTGACATTTATTACACTAAAGACTTATATAGATAATAATTCAATTAGAAAATGGGAACTCATAAAAGGAATATTTGATCCTTTCATAACAGATGATCTATTATATGAATTTTATGAAAGAATTAAAAAAGAAAAGTCAATTGACTTTAAAAACGACGAGAAGGAGTTACAACTATTGAATAAGTCCCTAACTATGTTCGATGCGCTGTGCTATTTTCAATGGCAAGGGTTGTTAGATGATAAATCATATGAATATTTTGCGACTGAACTATATAACTTTGCACTCAATGATAGTGTCGTGGAATATGTGCGCGAGATTAAGGATGCATATAAGTTGAAAGGCTTTCCACCTGACATTATTCCATTTACTGGATTTCCTGAGCTAGTTAATAAGTTACGATCACTTGGTGACTTCAAATTAACGTCCCATTCGCATTTGGAAAAAATTCGGATGGGGATGGAAAGACTGGACAATTGAGCGCAAAGTTTCTCCATGTATACTTTGCCTCACAAGGCTTCCTCTACCGTCAGTGAATGCGGAAAACCGACCGTCCTTAGACCTTCATCGCAAGGAAGGTTTTTAGCATTGGACGCCACCTTTCGTATGAGAACCCTTGCCAGGAAGGGTGCGGGATGCGAGCAAACAGCGTGGTGAATCCCTCGACGGTAACGGCGCAATAGGGTTCGGTTTCGGTCCCAGGAATAGTCTCCGTCTCCGTCCAATCCGCGCCTTCAACCACCAAACTTTCCCAATTTGACAAACCCCATGCCACAGCATGGCTAGGTTTCCATTCCCGAAGCACTTCCCGCAACAACTGGGCGTTCTGGTTTGTCATGCGCTCGTTCCACGGTAGCGGTATCCTCGCGCCGCCTGGGAAAAACGTCGTGTTGTAGTTGTAGAACAGCACTCGTTTCCAGAAGCTGGACTCGCTGTAATCCGGCTCCCAATAGCGAATCCCGATGGCAGCTTGGACAAAGTTTGTGAATGCCCGATGCCGATTACCGTTCACTTGCTCTTGAATGATCTGTCCATCGGTGAATTCCTCGTCGTATCGCGACTCGCCAATGACCAATAATCTTAGCTCGCTATTTCCATATTGATCCCCGACCCACGGCTCAAAATCAGTTTTTCCAAACATATATGCCTCCATTTTTAGGTGTGAACGCTTGCAGCTCGAGGCGACTATTTATACTCGGCGTCGCCGTCGTAGCGCCCCCAGCCTTCTTTTTCCGCTTGCGCAAATAAGCTCTTGGCAATTTCTATGGAGGGAATGCGCGCCTGACCACGTGCGGCCTGAAGTGTCCTCCCCTCGGCTCTTGGCCGTCTCCAAATGAAACGGTAGCCTTTCTGAGATGTACGATCGTCGTAAACGTAAAGACACCATTGGAAGCAAAGAATCCAGCCTTCGGGGTTCCCAAGATCTTCCTCAGCCTCATTGATTACTTGAATGCGCGCCATCTTTTTTCTCCATTTCGGAAATGTTCATAATGTGCCTGATATGCTTAATCAGTCTAATCAGGCATATTGGTTTTGTCAAGAAATTTATTCAAAGGAACGTAGGAACGTTTGGGGTTTTTGCACCCAAAACTCTAGACAAAATGATAAAAGCCCAAAATTAGGGCGGGCCGTCTGCGGGTCCCCTCCCGCGATCCTAACTTTGCTACGACGCTCAGGCATGCAGGGCTAGCAGCTTGAGTTCGGTCAGTTCCTCCACCGCGTAGCGCAGGCCCTCCCGGCCGAAACCCGAGGCCTTGACCCCGCCATAGGGCATGTTGTCCACCCGGAAGGCCGGGACCTCGTTGATGATCACCCCACCCACCTCCAGGGTCTCGAAGGCCTCCCAGGCGTGGGCCAGGTTCCGGGTGAAGACCCCGGCCTGCAATCCGTAAATCGTGTCGTTGGCCATATTAAGCGCCTCGGAGAATTCGGCGAAGGGGGCCATAACCACCACCGGTCCAAAAACCTCCTCCTGCCAAACCCTTAAATCGCGGCCTACCCCCTCCAGCACTGTGGCCGGCATGAGATTGCCCTCTCCCAGGCCACCGGCGGCGAGGCGCGCCCCGGCCCTTAGGGCTTCTTGGACGCACTCCCTGACCCTGGCCGCGGCCTCGGCGTCGATAAAAGGCCCCACCAGGGTCTCTTCCCGGCTCGGGTCCCCGGCTACCGCCTTTTCTTTGACGGTCTTGAGGAAAATATCTCTAAAACCCTGGTAAATATCCCGGTGCACCAGAAGGCGCTTGGTGGCGATGCACACCTGCCCGGCGTGGTAAAAGGCGCCGAAGGTGAGCCGGGCGGCGGCTAGTTCCAGGTCGGCGTCCCGGTCCACGATGCAGGCAGCGTTGCCCCCTAACTCCAGGATGACCTTCTGGCGCCCCGCCAGACCCTTGAGGCGCCAGCCCACCGCGGCGCTGCCGGTAAAAGAGAGGGCTTTGAGGCGCTCATCGGCTGCATACTTCTCCGCCACCCGGGATTGGCTGGGCAGGACCTGCAACCCCCCGGGGGGAAGACCGGCTTGCTCATAGATTTCCGCCAGCGCGAGTGCGGTAAGCGGGGTAGCCGAGGCGGGCTTGACGATAATGGGGTTGCCCGCGGCCAGGGCCGGCCCGACCTTGTGGGCCACCAGGTTGAAGGGGAAATTGAAGGGGCTGATGCCCAGGACCGGGCCCAGGGGAAAGCGCCGGGTAATGCCCCAACGGCCCCGGCTGGCCGGGGTCGAATCGAGGGGAATGACCTCGCCCCCGACCCTGGCCGCCTCCTCCGCGGCCAGGCTCAGGGTTTGCGCCCCCCGGCCCATCTCGGCCCGGGCGTAGGTGACGGGCTTCCCCCCTTCGGCCACGATGGTCTGGGCCAATTCCTCCTGGCGGGCCTGGACCCCCGCCGCCAGCTTTTCCAGCAGCTGCCGGCGCTCCAGGCTGGAGAATTTTTTAAAAGAGATGGCCGCCTTTTGCGCCGCGGCCAGGGCAGCTTCCCACTCCTCTTCCCCGGCCAGGGATACCTCAGCCAGCGTTTCCCCGGACCAGGGGGAGAGGACCGGGAGCTGAAGTGCGGTTTTCACCCATTCATTGTTAATGAAACAACCCTTTGCCATATTGTTCTCCTTCGCCGGGCAGGCCCGGCAGGTTAGAAGCTATTGCAAAACCGATTTCATAGTCATCCTGAACAGAATCTAAGGTCACTCAAACATAGAGTGATGGTTCATAATTGCTTTGTCTTTTTAAAATAACCTCTTGAAATCCCCCTAAATCCCCCTTTTCCAAAGGGGGACTTTAGTACCCATGGACTTAGGATTTCGCTTGATTTAACGCCATACTATTTTCGGAGCACAACACTAGATTCTTCGCTTCGCTCAGAATGACATTTCGAGGCAGATTGAGGTTTTGCAATAGCATCTAGATCCTTTCCGCTACCGTTTTCATCTCCAGAAAGAGCCGCACATAGTCGGGACCGCCGGCCTTGGCGTTGGTTCCCGACATCTTGAAACCGCCGAAGGGCTGGACTCCCACCCGGGCCCCGGTGATCTCCCGGTTGATATAGAGGTTGCCCACGTAGAATTGATGTTTGGCCACCTCGATGCGCTGGCGGCTGCGGCTGAAAAGCCCGCCGGTGAGTCCGTACTCGGTCCGGTTGAATAGGTCCACGGCGTCGTCGAAGTCCCGGGCGCGGATGACGGAGAGCACCGGCCCGAAAATCTCGTGCTGGCCGAGGCGGGAATCGGCGGGGACCTCTGCAAAGAGCGTCGGCTCGATGTAGTAGCCGCCATCCAGGTCCACGGCCGAGCCGCCTGCCAGAAGCCGCGCCTGGGCCTTTCCCTGGCCGATTTCCGCCAGGATCATCTGATACCGGTTCTGGGAGATCACTGCCCCCACGGCGTAGTTTTCCTCAGCGGGGCCGCCCCGGAGATCTTTGGTTGCTGCCTCCAGCATCTCCAAGAAGATGGGATAAACTTCTGCGATTACGATGACCCGGGAAGCCGCCGAACATTTTTGCCCCTGGAAGCCGAAGGCGCTCTTGACCACCGCGGCGGTGGCGGCTTCGAGGTCCGCGGTCTCATCGACCACTATGGCGTCCTTCCCCCCCATTTCCAGAAAAGCCCGCTTGAGCCAGAGCTGGCCAGGGTGGACCGTTGCGGCCCGCGCCCCGATGCCAATCCCCACTTCCTTGGAACCGGTGAAGTTGATGAAGCGGCAGCTTTTATGATCCACCAGATAATCCCCCATGCCGCTCCCGGTTCCAGGGATAAAGTTGATGACCCCGTCAGGGATGCCGGCCGCGGCCGCCGCCTCCAGAAAAGCCGCGGCAACCATGGGGGTTTGGGAGGAGGGCTTCAGCACCACGGTATTGCCCGCGGCCACCGGTCCCATGGTCATGCCCGCCAGGATCGCCAGGGGAAAATTCCAGGGGCTGATGACCGCGCCCGCTCCCAGGGGCTGCAGCCAGGACTCGTTGATTTCCCCCGGATAAGAAGTTATGGGGACGGGCCGGGCCCATTTCAGGACCTGGCGGGCGTAATACTCGCAGAAATCGATGGCTTCGGCCACATCAGCCTCGGCCTCGCTCCAATTCTTCGAGGCCTCCAGGGTTTCCCAGGCCGCCAGTTCCAGTTTGCGGCGGCGCAGTTCTTGAGCGAGCCTTATCGTAGCTGCGGCCCGTTCCGCCACGGGGCAGGCGGCCCACCCGGGGAAGGCCCCCCAGGCGGCCTCCCAGGCGGCATCGATCTGGGCCGGCCCGGCAGCCGCCACCGTGCCTATCAGTTCCGCGGGTCTGCAGGGATTGAGGCTGGCGATCCGCTCCCCGGTATCCACCTGTTTCCCCCCGATGATCAGGAGTTTATGGCTCCCCAGGCGCCGGCGCACCCCGGCCAGGGCCAGGCGGTAGGCCTCAGCATACTTGGTTCGGTCTTTGGGGTCTTGGTCTTTTTCGTCTCTTGGGCAAGGGCCGGAGAAACCGGATAAGGGCTCATTCTGGAAAGGCGCTAACATGACGGCTCCTTCTCTCTAAAAAAACTGGGTTGCACAGGGCGACACGATCACAGGCCAGAGGCCTATGCTACTGGCCATCTGCCACCGAGGCAGGTGAGGTCAGATCACGAATTCCTCTACCGGCGCGGCCCGGGGCTGCAAGCCGAGGGAGGCTACCCGGAAGCGGCCGCCATGCCCCAGTTCCACGACATCCAGGCCGGCAACCATGCCGGCCACGATTCTTCCCAGGGAATCGGCCTTCATGACCCCGCTGCCACTGCTGCCGCCGACGACGATGGCGTTTGCCAGGCCCACGACGATTGGGGTGCTGTCCTTAGGGTGCTCGTCGTAGTGCCCGGCCCAGGCGTAGGACGGCGCCAGCCCCTGAAAAGCCGGAAAATACGGGGCTACCTGAGGGCGAATCCTGGTTTCGTAAAAAGCGGCCTCTGCCTCCGCCGGCTCTTCCAGGCCGGGGGGCTGATCCGGGTTGGCATAGCCCAGGATGAAGGAGGCCGCCGCCGGGCGCAGGTAGGCGCCATTCGGCAGAATCGTAAAGGGCAGCATCTTATAAGGGTTGAAGCCGGGAGTTTCCCGGAGCCGCCTAAGAGCCCCAACTTTCGCCGGGACCGAGAATAGCTGCCTCTTTCTGGGGATTATCGGAACTTCCAGCCCAGCGGGCGCCAGGGTCCGAGCCGTCCAGGCCCCGGCGGCCACGATGACCGTGCCGGCGGAGACTGTCTCTTCCCCTATCCGAATCCCGTTGATCCGCCCCTTCCGGTCTTGGCTGAACCCCGTAACCTCACTCGAGTAACGGCAGCGCCCGCCCATCCTTACCACCTCTCGCTCATAAAATCCGGCGAGCCTGGAGGGATCGAGAATGCCGCAATCGAGCCCGAAGATCCCGAAGCTGAGGTCCAGGGCGCTAAGACCTGGAAGACGCGCGGTCAGCTCCGGCACTTCCAGGGTCTGGAACCTTACTCCGGCCTGGGCCATGCGGGCCAGGGGCTGCCGCCACCTTTCCATCTGCTCCCCGGTTGCCAGCCAGAGGTAGCCGATCTTCTTGAGGCCGATGGGAGTGGGCCGGTTCGGGAGGTTCTGAATCTCTTCATAAAAAGCGATGCTCCCCTGGCTGAGATGACGATTCAGGGGGGAAGAAAACAGGTCGCGAAAAGCCGCCGCGCTTTTGGCCGTGTCTCCCCTCCCCGGGCCGGCCAGCTTATCTACCACCAGAAGATCGAGGCCTGCCTGGTCCTTGAGGATATGATAGGCGCTGGCCAACCCCAGGATTCCGGCCCCAATGATTATGACCTGAGGACTAGGGGCCATCTTGGCCGATCCTTTAGGCTCATGACTTGGGGGCCGCGGGCTGGGATTTCCACATTTCCTCATTGCTTTGAAGATCATCTGCCCTTAAGTTTAAAGTTATAATCAGCTCGCCCGGGTTCAAGTCCTTCCCGGGAAATTTCCCAGGCGTCCTCCCGGGGGCCCCGTGGCCCGGGCCGCCTGCAGCCGTTAATCAACAGACTCAAGAGGTGGAACTCGCATGTACAAGGTAACCATCGAGGGCGATGACACGGTTATTCGCATCAAGAGGGAACTGATGGGCCAGGAATCGGTCTCCAGACTCCTGGACCTGGTGAATCTGGCAGCGGTTCTGGAGAAAAGTAGATTTGCCGAAGCCAAAGATAAGATTCTGGTCCGGATGCAGGGCTATCCCACCGGGGTAGCCTTGCTCCGGGATCCGGTCCTCAATAAGGACGCGGCCTTCACCGAAGAGGAGCGGGAAATCCTGGGTATCCGGGGGCTCTTGCCGGCCCGGCTGCAAACCATGGAAGAGCAGGTCACACGCACCCTGGAGAATTTCCGCGCCAAGCCCAACGACATTGAGAAGTACCTCTTCATGATCGCTCTCCAGGAGCGCAATAAGACCTTGTTCTACCGGGTGGTCATGGACCACATCGAAGAAATGATGCGTGTTATCTATACGCCTACCGTAGGCCAGGCCTGCCTCGAATATGGGCACATTTTTCGAAGGCCCCGGGGCATCTTCATTTCGGCAAAAGATCGGGGACGCATGCCGGAACTTTTGCGGAACTGGCCTTATGAAGATATCCGCATCATTGTGGTCACCGACGGGGAGCGCATTCTCGGCCTGGGAGACCTGGGCGCCGACGGCATGGGAATTCCGGTGGGCAAGCTGGCTCTTTACACCGCCTGCGCCGGCGTCCACCCCTCGCTCAGCCTCCCGGTGACTCTCGACGTGGGCACCGAAAACGAGGATCTGCTTAACGATCCCTTGTATATCGGACTTAAACAGAGGCGCCTGCGCGGCGCGGCTTATGACGATTTTATTGAAGAATTCATTGTGGCCGTGGAGGAAGTCTTTCCTCGAACCTTGATTCAGTTTGAAGATTTCGCCAACATCAACGCCTTCCGCCTGTTGGAGCAATACCGGGAGCGAATCTTAACCTTCAACGATGATATCCAGGGCACGGCCGCCGTGACCCTGGCCGGACTCCTCTCGTCTCTACGCATTACCGGCGGCAAGCTCGGCGAGCAAAGATTCTTGTTCTTCGGGGCTGGTGAGGCCGGGCTGGGCACCGGCGACCTGACGGTCGCCGCCCTGGTGGCTGACGGATTATCGGTGGAGGAGGCCCGGCAGCGGTGCTGGTTTGTCGATTCCAAGGGCCTGGTGGTAAAAGGCCGCAGCGATCTGAGCGGCCGTAAACTCGCTTATGCCCATGACCACGAATTCATCTCGAATTTGCAGGAGATGGTGGAAGCGCTGAAACCGACCGCCATCATCGGGGCTTCCGGGAAGCACGGATTATTTTCCCAGCCCGTCCTGGAAGCCATGGCCAGGGTTAATGAGCGGCCCATAGTCTTTTCCCTTTCCAACCCCACCTCCAAATCCGAGTGCACCGCGGAGGAAGCCTATAGCGCAACCGGGGGGCGGGCGATTTTTGCCAGCGGCAGCCCCTTTGACCCGGTTATCCTGGACGGGAAGAAATTGACGCCGTCCCAGGGGAACAACGTTTACATCTTCCCGGGGCTGGGGCTGGGGGCGATCGCCTGCGGGGCCAGGCATGTCATCGAAGAAATGTTTCTGGCGGCGGCCAAGACCGTGGCCTCCGAATTATCCGGGGAAGACCTGGAACAAGGCAGGGTCTATCCGCCGCTTGCCAGGATCCGGGAGGTTTCGGCCGCCATTGCGGTGGCGGTGGTGGAAGTGGCTTATCGCCGCGGCCTGGCCACCATCCCGGAACCCGAGGATATTCCGGCCTACATCAAGTCTCTGATGTATGAGCCTAAGTATCAAAGATACATTTAGCCGGGGGTTTGCTAAAGACCGATGCGCCCGGGAGGCAAAAGGCGAGGCTCGTAATCCCGGCAGCGATACCAGGGGGCGAGGAAGATCTCGTGCCGGCTGCAGAGGCCGGCGTCGGCACGCACGGAGGCGTAGGCCGAACTGAGGATGGTGAGGCCGGGAAAGGCTTGCTCCACCTGGCCCGGCTCGTTGTTAAAGAAGCGGCAGTCAAGACAGCGATTTTTCATGCCTGCAATCCCCAGTCCGCCTTGAGGTGAGCCAGAGCGATATCGCTATTTGGCCCCGCAAAATCTTGGGGCAAAGCCTGATATGCCCCTGCCGGGACCCCGGGAGGCCGGGGGGGCCGACGGAGCAGCCCCCCCGGGGTCAGACTACTTACCCAAAGCCGACCAGTAGGACCCGAACACAAAGACCGACAGGATAAAACCGAGGACGACGTTGACCACCACCCCGGTGGTAAAGGCGCCGAAAGGTTTCCAGCCGGCGGCCTTGAGTTCCCGGAAGCGGGTGCTGAGACCGATGCTGAGGAAGCAGAAGATAAAGACCCAGGAACGGATGGAGACCAGCGGCGCAATCAGGTTGGGCTTAACGGTGCTGTTGAAATAAGCGGTGGCGTAACCGGCGGTGAATATGGTCATCAAGATAGTCGCCAGGAAAAAGCCGATGACAAATTTGGGGAAGCGCCACCAGATCTCCATGGCGCTGGGCCTCACCCCGCATTCTTCCTTCTCCCATTTCAAGCAGGCCACCATGGCGAAAAAGAAGGACCAGATGCCGATCCACATATCCCGGCCGATGACCTTCATGAGGGTAAATCCCTGCATGGCGGCGCTTTCATTGCCAGCCATCTTGCCGTAGGCGCTGGCCGCGGCGAAACCGGCGGCGTCGGCAAATTCCGAGGTGCCGATCCAGGCCCCGGCGACACCGGCGGCCAGGTTCAGGGCCTTGGAGATGAAGGGCAGGACGATAATCATCACCAGCGCCCAAACCACCACCAGGGTGACCGAGGTGTAGAGGTCTTCCTTTTTAGCCTTCACCGAACTGGCGATGGCCATGGAGGCCGAGACCCCGCAGACCGCGCCGCCCACGCTGATGACAGAGGACAATCTCTTATCCAGCCCGAAAACCTTGGTGGCGACGAAATAGATGACTATACAGGTGGAGACCGAGATGATGGTGGCCTGCAGCAGGGCGATGGGTCCGGCGGTGACAATCAGGGTGATGGGGAAAGTGGCGCCCAGCAGCACAATTCCGGTCTTGATGTAGTATTCCACCCGGAAACCGGAGTCCAGCCATTTGGGCAGGGTAATGAGGTTTGCCAGTATGAGGCCGATAATGAGGGCGACCAGGGGAGGTTCCAGGTTAAACTTGGACGCATTGGCCCAGCCGCTGATGGAGAACATGATTAACGACAGGATATATAAGATTATGAAGCTGGGAATGAACTGCGACTGTTTGATGCCCATGATCCTGGTGCTGATGGCGAAGATCACCAGCCAGAACAGGAGCTGGAGCAGATAAAGGTGGATGTTATGCTGATAATGCGCCAGCAGTTGGCCAAAGGTGGTCCACTTGACGCCACCGGGGTTGATGAACAGCAGCTTGATGGCGTTGCTGCCCATTAAGAAGGCGATGAGGGTGAGCACCATGAGGCCGATCCCCAGATAAATCGCCCACCAGTCCTCTTTCAGGTAGAGCTCTTTCCAGCCCATCGGGGGGGGCGGCGGCGGTGGGGCCTCATCAGCGCATTCCTTCGTCTCGCAATAATCGGTTGTACCCTTTTTCCCTTCGTCATTCATCCTCTCATCCTCCATTTCTCATGCTGTTAAGACGGGAAGGCTGCGATTTTAGGCGATGTTCCCTTGCACCTCCTTTCCCGCAAATTCCGCCAAACCCTGATCCGGCGGCCAGGGACCATTCCCTGGTTCCACAATAGTCCACCTGGACAAAAATGCAATAATTTAATGGGACGGGATGGAGAAAAAGGGGAGGGCAGGGGACTCTGACCAAAAAACAAAAAGGCCGGCAACTCCTGCCGGCCTCTCTCAGGGATATCGGCCTTAAAGAGAATCAGACGTTGCGCCGCACCAACTGGCGGGGGCCGATGGCGCCCCCGAGGCGCCAGTCCTTGGGCGGGCGGTATTCCATGAGGCTTTGCAGGTTCCCCAACTGGCTGAGGCGGTCGTAGATCAGGGCCCAGACGCAGGGAACATCGCACTTGAGGGTCGCCGACACCTCGCACTTGCCGCCCTGGGAGCCGCCGCAGGGGCCGTTCAGGAGGCCCTTGGCGCAACGGGTCACAGGGCAGAGCCCGCCGGTGATGCCCAGCACGCAGTCGCCGCATCCCTGACAGCGTTCCTGCCAGAGGCCGGGAGCCGAAGTCTCCCCGATGAACAGGGTATTCAACCCCGGGTAGACCGGCTTCCCCGGCAGGCGTTCGGCGACGCTCTGAATCCCGGCGCCGCAGGCGATGGAGACCACCGCCTCCACGCCCTCGGCCTGGTCGATGACGTCTAGCAGAAACTCGTGGATGC
Source organism: Desulfobaccales bacterium (assembly GCA_049580385.1). Lineage (GTDB taxonomy): Bacteria > Desulfobacterota > Desulfobaccia > Desulfobaccales > 0-14-0-80-60-11 > JAPLJC01. Next base: position 18,400 of record JBAUPV010000004.1, on the reverse strand, counting down.
ACTGGCGATCAACGCTGATCTCCAGGACCTCCAGCTTCTGGCCCTCCAGGCGGAAGGCCATTTCCAGCGCCGCGGCCAGTTCGGCCACCTGCCTGCGGCCGCCGCTCATGGACTCGGCGGTACAGGTTTCGCACCCGGCCACCAGGATCTTCTTATAGGGACGCACCATCTCCTTGATCTCGGCGAGCGGCTTTCTTTCCCCGACTACCATAATTCCCTTTCCTTACCGGTAATGACAAAATTATCGGGAGGGTCGTGTCCTCCCGAGGTTGCTGACCCGGCCATTAACTCTGTCATCCAGTATAACCGAGGCAGACCCGACGCGCAATTCCAATTTGAGGCCTAACTCCTGGAAAACAATTTTACCCGTCCGAGGACGGCCTTTTGAGGAGCGCAGCAGTGTGCGGCCATCCCCCCTGGATCGATTATCAGTGGCTGCGACGTAGTTTCCGCAAACACCAGAGCCCCATCAAAGCCTGAGAGACAATTCCAAATAGATAATATATCAGGGCGAAGGCCAGAATTGCGGCGGCGCGCCCCCCTGGCGCGGGGAGGGGGACATAGGGGCTGAAAAGCAACACCAGGGCAGCCTGGGTGGTGCCCAAACCTGCGGGAGTGATGGGGAGGGCGCCGATGAACAGCACGAATAGACATTCTCATGGTGAGATTCTGCGGCTCCGCATAGCAGGTAGAGATATACTCGGAGATTACGCAGCAGTCATGGCCATCACTGCAAAAAATTATTTTTTGGAGCCTTCTAACTGAGTTTAATTAATATCGACAGCAAGTTTCAGTCAATTCTTTTTAGCATTGTAATCACAAATTTACCATCTTTAAGCGGTTCCTTGGGTATTTGCCAAACACCTGAATAGTGGCTTGTTATCCAGTCCATTATTATCTTGCCATTACGTTTATCGGACCCAAAAGACCCTACCCCGAATTCTTTAGTTTCCCTGGGAATGAGCAATATAAATTTTGGATGAGCATTCATGAGAGAATCGAGGGTGGCAGTTTCACCAATCATGACCAACCATCCAGGAGTAATGGCATCGAGCGGGAACGGAGAAGGCCGGCGCATCAGGTAATTGATGATCAATCCCTCCGGGATGGGGGTAAAATTGTCATTAGGAGAAGTAGTTTCCTTAATACGCTCAATCGCCTTATTGACTACCCAAGCTTTTGGGTCATAGCCAGGCACATATGACAAAAAAGCGTCTGCGCCCTGACCCACCCAATAATCTTTCTTGCTATAATAATAATTAGAAATTGTTAGAGCATAGATTGAGATTAGCGCACAACCCAATATCGCCAATTGGCGGAATAAACTTCCCCTCCCATACTCCTGGCGTAATAGCAAGGGTATCAGCCATACAAAAAAAGCAACATCTATGAGCATTGCTGTCATTGCCAACACAAATCCATAATCATAAGCCCTGCAATTTAATATCATTTTGCCTAGTGTCAACATACCAAACACATTTAACATAATAAATGAAGCCATATTCTCGAATATGATATATTCTCTTTTCTTAAAAATCAAATACGCAATTATACTAATAGACAAAATAGTCATTAATGGGACAGGACGATACACTACACCGAACCAAGCGAACAATTCAGCATGTAATGTATTTGCATTATAATGGAAGATCGGCAATAGAATGAATAATAATAAAATACCCAATATCACCAAATTAGTGTAATACTTCTTAAGGTCAAGCCTGTCTAATATTAATGCTCCAAATGTTATGGTTGATAATATAATAAATGATGCAAATATAAGAATGATATTAATAATAGGGTGGTCAGTCCCCATTTCCCTCTTATAAAAATAAATATCGGTCATATGGGTGTTGTACATAACAGCCCAATTTCCTAAAATTCCCTTCACAGCTTGACCAAACGGCATTACCGAAGAAAAATAGCCCAGAAATAAAGCAATGGGAATTATCATGGAGGCGATGAAAATTAAAAATATTTTATAAGTATTCCCGCCAGTAGTCTTATTCCTATGGATAATCAGCACCAGGCCCACCAACGCGGTGACAGCCACTGGTCCAAAAATCTCCGCCTTGGTAAGAAAGACGAGGCCGCAGGAGAAACCGGCAAAAACGAGCATTACATGGCGAGGCGTGCGTAAATAAGAAGATAGGCAATAAATCAGTATGAATGAAAATAGGATAGCATGGGTTACCGAGTGATCGTAGGGGCACACAAAATTGAAACTCCCCATTCCAAGAAATTGGGGAAATGCCGCAGTACATAGAAAGACAATACATGCCATCACGGCTGTGGTTCTGTCGCATGATCTCTTAATTAGAGAGAATATAATGCTGCATATAGCAATAATAATTGCCAGGTTGCAATAAACTAAAGTAGTAAAGGAAACCCCAAAGATGCGGAACCAGAGAGCATTCAAATATGGCGCCAGAGGTCCATTCCAATAGGCAAGGTCTTTATAAAGTACCTTACCGGAATTGATCTGCCATGGCATATAAAGTTCCCGCCCGAAGTCTATCAGGAGGTCCGGCCACTTTCGCCATGTCCAAAAGCTGAGTATCAGAAATACGAGGGTGATAACGGCAGGGCCAATCCACTTGTTAATTCCGGGGGATTCTCCATCCGCCAAAACCGATGGCGGCAAGGTGAAAGGCTTAGCGGGCGGTGATGGGAGTTTGGGGCCAGGCTGCTTAGGGCTCATCCTTCAGATTACTCTTATGTCTAACGGGATATCTTTATTTTCGTTAACGAGGGGGCCCTTTCTTTTGGTAAGAATAGAGGGATGGACCCCAAGATTTTGCCTTGGCCCGAATTTAAGTTATTTGCTGATAATTGTTTAGATATGATTCATCAAGAAGGTAAATTTACCCTTTATGCCTTGAAAAATAAATCGGAAGCCGCTAGTCATTAAGACCATGGTAAGGCGATGCCAGGCTTAACACCCGCGGCCGCAGAGAAGGAGCGCTCAGAGGGCGCGACACGGCTTAAAGGTCCGGCTAGCTCGCCGGGTGCGCTCCTTCTCTCCCCACTCCCAAAAAGAACATAGAAGACCGTGGCCTCTTGGCCCTCCCAAAGATATCTCCGGCCATTGAAATTGTCCGGCCCGCCTCTAATCACGAAAACCGCAGGCTCTAGTTCACCCTGACGTACTTGCCGTTCTCGACCTCCAGGACATAGACCCCTTCGGTGCCGGCCCGGACGAGGTCGTGGGTCTTGTCGAAGGAGAGTTTGCCAGTGACTCCGTCGAAGTCCTTCACGTTGTCCAGGTACTTCTTGATGCCCGCGGAGGTGGGCCCGTTTTCCTTCATGCCCGCCAGGATCATGGAGGCGGAGTCGTAGCCGAGGGCGGCGAACATGAGATTGTAGGGATCGTGATTCTTCTGGGTCAGCTCCTGGTAATTCTTCTTGAAACTCTGATTTTTCGGGGTGGCGTAGGCCTCGTCATACTCGCCGCCGATGACGTGCCCCTCCGCGGCCGCTCCGGCCAGCTGGATATAGGTGAGATCATAATCACCGTAGACTCCCAGGATCTTCTGGGTCATCCCCAACTGCCGGGCCTGGGCCGCGGCGGGCGCGGTTTCGGGGGTGTAGCCGGGAATGAAGAGGATATCGGGGTTGGCGGCCTTGATCTTGGTGAGCTCCGCCTGGAAATCCCGGGCCCCGCGATTGAAGGACTCCGTGTCCACCACCTTGATCCCCAATTTTTCGAATTCCTCGCTGAAGAACTTATCCGAGCCCTTGCCGTAAGGCTCGTTGGAGTAGAAGATGGCCACGGTCTTGGGCTTCCAGTTGTCGGCCACCCATTTGGTCAAGACCTTGGCCTGGGTGTCGATGCGGGAGCAGCCCCGGTAGAGGTAGGCCCCCAGGCCGCTGAGCTGCGGGGTGGTAGCGGTGGGAGAGATGGCCACCACCTTGGCGTCCTCCGCGATCTTGGCCGCGGCCATCATGGCGCCGGAGGTCATGGGACCGACGATGGCCACCACCTGGTCGACATTGATGAGCTTCTGCACCGCGTTGACCGCGGCCGCGGGGGAATCTTTCTCGTCTTCCACTATCAGTTCCACCTTACGGCCGTCGATGCCGCCGGCCCGATTCACCTCCGCCACCGCCATCTCCACCCCGCGGCGGCAGGGAATGCCTTGCTCGGCGCCGATGGACAGGCGCATCACCGCGCCCATTTTGATGGTTTTGGGGGATCGTCCACAGGACGACAGGGCGATCAACAATAGCATTGCCAGGCCAACAACCAGAATCCCGCGAACCCTTGTCATTTCTATCTCCTCCTCGATGATTCCCCAAGTTTTTTTGGATAAGGCGCCGCCACCGAGCCAAGACTGATCTTTTGATATTTACCCCACATCTGCCATCTCTTTCAAGGTAATTCGGGCATCGATGCCCAGGTTTTCCTGGAGGTGGCGCCGGGCCCGGCGGCACAGACCCTCCAGGGCCTTGACCTCATCGGAAAAAAAGATCTCCGCGGCGATCAGGTCGATTTCCAGGACCTCCAACCCCTCCTCCGCCACCACCCGGCGGCGGTACTGGGGCAGAAAGCCCTCCATGACTTCTTTGAGGAGCGCTTCGATCTGGTCCGGGTGCACCTTGATGCCTCCCACCGAAAAGATGGGGTCGGTGCGGCCGGTGATCTCCCCCAGGCGCACCAGGCTGCGGCCACAGGGGCAGGGGGCGGCGAGCAGCGAAGTCAAGTCGCCGCTGCGAAAGCGCACCAGGGGAAAGGCCACGGTGCTGAGGGTGGTGATAACCAGCTCGCCGGCGGCGCCGGCGGGAACCGGCACGAGGCTCTCCGGGTCAATGATCTCCGGGAAGAAGTGGTCCTCGGAAAAGTGGAGACCCTCCCCCTGGCCGCAACTGAAGGCTAGTCCCGGTCCCATCACTTCGGTAATGCCGTAGGCGGTGGCTACCCGGATCTGAAAGCCGGCCTCAATCTCACGGCGCACCGGGGGGGCCAGGGGCGCGGCTACCAGCAGCGCCGCCCGCAGGCTCAAGGCCGCGGCGGTAAGGTCCATGCGCTCCATCACCGTCAGCAGGTGCCGGGCCAGGGAGGGGGTGGTGACCAGGACCGAGGTCCGGTAATCCCGCATCACCATGAGCTGCTTGGTAAAGCTGAGGCTGGCCGCGGGGATCACCGAGGCCCCCAGGTGCTCCGCCCCGGCCTGCAGGTCCCGGCGCCAGTTGGCCAGACCCGGTGGCAGGATTATTTGCAGGATATCCTCCGGCGTCACCCCGCAGGCGGCGTACAGGCGAGCCAGGAGCCCCAGCCAGAGTTTCACGTCCTGGGAGGCGTAGCCCACCACCAGGGGCTGCTGCGTAGTGCCGGGAGAGGACTGGATGCGGACGATGTCCCGCAAGGGCACGGCGAACATGCCGTAGGGATAATTCTCCGACAGGTCGTCCCGCGTGGTGAACGGCAGGCGGCTCAAGTCGGCGGGACTGCGAACGGCTTCGGGGCGCAGTCCCAGCCGGTCGAACTGCTGGCGGTAGCATTTCACCTGTCGGTAAGCCCGGGTCAGAGTGGATTGGAGCCTTTCCAGCTGCAGCAGTTCCAGCTCCTCCCGGTCCATGGCCTCGAATTCCGGCTGGGGCATGTTTTCTCCAGTAGCCAGTGGTCAGTAGCCAGTAGTCAGTAAAAAACCCCACTTATTTTTTCATCGAAGCTATAAGCCCATTTAAAATGCGTCCTACTTCCGAAGCCATCTCAAGTAATACCGTAGCCTCTGGTGCATCAATATATTCAAGATTCTTGGCTATCATAATTTGGGTTTCCAGTTCTGATAACGATCCTCTGGCATTTCCCAAAAATACCCGAAATTCTCCCTTCGATAAACGTCCCTGGCCTTCAGCAATATTACTGGGAATAGAAACCGCGGCTCGGCGAAGCTGGCTGGCGAGACCAGACATCTCTTCCTTAGGCAATTTTTTGGTCAGGCGATAAATCTCCGTTACCAAATCCATAGCCTTTTGCCAGCCGATCAAATCCATATAATATCTTGTCATAGTCTAACTTCTCCCAGTGTCTGCCTATTATCAACGAAACTGACTACTGATTACCAGCTACTGGGCGACCCAGCGGGTCGCCCCTACTGGCTACTGGCTACTGGCTACTCTCTTTTCACCTGCCCTCGGTAAACTCTCGATAATCCTTGCCCAGGTAGGCCCGGGTTACCAAACGGTCCTGGAGCAGGTCGGCGGCGGCGCCGCTCAGGATGAGGCGCCCGGTTTCCAGGACGTAACCCCGGTCCGCCACCTTCAAGGCGGCCCGGGCGTTTTGCTCCACCAACAGGATAGTCAGACCCATTTCCCGGCGCATCTGCAAAAGGGTGGCCATGATATTCTCCACCACCTTGGGGGCCATACCGAGAGAGGGCTCGTCCATCAGCAGCAGCCGGGGGCGGGCCATCAGGGCCCGGCCGATGGCCAGCATCTGCTGCTCGCCGCCGCTCATGGTCCCGGCTCTTTGGCCCAGGCGGTCCCGGAGGCGGGGGAACAGGTCGAAGACCCGCTCCAGATCCAGGCGAATCTCCTCCCGGGGGTGGCGGCGGTGGCGCAGGTAGGCGCCCAGGTCCAGATTTTCCGCCACCGTCATGGCCGCGAAGAGCTGGCGGCCTTCGGGCACCTGGGAAATCCCCAGGGCCACGATGGCCTCCGGGGTGAGCCCGGTAAGGGGGCGGCCTTCGAAGATTATCTGCCCCTCCCGGCGCACCAGCCCGCAGATGGCGTTGAGCAGGGTGGTCTTGCCGGCGCCGTTGCCACCGATGAGGCAAACCACCTCTCCGGGCCGAACGTGGCAGGTGACCCCGCTGAGCGCGGTGACGGAGCCGTAATAGGCGAAAAGGTTGCGGATTTTGAGCATGCCGCTCTTCTGTTTAATCTCAACCTGCGTAAGCGAGATGCTGGGCGCACACATGGGTGCACCCCTATGACAGATTTTCCCCAGAAAGCGCAGGCTAAAGCCTGCGGCTACCATTAAAGGGGACATTATCAATTTCGTCCTGGACAGGCGAGACGCCTGTGCCACCAGGTCCTTTTACCGAAAACCGAAAACCGAAAACCGAAAACCTTCTCCTACGCCTGCCAATCCGTCCCCAGATAGGCGGCGATCACCTCCGGATTCTTCTGAACGGCCCGGGGCGGGCCGTCGGCGATGAGGCGGCCGTAGTTAAGCACCGCGATCTCGCCGGCTACCTCCATGGTGAGGCCCATGTCGTGCTCCACCAGGAGGACGGTGAGCCCCCTTTCCTTGAGGCCCAGGATCATCTCCCGGAGTTTATCGGTTTCGGCGCCGTCCAGGCCCGAGGCCGGTTCATCCAGGAGTAGCAGGGTGGGGGCTGCGGCCAGGGCACGCGCCATCTCCAGCAGCCTTTTGAGACCCAAAGGCAGGACGGCCGCGGACTGGTGGGCCCGGGAGTCCAGGCCCACGAACTCCAGGGCCTCCATGGCCTTGGCGCGGATCAGCCGTTCCTCGGCCCGGGTCCAGGGGAGCTGCAGGGCCCCGGCCAGGAGGCCGGCGCGGCTCAGGCGATGGCGGCCCACCATGGCGTTTTCCAGGACCGTCATATGGTCAAAGAGCTGCACCAACTGAAAGGTGCGGGCCACCCCCCGCCTGGCGATGGCGTGAGCCGGCAGGCCCTGGATCTCTTCTCCGTTAAGAACGACCCGGCCCTGCTGGGGAGTTAACAGACCGCTCACCAGGTGAAACAGGGTGGTCTTGCCGGCGCCGTTGGGACCGATGATCGCCTTTACCGTACCCCGCTTCACCGCCAAGCTGACGCGCTCCACCGCCTGCAGGCCGCCAAAGGCCAGGCTCACATCTTGTAAGGCCAACACGGTCTGGCTGGGTGGTGATATCATAAACACCAGGGGTTAAGCACCCGGACCCAGGGAGTCCGGAAGATTATCCGGGTCCTCCCGGTCTGGAGATATGGATTTTTATGGAACAAAACTCCCTTTCCGTTTGTAGCGCCGGAACTCCCAGAGGTCCAGGAGACCCCGCACCAGGCCCCGGGGCAGGAAGATCATCACCACCATGAGAATGGCCCCGAAGATGACCACTTCGAAATCGTGGAACACGGTGAGCGCCTCCGGCAGCACCGTTAGCACCCCGGCCCCCAGAAGCGAGCCCCAGATGCTGGCCATTCCCCCCAGCACCACCATGGCCACCAGTTTGATGGAGAACATAAAGCCGAAGGAGGCGGGGGCGATGAAATTGAGGCTGTGGGCATAGAGACTCCCGGCCAGGGAGGCGTACAGGGCGCTCCCGATAAAGATCTTGAGCTTCAGGCGGGCGGTGTTCACCCCCAGGGAAGCGGCGGCGGCCTCGGAGTCGTGGTGGGCCCGAAGGGCCCGGCCGGCCCGGGAGTCCACCAGGTTGGCGCTGAGCGCCAGGATCAGCCCCACCGTAAGCCAGATCAAGGGAAAGAGGCGCCGGGCCGTGTTCAGGGGAAAGCCCGCCAGGGTCAGGGGCGGGATCCCCGAGAGGCCCGAGGGGCCGCCGGTGAGCGGCTGGGTCTGGCTCAGGATGATGGAGACGATGATGCCGAAGCCCAGGGTGGCCATGGCCAGGTAATAGCCCCGGAGCTTCAAGGCCGGGACGCCGATGAGAAACGCCGCGCCCCCGGAAACCGCCAACCCGGCCAGCAGCGCCAGCCAGGGGTTGACACCGCAAGTGGCGGTGAGGATGCCGGAAGTGTAAGCGCCCAGGCCGAAGAAGGCGGCATGGCCCAGGGAGATCTGTCCGGCGTACCCCACCAGCAGGTTGAGCCCCACCACCAGCAGGGTGTGGATACCGACGAAATTGAGCAGGGTGAAATAGTATTCGTTATCGAGGCCGGCCAAAATGGCCAGCACCACCAGTGCAAAAAGCACCCAGCGGGTAAACAGCCTCGCCAAATTCATTGACGGCCTCCCAGCAACCCCCGGGGCCGCAGAAAGAGGACCAGCAACAGCAGCAGAAAGGCCACTGCGTCCTTGTACCCCGAGGAGATGAGCCCGGAGGTGAAGGATTCGGCCAGACCCAGGAGCAGGCCGCCCAGGACTCCGCCCAGGAGGCTGCCCAGGCCGCCGATGATGGCTGCGGCGAATCCCTTGAGTCCCAGGATGGTGCCCATGTCGTAAACCCCCAGGGTGAGAGGGGCGATGAGGATGCCGGCTCCGGCACCCAGGAGGGCGGAAAGGGCAAAGGAGAGCTGCACCATGCGGCTGGCGGCGATGCCCACCAGGCGGGCGGCCCGGGGATTATAGGCGCAGGCCCGCATGGCCTTGCCCATCAGGGTAAGACGGAAAAAGGCCTCCAAGGCCAGCACCAGGATCAGCGTCAGCCCCAGGACCCAGAGGTTCTGCGGGAGCAGAGTGGCCGGACCCAGGTGCAGCGGGGCCTCTCCCGAAAAGGGCGGCAGGGTATAGGACTCTTTGCCCCACAGGAGCATGGCCACCCCTTTGAGGAAGACTCCGGCGCCCACGGTGATGATGATCAGGGTGAGAGGCGAGGCCTCTCCCACCGGGCGCAAGGCCAGACGCTCAAAGACCAGGCCCACCAGGGAGACGATGATGACTCCACCCCCAAAGGCGAGCGCCAGGGAAGGGACCAGGTGGTAGATGCTGATGGCGCACATGGCCCCCAGCATCACGAACTCGCCCTGGGCGAAGTTAATGATGGTGGTGCTGTTGAAGATGATGCCGAACCCCAGGGCAATGAGGGCGTAGATGGCGCCGTTAGTCAGGCCGGAGATGAAGTATTGCGCGAGTGGGGCAAGGATTGGCAAGGCAGTTATCAGTGAGGTGGCCAGTGGTCAGCGGCTCGATCTTTCCCGGCCCCTGACCACTGCCCCAAAATCCCTTAATCTGTCAAGGTGAATTGCCCCTTCTCAATCTTCACCATCACAAAGGCTTCGGGGGTTAGGCCGTTGTGGTCTTCGGGGCTCATGTTGAAAATGCCGCTCACCCCCACGAAGTTCTTGATGCCTTCCAGGGCGTCCCGGATCTTGGCGGGGTCGGCGCCGGCCTGCTGCAGGGCCTGATCCAGCATCCTTTGGGCGTCATAGGCATAGCCGCCGAAACTCGATTCCGGGGTCTTAAACTTAGCCACGTATTTTTCGGCGTATTCCTGACACACGGCCTTTTGGGGGTCGGAGTCGGGCAATTGCTTGTAGATCACCAGCTTGCCGGCGGGCATGATGACGCCTTCGGCTCCCTCGCCGGCCAGTTCGATGAACTTTTTAGAGGCGGCGCCATGGCTCTGGATCAGGGGCAGGGTCAGGCCCAACTCCTTCAGGTTCTTGGCCACCAGGGCCGGGGCCGGACCGGTGCCCCAACAGATCACCGCCTGGGCTGGCGTCCCTTTGATCTTGGTGAGCTGCGGGGTCATGTCCGTGTCTTTTTCCCCAAAGACCTCCTGGTCCACCACCTCGATGCCGGACTTGGGTGCCTGGGAGAGAAGCTGCTCCTGGCCCGCCACTCCAAAGCCGCTGGAGATGGTGAGAATGGCGACCTTGGCAATCCCGTGTTTCTGACAATACTGGTAGATGCGGCTCACCGCCATCTGGTCGGTTTGGGCCGTCTTGAAGACCCAGGCCCGTTCCTGGGCCGGGGAGGTGATGGAAGACGCGGCCGCACACGAGATCAGGGGTATTTTGGCCTTTTGGGTAATATCCAGCACCGTCATGGAGGTGGGAGTGAGGCTGGGTCCGACGATGGCCACGGCCTGGTCTTTTTGCAGGAGCTTTTCGGCATCGAGGCGGGCCTTGGTAACATCGCCTTCGTCATCGTAAATCACCAGCTTCAGGGGGTGGCCGTTGATCCCGCCCTTGGCATTGATGGCCTCGGCCACCATCTCCATGGAGTTGCGCTCCGGTTCCCCCAGGTAGGATTGGGGGCCGGTGATGGAAAAGATGCCGCCGATAACGTAAGGTTTAGACTTGCTGCCCTGGCCGCAGCCCGACGCCAGGATCAGGCCGGCCATGGCCAAAGCCCCTCCAACCAAACAGGTTTTGATTCTCATAAACCCTCCCCGGTGATTCCAGTCATAAAATTTCTATTGATGTACCCCGGCGCGGGCCTTCCAGAACTTGCCGAGCCGGATGCCTTGAAGCATTGCTCCGATCACAGGCGGTAAACTTCTTCCCCCTTGTAAATATGGATGCCTTCCTGCTGCAAGAGGCTGATGGCGTGCTCCAGATTGTCGAAGCGGAAGATGATCACCGCGTTCTTGCCGCTGTGCTGCACAAAGGCGTACATGTATTCCACGTTGACTCCGGCCTTGGCCAGGATATGCAGCACCAGGCCCAGGCCGCCGGGCCGGTCCGGAACCTCCACCGCCACCACTTCGGTCTTGCCCACCGTGAAGCCCCCGGCCTTCAGGGCCTCCCGGGCCTTGTCGTACTGGTCGACGATGAGGCGCAGGATGCCAAAGTCGGTGGTGTCGGCCAAAGACAGGGCCCGGATGTTGACGCCGGCTTCCCCCAGGACCCGGGTGACATCGGCCAGGCGCCCCGCCTTGTTCTCCAAAAATACCGAGATCTGTTCGACTTTCATTTAGTACCCCCTCAGTTCCCTTCTTCGACTGGCTACTGACTACTGTCACACCTGCCTTTTATCTATGACCCTTTGGGCCTTGCCTTCGCTGCGGGGGATGGTCTGCGGCTCCACCAGCTTCACCTTGACCGAGACGGTAAAGTAATCCTTGATCTTCCTCTGGATGTCCTGGGCCAGGGCCTGCAACTGCTTGACCTCGTCGGAGAAGGTGGCCTCATCCACCTCCACCTGGACCTCCAGGGTGTCCAATTGCCCTTGCCGGTCCACGATGAGCTGGTAATGGGGCGCCAAGCCCGGGGTCTCCATGAGCACCGATTCGATCTGGGAGGGGAAGACATTGACCCCCCGGATGATGAGCATGTCGTCGGAGCGGCCCTGAAAACGGCTGATGCGGGCGATGGTGCGTCCGCATTTGCAGGGGGCGTAGTTCAGGGAGGTGACGTCCCGGGTGCGGTAGCGCAGCAGGGGAAACGCTTCCTTGGTGAGGGTGGTAATGACCAGCTCACCCGTCTCTCCGGGGGGCTCCGCTTCCAGGGTGGCCGGATTGATGATCTCCGGGAGAAAATGGTCTTCAAAGATGTGCAGGCCGTTCTTGGCCTCGAGGCACTCGATGGCCACCCCCGGACCGAGGATCTCGGAGAGGCCGTAAATGTCCAGGGCATCGAGGTGAAGGCGCTTCTCTATCTCCTGGCGCATGCCTTCGGTCCAGGGCTCGGCGCCAAATATTCCTATCCTGAGCTTGGTCTTGGCAAACTCCACTCCCATGTCCTGGCCCACCTCCGCCAGGTACAGGGCAAAGGAGGGGGTGCAGCAGATGACGGTGGGGCCGAAATCCTGGATGAGCATAATCTGGCGCCGGGTCTGGCCGCCGGAGACCGGAATGACCGCGGCTCCCAGCCGCTCGGCCCCGTAGTGGGCCCCCAGGCCCCCGGTGAACAGGCCGTAGCCGTAGGCATTATGGATGATGTCGCCCCGGTGGGCTCCCGCGGCCGCCAGGGTCCGGGCCATCAGTTCCGCCCAGGTCTCCAGGTCCCGTTGGGTGTAGGCCACCGGGGTGGGTTTGCCGGTGGTGCCGGAGGAGGCGTGAATCCGCACCACCTGCATCATGGGCGCCGCGAACATGCCGAAGGGGTAATTGTCCCGCAGGTCCTGCTTGGTGGTGAAGGGCAGTTTCTTGAGGTCGCTCAAAGTGCGGATATGTTCCGGTTTTATCCCCATTTGGTCCATGCGCCGGCGGTAGAAGTCCACCAGGTGGTAGACCCGCTCCACCACCGCCTGCAGGCGTTTGAGCTGCAGGGCCTCCAGGGCCTCCCGGGGCATGGTTTCGTTTTGCACGTCTCGGATCATCGGGTCCTCTCACACCTCCCTATCAGACATTTGGTCAACATAACACAAAACCCCGGCGGGATAAAGACGTTTCCCGTTAAAAGACCATGACTTCCCCTGCGGCTCCAGATATTACCCGGGGTGAAAAATTGGTTAACCCATCCCCTCGCTCATCGGACCGCGGCGGCAGAGCAAATTTTTTCGATGGCAGCCTTGAGCTGGCAGGCTCTCCAGCCGAAGGCGGTGAGAACGGCAACGCCACTCTGGATATAGTCCGCGTCATAAGGGTCGCGCAGGAGGTCCACCACCAGCTTCGGGGCAGAATCCCGAAGCGCCTCCAGAAGTTTCTTATTGGAGCTGTGGAGATGAGCGTCATAACAGAAGAAGATGGTCAGGTCCGAGTTTTGGGAAAGGTGCTGCGCCCTGTGAATCTCTTCAACCGCCGGCTCGATGGAGACAATTTCGATATCGGGGTCCAGCCCAAATTTCTCAAACTCCCTGCGGACGAACTCCCGCTCCGGCAAGACTTCCGTTTCAATCATGATATTGGCATCGAGAGAGGAAAATCGAGGAAAGATAACCCCGATTCTTTTTTCTCGGGTCGGCAGGGGTATTAATTTTCTCTCATCCCGGAGAACCTGTACCGATTCCCGGCAGATTTTTGCAGCCAGGAGGGCGCCTTCACTTTCGGCGCCGGGTTCCCCCCCGGCGAATCTTTCGGCTCTCTTTAATTTCAATCCATCGATCCTGGCGGCACTCTCCTCCAGTTCTGCCAAAGAAAGCCCCTTGCTTCGATAAGCATCGAGAAGTTTATGGAAAACCTCTTTCTGGTTCTCAAGGTCATGGCAGACCAGAAGCAGATCATGTCCCGCCCGCGCCGCCAAAATCCCCGCTTCGCCGATGGGGCAGATCGCCTTAATCGCCCCCATTTCCAGATCGTCGCTGGCAATGACGCCCTGAAAGCCGAGCTCTTGGCGGAGGCAATCGTAAATGATTCTCCTGGAAAAGGTGGCGATGGAGTGGGGGTCAGGATCGAGCCGGGGATAATGGGGATGAGAAGACATCAGCAGATCGACCCCGGTTTGAATGGCGCTCACGAAAGGCTTAAGGTGCACCTCTCTCATCTCTTGCCAGGTCGATTGGATGACCGGCAGTCCCAGATGGGCATCCACGGGCGCATGACCCTTGCCGGGAAAATGCTTGGCGCAGGCTGAAAGTCCGCCCTGTTGCATTCCGGTTATCCGCGCCGCGCCCAGCTTCGCCACCAAGCTGCAGTCCTGCCCGTAAGAACGTATCCCGATATTGGGGCTGTAGGCCTCGGTCAAGACATCGAGCACCGGCGCCAGATTCACGTCCAGCCCCAGTCTTCTCAGTTCTTTCGCCTCGATCTCGCCCTGCTTCCTGGCATATTCGAGCTTTCCGGCGCCTCCCACCGCCAGATTATCGGGGAAGACGGTAATGGCGTCCCTGAACATGATGACCCGTCCGCCTTCATGGTCTGCGGTCACCAGCAGCCTGCGGCCCAGAGCCTCTTCCAGATCGGCGATCAGTTTTTTGATCTGGCCCGGAGAGGCAAAATTGATCCGGTAGAGAATCAGTCCGCCCGCATGCAGTTCCTGAAAATGACGGATAATCTCGGGGGTGACCCTGGTTCCGGGTATGCCGATGACCAACCGTTGTCCCACGAGTTCTGCCAGTTCCATGGTGAGATCATTCTAACCAGACAAATAATTTTTTGATACGATAGTTTGGCTCCTTATGGAAATCCAAAACCTTTTTCCCGGCGGCAGCAATCTGACCTGGCAGGATTACTCGGTCCTGTTGGCGGTTCTGGCCCTGGTGATTTTTGTCGGTTTTTACTTTGGCAGGGGAGAAAAATCGACCGACGACTTTTTCCTGGGGGGGAGAAAAATCCCCTGGTGGGCGGCTGCCTTTGCGTTTGTGGCGGCGGAAACCAGCGCCCTGACGCTGATCGCGGTCCCCGCCATCGCTTATATGGAAAACTGGGAATATGCCCAATTTTTCATCGGCGATTTTCTGGGGCGGGTCATTATCGCCTTTCTGTTTATCCCGGCTTTTTACCGGTATAACTGCACCTCCATTTATGAATTTTTAAGACACCGGTTCGGGCCGGAAACCCAAATCACCGGGTCAGTCCTGTTTTTCATTACGCGTCTTTTTGCTTCCGGCGTCCGGCTGATGGCAGCTTGTTTGGCGGTGAGCATCCTGATCGGCTGGCCTATTCTGCCGACCATTTTGCTGTTTTCGGGCATATGCGTTCTCTATGTCGCCTGGGGCGGGATCAAGGCGATAGTCTGGACCAATGTGGTTCAAGGCCTGACCTACGTAACTGCGGGGGTGGTCGCCATCGCCTTCCTGCTCAGCCGCATTGACGGAGGCGCCGCGGCCGTGGTCGCCATCGCCGGCGCCGCCGGCAAACTGAAAATCTTTAACTGGGGCCCGGCCCTGGCGGCTTTCGGATCGGCTCCCTTCCTGAAGCGTCTGTTCTCGGATCCCAACATCTTTGTTCTGGCGACTCTGAACGGCTTTTTTGGTTCCATGGCGGCCTTTGGGACGGACCAGGAATCGATGCAGAGACTTCTCACCGTGGAAACGAGAAGGGAAAGCCAAAAATCGATGCTGCTGACCCCCATCGGCAGTATTCTGATGATGCTCCTCTTTCTCTCCGTGGGCGCCTGCCTGTATGCCTTTTATGCCCAGCACCCGGGGTTGCCATTGCCCGCCAAATTGGACAAAATTTTCCCCCATTTCATCGCCCAAACCATGCCCCCGGTGATGAGAGGGCTGATGCTCTCGGCGCTGGTGATGGCGAGCCTGGACACGCCTTTGGGTTCCCTGACCACTTCCTTTGTAACGGACATTTATCGTCCGGTGATTTTTAAATCGGGAAACGAACGCCACTACCTTTTAGTTTCCAGAATTGGTGTGGTTATTTTTGGCATTCTGCTGGCGTGCATCGCCTACTTTTTCAGCCATTTTGAGAAAATCCTCTGGCTCGCTTTCAAAATCGGCGGGGTCACCTACGGGTCTTTACTGGGAGTTTTCCTCCTGGGTCTGGTGACCAAAAGGCGAGGCAACCGGGTCAATTGCGCCGCCATGGCCCTGTCCGCTCTGGGAATGCTGGTTCTGTTGATTCTTTCCGAGAAGAAAATATTCCCGTTGGGATGGACCTGGCTTTTGTTGATGGGCACTTTTTTGACTTTTACGACCGGTTGGCTTTTTGGAAAAAAAGGAGAGAGGGCCGCCGACCTGCCCGCCCCCGACTGACCTTTCCCCGGTGGGGCGGGCCGCAGTAATCGCCGCCTAATATTTCCCGGCAAAACCGAAAACCGGAAACCGAAAACTATTCTTTAAGCCATTGGCGCCGGAGGCGCAGCAGGGTTTGCCCGTCCGCCCGGTAAACCACCTCCAGGACCACGGCGTCTTTCAGATGATCGATGATCTCCTGGCGACGCGCCGCGGCTAAATGGGGCCAGCCCTCTTCCCAGAAAGGCTCCCCGGCGGTGCCCGCCAGCCATTCGACCAGCTGTTCGATGCGGGACCCGGGGAGCCCAGCCGGGGCCAGGGCCAGGACCACCTGGCGCGTGAGGCTTTCCAGCCTCACCGTGAGGAAGGTATCTGCCAGGCGATAGCGCACCGCCGCGGACCTTCTGCCGTTATGGAGCAATAACCCGGCCTCCTGCAATTTTTGCAGGTATTCCCAGGCGGTCTTGCCATCGATGTCGAAGTCTTGGGCCATGTCCTTCACTCGAAACCAGCGGCCCCGGGTGCGTTGCAGAAAATCTTGCAGGCCCCCCGCATGGAGTTTGCGTTGGGGCCGGTGGGGCAGGAGCTGGCGGCCCGCCTTCTCCAGCCAATATTTAAGGTCGCGCTGGCGCACCGGAGTTTGGGAAGAAGCGCCGGCGGCGACCGGTCCGTCGCTCGAGGGCCAGGGCCGGGGCGTCTCCGGCGGCGGCGCCGGGGCTGGCATCAAGGGATAATAGAAGGGGAACCACTGGTCCAGGCGGTGCAGCAGGGTCCGGAAGCGGTCCAGGGTGATGCGCCCGGACAGATGCGCCACCAGGGAATCCCTCATCCGGAACTTGATGAGCTGGCGATGCTCTTGAGGATCGCCGGACCAGGGTGTGGTCTCCAGGGCTGCCTCCAGCATCAGGCCGGCCACCATGGCCCTCTCCAGTTGCTCTCCTTCCGGGAGCGCCCAATCTTGGCCGCCGCTCCTGCCCGGGGGTGTCCAATGATCCGGCTTCATCCGCCAGCCCCTTTAGCCGGCAGGTTTTTTTCCAGGCCGCCTCCCCCCGGTCCAACTGGCGGATTCCCGGAAACGCTAGATCCTGCGGCTGAGGCACTTTGAGGGAGCAA
Source organism: Desulfobaccales bacterium (assembly GCA_049580385.1). GTDB lineage: Bacteria > Desulfobacterota > Desulfobaccia > Desulfobaccales > 0-14-0-80-60-11 > JAPLJC01. The sequence continues at coordinate 1,150 of JBAUPV010000004.1, read as the reverse complement.
GATGCAGGCCAGGAGTCTAGACGGCTAACCCGAGATAATTATTAGGTAAGAATTGAGGAGGAAGCCCTTCCCGCAGCGTGGTGTCATATAACCTGTCTGGCCGCAGGTGCCGCGCTTCGGTAAGTAAGAATTGACGAGGACGCCCTTCCTCGGGTGCGGTGTCCCATAACCTGTCCGGCGACCCCGCAGGTGCCGCGCCCCGGTAAGGGAGTTTTCCGTTTTCCGTGAGAGGCAAAATCGAAGCAGGGACGGGTTTAACCCCGCCTCTACAGAAAACAGAAAACAGTACTCTGTGCCCCGGCCCCGGGGTGGGCCGCCGCTGCTGAGGGCCGTCCGGCAGGCGGGTCAGCGCCTCGCATTGGCCAGGGCGGTGAGGATGGCGCGGCAGAAAGCCGGCAGGTCGCCGGGTTGCCGCGAGGTGATGATGTTGCCGTCCACCACCACTTCTTCGTCCCGATAGCGGGCCCCGGCGTGGATCAGGTCATCCTTGATGGAGTGGAAGCAGGTGACGTTTTTGCCCTGAATCACCTCGGCGGAGGCCAGCATCCAGCCGCCATGGCAGATGGCGGCCACCACCTTGTGGTTCAAGGCCGCCTGCCGCACCAGGGCCACAATGGCGGGATGGCGACGCATGCGGTCCGGGGCGTAGCCCCCGGGAATGATGACCGCGTCGAACTCCGCCGGGTCCACTTCCCCCGCCAAACGGTCCACCTCCACCGGGTAGCCGTGTTTGCTGGTATGGGTCCTGCCGGGGCCGGGCCCCACCACCACCGCCTCGGCCCCGGCCTCCCGCAATCGCAGCAAGGGATACCATAGCTCCAAGTCTTCATAAAGGTCCTCGGCCAGGATGGCGACGCGCTGGCCCTGTAACCGGGTGGCTTGCGGCATAACCTGTCCTCCTTGAAATTTCGGAATATCTGCCAGTTAAGATAAGGGCGGGCCGGGAACGGCGCAAGGTGGCCGCCACGGAGTCAATACCAGCCGCGGCCCTGTAGTGTTCGGTAGAAATCCTGCTTAAGGGCTGGGGAAAGAAATCGTCGCCGCAAGCCATAAGCCAGAGAAAACAGGGGCAGCCCGGAAGCACAAAAAACTCCCTCTCCCCTGTGAGGGGAGAGGGTTGGGGTGAGGGGTGGCTACAAGGACGGCCACG
>JBAUPV010000003.1:0-151386 GCA_049580385.1 Desulfobaccales bacterium | reverse complement strand
AGGAAGGCGGCCGGCACACGCCGTTTTTCTCAGGATACCGGCCGCAGTTCTATCTGCGGACCACCGACGTCACCGGGGTGGCGACCCTGCCCGAGGGGGTGGAGATGGTGATGCCCGGGGACAACGTTACCCTGGAAGTGACCCTGATTACCCCGGTGGCCCTGGAAGAGGGGCTGCGCTTCGCCATCCGGGAAGGCGGCCGCACCGTGGGCGCCGGCGTCGTCAGCCAGATTGTGGAATAAGAGGAACAGATGATCACACCCAAGATTCGCATCCGTCTGCGATCCTACGATTACAAGCTGCTGGACAAATCGGTCCTGGAGATCGTGGAGACCGCCCGCAGCACAGGCGCCAGGGTGGCGGGTCCCATCCCGATGCCCACGGAGATCAACAAATACACGGTGCTGCGTTCGCCCCACATCGACAAGAAGTCCCGGGAGCAGTTCGAGATGCGCACCTACAAAAGACTCCTGGACATCCTGGAGCCGACCCAGCAGACCATGGACGCCATCAGCAAGCTGGATCTGGCGGCCGGGGTGGATGTGGAGATAAAGGTATAAAGGCGGTTTGGCGGCTTTTGGTTATTTTGAGAGAAAACGGATTTCAGAAGCCCAGAGAAGAAAATATATCCAGCTTTCGGTTCATCCCATTTCTGGAGTTCATTGAGCCGGGAAACGGATAAACAGAAAAAAGCAAACAGGGGTTCACAATGCCCGGTGGGTTAATTGGCAAGAAATTGGGGATGACCCAGATCTTCGATTCCGATGGCCAGGCAGTGCCGGTCACGGTTATCGAAGCCGGTCCTTGCTTCGTGGTGCAGGAGAAAACCGGCGCCAAGGAAGGCTACCAGGCTTTGCAGTTGGGCTTTGAGCGGCGGCCTTTGGAGAAGCTGAACAAGCCGGAAAAGGGTCATTTGCAAAAGCATGGCGCCAAAAGCGGCTTCAAGCATCTCCAGGAGGTGCGCCTGAAAGAGGCCGGGTCCTTTGCAGAAGGCCAGGAGATCACCGTGGAGCAGTTTGTCATCGGGGACCGGGTGGACATCATCGGCACCAGCAAGGGCCGGGGCTTTGCGGGGACCGTGAAGCGCTGGAAATTCCATCGAGGCCCCATGACCCACGGCTCGATGAACAAAAGGGCCCCCGGCTCCATCGGCTGCAGCGCTTACCCCTCGCGGGTCCTTCCGGGCAAAAAGCTGCCGGGGCAGATGGGCTCCGCCCGGGTGACCTTGAAAAATCTGGAAGTTATCGACGTGCGCCCGGAAGACCACCTGCTGCTGGTGAAAGGCGCGGTGCCCGGCCCCTCGCGGGGCCTGGTCTTTATCCGGAAGGTTGGCTGAAACTATGCCCACAGTGGATATCTACAATATTCAAAAGGAAAAGGTCGGGGAGCTCGACCTCAAAGATAGCATCTTTGGGGTGGAGGTGCGGGGCGACGTGCTCCACGAAGTGGTGACCTGGCAGCGGGCTTGCCGCCGCAGCGGCACTGCCTGCACCAAGACCCGGGGTGAAGTGAGCGGCGGCGGCCGCAAGCCCTGGCGCCAAAAAGGCAGCGGCCGGGCCCGGTCCGGCAGCAATCGCTCCCCTATCTGGAAAGGGGGCGGCACCACCTTCGGTCCCAGACCCCGGAGTTTCGCCTACTCTTTGCCCAAGAAGGTGCGGCGGCTGGCCCTGAAGATGGCCTTGAGCAGCAAGCTCAAGGACGGCCAACTGCTGGTTCTGGATGAATATCCTCATACCGGAGCCAAGACCCGGGATTTTATCGCGGTCCTGAAGGCCTTCGAGATCGGCAAGGCGTTGTTCATCTACCCCGAAGGGAACCAGGCCCTGGAGTTGAGCGCCCGGAACGTGCCTGGAGTCCAGGTCATGCTGCCGATGGGGTTGAATGTTTATGACATCCTGAAATACGACCACCTGGTGCTGTTTTCCCCGGCGCTGGCGGCCATCGAAGCGAGGTTGGCCTAATGAAGCCTTATTATCAGCTTATTAAAGGGCCCATCATTACGGAAAAGACGCATTCCCTGAAGGAGGCGGGCAACAAGCTGACCCTCAGGGTGGATGTCAAGGCCAACAAGATTGAGATCCGCAAGGCCATCGAGGACCTGTTTAAAGTGAAGGTGTTGGGGGTGAACACCATCCAGATGCATGGCAAAAAGAAACAGGTGGGCCGCAAAGAGGGGGTCCGCTCCAATTGGAAAAAAGCCATCGTCACCCTGGCCCCCGGAGAAAAGATTCCCGGGTACGAAGGGCTGTAAAGGCAGGGGTTAGGGGTCGGGGGTCAGGGACCAGTAAGAAGCAGGGATCAGGGGTCATTGGTCGGTAAAAATTAAAAAACAATTTAAGAATGGTTCTTAAATATTAAGAGGAAGATATTAACATGGCTCTAATTACCCGGAAGCCAACCTCCGCGGGGCGGCGGCATCAGACGGCCCTCGATTTTGCCGAGATCAGCCGCGGCGCCCCGGAGAAGAGCCTGGTAAGGACGCTCAAAAAGACCGGGGGCCGCAACAGCTACGGCCGGGTCACCTGCCGCCACCGGGGCGGCGGGCATAAACGGCGCTATCGGCTCATCGACTTTAAACGCAATAAGTTCGGGGTGGAGGCCAGGGTGGCGGCCATCGAATACGATCCCAACCGCACCACCCGCATTGCGCTGCTCCATTATCTCGATGGGGAGAAGCGCTATATCCTGGCCCCCCAGGATATGCAGGTGGGCGACCTGGTGGTGGCCGGCCCCGAGGCCGACATCAAGGCGGGCAATTCCATGCCTTTGGCCAATATTCCCACGGGCACCCTGGTGCACAACGTGGAGCTGAAGCCCGGCAAGGGCGGGCAGTTGGCCCGGGCCGCGGGGGCTTATGCCCAGTTGATGGCCAGAGAAGGGAAGAACGCCCATCTGAAGCTGCCCTCCGGGGAAGTGCGCATGGTTTCGGTGGATTGCCGGGCCACCATCGGCCAGTTGAGCAACGCCGAACAGGAAAATGTGGCTCTGGGCAAGGCCGGGCGCAAACGTTGGCTGGGCAAAAGGCCCCACGTGCGGGGCGTAGCCATGAACCCGGTGGACCATCCCATGGGCGGCGGCGAAGGCAAGTCCTCGGGGGGACGGCATCCGGTGACCCCCTGGGGGGTGCCCACCAAGGGGTTCAAGACCCGCAAAAAGCCCAAGGACAGCGATCGCAACATCATCAAACATCGGTCTAAGAAGTAGAGGGGAGAGACGTGGCCCGTTCAATCAGTAAGGGACCCTACATACAGGACAGCCTGGAGGCCAAGGTGCACAAGGCCCGGGAGACCCAGGACCGCCGGGTGATCAAGACCTGGTCCCGGCGTTCCACCATCACCCCGGACTTTATCGGCCTGACCCTGGCGGTGCACAACGGCAAGAAATTCATCCCGGTGTACGTAACCGAGAACATGGTGGGGCACAAGCTGGGGGAGTTCGCCCCCACCCGCCATTTTGGCGGCCACGCCGGGGATCGCAAATCGAAAGTGGGTAAGAAATAGTCATGGAGATCACAGCCCGCGCCAAATTTTTGCGAATCTCCCCTCGCAAAGTGCGCCTGGTGGCCCAGTTGCTGCCCGGCAAGAAGGTGGGTGACGCCCTCTCCCTGTTGCAGTTTATGCCGCAGCGGGGCGCGGGACTGGTGCGCAAGGTGATGGTAGCCGCGGTGGCCAATGCCGAACAGCGCTCCCAGGTGGATGTGGACACCCTGGTGGTCAAAGGGGTCCAGGTGGACGGCGGTCCCAGCCTGAAGCGCTTTCAGGCCAGGGCCCAGGGACGGGTCAACCGCATCCTTAAGAGAAGCAGCCACATTACCGTGGTCCTTAAGGAAGGGCCCGGGAAATGATGAAGAAGTAGCCAGTAGCCAGTAGCCAGTATTTATGCTGGGGCACTCACTTTAACTACTGGGACTGGGACTAACATCTGGGAACTGAAACAAGGAGGCAGGGATTGGGCCAGAAAGTTCACCCCATCGGTTTCCGCCTGGGGAGCTACCGTAAATGGGATTCCGTGTGGTTCGCCCGGAAGGATTTCTCGACCCTCGTGCTGGAGGACCGCAGGATTCGGGTGTTCATCAAGGAGGATCGGGAGCTCAAGGGGTCGGGGATCGCCGGGGTCGATATTAAAAGGGCGGCCAATAAGCTGACCATCAAGATCCATACCTCGAGGCCGGGGATGGTCATCGGCCAGAAGGGCAAGAAGATCGAAGACCTGCGCCGCCGCCTGGAGAAGCTGGTGGGCCGGGAACTGGTGATCGACGTCCAGGAGGTGCGCAAGCCCGAGATCAATGCCCAGTTGGTGGCGGAAAACATCGCCCAGCAATTGGAGCGCCGGGTCTCCTTCCGGCGGGCCATGAAAAAGTCGGTGGGCCAGGCCTTGAAGTTCGGGGCCAAGGGCATCAAGATCCGCTGCAAGGGCCGCCTGGCCGGGGCGGAAATCGCCCGGCAGGAATGGTACCGGGAAGGGCGGGTGCCGCTGCACACTCTACGGGCCTTCATCGATTACGGTTTCGCCGAGGCCAAGACTACCTATGGGATCATCGGGGTCAAGACCTGGATCTTCCACGGCGAGGTTCTGGGCGCGGAAGAGGGTATGAGCTTCTAAAAAACAGTAAGCAGTGAGCAGTGAGCAGTGAGCAGCAATTGCAAGCACTTCTCTTCCCGCAGGGGAGAGGAACCATAGAAACAGGATATTTAAAATGCTGGCTCCGAAACGAGTAAAACATCGCAAGGTCATGAAGGGGCGCCGGCGGGGCCAGGCCACCCGGGGCAATTTTATCGCCTTCGGGGATTACGGTCTGACGGCCACGGAATGCGGTTGGCTCACCGCCCAACAGATTGAGGCGGCCCGGATCGCCATCACCCGCCATGTGAAACGGGGCGGTCAGGTATGGATCCGGATATTTCCCGATAAACCCTTCACCAAGAAGCCGGCGGAGACCAGGATGGGCAAAGGGAAAGGCTCACCCGAGGGCTGGGTGGCGGTCATACGTCCGGGCCTGGTACTTTACGAGATGGCGGGGGTGGAGCGGGACGTGGCCGTGGAGGCCATGCGCCTGGCGTCCCACAAGTTGCCGCTGCGCACGAAATTTGTGGAGCGGGGCGGCGGCATCACCCCGATGGCGGCGGCTGCAACCGCCGAAACGGAGGCGGGGTCATGAAGTCCGCCGACCTGAGGGACCTGAGCGCCGAGGAGCTGGAGGCCAAGCTGAAAGAGGTCTCGGAGGAGCTTTTCAACCTGGGTTTTCAGCACAGCCGGCAGCAGTTGGACAATACCGCCAGGTTGGGCCAAGCCCGCAAAGACCTGGCCCGGATCAGGACGGAACTCAGGGCCAAAACTGGAACCAAGCAATAGCCGGGAAGGTTAGATTATATGGAAACAGCGCGGGGTATCCGGAAGACCCGGGTAGGTATGGTGGTCAGCGACAAGATGGACAAAACCGTGGTGGTGGAGGTGAAGCGCCTGGTGGCCCACCCCCTCTATCACAAGATCATCCGGCGCCGGGTCAAGATCAAGGCCCACGACCCCCAGAACACCTGCCACGTGGGAGACAAGGTGCTGCTGGAAGAGACCCGGCCCATCAGCCGGGACAAGCACTGGCGGATCAAGCAGATCCTGGAAAAGGCCCAATGAGCGGAGCGGCTGCCGCCGAGATGGATAGACGACCATGATTCAGGTGCACACACAGATGACGGTGGCGGACAACTCCGGGGCCAAAAAGGTCTCCTGTATCCGCGTCTTGGGAGGTACCCGCAGACGGTACGCCCGGGTGGGGGATATTGTCGTGGTGTCTGTCAAGGAAGCCTTGCCGCACTCCAAGGTCAAGAAGGGCGACGTGATGCGGGCGGTGGTGGTGCGCACCGTCAAGGAAATGCGCCGCGCTGACGGCTCCTACATCAAATTTGACGACAACTCCGCGGTGCTCATCAATCCGGCGGGCGACCCCATCGGCACCCGCATCTTCGGACCGGTGGCCCGGGAGCTTAGGGCCAAACGGTTCATGAAGATTATCTCGCTGGCCCCGGAGGTGCTGTGATGGCCAAGTCCCGGAAAGTTAAGCAGCCAGCGCTCAGGATACGCCTGAAAAAGAACGACCTGGTGGAGGTGATGTCCGGCAAGGAACAGGGCAAGACCGGCAAGATCCTCAAGGTTATTCGGGAAAAAAACCAGGTGCTCCTGGAAAAGGTCAACATGATCAAGCGGCACACCCGCCCCAGTCCCACCACCGGGCAGGGAGGCATTGTCGAAAAAGAGGGGCCGATCCACATCTCCAAGGTGAAGCTCGTTTGCCCCAAATGCGCCACAGCCACTCGCTTTGGCCTGAGCCTAACCGGGGAAGGCAAAAAGACGCGGGTCTGCCTGAAATGCAAGGAAGTGATTGATGGCTGAGAAAGAGAAAGAGAAGAGACCGAAGGCGACGCCTGCGGCAGAGGGGAAGGCCGAGACCAAAAGCGCGGCCAAGGCCGCGGCCAAGGCTGAGGGCAAGGCCGCAGCCAAAGCCGAGACCAAGCCCGCGGCCATAGCCGAGAGCAAGGCTGGAGACCAGTCGGAGACCAAGGCTGGGCGCCAACCCGAGGCCCAGGCTGAGGCCAAAGCCGAGCCCAAAACCGCGCCCAAGGCGGCCAAAGGCAAGGCGCCAGCCGGCAAGGGCAAGGGTGAAGCCAAGGCGGCGCCGGCCGCGGAGGTTGCCGAGGCTCCCCCGGTCGAAAAGTTCGCGGCCCGGCTGTGGGATTATTACCGGAGTGAGTGCGTGCCCCGCATGATGCAGGAGTTTCGCTATGCGAGCCCCATGCAGGCGCCCAGGCTGAAGAAGATCGTCATCAATCTGGGGTTGGGAGAGGCGATCCAGAACATCAAGCTGCTGGAGTCCGCCGCTGCTGAACTCACCGCCATCGCCGGACAGAAACCGGTGGTGACCCGGGCCAAGAAATCGATCGCGGCCTTCAAGCTGCGGGAGGGGATGCCCATCGGCTGCATGGTGACCCTGCGCCGGGAGCGGATGTATTACTTCATGGATAAACTGGTGAACGTAGTGCTTCCCAGAGTGCGGGACTTCCGGGGGGTATCGGAGAAGGCCTTCGACGGGCGGGGTAACTATACGCTGGGCATCAAGGAGCAGATCATCTTCCCGGAGATCGATTACGACAAGATCGACAAGGTCAAGGGAATGAACATCACCATCGTCACCGATGCCCGCACCGACGAAGAAGGCAGGTTTCTCTTGACCCTATTGGGCTTGCCCTTTAGGAAATAAAGGCGGGGGCGGTTTACCCCCCTGCGGAGAAGCGAATGGCCAAGAAATCATTGATAGCCAAGGCAAAGCGCCCCACCAAGTTCGAGGTGCAAAAATACCACCGCTGCCCTTTGTGCGGACGCCCCCGGGCTTTTCTGCGGCGGTTCGGCATTTGCCGCATCTGTTTCCGTAATATGGCCCTCCGGGGGGAGATCCCCGGGGTGACGAAATCGAGTTGGTAGCCAAAGATGAGCATGACCGACCCCATCGCTGATATGTTGACCCGGATTCGCAACGCCGGGGTGGCCCATTTCGACAAGGTGGATATCCCGGCCTCCCGCATGAAGATCAGCCTGGCCCGCATCCTCAAAGAGGAGGGCTTCATCAAGAACTACAAGGTGATCAAGGACAATCGCCAGGGGCTGCTGCGGGTCTATCTCAAATATTTTGAACACCAGAGACCGCTTATTCAGGGCTTGCGGCGGATCAGCAAACCGGGGCGCCGGGTTTATTCCGGTCACTCCGGGCTGCCCAAGGTCCAGGGGGGCCTGGGGATGGCCATCGTCTCCACCTCCCAGGGCGTGGTGACCGACCGCCAGGCGCGGAAGCTGCAAGTGGGCGGAGAAATTCTCTGCGAGATCTGGTAAGGGTAATGCCATGAGCCGCATCGGAAAGAAACCTGTGCCTTTGGCCCCGGGGGTGAAGGCGGCGCTGCGAGACGGGAGGCTGACGGTCACAGGCCCCCACGCCAGCTTGAGCCAATTGATGCCGCCCCGGATTAAGATCGACATCGGGGCCAAGGAGATCACCCTGACCCCCGAGGATGACTCCCGCTTGAGCCGTTCCTATTGGGGGTTGGCCCGGACCCTGGCTGCCAACATGGTCATCGGGGTCAGCGACGGGTTTTCCCGGGTGCTGGAGTTGGTGGGCACCGGCTACAAGGTGGAGAGCAAGGGCGGCAGCCTGGTCTTTAGCATAGGTTATTCCAACCCGGTCGATTTTCCCCTGCCCGAAGGGATCAGCGCCAAGGTGGAAAAGGCCACCCGCATCGAATTGAAAGGCTATGATAAAGAGATGTTGGGCAAGACCTGTGCGGTGATTCGGGCCTTGCGGCCGCCGGACGCCTATAAAGGCAAGGGCATCAAATATGCGGGCGAAGTATTGCGGCGCAAAGTCGGCAAGGCCGGTGGCCGCTAAGGGTAGGAGAGAGAGAAGATGAGCTCCAAACTGGCGGCAAGACTGAAACGGCGGCAGCGCATCCGGCGGAAGATCAGCGGCAACGAGGCCAGACCACGGCTTTCGGTGTTTCGCAGTTCCCGGCATCTGTATACTCAGATTATCGACGACGGGCAGGGCCGGACCCTGGTGGCGGCTTCCACCCTGAGCGCCGAACTTAAAGAGAGACTGGGCGGTCTGAAGAAGTCCGAGGCCGCCAAGGAAGTGGGCAAGCTTCTGGCAACCCGGGCCAAAGAGAAGGGCATCACTTTGGTGGTCTTCGACCGCAGCGGTTTTCTCTACCACGGGCGGGTAAAGGCCGTGGCCGAGAGCTGCCGGGAGAACGGGTTGGTATTTTAAAGCGATCAGCTGTCAGCTTTCAGCTCTCAGCTAAGGATCAAGGAAACACCAAGATTGCTCATCTTCCAGCGAATCAAATGGCTGAAACCTGTGAAAATGAAATTGCCATTAAATAATAAGGGAAAAAGGTTTTAAAGCTGATAGCTGACAGCTGATAGCTGAAAGCTTCTCTCGGGAGGTAAGCTTGTTCGAGTCAGATGGATCAGAACAACAATTGACCGACAAAGTAGTGAGCATCGCCCGGGTCGCCAAGGTGGTGAAGGGGGGGCGCCGCTTCCGCTTCAGCGCCATTGTGGTGGTGGGTGACGGCCAGGGCCTGGTGGGCGCCGGTTTGGGGAAGGCCCATGAAGTGCCGGAGGCTATCCGCAAGGCGGTGGAACAGGCCAAGAAGGCCATGATCCAGATCCCCATCCTCAACAGCACCATCCCTTATGCGGTGCTGGGGGAATACGGCTCCGGGCGGGTGTTGCTGAAACCGGCCTCGGAAGGCACCGGGGTCATTGCCGGAGGTCCGGTGCGGGCCGTGGTGGAGGTGGCGGGCATCAAGAACGTCCTCACCAAGTGCCTGGGGTCCAACAACCCCCACAACGCCGTGAAGGCCACCATGAAGGCCCTGGGGCAACTGACCTCTCCGGAAGAGGTGGCCAGCCGGCGCAACCGTTCCCTCGCGGAAATAATGGGATAGAGGTATTTCGGCTATCTTTTGAAAACTGAAAGCAGAGAGTTTTGCCATGGTTCTGGAAATAACCTTGAAAAAGAGTCCCATCGGGAGGCCGCCGCAGCATCGCAAGACCTTGCAGACGCTGGGACTGACCCGCCTTAGGAAGACGGTGCGCCACCAGGAGACGCCGGCCATTGCCGGCATGGTGCGGCAGGTGAGCCATCTGGTGGAAGTGCGCCAGATCCCGGAAGGAGAGTAGCAGATGCGACTGTCAGAATTGCAGCCCAGTCCGGGGTCCAAGCATAGCAAGAAGCGGGTCGGCCGCGGCCCGGGTTCCGGTTGGGGCAAGACTGCGGGCCGGGGCCACAAAGGCCAGAACTCCCGGGCCGGCGGGCCCAAAGGCCCTAATTTTGAGGGTGGCCAGATGCCGTTGACCCGGCGGATTCCCAAGCGGGGCTTCACCAACATCTTCCGGCAGCCCTGGGCCATCGTCAATCTGCGGGATTTGAACCGTTTCGCCCCGGACAGCGTGGTGGATGAGGGGGTCCTGAAAGAGGCCGGCCTGGTGGGAGCCAAGAGCAAGCGGGTCAAGCTTTTGGCCCAGGGGGAAGTGACCGTGGCCCTGACCGTCAAGGTGCAGGCAGTCAGCGCCCAGGCCAGGGCGCGCATCGAAGCAGCCGGAGGGCGGGTGGAGGTCCTCTAAGTGTCAGCCTTTTCCAGCATCGCCAAAATCCCCGAGTTGAAACGGCGCATCCTGTTTACCATGGGGATGCTGGCCGTCTATCGCCTGGGCTGCCATATTCCCACCCCGGGGATCGATCCGCAAGCCCTGATGGCCTTTTTCGCGGCCCAGCGGGGCACTATTTTCGGCCTGTTCGACATGTTCTCCGGCGGCGCCCTGCAGAGGTTTGCCGTCTTCGCCCTGGGGATCATGCCTTACATCAGCGCCTCCATCATCATCGAACTTCTCAAGGTGGTGCTGCCGTCGATTGAGAAGCTCTATAAAGAAGGAGAGGCGGGCCAGAAGGTAATCAAGCAATACACCCGGTACGGGACGGTGCTAATATGCGCCGTCCAGGGTCTGGGGATTGCCTGGGGCCTGGAGCAGATGACGGGCGGCCCCGGCCATATGCCGGTGGTGATCCACCCCGGTTGGGGCTTCCGCCTGATGACGGTGATCACCCTCACTGCGGGCACCACCTTCATCATGTGGCTGGGGGAAATGATTACCGAACGGGGTATCGGCAACGGCATCTCCCTGATCATCTTCGCGGGCATCGTGGCGAGGCTCCCCTCGGCCATTATCAGTACTTTCCAGTTGATCAGCGCCGGGGAGATTTATCCTATTTTCATGGTGATGCTGGTGATCGTCATGATCGGGGTGGTGGCCTTCATCGTCTTTGTGGAGCGGGCCCAACGCCGCATCCAGGTGCAGTACGCCCGGCGGGTGGTCGGCCGCCGCATGATGGGTGGCACCACCACCCATCTGCCCCTGAAGGTAAACACCTCGGGGGTCATACCGCCTATTTTCGCCTCGTCGCTCATGATGTTTCCGGCCACCATCAAGACCTTTATTCACGTTGATTGGGTCCAACACGCCATGGATACCGTCAGTCCCGGGGGGGCGTTGCACGACCTGGTATATGTGGTCCTCATCTTTTTCTTCTGCTATTTCTACACCGCGGTGACCTTCAACCCGGTGGACGTGGCGGACAATTTGAAGAAATGGGGCGGTTATGTCCCGGGGTTGCGGCCCGGGAAACCTACCTCGGATTATATCGACCGCATTCTGACCCGCATCACCCTGGGGGGCGCGGTGTACGTCTCGGCGGTCTGCGTGCTGCCCAGTATTTTGATTCGCAAGTTCAATGTCCCCTTTTATTTCGGTGGGACGGCCCTCTTGATCGTGGTGGGGGTGGCCATGGATACCATGAGCCAGATCGAATCGCATTTGCTCACCCGCCATTACGAGGGTTTCATGAAAAAGCGCATGAGCCGGATGAGAAGGTGACCTGAGAGGGAGGAGAGGCTATGAATCTGATTCTGTTGGGCGGTCCTGGGGCCGGCAAAGGCACCCAGGCGAAGAAACTTATCGATAAGTTCGGTATTCCCCAGATCTCCACCGGAGACATCCTGCGCGCCGCGGTCAAAGAAGGCACCGAAATGGGGCGGAAGGCCAAGGAGTTCATGGATGCCGGCAAGCTGGTGCCGGATGAGGTGGTCATCGGCATCATCAAGGACCGCCTGGCGCAGCCGGACTGCAAAAAAGGCTTTATCCTGGACGGCTTTCCCCGCACTGTGCCCCAGGCCGAGGCCCTGGACAAGGTGCTGGCGAGCCTGGGCAGCAAGATCGACCACGTGGTCTCCATAGATGTGGATGAAGAGGCCCTGGTAACTCGGCTCACCGGCCGGCGCACCTGCAAAAGCGCGGCTTGCGGCCAGATGTATCATGTCAAGTTCACTCCGCCCAAGAAGGATATGGTGTGCGACAAATGCGGCAGCGAACTCTATCAGCGGGATGATGACAACGAGACCACGGTGCGGTCCCGCCTGGCCACTTATAATCAGGCCACCAAGCCGCTCATCGATTACTACAGCAAGAAGGGCCTCGTGCGGCCCATCGCCGGGGTGGGAAGCATCGAGGAAATCTTTAATAAGATCGTCACCATCCTGGACCACCCCCGGAGCGCCGCGGTGGGTACCTGCAAGTGCTGCTAAGCGGCGGTGAGGGGACGGCGAAAAGGTCTCGCCGGGTTATATGATTCTGCTGAAAACTTCCCAGGAGCTTGCCAAGATGGAGGTGGCCAACCGCATCGTGGCGGAAATCCTGGCGAGGGTGCAAGAACGGGTGCAGCCCGGGGTGACAACCCGGGAACTGGACGAACTGGCGGAAGAGATGTGCCGCAGCCGCCAGGTGGAGCCGGCCTTCAAGGGCTACCGGGGTTATCCCCGCTCCATCTGTGTCTCGGTAAACGAAGAGATCGTCCATGGGATTCCGGGAAACAGGCTTATTAAATCCGGAGATTTGGTGAGCCTGGACTTCGGGGTGAAATACCAGGGATATTATGGGGATGCGGCCCTGACCCTGGCGGTGGGGGAAGTGGATTCCCGGTGCCAGGCCTTGCTGGCGGCCACCGAGCAGGCCCTGTACGCCGGGATTGGCCAGGCCAAGGTGGGACGGCACCTCACGGACATCTCGCATGCGGTGCAGGCCATGGTGGAGGGCGCCGGCTTTGGGGTGATCCGGGAGTTCGTGGGCCACGGCATCGGCCGCTCGCTCCATGAAGACCCGCAAATCCCCAATTTCGGGGTGGCGGGACGAGGGCCGCGGCTGCAGGCGGGTATGACCCTGGCCATTGAGCCCATGACGTCCCTGGGTGCCTGGCAGGTGCGCATCCTGGAGGATGGCTGGACTGCGGTGACCCAAGACGGCTCCTGCGCCGCCCATTTTGAGCACACCGTGGCGGTGACTGCTGAGGGGCCCTTGATCTTGAGCCGCATCTAGGGGCGGGGGCTGAACTAAGGAATTGGTGGGCAATGCCCACCCTACAGCGAGCCGCCTCTAGGGGCGGGTGGCCAGCCCTTGATTTTATGAGGATGATGGATTATTCTAGACTAACTTCTTGAAATAACTGTAAAGATAAGGTAGATGCCCAAGGAAGACGCCATCGAAGTTGAAGGGACGGTAATCGAGCCCTTGCCCAATGCCATGTTTCGGGTGGAGCTGCCCAACGGGCACAAGGTGCTGGCTCACATTTCCGGGAAGATGCGGATGCATTACATCAAGATTCTCCCGGGGGATAAAGTCATCCTGGAATTGTCGCCTTACGACCTGAGCCGGGGGCGCATCGTTTACCGGGTCAGATAGGAGCCCAAGATGAAGGTCAGATCGTCAGTCAAACGCATGTGCGCCAAATGCAAGATTATTCGCCGGAAAGGCGTGGTGCGGGTGATCTGCAAGGATAATCCCAAACACAAGCAGCGCCAGGGTTAGAGGGAGGAGAACAATTGGCCAGGATCGCAGGGATCGACCTGCCCCGGAACAAGCAGATCGAGATCGCCCTTACCTATATTTTCGGCATTGGGCGCAGCACCTCCGTCCGGGTTCTCAAGGAGGCCGGGGTGGACGCCGCCACCAAGACGGGTGATTTGACTGACGCCGAAATCACCAGCATCCGCCAGTCGATCGACCATACCTGTAAGGTGGAGGGCGACCTGCGCCGGGAAGTGTCGATGAACATCAAGCGCCTGATGGACCTGGGCTGTTACCGGGGGTTGCGGCACCGCCGGGGATTGCCGGTCCGGGGCCAGCGCACCCACACCAATGCCCGCACCCGTAAAGGCCCGCGGCGCAGCGTGGTGGGCAAACGGAAGAAGGCCTAAGGAGGCAGGATGGCCAAAGCGCAGGTTCGTACCAAGAAAAAGAAAGAGCGGAAGAATATTCCCGTCGGAGTGGCTCACATCAAGGCCACCTTCAACAACACCCTGGTGACCATCACCGACCCCGCGGGTAACGTGATTTCCTGGTCGTCTTCCGGGGTCCAGGGTTTCAAGGGCTCCCGCAAGGGCACTCCCTTTGCCGCCCAGCTGGCGGCCCAGGACGCGGCCAAGAAGGCCATGGAACACGGCCTGCGCAACGTCGATGTTTACGTCAAAGGGCCCGGGGCAGGCCGGGAGGCAGCTCTCAGGGCTTTGCAGGCTGCGGGTCTGTCCATCAACCTGATCAGGGACGTCAGCCCCATTCCCCACAACGGCTGTCGTCCTCCTAAACGCCGCCGGGTATAGGAAGAGGTGATCGAAATTGGCTAGATATTTGGGACCGGCTTGCCGGCTTTGCCGCCGGGAAGGCATGCAGCTCTACCTTAAAGGAGACCGCTGTTACACGGATAAATGCGCCATTGAGCGGCGCCACTATCCGCCGGGACAGCACGGCCAGCGGCGGAGCAAGGTATCCGACTACGGCACGCAGCTCCGGGAAAAGCAAAAGGTGAGACGCATCTATGGGGTGCTGGAGAAACAGTTCAGCGTTTATTTCGAGAAGGCCGAACGTCAGAAAGGGGTGACCGGGACCAACCTGTTGGTCCTGCTGGAGCGGCGCCTGGACAATGTGGTGTATCGGCTGGGTTTCGCCAACTCCCGTTCCCAAGCCCGCCAATTGGTGCGGCACAATCTCGTGCTGGTCAATGGCGCCAAGGTGAATCTGCCCTCGTTCCTGGTGCGCAAAGGGGACGTGGTCCAGACCACGGAAAAAGGCCGCAACCTGCCGCTGATCCGCGATGCCATGGAAGCGGTGGCCCGGCGAGGCTGTCCCTCCTGGCTGGAGTTCAACAAGGAAGAGGCCCAGGGCCGGGTAATCTTGTTCCCCAACCGGGAAGATATCACCATGCCCATTCAAGAACATCTGATTGTGGAGCTTTATTCCAAATAGAGAATCATGATCCTTTATGGCTCGGAGATCGGCTCACCCGGCTGCTAGATGAAGACGGGGGCTGCCGCCGGTTTTTTTTTTGGCAGCCGGCGTTAGGAGTTAATGAATCCGAGTAATCAGAACGAGGCACCATGATCCAGAAAAACTGGAGCGACATCATCAAGCCCAAACGCCTGGAAGTGGATACCGAGAGCCACAGGCGTGACTATGGCAAATTCACGGCTGAGCCCCTGGAACGCGGCTTCGGCACCACCCTGGGAAACGCCCTGCGGCGGGTCTTGCTGTCATCCCTTAGGGGCGCAGCCATTACCGCAGTGCGCATCAAGGATGTGCACCACGAGTTTTCCGCCATCCCCGGGGTGCGCGAGGATGTCACTGAAATCCTCCTGAACCTGAAGCAGGTGCGCCTGAAGATGCTCACCAACGGCGTCCGGATCCTGCACCTGGAGGCCTCGGGTGAAAGGCAGGTCAAGGCCGGCGATATCAAAACGGATGGCATGGTGGAAATCCTCAACCCCGATCATTATATTGCCTCTCTCGCCGGGGACGGCCAACTGAGCCTGGAAATGACGGTCAAGAGCGGCAAGGGTTTTGTGCCGGCGGAGGCTAATAAGGAAGAGGATCAGCCCATCGGCTATATCCCGCTGGACGCCAGCTTCTCTCCCATCCGCAAGGTGAATTACGTGGTCACCCAGGCCCGGGTGGGTCAGCGGACCGATTATGACAAGCTGACCCTGGAGGTCACCACCGACGGCAGCCTCACCCCGGAGAACGCGGTGGCCTATGCCGCCAAGATCCTGAAAGAGCATCTCGTCATGTTCATTAACTTCGAAGAGGAACCCAGCGGACTGGAGGAGAAGGCCTTGGAGGAGCCTCCCGTCCTGAATGAGAACCTCTACCGCAGCGTCAATGAACTGGAGTTGTCGGTGCGAGCCGCCAACTGCCTGCGCAATGCCAACATCCGCTTCATCGGCGAGTTGGTGCAAAAGTCCGAGCAGGAGATGCTGAAGACCAAGAATTTTGGCCGCAAGTCCTTGAATGAGATCAAAGAGATTCTCCAGGAGATGGGGTTGCACCTGGGAATGAAGTTGGAAACCTTTACCCCTCCGGATCAGACGCCGGAAAGGAAGGAAGAAGTCGCATGAGGCACTTAAAAGCCGGCCGGCGCCTCTCCCGCACCACGGAGCATCGCCAGGCCATGCTGCGCAATCTGATCACCGCCCTGCTGGAGCAGGAGCGGGTGGAGACCACCCGGGCCAAGGCCAAGGAGGCGCGTCAGTGGGCCGAGAAGGTCATTACCCTGGCCAAAAGGGGTGACTTGCATGCCCGGCGCTTGACCCAGGCGGTGGTGCGCTCCAAAAAGGTGGTGGCCAAGCTCTTCGGAGAACTGAAGGAGCGTTACCAGGACCGCCCCGGCGGCTATACCCGCATCGTTTCCGTGGGGGTGCGGCTGGGAGACGCCGCGCCCATGTCCATCCTGGAGTTGGTGGACCGTCCGGAGAAGCTGCCCAAGGCCAAAACCAAGGCCAAAAAGGCCGCGGCCAGCTAAATTAAATTCACCCTGGGGGCAAGAAGACTTGTCCCCCTGAACCTGCAGCACTCTTAACCCTGCCAATCTTGGGTCTTCCGACCCGGCCAAAAAAATGCCTCGGTTATCTCTTTGATAATGCAGGGCAAACCTGGTTGCAGCCTCTAGGCGCGAGAAAAAAAGGTTTGACAAAGGATTCCAAATGTATTAAAGTCGGCCCCAATATCTAGGTAGTTTTACCTAGGTATGGATAGGTATTTGTACCTAAAGGCTCTTTTCAAAGAAGCCAATTGTCCGGGGCTTAAGATCCAGTTAGCCCCCTCCGGATGGTCCCATCACCAAGGAGGTTCTGGATGGCAAAGCGGATAATTGTGAGCACGGTAGTCACTCTGGCACTAGCTTTCGCACCCAGTCTGGCCTTTTCGCTACCCACGAAAAGCGTCCACAAAAAGAAGGCTTCCTCTGTCAATTCGCAGAGAGAGGCCAGCAAGAAAAGCAAATACTCCAAGAAGTCTACTAGATACAGCCACCGGCATTCCCGCGAGGATAGCGGCGACGTCATGGAATCTTCCATGGTGCCGCAATCGAGCGCCCGCAGTTACGATAGCACCCCCTTGATGAAGGTCACCCCCCAAAGGGATGGCGGGTTCCTACTGGAACCCTTAGAGCCCAAGAAAAGCGGGGCTGCTTTGAACAAGCCTACCTCCAATACGGAAGTGGACCGCGACCAAAGCTCCCTTCCGCAGGGGGAACACCATTACAACCGGTTTACGCCCTGGGATTTCTCGGATTTGGTTCTGGCCGAGGCCGAGCACTATCGGAACTTCCCCTACGCCCGCGGCTGCTCTTTTCAGAACAGCAATGCCACTGATTGTTCCGGGTTTGTCCAATATATTTATAAAGGTTTTAAGATCAACCTGCCCAGATCCAGCGCCGAGCAGGCCGAGGTGGGCAAGGTCGTGACCAGAGATATGGATTTCTCCAAGTTGCTTCCCGGGGATCTGCTGTTCTTCCGGCGGGGCGGCCATGTGGGACACGCCGGCATCTACCTGGGGAACGGGAAGATGATTCACGCCTCCAACCCTCGCAACGGCGTGACAGTCACGGACTTGCGGGAGCAGTACTACCAAGACACCTTTGTGGTGGCCAAACGCGTCTTCGAGGTGCAGTACCCCAACTAATAAACCCCGTCTGAGGGCCGGCCGTTGCTAGCCGGCCGCCACTGTTGTAATCCCTGGATTATCTGAAAGGAAGAAAGGGAGCGCCTTCCCGGGAGGGAGAGGTGCGCGCGGCAGGGGCCCGGCCCTGCGAGGGGCCGGGCGGGAACTTTGGTCTCCAGAAATTATCTTGCCCTGGACCGACATTTGCGTTATTTTGTGAAGAGACATTATCACTAAACTGCGTGCCGGCCCTGGCGAGAGGCCGGCCCCCGGGGTGAATCCGCTTCCGGTCGACGGGATTTTGGAGAGAGGGGAAATGGTCAAGGTGGGGGGCTCTGGTCTGTGGGAAACCCGGCTGAAAGATAAGCACCCCATGCTGCGATACTTTAGTGACCGGCCTTTCGGGGTGGAGATCGAAACCTTCGGGCTGAAATATTCCATCACCGCCGGCGACCGCCAGGTAATTCCACCATACCAGATCATGAACCGCACCCGCGATGGGAGGCGGCTGCCCCAAGTTTTTCAAGACCAGGACCTGGTCCTGAACGGCTTCTCCCCTGATGAACCGGCCTACCAGGCGTGGACTTGCGTCCTGGATGACACCATCAAGGGGGCCGGCGGCAGCGAACTGGTGAGCCCCGTCCTGTCCGGCCTGCCGGGCCTGGCCCAGGTTTACCGGGTGCTTGCAGTGCTCCAGGAGTTTCCCGAGATCCTGGCCAACGAAACCTGCGGCTTCCATGTCCATCACGGGGTGAACCGGACCACTTACGGCAATCGCCAACTCTTTCAGTTGCTGCGGATCATTTCCATCTTTGAGAGCCATATCTACCAGTTATTGCCGGAGGAGCGGCGCCAGGCCGAAACCTGCCGGCCTCTGGAGGTGGATCTGTGCGATTGGTACCGGCGGGAGGGTTGTGACCAGCCGATCCCCCGGGTGCGCAGCCTCTGGTATTCCGCTCAGAACCGGGATGATCTCAAGACTCCGCGGCGCCGCAAGATGCATCCCACGCGCTACCACGGCCTCAACCTGCACTCCTACTGGTACCGGGGCACCATCGAGTTTCGTTATTATCCATCGTTCATCCAGGAGCCGGATGAATTGATGCAGTGGATCATCTTCACCCAGTTCCTGGTAGAGTGGAGCCAGGGGCGGCGGCCGGTCCTGGAGTACGTCCCCCAGCCCAATAAATGGCTCAACACCTTATATAAGATCTATCTCGTCGCCGGGATGCTTTCCCACATCCGCTTCCCGGCGCCGGCCGGGGAGGCAAAACAGTATTCATCATGAACAGCGGCGGCATCCAGACCCATGACTTTTTAAGAAGGCTCCAGCGGCTGGAAGAGAGCAGCCTGGCTCCTCTGCTCCTGGAACTGGCCCGGGTGATGGAGGCTATGATCCTGGAGATCGAGTGTCCGAAACTGGAAGATATCAGGAAACTGCAGGGGGCCATGCGGGACTTGATCGGGGACGCCGCCCTACTGCGGGCCGTTTGCGGCACGGCCGGGGAGCTTTGCGGCCAGTGTCCCTTTGGGGCCTATCTGCCTTCCGGGTTCCCTTATGCCTCGGAAAAACAGGCCTTGTGTCTTCCCTGGAGTGCGGTGGTGCACCCCATCCCGGAGGGGCCCCCGGCCGCGGCAGGTTAAGCGTCCGGTGGCTGGCTCCTGAGAACCTTCAAATTGGCCCCTTGGGGTTAATTTTTTTACTTTTTCTGAAACAATTTATCAAGTTCGCCGGTTCGGGTCCGAGGGCAACTTGCACTCATTGACGGTTCCGGCCGCCCGCCGGGCGGCCACCAGGGCGGTGTCCGGGAGAAAGGCTGATGGCTAACTACCTGGCCATTCTGCTGTACGTGGCGGCGGCATCGGTCCAACTCGCCGCGGCGTATTGCGCCCTCAGGCTGGTCCGGATCACCGGCAGAAGCCCGGCCTGGCTGTTGATCTCCGCGGCCTTCTGCCTCATGGCGATTCGCCGCCTCTTCCTGCTCGTCTACTACCTGGCCGGCCACATGGCCGTCCCCTTGGCCTTTTGGGATGACGTCCTGACCCTGGCGATTTCGCTGGCGCTCCTGGCCGGTCTCCTCTATATCTCTCCCCTGATCATGGCCATCCAGCGCACCGCGGCCCTGAAGCGCTCCCAGGAAGACGCGGAGGCGGAACAGCAGCGGCTCTATGCCATGTTGGACGGGATGCCGGTTATGGTGAACGTGACGGGCCCGGATTATGCCGTTCGCTTCGGCAACCGCTTCTTCCGGGAACTCTATGGGGACTGGAAGGGAAAACGCTGCTTTGAGCTGCTGGCGTGCAGGGAAGAGCCATGCGCCGCCTGCCCGGCCCTTAAGGTATTCGAAACCGGCGCCGAGGTGGAAATGGAATGGACCGATGTCCCCCGCCAGCGAACCTACCAGATGTACTACTATCCCTTGAAGGATTCGGAAGGCACTACCCTGGCCCTGACCCTGGGCATAGACATCACCGGGCACAAGCTGGCGGAGGAGAACCTGAGGAAGCAGGAGCGGGAATACCGCTGGTTGGTACGCGCCATCCCGGCGCTGGTCTTTCAGGGTTATCCCGATTGGTCCATCGACTTCTTCGATGACGAGATTGAAACACTTACGGGATATCCGAAGGAGGAATTCGCCTCCCGCCGCCTGAAATGGTCCGATCTCATCCTGGAGGAGGATCTTGGGGGCGAATACAAACAGGCATTTGTCAAGGCTTTGAAGGAAGACGGCCGCTTTATCCGGGAATACCGCATCCGCACCAAGGATGGGCGTATTCTGTGGCTTGAGGGCCGGGGCCAGATAATCTTCCAACCGGACGGGAAGATCGACCATGTGATCGGGGTGATCTACGACGTCAGCGAGCGCCGGGCCACCCGGGAGGCCCTGCTCCTGAGCGAGTCGCGGCTGGCCAAGGCGCAGCAGTTAGCCCGCCTGGCCTATTGGGAATGGAATCCCAAGTCCGGCGAAATGGTCTGGTCAGAAGAATTGTACCGTATCTACGGTGTGGATAAACGGAGCTTCGCGGCCTCGCTGGAAGCGGGCTTGAGCTTGGTGCACCCGGAGGATGCGGCCCGGGTGAAAGACGGCCTGGCGCGGGCCCTGGCTGGAGAGCGGGCTGTCTCTCAGGTCAGCCGCATTGTTCGCCCCGACGGTACTATCCGTTATCTTCATACCCAGGAAGAAGTCATTCTGGACGAACGCGGCAAACCCTGGCGACTGGTGGGGGCAGCCCAGGACATCACTGAACGCCGGGTTGCAGAATTACGGCTGCGGGAAAGTGAGGCGCGCTTCCGGGCTGTCTTTGAGCGGGCCGCCCTGGGCATCGGCCTCATCGACCTGCAGGGGCGCTTCCTGAGCGTCAATAATGCCTTTCAGGAGATGCTGGGGTATGGGGAGGAAGAGTTTCGTGGCAAGCGCATCGATGAGCTTAGCCATGCCGATGATCGGAAGAGGGACCTGGAGCTTTTCCGGGAAGTGGCCTCGGGCCGGCGGGAGAGCTACCAGATGGAAAAGCGCTACCAACGGAAAAACGGCCAATATTTATGGTGCCGGATGACCTCCTCCCTGGTGCAGGACCCCGAGGGCCGACCCTTCTATGCGGTGGGGATGATAGAGGACATCACCCAGAGAAAAGAAGCAGAGATGCAGTTGCAAGAGTCGGAGAAGAAATTACGCCACCTGGCCTCCCAGTTGATGTCCGCGCAGGAAGATGAGCGCAAGCGGATCTCCCGGGAGCTGCACGATGAACTGGGGCAGGCGTTGCTGGTCTTGAAACTCCAGGCCCGGGGGATCAAGAAGGAGTTGCCGCCGAACGAGCAGCACCTCCACGAGGAATGCGAGGGAATACTGACCAATTTGGATGAGGTAGTGGACAAGGTCCGGCGCCTCTCCCATGACCTGAGCCCCATGATCGTAGAGGACCTGGGCCTGTCCGCGGCTTTGCAACACCTGATTGGAGAATTCTGCAAACACAATCGCCTCGTATGCGACTTCCAGGAAATCGACCTTGACGATCTGTTTCCCGTGGAGGCCCAGGTCGCCATCTACCGCATCTTCCAGGAATGCCTTACCAATATCGGCAAACATTCCCAGGCCACCAGGATGGCAGTTTCCATGGACAGGAGGCGCGACCGGGTCTCATTTCTCATCCGGGACAACGGCAAAGGTTGTGAAGCGGAGGCGCGGCGCCGGGGCCGGGGTCTGGGGCTGGTGGCCATGGAGGAACGGGCCCGGATGGTGGGCGGGGACCTGTCCGTGCAAAGCGGGAAGGGCCAGGGCGCCAGCATCTCCTTCGAGATTCCTTATTCTTCCGAGAAGCGTCAGAAGTCATCCTAGAAGAATTGGAAGTTATTTCAAGGCCTCTCTTCCCGCTAACTATCCTACATCTCTTGGTCTTTAACTGGTAGCCGCAGGCTTTAGCCTGCGCTCTTTTTATTAGGATTTTACCCTCTCGTTCCCAAGCCCCAGCTTGGGAACGCACCTTTGGCGCCAAGCTCTGCTTGGCGAGAGCCAGCCCGCCCCAAAGCCTGCCTGTATAAGCAAAGCAGGAGCTTTGCACCAAAAAATGGGTTCCCAATGAGGAGCTTGGAATGAGGATTAAGCAAGTGGTGGGCGGTGCCCACCCTACAACTAATGGTAGCCGCAGGCTTTAGCCTGCGCTCTTTTTATTAGGATTTTCGCAAGCTGAAAAAGGCAAAAAAGCGCAGGCTATAGTCTGCGGTTACCGGTATATGTAGAGGAAAGATGGCGCTAAGAGGGCAGGGCGCTTCCCAAAAAGGCGTGCAAGTTCCGGAGCAGCAGGGCGGCGTTGGAGGCCGGCAGGTCCCAGAGGACCAGCAGCATGGCCCCCACGACCCCCTGCCCCCAGGAGCAGCTACACTTGACAGTGGGGGGCAATTTTGGCAGGCCCAGGATGGCGGTAAGGTCCGCGACCAATTCCTGGCCCAGGGTGGAGGCGGGTACGTTCAGGGATATCTGATCGGCATAAAGGACCAGGGAGAACTCAACTTCCTCGGGGTCGGGGCCGCACCCGGCGCCCCGGGCCCGCCCTTCTAGGAACGCCACCTGGCGGCGCTGTTCCTCATGGTCCAGGATTATGTGCCATTTTGAGGACATGGGATAAAAAAAGCTATCAGCTATCAGCCATCAGCCATCAGCCAAGGCCAGGCAGGTTTTCATTAATAGCCGAATTTGATGAGTGATGAAGCAATATTTTTGCCATAAGGACGAACCCAGCGGGTGTTTCGCAATCGTTATCCATTGAAAGTCACTTAGTTATAACCCCCCTTTGGAAAAGGGGGGAAGGGGGGATTTAATATAACCTGTTGAAATCACCCTAAATCCCCATTTTTCAGAGGGAGACTTGACCTTGCCAATCCGAGGTTCCAGACTTGGTATTATGTCCATCCAATGAAATACACCACTATTTTTATTTTTTGGCCTTAGCTGATAGCTGATAGCTGATAGCTGACAGCTGACGGCTTTTTTCACATCAACGTTTTCAGGCGGGCGGCAAAGCCGGGAAGTTTAAGGGCCTCCTCCGTCCTTCCCAGGCCCAGGAGGGCGAAGCCCTTGCCGGTCAGGGCCTCGTCCAGGTCAGGCGCGTGTTTGAGAATCTTGTCAAAGCAAACCAGGGCCTCGTCGTAGTGCTGCAATTCGGTGAGAGTGGCGCCTTTATAGACCAGGGCTTCGACGTTGCCCGGGTCGAGTTGCAAGGCAATATTGTAACATTCCAGGGCCTTTTCCGGGCGGCCGGCGTCCGCCAGCATCCGGGCCGCGTCCAGGTAGGGACGGCCCTTGTCTTCCTCCACCGACTTGCGGGTCTCCAAATAGGCGTTGAGCACGTGAGCCTCGCCATCGGAGAAGGCGGGCTGGCCGTGGCCCGGCAGCAGAAAATCGACCTGGTAAGGCACCAGGCGGCCCAGGGAGGCGATGAGCTGGTCCATACTACCCAGACCCTTATCGGCGTCAGCCAGGATATTTTCAGTGGGAGAGCTGGGAAAGACCGTATCCCCGGAGAAGAGGAGGCGCCGTTCTTGTTCGTAGATGCAGATGTCGCCCCGGGTGTGGCCGGGGGTGGCGATTACCTCCAGGAGATGGTTTCCCGCCTGGAGGCGCTCGCCGCCCCGGAGGATCACCACCTGGTTCACCCGGCCGGCCTTCTCCATGATCTTCATGAAGGGGACGGACTGGAAATTGATGTAGGGCAGGGTGTCAATGTGCCCATAAACCTTGGGGTTGCACCAGTCGAAGAGCTCTCCCATGCCCCCTACGTGGTCGTAGTGGCAGTGGGTGATGAAAAGCTGTTCCAAAAGCGAGAGATCAAATACCTCGCTAAGTTCCTGGAGGATACCGTAGAAGTTGCCGGCGTCAATAAGAGTGCGGCCTTCATTGAGGATATAGACGTTACTGCTCATGCCCGATTCTTCAACCCACCAGATATCCGCTAGCAAGGGGTCATATTCGCCCAGATGGATCATGGCTCCTCCTGATAAGATGAAAAGGTCCGCCCCAGAATCTCTCCCAGCCGCTGGATCATCACCCCACGCCCGGCCGGGGGGAAATGCCACTCCACCAGAAGCAGGGCGCCTTCCTCGTCGAGTTGACTGCCACCCACCTGCACCCGGGGCGGGGCCGCCGGTTGACCCAGGAGTCCGGTCAGATAATGCAAAAGCCGTTCACCATCAAAATCCCGGCTCACCTCCAGGGAGAGATAATCGGGACCGGCCACCGCGTAAAAAAAGAGCGGATCGTGGTAGGGGCGCTCGTACGGGGGATGGGCGTGGCCTTCCAGAATGAGGCGCCGGGCGCGGGCTTCCTGGCGCAGGATGGTGAACTGCCATTTATCCGCCAACGTTGCTTCCTTTGCGCTAATGGCTACGATTCTAACCGCTTTCCCGGAGGGTGTCAAATAGGGCCCAGAAGACGGCGAAGGCCCGGGTCATCGTGCCTTTTTTCACTAAGGCGGCGCCAGCCCCTTGACAGCGATGGGCATAGACAATAAACTTAAACATTCTACGTGATTCCCCAAGATTCCCTGGAAAAATAAACGATTAAGCTAAGGTGATCGAGATGAAAATGTACCTGATGACCCCGGGCCCCACCCCGGTGGCCCCGGAAACCCAACTGGCCATGGCCCAACCCATCATTCATCATCGCGCCCCCCAGTTCATGGAAATCCTGGGCCAGGTGCGGGAAGATCTGAAATATCTGTTCCAGACGGAACAGGAAGTGCTGATCTTTTGCGCCACCGGCACCGGCGCCATGGAGGGGACGGTGGCCAATACCCTGAGCGCTGGCGACACCGCCCTGGTGGTGGACGGCGGCAAGTTCGGGGAACGCTGGACCGAGCTGTGCGGTGTTTACGGGGTCAAGGCGGAGCGCCTGGTGGTGGAATGGGGCCATGCGGTGGACCCCCAGAAGGTGGCCAAGATGCTGGACGCCAACCCGGCCATCAAGGCGGTCATGGTCCAGGCCAACGAAACTTCGACCGCGGTGGCGCACCCGGTTAAGGAACTGGCGGCAGTGACCAGGACCCGGCCGGGAACCATCCTGGTGGTGGACGCCATTTCAGCCCTGGGGGGCTATCCCCTGCCCATGGATGCCTGGGGCATCGACGTGTTGGTGGCCGGTTCGCAAAAAGCCATGATGTTGCCGCCGGGGTTGGCCTTTGCCGCTCTCAGCCCCAAGGCCTGGGAGTTGGTAAAGACCTCCACTCTCCCCAAATACTACTTCGATTTTAGCAAGCAGCTCCAATCCCAGGCCAAGAACCAGACCCCCTATACCTCGCCGGTGTCTCTGATCATGGGGCTCAAGGAAGTGCTGGGGAAGATTCGCACGATGGGGTTGGAGCGCATCTTCGCCCACAACCGGCGGCTGTCCCTGGCCACCAAAGCGGCCATGCAGGCCATGGGGCTTAAGCTCTATTCCAAGGATAACCCCTCGGACGTCCTCACCGCGGTGGAGTCTCCGGTGGACGGCCAGAAGGTGGTGGCCGAGCTGCGGAAAAAGGGGATTTGGATCGCCGGCGGGCAGGCCCAAGCCAAAGGCAAGATCTTCCGTATCGCCCACATGGGTTACATAGACACGGTGGACCTGCTGGGCACTATCGGCGGCCTGGAGGAGGTCCTCAATGACTTGGGATTCCGGGTGGAGCCGGGTGTCGGGCTAAAGGCGGCCCAAGAGGTCTTGAGCAAGGAGGGAGCGGTATGAAGGTCCTGATCAGTGACAACTTGCATGCCGCTGGCATAGCGGTGCTGGAAGCCCAGCCCAACATCGAGGTGGTAAACCGGCCGGGCCTGGCGCCCGCGGAACTTAAGGAGGCCATCAAGGATGCCGACGCCCTGGTGATCCGCAGCGGCACCAAGGTGACCGCGGAACTCATAGCCGCCGCCCCCCGGCTGAAGGTGGTGGGCCGGGCCGGCACGGGTCTCGACAACGTAGACATCCCCGCCGCCAGCAAACGGGGCATCGTGGTGATGAACACCCCCGGGGGCAACACCATCACCACCGCGGAGCACGCCCTGTCGCTGATGATGGCCTTGGCCCGCAACATCCCCCAGGCGGCGAAATCGATGCGGGACGGTAAATGGGAGAAGAAGAAGTTCCAGGGCACCGAACTCCTCAACAAGACCCTGGGAATTATCGGCATGGGGCGCATCGGCTCCGTGGTGGCGGACCGGGCCTTGGGGCTGAAGATGCGGGTCCTGGCGTACGATCCCTTTATCACCAAGGAAGTTGCCGCCAATTTGGGGGTGGAACTGGTGGCCCTGGATGAGTTGATGGCCCGGGCCGACTTCATCACCCTGCATACCCCCAAGACCAAGGACACCGCCAGACTTTTAAACCGGCAGGCCTTTAAAAAGATGAAGAACGGGGTGCGCGTAATCAACTGCGCCCGGGGTGGGCTCATTGACGAAGCGGCCTTGCTCGAGGCCCTGAAGGAAGGCAAGGTGGCTGGCGCGGCTCTGGATGTCTTTGAAACGGAACCGCCGCCGCCAGATTTTCCATTGCGGGAAATGCCGCAGGTCATCTGCACTCCCCACCTGGGGGCCTCCACTGAAGAGGCCCAGGCCAACGTGGCGGTGGCCATCTGCGAACAGATCGTGGAACTGCTCCTGGACGGCACCATCAAAAACGCGGTGAACGCCCCCTCCGTGACCCAGGAGGCCCTGGGCAAATTGAAACCCTACCTGACCCTGGCCGAGGCCCTGGGCTCCTTCCAGGCGCAGATCAGCGAGGGGGCCATCTCCTCGGTGGCGGTCTCCTACGTCGGCGAGGTGGCTAAACTGGACACTAAGCCCCTGATCCATTCCGTGCTCAAGGGGTTGCTCTCCCCGGTGATGCGCGACGAAGTGAATTACGTCAACGCTCCGGCCCTGGCCGAGGCCCGGGGTATTCACGTCAGCGAGGAGAAGGCGGCCTCCGCCGAAGATTTCTCCACCCTCATCCGATTGACGGTGCGGGCCAATAACGAAGAGAACACCGTGGCCGGCACTATTTTCGGAAAATATGAACCCCGCCTGGTGCGAATCAACAAGTTTCGCCTGGAGGCCTCCCCCGAGGGCCACATGCTGTTCATTTACAATACCGACCGCCCGGGGGTCATCGGCGCCATCGGCAGCACCATCGGCAAACATAAGATCAATATTGCCCGGATGACCGTGGGCCAGGAGCGGGAGCGGGGCCAGAACATCATTCTGCTCACCACCGACACCCCGGTTACTCCGGAATGTCTTGAAGACGTGCGGGCCCTGGAGCACGTGGCCCAGGCCTTCCAGTTGGAGTTGTAGCCGATCTTGGACAAGACGCTAGGGTGGAGGTGGCCATGCCTGATTCCGAAGATAAATCCGAAGATAAGTCCGAAGATAAGGGTTATACCGTCAAGGATCGGCGTTTTCACCAGATGACTGAGGAAGAGAAGGGCAAGGAGCAGGAGGCCAGGAGTTCCCAGGAGCAAGCCTTTCAAGAGGCGGCCCAAAAGGCTGCCGGGGGGGCCGCCGGGGCGGAAGTCACTTTCGCCTCCCTGATCTTCTCCCTCAGTTCCACGGCCTTCATGCATCTGGGAGCCATTCCTGACCCCAACAGCGGTAAACAGGAAAAGAACCTGCCCCTGGCCAAACAGGCCATTGACCTTCTGGGGGTGCTCCGGGAAAAGACCCGGAACAACCTGGACCAGGAGGAGGATAACCTGTTTGAACACCTTCTGTATGACCTGCGCATGGCATATATCAAGGAGGTGGGCTGATTAGGGGGTCGGGGGGAGGGGTGCAACTGCACTGCCCGGCCAAGGTCAACCTCTATCTCCGGGTTTTGGGGCGGCGGACCGACGGCTACCACGAGTTGGTGACCGTGATGCAGCCGCTGAGTTTGGGGGACCGGTTGACGGTCACCCCCGGGGGCGAGAGCCTGAGCTTCGTTTGTGACCACCCGGAGGTGCCCCAGGGGCCGGAGAACCTGGTATGGCGGGCCGCCCAGGGGTTCCAGGAGGAGACCGGGATACGGGTGGCGGCGCACCTTAAGCTGGAAAAAAGGATTCCGGTGGCCGCGGGTCTGGGGGGCGGCTCCAGTGACGCGGCCGGCGCTCTGCAAGCCCTGAACCTCCTGTACGGCTCCCCCCTTAAAGGGCCGCGGCTGCACTCGCTGGCCTGCCGCCTGGGGGCTGACGTGCCGTTTTTCCTGGGGCGGGGGCCGGCGGTGGGCCGGGGCATCGGCACCGACCTCAACCCCTTGAGCTTGCCGCCTTATAACTATGTGCTGGTCAATCCCGGCGTGGCCCTTTCCACCCGCTGGGTTTATGAAAACCTGGACCTGGCCCGATTGTCCGGGGCGCCGCTGCCCCCCTCCTGGGACCCGGAGCATCCGGAGCGCTGGGTCGAGAACGACCTGGGCGGGGTGGCCATCCGCCGCTTCCCGGAACTGGCCGAACTGCAGGCCCGGCTGCGGGAAGCGGGAGCTGTCACCCAATCCGTCTCCGGCAGCGGACCCACCGTCTTTGGGATCTTCGCCACCTGGGAGGCGGCCCGGGAAGCGGCCCGGGTCTTGCGCCGGTCGTTTCCGGGGTGGCTGGCCGCCACCCAAGGTCTCACCGGCCTGGAAACCGATAACGCCAGGGAGCGCCGTCTATGGATGACCTGAAAATTTTCACGGGCAACGCCAACCGGCCTCTGGCGGAAAAGATCTGCAGCCACCTGGGAATTCCCCTGGGCCAGGCCACTGTGGGACGCTTCTCCGACGGGGAGATCTCGGTGGAGTTCCAGGAGAACGTCCGCGGCAAGGATGTTTACATCATCCAGCCCACCGCCATGCCCTGCAATGAAAACCTCATGGAATTGCTGATCATGATGGACGCCTTAAAGAGGGCCTCGGCCCGCTGCGTCACCGCGGTGGTGACCTATTTCGCCTATGCCCGCCAGGATCGCAAGACCGCGCCCCGGACTCCTATTTCCGCCAAGCTGGTGGCCGATCTCATCACCACCGCCGGGGCCAACCGAATGCTCACCATGGATCTCCATTCCGGCCAGATCCAGGGATTTTTCGACATCCCCGTGGATCATCTGTACGCGGCGCCGGTGACCCTGGAGTATATCCGGGAGAATTTTAGCCCGGATGTGGTGGTGGTCTCCCCGGACTCCGGTGGGGTGGAGCGGGCCCGGGCCTTCGCCAAACGCCTGAATACCTCCCTCGCCATCATCGACAAGCGCCGGGACGCCGCCGCCATCAAGGCCATGACCCTCATCGGCAACGTCTGGGGCAAGGAGGCCATCATCCTCGACGACATGGTCACCAGCGGGGCCACCCTGACCATGGCCGCGGAACTGCTGATACGCCACGGGGTGCGCACCGTGCACGCCTGCGTCACGCACCCGGTCATGTCCCGGCACGCGGTGAGCAACATCCAGGGCTCTCTGGTCCAGTCCCTGGCGGTGACCGACACCATTCCCCTGAGCCCGGAGGCTGCCGCCCTGGAAAAGATCCGGGTTTTGTCGGTGGCCCCTCTCTTGGGAGAAGCCATCAAGCGCATCCACGACTTCGATTCAGTCAGTTCTCTATTTGTGTAAAGAGCTATCAGCTTTCAGCTTTCAGCCATCAGCCGAAAAGAATCATATTTTTGGTTGAGATGCTCTCCGCTCTTTAACATGATTTTCCCTAATGGTATTATGGCAGGGACAGGTTTAGGTTGTTACTGCTCACTGCTAACTGCTCACTATAAAAATCTGATATGCGCCTCATCGTGGGTTTGGGAAATCCCGGCCGGGAGTATGCCTGGACCAGGCACAACCTGGGCTGGCAGGTGGTGGCCTACCTGTCGGCATACTGGAAGATTCCCCTGAATAAGAAGAACCTCGATTCGGTTTGGGGCCAGGGCAGGGTAGGGGAGGAGAGGGTGGTCTTGGCCCAACCCACCACTTACATGAACCTCAGCGGCCAGGCCGTTTCCCTCCTGCTCTCCTACTTCAAACTCACCCCGGACCGGCTGGTGGTGATTCACGACGACCTGGACCTGCCGCGCTGGCGCCTCAAGATCGTGGAGCGGGGCGGCGCCGGCGGTCACCGGGGGGTCCTCTCCATTATCGACCGGCTGCACAGCGAGGAATTTCTCCGGGTGAAGATGGGGATCGACCGGCCACCGGTGGCAATGCCCGGGGAGGGCTATGTTTTGTCCCATTTCCCGGCGGCGGACGCGGAAAACGTGGCCCGTTTCATTGAGCGGGCCGCCCGGGCAGTGGACACCCTGGTCCGGGAAGGGCTGGCCGCAGCCCAGAACCTCTTTCACGGCGAGCCCCCTGATTTAACTGATTAGGCACGGGCGGGACGCCTGTGCCACCGGGTGGGACGACTGGACCACTAAGATATGTAGGGTGCGCATTGCGCACCAACAGGTTGCTCCTTCTTAAGGCAATATTGCAGGTGACGAGATCTGCCCCGATATTTGCGAGCCTGGGTTCCGGGAGGGACGTTCTTCTTAACCGTGGTAACTTTTAATCGCCGCAAGATGTTTAACCATCCCCAAGGCAGACGGATTCTGAGGAAGGCAGTCGGCCAGATAATCGGAGAATTTCCCTTCTCCTTGGATGCTTGGGTCCTGATGGCAGATCATCTCCACACTATCTGGACCTTACCAAAGGGAGATACGAACTACGGCAAGAGGGTTGGGTTGATCAAAGCATGTTTTTCCAAGGCCGCTAAAACCTTGTTTCACGACAAATCCATGATGAATCTCTCCCGTCAGCACCGCCGTGAAATCACCATCTGGCAGCGCCGCTTTTGGGAACACACCATTCGCGATGAAGAGGATTTGGCAAAACATTTTGATTACATTCATTATAATCCAGTGAAACATGGCCCGGTGCAAAGGGTGCGAGATTGGCCATATTCCTCGTTTCACCGTTTGGTTAAACAAGGAATTTGCCCGATAGACTGGGGAGAAGGAGTATCCTTCGATATGAAAGAGGATTTTGGAGAATAAAAGGTAAAATGAAATGCTGGTGCGCAATGCGCACCCTACATTAACTGATTAGGATCATGGGCCAAGGGGACCAACCATGCTCTATAACCAATGCGCCGCAGTTAATGAGGAATTTTGGCGAGATCTCCGTCAGGCCGACCAGGAGGACATAACCCGGCGCACCGGTGTCCAGCGCCACCAAGACGTCTTCCGCTTCCCATTCTTTAATCAGGAAGCCGTGGTGGATCTGGACCGACAACGGGTGTTTCGGGCGGCCGCAGCGGAGGAGGAACCCGGCTTCCGCTTCTGCCTGATTACCTTGCTTTATTTGCTTTATGTCGATACCGCGGAGCTGGGAGCGCCCCTCAGCCCCTTGGAACTGCCCGGCGCCACCACCTTTTTCCAAAGCCGGGGGCCCCATGCGATTCCCAGCGCCCCCTTGGAAGAGCGGTTTGGTGGGGATCTATCCGGGTTCCTTCGAGCCGGCCGCCTCCTGGGCGCGGAAAGGCGCGCCAGCAGTGACGGCGCCATGGCCTTCCAGCCCTTTCCGGGGCTGACCGTGGAAGTGACCCTTTGGGAGGCTGATGAGGAATTTCCGGCCCAGGTGTCCTTTACCGTGCCGTCCCATCTGGATCGCTTCTGGCGACTGGACGCGGTGCTGGGCCTGATGGGACTGGTGGTCAAGGAAATTCTCCGGACAGACCGGCCAGTCACCGGCTAGTTTTGATGGCGAAGTTAACGACCTAATATAGCATGGGTTTAAGGTTGGTTAAAAATTGGATCGTTTTTTTCATCTAGGTTAATGGATCAGTAAAAGATTGATGCACAGGCGGACGCCTGGGCCACCATGATTTAGCAGAATGCGCCTCCTTTTTATTTCCAGCAACCGCTGTCGCCTCGTATTCGTGCCGCTGCCCCTGGGCCTGGCCGCGGTGGTGGCAGCCGTCGGCTCGGAGCATGAAGTCAGGGTTGTCGATTTCATGTTTGCCAAGGACCCCCTGGCCCAGGTGGACCGGGCAGTGGCGGAGCTCTCCCCGGAACTTATCGGCATCTCGGTCAGAAATATTGACAATCAGGACAGCCGCCAGCCGGAGATCTATTTCCCCGAGGTCAAAGAATTGGTGCAGCACTTGCGGGGGATCAGCGCGGCGCCGGTGCTCCTGGGTGGGGCGGGCTTTTCGGTGGCGCCCCGGGAATTTATGGAGTACACCGGGGCCGATTTCGGCATGGTGGGGGAAGGGGAATTCCTGGCAAGTTTCTTGGAGGCCTATCCTGAAAAGAGATGGGACCAGGTTCCAGGCCTGATTTGGCGCCAGGAGGGCCTCCTCAAGCTGAACCGGCGCCAGCCCGTCCGGCGGCTCGATCTGCTGCCCGCTCCAGCCCTCGAATATTTTAGCCCGCGCCGGTATCAGGAGACCCGGGGAAGCGCCGGGCTGCCAGGCATGATCCCGGTGCAGAGCCGCCGGGGCTGCCCCATGAGGTGCATCTATTGCAGCACGCCACTCCTGGAAGGCTCCCAGACCCGGGCCTGGGCCCCGGAGCAGGTGGCCTCCTGGCTGGCGGCCTGGCATGGGCAGTGGGGTCTGAACCGTTTCTTTTTCGTGGATAATATCTTTAATTGTCCCGTGGATTACGGGCGGCGCCTCTGCCGGGCCATCGCCGCATTGCGCCTTCCCCTGGAATGGGGCTGCCTGATCAATCCGGCCTTTCCGGATCACGAATTGTTCGAGCTTATCGGGGCGTCGGGCGGCGCCATGGTGCAGGTGGGCAACGAAAGCGGCTCGGAACTGATGTTGAACCGCCTGGGCAAAGGATTCGATTTGAAGCAGGTGGAGCGCACCCTGAAACTGCTTAAGGCAGCGGGCCTCCCCTTCACCTGTTTCCTGCTGCTGGGCGGCCCCGGCGAAACCCGGGAGACCGTCCGGGAGAGCGTCGCCTTCCTGGAGGCCTTCCAACCCAGGATGGTGAGCGTGAAGGCCGGCATCCGCATCCACCCGGGGCTGCCCCTGCACCGCCTGGCTCTGGAGGAAAGGGTGGTAAACAGTGAGGATAATTTATTATGGCCCAAGTTTTACCTGGCCCCGGCCATCCGCGACTGGATCTGGGATTATCTTGGGGAAGTGGCCGCCCGGCACCCCAATTGGACCTTCTAAAAACGCTTTTGGGTTTTCGGATAATCATCATTGGCAAGATTAAGGAGTGACTATGCCTCCATCAGATGACGAGAGGGAACGCCCCAGTTGGAGGGAGATAGACCAGCGCCGGGACCGGTCGGGCGGAGCGCGGCCCCGCCGAGAGCCCCGTCTCCCCAAGAAGCAGTCGGAAATGGTACGCCTTACGGCATTGGCCCAGGCCGAGGCCCTGTTTCAAGGCAAGCGGGCCAAGCCGGAGTATCAAAAAGACCTGCGGGAATTGGAATCGAGTCACGGTACCAAGAGATTTGCCACCTGTGCCAAAAGGTTCCTGGAGGAATACGGCCTGCCGGCTGAGTGGGGGGCGCTGACCCGGCTGTTGGAGTACCCGGACCCCTTGGTGGTGCAGGAGGTCTTGGGCGCCATGGCGTCCCAGGTAGAGAGCCGGAGCCGGGTAGAGCAGCAGGGGTTCAAGGGCCGGTTGCAGGTTCTGGCCCTCACCGGCCAGCATGGTGAGGTGCGGCGCACCGCCGAGGAGATCCTGTCAGGAATGGATAAAAAATAATATTTTTCCCTTGTATTTCAGAAGAAATTATACTACGATAGTATCGGGTATTTGAGAATGCTTCCCGATTACCCTGGGCGGCCGTCCGGATCATGGGGGGCTCTCCGGCACTTGCAGCAGCCGGAGATCTAGCACAAGGAGGTGCTAATACCGTGAAAAGGATGAATACTGCCTTGGCTTCCGGCCTGGCGTCGAATCCACCGCCGGAACCGCCGGAATTATCCGGGATCATCACCCAAGACCCCGCTCTCCTTCTAATCCTTTCGCGTCTTCCTGTCTTGGCCCAATACGATCTCCCCATCCTGCTGAGCGGCGAACCCGGGACCGGAAAAGAACTGGTGGCCCGGGCCATCTTCGCTCTGAATCCAAAGCGGCGCCCTTGCCGGCTAGTCAATTGCGCCGCCCTGACGGAAACCCTGGCGGGCAGTGAACTCTTCGGCCACCTGCGGGGGGCCTTTACCGATGCCCTCTGCCACAGGATGGGCAAGTTCCGGCTGGCCCACGGCGGCACCCTGTTCTTAGACGAGATTGGGGAGTTGCCGCTGTCGGTGCAATCCAAGTTGCTGCGGGCGGTGGAGCAGGGGGAGATCGAGCCGGTGGGCGGGGATACGGCGGTGAAGGTGGACGTGCGCCTGGTGGCCGCCACCAATCAAGATTTGCAGGCAAGGATTGCCCAGGGCTATTTCCGCCAGGACCTTTACGACCGCCTGGCGGTGCTGGAGATCCACCTGCCGCCGCTCAGGGAGCGGGGAGAGGATCTGGCCCTGCTGGCCCGGCACTTTGCCCGGGAGGCGGCGCGGCGACAGGGCCTCGCCGTACCGCCGGAGTTTAATGCCTCCGCCTGGCGCCGCCTGGAGGCGCATAGCTGGCCCGGCAACGTCCGGGAGCTGAAGAACGCGGTCACCCGGGCGGTCCTGCTGCACAGCGGCCACTGCATCTGTGGCGAGGATATCCATTTGCCCTCCCGCGGCGCTGCGGCGGAGCCGGGCCACAATGGGGCCACCGGGGTGAAGGCGGCGGCCATGCGTCCCAGCCGGGGACGGCTGGTGGAACTCCTGGATGAGGAACAGGGCAATATCTCCGTACTGTCCC
The DNA here is from genome assembly GCA_049580385.1 of Desulfobaccales bacterium. Classification (GTDB taxonomy): domain Bacteria; phylum Desulfobacterota; class Desulfobaccia; order Desulfobaccales; family 0-14-0-80-60-11; genus JAPLJC01. The sequence goes on along the minus strand of JBAUPV010000003.1, from coordinate 116,565 downwards.
GGCGTCTCGGGGTCTGCAACAGGACCATGTACCGCTGGCTCAGGTCAGCCAACATTGACCTGGAAAGATTCCGGCGGGGCGGCCCCTTTGCCCCGGCCTGAGGGTGACGCGTGGTCCCTGGCCGTGGGCCGGGGCTGATGATTAAACCCAAAAGGTGGCTAGCGCCTAATTAGAATAGGGAGAAAGGGACGTGGTAAATCGGTTAGTGACGCGGCATAGAGATAATTATTGCATATTTTTTTGCAGGTTTGCTAAACTGGTTGCAAATTCATTCGGGAGAGCGCCATGACTTTAGCTGAAGCGGGGGAATTGGCCTCCATTGGATCCTTTGCATTATCTATGATTTTGGCGTTGATTAAATTATGGCCCGACATTGTTCGCCGGGGTGGATCAATGATCTCAAGAGCAATTTTGATATTGGTGATTATTGGAATAATAAGCGCAGGGGTTTCATTATACGCCTCTTTGTATATAAAACCAGCCGGAGTTTCGGTTGTTAGTCAACAGTATTATCTTGTTGGTAAGGATGGTAGCCTATTAAGAATAAGTGGATTAGATCAATATGGATTAAATATTAAGAAAGAAAAAATGGCAATGATTTATGGTAACAATAATAATGAGATGGTTCCGACATATATATTATCGTTTAAAAAAGCTCCTTCCTTTGTTGATATAACAAATCAACAAGGAGCCACCACTAGTGTAAGGCAAATCAACCCAAATGAATATATGGTTCAATTTAATTCAATAGGTTTCGGTAGTCCCACAGTTGAATGTGATTTTAAAATACAAATATACTAAAATTGCCAGTGAATGTATTAATAATTAATGTAGGTTATTAATCTTGCTTTATAAAATCAAGAAAGTGTTGTTATATATTTATTGAGTAGCATAATGTGGGCTGTTCCAGGCCGAAGAATTGAAGCCGCCCTTCCTCCGGGAAAGGCGGCTTTTTTTCGCAATCTGAAGATAGGGGCGGGCACGTGGGTCCGCCCCCACAATTGCAACACAAAATTAATGGAAATGGTGGGCAGTGCCCACCCTACAACTCAAAACTCGAAACTCTATACTTGGCTTGTAGGGTGCGTCTCACGCACCATCAGGAGCGGCACGACCACAGGCTGGAAGCCTGTGCCAGCAAAGGAATTCGTGGGCGGTGCCCACCCTAGATCTCGAAACTCGAAACTCGAAACCGGGCGACCCGGCGGGTCGCCCCTACAGGACCGACCGCACCGCGACCTTGGCCAGTTCCACGATGCGGTCCGGGAAGATGCCGAAGCCGATGATCACCGCGGCCAGAGAGTAGTTCAGCAAGCGGCTGGGCAGGCTCAGGATTATCGGCGAGAGGCCCGGATCGTCCTTGAAATAGGCGGCGTAGAGCACCCGCAAATAGTAATAGAGGGACACGGTGCCGTTCACGGCGCCGATCAACACCAGCCAAAAATAGCCGGAGTTCATGGCGGAGGTGAAGAGCAGCAGCTTCCCGGTGAAGCCGATGGAGGGGGGCACCCCCGCCAGGGCGAAGATCCCCAGGATCAGGTTCATGCTGAGCAGAGGGCTGCGGCGGTAGAGGCCGCCCAACTCGACAATCTTCAAATCCCGGCCGTCCGCGGCCACTTCCGAAAGGACCATGAACACCGTAAAGTTCATCACCAGGTAAGCGAGGGCATAGTAAACGGCTGCAGTGTAGCCCGCCTCCCTCAAGGTTAGAATCCCTATGAGAAAGTAGCCGGCGTGGGCAATGGAGGAGTAGGCCAGCATGCGCTTGAAGTCTTTCTGGATAATGGCCACCAGGTTGCCCAGGGTCATGGAGGCGATGGAGAGGATCATCAGGGCCTTGGTGAAGCCGTAGCCGTAGCCGGCCCCGAGGGCGGCGAAACGCAGCAGCAGGGCCACCGCGGCCACCTTGGAGGCGGTGGCGATGAAGGCGGTAACCTGATTGGCGGCGCCCTGGTAAACGTCCGGGGCCCAGAAGTGGAAGGGAAAGACCGAGAGCTTGAAGAAGAAGCCGGTCATAGCCAGGAGCAGGCCGATGAGACCGATGGGGCTTTGGGTCAATTGGGTCAATTTGGGCGCCAGCTCGGCCAGGTAAGTGGTGCCGGTGGCCCCAAAGATATAGCTCAGACCGAAGAGCATAAAGCCGGAAGAGACCGCGCCGATGAACAGGTACTTGATGCCCGCCTCCACGTCGATGCCGTCCCCCCGGCGCAGGGGCACCAGGATGTAGAGGGAATAGGAGGAGAGTTCCAGGGCCACGTAAATGGTGAGGAGTTCCACCGCCGAGACCAGCAGCATCATGCCGACAATGGTGGTGGTAAGAAACAGGTAAAATTCGGCCTGCTGGCGCTCTTCGATGTGGGCCAGGTTATGGGAGATCGTCAGGACCAGGAAGAGGCCCAGGGACAGGGCGAACTTGAAGATCTGGCTGAACAGGTCAACCCGGTAGGCTTTATAGAAAAGATAACCATGCTGAAAAAGGCAGGAGGCGGTGAGGAGCACCCCCACCCCGGCCAGTACCAGGGCGATGCGGTAATCGGTCTTGACCTGGGGCGTCCTCCTGAGGCTAAGGCAGAAAAAGACCAGGGCCAGGGCCAAATAATAGAGTTCCGGTCCGAACAGCGTCACATTCATGGTCACATTCCCTGGAGAAAGGGGATTATCGCGGTTTTAATAGTGCCCACCATCAGTTGCGGGAAAAACCCGAAGAGAATCAAGACGCTGATGAGGATCATGCGAGGCAAACCCAGGAAGGGGCTGACGTCCTGAAAATGGACAAACTTGGGGTTCGGCTCGTTGAAGAAGGTATTCTGCACCACCCGCAAGGCGAAAAGGGCGCCCACCACCAGGGCGGCGATGGCCAGCAGCCCCTGCACCGGGTAGACCTTGACGGCGGCGATAAAGACCAGCAATTCGGCCCAGAAACTGGCCAGTCCCGGCACCCCGGCGCCGCACAGGGCCGCGGTGATAAAGAAGGCGGAGGCCACCGGCATAATTTTGGAGAAGCCCCCCAACTGGTGAATGTCACGGGTATGGGTGCGATCGTAGATAAAGCCCACCGAAGAGAAGAAGAGGGCGGTCATGATGCCGTGGGCGAACATTTGGAAGACACTGCCGTTGAGGCCGTCCACCGTGCCGGTGGCCAGCCCCAGGCAGACGATGCCCATGTGGGACACCGAGGAATAGCCGATCACGTACTTCAAGTCGGTCTGGGCCAGGCCCACGAAGACGCCATAGACAATGCCCACGGTGGCCAGCAGGGCCATGAGCTGGGCCCAATAGTGAAAACCTACCGGGCAGAGATACATGGCCACCCGCAAGATGGCGAAAGAGCCCAGCTTCATGAGCACTCCGGCATGGAGCATACTCACCGCGGTGGGGGCGGCCACGTGGCCCACCGGCGACCACGTGTGGAACGGCCAGACCGCAGCCAGGACCCCGAAGCCGAAGAACAGCATCACAAAGGCAACCCTCTGGGTCCAGTAGGGGAAGTGGGCGGCGTGTAGCCGGATCATGTCGAAGGTCTGGAGGCCCGAAGAGGAATAGAGCAGCAGGATGCCGGGAATGATGAGACCGCTGCCGGCCATCAGATACAGGGTGAGCTTCATGGCGGCGTATTCTTTGCGGGTGGAGCCCCAGACCAGGATGAGGATGTACATGGGCACCACGGCGATCTCATAGAACAGGAAGAACATAAAGAGATCGTAGGACATGAAGACGCCGAAGACCCCGGTGACCAGGGCCAGCATCCAGATGAAGTATTCCTTGGTGCGCACCTCCAGCTCCCACATGGTGAGGACACCGGTAAAGATGACGATGCCGGTGAGCAACAGCAGAGGTGCGTTCAGGCCCTCGACCCCTACGTGGTAGGTGATGCCGAAGGTCTTCACCCACTGGTACTTCTCCACGAACTGCAAGCCCCCCAGGGTCCGGTCATAGGCCACAAAGGCGTAGATCGCCAGAGCCAGGGAGATGCCCGCAGCCACCAGGGATACGGCCTTGATGAGGAACTTCTGATCGTCCCGCAGGCACAATAGGACCAGCAGTCCCGCCGGCGGGGCCAGCAGCATGCAGGAGAGAATGGGGAATGATGCCATGTGTTCGGTCATATCAGCGACCCATCAAGAGGTAGATCCCGACCCCGGCCACAACTACAACCATGAAGAACAGATTGTATTGCAAAAAGGCGGTCTGGACGAAAGAGAGCAGCCTGCCGCTGCCGACGGTGGAAAGGGCCACCGCGTCCACCCCGCCGTCCACCACCCGGCGGTCATTGAGGGTAAATATCCGGGAAAAGGTGCCGTAAATCACGGTGTTGAGGAACCAGCGCCAGAAGTGGTCCATGTACCATTTCTGTATGAAGAATTCCTGCAGCCACGGAACTTTTTGGATAAATCCCTGGCACTTGGCGCCTGGCGCGCCCCAATCGAACCAGGCCACTGCGATGCCGCCCACGCCGCAGCATAAGGCACCGGCCATCAGGAAATAATTGAGCGCCTCAGGACCTGCTTCCCCCAACAAAAACTTCTGCAGATAGCCCTCGCAGAAACCGAGGGTCAGGGTGAAGAGGGCCAGGACGATGAGGGGAAAAAGCATGACCCAGGGCACCCCGTGGTGTTCGTCGGTGGCGTCGCCGTGCGCGTGCCCGTGGCCGGGATGAGCCTCCACGTGGCCGGGGACCTTCCCGTAGGCGCCGGGTTTGGGAAAGAGCATGACAAAGATCACCCGGAAGGAGTAATAGGCGGTCAGGAAGGCGCCCAAAAGCCCCATGGCCAGCCAGAACTTGTTAGGGAGATGGCCGAGGGCGCCCATGATTAGTTCCTTGCTGAAGAATCCCGAAAAAGGAGGGATGCCCGCCAGGGCCAGGGCGGCAATGGTCATACAGACCATGGGAATCGCCAGCTTCCGCCCCCCGTTGCTGGCCATGGTGAAAAAGTCGTTGGTGCCGAAATGATGAATGAAGACCCCGGAACAGAGGAAGAGCAGGGCCTTGAAGGCGGCGTGGGTGGTGAGGTGGTAATAGCCGGGGAACAGGGTGCCGGAGGCCAGTCCGGCGGCGGCCAGCCCCATGGCCATGAAGCCCAGTTGGCTGATGGTGGAATAGGCCCACACCTGTTTGATGTCGGTAGCCACCATCCCGATGGTGGAGGAGATCAACAGGGTCAGGGTGGAAATCGCCAGAATTACAGTCATGGCGGTGGCCGAAGCCGAAAAGAAAGGGAAGATGCGGGTCATGAGGTAGATGCCGGCGGCCACCATGGTGGCGGAGTGGAGCAGGGCCGAGACCGGGGTGGGGCCTTCCATGGCGTCGGGCAGCCAGACGTGCAGGGGGAATTGGGCGCTCTTGCCCATGACCCCGCAAAAGATCAGCAAAGCCGCAGGGGTGAGCAGCCAGGGAGGCATGGTTTTGGCCACGGCCGCGGCGTTAACCGAGGCGATATCCAGGTTGCCGTAAAATATGGTGAGGAATACCAGCCCCATGAAGAAGCCGATGTCGCCGAAGCGGGTGACCACAAATGCCTTCTTGCCGGCCTCCGAGGCGGAGAATTTCTCATACCAGAAGCCGATGAGCAGGTAGGAGGCCAGGCCCACCAGCTCCCAGGCGATGTAAAGCTGCAAGAGGCCGCTGGAGATCACCAGGGTGAGCATGGCCAGGGCGAAGAGGGAGAGGTCGGCGTAGTAGCGCCCGAAACCGGGGTCCCCGTCCATGTATCCGATGGAATAGATCTGCACCAGCCAACTGATGGTGGCCACGATGCAGAGCATCACCAGGCTGGTGGGGTCCAGGAGGAAACCGAAGGGGACCTTGACCACGTCCGAAACCAGCCAGTGGAAGTTGTAGATGATGGGCTTTTCCAGGCCCCCCAGCGTGAAGAAAAAGCTCCAGGCAATAATGAGGGGGATAGTGGAGGCCGTGAGCGAGATGGCCAGCGAGAGGCAGGGCCTGTTTCTGGTGAAGATCATGATCAGACCAAAGGCCGCCAGCGGCAGAAATACCGTCAGCAGACAGCCCCAAAGGATCGGATCGGACGAGCCCATGGTTAACCCCTCAGTTCCGTGGCTTGATCGATATTCACGGTTTTAAGCCTGCGGTACACCGCAATAATGATACTCAGGGCGATGGCGGCTTCCGCGGCAGCCACCGCCATGATGAACAGGGTGATGATCTGGCCCACCGCCGGATGCGGAGCCAGGAAACGGTTGAAGGCCATGAAGTTGATGCTGGCGGCGTTGAGGATGAGTTCCACTGAAATGAGCACCGCGATCAGATTGCGCCGCGCCAGCACCCCATAAATGCCGATGGCGAAGAGCACCAGGGCCAGAAAGAGATAGGTCTGCAAATGGTTAAAGAGCAGCATCGATCACCTCTCGGGAGCCCCGCGGCCGCGGCCGCCCCGGGCCGTGACCATGGCCCCCAGCATGGCCACCAGCAAGAGCAGGGAAACCACTTCGAAGATCAGGGAATAAGTGGTCAGGAGGTAATGCCCCAGGGTGGTGACCGACCAATCGGTGGCGCGCACCGGGGCCGGGATCCAGGTAGTCTTTTTCAACAGCAGCGAAAGGAAGATGAAGACCGCCAGGGCGCCAGCCAGGGCTGCCGCGATCTTCCAGGGGTTTCGGGGAGGCCGCGGCAGGTATTGGGGTTCTGAAAGCATCACCGCAAAGCAGATGGCGACGCAGATGGCGCCCACGTAGATGAGGATCTCCATCAGGGCCACAAAGGGGCTGTTTAAATAGACGAAGAGGCCCGCAACCCCGAAGAGCGCCAAAGCCAGCCCCAGGACATTATGAAAGATCTTGCGGGCCGCCACCGCAATCAAGGCGCCCAGGATGGTCAGGGCCGCTATCAGGATAAAGGCGGCGGAGGCCAGGTTTTCCGGACTTAAGAGGACGCTCATTTTTTGACCTCTTCAGGTTCAGGCTCCGCCTTTGGCGGCTTGGCCTCCTCCGGGGGCTGGACGGGTTTGGCCGCCTTCGCCTGGGCTGCCTTGGCCGCCGCCTCTTTTTCCCGGGCTTCCCGGGCGGCCGCCTCAGCCGCCTCGGCCGCGGCTATCTCTGCCGCGGTGGGAATGGGGGTGATGGGTAAACCGGCGGCCTGCTGGCGCTCTTGCAAAAGGGTGAGGTGATCGATGACCGCATCCTCCCGGCGAAAACCCGCCAGGCGGTATTCCCGGGAATATTCCAAGGCCGTGGTGGGGCAGACCTCGAGGCAGAGGCCGCAGAGACTGCAGTAGTAGTGCTGGTGGACGTAAGTGTAGGGCACCTTCTGCTTGGCCCCCGGCAGCTTGACCCCAGAGAGCGAGATGAGCTGGGACGGGCAGATGCGGGCGCACATCTCGCAGGCGATGCAGCGATGCGTCTGGGTCTCGGGGTCGAGGATAAAGCGGGGATAGCCGCGATAGGCAGGGCTCATCTCGATCTTCTGGCGGGGGTACTGGACGGTGACCACGGGTTTGACGAAATAACGGATAGTCACCGCCATGCCCGCCAGCAGGCTCCAGAATCCCGAGGCAATCTCTCTAAAATAGGTCAGCATGGCTCAGTCAACCGTAAGTGCCCTCTCAACTGAGTTTCAATATTAGGGCGGTGACCAGCAGATTGGCGAAGGCCAAGGGAATCAAGACCTTCCAGGCCAGGGTGATCAACTGATCGAAGCGTACCCGGGGGAAGGTCCAGCGGAACCACATCATCAGAAAGATGAGGGCGTAGACCTTCAGGAGAAACCAGACCACCCCGGGGAGTATAGGGCCTTGCCAGCCCCCCAGGAAAAGGACGGCGGCCACCGCCGAGGTGATAAACATATTAGTGTATTCCGCCAGGAAGAACAGGGCGAAGCGCATGCCGGTATATTCCGTGTGGAACCCGGCCACCAGTTCTGACTCGGCTTCCGGCAGGTCGAAGGGGGCGCGGTTGGTTTCGGCAGTGGCGCAAGTAATAAAAAGGATAAAGGCCAGGGGCTGCACCAGGATGAACCAGTGAGAACCCTGGGCCGCCACGATGTCCGAGAGCTTGAAGGAGCCCACCATCAGGATCACGCTCATCACCGTGATGAGCAGAGGGATTTCGTAAGCAATATTCTGGGCCACCGAACGGATGGCCCCGAAGGCCGCGTATTTATTATTGGAAGACCAGCCGGCCATGAGGATGGCCAGGACCGCCAGGGTGGAAAAGGCGAGGATCAGCACGATCCCCACGTTCAGGTCCCTGATGATCAGGGACCGGGAAAAGGGGATCACCAGAAAGGAGAGCAACACCGGCAGGAAGATGACGATGGGGGCCAGCCGGTAAACGGGCCGGTCCACCTCTTCCGGGGTGATGAGTTCCTTGCCCATGAGTTTCAGGGCGTCGGCCACAGTTTGCACGGCCCCGTGGGGCCCCACTTCCATGGGACCCAGGCGGAGCTGCATGTGGGCCGAGACCTTGCGCTCCATCCAGATGAGAAATAGGGCGTTCACGGCAACTAGAGCAATGATCCCGACGAGGCCGATGATCATCCTGCCTGCTTCCGTTCCCCAATATTGCGCCAACAGTTCCATGGTCAGTAGTCAGTAGCCAGTAGCCAGTAGTCAGTAGTCAGTAGCCAGTGGTCAGTGGTCGATGGTTAGTTGCCAGTAAAAACAAAAAACAAAAAACAAAAAACAGAAAACAGAAAACAGAAAACAGAAAACCATCATTTAGCGGTCGATTTCCGGAATCACCAGGTCCACCGAGCCCAGGATGGCCACCAGGTCGGCCACGAGGGTGTCCACCGCCACCTCGGGAATGATGCTGAGATTGCCGAAGGACGGCACCCGAAGTTTAATGCGGTAAGGTTTGATATCGCCCTGGCTGACGATATAACAGCCGAATTCGCCCCGGGCGCTTTCCACCGCCTGATAGACCTCACCCGCGGCGGGTTTCAGGCGTTTAGGCACCTTGTCCGCCATGATGGGGCCGTTGGGGAGCTTGTCCAGGGCCTGCTCGACGATCCGCAGGCTCTGCTCCATTTCCAGCATGCGGACGAGATAGCGGTCGAAGACGTCGCCCTTGCTGCCGACGGGAATCTGAAAGTCGAAGGCCGGGTAGGCGGAATAGGGCTCGCTCTTGCGGATGTCGTAAGCGATGCCGCTGCCCCGGAGGGTGGGGCCGGTGACGCCGTATTGCACCGCCTGGTCCCTGGAGATCACACCGACGCCTTGGGTGCGGTTGATGAAGATGACGTTCTTGGTGACCAGGGACTCGTAATCCCCGAAGCGGCTGCGCAACCGTTTGATAAAGGCCCGGGCGCCGGTGATGAACTCCTCGTCGAGGTCCCGGGGCGCTCCGCCGAAGCGGAAGAAGCAGTAGGTGAGCCGGGAACCGGTGATCCGGTCCAGCAGGTCCAGGATATGTTCCCGATCATCGAAGGAATAGAGGATGGGGGTGAAGGCCCCCAGGTCCAGGAGATAGGCTCCCATCCAAAGGAGGTGGGAGGAGATGCGGTTCAGTTCGCTCAAAATTACCCGGATGAACTCCCCCCGCTCCGGCACCGTGAGTCCGACGAGTTTTTCCACCGCCATGCAGTAGCCCTGATTGTAGGCCAGGGCGTGCAAGTAATCGACCCGGCCCATGTTGGGCAGGAACTGCTGGTAGTTGCGATTCTCGGCCATGTGCTCGTGGCCCCGGTGGCCGTAGCCAATGACCGGTTCGGCCTTGGTAATATACTCCCCGTCCATTGTCAGGAGCACCCGCAAGACCCCGTGGGTGCTGGGATGCTGCGGACCCAGGTTGAGAGTATAGTTCTTTTCTTCTATTCCTAACTCAATCATTTTTGGATTCGGCTCCAAAATCTTTCAATAACGGATGGAAATCGGCGTCTTCCGGCAGCAGCAGGCGCTTCAGGTTGGGGTGTCCGGCGAACTTGATGCCGAAAAGATCGTAAACCTCCCGCTCGTACCAATCGGCGCCCGGATATACCCGGGAGATGGTGGGCGGCTGGGCCTCCTGGGCCTCCTGCGTCGCTTTCGCCAGGGAGGTCCGCACCACGGTGCGGCACAGTTCATCGAAACTGGCGAAGTGATAAACCAGGGTAAAGGATTCCCGCAGGTCCACCGCGGTGAGAGATTCGAGAAAGCAGCCCGTCTCCAGCAGGGCCTGGGCTACGGCCGGCATCTGCCCGGGAGCCGCGGCCACCTCCAGGTGATAGCCGGTCTTTGAGTAATCGCCGTCGCTCACCTGGGACAGGTTCAAGGGGGCCAGGGCTGCTTGGATATTATCCTTTAACATTTCTGAACTTCCTGAGGCGGCCCCGTTTGGTGATCTTCTCTTCCAGCATGAGGATCGATTCGATGATGGCCTCGGGCCGGGGCGGGCAGCCGGGTATATAGACATCCACCGGGATGATCAGGTCGGCGCCGGGGACGATGGCGTACTGGTTCGGGTAGTAGAAGGGGCCGCCGGAGATGGCGCAGTTGCCCATGGCGATCACCCACTTGGGAGCCGGCATCTGCTCATAGAGGCGAACCACGGCCGGGGCCATCTTCTTGGAGATGGTGCCGGCCACGATCATCAAGTCCGATTGCCGGGGAGAGGGGCGAAAGACCCCGGCCCCGAAGCGGTCCAGGTCGAAACGGGCCATGCCCGCGGCCATCATTTCGATGGCGCAGCAGGCCAGCCCGAAGGTTAGGGGCCACAGGGAGTTGGCCCTGGCCAGGTTCAGGGCTTCTTCCAGGAGGCCCAGGCGGATTAAGGGGTCACCTGTTTTCGTTTCCAACTGAAGACTCCTCGGCGCCAGGCATAGACCAGGACCAGGGACAGAATGCCGATGAAGATGGTGATTTCCACAAAGTCGAGCCAGGCGTACCCCTTGCCGTAAGCCAGCAGGACCGGGAAGAGGAAGAGCACGTCCACGTCAAAGGCCAGGAACAGCAGGGCGAACAGATAATAGATGACCGCCACCTGAATCCAGGCGCTGCCGATGGCGGGCATCCCGCACTCATATATGTCGTCCCGGGCGGCTCCATAGCTCCGGGGGGCGATCAGGTGGGCCAGGATGATGGGGCCCAGGGCGAAGAGGGCGGCTCCCACCAGGAAGACCAGGACAAAGGAAAAATCGCTCAAGGCCTGCGGGATTTCCAAGGCCGCCTCCTTGTGCTTTTTGGTACAACTTGACCTTTATATCCCAGATGAAAAATCTTAGTCAAGGAGTTTGTAACAGGACAGGGAATTTATTCTTCGGGGCGGCCCCATTAGCCCTGCGTGCGGCGGGAAAGCGAAGCGCCTCCCGCCATACGGAATTAGGGTAATCTTAAATCAGGCCTCAATGCGGTATTTATGGTCGTAATGGGGGAAGATGAGGACGTTCGGCGTCGGGAGAGGGAAGGGGGCGAAATGCGGAAGAGGCGTCGCTTTCCCGCCCTACGCTCCTCGTTTCTGCGGTCGATTTAGTTAATCCGAAATCACCCCGGCTGATCCGGGCTAACACCTATCTTTGCCCTACGGCGCACATATTGAGGATACCAATGGTTGAGCCCCAGGCCTGACCCGATCAAACCCAAGGACACCGCCTGATAGCCCATATCTCCTGCCCACCAGCCATAGGTTTTCGCCACGCTCATCCCCGTATTTATTAGAAATATCACCCCCCAGATCACCGAGAGGGTCCGGCAGGACGGGTAAAAGGTCGGGGATGCCTGCCGCTCCGGGGGCACCGTCTCTCGGGCATATTGCAGGACAAAAGGTTTGCCGATGAAGACGGACAACCAGGCAATGGCCGCCAGGGCCCCTTGGGCCAGAATGTCCAGGTTGTTGATTACCCACAGGTTTCTCCAAAGCACCACCATGACCAGAAGGACGCCGAAAAAGACCAGCGAGCCCCAGGTCAGAATGAACCTTTTGGCCAACTGCTTGTAGGAGGTTACCGGCACCAGGGCCAGGGCGACGATGATGGCTGCGTCCAACCGCCACAGGGAGGCCCCGGCAATAACGCCAAAGGCGATCCAGGGCAGAAAGCCCAGGAGGATACTGATTGTCTGTTTCATGTTAAGGAGCCCAAAATGTGCCTATGGTTTAAGATAGTTGAGGGGAGTGGGAGAGCATCGAACCCCATCGCAAAGCTGCCGGTCAACCGGCCTGTCCCGGCGGCTTGCCGGTCAGACCGAACTTGAGCATGGTCTTGCTCCAGTAGCGGTTGGCTTCGTTCCTGAAGGCCTCCGGCCCGCCCGGAAAAAGGTCCTGTCGTAATCCCGCCTGCACCTCCGGCGCAATCCGTCCCTGGCGGATGAGCTGCTCCCCAGCCTGGCGCACCAAGTTATAATACCAGGCGAACGTCTCCGGATCTTGTTCATCACTCAAGCTATCGCCCGCGGGCCGCAGGATTTCCCCCAGGTAACGCCAGCCCAGCTTTTGGGCCAGAAACTGGAAATATTGCACCAGCGGCCCAAAATTGTCGAATTCCGGAAAGCCGCAGGGGGAGACCAGCAGCATGGACCGGTCCCGGGGGTAGCGGTCCGGGTGGCCGCTCTTCCCCGGATGGTCGGGATCTGCCACCAGCCATGGTTCGAAGGAGGGCAGGGTGCGGTCAATGAAGTTTTTCAGCAGACCGGAGACGTTATAGTGGTAAAGCGGAGTTCCGAAGACCAGCATGTCGGCTTGCATAAACCTTTCCAAGACCGCGGCCATGTCATCATTCTGCACACATTTTCCGGGGGTCTTAACCCAGCACAGGAAGCAGCCCAGACAAGGTTTGATCTGCAGATGGCCCAGATGCACCAATTCAGTGGTGGCGCCTGCGGCGCGCATACCCTCCAGCAGTGGGCCCAGAATATGACAGGTGCTGCTCTTCTCCTTGCGGGGTGAGCCATTGATGGCCATTACGTGCATGAACTTCTCCTGGAGTCTGGGTAGAGGAGATTACGAGTTTAGGCGTCTGGATGTGGAGTGATGCGAAAGGCGGGATGCGCTTCGCTTTCCCGCCCTACGGTTCTACGGTACTGATCCCATGCGGCCCCTAATTGGTTCGCACCTATTAGGCGATGTCTTTAAGATTTTTATTGGGGAGCCGAACTATGGTGAACCAAAAATCCCCGATGGCGTTGACCAGTTTAATGAATTCATCGAGCCCCACGGGTTTGGTAATATAACAGTTGGCTCCCAAACAATAGCTCTTGACCACATCTTCCTCCGCCTGCGAAGTGGTCAGGACCACCACCGGAATCCCCTTGAGATTGTCGTCCAGCCTCATTTCGGCCAAAAAGGTGCGGCCATCCATCCGGGGCATGTTGAGATCGAGGAGAATCAAGTCGGGACGAGGCGCCTGGGTGAACTTCCCCTCACGCCGCAGAAAACTCAGGGCCTCGACACCGTCACCCGCCACGTGCAGATTGACCACCAGCTTCGATTTCTTGAGAGTGTACTGAGTCATTTCGACGTCGGCAGGGTCGTCTTCCACCAGCAGAATTTCCGGCAATTCGATTACCATCGAGGCGTCCTCCCATCAGGCTGGAATGGTGAAATAAAAGGTGGCGCCGCGGCCCGGCTCCGCTTCGGCCCAGATGCGGCCGCCGTGGCGCTCGACGATCTTTTTACAGACGGCCAGCCCGATGCCGGTCCCGGGGTACTCTTCCTTCGAGTGCAGCCGCTTGAAGACCTTGAAGATACCGTCGGCATATTGGGGCTCGAAGCCGATGCCATAATCCCGGACGGAGAACACCCATTCGCTGTCCTCCTGCCGGGCCGCCAGATGAATTCGCGGCGGCTGGCCGCCGTGAAACTTGATGGCATTGGTCAAGAGATTTTGCAACAATTGCCCCAACTGGTGCGGGTTGACTTGTAGTGCCGGCAGCGGTTCGTGGCTGATCTCGGCGCGGCTGTCCTTTATCACGGTGTGCAGGTCGTTAAGGGTTCCCTTGAGGATATCCTCAAGGGAGGCAGGGGTCAACGGAATTTCGGCCCGGCCCACCCGGGAATAGTTCAGCAGGTCGTTGATCAGGTCCTGCATGCGCTTGGCGCCGTCGGTGACGTAGCCGAAATAGCGGACCCCGTGCTCATCCAGTTGGCCCTGGTATTGGCGCGCCAGCATCTCGGAGAAGTTGGCGATCTTGCGCAGGGGTTCCTGGAGGTCATGGGAGGAGATGTAGGCGAAATCCTCCAGGTCCCGGTTGGAGCGCTCCAGCTCGGCGGTGCGCTCCTGGACTCGCTGCTCCAGTTCTTCATTGAGCCTGGCAAGTTCCTGCTCGGCCCGTTTGCGTTCGGTGATATCCCGGGCCGCCGCAAAGACCCCCTGGACTTCGCCCGCCTCGTTGCGATAGATGGCAGCGTTGTACAGGACTTCCAGGAGACGGCCCGAGGCGTGGCGCAGAGTCAGGGGATAGTCGACCACCAACCCCCGGGAAAACACCTGCCGGTATCCTTCCCGGGCCTTAGCGGGTTCGGTGAAGTAATCCGAAAAGTCGGTGCCCACGAGGCGCGCCCGGTCAATGCCGGTGGCCCTCTCGGTAGCCTGGTTGACGTCGGTGATCTTGCCTTCGGGGCTGATGGTGACCAACGGATCGAGGCTGGCCTCAATAAGGCTGCGGGCATAAGCGGAAGCCGCCCGGATGGCTTCCTCGGCCTCCTGCCGGTTCCTCACTTCTTCTTCCAGTTGCGCCACCGTTTGCGTCAATTCCGCAGTGCGCTGCTGGAGGTTTCCAGTCATTAGATCGAAGGCCCGGGACAGGTCGCCGATTTCATCCCGGCTGGCGATTCCCACCTTATGATCCAGGTTGCCGGCGCCGATGATCTCGGCGCCTTCGTGGAGTTGCAGGACGGGTTTCACCACCGAGCGCTGCAGGAAGATCATAGCGGCGGCCAACAACACCGCCAGAATCGACAGGGCCAGCATATCCAGGAAGGAGGAGAGCCGCTGGGTATTGATCAATTTTTGGTTAATCTCTTCGGTCAGGGTGAAGAACCGGGTCGTCAGCTCCTGGGTAGCCAACAGTAATTGAGTGGCCAACCGCTTTTGCAATTCTTCGCCGGTTCCCACCCCCGGGCCGGACGGTCCGGGGTTTCGCCGGATAGTCATCAGCCTGGAGTAGGTATCTCCCACGCTCTTCAGCTTTTGGGAAGCATCCCCAAGGCCATACTCACCTCGGAGCGCCCGGTAATCCGAATTGCGCAGCAGCGGGAGGAGCTCGGCATAAACCTCCGACCATTGCCTCTGGGCCCTTTCGGTCCGATATAACAGATAGTCCTGGGTGAGGCTGCGGAGAATGGTGATTTTATTAACGATTTCATTGGTTTCTCTGGCTTCCTGGGCCAGACGGGTCATGGCGCGGTTGAGGTGCAGGACCGTGGCCCCATAAGCCAGGAAAATGCAGAAGGTGAGCGCCCCGCCGATCTTGACCCTGGTCCTGATTCTCATCGGCGCTCCCGGCCCGTATCGGGTTGATCGGGTAAAGTGGCGCTGCCCTGTCCGGGCATGATCAGGTGCACTGCCTCAGGGTCGGCTTGCGAGAGGGGGCCGGGATCGAAATAGTTAAGATAATCCGGCACCTGCGCCTGGTCGGTGAGCCGGTTCCGGATCAGCCAACGTGCCTCGTCCTCCATGGCGATGAGCAGCGATTGGTCAAAGGAAAGCTCCAAATCGCTTTTGAGCCAATCATCCTGAAAGACCGATTTATCGACTTTGATCTGTTCAGCGACAATCTCCTGGCTCTCTGCCGGGTTATTCTTGATAAAGTCTTCAGCCTGGGCCAGGGCCCGGAATAACTTTTCCAGGGCCATTGAATTGGTCTGAATATATTTATCGGTACTCACTAAAACTTCATAAAACTTTTGCCCGGTTTGCCCCGGCCAGCTAATGATTTTCTCTCCCAGTTGCCTTTTTATCTCATAATTTATTGGGTTCCAGACCATGACTGCATCCACCTGGTTATTGGCCAGGGCTGACGCCATTTTTGAAGGGCTGAGGGGGATAACCTTAACATCATCCCAGGAAAGATTGTTAAAGGTCAAAAACCTGCCCAGGAAAAATTCCGCCACAGTGCTGCGGGCAACCCCCACTCGCTTCCCTCGTAAATCGCCCGGTTGCAGGATCCCTTGGTCTTTAAGGGCCAGGAGATTGACAAACTCGACGGCGGCAGGCGAACCGAGGATACGCAGGGATTTCGACCCCTTAAAAATTTCGTCAAGGAAAACAAAAGCCGCCATAAAGGCGACATCAGCCCGTCCCGACTGCAAATTATCGAGGCAGATCCGGCCGGTCTCGCACGATTGGATAACCACCTCTAAGCCATTAGCTCGAAAATACCCTTCCTCCTGGGCAACCAACAATAAGGCGGCTGGAAATATAGGGAGGATGCTAACGGTGATTTTTTGCGGCGGGGTGGGGGGTGGCGCGGCCTTTGGGGCGAGGAAGCCTGTCTGCCACAGGAAGCCGGCGATCCCGGCCAGGAGCAGAGCCGACGCCAGGACGGCTATTTTCACTTTGGTCATCATCCCTACCTATTGGTTATACGCTAAAAATAACATAATTACTCGGCAGCAATTTGCCAGGGTAATTTTTCTTCATAATAATTACGAATTTTTATGCCGTCTTACCCTCAGAATTCCATCTGCACTCCTATTTCTAAAACCTTGGCCGGAGGGATATTTAGATAGGTGGAGCGGCTGACGGCATTGCGGAGCATGAAGGTAAAAAGAAACCTTTGCCACTTGGTCATAATTTTTTTGCGGGCCGGCACGAGGTTGATGCGGCCCAGGTAATAGGTCACATTGTCAAGGTCGATGGGCAGGCCTTGCCTGCGGGCCTTTACCAGGATTTCCGGGACATCGGGAATTTCCATAAAGCCGCTGTGGCCGGTAACCCTGTAAACTCCATGGCCCAACCCCTGGGTTTCCACCCGCTTATCCTCCTCGACTTCAGGGACATCGGCGGTCAGGACGGATAAGATTACCAGATTTTCGGGCAAGGCGCTGGTCTGGGTAAGATAGCGAAGCAGCATGGGCGGCACTTCTTTGTGGAAGGTGGAGAGAAAAACCCCGGTCCCGGGCAGGCGCAGCGGTTTTTCGGCCGCGATCTTTTCAATAAACTTGTCTCTGCTGATGGTCATGGTCATCACCTTCAAGGCCAGGGTTTTCCAGCCGTCCCACCAGGTGACCATGAGGAACACGATGACCAGGGCCACGCCCAGGGGGAACCAGCCCCCCGAGAGAAATTTCCCCAGGCAGGCGCTGAAATAGGTGAGGTCCATGGTCCAAAAGAGGATGCAGAGGGGCAGGGCTTTAGCGGCGCTCCACAGCCAAATCCGCGTAATAATGAAATAAAATACCACCGAAGTGATAAACATGGTGCCCGTCACCGCAATGCCGTAAGCCGCGGCCAGGTTCTCGGACTCCTTGAAGTAAAGAGCCAGCAGAATCGCGGCCAGCATCATCAGGACGTTCACATCCGGGGCATACACCTGGCCTTCGGCCATTTTGGAAGTGTGCAGGACCCGCAGGCCGGGGAGGAAACCCAATTGCATGGCCTGCCTGGTCAAGGAAAAGACGCCGGAAATAATCGCCTGGGAGGCGATAATGGTGGCCAGCGTGGCCAGGGCCACCATGGGGTAAACGAAAATATGGGGAACCAAATGGTAAAAAGAGTCTGCGGCGTTTTGAGGATCGGCCAGAATGAGGGCCCCCTGGCCGAAATAGTTGCAGATCAGGGCCGGCAGCGCCAGGAAATACCAGGAAATGCGAATGGCTTTGATTCCGAAATGCCCCAGGTCCGCGTAGAGAGCTTCGCATCCGGTAATGCAGAGCACCACCAGGCCGAGGATGAAAAATCCACGCAGGCCGTTGTGGAGAAAAAATTTTAGGGCGTGCAGGGGGTTGGCCGCGGCCAGGATTCCGGGCTGGCTCGCCATGGCCTTGAGGCCCAACCAGGCGAGGACCGCGAACCAGAGGATCATCACCGGACCGAACCATTTGCCGATGCGGGCCGTTCCATGTCTCTGGGCCCCGAAAAGGAGCAACAGGACCACACAGGTCAAGGGCAGGATCAGGGGCTGGGCCTGGGTGGTAGCCACCTGCAGGCCCTCCAGTGCGGACAGGACGGAAATGACCGGAGTGATGAGTCCATCGCCATAGAGCAGGGCCGCACCGAAGAGACTGCCCAGGACCAAGCCCCGGCTTAAGCTGGGCCCCATATTCTTGTGGAGCAAGGCCAGCATGGCAAAGACGCCGCCTTCTCCCTCATCGTCGGCGCGCATGATGAACATGAAATACTTGATGCTCACCACCAGCAGGAGCGACCAAAAAATCAGGGACACCAACCCCAGGACATTTTGGGGAGTAGGGGCCAGCGCCGAACGGCCGGTAAAGCATACCTTGACCGCGTAAAGGGGGCTGGTGCCGATGTCGCCAAAGACGACCCCCAAGGCGCCGATGACCAGGATATGCGTCTTTTCTGTGAGCTTATGGCCCATATTGCCCGGATTTTCTGGGTTGATTTTGATTTTGATTCGTCATGGCCTTTGACTTAAGCAGTTATTCCTTTTTCTCAGACCCCTCCCACCACACCGGGACCGCCTCCAGGCGCGCCGCCTCCACCAGGCTATTGATAGCCTCCTGGGATTCGGGTGTGGTTTGAAAACCCGGCAGTTGCACTACCTGGCAGAGGAGATTGACCGCGTCCTCAACCGTAATGGTTTTCAGATGGATGACCAGGTCATAAAGGGTGGCGTCCCACCAGTCGGCGCCATATAAAGAGAGGGCCCATTTGCGCCTCTCTCCGTCATCCTTGACGAGGATTTCCCTGGCTTTGGCGGCGGAAATACCCTCCCGCTTCACCTCATCCGCCACCCGGGCTTCCATGTCGCCCACAATGCGCACCTTGAGAACGTGGGGGATATCTTGCAGGAAGAAATGCCCAAATAACCCGTGGTAGACCACGTTGTCTTTTTGCACACGTTTCAACAGGGCGGAACGGATATAGGCCACGTACTTTTCTTTTTGCCGGGTGAGCCGGTTCAGGATCGAGGGGGCGTCCTCGATGGCCCGGATGAGCTTAAGCTCCGGAATATTGAATTCTGCGGACGCCTCCAAAAGAATCTCCCGGGAAATACAGGCGTACCCCAACTTTTGAGCCAATAATTCGGCCACTTCTTTGCCTCGGAAGTAGGAGCCCCTGGAAATGGTGATGATGGACATTCTTATGCTCCTTTCTGCCCGCTCGCGGGTGCTGGCTTCTGGGTCCAGGCCGGCTGCAAGGTGGCCGCAGGCTACGGGAAACTGCGCCATTTTGCCAAAAAACCTGGGCCTAACCGGTCCCCCAGGTTACCACAGTTGGTAAACTATTCAAGAAGTCCTTTCAGGGTTTTCCCATGTCAGCCCGCGCCAGGTATCCTTTGTCCAAGAGCCCTGGGCGCATTGCGAAACCGTCCGGGGGAGTAAGATTTTCTCAATTATGATATCCTCCTTCAAGTAATTTCCGGCGTGGGGGAATACAAATCCGGGCAGCCCGGGCGTCCCGCCTGTGTGATGGGATTGGGAGTTCAGGTCACACAGGCCAGAGGCCTAGGCTAGCGCTTTTTTAAATAATAACGAATAGTAATCGCCTTGATGTTTAGAACCAGAGATATCGTGCTGTTGCTGGTGGTCTTCAGCAGTATGGTGGCCGGGGTCGCCTGGCCCGCCTGGACCAGTTTTTTAGGCGCCTACCTGTCGTGGCTCCTGATGGGTTTGCTGTTCCTGGCCTTTCTGAAGGTATCTCCGCCGGCCATTTGGGAAACCCTGCGGCGCTATCCCATCAAGCTGGCCATGTTAATCCTCGCCAAGTTGATCATCATGCCCTGCATCATCTACCTGGCTGTGGCCAAACTGATCCCGGCTTACGCTCTGGCCATGCTCCTGCTGGCCGGGGCCTCCACGGGCCTGTCCGCCTCCTTTCTGGCCGGTTTGATCGGGGCCAGCATTCCGCTGGTGCTGGCCATGACCGTGGTGACCACGTTGTTGTTGCCCGCAACTCTGCCTCTGGTCGTCAAAGTCCTGATTGGCCGGGAATTGCATTTCAACCTGTTGGGACTGGCCGGATTATTGGCGGCCATGATCTTCGTGCCTTTTGTGAGCGCCTGGGTCTGCCGGCGAGTCTCCTTGAGACTGACGGACTGGGTGGATGCGCACTCCTACCCCATCTCCCTGGTCCTGTTCGCCGCCCTTAACCTGGGCGCCTT
The DNA here is from genome assembly GCA_049580385.1 of Desulfobaccales bacterium. Lineage (GTDB taxonomy): Bacteria > Desulfobacterota > Desulfobaccia > Desulfobaccales > 0-14-0-80-60-11 > JAPLJC01. The sequence goes on along the minus strand of JBAUPV010000003.1, from coordinate 96,412 downwards.
TGGTCTCTATGCGCCCTTTTTGAGAACCCATCGGGCTGAGGTAGCTTTCGCCGTACTGGCTAGTTTTGGTCTGGCGGCTTTCCTGGCGGGCACCGGGATGGTCCTGTTCCGGTCCGGCCCGCCGCCGGAAAGGATCGCGGCCGCCGGAGCTCTGGGCTGGATCAATAACATCCTGGTCCTGGTTATAGGCATTTATTTCAACGATCCCCTGGCGTCGGTGATGGGTGCCCTTTATATGATCCCCTACTATGTCCTGCTCATTCCCCTGAGCCATCTGGTCCGGACCTTAAAGCATCGAGGGGAAATCGGCAATCTGGAGCATCTTTACTGATACGGAAGCGCCTCCGGCCCCCCCTGGAAATGCTTCGGGGCGGTTTTTCATCCCGCCCCGGCGACCCTGCTCACTATTTCCAGGCTGGATTACCGCGGGTCATACAGGATGGCCCGGGACACCGATTTGACATCCGCGGTTCCAGTTAAGAGCATGGCCTGAATCAGCTCGTCTTTCAGTTTATTGAGCAAAAAGGCCACCCCGGCCCGGCCGCCGCCCATAACCCCGATAACCAGCGGCCGGCCCACGAGCACGGCATCGGCTCCCAGGGCCAGCAGCTTGAGCACATCACCGCCGGAACGCACCCCACCGTCGGCAAAAATCAGCAGCCGGCCTTTGACCCGGGCCGCAATGGCGGGAAGGACCTCAGCCGCCCCGGGGGTGTGATCGAGTACGCGCCCCCCATGGTTGGAAACGACGATAGCCGCGGCTCCGGCGGCCAGGCCAATCTCGGCTTCCTCAGGAGTCATGATGCCCTTGAGGATAAAGGGAAGCCGGGTCGCTCCGATCAATTCTTTGATTTCCCCGAAGGTCTTGGGGCTGACGGGTTGGCCTCTGAGGGCCATCATAATCATACCGGCCCCGTCGATATCCATGCCCACCGCCAGGGCGCCCGCGGCTTCGGCCGCCTGGAGATATTTGCCGGCCTCCTCCCGGGCCCGGGGTTTGGCAACGGGGATGCCTTTGCCGTGATGATCGGCAATGGCCGTAAGACCGGCGGCATACATCCGCGGATCGGGTCCGTCCCCGGACATGCCCAGGGTGCCGGCCAGCAGGGACCCGGCTATGATCTCCTGGAGGAAATCCTCTTCCGAAATCTTGCCGCCCATGCTGTGGGAGACGCCGGTCATGGGCGCGGCCAGGATGGGCATGGAAAGATTTTCCCCCCACAGCTCGAAGTAAGTGGACGGCGCCTTGACATCGTGCAGGGTGCGCATATTGAAGCGATACCGGCCCAGGGCTTCCAGGTTGGCGGTAAAAGCACTGCCGGTCCCGGTGCCGCCCATGCCCGGAACTTCACCGGCGCAAGCCCGCCCGTTGCAAACCGGGCAGACGCGGCAATATCCCTGCAATTTTTCTTTAGCGCGTTCCCGCAATTCCGTGAGGTCCATCTTTCATCCCTTGGGGTGAGGCTTGGGTTCGCTAATTTTACTGCGCTTTTTAGCCATGGTTACGCAGTAAACGCCATTGCCGGCGTGGGCGGGAGCGAAACAGGCATTGTCGGAAAGACAGGCCGCCTGGCGGCGGTCACCCTCCCGCCAGCGCTTGACAAGCCCCGGCTCACAAATCAGCGGCCGGCTCATGGCAATATAGTCGGCCGTGCCATCCCGGACTAACTCGGCGGCCACCCCGAAGGAGCGGATGCCGCCCACCAGGATGAGCGGGATGGCGACTTTCTGTTTATAAAGCCTGGCGGCCTTACGGTAATAGACCTCTTGCTCGGGGGTCTTGAGCCTGCCCGGACGCACCGGCACCAACTTTTCGGGGGAGTTCGCGGTCCCGCCCGAGAACTCAATGGCATCGAGGGAGGCCTTCTCCAGCATCCCCGAAACCTCTACGGACTCTATCTGCGTCAGGCCCCCATCCAGGAAATCCTCGGAGTTGATTTTGATGAGAACCGGATATTTTGGCCCCACCGCCTCCCGGATCCTCCACACTGCTTCGAGAAGAAGCCGCGCCCGGTTTTTGAGTTCGCCCCCATATTCATCTGTTCTTTTATTGAATGCGGGCGACAGGAACTGGCTGAAGAGAAAGCCATGGGCAGCATGGATCTGAACCGCGTCGAAGCCCGCCTGTTGGGCCCGGTGGGCAGCCTGGGCGAAGGCGGATACGACGTTGGCCAGCTCCTCCTTGGCCGCGGGACGGCAGGTGGGCCGGCCGTCTTTCTCGAGTGCGGACGGCCCGATGGGCTCCAAACCGCTCAGCTCGAAATTCGCCCGGCAGCCTACGTGGGCCAACTGCAGGGTGATCCGTCCTCCGGCTCCATGGACCGCCCCGGCCATTTCCCGAAGACCGGGCAGGAAACGATCATCAAAGGCAGCCAGTTGTCCGGGGCCGGCCTGCCCCTCGGGACTGACGAAGGCATGGCCGCTGATGATCAAGCCAACCTCGCCTTTGGCCAGTTCCACCATCATCTCGATGAGCCTGGGGGTAACGGCGCCATCCCGGTCCGCCAAACCCTCCCACGTCGCAGACCGGACAAAACGGTTGGCCAGCCTCATGCCGTTTATGGATGTGCCTTCGAACAATTCAGCCATGGTGATCGTCCTTTTCGAGTTGATACCTTCCGGCCTTTGCTACGGGCCAGGGCATAACTCGCAGGCCTGGCCGTTCTTTTTCGTCAAAGAAAAAAAAAGATTCCACAGCCGGGCGCCGCGCCCATCTTTGCGGACAGGAAAACTTGCTGACACGTATTTAGAAAATGAGATAAAAATTACTGGGTGCGGCCGGAATATTTTTTAAGTAACTCAATCAGTTCAGGAGGGGGCTTGGCGCCCAAACTTTCCACCTTATGCACATCTTGCCAGGCTTTGGGGTAATCCTTTTTATTACAATATACCATTCCCCTGAGAGTATAAGCCAAAGGATTTTGCGGGTTAAGTTTGATTGCTTGATTAAAATCGGCAATAGCTAAATCAAGCTTTCCCTGCCTGGCATAAGCAAGTCCCCGGCCAGTAAAGGCGCTCTCTTCCAGAGGGTTAATTTTGATGGCGTGATCGAAATCGGATATTGCCAGGCTTAAATCCGGATCGGGTTTTACCGCATAGGCATGGCCACGGCCTAAATAAGCATCGGCTAGATTATTATTTAGCTTTATCGCCTTAGTAAATGATTCAATAGCCTGATCATAATTGCCATTTATATAATAATCCTTCCCTTCGAGATAATAGTCTTCGGCTGTTTTTTCCCCGTAAACATAGCTTATGGGATATACGAAAAAGACTAATAAAATCACCATCGCCATACTCGCGATCTCGAATTTTAATGATTTCATTTACTCCTCCATCTGATAATCAGAAAACAGTTACCCTTGTGTCGGAGCCTGCCTTGCCGGCGAAACTCCTTTGGGATTGCCAACGCGGTCCCCAGGTGGATCTGACGGCCTCGCTATAATAAGGTGATATCGGTAAATTTACCACGGCCTGGAGGTTAACTGCGAGATAAATTTGCCGGAAAAATTTATAGGAGAGCGGCCCCTTATCGAGGCATACCGATGGGGGCCTGGTTCCAGTAGGTGACAGAGCCATTGTGCCATTTGACGAGGCGGACGTCGCCGTCCTGAGAAATGACGATGGCAAAGGCGTCGTGCAGTTCGTGGCATAGCCGGTAGGCAGCCCGGTGCCGGGTCCCGACTCCTTCACTGAGCTCCGTTTCGACCTGGTCCCCCTCGGTATCGAGGGCGCGGGCCACCGTCTGCACTTCATCGATATCTCCCAGGATAAAGCCGCCGAAGCCGAGAAGGTCGGAGCGCTTGGTCAGGACCACCGCGCCATCGATGGCAGACAGGCTGGCGATGAAATAGGCCAGATCGAAAATGGCCTCATCGAGGAGCACAAGCTCCTCTCGCTGGCAGGTGACATAATCCTCCCAGCCGATGATCTTCTCCGGATCGTTGGCATCTGCCAGCAGTTCCGCGGCGGTGTTGATAATACGCAGCATCAGGGTGCGGAAGCGCTGGCGCGGCTCATCCTCGCGGAATTGGTATTTGATGCTGAGATAGCGGTTTTGGACCTCGAGCTCAGGGGCCATCTCCGGCGGCAGGTAGACCAGCATGCCGCCATGGCGGGAATTGCGGATGACGCTGATAATGCGCCGCACCACTTGTTGGGCGACCATTCTGGCGAACTGCGGGTCTAACCTGGCCCAGGGCTTCTTCGACCTGGCCCGCGCCGCGGCGTGCAGCTCCCTCATCTCGGTGCGGACGGAGGCAAAACTTTCTGAAAGCCATCGGGCCGCAAAGACATTCTGGGTTGGATAATTTATCTGGCCGCCGTTCAAAGAAGCTATCACCTTGGGACCCAGGCTAACCGAGATCTGTCCAGGCCCGGTCACGTAGATTAAGGGGCAGGCGGGCAGCGGGGGACAGGTTTTCCGGCCACCCAGCACTTCCTGGAGCCACCGGTTCCCCGAGTTAATGATTCCCCAAATCTGAGGCCCATTTTGGGGGTCGATACTGATCGCCACCAGCATTCGGGAAAAATCTACAGCCGGAGTGAGGCGCTGCAGTTCGAATTCATTGAAAGGCCGCGTCTGGGCGAAGGTCAGAGGTTGCAAGCCGGTGGGAGGTCCTTCCTGGGCGGGAAGGATTTCCGGATCGCAGATGATGAGGCGAAACTCGATGGCCCGTTCTTCTTCCCGCAACAGACTGGCCTGGTAACAGACCGAGATGACCTGCTCGAGAACGGCCCGTTCCGGGAGCGGAGCCGGGGGGGCGCTCCCGTTAGTGCGCAGGCCGTCCATAAACAGGGGGTCTTTTTGAAGATCCAGGATAAACGAAACCAATTCCTGGGGGTAGGCATGGACTCTCGTTTTCAAGCCCCCGGTGGGGCCAGGCGCCGAGTTTCTCAAGTTCTTTGCTGCCTGCATAGGATTTTCTCATCCATTCCCGGAACCAATGATCCCTGAGCCTGGGAAACTACCTTTGCCGTTAAGGATCATCGAGGCCACGGTTGGTTCGGTTCCATTTTGCCAGAGGTCAAGAGTTCATCTCAACAGTCTTCTTCGAGAAGGTCGATTTTACTTGGGAAGCGGTCCCTGAGAAACCTGCACCAGATCGGCCGGTCTCACCCACTTGGCAAAGGCCGCCTGGACCTGCCCGGCAGTCATCGCCGCATAGTCTTTAGCGGCGATAATGGGTTCATCAGGCGGCAAGTCAAGAATAGAGCGGCTGATCAACCCCCGGGCAATGCTCCCCAAACTCGATTCGGACAGAGGGATTCTCCGCAGCAACATCAATTTGGCCTGCCGCAATTCGTCAGGAGTTACCTCTTGGGACTGCATCTCTAGGAGATTACGGTCCACGATGTCATGGACTTTGGCAACGTTGTCAGGATCGCAGGCATACTCGATGGCATAGAGGCCGCGGGTCTGGTTGGCTTGCAATTCCACGTCCACGAAATATACGAGACCGGTCTCTTCTCGCAACTGCTGGTAAAGGCGGGTAGCATAAAAACCGCCTCCCAGGACATGGTTCCCCAGCATGAGAGCGTAAAAATCGGGATTGGAGCGGTTCAATCCCACGGTTTCTCCCAGGTTGACCTCAACCTGCACCCGGCTGGCATCGGGTACGGCGACAGACGTGGCAGTGTTGGGAGGCACCGGCGGAAACAGGATATTAGGTTTGGGACCAGTTGCCTGCCATTGTCCAAAGTATCGCTCGATCACCTCTCTGGCCGCAGCAGGGGTCACCTTGCCGATAACGATGATAACGGTCTGGTCTGGTCGATAGACCTTGGAAAAATAGTCTTTGACATTCGCCAAAGTCAAGCCGGAGACAGTGGCCGGGGTGGGCTGACGCAAGCTCGGGTCGTCTTTTGGATATAAAGCTATTCTGAAGGCCCGGCGTGCCAGGTAATCCGGACTTTCGAGCCGGCCCGCAACGGTTGCGGCTACCTGTCCGCGCACAATATTGAAGGCGTCCTCCGGCAGAGCCGGATGGAGTTCGTTATCCGCCAGAAGCTGCACCCCGCGCTCGAAGTGGTCCGACAATCCCTCTAAAGAAAAGGAGGTTCCGGTGGAGACCTGCGCCGCAATATCATCCAGGGCCTTCTGAAAGGCCAACCGGTTCAGGGTGGTGGTGCCGTATGCAAAAAGCTGGTTCAATACCGAGGCAATGCCATCCTGTCCGGGAGGCTCCTGTAACTCCGGTTGAGTCTTAATACGGCCGTAAACGTTGATGGTGTTGCTGTTGGACTCGGGTTGAACCATTAGCGTAATACCGTTGGGCAAGGTGCTCACCACCGGGTGGACGGTGGAAGCTGGAATGGACAACCGTTCCAAGGTTTGCTTGGCCCAGTCGGGCAGGGTCACGTTTTTGCCGGGCTGCAGATTGAAGGATTCCTTGCCGCCAAAGCCTTTCCCGGATATGGGTTGGCCGGATGCCTGTGGAGTAAGGATGGCTACCACCGCATGATTGAGATCCAGGTATTGGCGGGCGACGCGATTAACGTCCTTCACTGTAACCGCGCTCATGGCCCGAACGTCGTCTGCGGGAGACTGCCGGCCTTCCACTGCCAGGGCTTCAGACCATGTATCCGCCAGTCCGGAAACGGAATTTTTTTGTTCTTCCAGTTGGGCCAACTCCAGGTTTTTGGAGGCCTCCACCAGATCAGGGGCGATACCCTGGACAACGCTTCGGCTTAGGACGTCTTTGACCTCTTGAAGCAACTTCTGAGGATCTCCGCCCTTGGGGAATGCGGCCGAAGCATAGGCCAGGCCTGCCTCTGGGAGGGTGTCCAATGCAAAGTCGGTGCTTAATGCCTGGCCCGAGGCCGCCAGTCCATAAAGGTCTGCCCGTTGGCTGGCCAAGGCGTCGGCCAGCACCTGGGAAGCGGCATAATCGGGGCTTCTATAGCCGGGCATGCGAAAAGCGACGACGACCATCCCATAAGGCAGATCGGTGTTCATCTCCATGGTTTCGGCTGCCACCGGCTGCAGGTGAACCTCAGGCCGCGGGGGCAATTTCTTCTCGGGAATCTCTCCGAATAAGTTTTTGACGCTGGCCAGGGTTTTTTCGGGGTCTACGTCCCCGGTGATCACCAGAATGGCGTTATTAGGGGCATACCAGGTATTGTGGAACTTCTTGAGCATGGCCCCGGTGGTCAGGTCGAAGGAGGCCTTGGTGCCCAGGGCGTCGTGAGCATAAGGGGTTCCCTTGAACATGGTCGCCAGGAGTTTGATATAGAAGACATATTCTGGATTGGACAGGTCCTGGGATACCTCCTGCTCAATGGCGCCCCGCTCCTGGTCCCAGAGTTCATCGCTGTCGAGAACATCCCGCATGCGAAGGGCCTCGATATGCAAAGGCACGTCCAGGTCCTCGGAGGGGACGGTAAAAACGAACTGGGTGACCACCTGCTGGGTATCAGCCTCGAAATCCCCCCCCATGCCGGCACTGATGGCAGCCAGTTGGCCGGCTGAAAGCCCGGGACTGCCGCGAAACATCATGTGTTCTTGAGCGTGGGCCATTCCTGGGAAACCTTGCGGAGCTTCGTCTGATCCCACCAGATAATTGACCATGGTCGTGGCCACGGGAGCGAGGGGATCCTTGATAATGACCACGCGCAGGCCATTGCTCAAAGTAGTCCGCAAAACGGCGCCGTGCTCTTCCCTGGGGCCACAGCCTGCTAAAGCCGCCAGCGAAAGGATCACGATCAATTTCCAGCCGATGTCCGCCAGCCGGTGTAGATCCGGTCGTCTTCCGAATAACATGTCAACTTATCCTTTTTGGATGGTTAAATTGCAGAAGTTTCGGGATTGTTCTAATAGATTAGCCTATGAACATAATCATCTACAAACTTTTTGTCTTGGGGGCGAAGGGAAAAAAGCCGGAAACTTTGGGTTCTGCCTCCCGTTCAGCCGGCCTGAGATCGGAAGCTAACCGCGCCTTACCCTGATAAAACCCCCAACAGCCGAAAAATCGGCGGCAGGCCATGGTGATTTGAACGCCGCGGGGGCCCCGCGGCAGCCTGGCCCAAGGTCAGGAAGCCATCGCCGCAACACACCCCCGTTCATGTGAAACATATTGCAAGCATCTTTTTTCATTGCGGATTTTCCACTAAAGATGTATCCGGAAATAACCGGCGTCTGTGGGAAAAATGGAGCGGAGCGGCGATATCGCAGTTAGTCAACAAATTTAGATGGTAGTGGTTCCGAGTCTAGTCGTCCTGGACGGCGAGTGTCAGTAAAAGAGATCAAACCTAGGCAAAAAGGAGAAGGGCAATGAAGAAAGGTCTAATGGCAGGGTTCCTGGTTTTGATACTGGCAAGCTCATGCAATCGTGGGGCTGACACCATCAAGATAGGCGGGATGCTGCCTTTGTCCGGCAGGGCGGCGGACCTGGGCATCACCTGTAAACAGGGTGCGGAACTGGCGGTTAAAGAAATTAACGACAAGGGGGGAGTGCTGGGCAAGAAGCTCGATCTCATGATGGCGGATAGCAAAGCCAACGTGCAGGAAATTGTTTCCCTTAGCAAGCGCTATGTTGAGAAAGACAATGTCAATTTCCTTTTCGGGATAGTCAGTTCAGCGGGGTGTCTGGCCGCGGCCCAGGTCGCCAAACAGGAAAAAGTGATCTTCATGGACACGGTGGCGTCCACGGATACCCTCACCAAGGAAAAGTGGAACCGCTATACCTTCCGTTCCGGAACCTGCAATTCGCAAGAGGCTAATTCCCTGGCCCTTTATGCGGCTCAAGACAAGACACTGACGAAATTCTACAGCATCGGGCCCGACTATGAATACGGCCGGACGATGTGGGATCTTTTCAAGGCCAAGATTGCCCAGCAGAATCCCCAGGCCCAATTCATCGGGGAACAGTGGCCCAAACTTTTTGCAGCCGATTATACGCCTTATATCAATGCCATTCTGGCGGCCAAACCCGACGTGGTTTTCTGCTCCTTATGGGGCGGGGACCTCGTGGCCTTTATCAAACAGGCAAAACCATACGGCCTTTTTGACAAGATGAAATGGGTTATCGCCACCGGAGGCGACATCACGGTGACCAAAGCCCTGGGGAAGGATATGCCGGAGGGAATGATCGTGGACCAAAGGTATTATTTCTATTGGCCCGATACCTCGACCAATCAGGATTTTGTAAAGGCTTACCAGGCCGCCTACGGGGATTATCCCAGCGCCTGGGCGGCGGAAGGATATGACGGCATTTGCTTTCTGGCCGAAGCCATCAAGAAGGCGGGCTCCTTGGATACCGACAAGGTTATCGCGGCCCTGGAAGGGCTGACCAGGGAGTCGCCGCGGGGGCAGGAATCGCTGCGCAAAGAAGATCATCAGCTCTATTGTGATTTCATGGTGGGCGAGACGACCTTTGTCAAAGAATATCCCTTCGCCATAACAGGAAAACAGAAAGTTTTTCCGGCAGACGAGATCTTGTACTCGATCGCAGATTGGCAAAAGGCGCAAAGCGAAAACAAATAGCCGCCAGTGACTGAGCACCGGTATCCGGGCTGGGCGCCGGAGGTGAGGGAAGCATGAGTCTTTCTTTCCTGACGGTCGAGGTCTTGAGCGCCTTGCGGCAGGCTGCCTTCCTGTTCCTCATATCCTCCGGGCTGACCCTCATCTTCGGGGTGCTCAATATCATCAACTTCGCCCACGGGGCGCTCTATATGCTGGGGGCCTACCTGGCCTACGCCATCACCTTTTACCTGGTAGGCCCATCCGGTTTCTTCCTGGCCCTTTTGATGGCGCCCCTGGGCGTCGCGGCGGTGGCGGCCTTAATTGAAATAGGACTGCTGCGGCGAATCTATTTCCAGGAAGAGACCTACCAGCTCCTCCTCACCTTTGCCCTGGTGCTCATCATCGATGACCTGGTGAAGATCATCTTCGGCGGCGAATATAAGTCCATCCCCAAGCCCGATTTTCTTTCGGGGTCCTTCGTCCTCTTCGGCGGCACGGTCCCGGTCTATACCGCCCTGGTGGTGCTGGTGGCGCCCGTGGTGGCGGCCGCTATGTGGTTCCTGCTATACCGGACCAAGACGGGAAAGGTGGTCCGGGCCACGTCTTCAGACCGGGAGATGGCTGATGCCCTCGGCATCAATATGTCGGCGCTATTCACCCTGGTATTCGCTTTTGGCGCCATGCTGGCAGGTTTTGCCGGCGCCCTGGCCGGCCCGGTGCGCACCGTCTTCCCGGGTTTGGGCGCCGAAGTTATCATTGAATCATTCGTGGTAGTGGTGATCGGCGGGCTGGGGAGCCTCTGGGGGGCGCTGGTCGCCTCACTGCTCATCGGCACCCTGGAGACGGTGGGCATCGTCGTCTTCCCGGCGTTCGAGATGGCTTTCATCTACCTGCTGATGGTGTCGGTGCTGATAGTGAGGCCCTGGGGACTCTTCGGGAAGCCGGTCAAGATCAAATCCCTGTCCGAGAAGAACCTGAGCCTGGAGGCCCAGGAAATCTCACCGGTGCATTTTTCGGTCCACTATTTGCTGCGGCTGCTCCCATTGGTTGTCCTGCTGGTTCTGCCGCTTTTTATCGGGCGCTATTACCAGTATCTCTTGACGCAGATTTTTGTGGCAGGGCTCATGGCCATTGCCTTCAACCTGCTGCTGGGGACTACCGGATTGCTCTCCTTCGGCCAGGCCGCCTTCTTCGGCGTCGGGGCCTACACGGTGGGACTGCTCCTGACCAAGACAGCCGTAGGCACCCTTTCGACCCTGGCCCTGGCGCTGATTACGTCCGCAGGGGCGGCTGCCGTCATCGGTTTTTTCTGCATCCGCCTTTCCGGGATCCATTTTGCCATGCTCACCCTGGCCTTCGGGCAGCTCATCTATACCGTGGCTTTCAAGTGGTACAGCGTCACGGGAGGCGACAATGGCATCCAGGGAATCCCGGTGCGGGCCATCCCCCTGGGGAATTTTAGCTTAGACATCTCCTCCACCATGAACATGTACTATTTTGTCCTCGTGGTGGCGGCCCTGGCAGTGGCCATTCTGAACAGGGTGCGCTCTTCTCCGTTTGGGGCGACCCTGAAGGCCATCCGGGAGAACGGCCAGCGAGCTTCATACCTGGGCATCAACGTCCAACTCTACCAGTGGACGGCCTTTGTCTTGGTTGGGGCCTTCACGGGATTGGCCGGGGGACTTTATGCCCTCATGGAGAAATCGATTTCTCCGGAGATCATCCATTGGACCAAGTCGGCAGAACCGGTATTGATGACCATTATGGGGGGAATTTATTCTTTTGTGGGGCCGGCCGTAGGAGCAGCCATTTACATCATTCTGAATTCATACATCCTCGCCTGGACCGAGAACTGGTCTTTGGTCCTGGGGCTGGTTCTGCTGATCATGGTCCTCGCCCTGCCTGGCGGGGCGGTGGGCTATTTCAACGAAAAGGCGCGTAATTCGTTGGTGAGGATCGGATGGCTGCGAACCTGGGATTTCTAGAGCTCCACGGCATCACGAAGGACTTCGGAGGTCTCAGGGCGCTCCGGGAGGTAAATCTCTCGGTAGCTAAAGGTGAGATTTACGCAGTCATCGGGCCGAACGGGGCCGGAAAATCGACCCTGTTCAATGTGATGACCGGGCTGCTGCAACCGGACGCAGGTGAAGTGCTCTTCGACGGCGAACGGATTTCGGGGCTGCCTCCCTACCGGATCATCCGCAAGGGGGTCGGCCGTTCCTTTCAAATCACCAACATCTTCCCCCGCATGTCCGTGTTTGAAAATGTGCAAGTGGCCCTATTTGCTCATTATGGCAAATCTTCCCGGCATTTCGCTTTGGCCCGGAAATTTCCGGCCATCGCGGAGGAAGCGCAGGAAATAATCGAGCAGGTGGGGCTCAGAGAAAAACGGGCCTCGTCAGCCTCGGTCCTTTCCCACGGCGATCAAAAGCGGCTGGAGATAGCCATATCCATAGCCTCCCGCCCGCGGCTCCTGTTGCTGGATGAGCCCACCGCCGGGATGTCGAGATATGAAAGCCGCGAGACCGTGGGCCTTCTCAAAAAGATCTCCATTGAGCAGGGCTTGACTTTGGTTTTCACCGAACACGATATGGACATCGTCTTCGGCATCTCTGAAGAGATCACCGTGCTGCATCAAGGAACAGTGATAGCCGCCGGCACTGCCCTCGAAATCAAGGCAAATAGCGAAGTGCGTAAGGCATACCTGGGCGACGAGCTGATGAGGTAGCTGCCTGGGAGGAGATGTCGTGGCCTTTTTGGAATTACACTCCATCAACACCTACTATGGGCGCAGCCACATCTTGTTCGATGTGTCGCTGGCCATCGAGAAAGGGGAGGTGGCCAGCTTGATCGGGCGCAACGGGGCTGGGAAAAGCACCACTTTCCGGTCGATCATCGGGCTGACCCCTCCTCAGACGGGTGAAATCATCTTTAACGGGGCCCGGGTAAACGGACTGAGGGCCTATCAGATCTGCCGGAGGGGGATTGGCTTTGTCCCCGAAGACCGGCGCGTCTTCCCTGATTTAACCGTGCGGGAAAACCTGGAAGTGGCGGCCAGACGGGAGCAGGAAGCCCCCTCGGCCTGGACTGTGCAGAAGGTTTACTCCTTTTTCCCGCGTCTTAAGGAACGGGAAAAAAATCTGGGTTCCCAGCTCTCGGGAGGTGAGCAACAAATGCTCACCATCGCCCGGACCCTCATGACCAATCCGGAACTCCTTTTGCTGGACGAGCCTTCGGAGGGGCTGGCGCCTCTGATTGTCAGCCTGCTGGCCGACATGATCCTCGAAATCCGCAAAGAAGGCGTTACCGTCGTTTTGGCGGAACAAAATCTCCACTTTTGCGCCAAGGTATCTCAACGGGTTTATGTGATAGATAAAGGCTCACTGAAGTTTGAAGGGGAGATGGCGGATCTGTTGGCCAACGAGGAGATCAAGGGAAAATATCTGGCCGTCTGAAAAGAGGATGATCTAGATGGAAGATCAAAGCTATCTCGAATGGACCAACGAATTGTTCTCGGTGCATAAGATTTTCGGGAAACCGGAGGCGTTGAAAGGCGTGCGAGTCCTGGAATTATGCACCCGGGTGTTTGGGCCGGTGACCACGGATCTGTTGGCCGACTTTGGGGCGGAGGTCATCAAGATCGAGCTGCCGGGGATGGGTGACCTCATGCGCTACGTGGCGCCGAGAGGCTTTTACTGGCAAAATATCTCTCCGGCCTTCACCCATATGAACCACAATAAGTATCACGTGGCCATCGATATCCGCACCTCCGATGGGAGCGATTTGCTCCGGGCCATGGTGGCCAAATCCGATGTCCTGGTGGAAAATTTCCGCGCCGGCTCCATGGACCGCTGGGGAGTCGGTTACCGGCAACTCAGCCAAGTCAACCCGGCTCTCATTTACCAGGCCAACAGTGGTTTTGGCCAGTGGAGCAGGTTCAAGGACCGGCCCTCCTATGACGCCACCTCCCAGGCCATGAGCGGCTTTTCGGCCATCACCGGGTTTCCGGGCAGAACTCCCCTCAAGACCGGTATCTGGATCGGCGATTGCACCGGGGCTCTCTTTGCCGCCATCGGCATTCTGGCCGCGCTCCACCATCGCCGGAAGACCGGCCGGGGACAATTACTGGACGTTTCCCAGGCTGAGGGATTGATCCGCATTCTCGACTGGACCTGGCTATATCAAACTCAAACTCAAAAAGAGCGCGGCCTTTATGGCAATCGCGATGTTTCCTGTTCTCCTTCCGGCATTTTTCGCTGCCAGGATGGCTTTGTCGCCATTGCCGCCCTTGATGATGAGCAGTTCCAAGGGCTTTGCCAGGGGATGAACCGGATGGAACTGACGGCGGACCCGCGGTTCCATACGGTAGCTGCCCGCCTTGTGGAAGAAAATAATGCAGCCCTCTATAAGACGGTGGCAGATTGGGCTCTATTAAAGAAGGGCGGGGAGATCGAACATTTGGCAGGAATCCATGAGTTCGCGGCTCACCGGGTGGTCGATGCCCGGGATCACTACCATGACGAACACCTGCGCCAGCGGGGGGCGGTTTGCGAGTTTGAAGATCCCCTCTATGGCAAGGTGGTGGAGTATGGCCCGGGCCCAAAACTCTCGGAAAGCCCGGGACGCATGAGATGGATTGCCAAACCGGTGGGGTTTCACAATTCCCATGTCTTTCGCACCCTGCTCAATCTCACCGAAGAACGGATGCAGCAACTGCTGGAAAAACGGGTTATCGGCGCCTGGGCGGATCGCACCGGCGCCAAGCCCCCGGACCATTGGAATGGCCGGGATGGGGTCATCGGCTCCTGAGGCCGGGCGCCCCACGCCCCGGGAAGATGAAAGATTTTTAACCCCCCTTTTGGAAAAGGGGAGTAGGGGCAGTGGTGTCCGGCAGAGATTTTGCATGAGGACTGGCGAATGAAAAATGAAAAATGGAGCGCAAACCTAAGCCAGAGAAGACGGGTAGCCCGGAAGCGCTAAAACTCCCTCTCCCCTGTGAGGGGAGAGGGTTGGGGTGAGGGGTGGCTTCAAGGACGGATCGCTTCCCCCTCACCCTGCCCTCTCCCCCATTGGGGGAGAGGGTAAAAACTAAGATAACTCCATAAGTTAACCAAAGAAAATTTGGGAGCCTATATTACAACGGCAGATTAGCAAAAACCTTACCGGACACTACTGGGGTAGGGGGGAGTTAATATAACATCTGGAAATCACAGCAAAACCCCCTTTTCGAAGGAGGACTTAACCACGAAGGGACGCCGCTATGAGCCGTGCCAAAGACAGCAGAAATTCCTGGTATGACTGGGCCAGGGAACGGACCGATCCCGCCCATGCCTCCCAGAAACCGGAGGCCTTGGCCGATCTTCTGGTCCTGGATGTGAGTGCCGGGCAAATGGGAGGGCCGGTGTGCTCCTCCATGCTCGCCGAACTGGGGGCCCAGGTCATCCGCATCGAACCTCCCGGCGGCGATGTAACCAGGAACTTCGGCCCCTTCGGCGCCAGGCATCGAGATACCGGCCTGGGGTATCTCGTGGAAGGAAGAAACAAATACCATATCACCCTGGATCTGGAGAAGGCGGAATCCCCGGAGATTTTCACTACCCTGGCGAAGCATGCGGACGTAGTTATCGAAACCCGCCGCCCCGGGGTCATGGATGGCTGGGGGATAGGATACCGGCAACTGCGGGAAGTCAATCCTCGCCTGATTTATGCCGCCTTGGGCGCCTACGGACAATTTGGGCCGGGGGCCGGCAGCGGCCGCCCGAGTTCTGAAATAACCAACCAGGCCTACTCCGGCCTGGTTCAGATCAATGGCGAACCTGACCATGGCGAGCCCACGGAATACGGCGTCCCCACCAAGGTGGGCAGTTGGTACGGCTGGTATGCCGAGGGCCTGTTCGCCGCCTACGGCATCCTGCTCGCCCTCAACTTCCGCAGCGGTACGGGTAAAGGCCAGATGGTCGACGTCTCCGGCGCCGAATGCATGATGAAATTTATCGATTACAATCTCAGTTGGTTCCATATGGATGGCAAGGTCAAAGAGAGGCTGGGGAATTACGATATCGCGGTCTTCCCTTATACCTTCGTCCGCTGCCGTGAGGGCTACACCTTTTTGGCGGCCTATAACGATGAAGCCTTTGAAACCCTGATGGAAATCATTGAACGCCCCGAAATGGCCAAGGATCCGAGATTTTCCTCCTTTCTGAACCGCACCTCGGTGGAGAATGAGGAGGCCCTGCAAAATCTCCTGGAGGAATGGACCGGGCGCTATCCGGTGGATGAGGTGATTAAGCGGGTTCAGGACGCCATTTCCAAGAAAAAGGGGAGGGCTGCCGCGGTGGTCACCGGCAAGGTCAGCCAACCGCGGGAAGTAATAGAGGAGCGGAACTGGTGGGACCGGGGCGTGTTTCAAGAAATTGACGACCCAGCCTACGGCAAACTCACGGTCCAGGGGCCTGCCTGGAAGATGAGCGAAACCCCGCCGCGCCTCAAATGGTTATGCCGTCCGGTCGGCGCCGATAACGAATTCATCTACTTGAAATACCTGGGAATGGGCAGGTCGCAACTGGCTGCCCTGGAAAGGGCGGGGGTTATTTAGGTTTTAACTGGTAGCCGCAGGCTTTAGCCTGCGCTCATCCTTAATAAAACAAGCGTGCAGCCAAGGCCCGCGGCTACCAAAACATGCAGATATTTTTAAACATATTCGATCTAGATGAACAGGCAGCGCCGGCGTCCTCGCTGGCACGGGAACGCCGAGGGCGGCGGTTCCCATTTTCATTTTACATTGTGTCCATTAGGTCATAATGGTTCGCTCTGAATAACATTTTTGGGCAGACCGGGGTTTTGCAATACCCTAGAGAGAGCAAACTTAAGACTGGGAAAATCCTGAAACCTATGAGGCCTGTAGGTGCGGCGTCTCGCCGCCCAGGGCGGGGAAACCCCGCCCCTACGCCTGCGGCTACCTAATAGCGGGAATAAGTGATGGTGTCTTTTTCGAACTCGACGCTGACATCTTCGGTGAGAGAGGCCCGGATTTTGGGCAGGATTTCGAAGATGGTGTCAGTGGTAACGCGATAATCCTGCTTGACCAGCAGTTCCTGTTCGAAGGCGAATTGGGCCACTTGCTGGTAGAGATATTCGATATCCGCGGGGGTAAAGCGCGCCGTCATCTTGACGATCCGTTTTAGGTCGATCTCCCCGGTATTGAGCATGGAGAGATAGTGTTTCAGGATAGTGGCTCTCTCGCCTTCGTCGAGCCCTCCCACGGGGATGATGCAATCGAACCTTCCCGGACGCAGCAAGGCGGGGTCCAATTGCCGGATGTAATTGGTGGCGCAAACCAGGAGGATATGGTTCCCCTGGTTTTTGAGCAGGGGCACCTGTTTGAGAAATTCGTTGGTGATGGACTTGTCCACCCGGGATGCCTCGTCCCGATTTCCCGCCAGCTCTTCAAATTCATCGATAAAAACGACGGTTTCCTTAAGGGTGCGAGCCTTTTCCATGACTTGGCGCAGATTGGCCCCCACCTTATCGACGCCGTCAACCATAAGCATGCTGGGGGCAATTTCGATGAACCACCAGGAAAGCGCCCCGGCGATGGCCTTGGCAAAATGAGTCTTGCCGGTGCCGGGAGGTCCGAAAAAAATGATGGCTTTGGGAGGGACGACGCCGTGTTTTTTGGATAGATCTTCCTGGGTCAAGGGCAGAATGATCCGTTTCTGGACGATCTGCTTGGGCGGTTGGGACTCCGCAATGGTGTCCCAGATCTCTTTGCTGATGGTGAGAGCGCCCATTTCCTTCAAAAGGTCTTGTTGTTGATAGGCGAGGTATTCCTCCCGGGCTTGCTCCATATTTTCCAGGAAGTCGATGCAGGCGACCCGCAGGCCGACATCGCGGGCCAGTTTTTCGGACATGAGCCATTTATGCTGCAAAATCTTGGGCCACACCTCCGCGGCAGCCTCCGGCTCCAACCTGGCGCCGCTGCACTCAAATATTTTAGCGGACGATACTTCCGGCGCTAAGAGATCGGTCAATTCTTCGTTCATGATCCATTGCCTCGTATAAGGCCCTGCCCCCGCCGTCTCTTTGCCGAGGGAGCCCCGCCAGAGGGGTCTCTCATAAATCCTGAAGTGGCGGAAAGTTAAGGCGATGAGACGGGAATATGCCCAAGGTCAGGGTTTGCAGATATTGGCTGGCTTATTTGGATGTCTTTAAAATATCTCATTTCCTCGCAGGCTTCAAGTTATAATTTGATGAAAGCCATTCTCGATGGCCGTGGGCAGGGGCCAGGGGCGAGGGCCCGGCATCGCCGCCCCTGGCGCCTGTTCGAGAGACTGGAGGCTCTATATGACTGAGGCCCCGGGAAGGCCCGAACGGCTTGAACTCCCAAGGCACCGCAGCAGCCCCTGGCCCTATCTTGTGACCGGGGCGCTCCTGGGCGCCGCCTTTGAAATGCTGGTGAGTGTGCCCCTGGATGCGGTATTCCGGAACCTATTCCAATACATTTTTGCGGGAGACCCTATCAGGTTGTCCCATGCGCTGGCTCATCTGGCCCAACCGGGGGAGATGCCGGCGATCAGCCTGACCGGCTTTATTTTGGGGGCGGTTCTGGGGTTGGTCTACTATCGCCTTAGGGAGAACCAGAAACGCCTTCATGATTTGCACCAGGAATTCGAAATGCAAGTGGCGACCCTGCGGCATCATTACAAAAACCTGGCTATAGGGATAAATGGGTTTTCGGGGCGAGCCAGAAGAAAGCTGGAAAAATTGCGACCCCAGCTCCAGGATCAGGTATTGCCGGATGCCGATCTCAGGGCAGAGATCGATGCCCTGGAGCAAAGCCTCACTATTCTGACAGCCGCCTCGCAACGCCTTTCCCATACCCTGGAAGATGAGTTGAGGTTTTTGAAGGCCTTGCAAAGCCGCCCCTTAACCCAGGAGTCCCAGGATTTTTTTCAGGTCTTGCGGCATGCCATCCAGGACCTCCTGGATTTGCGTTTCCGGGACAAGGAGATTCGGGTGGAAATCAACGGCGCCGCGCCGAATGAATGCTGCGGCGCCCCCCTGGTATTTCCCTTTGATCCGATCACCATGGAGATCATTTTACAGAACATTTTGAGCAACGCCATGCACTACGGCGACTTCATCCAAATAAAGGCGGCGGCAGAGGAGGGCATGGTTAGGGTGGAAATCAGGGACAATGGGCCGGGGATCGAGATGGAGGCGATTAAACGCAGTCTGGTTAGCCAGGGTGCCCGCCAGGGAGCGGAGAGCAGCCAATTGGGCCTCCGGGTGACTCTGCACTTGCTGGAGAAATGCGGCGGCCACCTGTCAGCCATGAGCAAACCAGGGATCGGGACCACCTTCATCCTGGAATTTCCCAAGTAATCTTCTGTTTCGCAGAAAAGTGCAGGCGGTTAAGGCAGGCTCTCTCCTCCGGGCGTAATCTGCCTTTAAAATACCAAAGGCTCGATAAAGAATGTTTAGTCTGTCCTTCTGGCACCAGTCCTTAATACGGACTGAGCCTTATAGCCTCTAGAAGCGGCTAGGGATGGGGCATAATCTCGGTTAAGGAGGGCGTTCCCGATGGCGACAGCGCAGCAGACCGGCCAAGAACTCTCGCCTTGGTGGAAAATAGGGGTCATTTTCACCTTGTTCGCCGGGTTTTCTGTTCTGATCTTCATCGCGGTAAGGGCCTACAACTACGCCCCGCCCATACCTCTCAGAGTGGTCAATGCCGGGGGTGAAACCGTTTTCACCCGGGAAGATATCCTGGCGGGCCAGCAAGTTTTTCTTAAATATGCGCTCATGGAAAATGGCACTATTTGGGGGCACGGGGGCTATCTGGGGCCGGATTTTTCCGCCGCCTACCTCCACAACCTGGCGCTGGAGGCCGGGGACATGGAGGCCCGGCAAGGTTACGGCCATTCCCTGGCGGAGATCGACCGCGCCCAGCGGGATGTGGTGGCGGGCGCGGTGCAGCGCCTGCTCAAAGAGAATCGCTACAACCCCCAAACCCAGACCTTGGTGTTCTCGGAACCGGAAGCCGCGTCCTTTCGGCGGCAGATCGGCCAATGGACCGACTATTTCGCCTACCCCCAAAAAAACGGCGGTTTGAAAGCTAAATATATCGACAACCCCCGGGAACTACGCCAGCTCACTGCCTTTTTTGCCTGGACCGCCTGGGCCGCAGTGGCTGATCGCCCGGGTCGGGACTACTCTTACACCAGCAATTTCCCTTACGATCCCCTGGCAGGCAACACGCCTCCGGCCGCGGTCTACCTGTGGAGCGCCCTGAGCCTCATCACCTTGCTGGCCGGTATCGCGGTCATCCTGTTCGCCTTCGGCAAGTTCGATTACCTGGGCTGGCGGGGGACCGGCGCTCCGGCGCATCCCCTGATGCTCCCGGGCCGGGCCAGCGTCATGCAAAAAGCCACCATCAAATTTTTTCTGGTAGTCACCCTGCTATTTTTGGCCCAGGTGCTGGTGGGTGCGGCCACGGCCCACAACCGGGCGGAGCCGGGCAGTTTTTACGGGCTGAATCTCTACTATTGGTTCCCCAGCAACATCCTGCGCACCTGGCACCTGCAATTGGCGATTTTCTGGATTGTCACTGCCTATGTCGCCGGCGGGCTGGTCCTGGCCTCATCCCTGGGAGAGAAAGAGACCCGGGGGCAGGTGCGGGGCGTTCACCTGCTCTTCTGGGCCCTGGTGGTGGTGGTAGCTGGCAGCCTCCTGGGGGAGATTCTGGGTATCAACCAACTTCTGGGCCGCCTCTGGTTCTGGTTCGGGGACCAGGGCTGGGAATACCTGGACCTGGGACGCGCCTGGCAATTCTTGCTGGCCCTAGGGCTGGGTTTATGGGTGCTGCTTCTCTACCGGACCCTGGCTCCAGCCTTCCAGAACCCGGCGCGCCGGGAAATCTCCGGCCTCTTCATGCTGGTTGCCTTGGCCATTCCGGTTTTCTACCTGCCCGCCTTTTTCTTCGGCAGCACCACCAATTTCACCATAGTGGACAACTGGCGGTTCTGGATCGTCCACCTGTGGGTGGAAGGCTTTTTGGAACTCCTGGTGACCGCCATGGTGGCCGTCACTTTCTTCTTAATGGGAGTGGTCTCGCGTCAGACCGCAGCCCGGGTGGTCTATCTGGATGCCATCCTCTTTTTGGGGAGCGGCATTGTGGGCACCGGCCACCACTGGTATTGGACCGGCCAGACCCAACTCAACATGGCCCTGTCCGCCCTGTTTTCCTCCATGGAGGTGGTGCCTTTGACCCTCTTGACCCTGGATGCCTGGGATTTCGTCAAGCTGACCAAGGGTGAGTGCGAAGTCTGCGGGGTCAATCTCTCCATGCCCCATAAATGGACCTTTTATTTTTTGATGGCCGTGGGGTTTTGGAATTTCGTGGGAGCCGGCATCTTCGGATTTCTTATCAATCTGCCCATTGTCAGTTACTTTGAGGTGGGCACCCTCCTGACCCTCAACCACGCCCACGCCGCCCTGATGGGAGCCTTCGGCATGGAGGCCATGGCCTTGACCGTCATGGCTCTGCGCCAGGTCCTGCCGGACGAGCAGTGGGCCAGTCCGGAAAAATATATCCGGGTGTCCTTCTGGGGGTTGAATATCGGCCTGGCCCTGATGGTGGTGGGCAACCTGTTCCCCGGGGGGGTTTTGCAGTTTTACGACGTCCTGATTAATGGTTATTGGCACGCCCGCAGCCTGGCTTACACGGGACGGAGCTACGTACGTTTCATCGAATGGTGCAGGATGCCCGGCGATCTGGTTTTCATTTTCCTGGGGGTGGTCCCCATGGTAATGGCCGCAACCTTAACCTATTGGACCATCACCCGGGGAGCAAGCCCTTCCTCCCCTGGGCCCAAGGGTTAATAGGTTTTTTTGAAAAGCACGAAGCTGAAGAAATCGGCGCAGGGGGGCACGAGCAGCACCACCAGCCCGCCCATGAGCTGGCAGAGGATTGATTTGGCAGTTGAGCATCGGCCCGTGTCAAGGCGGCCTCCTATATTCAAGCAAAAACTTTTCCAGAGGAGAAGAACTATGAAAAAGATCAATATCTTCGAGGCCAACGATTTCAGCGAAAAGAGTATGAAAAAGCTTCTGGTGCATGACTCCCCTTATTTCAAAATCATTAACTTCAATTTCAAAGCTGGACAGGAACTCCCGGTGCATGCCCACGACAGCGAGGGGCAGGTGAGTTTGGTGGTCTTAGAGGGTGAGGGGGAATTTCTCGGAAAAGACGGGGCCACGCTGCCCGCCGCCCGGGGGGACGTGCTGATTTGCGAGATCGCCGAACCCCACGGCATCAGGGCCAAGACCGAATTGCGACTTCTGGTCACCATTGCCCCGCCTATTTGATTATGGAATAAATATTTGGAGACGAGGAAACGATTATGGCTAAAGCGGTTTACATCGATGAAGAAGAATGCATCGGCTGCGGATCTTGCCTGGAGATCTGTCCCGAGGTCTTCCAGATGAAGGATGGCGAGGAAAAGGCAGAAGTCATAAAACCGGAGGGAGGCCCGGAAGAACTGATCCAGGAAGCCATGGACACCTGCCCGGTGTCATGTATTCACTGGGAAGATTAAGGGCCACCCTGACTATGAGGTCTAAAGATGGCTCGGCGCATTCCCATGATAGAAATCGAAGAGTGCATTGCCTGCGGCAATTGCGAGCAAGTCTGTCCCGAAGTCTTCCGCCTCAATGAAGTCCTGGGACATTCAGAGGTCATCAACGCCTTTGGCGCCCCGGAGGACCAGGTCCAGCAGGCTATGGACCAGTGTCCGGCGCAATGTATTCATTGGCAAGAAGAAGAAGAAGCCTGAGGGTATTTCTCTCATCTCGCCCCAAAGTAGGCTCAGAGGGCCATTCAACTAAAGTGGGTATAGTTGATTCAGCTTTCAAAAAAAGCCCAGATCGCCCCGGGTGGAGCGATCTGGGATCTGGCAGCGGCAGGAGAATTACGGCTGATGATGTTCCTCATGAGGAGGGGGTGTCTTAGGTTTAGCACCGCCGGGAGTGGCAGGCTTATATTTAGGAGATGTGCCTCCCTGAGGATGATATCCCGGAGTGCCACCTCCCTGGGGACGATACCCGGGAGTGGCGCCTCCCTGGGGATGATACCCCGGAACAGCACCCCCTTGAGGACGATACCCCGGAACGGTACCGGTACCTCCTTGAGGACGATAGCCGGGAGCGGCAGCTCCCTGAGGATGGTAGCCCGGAGCGGCAGCTCCCTGGGGATGGTACCCCGGAGTGCCTCCTTGGGGATGAAACCCGGGGCCGCCTTGGGTGTTAGCGCCCTGGAATCCTCGATTCCAACCTCCCCCCTGGCCGCGATTGTAGCGGTTATAAAAATTCTGGTCATAGTGCGTGCCGATCTGGTGGGCGCGCCATTGAGGATACTGTCGCTCAAAATTATTCCAGTATTGGGGACGGGCCTGATACCACGCATTCCACCCCGGAGCATACCAGTTTTGGGGCCTGACGATATAGACCTGGGGATAGGCGTAATAAGGGGCAAATCCAATTTTAGGGCCGAAAAAGTAATATAGGATCCCATTCATGAACCAATCGCCTTTGTAAAAGGTCCAGGGGGTATTGGTCCCAACATACGGCTGCACGACCACCGGTTGGACCGGGCGCGCCATGTAATAGCCCTGGGCGGAAGAAGGTCCGGACATCGCGACGATCGCGCCTCCAGCCAGCGTGATTACCAGCAACAGAAAAATAATTGACCTTTTCATAAGTACCCCCGCAAGTTGTCTTAATTGGCTAATGCCTGTTCTGGTATGTTAGATGACCATGAGTCTGAATAAGTTAACTTGCTTATTTCCTCTTCCGGCGCTTCTCCAGAAAAGCCACCAAAGCCAGGACGAAATCCGGACCCGCCCATAAACGGGCGTGGCCTTAAGGGCCCAGCCCTATCCCGGGTGAGGCAGTCTGCTGCCCAACGCCGTCCTTTGTCTAAGGTGGACCTGAGTGCCAGCCGCGGTTCGGAAGCTGAGGGGGTGGCCGATCTCATTAAATACGCCTTACTTTTCCTTAACCGGCGGCCTCTTGCGGCAGGCCTGGTAAACATCCTCGAGGACCTGGGCCGATAGGCTCTTCATGGCCTGGCTCATCCCCTGGGCCAGGCCCTGGGGGGTCTTCGCGGGCATTGGCTCCGCGGCCCGATAATTTCTCTGGAAAACCACCCTTTGCGGCAAAAGCTCCTGCTGCGTATCGATGAGGGTGACGTTAATGGCCAGGGAGGCCTTCCAGCCACCGGGGTCATCGACTTCCTCGAAATCTTCCACCGCCCCTTCCAACCGATAGCGGCTGTTCCCGGAGTTGGGGGCCAGAAAGACCCCCCGGAACAGCCGGGAGTTCCGCAGGTCTCTGACGAGGTAGTCGGTTACCAGGTACCCGGGGTTGACCCGCCAGCGGTGGTAGCGGTAAACCTCACTTTGATAGGGGCTGGGCCGATATACCATATCGCTGGTGTTAAACGCCTGCGCCACTGCGAACTGCTCCACCGTGATGCTCTGGTCGAGCTGGGGGCGGGCCCCAATCTCCGGGGAGGAGTATTCCAGGATATATTTCTCCACCGGCAAGGGCGGTTTTCCACATCCCGACAACAGAAAAATCAGGGACAACCAGAGCATCAGGGTTGCCACCGATTGGAGCGGCATCGGCCAGGGTTCAAGCTTTCTCATCCGTTCACCTTGGGTTATTCATTCCATCTCTTTTGAGGCGGTTTTCCGAATAAAAGATCGGGCGGCCGATCCTTGACCCGTTCCAGGAATTGGTTCAGGGAGGCCGAGGCGCGCTGGAGACTGTCGGTGAGTGCCGCCGCATCCTGGGCGACGGTGCGGTATCGGGAGGCTGTTTCCGAAAGATTCATGGCCTGCAACTCTTTCTCGACATTGGCAGCGAGGGCGTGGATTTCCTTGATGGAATCCCGGCTTTCCGCCAAAATCTCATCCAGCTTTTTGGCGCTGACCGCATCATTGACCTTTCCGGTGAACTTATCCAGGTTGGTCGCGGTGCCATGCAGTTTCGCCAGGATTCCGGTCATCTCCTTGCCCTGCAGGAAGTTTTGCATAGCCTTGGTCGTGAGGATGACCTGGTCGGAAATGCCTTTCGTGTCAATCTGTTGGAACTTTTCCATAATGAGGTTGGCGGAGTTAATGAGGCGCTGGATCTCGGAAGGTTGGGTGGGGATTATGGGATATTCGGAAGGGAAGTCAATTTTGGGCGACAAGGCTTGCTCCCCGGGTGAGGGCCGGTCAAGCCCGATGAATTTTACCCCGGTGATGCCGGCCGTTCTCAGTTGAGCTATGGTGGTCTTGGATAAATTACCCCGCAGGTTGATCTTCATGACCACCCCGACCAGTTTACCATCGGGCGCCACCTCAATCTCCTGCACCCGGCCCACATCTACGCCCCGGTATTTGACGCTGGAATCTGCCTGCAGGCCCTCCACCGATTCGTCGAAGTAAGAGACGTAGTCTTTCCCTTTTTGAAAGAAGCTGCTGGCTCCCACCCAGATGATACCGGCCACCGCCAAAATGAATCCCAGGATCACAAAGAGCCCCAGAATGAAGTCGGTAGATTTTTTGGCCATATCTATGATCCCTTAGGCTGATCGCTGCCGGCAGGCTTTCGGTTAAAGAAGTTTAGCACCCGGGGGTCCAGGGAATGCTCCTTGAGGTCGCGGGGATCGCCTTCAGCGATGATTCCCCTGGCGCTCTTATCCAACATTATCACCCGGTGGGCAATGGCAAAGATAGACTCCAGTTCATGGGTGACCACCACCATGGTCGTGCCCATCCCGGAATTGAGGCTTTTGATCAGGTTGTCCAGTTCCACTGCGGTTACGGGGTCCAATCCCGCCGAGGGTTCATCGAAGAAGAGGATCGCCGGGTCCAGCGCCATGGCCCGAGCCAGTCCCGCTCGCTTTGCCATCCCCCCGGAGATCTCTTCGGGGAGGTGGTTTTCGTAGCCGGCCAGATTAACCAGGGCCAGTTTCATCCTCACAATGAGTTCGATGGTCTCCTCATTCAGGTCGGTAAATTCCTGGAGGGTTAAGCCCACGTTTTGAGCCAGGGTCATGGACCCGAAGAGGGCGCCGGACTGAAAGAGCACCCCGATCCCGGTTTTTAGGGAATGGAGCAGTGCTTCGTCATCCGTCATAATATCGATGCCATTGACCAGCACTCTCCCCGCCGCGGGCCGATAAAGGCCAATCAGGTGTTTGAGCAGGGTCGATTTGCCGCAGCCGCTTCCCCCAAGAATCACCAGGATTTCACCGCGGTTAACCTGGAAGCTGATCCGTTCGAAGACAGTGTTGTCCCCAAAGCGGGCGGTGAGTCCGTCCACTACGATGATGGGGTCTTGACTGGCGTATTCCAAGGGGTTTCCTTTGGATGGTCCCTAATCAGGGATACGAAAATTAGCCCATATAGTCAAAACGATTTGCTGACTCTTCGGTTAAATCCCTAAATATTGAAAAGCCAGGGCAAAGGCTGAATCGGTGACAATTATGAGAAAAAGGGCGGCCACCACCGCCGAGGTGGTGGCCGAACCCACCGCCGCGGCCCCGCCGCGCACCTGAAAACCCCGCTGGCAGCCGATGCCGGCAATGAGCACCGCAAAGACTCCGGCCTTCAGGAGGCTGAGCAGAATATCCAACAAGGCCAGGCTGGTCTGGGTCTCCTTCAGGTAAGCGTAGGGTGTCAGGTCCAGGCCCAAGACCCCCACCAGCAGGCCGCCGGCGATCCCGAAGATATCGGCGTAAATGGTGAGGAGGGGAACCACTACCATGGCTGCCAGGACCTTGGGGGTCGCCAGAAAATTAATCGGGTCGAAACCCATGGTGACCAGGGCGTCCACCTCTTCATTGACCTTCATGGTGCCGATTTCTGCGGCAAAGGCAGAACCCGACCTCCCGGCTACCAGAATGGCAGTCATGATGGGGCCCAGTTCCTTGACCATGCCAATGGCCAGAAGAGAGGCCACAAAAATATTGGCGCCGAATTGTTTGAGCTGCAGCGAAGACATGAAGGCGATAATGAGTCCCAGGAGGAAGCTGAGGAGGCCCACGATGGGCAGTCCGTCCGCGCCCGCTCTTTTCATATAATAGGCTACGTCCGGCCAGCGCACCGAACGAGGATGGAGCAATGCTTGCATCAGGCTGATGAGGAGCGCTCCCAGAAAAACGGTCACCTCCACCAGATCATCGACGAAATGGCGGCAGCCCTCACCCAGTTGCTCAACCAAACTGGCGCTACCCCGTTCTTTGATCAAAGGAGGGATCTTCAGGGCTTCGGGGTCGATGAGGCCCATGATCCCCTTTGCCTTCTCGCTTAGATTGACAAACTGCAGGGGCACGGACCTGGCTTTGGACTCGCTCTCAAGCTGCAGGAGCCCCAGGGCCCCGGCACTGTCCAGATATTCCACTCCGGCCAGGTCCACGGTCAGCTTGGCGGGGGTCTTTCTTGTCAGCAGGGCCGAGACTTCCTCGTTAAAGAGGCTCAAATTTTCCAGGGCGATGCGGCCGGAGATGGCGAGATTGAGTTCCCGGCCTTTCTGGCCGGCCACCTTTAAGGTGAAGTTGCTACTCGGGTGGGGGGGGTGCGGCATAATATCCCGGAAATCGCCAGACCCGCCAATTGGCTCTTCCGGGCCAGCGAATCTCGTAAGGGGGTTGAACTAATTGTTAAAATCGAGAGCCAGGAACTCTTTATCGGTCAGATCCCACCTGTGGGACGCTTCCGTGGCGTCCAGGCTCAAGCCCACTACCCCTATCAACCGGTCCCCCTGGAGGAGGGGGACAGCAATGATATAAATCTTGGAGCCGTTCTGCAAATAGAAGCGTTGTTGGGAGATTTTACGGGATTTCACGACCTGATCAAAAAAACCGTAGCCGGAGAAATTGAGCAGCCCCTCCTTTTTCTCGGGATACCTTGCGAGGATGTCTCCGTCCGGGTCCACGACGCCGATCTGGAAAGGGCACATGCGGCAGAGTTTAATACCCGTTTCGGCCGTTGCCAGGGCCTTATTGATGGCTGCCCGGTCTTGGCGGGCCATCGCTCCCGCCAGGGACGCCGTCAGCCGCTGGATGCAGTCCTTGGCCTCATGCTTAAAAGTGGCGGCGCCGGGACTCAAGGGTGGTTCCTTGGCGGAACAGGCGCAGAGAGTCAAAAGGATTAATAGAAAAGGGAGATACAGAAGACGACCGGGGCTTAATCTTTTGGGGAGATTATCGTGTGCCATTTGCCTCCACCCATCCCAATCTTACTTTAACTGAGGGTCCAATCACAGAAAATATTTTAGCATTTTTCAGCCCGGCCGCTAGTTAGGCGGCGCGCCAGGTAATGGCTGCGGCTGCGTCACCGCTTCTGCCCCTGGGCGGGGCCGCTTAAGTCTCTCTATTCACTGCCCCCAAACACCCGGGCAAAGATGGCATCGACGTGGCGCAGGTAGCGGCTCAGGTCGAAGAGAGGGGCCAGTTCCGCCGGGGTCAGATACCGGGCGATCTCGGCATCCGCCTGGACCAACGCCGCAAACTCGCCTCCCTGCTCCCAGACCTGCATGGCCGGGCGCTGCACCAACCGGTAAGCCGTATCCCGGCTCAGGCCTTTGCCAATCAGCGCCAGCAGCAGGCCCTGGGAATAGATCAGGCCATGGGTGAGGTTGAGGTTTCTGGTCATATTCATCGGATAAACCGTAAGATTCTTTAGCAAGCGGGTCAGGCGGGACAGCATGAAGTCCAGGAGCACGGTGCTGTCCGGAGCGATGAGCCGTTCCACCGAGGAATGGCTGATGTCCCGCTCGTGCCACAAGGGCACGTTTTCCAGGGCCGCCAGGGCATTGCCCCGGAGCAGCCGGGCCAGGCCGCAGAGGTTCTCGGACAGAACCGGGTTGCGCTTGTGGGGCATGGCGGAAGAGCCCTTCTGGCCGGCGGCGAAGGCCTCCTCGGCCTCTCGCACCTCGGTGCGCTGCAGGTGGCGGATCTCCAGGGCCACCTTCTCGATGCTGGCGCCGATCAAGGCCAGGGTGAGAAAGTATTCAGCGTGTCGGTCCCGCTGAATCACCTGGGTGGAGATAGCGGCCGGGGCAAGTCCCAGGCGGGCGCAGGTCTTGGCCTCCACCTCCGGGGGCAGGTGGGCAAAGGTACCCACGGCGCCGGAGAGCTTGCCCACCGCGATGGTTTGGCGGGCGGCCGCCAGACGGGCGCGTTGCCGCTCAAACTCCGCGAACCACAAGGCGAATTTCAATCCCAGGGTAGTCGGTTCGGCGTGCACTCCATGGGTGCGGCCCACCATGGGCAGGTCCTTAAATTCATAGGCCCTCTCTTTCAGGACCTTGAGCAGCTCATCGAGGTCGGTTTGCAAGAGGTCGGCGGCTTCCATCAGGCGCAGGGCCAGGGCGGTATCCAGTACGTCCGAGGAAGTGAGCCCGAAGTGGAAATAGCGGCCGTCCTCCCCCAAACAGGCGGCCACCTGGTCCACAAAGGCGGCCACGTCATGATGGGTCTTTTCTTCCAGGGCCAGAATCTGGTCCACGTCGCAGGCGGCCTTGGCGGCGGCCCGGGCCGGTGTCTCCCGGGGGATGAGGCCGCACTCGGCCATGGCCGTAAGGGCCGCCAGCTCCACCTGGAGCCAACTGGCATATTTGTTCTCTTCGCCCCAGATGCGGGCCATTTCCTCGCGGCTATATCGGGGAATCATGTCTTCACCTCAGAGAAGCTATCCGCTTTTTACAAGGACGCGCCCCGTAATTATAAACGGAAGTCCCGGACAAGAAAAGAAGATTGACGGGGCGACTTTGAATAGATAACTTTCTGGAGATGCAGAATCTGTGCCTAGGAGACTGATATGGCCGATTGGGGGGAAATTTTCGCAGCTCCCAAGATGCAAGAGCTGCAGCCCAACCCGGAGTTACTGGCCTTGGTGCCGGCGCTGAGACTGGCAGGCTGCCAGCGGGTCCTGGATGCGGGCTGCGGCGTGGGCCGCCATCTCCTACCCCTGGCGCAGGAGGGCTTTCAGGTGGTGGGGGTGGATCGGGAGGCCTCGGTGCTCCGGGTGCTCAAGGGCCGTCTCCAAGCCGCCGCCTTATCGGCTCCTTTGCTCTTAGCCGATCTACGCCGGCTGCCCGTAGCAACTCGCCGCTTCGATCTGGGAGTCAGCATCAACGTAATCAATCACGGTGACGCGGCCGCTTTTCGGGAATATTGCCGGGAGTTGGACCGGGTATTGAAGGTCGGCGCCCATCTGTTCATTTATGTTTCCCCCCTTATCTTCGCCGCCAGTGTGATGCTGCCCGGCACCAGGGAACTGGAGCCCGGGACCCTGGTGGACATCGCTACTCCTGACGGCAAATTGGTGCACCATTTCCCCACTCCCCAAGAATTAAAGGGGCAATTTCCGAGCTATGAACTCTCGCGCCTGGATACCATCCAGGCAGCCATCCCCTTCATGGGCAACGTGGAAATGCCTCAACTCATCTTTTATGGACGGAAAAGATAGCCGCCTGGCGCCGCTGCCAGCCGGCAAAAGTCGGCGGGCAGAGCCCGCCTTTATGTTCGGACAGAGGCTGGAAGCCTGGGCCGCCAGGTTGCAGTGCAGTAGGGTGGGCACTGCCCACCAATACGTTTAATAAAAATGCCTGGTTACCTGAGGTGCAAAACGTCGGCTGGCGCTTTTTTTACGGTGGTTGTTTTTCAAAAAATGAAGATTATAAGGAATCGGTGGGCAATGCCCACCCTACGTGAACTGCTTCGCACAGGCGAGACGCCTGTGCCACCGGGTTTTGGTGGATAGGGCGGCCTGCGGCCGGCAAAAGTCGGCGGGCAGAGCCCGCCTTTATGTTCGGACAGAGGCTGGAAGCGTGGGCCGCCAGGTGGCAGTGGAGCAGGGTGGCCAAAAGGCAGAAAACAGAAAACAGAAAACAGTCTTCTAAGGTCCGCCCCGGGGGAGATCCGGGGCCGCAACTTGCGTCTGCGAACCGGTTCCGCTAAAATCTAGGAAATATATGACTCAGAAAGATAAAACCTTGCGGATAAAACGCAAACCCACCCGGGCCATCCGGATCGGGGGTGTGCAGATCGGCGGCGGCGCCCCGGTGGTGGTGCAGTCCATGACCAACACCGACACCAGGAAGGTGGGAGCTACCCTGGCCCAGATCCAGAGATTGGCTGTGGCCGGCTGCGAGGTGGCCCGGCTGGCGGTGCCGGATCAGAAGGCGGCCCAGGCGCTGGGGGAAATCAAGAAAGAGAGTCCGCTGCCCCTGATTGCCGACATCCATTTCAATCATCGTCTGGCTTTGGCCGCCCTGGAGCAAGGGGCTGACGCCATCCGCATCAACCCCGGCAACCTGGGAGGGGAGAAGAAGACCCGCCAGGTGCTGGAGGCCTGCCGGCAACGGGGGGTGCCGCTGCGCCTGGGGGTAAATGCCGGCTCCCTGGAGCCGGACCTGCTGGAAAAGTACGGGGCCCCCACCGCCGCGGCCCTGGCGGCCAGCGCCCTCCGCTGGGTCAAGAAGTTCGAGGACTGGGGCTTTTTTGACTTCAAGATTTCTTTGAAATCTTCCGATGTATTGGTAACAGTGGCGGCCTACCGGAAGGTGTCGCGCCTGACTGATTATCCTTTGCACCTGGGGGTGACCGAAGCCGGGGGGCTGATCGCCGGAACGGTGAAGTCCGCCCTGGGGATCGGCATGCTGCTGGCCCAGGGCATCGGCGACACCATACGGGTCTCACTCACCCGGGACCCGGTGGAGGAGGTGCGGGCGGCCTATGAGATTCTTCGGGCCCTGCATCTCCGGGAGCGGGGGGTGGAACTGATTTCCTGCCCCACCTGCGGCCGCTGCCGCCTGGACCTCTTCTCCCTGGCCGAGGAGGCCGAGCGCCGCCTGCTGGCGGTGACCACGCCGCTGAAGGTGGCCATCATGGGCTGCGTGGTGAACGGCCCGGGGGAGGCCCGGGAGGCGGACGTCGGCGTGGCTGGAGGCGCCGGGGTGGGGGTCCTGTTCAAAAAGGGGCGCAAACTGCGCCAGGTGCCAGAGGCAGAGTTGCTGCGCGCCCTGCTTTCGGAAGTGGCGGCCCTTACCGGTGAGGCGGTGGATTTGCCGTGAGGTGGAGAGGTGTGGCCCTGAGCCCCGGCAGGCCGGGTCAAAACCTGGCATTATTTGAGCCGGGTTGAAAAGACTAGGGAAAAACGGCCTTACGAAATCTGCATCAATCCCGCCGGCAGTTTTTCTAAGGTTTTTATTCCTCCTGCTTTACAGACGATTCAGAAGCGGCGAGTTATCATCAAGCTGTTGATCCTGCGCAACCGCCCCATCCCCTGAAACGAAGATATCTATTCTCTTCAAAACTATTACCATTTAAAAATCAGGGAATTATCCCCCTATAATCAGGGATTGCCTTATTTTCTTTTTCTATTGATATATTAAAGTGCAACCAACTTGGGCCATGTAGCGGAAAAAATCCAAGATTTTTAATAAATCCCTTGAAAAATGGTCAAAAGGTTTTTAACGATTAACTTTGTTCAGAGGGAGGGCGCATGTCCAAGGAACTGACCTACAGGATGGTTTGGCCAGTAGTTATCATATTCATTATGGCTTCCGTCCTGTCATGCAGCACCACAATTCCGCATCAACCCATAGTGGTAATACCTGCCTCAAGTTATCCCAATGCCATGTCTGTTGGAGGCGTTGATATTGCCCTTGATCCCATGAAAACTGATCCTGAGAAAAAGGATGATTGGTATCATGCGGGCATCTGCCCCACAAAAATCATCATAAATAACAATTCGACAGGCCCTGTGGTTATCGATCCATCCCAGATAACTTGCACTGATGTTGGTGGAGTAATGTACAAGCCCTACACTGCCAAGGAAGCGGCAGACATGGTGATAGCTTCTGAGGCATTTAAATCCTATGCAACAGGCGCTGTGGCGGGAGCCGTTTTCGGAGCCGCTTTGGGGGCTTTGACAGGTGCCGCTCTTGGAAATTTACTTGGGGGAAAAAGTTTGGTGGGTAGCGGTGCCGTATATGGAGCCACCAAATGGGGCACGGAAGGGGCAGCTATTGGAGGCGCGTCCAATAGAGTAGCTTTGGAATTAAAGACACGAAGTGTTATGGAACAGAACGTCCTTCAGGAAAAGGTCTTGACCAGATTTATGAAACACGAAGGTTATGTTTACTTCCCGGCGGTGCAAATTGCGAGTGTGGAATTGCTGGTGACGGACCCGAATTACGCTAATGTTTCCAAGGTGAACATTCCGATAAACGGGTTTGCCCAAAAGACCGAAAAACCGGCCCTTGCCCCTACCACTTCCATCGTTTCTTCCCGTGCGCCTTCTCCGATTAAATACGTTGAAGCCAGTAGGACCATCCAAAACGGTTCCGCCCAGACGCCAATTGTCAGGCAAAGCAGCGCTCCCCCGACCACCGGAGAGGCCGGTCTGCTTAAATCATCTGGATACCAGCCAGTTGAATAAATGAAGGATCAAAAATTTTTCTTGACAAAAGAGCTGGAAGTTCTTATTGGATTATTAAATTACTCACCACTTATTTTAAATAATGACGGTTGCCTCTATGGATAAAAAAATCATTTTTCTGATGTGCTTCCTTATCTTCATGGCTTGGTCTGTGGGTGGCTTGTCCATGGGACAGCAGCCCGCGCCTGACCAATCAGCCTTCCCCCCGCAGGCTGCCGCGGAGCCAGCCGCTATCAATCCCTACGTCCCGGGAGCGCAACAAGGTTGGCCCCGCCAGTACACGGGGATCATCAAGAATAAGAGCAATTGCGACGTTTCGCTCTATTCGCGCAATAGCGACGCCACCTTGATCATTCCGGCCCATAGCTGGATCGAATACTCTGCCTGGGTGCCCCATTTCCCGGTGACGGCCTATTGTGACGGCAAGCCTTTTTACTGCCTGAATATCTGTGCCAATCCCAGCGCTTACCCCTTCATGTGCAAGAAATACGATTTCATGGTGGAAATCCCCGGGAAATACGAGGGAAGACAGTGGCACCCTGGGAAAAAGCTTAAAAGACGGGTAAGGAGAATGAGGGCGGTGGGCTAGGGAAGGCTCAAGCAAACAGGTCCGCTAGAGATGAATATGCGGGGGAAGCCCGGAAGAGGGTTCCCCCGATTTTTTTTCGGGTTGCCTGAACTTTTGTAGGGGCGCACCCAAACACAGGCTGGAAGCCTGTGCCACCGTCCGCCACGACACCGAAAAAACCTTTTGACGGCAAGCTGGCGCTACAGCGGCCTGTTAACGGGGCGACAGAGATTTTGGCGGATATCCAGGTAGACTTCGCCGTAATCAGGAGAGCCCTGCCCCAGCGTATAGAAGGCGTTGAGCATCAGGCTGGCCACCATGAGGTTGGTGAACAGAAGCTGGGGGGCGCCCGCGGCCATGAGCTCTTCACAGGAGAGCTCGGCGGGGTTGCGGTCCCCGGGCTGGGCGATCTCGGGGTGATAGCGTCCCAGGGAGGGGGTCAAATCCCGGCCGGCCCGCCGCAGGTAGATCTGAACGTTGCCATCTTCGTAATCGTTCCCCCCGGAAATCAGGGTGAGGTCTTGGAGGGCAGCGGCGTAGCCGTCCACCAGGTGGCGGGAGGCGTAGTTATCCACCATCAGGAAGACGATATCCCCCTCCCTGATCAGATGGTGGAGGTTGGCGGCGCTCACGTATTCAGGCACAGCGCGCAGGGAGATTCCCTCGAACTCCCGGGCCAGCTCCCGGGCCTTGACCTCGGCCTTGTTGCCGGGCCGGCTAAAGGCCTGGCGAGGGGCGTTGGCCTGCTGAAAATAGTCGCCGTCGATAAGGGTGAGGCGGGTCCGGCCTGCGGAATATTGCAGGTAGCGGCAGAGGAAGGGCAGCAAGGCGCAGCCGATGCCACCGATGCCGATGGCCTTGATCTCGATAGTTTTGCCCATCTAAGGTTCCGTTCCTCCCGGCGCTGACGCTAATTTCGTTATCACCCTGGAAAATACGCCAAAGCGCCCCTTCAGGCGCCGAACTCGATGGGGCGGGGCAGGGGGGTTACCTTGTCCTCCACCTCTGCGGCCCAATCCCCGGCCGGAGGCGCCTCATCCCAGGGAATGGGATAGGGGGAGAGGAGGTGTTCCGGTGGCAGATAGCCGCGGTTTCCCTGCACTACCACGGAGCAGGAAAGGCTCAGGTCGCCGTCGAGGTTGCCCACGGTGAGGTGAAAGCCGTCTTCGTGGCGCTCGTCGGCTTCGTCTCGTTGCGAATGGAAGGCCTCAAGGCCGGCGTGGCTGTGAATGGTGCCCAGGCGGAGGAGGCCGGCTGGGAAATCGCCAACCATGTAGTCGCAATGGCCGCCGCCCACCGTCTGGTGGGGGATGACCAGTTCATAGGAGTGGGCTTTCTCCCGCCAGGCCAGCAGGGCCACGGCTTCGCTTTGGTAGCGGGCATACACCTCCCGAAAAAAAGCCACCGCCTGGAGCAGCAGCCCTGCGGGCAGCGGGGGGCCGCAAAGGCGCACCCCGGGTTCCTGGGGAGCCAGCCAGGGTATGCCGGCGGCGGGCAGCACTGCCTCGAAAAAGGGGGTACGTTTCACCAGAAAGAGGCCCTGCCTGGTCAGGAGGTAGTAGATGGGCTCCTCAGGAGGGGAAAAATCTTGGTCTTTCAAGTAAATGGGCAGCATAGACTGGGGTTTGCGTTGAGAGGGTTTTCGGTCATTAGGTTAATGATCAAGTACTCGATTTCTTAAATATGGCAACACGCCCTTTGCCGCTGCCGGGGGAGGGGACCATTCCAAGGCGATACCAGGTTTGGTAGCCGCAGGCTTCAGCCTGCGTTTTGCTTTGCGTTTCCCATTTGCCGTTTCCCGTTTACGATAAAGAATGCCTTTGCCGGATTTAGGAAATCGGCTGCCAAGATCGAGCCGAAAGTCCGGAAGAAGCTCCCGGGCACAAGCAACAGCTCAGTCGCTAAACCTGGGAATACCCAATTTGTGATCAAGATTATATCAAACCCCGGAGGCCTCGGAAGGTTCTTTTGCTCAAGGGCGCGGACACTTGGGTCCGCCCCTACAGCCTCTCAAACCGCCACATGGGACCGCCCCTACGGCCTCGTCAACCCCCCGGGTGCCTCAAAAGGTTTTTTTGCTGTCCAGCAGCAAGGTGACCGGCCCGTCGTTGATGAGTCCCACTTGCATCATCTGGCGGAAGCGGCCGGTGGCCACCCTGAGACCCTGGCCGGATAGCCCGGCGGCCAAATCGTGGTAGAGCCTTTCGGCCAGCTCCGGAGGCGCCGCGGCGTCAAAGGAGGGGCGGCGGCCCTTGCGGCAATCCCCCAGGATGGTGAACTGGGAAACCAGCAACACCTCGAAACCGGTGTCCAGAAGGGATAGGTGGAGGAGGCGGTCCGCCCCTGGAAAGACCCTAAGATGGGCCACCTTTTGAGCCAGATAGTCCACATCGCCGGGGCCATCATCAAGGGCCACTGCCGCCAGGACCAGGAGGCCCTGGCCAATCCTGGCCACTTCCTCTCCGGCCACCCGCACCCAGGCTTCGGTGACCCGCTGCACTACAGCCCGCATGGCAACCTCCCGAGTTGCAAGTATAGACTTTCCAGAGGCAGTATCTCTTGTAAACCTACGGTTGACGGCTGCCGCCGGAAGTTCCCAAGACGCGGCTTGGCAAGGTTCCGGAGATCCGGGAAATCGCTGCTGATAATCTATAATAATTTCGCGATCCGTCGAAGGAAAAACCCGCAGCGCTCATTTTGCCCAGCCCAGCCTCAGATTAAAACCTATAATCGGAAATTCGCATTATTAGCTTCTGCACCGTTCCCCCGGAAAATTGCGCAGCCCCGTTAAACCAATGGTTATCTGTCCAAATCTATGTTAGCATACTGTTAATTCGAAATTGCGGATTCTGAACTCGAAACCCGAAACTCGAAACTCAAAACTCAATCATGGTTTCTCCGCCCCTTTCCCAAGCCCGTTTGACCATTCCCAACCTCATCACCCTTACCCGGATTGTCCTTACGCCTTTATTCATCATTTTTTTGATTCAGGGCCGCTATCGCCAGGCACTTATCATCTTCATCCTGGCCGGCTTGAGTGACCTGGCAGACGGCCTGATCGCCCGCTGGTGGCAGCAGAAATCCCGCCTGGGGAGCTACCTGGACCCCCTGGCGGATAAACTTTTGATGTCCACCAGTTTCGTGACTTTAAGCATTTTTCGAGTAATCCCCTCCTGGCTGACGGTGATGGTCATCAGCCGGGACGTCATTCTGGGACTGGGGGTGCTCATCCTGGTCCTGACGGATTATCCCTTGGTGATCAAGCCGTCCCTGGCTGGGAAATGTACCACTACCGGCCAGTTGCTGACCATAGGCCTGGTGTTGCTGGCAAAGGCCAAATTATGGCATCTGCCAACCGGCATTTTGACCGCCTGTTTTTACATCACCGCCGGCCTCACAGCCCTTTCCGGGATTCACTACATCTATGGAGGGCTCAAACTGGTGTCCCAACAGGCAGAGGACCGCGAGGATGACGGTTGCTGAAGTCATCGACCTGGAGCGCTTCCGGGCCAGGGTGACGGCGGACCAGGGCTTTCGCACCTGGCTGGTCCGCTTTAAAGAGCAATTTGGCCCAGAAACCCGCTTTGAGGATTTGAGTCCCACCACCCTCCTCTATCTGGCCAGCCCCGGGGAAGAGAACCTCTACGTCTTTTTCGATCTGATCATGGGGAGCAGGGGCCTGGGCGGCTCGCTGCGCTTTCGCCTGGATGACCTGGAATCCGCCGTTAAATTGAAGATAATGGACACCGCCTTCGCCTTGGTGGATCGGGTGAGGTTTGAGCTGATGCGCCGGCTGGGCTGGGTGGAGGCGGTCCCCGGGGGGGGGCACCCCATCATGCAACTGGTGCAAGAGGCCTGGCGCCGGCAATGGCAATTTGCCAGGGAGATTCCCCGATTGTCCACGGACCACCCGGATTATGAGGCCTATTCCCGACTAAACCAAATCGACCGGGTTGTGTTCATCCGAAGGCTCATCCCCCGGGCCGTGGACACCTTCCGGGAACGGCTGGCGTCCGGGAATCATGGTTGACTAGAAACCTGCATGGGACCGCCGGCTGCCGGCGGGAGAATTCTTTTTATCCTTTATTTTCCCCTGCAAATATTCCAAGGCACTGGTGCCTGGGGGCCTTACCGTCCAGGTCCATCCTTTCTGTCCAATTGCCGCCGCACGGTCCAACCCAGGTGGCGCAAGACGAGAGGTTTCAGCAGGCACTGGAGGATTCCTATCTCTTGGGCCTTCTCGATAATATTCGTCTCGCTGTAGCCGGTGGTAAGAAGGACCCGCAGGTCCGGGCGAAGCTTAAGGGCGGCCTCAGCCAGGTCGAGCCCGGTCAGCAACGGCATGGTCAGATCGGTAATCAACAGGTCAAAGGCCTGTGGCTGAACCTGGAACTCTTCCCAGGCCTTGGGGCCGCTGGTAAAGGCGGTGACCCGGTATCCCAGGCCTTGCAGAAACTCGCTGGCGATCTGAACGATGGGGGCTTCATCATCCACCAGGAGAATATGCTCCGTGCCTCGGGGGATGGGCCCGGTCATGGAGACTTCCGGGGCTGAGGGGCTCTGATAGCTGGGGAGATAGACCCGGAAGGCGCTGCCTTGCCCTGACTCACTCGTTACCCCGATGGCGCCGCCCAGGCTCTGGACAATGCCGTGGACTGCGGACAGGCCTAAGCCGGTGCCCTTACCCACTGGCCTGGTGGTGAAAAAAGGATCGAATACGCGCCTCAGGGTCGGTTGATCCATGCCATGACCGTTGTCCTTGACGGTGAGTCTAAGGTAAGGCCCGGATTTGAGCTCAACGCCGGGTTCGACAGGACCGGCCTCCAGGCACACCGGCTCCAGGTCGATTTGCAGGACTCCCCCGGTTTCCCGCATCGCTTCAAAGGCGTTGCTGCTGAGATTCATCAAAATTTGGCTAATCTGTACCGGATCGGCCATCACCAGGCCGCACTGAGGAGCCAGATATTGGCGGATCTCAATAGTGGCGGGCAGGGAAGCCCGCAGCAACTTAAGCGACTCCTTGACGATGGACAGAA
The DNA here is from genome assembly GCA_049580385.1 of Desulfobaccales bacterium. Taxonomy (GTDB): domain Bacteria; phylum Desulfobacterota; class Desulfobaccia; order Desulfobaccales; family 0-14-0-80-60-11; genus JAPLJC01. The sequence goes on along the minus strand of JBAUPV010000003.1, from coordinate 57,844 downwards.
TCTCCAGCGGCCTTGGCTCCCCCTCATTTTGGCGGCTAAAGGCAAGAATCTGTTTGACCAGGTCTCGGGCCCGGTCTCCAGCCCTTAAGGAAGCTTCCAATTTAGTCCTGATCTTCTCGGCGCCCGGCACCGTATCCAGGGTCATGCAGGCCAACTCCAGATAGCCTTTCATGGTTCCGAGGACATTGTTGAACTCGTGGGCAATCCCGCCGGCAAAAGTGCCCAGGGCCTCCAACTTCGCCATCTGGTGAAATTGGGCCTCCATTCCGGCCTGGATCTGGGCGCTCCGTTCACGTTCTGAGATGTCCCGGGCGACGCTGAGGATGACTTTGCGGCCTTGAAAATCAATGATCCGGGCGTGGATTTCCAACGGCAGGATGGAACCGTCCTTGCGAAAGCCCCTGGACTCGAATAATAGTTCCCCCCGGTCCTGCAGTTCCTGGAGTCTTTGGGGCCTGCTGCGGGCCAGTTCCGGAGTTATGAGCTGCTGCAAATTTAATCCCATTAACTCTTCCCGGCCGTAACCGCGGCTTTGGCAGGCGGCTTCGTTGACCAGTATGAAATTGCCTTCAAAATCCGAGACATAGATGGGATTGGGAACCAGGTCCAGCAGCCTGGCCTTCAGCACCGTCTCATCGTCGAACGATTCTTCTGGTCTCAAGGTCTGTTCCCCGTGACCAATTAATAGAGATTATGAGCAACCCATCTTGGGTTATCCAAAAACCTGATAAACTAAAAAAATCTGCCTTTGTCCAGAACGCCCTGAGTTTATTAACAAACCATCATCATCTCATTATCAGCACCATGCAAGGAGCCTGCCATCATCTGGCTAAGGGCGTCCAGAACTGGCGTGAGATGAATAATTGTTGCGAGCTCCCCTATGCGAGCCGATTGGCCAGGGCGTTTAGGGCTATCGCGGCGATATTATTGGGTTGGAAAAGGGCGATGGGTTGTCCGGAAATCTGGGACATGGAGCAGGCTTCCTCCGAGTAAGGCACTGCTCCGAGAATGTCGCAGTTTAAGTGCGTTTTGATATTTTCGAGTTTCATGGATACGGGCAGGACGATACGGTTGGTGATGATCGCGCCGATATTGGCGTCTCCCAGCCCCCAGGATCTGAATAATTCCAGCATGGCCTTGCCGGCCCGCACCGAGAATTGCTCCCGTTCGCTGACCAGAACCACATAGTTACAAAGGCGGATGGCGCTGCCCAAGGCGCCGGAAGGATAGCACGGCAGGTCGAGGATTATATAGTCCGCCAAACCCGCCAGCATCTGGATCAGGGCGGTAGCCCGGAGTGGGTCGATTTCGGTGAAATCCGCAGCCTTTTGCGGCGCGAAGAGGATTCGCAAACCGGGGGAGGAATTATAGAGAAACCTTGATAAATCGGCGGGAGCCAGGGAACCGGGCTCACCCTCCAAAAAATCTTTCAGGCTGGACTCCGGCTTTTGGTTCAGCATCAGAGAGAAGTTGCCCAGCGCGGACTTGATCTCCGCGGCGATCACCTGGCGGTTCTGTCCGGCCAGCACCGCAGCAATATTGAGGGCGACCGTGCTGGTGCCCACTCCGCCTTTGGCGCCGGTGAATCCGATGATCTTTCCCGGCTTGGGTTGCTGAGCCTCCTCATAGAGGCGCCTGCCTTTTTTCTCCTCCTGATATTTAACGGCCCGCACCAGGGGCAGCATCATCTGTTTGATGGGGGATTGTTTTTCGACATAGTCCCAGGCGCCGCTTTTCATGGCGAGCTCGGCGCCGTCCTGGTCCCCCAACCCGGTGATGATGATGACTTCCGGGCCGTCGGGGATCTCCCGAATCTTGGGGAGAATCTCTAAACCATTGCCATCGGGCAAACGCACGTCGAGAAAGATTACCTCAAATCTCCCGGAAATGGCGGTTTCCAAACCCTCTTCCAGAGTAAAGACATAGGAGACCTGATGTCCCTGGTCCGTGACCATTTGGGAGAGCATTTCACAAAACATTTCATTGTCGTCGATGATCAAAACGTTAGCCATTAGTCTATCCCCTTGAAATCAGCGGTAGCTTGGCTTAAAGCACCAGTTTCGAGGTGGGCTCTAATCAATTAATTTGGCATGATAACCTAAGTCTACCGATGTGATTGGATAAACATTATTATTAAGCATTCCATCGATATCGTCCCCTCCATTAATAGTAATAGAGTTTCCGATTACATCTCCATTTAAAACATTGGCCCCATTAATTATTATTGATCCATTACTAGAAGGTGCATAACAGATTACACTTGTAGTACCACTTCCAAAGCCATTGTTGCCATTAATGGTAATAGTGCCGCCAGACGAATAGAGAAATATTTGGTTGGAACCACTAATAGTTGACACGCCATTAACAGTTATATTGCCGGTCGCCAAAATCGGCCCAGAACCATTAATCTCTCCGTTTATGGTTACGTTACCGTTCACATAGATACCGCCATCTATACTTATATTCGCACCATTAAATGTTTTATTTGAACTATATTGATTAGTTGAAGGGATAGTAGCTAGTATCTGTCGAGTATAATTAGGCATGGCAATGTCGGTGACACCCGCATATTTTGATCCTATCGTATTAGAACCATTGGCGCTTATTTCCGACAGGGCGCCCGCGCCGACAGAACCCAGGTCATTTTCGCCATTTATAGTTACCCCTGTGTAACCTTCGGCCTTTTGTGTAACAGAAAGGATTCCATTAAGATTTAAAAGCCCATTTGAATGTACCGACCCCGTAATCTTTTCAGTTCCGTTAATGGTTAAATTGGTATTTGAGAAAATGGTATAATTGAAAGGCCCGCCCGGGTAATCCTGAACCTTACTCTCCAAAATGGCTTCTGCGTAGGCGCTCAGGTTGACGGTGGCAATACCCAACACCTGCATAAAATAGGTTGACACCGCATTGGCCAGATTGCAGTTGATTTCCGGAGCATTACCGGGATTTCTGACGGTATCCTGAATAAAAGTCAGCGCAGCGTTGGCGGACGAGAAGTTATTGCTGGTGAGGATAGAATTTGCCTCCGTTTTTGCCAGGGCCTGGCCCGTTGGTATAGGCATCGATAATTGTAAACAGCCGGCACAGACCGCGGCGTCCACGGCGTTTTGCATCTCGGTCCGGACTACTACCAGATTTGCCACGTCCAGGGCCAGGCCCAGAAATCCAATCATGACCGGCAGCATTATTGCCACTAATATCGCCACGCTTCCTTTTTGGTTCTTCCGGAATTTTGTTATCATCAAAGGAACCTCCCAGGGAGAACCTACTCCACGTACATAGTGCAGGTGCCCGAAACCGGATAGGGATTTTCCGGAAAGAAGGCGTTGATTACCGGGGTCATGATGGTCACATTGGTAGTGACTGTGACCGTAACGTTGCTTCCGGAGATGGGGGTCGCCGGGTTCGCCACGGCAGTCAGATCATTTCCATAGCTTTGTTGAATCGCGGTATTAATAGCTGCGGAGGTCTCATCATTGACAGCGGCTAACCGTGCCCCTTGCCGAGCCGCCTCGTTAACCAGATCCTTTTGAAAATACAAATTTCCCAAATCGAGAATCCCACAGAGAATCAAGATTAGGAAAGGAATAACCAGGGCAAATTCCACCATGGCCGTCCCACTCTCGGGATCCTGCCGCCAATGCCGCCGGCCGTTTCGAATTAATCTCATAAAGCGCCAACTTGGCTCGCTGGGAGCGGCGGAGGAATTTCCTCCGGGGCCGAACTCAGGGTGGAACCTCTGGGGCCGCTCCTTCTTTTGCCTGGATGAAATGAGGCCCCGGATAATCCGCATCTGGTGCTCGCCGCCGGCTATTTCAGAAGGGTCCTGGATATCCTGATGGCTCCCGGCCCGAGGATGATTATGAACAGGACCGGCATGATGCAGAGCATCATGGGAAACAGGATCTTCACCGGCATTTTCGCGGCGATCTCTTCAGCCTTCTGGGACCGCTGCACGCGGATGAAATCCGCATGGATACGCAGTGCTTCGGCGATGCTGGTCCCCATCTTCTCCGATTGCAGTATCAGGCTCACTAAAGACTTGATGCTAGGCACCCCGGTGCGCTCCGCCAGGTTTTTCAAGGCCGTATCCCGGGAGCTGCCGGTGCGCAGCTCGGCATTGGTGAATTGGAGTTCCTTGTGGAGTTCCTTGGATATACCCCTGACCTCTTCCGCCACCCGCACCAGGCTGGCCTGCAAAGCCAACCCCGCTTCCATGGAGACGATCATCAAGTCGAGGACATCCGGTAAGGCCCGGTCTAGGCGATCCTGCCGCCGGCGCCGCGAAACCTGGAGAATATAGTAGGGCAGATAATAACCGGTCCCAGCCAGGAGGCAGCCAAGCATCAAGCTGATGCTGGCGGCCCGACCGCGCCAGATATTGAGAAACATGAAGGGCAGGGGCAAGAGGAAGGTGCAGAGGGTCCGCAGACCGAAATAGATGGCCGGGGCATTGGGATGACGGAACCCGGCTTGATAAAGGGTAGATTTAAGTTCGGTCTTCTGGTTTTTGTCCTTCAAGGTCAACTTCCCGAGATTGGATAGCCAATCCAGGAAGCGCCTTTTAAGGGAAAGAGCGGCGGCGGTTCTCCCCAGGGGAAGAGGGCAGGCCTTCCCGTCGGCGCTGCGATATCGCTCCCTCAGGGTCCGCCGTTGGTAGCTATAGGTGGCCAGACCATAGGTGAGCAAAGCGAAGCTGATGAAGGTGATAGCCATTGCCACATAAGGATAAATCTGCTGATCCATGGTCTTTTCCGTTATTACACCTTGATTTGAATCATTTTACACATCCAGAGGATTCCTATGAGCATGCTCACGACCCCGCCCATCAGCAACCGATTCCCCGTGGTATCGGTCAACAGCAGCATGATGTAAGCCGGGTTGACGAAATAGAGGATCAGGAAGATGCCCACGGGAAGCGCCGCCAGAATCAGGGCGGAAAAGCGCCCTTCCGCGGTGAGGCCTTGGATCTTGCCCCTTAACTGCAACCGGGCCCGGATAAGCTTGCCGATGTTTTCCAGGACCTCCGCCAGGTTGCCCCCGGTCTCGCTTTGGATTGAGACCGCGGTGACAAAGAACCGCAGGTCCTGGCTGGCCACCCGGTCAGACATGCGGTGCAAGGCTTTATTTAAGGCAAGCCCCAGGCGCTGCTCTTCGAAGGCGATCTTCATTTCGACTCCCAGCGGAGAGCCAATCTCCGCGCTCGCCATTTCCATGGCAGATTGGAGAGTGTGGCCGGCCCGCAAAGAGCGAGACAGCAGGTCCATGCCTTCCGGCATCTGTCCCTCCAGGCGGGCGGCCTTACGCTTCCTCTTGATCCGCAGGTAGAGGTAGGGCGCCGTCCCCAAGACCCCGGCCAGGAGAATCCGCCAATAAAAGACCGCAAATAGGGACCCGGCCAGATAACCGGCGCAGGCCAGAATTCCCACCACACTGAGGAAGGCCTCGGGAGAGCAAAAGATGTCGGCCTGGTACAAGGTGCGCTGCAAGTTTTCCACCTTGGCCCAGCCCAACACCGCCTTTAACATCGACAACAGCACTCCTGCCCGCACCTCGCCGTGAATCTTGAAGAGGCGGTCGTCAATCAGTCTTTTCCTGCTATTTCCCCAGAGCCGTTTGTTCATCTCATTTCGGCCCATGGGCCGCACGAAGGAGAGATAAAACCCCGACAGAAAGAAGGCCAATCCCGCGATGACGCTGGACATGGCGAAGAAATACTGAGTCTCTGGAGAAGGGTTCATTTTATTGATCAGCTCTCCCCTGAGTTGAAATAGCGAAGAAATGCTGATTCTTTGAGTCTTTTAGGGGCAGAACGTTCCAGGTCCTCTGGGGGTTCGAATATATTGGGCAGCGGCACCCCATAGAGCCGGCAACGTTCAGCAAAGCCAGGCATAACCCCCGTGGGCACATATCTTCCCAGGATATTGCCCTCTTCATCCATGCCATGCCTGTCGAAGACAAAGACATCCTGTATACTGATCATCCCGCTCTCCATTCCGGTAACCTCCGAGAGGCTCACCATGCGGCGGACCCCGTCGGTGTGGCGCGCCAGTTGGATGATGATGTTCAAGGACGAGGAGATCATCTGGCGCATGGCCCTTTCCTGGATGCTGACGCCGGAGAGGGAGATCATGGTTTCCATACGCAGCAGGGCGTCCCGGCAGGTGTTGGCGTGCACGGTGGTCATGGAGCCTTTATGGCCGGTGTTCATGGCCTGGAACATGTCGATCACTTCCGCTCCGCGCACCTCGCCCAGGATGATCCGGTCCGGCCTCATACGCAGGGCATTGCGCACCAGGTCCCGCTGGGTTATCTCTCCCTTGCCTTCCACGTTGGGTGGCCGAGTCTCCAGGCGGCAGACATGCTCCTGCTGCAGTTGCAGTTCTGCGGAATCCTCGATGGTAATGATGCGCTCAGAGGACGGGATATACCCTGAGAGAATGTTGAGCATAGTGGTTTTGCCGGCCCCAGTGCCCCCGGAAATGAGGATATTCAGTTTGGCCACCGCAATGGTCTTGATCACTTCACCGATTTCAGGAGAGAGGCATCCTTTTTCAATTAAGTCTTCCAACTTGGGCCGTTGGACCCCAAAGCGCCGGATGGAAAGCATGGGGCCATCCAGGGCCAGGGGTGGGATAATGGCATTGATCCGGGAACCATCCGGGAGCCGGGCGTCCACCATGGGGGTGGACTCATCGATGTGGCGCCCCACATTTGAAACGATCTTGTTGATAATTTTCAGTAAATGTTCATTGTCTTGAAACCGCACATCGGTGAGCTCCAGCCGGCCGCTCCTTTCGATGTATATCTGGTCATACCGGTTGGCCAGGATGTCCGAGATGGTGGGATCCTTCAGCAAGGGCTCCAGAGGTCCCAGCCCCAGGATCTCAAATTCGAGTTCCTCTGCCAGGCGGATCTTTTCAGCCAGGTTGAGGGGCTCGGTCTCTTCTTCGAGGAAGTGGTTCAATACCTGGCGGATTTCCCGGGCCATCTTGGCCTGTTCCAGACCCTCCAACTGAGCAAAATCGAGCTTTTCCAGGAGGCGATGGTGTATCCGGGTCTTGACTGCATAGAGGCGGGATTCTCGCTCCGCATCCCCGCTTCCAGCCAAGCCGGTTCCGGGTTTGATTCCCGGCAGTGCCTGACCTGCCGAGCGAATCCTCATCAGTGACATTTTTCTATCCCTTATCCAAATGTCTAAATTCTAAAATAGCCAGAAACGCCGACGCACTGCCGCCCCAGGCGCGCCTTTAGCTTCTCCACCGTGGAGGCGGATGATCTTTTGGGCCAGGTCTTTTAGGCCCAGATAAAGTTTGGAACGGGGTTCCACCTTCGCCAGCGGCACTCCCTTGTTGATTGCCTTGATCAATGGCTGGTAATCGGAGGGGAGGATGGCCAGAGGCGGTTCATCCATAATTTTTTCCAGTTCCCGCATCCCCAGCTCATTGCCTTTGTCATAACGGTTAACGACCACCTTGAGTTTTTTCTGACCCTGGTCCCAATCCTTGAGGGTGAGCCAAAGTTTCCTCAGGTTGCGGAAATTGGGGACATTGAGCTCAGTCAGCATCAGTACCAGGTCGGCTTCCTGAAACACGCGGAAAAACATTTCATCAAATAAATGGCCCAGGTCCACCACAATATGCCTGTAAACGCCGCGCAGGATGGTGAAGATCTTCACCACGCCTTCCAGAGCCAGGCTATCTTGCTCCTTAAAGTCCGAGATGCCATGGAGGATGTCCAGGTTATTCCCATAGGGTTGCATGATCTTCTGGAAGAAAGAGTAATCGAGGGATTCAAGGTTGTGGATTACATCGACCAGGTCGTAGGTGCTTTCACAATCCAGAAAATTGCCGATATCGGGGAAGGGGCGGCCCAGATCCACCAGGGCGCAACGCTCCCCGGTTAGCTCCTCTATGGCCACCGCCAGATTAATGGATAGGGTGGTGGTGCCGCTGCCGCCCTTATGACCGGCAACGGCCAATACCGTGCCCCGGGTTTGGCTGCTGGCGCGTTGTTGCTTGGAGAGCTGCACCCGCTGCAGTGCCCCTTCCAGGTCCTCCCGGCTCAGGGGCAAAGGTAAAAACTCCCGGACCCCCAACTGCATGGCGCGCATCAAAAATTGCGGCTCCAATCTTTCGGAACAGGCCATCACCGGGACCTGGGGAAACTTGCGGCACAGGGCCTCGATCCATTGAGGCGGGGTGGTTAGGCCGTTAAGGTAGACCACTACCGAGTCCGGAGGGGTCTCCGGCTCCTTCCTCAAGAATGCTGTTACATCGTGGAATTGCTCGGTGCCCTCAACAATGGGAAGGGTATTCAGCAAATCCAAAAGCGGGGCGAAGGGAAGGCCACTCCCGGAAATAATGGAGATATTAAGTTTATTGGCGTCCATCATCTTTTGGCCTCTTAGCAACCGCCTCAGCGTAGTGAGGCGTCCTGATAACTAAAGGTTGACCCGGGAACGCTGAAGCCCTTTGATCACTTCCACACCCTTTTGGATCGGAGCCGCCACCTTAAGAGGTTCCTTCTTTAGGACGTTGGTGCCGAGGAGATTCGAGGTATCCACTCCCGGGGTAGCCAGCTCTGCTAAATCGTTGCGGTTTCTCAAGGCCAGGCGGATCTTGCCCTGAGTGCTTGCCAGGTTCATGATTTCTGCCTGTTCCGTATTCAAAACCAGAGTAACGGTATTTACCACCACGGGCTTTTCGTCGCCGCTTTGCTCCCAGGTCTGGCCGGCGCTCAAAACCACGATATTTTGCAGGATGATCCTGGAAAAGTGGTCAGCGGAACCGGGCTTGGCCATTTCCATGAGGACATCCACATGATCGCCGGGATGGATGAAGCCGGCCACTCCCGACACGTCATCGACCCGCACCGAGAGAGCCCGCTGGCCGTCGGTTAGCAGACCCGCCAATCCGGCGGCCGTTCCCTTGGGCGCCAGCCTGGTAAGCAAGATGGGCTCTCCGGCGCTCACCGGGGCGTTGGTGATGCGGCCCTCCAGCTGGATCGGACTGCCAGCGGCCTTGGGAGGAATCAATTCCCGTGGCCAGATGGCGCTCTTGACCATCTCCTTGGTAATGACCGCGCCCGGGGAGATGTCCGCGGCGGCGATCATCACCTGTCCTTCTGGTTTGACGGCCGCCTGGGTCTGGGTGAAGATATAATGATGAACCGAATACATGGCGACCAGTCCCACCAACCCGGACATTGCCATGAAGATGGTCCCCTTGGATATATTCATGATCGGATCCTTTTACCCGACTGGCCACCAGGGTGACCCGGGTCCAATGCTGGTTAAGCTCCAGAAAACGGCTGCCGTGATCCTCACCCGTCAAGGCTTATGGCTTGCAGATCCCTTCCCAGCTCGCCAAACCCACTTTTCCGGGCGAGGCGGAGTCAGGGGAGGCCGGGGGCGAAACAGGGCCTGAAGTAGGTCTTACTTCTCCCAAATGGCCCGGAATAGCCTCAATAAATCCGCTCGACCATCTCCAGGGGCAGACCCCCAAAGGGGTCAAATCCCCTGGAGGCGTGGATTAACCTTAGCCGGCGCTGCCGACTTGGGAGGCCACCGTGTTGAACTTGGCGCTCAGATTGGTGCCCAGGGTGGTGACCGCGGTTATGATCACCACTGCGATCAGGGCCACCAGCAGGCCGTATTCCACAGCGGTGGCTCCGCTCTCATCCTTCAAAAATCGCTTGATTGTTCCCATTTGTATATCCTCTCTCAATTTACAAGGCATTCGTCTCCTTGGGTTGGCGGGGTTTGGCCCACCGTTGACCGCTGGCCGTTGCAACTGCCGGAGGCAACGGCTGCTATTCCGCATTAACCCCTCAGATTGACCCCAGGGTAGTCACCGCCGTGAGGCTCACTGCGGCAACCAAAACTGGCAACAACCCGAATTCCACGGCACTGGCTCTCTTCTCATTCAGTAAATTTTGGCAAGGTCCCTCCTTTCGGTTTTCCCGGGAGAAAGACTATGCCCGGGAGGAGTGCAGGTAAGGTGGTAGCTATCAATAAATATGCCAACCCTCGATTTTTATAAATTAATCGAAATATCGATTAGTTATTGTTAACCGCAATCGCTATGCGGTCCCAGCAGGCCGATGTAATAAGGAGGAAATCTTGGTGAATAAGAAAATTCTTCTGAAATGAGAAGAAATCCCGCCCTGGGTACCCCGGCAATCTTGCAGAGGTTTTGAGTAGAGATGGAGAAGGATGTTACAGAGGGCGGCGAAATTGCAGAAGGGGAACGCTCCGGGCCAAGAGAATGTTAGCCGACAAACTGCTAGAGAATCCTCAGGTTAGATTCTTCAAATATCATGACTAGTTATCTCGGCTCATATCCCCGTCTTGATCCAGGCCTGGATCCTTTGCCGCAAAGCGGCGATACCATCATCCCGGGCACTCGCCTTATTTCGAATCAGGGCCAACCTGTCTTCGACGCTCATCGTCCAAAAGAGGGGTGATTCCATCAACGCCTCCGGGTCAAAAAGCACCGGCCTTTTCGGTTTGGGTTCCATCCGTAGGTGCCATCCTCATCGAATCTTGGTCTTAAACCTCTGTAATACTAAATACATGCCGTCAATTGGCGCCGGGAGAGTAAGCGACCATTTCCCCAACCGGAAAATCAAACAGGACTTCCCCCAAAAAGTCTCCTCCGCTGGAGTCGGCATCGCCGGCGTCCATTTTGAAAATCCCTCTATGGCTTCCTGGGAATCCCATTTTTCTTCAAGAGGGCATAAAGGCGGGGCGGGGATAGTTGGGATATCCGGCAGGCCTCCTGGACGTTGCCCGCCGTCATGGACATCAGATCGAGCAGGTAGTCTTTTTCTGCTTCTTCGATGGCGGCTTGGCGGAAATCATGCAGCCTTGGCAGGACCCTTACCTCGGCCTTTTTTCCAATGCCGTTATTGCCAACCGCGTCGGCGGCTGGTTCCTTGGCCACCGCGGCCCGGGCTACCTTGATACGGATTTGGCTGGGCAGGTGCTTGGGATATAAAGTGGGTTCATAACGTGACTCAGCCAAAGCACGGTCCAGGGTATGGAACAGTTCCCGCACATTTCCCGGCCAATCATGGGCCAGGAGGGCGTCCAGAAATTCCGGGGCAAAGTCCTTGGCCCCGATGCCCCATTTTTCGCAAATGCGAGCGATGTGGAACAAGGTCAGGTCTTTGAGATCGTCAGCGCGCTGGCGCAAAGGCGGCAAATCGAGGGTGATGGCCCGCAAACGGAAAAGCAGGTCAAGGCGAAACAGGCCTTTGGCGGCCATTTCATCGAGGTCGCGATTGGTGGCGGCCACCATGCGGAAATCGCTCTCGCTCTCGAATCTGCTGCCTACGGGTCGAAAGCGCCGTTCCTGCAGCACCCGCAAAAAGGCCTTCTGTATCTCCATGGGGAGTTCGCCCACCTCATCCAGAAAGAGGGTGCCGCCGTCCGCTTGCTTGATGAGGCCTACCTGGGAGCGATCGGCGCTGGTAAATGCCCCCTTTTCATGTCCGAAGAGAGCGCTCTCCACCAGGGAGGAGGGCAGGGCGGCGCAATCGACTACCACAAAACCTTTCCCGGCCCTGGGGCTATTCTGGTAGATCGCCTGGGCGAACAGCTCCTTGCCAGTGCCGGTCTCGCCGCTGATCAGTACATTGGCCTCGCTTTCGGCAGCCTGGGCCACTAAATCATAGCAGGCCGCCATCTGCGGGCTCTGTCCCACAATTCCATCCAATTTTAAAGCCACCGGAGGTTTTCTGAGCCGTTTTTCCTGCCGGTATTGCAAGGCTCGCACCAAAGGGAGGGAGATCTGTTTAATGGAGGATTGCTTTTCGATGTAATCCCAGGCTCCCTTAACGATGGCCAGTTCGGCTCCATCGGGATCGCCGGCCCCGGTGATCACGATGACTTCGGGGGCGGAGGAAGTTTGCCTCACCTGCGGTAAGGCCTCCAAGCCGCTACCGTCGGGCATGCGGACATCGAGGAAGACCACGTCGAATCCCCCGACGGAGGCCAGACGCAAACCTTCCGCCAGGGTTGGGGCGCAAAGGCTCTCCTGTCCCAAGGTTTGCACCATTTCGGAAAGCATCTCCCCGAACATCTGATCGTCGTCGATGATCAAAACTCTTGCCATGGGTGATCTCTCCGCCAGCGTTCCTCAGGAGCTGCAGATTTTCTGCCCGGCAGCGTCCCAGGCGATCTGGGACTGGTGCGGGTGCCGGCTGGCCGCCATAACTCGTTAAGCCCTTGGGCTTTCCATAACCTCCCGGACCTTACCAACCAAGTCCATGGGAGGAAAAGGTTTCTGGATAAATGGAAGGGCCTCTTTTAGTAAGCCGCGTACCACCATGGTGTCCTCCGTATAGCCCGACATAAAGAGGATCTTCATTTCCGGGTGCAGTGGCGATAAGAGTTCTGCCAATTCCCGGCCGTTCTGGTGAGGCATCACCACATCCGTCAGCAAAAGGTGGATGGGGGCGTCATGACCTTTGACCAGTTCCAGGGCTTCGATGGGGTTGCCGGCTCTCAGCACGTGGTAGCCGTGCATTTCCAGGGCCTCCTGGATCAGTGATAGGAGAAGCTCCTCATCTTCCACCACCAGAACGGTTTCGCCGCCCCGGAGGGTGGCGTTAAAGGCGCAGTACTCCGCAGAATCGTCGAGGGAATCTTCAATCTGCGGCAGGTAGATCTCGAAGATCGCGCCCCCTTGCGGCTGGCTGGTGACCTCGATGTGGCCGCCGCTCTGCTTGATGATCCCGTAGGCGGTGGACAGCCCCAGTTCGGTGCCCTTGCCGGGCTCCTTGGTGGTGAAGAAGGGATCGAAGATATGAGATAGAGTTTTCTGGTCCATCCCCAAGCCTTGGTCGATTACCGCAACCTGGACATAAGGACCGGGCTGGAGGTCCGGGTGGCGGAGCGTAAAGCCTTCGTTCAAATAGACGTTTGCGGTCTGTACGATGATTTTGCCTCCCCTGGGCATGGCGTCCCGGGCATTGATGACCAGGTTCATGATGACCTGTTCCAACTGGCCCGGATCGGCCTTCACCAACTTAAGGGCCTGGTCGAGAAGAATGACCAGGTTGATATCTTCGCCGATGAGCCGGCGCAGCATCGCCTCTAGACTGGTGATCACCGTATTGAGGTCGGTTACCCGGGGCTGCAGCATTTGCTTGCGGCTGAAGGCCAGGAGTTGGCGGGTCAGGGTCGCGGCTCGCTCCGCCGATTTTCTGATTCCTTCCAGGTGGTGGGAAAGGGGATCGTTTTCCGGGAACGACATCATGACTATCTCACTGTAGCCCATGATGGCAGTCAACATATTGTTGAAGTCATGGGCCACCCCTCCCGCCAATCTACCCACCGATTCCATTTTCTGGGATTGGAGTAGTTGCTCTTCCAGGGAGACGCGTTCGTTAATAATCTGCTGGTTTTCCGTGATATCTATATTAATTCCACCCAGCAGCCCCGGTTTGCCGTCTCGATCGGGGATAGAGAAATGACGGCTCAGGAAATAATGGGTTTCATCGCCTTGGGGAAGCTCTATGATCTCCTCATGACACGGGTGGCTGGAAAAGGCCTTGAGGAACTTTTTCTGAAACTGGGCGGCAACCTGGGGCGGCCAGATATCCCAGATGGTACGTCCCACTGCCTCTTCGCGGGATTTGCCGGTAAACTTCTCCCAGGACTCGTTGACGTAGAGATATCGCCCCTTCCGGTCCAGGATCACGGCCAGGCAGGGTTGCTGGCTCATGAAGAAAGCGAATAAAGATTCGCCCTTTCGCAACTGGTTCTCGACCTGCGCCTGATCGATGCCCGCAAACCCGGGGATGCCATCCATGGCGATGAGCAGGTCCTGGAGTCCCAGAGCGGCCCGCAGGGATTCGTTTTCCGAGGCCAGTTGCGCGGCCGGGGAGAGATCACGCCCCAGGGCCAGTACGGCAATCACCTCATCAGGGTGGCCGTTGCCCCCCTCCCCAGCCGATCCCTCCGGGGCGCAGTCGTATAAACCCAACATGGGGACGTCCGGCGCCAGGGTCCTCATGGCGGAGATCTCCTCGCCGAGACGTGACCCCAAAGAACGGATCTTGAGCCCACTGGAAAAGACCATTGCCAGTCCAGGGTCCTTGATTGACCCGCGCCGCAGGGCCTGGCGCAGGGCTTCGCCGCCGGCCGCCTTTCTATGGCCGCCCAATTCGAGGACCTCCAAACCCCGGGCCAGGGGGTCAGTGGCCCGCCGGGAGCTGGGCTGGGAGCAGGGGGCCCGGGAGATTCCGAAGGTGAGGCTGGTCTCGACGACCGCCACCAGAATGGAGTCGCGGTAAACTTCGTCGCCGGCCAAGACGAAATTGACTTCCCGGCGCCCGGTAGCCACGGCGTCGCCCCCCAAGATAGGAAGCCGTCCCTGGGAAAGGCGCTGTAGGGTTTCCAGAACCTGGGAGCCGCAGGAATCGGCACTGCGACCGGCTCCGGGGGAAAAAAGCAGCGAGAAGGCCGACTCCCCCTGTTCGCTCAAGAGGGACCAAATGGCGATCTCCGGCGCGGAGAAATAGGGGGCGATTTCAGGGGCGGTGACCGCCTCAATTACCGCCCCCTCCCAGTCCCCGGAGAACCCGCGGCCCACTGCCACTTTTACTTTTAGATAAGGGGAAGCCAGCGCCAACAGCACCACCGCCCGGCGCTGGACCCCGTTTAAGATCTCTCCAGTGGTGCTGGCGCCAATGAGCGGCACCTGCGGGCCCACCACCTGGCGGACTCCCCGGAGCAAGGCCTCCGGGTCATAGTGGGGCGAGGCGAACACCTGGACCAGGGATAGGGAGTGTTCTTTGATGGCCGTAAGGGCCTGGCGGGCGGCTTCCCTGCCAACCGCGTCAGCATCCTTTCCCTTGGCCATTCCATAGCCGACTTCCAGATTCGTTGACGCCATTGAAATTCCTTTAGCTAACCACCGAGAGGATTTTCCTGAGCAAGCTGCCAACTCGCAATTCAGACGGCTTAACCGGGGACATATTTTTTCTGAACATCCGGGCAGTTAATAATACAATCGGAAAAAATTCTCCCGGGATAAGAAAAAAGAAAAAATTATTGCTAAATGTCTGTTGCAAGAGAGATACCACATTTGTTCTGGAAGCCAGGGGTCCCAATTAACATCGGATGGCAGGGGGAAGGTCTTTAGCAGAAAAGGGCGCCAGATGCGGACCCGGCGCCCAGACCGCAGTGGTTAAGGCGGCGGGCGCAGTCCGTCCTGAAAGTGGTTTCCGGTTTCCGGTTTACGGTTTGCGGTGGAAGGGTGTGTCTCGGATGGGGGCAGACGGACATTTGGGGGCGGCGCAGGCGTCTCGCCTGCAAGGCGCAGTATCTGATTCTCTAGATTAAAGTGCCTTTGGCGACCCAGGGTTTGCCGGGGTTCTCCAGCAGCCGCGGTCGGGGAGCCTCAAACCCCGGCCGGTTTGGGCAGCTCCTTCAGGGCCTTTTGGATCATGGCGTCGGGGTCCAACTCCATATCTTGCAGTTGTCCTTCCAGATAAGCGTCGTAGGCCGCCAGGTCAAAGTGGCCGTGCCCCGAGAAATTGAAGACTATACATTTAGACTGGTTAGTCTCTTTGCATACCCAAGCTTCGTCCACCGCCGCCTTGATGGCGTGGGCCGTCTCCGGCGCCGGGATAATACCCTCGGTGGCGGCGAAGAGGCGGGCCGCCTCAAACACGGGGTTCTGGGCATAGGCCCTGGCTTCGATGACCTTTTCATGGACCAGCAGACAGAGCAAAGGCGCGTCGCCGTGGTAGCGCAAGCCGCCGGCGTGGATGCCCGAAGGCACGAAGGAGTGCCCCAGAGTGTACATCATAATCAGGGGGGTGAGCCCAACCGTGTCTCCGAAGTCGTAGGTGTAGGTCCCTTTAGTGAGGGTGGGGCAGGCGGTGGGCTCCACTGCAATAAAGCGCCGGTCCTTGCCCTGAAGTTTATCCCGGACAAAGGGAAAGCAGAAGCCTGCGAAGTTGCTGCCTCCGCCCACGCAGCCGATAAGTATGTCCGGCTCCTCTCCGGCCAGGGCCAGTTGCTTTTTGGTCTCCAGGCCGACGATGGTCTGGTGCAGCATGACGTGGTTGAGGACGCTGCCCAGGGAGTAGTTGGTATCGGCGTGGCTGGCGGCGTCTTCCACCGCTTCGGAGATAGCCATCCCCAGGCTGCCAGAGGTTTCCGGGTCCCGGGCCAGGATCTGGCGGCCCGATTGGGTTCGGTCCGTGGGGGACGGAAAGACGCTGGCTCCCCAGATATGCATCAGGGAGCGGCGGTAAGGCTTCTGCTGATAGCTCACCTTGACCATGTACACGGTGCATTCGAGTCCGAAAAAGTTGCAGGCCAGGGCCAGGGCGCTGCCCCATTGCCCGGCGCCGGTTTCAGTGGCGAGCCGTTTGATGCCGGCGGCCTTGTTGTAATAAGCCTGGGCCACGGCGGTATTGGGTTTATGGCTGCCGGCGGGGCTCACGGACTCGTTCTTATAATAGATGCGGGCCGGGGTGCCCAGGGCGGCTTCCAGGTTGCGGGCCCGGTGCAGCGGGCTGGGCCGCCATAATTGATAGATGCGCCGTACCTCGTCGGGAATGGGGATCCAGCGCTCGGGGCTCAATTCCTGCTGAATGAGTTCCATGGGAAAGATGGCGGCCAGGTCCTGGGGGCCGAGGGGTTCGCCGGTGCCCGGATGGAGATAAGGCGGCAGGGGCGCGGGCAGATCCGGCAGGATGTTATACCACTCCTGGGGCATCTCCGATTCGCTCAAGTCGATCTTATAAGATTCCACTTTACCTCCCTAACGATCTTCCTCGTCCGGTTAGATGTGCCCATTGGCGTTGCCCACGGCACAGTGGGTGCCATAAGTGCCTTTTTCTTCTGCCTTCCAGCGCCACTAGACGTAATTGTGATAAATTAAGATAATCACCAGCAGGTAGAGGCCCACGGACAAGGCCAGGAAGCCAAAGATGAAATAAGCCACCCGGAACCAGCGGGGCGGCGCCGGGACCATGGCTTCCTCGAGTTTCCCATCTTCTTCCAGGCGCACGATCCACAGCGGCTTTTCCCGCCGTAGCTCCTCCAACTCCACACTGCCGGCAAACATGCATTCATTCATGGGGAACATGCCGTGGCGGAAATGGCCGATGGTAAAGTGGATGATGAAGATATAGAGCATAGCCAGCAGGGCTTCGGCCCGGTGCAGCAAGAGGATCACATTGAGCACCCAGCCCGGCAGGAAATAACTGGTGACCAGGGGGTTCATGAGCAGGAGGCCGGTAACCCCCAAAAGGGGCACCCCCCAGAAGACCGCCATGTAGTCAAACTTCTCCCAGTAAGTCCAGCGGTCAAAGGCCGGGGGCGGGCCCAGCCCTAAAAACCAGCGGAGGCGCTGGCCCACATGAATGACATCCTGGAGCTGCGGCACCAGGGAGTCCGGGTGAAAGAGGCTTTGCCGCAGCGATTTCCATTCCACTTTCAGCAGGATATAGACGATATGGACCGCAAAGCCCAGGAGCATGGCCACGCCCACCCGGATGTGGATGGTGGTGACGGACTCGTAACCGCCCAAAAGATTGGTCAGAGCATGGCCCCAGGAAGTGGTGTAAAGCAGCCGGCAGAGACCGGTAACGCCCTGGATGAGAAAAGTGACCATGATGAAAAGGTGAAACAGCCGATGGATGACATTGAACCGGATTATGCGCACCTGGTCATTCATCTTCGGGCTTTCTTTTTTTCTCGGTGTAGACGTGGTAAAGCTCCTTGCTCACCCAGACTGCGGTGTGGGCGACAAAGAAGCCCAAGGTGCCGACAATCAGGAGATGCATGAACCAGTTGGCGTAAAACAGGGAGGCGAAAGTCTTGCGGGTATCCAAGGCCCCGGGGTCGGGTTGATGGACCACGTAAGTGGCAAAGGAGGCGCTGGAACCCTCGTGGCACTTGGAGCACACGTAAGCGTAGCGCCGGACGGGGTTCAGAGGGGAGTAGTAATGGGCGATGGAGGCAATGGGCTCGCCGCCGTGGCACTGGCGGCAGGTAAGGTTGCCCCGGGTAGTGTGGATGTCCTTGGCCTCCTCGGCGTGGCAGGCGACACAGGTCAGGAATGCGTAAAACTTGAGGTCCCGATGGGCATCGGCCAGGTAAGTGGGGACGCCCATTTGTGCCTCAGGGCTATAAGGGGAGGAGGGCCGCACCATCCCGGGGATGCCGATAAAGGGTTGCAAACCCCGGGGCTCGACTTCGTAGTCTTCGTAGTACCCGGTCGAGGCCTCACGGTCTTTGTATCGCCTCAGAGAGGTGGTCACCTCCTCTTGGGCCGAGGCCACCGCGGGTAATACCAGCAGGAGTCCCAGCCCTGCCAGTGTCATCCACAGGATGCTTCCCCTGAGAACCCGCCGCGACCTCATTGAGCTTTCCCTCACTTTTTCGGTGACCCTTTGGCGGCTTTCGCTTTCTCAGGCGGAGCCTCTGGCGGAGCCTCAGACTCGGGGATCGCCATCTTCACGGGTTGGCCCACCGGCACCGGTAGTTTAGCCAGGGCATCCCAGGCGGCTGCCAGGTAATCGAGAGACTCTCCTCTGTACATATGACAGCCCTCGCAGGAATCGGGGAGGGCCGGGTTGGCCATGGCATCCTTGGGCAGCAGACAGACGAAGACATGGCTGTGGAGATCCCCGGATTCGGCGCTGGTGACAATCCTGGGCATGTGGCAACCCACGCAGTTGCCGAAGGAGTGAATGGAATGGCCCATGTTCCTGTTGATCACATCATGACAGGTAAGGCACTGCTTGGAGCCGGCCTGGATAGTTTGGGACCGGGTGGGGGGCATGCCGATCTGGTGTACAAAGTGGCAGGAGGTGCAGGTCACCCCTTCTTTATAATGGTAAGATTGCTTCCAATCGAGATATTGCTGATGGTGGCCTATAGTAAACTCCTTGGCATAGGCCGTCACCGGGTCGCCGTAGGCAAAGGTGGGCTCCTTGAAGAAAGGTCCGAGGGCCCTGCCGGGCGCGTAGCCCACCGGCCACTCCGCGCCCTTCACCTTGGTGGATACGCCCCGGGTATGGCAGGAGCCGCAGATCTGCACGGCCACTCCCATGGTAAGCTTGGCCGGGTTGACGATGGTCTGGCGTTTCAGGAAGACCGCGGTCTTGGGCAGGGCCGCGTGCCAGGAACCCCGGCCGTGACAGGCTTCGCAGCCAACCCCGGGTTCGACGAAGGTGTTTTTCTCGAGATTTACCCCGGTGGCGTGGCAGCCGCCGCATTTGAGTTCCCAGGGTTTCTTATCCCAATCGGGGTCCCCTTCATTATAAGGCATCCAGCGGTGGCTGCTAATATCGTACTCAATGGGTGCAACGTATAGTTTTCCAGCCTTTTCCACCAGGTAGAACTGCTTCCACTGGGTGCCCATGGTATACTTAATATCTTCCTCTTTGGGGATGAAGACCTGGTCAACCGGTATTTTGAGCGTTGCCTTAGCCAAATCGGCGCGAATTACTTTTTCATCGAGGGGGGCGACAATGGCGTCCCGGTTCTTTTGGGCGTCCTGGAGGGCGCGGGAATGGAGGGTCATCTGCCAGGAGTCGTAGTGTTCCAGGTGGCAGAGCTTGCAGGTATCCGAACCCACGTATTTCTTGGGTTGTTTTTTCAGAGCCTCCACGTCGAGGGGCCTCTCGCCGCAGGCCGCCACAGATAGAAGCGCCAGCCCCGCCACCAAAACTCTTGCCAGACCGTAAACGTTCATGCCGCCCTCCCGGGTGTGCTGGGTAATGAATTTGGCCAAGGGATAAGATCGCGGGGATCGCTGTGTCTGGTACTCCTGGTGTTTAGGAAGTTAATTTATATATACAAAATGAAGATGGTAAAAGACAGTACTTTATTCCCAAAAAATTAAACCGGGATTAGGACGCAGCCTTGGCCACGGCGGTCAAAAATGGTTTTGGAGCCTGCCGTTCGGGGAGGATATCCTGAAGAAGTCCCCCTTTCTGCAGCCCAATCGTCTTAATGAAGGCAAGATAGCACAAGTTTTTTTCAAACTGAACCCTTTTTGTAGATTTTGAAGACACCACTCCCTTGGTTCGCAGATTCTAACGGGGTGACGGTCTAAGAGGCTCAAGCCAGCAGCGTCCGGTAATCGGGCGCCAGGGGAAGGACAGAACCCACCTTCAGGGCAGGCTAATTAGCCTAACCCTTGATGTTGCTGGCGCGCTCGAGAGGATTCGAACCTCCGACACACGGATTCGTAGCTATTGACAGGGGCCTACATAACCATCGGGTGACGGGCAAAAAAGAGTGAATCTTATATGGAAATAAGCTTGCAAAATCGGAAAGAAGATATTATCATGATAAAAAAGCACAGGAGGAACAAATTAGTGGTCAAGTATACAGAGAAACTTTTGGAAAAAGGCGAAGAGCGGAAACGATTAACCAAACAATTGGCAGCCTTGGTCGGGGCTGTGGCGGAGGATATAGCTCAAAGCTTACCGGAAGGGACAAAGCCCTCGTATGAAGGTAAAGAAGATGATTCCCTCTTCTCAGGACCCTGGTGGGCAGGGACTTTAGGCCTTAAGGTGGTTAGAATACGGAGCAACATCTCAGAAGCCAACTTTTTAGGCCATTACGATATGTTTAACGATGAAAAGTTAACGGTCTTTGTTTCGGATAGAGAGCCGGGTACACGTTTTTTTTTGGATAATGATCCGCGGGGAAAAGTATATGTTGCCTCGGCAGGAGATTATCTTAATTTTGCCAACAGCTTACCTGAAATTGTCGCCGGTTTTGAAAAGAAGGCAGATGAATTAAGCCAAACACTGAGAAAAGCTTTCGATGACCTGAAGGAACTCGCCAAGACAGAAGGCGAATTGGTTTAATGATGTGTGAGGCCCACCGGGATGGACGTTCACTATATTTCGCCCTCTGAGGAGGACCTTTACCGGGCTATGGCCAAATATACCGAGTGGTTAGATAGTCAAATATTAGTTGTTAGTCAATCCTTCATGCACCAGCCGCATTCGTCAGCCCCGCCGCATTGAAATTCAAACATTTCTTTAATAGCATCGGTCATTTCACGGCGGGTCTCGAATATACCCGGCAAGTCCCATTCATCAGAGGGATTAGTGAAAAGATAATTGCCGAGTTTGTAGGCATCCTCAATATCGGCACCACCTGCGAGGATGCTATCTTCATGAATTGGGCACCGTCTCAGAACGTCTGACTCAAAGAGGATTTCTAGAGCAATATCACGTTGTGCCTCAATCTCTTCTTCCATAAACCCTCCATTGAAGACTTCCACCGCGCCAGGGGAATTTATACGACCTGGTTTGATGCCCAAATACAAAGTGTTGCCCATATCGTTGCCCAAGAGGCAAAAAAGGGTTAGCCAAAATTGGCTAACACTTTGATTTCATTGGCGCGCTCGAGAGGATTCGAACCTCCGACACACGGATTCGTAGTCCGTTGCTCTATCCGGGCTGAGCTACGAGCGCACTCATTTAGCTGATTGCCAGATGCCGTTCCCGGCCCCTGACAAAATTTTTATAACCTCTACCAGGGGAAAGGTCAAGGGTGAGGGGTCAGGGGCAAGGGGTCCGGGCCAGTTTTCGGCGACGGCGTTCAAGGCAGCCGCAGGCTTCAGCCTGCGCCGAGCTGGTGGGCGTAAAGATAGTGAACAGTGAGCAGTGAGCAGAAAAAGCAGGGTTTAGGGGTCAGGGGAGGTCGAATTACGGGTGGGCCCTGGGGCAATCTTCATAATGCTTATGAGATTTCCAAGAACGGTTTTTAACCGCTACTTGAAAGGGAAGGGCAGGGAGGATGTAAAATAACCTCCTGAAATCCCCCTAAATCCCCCTTTTCCAAGAGGGGACTTAGTACCTTGGGAACTTTAGGTTTTCAATCGATTTAATGCAATACTATTTAGGAACGTTAAGGCTGCCGCACCTTAAAGGGGTGGGGCTAATTGACTGTAACCAGGCCTGCCTGGCCGACCCAAACAAAAATCGAGGAGGAGCTCTCATGCCCTACATTCCGGCAGCAGAGAGGAAGGTCTGTGATGGACTGATCGATGAGCTGGCAGGCTGCATCAATGGGCTGGCCCGGGAGAACGGCGGGGAGGGGGCGTTCGCCGGGCTGTTGAACTACGCCTGCACCCGCCTGGCCTTACAGGTCGTTCGCCGCCGTTATGGGGGGATGCGCTACTGGCTGATAGCCATCCTGAGCGGCATCTTCACCAACCTCGGTCAGGAATTTTACCGGAGGCTGGCGGCCCCTTATGAAGACCGCCAGATCGCTAAGAACGGGGACGTGGATCTATATGCCGAGTATCTGGCGGAGATAGAGAAAATGGGGTGAGGTCTGGCGGGTCAGGGGGCAACTCCCGCCCGCAGGCGAGGCCGCGGTTCCTGAGGGGGCCGGATAAGCGACGGCCACGGGCCGCCTCAGAAAAACGCTTTTCGCTAGCCGCCCCTAGGGCGGGCTGTGCTCGCCGCTGGGAATTTAACGGTAGCCGGAATCTCTTGTTGGCGCAAGCTAAAGCCTGCGGCTACCGGTTTTTGGCAATAGCGGCGGACCGCGGGGCCGCCCTTAATAATTTAAAAAGACTATTAGTGGCGGTGTCCAGTCTTGGAACTGGGAACTGAGAACTGACAAGTACTGCGCAGGCTAAAGCCTGCGGCTACCGGTTTAGGGCATTAGGAGCGGCTCAAGCACAGGCTGGAAGCCTGTGCCACCATTAATAAAGGTTATTGGGGTCGATGTCGAGCGTTAGGTTGAGGCGAGTGCGGGGAAGAGGGCTGAAGAGGCGGCGCAGGTGGCCCAAGGCCGTAGCCAGGGCTGGCCGTCCATAGCTTTTCAGGAGCAACTGCCAGCGGTAGCGGCCCTGAAGGCGGGCCAATCCTGCCGGGGCCGGCCCCAGCACCTGCACCCGGGACCGCAGCTCGCCGTCCCGCTCCATTTCCCTCTTCAAGGCCGCTGTTAGTCGCTGGGCCTCCCGGGCGACGGCGGCCTCGACGGGGCCATCAAGCCGGGCCAGGGCCAGACGGGTAAAGGGCGGATAGCCCAGGCGGCGGCGAATCTCGATTTCCCGTTCATAGAAACCGATCCAATCCTGGCTCTGCACCATTTGGAACAGGTAATGCTCCGGATGAAAGGTCTGCACCAGGACCTTGCCAGGGGTCTCACCCCGGCCGGCCCGGCCGGCCACCTGGGAGAGGAGCTGGAAGGTGCGTTCCCCGGAGTGGTACTCGGGGAAAAAGAGGCTCAAATCCGCGGCCACCACTCCCACCAGGCTGACGCCGGGGAAATGGTGACCCTTGGCGATCATTTGAGTGCCCACCAACAGGTCCAGGTCTCCGGCGGCAAAGCTCTCCAAGACGGCGAGGGCCCGGCCGCTATGAGGGGCGGTGTCCCGGTCCAGGCGGGCCACCCTGGCCCCGGGCAGCAGGCGCAGCAACTCGCTCTCCACCTTTTCGGTGCCCACCTCGTATTGCTTGATGGCGGTGGACTGGCATTGGGGGCAGCTCTCGGGCACCTCCTGGCTAAAGCCGCAATAGTGGCAGATCAGGCGGTTCTCACCTGCTTGATGGCGGGTCATGGCCACGCTGCACTGGCGACACTGAAAGACGTGGCCGCAAAACAGGCAAAAAAGGGCCCGGGCATAGCCCCGGCGGTTTAAGAAGAGCAGGGCCTGCTCCCCCCGGGATAAGACCCCTTCCAGGGAAGTCAGCAACGGCCGGGAGATGATCTTCAAGGCCCTGCCCCCGCCCCGCTGAGTCCGCAAGTCGACTAAGTTGATCTCCGGCAAGGCCTGGGGGGTGACCCGGCGGGACAGGTTGAGATAGTGATATTTGCCGGTCCGGGCCAGGTGATAAGTAGATATCTGGGGGGTGGCGGAGACCAGCACCGCGGCCGCGGCCGCCATCTTGGCCCGATAGAGGGCCACGTCCCGGGCCTGGTAGAGCAGGCCGCCTTCCTGTTTGTAGGCGGCGTCCTGTTCCTCGTCCACCACCACCAGGCCCAGGCGGGACAAGGGGGCGAAGACCGCGGAGCGGGCCCCCACCACCACGTCGACTTCGCCCAGCATGATGCGGCGCCACTGGTCCAGGCGGGCGGCCTCGGAGAGGCCGCTGTGCAGCAGCGTGACTCGAGGCCCGAAGCGGCGCCGGAAGGCCTGGGCCACCGGGTGGCTGAGGGCGATCTCCGGAAGCAGCACCAGGACCTGACGGCCCTGGGCCAGGGCCTGGGCCGCGGCCGCCAGGTAAACTTCGGTCTTGCCGCTGGCGGTGACGCCGTGCAACAGG
Source organism: Desulfobaccales bacterium (assembly GCA_049580385.1). Taxonomy (GTDB): domain Bacteria; phylum Desulfobacterota; class Desulfobaccia; order Desulfobaccales; family 0-14-0-80-60-11; genus JAPLJC01. The sequence goes on along the minus strand of JBAUPV010000003.1, from coordinate 33,562 downwards.
AAGGGGGAGAAGGAAAAGGAGGCGATCCCCTGGCTAATGGCAGTGAGGGCCAGCTCTTGCTCCGGCGCCAGAGGCAGCTGGGGGGCATCATCGGGAATCGAGGGGTGGCTCTTAAGGGGGTCTTGCAAGGCGGGGCGCCGCGAGAGAACCACCAGGCCTTTGGCCTCCAGGCGGCGCAGGACCGGCAGGGATCCTGGAAAGTGCGGCCTAAGACTGCTCACGGCAACGGCTTCTCCGGTTTCCTGCAAACGGGCCAGCAGCGCCCGGCACCGGGGTCCCAGGCGCGGGGCGGGCGCGCCCGCGGCCGCCTGGGGCGCCAGGACAACCCAGGTCTCCTGGCGGCCCCCGGAGGGCCGGGCCCCGCCGGGGATGATGCGGCTCAAGGCCTCCCCCAGGGGATACTGATAATAGTCGGCGAGCCAGCGGAACAGGGGCACCATCTCCGGGCCGAAGCGGGGTACGGGGTCCAGCAGCTTCTGGAGGCGGCGCAGCTTAACCGGCGGAGCCTCCAAGGCCTGCGCCAGGAGGTACCCGGTCACCGTGCGGCGGCCCACCGGCGCCAACACCAGGCTTCCCACGCCCGCGGTCCCCAGTTCCGGCGGCAGCCGATAGGTGAGGGTCTGGGTTATGGGTAGGGCCACCGCCACTTCCCAGAGATCGGCGACTTCTGGAACGGTCTTAACGGAGGCAGGCGCGGCAGGCATAAGAAAATTGGGAACAGGTTTGGCAAGTTATCCGTTGGGAAGCTGGCGCCAAGGTCATGGGGCGGTTGTTTCCGGTTCTGCCGGGAGGTTATCCGGGAAACCCTCGGAATAATCGGACTTAAAGCCGAAGAGGTCGGCATAGGCGGCAGTCACGGCGCAGCAACTGACCGGGATGGTGACCAGGACACCGACGACTAAGGCGATGAGGCCTAAAAAGTTTACCAGTGCCAGCAGCAGGGCGAAGCCAAACATGCTGAACCAGATGGGTCGGACTGAGCGACGGCTCAACTCCAGGGCTGGCCAGAAATCGAGGCTGCGATCCACCACCAGTAATTTAGCAAAGAGGTAGCTCACCCCTAAATATATACCGGGAATGATCAGGAGCAGAAGGCCAACGAAGGTAAGCAGTCCTCCCACCAGTGCCGTCAGCAGCAGGGGGACGAAGAAGCGGAAACCTAAAAAGAAATCGCGGAATTCCGGGGTGCGGTCCTGCACCAGCTTGGCGCTGACGATGAAATTCCCTATGAATAGCGGTGCCGAGACCGCAAAGCCGGCCACCGGGCCGACTATGGGGATGATTTTCGAGGCTATTTCAATCAGCAAGCAAACCAGAAGGAAGCCGATAAACCCTCCGGGGTAGCGTGTAAACAGCTCCCAGCCCTCCTTCAGGTATTCCCGCAGGGGCAGCGGGGGAGCGGTGCGTCTGAGGGCGGTCTGGGATACGCTGGGGAGGCGGCGGCCCGGCTTTCCGCAGACGGAACAAACACTTGAGGTCCCCAGCATCTCCTGGCCGCAATGTGGGCAAAAGGGCAAGGTTTGATCCTTTCCGCGATTAAATTGTTTACCTGCAACGCTGGCAATGCTATCAGTTATGGGAACCCATGGCAAATATTTTCAGGGAGCGGCGTCTCTGGAGCGGAGGGGCCGGCCGGGTTATTCAGGGAGGGTTAACCATGGCTCTGGTTTCCGCGGATTTCCAATCCGAGACCATCGGCACCATCACCTTCAACAACGATCAGAAGCGCAACGCCTTGAGCGGGGATTTCATCCACGAACTCATCAAGGCTTTAAATGAGATGGTCTACCATTCGGTCCGGGTGGTCATCCTGCGGGCCAATCCGGGGGCGGCGATCTGGTCCGCGGGCCACGACGTCGGCGAATTACCCAAGCAGGGGCGAGATCCGCTCTCTTATAACGATCCGCTGGAGCAGGCTATTCGGGCCATTCAGCGCTGTCCGGCGCCGGTGATCGCCATGATGGAGGGCAGCGTCTGGGGGGGCGCCTGCGAGCTGGCTTTTGTCTGCGACATCCTCATTGGCACCGAGAAGACTTCCTTCGCCATAACCCCGGCCCATCTGGGGGTTCCCTATAACCCCACCGGCATCTTGCACATCATCAACATGATCGGCCTGAACATGGCCCGGGAGATGTTTTTCACCGCCCAGCCGGTGGCGGCGGAGCGGGCCCTCAGGGTCGGCCTTCTCAATCACGTGGTGCCGGCCGCGGAACTGGAAGACTTTACCTATAACCTGGCTCGGGACATTGCCGCCAATTCCCCCCTGAGTATCTCGGTGATCAAGGAGCAGTTCCGCCTGCTGGCCAACGCCCTGCCGCTCAGCCCGGAGACCTTTGAGCGCATCCAGGGCCTGCGGCGGCTGGTCTATGACAGTGAGGACTATCAGGAGGGGCTGATGGCCTTCCTGGAAAAAAGGAAGCCGGTTTTTCGAGGAAAGTGAAGGTAGGGCGGGGCCGGGAGGGTTCAATCGGATCTTGGATCGAGGCAGGTACTAGAGATTCGTTTGAACTTAGGTATGCGCACTAGCTAATCATTGAATGGAATTTATGATCTTTTCCCCTCGCCCCCTTTGGGGGGGAGAGGGTGGGGTGAGGGGGGGGGTGGAACAGCCGATGAAGCCACCCCTCACCTTAACCCTCTCCCCTCTCAGGGGAGAGGGGATTTAGTTGTGTCCGTATAATATGTTGATATCGTTTACTTTACAGTGGTCTGGCGTTTAACCGCAAAATAGCACAATCTTCTCCGTGCATTTTGCTGTCGGACATTAATGAGTCGAGTCTTGAGTTTCCCGGACTTCTTAGCGCCTTGGTGGGATTTATCTCCAGCCAGAAAGCCAGGTTACAAGAAGGAGTATGCAGATGAAGCGCCAGCAGGTGGGCATCGTCATTTTTCCGGAGGTGGAAGTCCTCGATTTTTGCGGACCCTACGAGGTCTTTACCGCGGTCCGGCTGCATGAGTCCCGGCGCCGGGAAGAACCTTCCCCCTTCCAGGTGCTGCTGGTGGCGGAGCGGGAGGAGGCGATCGCTACGGCCGCGGGGATGCGGGTGCTCCCCGACTGCGCCCTGGCAGCCTGCCCGCCGCTCGATATCCTGCTGGTTCCCGGCGGCTGGGGCACAAGGCGGCAGCTCCAGAATGAAAACCTCATCGATTGGCTCGCCCGGAGGGGCCGCCAGGTTATTTCTGCAGGGACCCTGGCCTCGGTCTGCACCGGCGCCCTGCTGTTAGGGCAGGCGGGACTGCTGGACGGGCGCCGGGCCACCACCCACTGGCGCTCCCTCGACTTATTGCGGGAATCCTTCCCGCGGGTGACCGTGGAGGAACGGCTGCACGTGGTGGAGGATGGCAACCTGGTCACCTCGGCAGGCATCGCTGCGGGGCTGGACCTGGCCCTGAAGGTGGTGGCGCGTTATTACGGCGAGGGCGTGGCCCGGGCCACGGCGAGGCACATGGAATATCGCTATCCGGAGGATAATGCCCGGCGGATTTGAGGCGGAGACCTGCGGCAAATCGGAGTCAGATCGGGTTTGGGATGCAGGACGAGAATATAAAAACCGGTATGCTCTGAATTAAGAATATGAAACCAATATCGGAAATCACTTATTTTATTTGAGGCTGCACAGATATAGCAGTTAACCGCTCTTTTCCTGTGGAATCCGTCTTAAGGCTCCCACAGGGACCGCAGGCGAGTAGTTTATTAATTTATTGATATGTAAAGTATAATTTAAATAGTATTTAAAAACCACCTTCTTACTTAATGCTATTTTTTTAATTATAGTTTTTCGATGTACGATTGAATATAGGTTCTAAACATTTTATCTGGAATAGAGTATAGCCCGCGGCCCACCCTGATTATAAGGTTCTTAGCCGCTAATTTAGTAAGATAATTAGTAATACTGCCTAAAGATATCGTTATTGTGCTAGATTGAATTAATTCCTTGACTTTATCAATTGCGATTGGATCTTCAATTTCAGAAATTAGGCGAAGAATTTTCGCTTCCCCGCTACTTGCGTGACTGAATCTATATTCAAAATAAGCCAACCCCATATCTATTATTGAAGCTTGTAATGCCTGATCCCACAAATCTATTTCTACCCTTCCATTTAACTGATTATTATAGAGATTGTAACATAGAACCTGCATTTCGAATGGATGCCCATTCGTATAATCATATATTTTTGATATAATCTCGTTATCAATTGACACGCCAGAATTAATAAATGACTTCAAAACGGTGTCATACAATTCCTCTTTAGCAAGCAATTGAAGATGAACTCTAGAGATAAAATATCGTGAAAGAGGATGATGCTTACTCAACAATATAATATTATTCCAAGCTAAAGGCGTTGACGTTATACCAACAAGAATATTATTTCTTGACAATTTTTCCATAGAAAATGTCTGTTTTATAGTCATAACAACTTCAGATACAGGTAAAAAATTATCTAAGTCATCCAAGAGTATCACTAAGACATCGGTTATGCTTTTTAAATCATTCCATAAAGTTATCAAGCTATCATGAAGAAATGCTTGAGGAGATAATTCACTTTTAGAAAGATCCCGACTTATTTTCAACCCAGTACCAAGAATAGTAATACCTATAGAATGAAAATATTCAATTAGTTTCCTAAATCTACTAGGCGAATATGGTAAATCGCGCAAAATTCCTTCGATTATAGATCGCACTGCTTCAAAAATGGTTGTGCCCGCCTGAAGAGGTTCGAGAGGAACTATAGCGCATACATATCCATTACTTTGGCAAATCTTTTTATACTCTTTTAAAAGTGTTGATTTTCCTATCCCCCAATCCCCGAGGACCAGGAAATGATCCCGAAATTTCGTATGAATTACTCGCTTTAATTTTTGGTCAAAAAAGTCCAATTCATTTTTTCTCCCACCAAAAACCATTGGTTCAACCCCTGTCATCCGACTAAATGGGTTTCCTGAACGAATTATTTTCTCTTTCCGATAATCTAATGCACGCGATACAGAATTAACTAACTTATTTAAAGTTGCAGGTAGTCTTGCTGATTTTTCAATAAAATCGAAAACGCCTTGAGATAATGTTATCTTCGCTAACTCTACAGTACCGTAACCTGTTATAACAATTATTAGACGAAGGGGATTTAAACGTATTGATTCCGAGATAACTTCTAACCCGCCCATTTCATTTTCCGAGACCCCGGGAATCTTTAAATCAACTATAAGGATATCAAATTGATGCGATCTTAACTTTTCAAAAGCATTCTCAACAGTCGCTGTATCATCAATTTCCACATCAGGATTGCTTAGGTCTTCTGGAAATGTTTGATACCATTTGGTATGTTTTAAATTGCGTAGAAGCTCTTTGATATAAGCCTTTCGAATGTCATGATTATCTTCCACAATTAAGATTCTAATTGGCATAAACATCTCTCCCTTAATTATGTTGATGAAATAGGAATAATAATTCTTGTGGTTGTTCCCTTTCCTAAATATGTTCGTAACTCTAGTTTCCCACCCATATCTTTTATAATTTGATTAGCTAAATATAAACCTAAACCTAGACCTTTTGATGTTCTTGGTAGTTGCTTTATAAATAACTTCTTCCTAATTTGTGCAGGGATTCCTGGACCATTATCATTTATTGAAACTGTAATTTTGTTATTGATCTTATTAAATCTTATATCTATTTTGCCACCTCTTTCTTCAAGTGCTTTTATCGAATTAAAGATAATCTCTTCTATGACCCAAACCAATTGAAATTCATCGATATGTAAAATATTATTATTAAAATGATTATTAACGTATAAATTAATACTAATTATTGGCTTAGATATCGTCTTAATTAGGTCACTGACTAACATGAATATATTATCAGATTTGATATCATCTTTTGATGGCTTTTTAATATCGATATAATAATATAATCTTTCTAAAATATGGTTAATTTCTAATATATTATTAGTGATAAAGTTACAAAAATGCTGAGATTTTTGTAAATCAATGTTGCTAAGCGATACATCTTCTTGATAATCATTTACTTTAATTCTCATGAACATCATAATATTGCGTAAACTATGCATGGCCGCGCCGAAAATATCTTTAAATTTGTTAAAGTCACTAATCGTATTTATAAGATTATCATTCAATTTATCAACTCCTTTTTCAACATGTTTACTTGGAATACCTTCTTGGTGATCCTTTTCTGAGGTAAGACTGGTAAGTCCCTGTCGAAATGCAAGTTTCATAAGCTCGTCTATAGTACTTACCCCTAAATTGATCTTCAATCGCGAAAAAATTGAACCAATTACCTTCTTAGGGATGCCCAGGGTTTCAGAAATCTTTCGAATGCTATTTCCTTCTGCGATCATTTGAAAGACTTCACGTTCAGTTGGTGATAATGTGTCGGTAGGAAGATTGGCATCTTTTAAAAAAATATTGATAATCCTGTCAGAAACCCCAGGGGAAAAATAAATTTTGTGATCCATGACTTTCCTGATGGCGCCTTTTAGTTCCTCTAATGCGCAATCTTTCAGCAAGTAGCCTGATGCACCCGCCTTTAGCATGTTTAAAACCACCAAACTGTCTGAATGCATTGTAAGACCAAGTACTTTTACCCCCGGAGAATATGCCATGATTGCCCTTGTTGCTTCTACACCATTCAAATTTGGCATTGATATGTCCATTAAGACTATATCTGGATGCAATTCCTTCACTAATCTTATGGCTGTTTTCCCATCATTAGCATCTCCCACGACTTCCATATCAGGTTCATCTGAGAGGAACTTGCTGAGTCCTTGGCGTATCATGGAGTGATCATCGGCGATTAAAATCTTGATTTTCATTTAAGCGAAACCAAATTAAGTGCCTGGGGCATTTCCTCAGGCCGGGCCCAGAGTTCAATAAAGCGCATTTTCATGCCACGCATTGGTTAAGCTGCCCACTTTTGGTATCCGCAAGCACATTTACGCATTCAATTCCGCAAAGCTTTTCTAATTCACAGTGCCACGAGTGAAGAACATTGTCAAGGAACTGTAAGTGCGGGATCTTGCATTCAATCATGGTTCCAGAGTCTTTCCTCTGTAAGGCTCTTTTGATTTACAAGATGAAGATTTGCTCGGTACCACATCACTTGCCACTATAGCACTTATCGCTGAACGGTAATAAAGCAGGATATGGTCTGGTTATCGAGTGGGGCTTTGGCGGGGTTCAAAACCAACGGTTTAAGATTTCAAAAAACCTGGCATAGCTAGGGCGGGAAATGAGTTCCGAATCTACGCTTGGTTGTGATAAGATTTAGCACCCGGCGCCCCTGCTAAGGCCGGTGGCCGGCCCCAGAGGAGAAGAGATGCTGGATAAGATTATCTACACCATGGCGAGCCCCTTTGTCGAAATAGGCCTCCTGGTCATACTGCTGCTTGCCTATTTAAGGTACCGGAACGATCCCCGCCTGGAGATTTCCGGCGTCAAGGTGGTGCGCGTCCTGGGCCTGGTGGCGATTTTCCTTTATCTGATGTTCGTCTGGTCCAGCTCCGTGCAACCCGCTCTCTCCGGCATCAGCATCTTCGGGATGTTCCTCGTCAACCTAGTGTTGCTCTACCATTTGCTCCTGGCCCGCCTGTTGCGGCCTTACCATGACGCCCTGAGTTCGATTACCCAAAAGCCCGAGGATTGTCAAATAATTCATCAGGCATGGGCAAGCGGCAAAAGATACTATTACGCGCGTTACGCCTGGTCTTCCCTGTTCAGCGGGGCCAACCCCTTTCATTTCCTCCGGGAAATAGCCGTTGATCGGGTTCGGGATGATATCCGGGACACCTTTCGGCGCTATGGGGTGGAGCAAGGAATGGTCAACCTGGCCGCGCTGGTGGCCTATTTAAAGAGCCAGATCGCTTCCGCAAAGGATATGCCGGCGGATTTTCAAAACCTGCTGCTTAAGAGCGTCGATGATTTTGCCAAACATCCCTATATCCAGGAAAACGCCAACAAATTCCTGCGCCTCGCCTTGGAGAAGCCTGAAGAGATTAACTTTCCCGAATTGACCGCCAAGTTAGATCCCGCCTCTAATCCGCCCCAATCCTGCGAAAAGCAGTAGATCTTCAGGAAATCGGCTTTCCCCGTCATGGTAGCCGCAGGCTTTAGCCTGCGCTTCCGCTTAGCGACGCCCGCGGGCGCCGGGGAGGCGGAAGCCGCGCTTAAAGGCGGGCTCAAGCCCGCCCCCTGGACTGCCAGCGGATCGGGGCTACTGCGGCCGTTCGTGGAATTGGCGCACCTGGTACATGAAGGCCTCGAGGCGCGTGCGGGTCTGGCTCTGTTCCTGGCCGTCATAGGCCAGGTTGAGGAAGGGGATGTTGTAGTGCTCCTCCCGGAAACGCTTGAACAGGGAGTTGACCACAGTGCCGGGCATGCAGGCAAAAGGCATGATGTTCACGAGCCCCGCGGCCCCCTTGCGCACGAAATCCCTGGATTTGCCCATGCTCAGGATGGCCTCGCCTTCGAAGGAGGGGTGCAGGTAATCTTTGGCCATCTCGAAGATTTCGGCGATGGAGGGCTCCCGCAGGTTTTTGATGCAGCCGTGGAAGATCTCTTCCAGTTCGTGCTCCACCTTTTTCTGCACCCGGTCCTCCAGGGAAAATTTCAGGTAGCGGAGGTAATGCCGGGCGTTCCAGGCATCATGGCGGGAGGAGTGGGTAACGTAGAGGAGCCACTCGCCGATGGGCGGCATCCAGACTTCGCCCCCCAGGGCCTCGAGCTCCCGCACTGCGTCTTCGTTGGAGAAATGGTTGGCCCGGGTATAGATTTCGCCCACGATGCCGACGATGGGTTTGCGGCCGTTGGACTTGAGGGCCAGGTCCTCGAAGGCCCCCCGGGCCTCTCGGAGCACGGCCGGCAGGTCCTGCCGGTCCCGCACCGTTTCATAGGTTTTTTGCAAGTAGTGCTTATAGACCTTGTCGGATTCGCCGGCATTACGCTCATAGGGCCGGGTCTCCCGCAGCTTTTTCTCCAAAAGGTCGATGGCCACTATGCCATTCCAGACGATCCGGGCGTAGTCTTCGCCCACCATGCCGACTTCCTGGTACATGCTTTCGCTTTGATCCGGAGAATAGACCGGCACCTGGGGGAAGCCGAGCTCGTCCAGGATGAGGCGGTGGAAACGGTGGTACTGGCCGAAGCGGCAGGGGCCGTTGGCCGCGGGCATGAAGAAGGCGCTGCGTTCGGGATCGAAATCCGGGCGGCGCAGAAGCTTGGCCAGGTCACCGGTGGTGAGGATCAGGGGGTAGCACTCCTTGCCCGAGGTGAGGCGGCGGCCCAGCTCCAGGGTCTCATCGTCGGAGTCCGGCAAGGATTCGGCCTCCCCGCCGCAGGCCTGGAACCCGGCCACCAGGGCCAGGGCCTGGTCGGCCATGGGGGGCAGGTAAATCTTGCGTTTAAGTTGGCCGGTAACGCGGTAGCGGTAGGGGGAGTGCTTTTTCTCAGCCGGCGCTACCTTGACGTTCTTGAGACTGTCCAGGAAGGCCTCCAGGCGGGTGATGGCCCCCACGTCGGAGGAGTGTTCGTCGATTTCGATCTCGAGGTAAGGCTTGCCCTGCATGCGCTCCTTGAAGAAGTGCTGGATGAAGGAATCGGGGCCGCAGCCGAAGTTGGTGATAAAGATCCCGTACAGCCGCGGATCCTGGCGGATGTGCTCTGCAACCCCCAGGATTTTTTGGCCGAAACGCCAGTACATGGGCTTGATCTCGTCCAGGTTCTGGACCTTATCCACCGGCAGGAAATCCATGGGCATGGCCAAGACGCCCAATTGCCGCAGTTTGCGGTGCAGATTGAGGTTCATTCCCGGGTCGAAGGCGTTATAAGGGCGGCCGATGAGGACCATGAGGCGGCCGTCGGGCGGCAGCGACTCCAGGATCTCCTGGCCCCGGGCGCTCAGACGATTATAGTAGGTCTGTTGGGCGGCAATGGCCTTTTTCATGGCCCGATTCACCGCGAAGGAGGAAACCCCCAACTCTTTCCCGAGACTTCGCAGTCCCTGCCGCAGCCGTTTCTCGCCCCGGCCGAAATAGAGCACCGGGGTGAGAACCCTGGCGCCGTAGGAGGCAAAATTGATGGCGCTGGGCGCGGTGTAGCACAGGGATTGGGCCATGGGGCAGACCACCCCGGCCCGCACCTCCGGGTCCGGATGGGGCATGTCAATGACGCTGGGCAGGAAGATGCGCTTCACCCCGGCCTTGAGAAGGTCCAGGAGGTGGCCGTGGGCCACCTTCACCGGATAGCAGGGCTCCGCCGCCAGGGCCTCTATTCCCTCATTGATCACTGACTTGTTGGTCTTCTGGGAATAGACCACAGTAAAGTCCAGGTCTTCGAAAAAGGCCCGGAAAAACGGCATGAGTTCCTGGAAGAACATGGTGCGGGGGAGGCCAATGGCGCCGCGTTTGCCTTCCGGCGGGGGCTCGGTCCCGTAGAGCCAGGCTTCCCGCTCTGCCAGCAGGTCGGCCAGGTCCACCTTTTTGCTGGTGGCGGCGACTTCGTATTTCTCGCAGCGGCTGCCGTAGAACAAGGGCTGTTCCCCTTCGATCTTTACCTGGCGAATCTCGCAGTGATTGGGGCAGCCCTGGCACTCAAAGGAAGTTATGCGATACTGGCGGTCGGCCAGGTCGAAGCCCTTAAATTTGGAGGTTTCCCAGTCCCGCTCCCGCATGGCCAGCAGCGCCGCGCCGATGGCCCCGGTGACGTCGTGGTGCGGCGGCACGCTGATGGGCTTGCCGCAGACCTGCTGGAAGGCCGCCACAATGCCGCGGTTGGCCGCGGTGGCCCCCTGGTAGAAGATGCGTTTGCCGATGGGACGGTCCTCGGCCACCTTGTTGAGGTAGTTCTGAACAATGGAGTAGGAGAGGCCCGATACCAGGTCCTCCTTGGCGGCGCCCCGCTGCTGGTGGTGGACGATGTCCGATTCCATGAACACGGTGCAGCGTTCCCCCATGCGCACCGGGCTCTGAGAAACGAGTGCCAGGTTGCCAAACTCTTCCCGGATGGAGATGCCCAGTTTCTCCGCCTGTTCTTCCAGATAGGAGCCGGTGCCCGCGGCGCAGACCTTGTTCATCATGAAGTCGACGATGGCGCCGTGGCGCAGGGAGATGAACTTGGAATCCTGGCCGCCGATTTCGAAGATGGTGTCCACCTCCGGGTCGATGGCCGCGGCCGCGGTGGCCTGGGCGGTGATTTCGTTGCGCACCACGTCAGCGCCGATGAAGTCCCCGGTAAGGTAGCGGCCCGAGCCGGTGGTAGCCGCGCCCAGGATGCGCACGTGGTCTCCGATCCTGGCGCCTACCCGGCGCAGACCCTCGGTGATGGCCTCCAGGGGCCGCCCCGCGGTCATCAGATACTCCCGGGCCAGGACCCGGCCCTGGGAGTCGATGACCACCACGTTGGTGCTGATAGAGCCCACGTCAACCCCCAGGTAGCCTTCCGCCACCTGGCCCGGCGGGATCTCCTCCACCTGGTAGTGGTCCGGGCCCAGGAGCGGCGGCGGTGAAAGGGGCGGCAGATGCCGGGCCGGCTCGGATTCCTCCTCGAGACGCCGGCGCAGGGCCGAAAGGTCCAGGGTGAAATGGGCCGGCGGGTTTTCCCGGGCCACCAGGACCGCGCCCACCGCGCCCAGGCTGCAGAAGTGGGGCGGAATGAGGAGGCCGGTTTCGTCCAGGTCGAATACCTGGCGGAAGGCCTGCCGCACTCCCAGGTTGTGGGCCACCCCTCCCTGGAAGGCCACCGGCGGGGTGATGGTCTTGCCCTTGCCGATGTTGCTTTTCAAATTGCGGCCCATGGCCCGGCAGAGGCCGGCGATGATCTCAAAGTCCGGGGTGGCCCCCTGCTGCAGATGAATCATGTCCGTCTTGGCAAAGACGCTGCAGCGCCCGGCCACTCGGGGCGGGGTGGTGGACTTCAGGGCCAGTTCGCTGAATTCCTCGATGCTGTAGCCCAACCGATGGGCCTGCTGATCCAGAAAGGAGCCGGTGCCCGCGGCGCACATGGTGTTCATGGCGAAGTCCTCGATCACCAGGTGGCCGTCGGCGTCGGACACCAGAACCATCTTGGCGCTCTCGCCGCCAATGTCGATGATGGTGCGGGTCTCGGGCAGGAAATGGTGGGTCCCCCATCCCAGGGCGATGACTTCGTTGACGAAGGAGCCGCCCAGGGTCTTGGCCAGGCCGTTGCCGCCCATGCCGGTGAAGGCCGCCAGGCGGCAGCGCTCGGCCGGGAACCGGTCTTCCAGGGATTCCAGAATGTCCAGGGCGCTCTTGAAGGGGTCCCCCAGGTGGCGGCGGTACTCTTCCAGGACCACCTGCCCCTGGGCGTCCAGCACCACCACGTTGAGGCTAACCGAACCAACGTCCATTCCCAAATCGAACTTATCAGCCATATTCGAAACCCCCGAAGGCGCGGATCGTTGCTCGTGAAATGGGTTTGCTATGAAAGGTTTTTCAGGTCCGTTCACTTTCAAATTCTTCCCCGGGAGGCCCGAAGAAATCGCGGTGGTTAAGGCCCCTTAGAAATTCTGTTTCACCCCGGCGTCGGGACCTGGTAAAAATCCTCGTTATGAAAGTAGTTGCACGAGATCTGCCCCGCTTCCTTCAGGCGCTGGAGCTGCCTTTGCACCAGCGGCAGCGGCAGGCCCAGGACTCCGGCCAGATCGGCGGCGGTCATGGGACGCCGGGCCAGCATCGAAACCAGGGTGGCGTCATCCGCGGCCGCGGCCGCCTGGCGGGGGTGCCTGCAGGAGGCGATCACTTCCACCTCGCCCTCGAGGGTTGAGGCGATGGCCGCCAGGGCCTCGAAAGAGAGCGGCTGGGCCTGGCCGCTCCTGCCCGGGCGTACCATGGTGTTAAGCTGCACTTTGTCCGGGGCGAGAGTCCGCAGGGCCTGGCGCAGGGCCTCCAGATCCTCCTCAGAGTCGTTGAGGCCCTTAAGCAGCAGCACCTCCAGCCAGATGGGGCCCGGATACTCCCGGCGGAAGGTCTCCAGACCCTGGAGCAGCCGGCTGAGAGGGTAGCCGGGCAGGGGGCGATTGACATTCTTGAAGGCCTGCTCCCGGGCCGCGTCCAGGGAGGGCAGCACCAGGTCCGCATACTTAAGCTCGCGGCGCACCTCCGGGAGGTGGAGCAGGGCGCCGTTGGTCAGCACCGCCACCGGGATGGCAGTCAACTCTTTCAGGCGCCGGATGATGCTTCCTAATGCCAGGTTCAGGGTGGGCTCGCCACTGCCGGCCAGGGTAATGAAATCGAGCTCGGGAGCGCCGCCCGTAAGGAAGGCGCTCAGCTCCGCCACTATGGCCTCCGCCTCGTAATCGAGGCGGGTTTCCGTCTGGTTGCTGGTAGGCCCCACTTCGCAATAGATGCAGTCAAAGGGACAGGTTTTCCTGGGGATCAAGTCCACCCCCAGGGACCGCCCCAGGCGGCGGGAAGGCACCGGTCCGAATAGATATGAATGGGACATCATTAAAAACAACCCAACTGGCACATCTTGATTTTAATTCCGAGTTCGTTGAGCAGCTTTCCCATTTCCTCAAGGGAAATGGACAATTCCCCGGCCAGGCGGAAGGCCGCGGCGCAGGCGATTCTGCTTTGGGGAGCCGCAAGCCGGATTTTCGCCTTCAATTCCTCCGGGGTCATAGATGGTCGCGTGGACATCAATTAGAAATTATAGATAAGGAAATCATAGAAATCAAGGCATTCAGGGACTCGAGCGGGGAGGGGGAGGGCGCTAACGTAAGATTAACAAAAAAATTGAAGGAGCCACCCGGCGCCGAGCTTTCGTGGGAAGAGGATAAAAGGGGAGGGATGTCTGACTCGGAGCCCTGGATTTGACTTTTTAGCAGGGGCTCATTACTTTGTTCTCATAGTTTGGGCACTCGCCTGCAGGAGGGGGCCAGGCCCACGGGCGTGACGTACCAACGTGAGACCACTGTGAAAATCCGCCTGACTGTCATTCTGAGGGAGCGAAGCGACCGAAGCATTTAGATCCTTCACTTTACCAGGATGACAAAATAGACCTTTCGCTGAGGTCTCCACTGGCAGCATAAAAGTTTGGAGGGTCCCCATGCTGGAGGTTATGCCGGAAAGCCAAGGCCCGCTTCTATGGCTGCGGGCGAGCGGGCGGCTCACCGCCCGGGATTACCGGGAGGTCTTCGCCCCTTGCCTGGAGGCCGTTATCCGGGAGCACGGCAAGGTGCGGCTCTTGTTGCATCTGGCCCCGGATTTTCGGGGCTGGACCCCGGCGGCCTGGTGGGAAGATATCAAGCTGGGCCTGAAAAACCGGCGCGTCTTCGAAAAGTTGGGGCTGGCGGGAGCACCTTTCTGGGCCGACATCCTGCTGAAATTATTCGCTCATTTCATGCCCGGGGAGGTGCGCACCTTTTTGCGGGAATACCTGGCGGAAGCCTGGCTCTGGATCCAGGAGTGAGCGGCGGGTTTTTTCTTAGCCAGCATTGGTACAGCTGGTAAAAACCTGTTCCGACATACTAATTCTTCTTCGGGAATCCTCAAAAACCCTGGAGGCTTAGTTCCCCTAGTCTAAAGCCAAATTATCTCCATTTTTTATGGTCTTTGCTTCTTGGTCATTTCTTGTTGACAATAGGGACATGGCGGAGGCCCCTCATATTGATATTTATGCTTTTCGCAGTAATAAATAATCTCCATACAATTTTTGCATTGCACCTGTCCTAAGAATTCAGGTTTAATTCCTTCTTTGATTATTTCCATTTCCACCAATCCGTTGCACTTAGGGCACTTCCCCTTTACCATTTCTAACTCAGCCATTCCTAGGCCCCCGAATAAGGAGATATTTGAATCTACAATCAATTATTATATAAATAAGAAAAATTATCAGTAATATTTGAAATGCTAATGATATTGATTTTAGCGGTTCATAAGCATGAAACATAAAATATAAACCTGCTATTATTGTCCAAAGACCACTGACCGTAAAAACATCGCTAGCAAAATCAAACGCCTTTCTAAGTCGTAGATGGAGAAGAATATATGAAAGCATAAAAAAGATGAGACTGAGAGAAAAATAATATATTGGATAAAAATTTATTACCAATTCGTTTTTTTGATAAAGGTTAAGCAAAAGAGCAATAACTGTAAAATTAAACCCAGCAAGTGTTAGGTTGCTTCCCATCCTCATATTAAGTATTGGATCCTTCCTATCCTCAATAGGTTTTAATTGGTATCGAAAGCTTAAGAGAAATATAAGCAAATATGGGATAATTGGGATGAATGGTATGATTATAACAGACACATGTCTTATTATGTCTAAATTATTACAGATTTCATACACAATGGGGAAATCCTCTTTTCTCTCCTATGAGATTACGCTACGATCGACATCATTTTTTCAATGCCATTATTAAATGTGATCAAAAAGGGAACCCTAACTTAGAGGCTGCCGCTAATCCTTATCAGGCCGATATTCGAGGTCGGGAACGCCATCCAGTCTCTGGTACTCGACCATGAGACCGCCATAGATCAGCGCTTCGAGCACGGCAAACCTTTCGCTATCTTTATTCTGGCGGTCCTGATCCTCGATTTTGGTATCTCGGAGGTGGCTTTGTTGCATGGCCTGGGTCTGTGGGTCAGACGGGGCGGCCGGCTGCGGCTCAGCCATCGAGATCACGGGATTAAAGGTCAGCAGCGCCAAAATGGCTGCTGCCAGGGATATTTTGCAAAAACGGGTCGGGGTATTCATAAGACGCCACCCTTATTAGGATCCAGCCTTTGCCAAGTGGGCCCAGAGGCCAGAGGGAGTCGATTCCAGTTTTCCAGGCGGGAAAAGGGGGCTCCCTCTGAGCGTATAATAGGTTCCTCAATCTCTCCGTGCCATTGGCACAAATACCTATTTATACTTAGGCAAAAGTGCCTAAACGGCTAAGAACCGCCTGACGATGATTTAGGGGATATGCAAGGTCTGAGCCAGGTACGGCAGGGGAGGGGTAATTTATGCGGCGGCCGGCGGCCGTCGACTGGAACGAAGAGTTAGACCCAGCGCCGCACGGCTTCCGCCGTATCACTGGGCTTGGTATTGAAGCAGATTTTGGCTTTAGGTGCGTTTAGATGCACCACATTGATCAGCTTCTCAAACAAGAGAAAGTGGGTCGGCATGGTACGGAGGCCGGCGCCAATCAAGATACAATCGAACGTGCTCTCTGAAAGCTTCTGCACAACTACGGATTCAGCCGTCTTGCCCAGATCAGTCATGCACAGTTGAGCGTCGTAACCCCAGGCATTTAACTCTGCCTGGTCAGCTTCCAGCGCCGCCATGACCTTCTCCGCATTAAGGTCCGGAATGTGGCTGAAATCGACTAAATTGGGATCTAGGCCTATCACCAAGACCCGTCTCTTTTTTTTCAAGATTTTCTCATTCGCTGATAGAAAATAAGGATTGCGCTTAATTTTTCCTGGCGTGCTCCCGGATAAAATTGATGATGTCGCTGGTGTTGGTGCCCGGGGTGAAGATCGCGGCGATTCCCGCCTGTTTCAGGGAGGGAATGTCCTCTTCGGGGATGATGCCGCCCCCCATGACCAGGACGTCTTGGATGCCCTTTTCCTTGACCAGTTCCATCACCCGGGGAAACAGATGGTTGTGGGCCCCGGACAGGACGCTCATGGCGATGACGTCGGCGTCCTCCTGGACGGCTGCCGCGACGATCTGCTCCGGAGTCTGGCGGAGGCCGGTGTAGATCACTTCCATCCCGGCGTCCCGTAAGGCCGCGCAGATCACCTTGATTCCGCGGTCATGGCCGTCCAATCCGGGTTTGGCGGCCAGTACTCTGATTTTTCTCTCTTCCGGCATCTCGGCCTCCTTATGGGGTTAGTTCAAGGTTCAAAGTTCAAAGTTATTGTCCTCAAGCATTTGGCGCTTGCACTTCACATCCCCAGCTTGAAACTTTGAAACTTAAACCTGAAACGTTTGCAAAAGCCAACTTTGTCATTAATGAGATTCTTCAGTCGCTTCGCTCCCTCAGAATGACAAAAACAGCGACTTTCCCAGGGGTCTCAACGTTGAACGTTGAACTTTGAACTTTGAACTTTGAACTAACCCCTAGACCAGGGCCGGGGCTTCGTATTCTCCGAAGACCTCCCGCAAGGTATTGCAAATCTCCCCCAGGGTGGCCAGGGCCTTCACCGCGTTCAGGATAGGAGGCATGAGATTGTCGGCGCCCTGGGCCGCAGTCTTGAGTTGGGCCAGGGTCCGGGTCACCGCGGCGTTGTCCCGGGCCTCCCTCAGTTCCTTAAGGCGGGCCCTCTGTCTTTCCTCCATCTCCGGGGCCACCTTGAGGAGGGGAATCTTCTCCTCGCCTTTAACCTGGAAGCGGTTCAGTCCCACCACCACCCGCTCGCCTTTTTCAATCTCCTGCTGGTAGCGGTAGGCGCTGGCGCCGATCTCCCGCTGCACGAACCCCTGCTCAATGGCGGCCACGGCTCCCCCCATGCGGTCAATCTGGTCGATGTATTCCTGAGCCTTGACTTCGATGGCGTCAGTCAGGTTCTCCAGATAGTAGGAGCCGGCCAGCGGATCAACGGTGTCGCTCACCGCGGTCTCATAGGCGATGACCTGCTGGGTGCGCAGGGCCACCTGCACCGCGGTCTCAGAGGGCAGGGCCAGGGCCTCGTCGAAGGAGTTGGTGTGCAGGGATTGGGTGCCGCCCAAAACGGCGCTCATGGCCTGGAAGGCCACCCGCATGATATTGTTCAACGGTTGCTGGGCCGTCAGAGAGCAGCCGGCGGTCTGGGTGTGGAAGCGCAGCATCAGGGAGCGGGGATCCTGGGCGACGAAGCGCTCCTTCATGATCTTGGCCCACAGCCGCCGGGCGGCCCTGAACTTGGCCACTTCCTCCAGGAAATCGAGATGGGAGTTGAAAAAGAAGGAGAGCCGCGGCCCGAACTCGTCCACCTTCATGCCCGCCTTAATGGCCCCTTCTACGTAGGCGATGCCGTTGGCCAGGGTGAAGGCGATCTCCTGCACCGCGGTGGAGCCGGCCTCCCGGATATGGTAGCCGCTGATGCTGATGGTGTTCCATTGGGGCACTTCTTCGGTGCAATACTGGAAGATATCGGTAATCAGCCGCATGGAGGGCCGGGGTGGGAAGATATAGGTGCCCCGGGAGGAATACTCCTTGAGGATGTCGTTCTGAACCGTCCCCCGCAACTGGGCAAAGGCGACCCCCTGTTTTTCGGCCACCGCCAGGTACATGGCCAGCAGCACGGCGCAGGGAGAATTGATGGTCATGGAGGTGGAAACCTGGTCCAGGGGAATCCCCTGAAAAAGGCGCTCCATGTCCTGGAGTGAGTCGATGGAGACCCCGACCTTGCCAACTTCGCCCCGGGCCAGGGGGGCGTCGGAATCGTAGCCGATCTGGGTGGGCAGGTCGAAGGCCACCGAGAGTCCGGTCTGGCCGGACTTCAGCAGGAAATGGTAGCGTTCGTTGGTCTCCTCGGCGGAGCCGAAGCCGGCGTATTGCCTCATGGTCCAATAGCGGCCCCGGTAGGCGGTGGGCTGCACCGCCCGGGTGTAAGGATATTGGCCCGGCATCCCCAATTGCTGCAGATAGTCGAAATCCGCCATGTCGAGAGGGGTGTAGACCCGGGCGATGGGGATCCCGGAGGTATTGACGAAATCCGCCCGGCGCTCCGGAATCTTGGTCAACACCTTGGCCACGGTCTCGTCGTACTTGGCCTTAGCGGCCTTAACTTCTGCTAATTTTTGGGGATCGCTCATGCCGCCACCTCACTAGGGGATGTTAAAAATACCATTATTTTTAGCATTCAGCTATCAGCCTTCAGCTATCAGCTTAAAGCAAAACCTACCTAGTCCTTTGCCTTAGCTGACTGCTGATAGCTGATGGCAGCCAGCTATCGAATTCAGCTTTCCTCCTCCTCCTCCAGCTTGACCAGGGCCTCAAAGCGGATATCCAGCCCCAGGACGCCCTGGACCTCTTCCTGGTCGTTGAGCACCGGCACGCTCACCGTGATGCACAGAGCATTGGTGAACCGGGAGGTGTAAAAATCGGAGACAAAGACCTTACCGCTCTTTATGGGCTCGATAAACCAGGAGCGGTTGGACAAGTCTTCGTCCAATTTCATCTCCGCATATTTGGCCCGGTCCACAATATGGGTGATGTTCCGGGTAACCTTGCGGCCTTCCGTGTTGGTGACGTACATGAACTGGATGAAGGGGAAGAGTTCCAAGGACTTTTGCAACACCGGCTCCAGGACCTCCGGATTCATGGACATGATCTCGGGCCGCGTCGCCAGGTCTTCGGCCAGGTGGGCCGCCAGGGTGTGGGCCTTGGCCTTGAGCTGGTCGAACTCCGAGACGAAGAGTTCCGGGAGATACTTGCGGGTCAGCTTCTCCATCTCCTCATTGGAGATGGAGGTGCAGCGCCCCTCTTCGTATTGTTCCATGATGCGCTTGTAGATCCCGGCCACCCCCGGGTGGTTCTTGTCCACGGCCCGCTCCCCGGTCAATTCGAGCCGGGAGTTGATCCAATGGACAATGCCGGCCTTGCCGGATTTATCGGTGATGGTGATGGTGATGGGACGGTTCAAGATCCTGGCGGTGTCAAAGGCGCTGTAGATCTCTTCGTTCTTCAGCAGCCCGTCGGCGTGGATACCGGCGCTGGTGCTGTTGAAGTTCTTGCCCACAAAGGGATAGTTGCCGGGGATGTGGTAGCGCAGCTCTTTTTCGAAGTAATCGGCGATCTCGGTGATCACCCGGGTGTCCATGCCGTCGGTGGCGCCCCTGAGGGAGATGTACTCCATGATCATGCCCTCGATGGGAGCATTGCCGGTGCGCTCCCCGAAACCCAGGACGGCGCCGTTCACCGTGCCGCAGCCGTAAAGCCAGGCTGTGGCGCTGTTTACCATGACCTTGTGAAAGTCGTTGTGGCCGTGCCATTCCAGGAGGTGGCCCGGAACCCCGGCGTCGTCGATCATGGCCCGCACCAATTTAGGGACGCTCCTGGGCAGGGCGGCGCCGGGATAGGGGACTCCATATCCCATGGTGTCGCACAGGCGCAGCTTGATGTCGATGCCGCTCTCCTGCTGCAAGCGCATCAGCTCCATGGCGAAGGGCACGCAAAAACCGTAGATATCCGCCCGGGTGACATCCTCCAGATGGCAGCGGGGCTTGATCCCCATGGCCAGCGCGGTTTTGACGATGCCCAGATATTCATCCAGGGCCCGCCTACGGTCCCAGTTGAGCTTGAGAAAGATATGATAATCGGAAACCGAGGTGAGGATGCCGGTCTCCGTGAGCTCCATCTCCTGCACCAGGGCCAGATCTTTGGCATTGGCCCGAATCCAGGCGGTGATTTCCGGGAAGGCGTAGCCCCGCTGGCGGCAGTGCTCCACCGCCTCCTTGTCCTTGTCGCTGTAAAGGAAAAACTCGCTCTGGCGAATAATCCCCTTGGGCCCGGAAAGGCGATGCAACATGTCGAAGATATCGACGATCTGGCGCACCGTATAAGGGGGCCGGGCCTGTTGCCCGTCCCGGAAGGTGGTGTCGGTGATCAGCATCTCCTCCGGGGGCGAGGGCAACACGAATTTATAATCGAAATCGATGCGGGCCACTTCGGTGTAGGGGAAGATATCCCGCATCAGGTTGGGCGTCTCCACTTCCTGCAAGCGGTATTTCCAGAAGGAGGAGTGCTCGTGGTCCAATAAGCGGCGGTCCTTGTTCCAGCGTGCCATTTTAAGTTTCCTGTTTTCTGTTTTCTGTTTTCCGTTTTCCGTTTTTGGCTTTTAGGCTTTCAGCCTTGAAACTTGCTATTATCTGTCTCTCTGCCGATGTGCTTTTCAGCTCGTTTTTTGTTGCTTTTGCTTTTGCTGACCCCTGACCCCTGACCCCTGGCTACTGATTACTGACTACTGGCTACTGCCTCATTCCAGCCTCAATCCCAACTCCAGCAATTGTTCCAGGCTCACCGGGCTCGGGGCCTTGGTCACCAGGCAGGCGGCCTTCTGGGTCTTGGGAAAGGCGATCACCTCCCGGATCGATTTGGCCCCGCAGAAGAGGGCCACCAGCCGGTCGAAACCGAAGGCCACCCCTCCGTGGGGAGGCGCCCCATATTCCAGCGCCTCCAGCAGGAAGCCGAATTTCTCTTCGGCCTCGGGGGGCGAGATGCCCAGCGCCTGAAAGACCTGCTGCTGGACATCCCGCCGATTGATGCGGATACTGCCGCCGCCGATCTCTACCCCGTTCAATACCAGGTCGTAGGCCCGGGCCCGTACTTTTCCCGGATCGGTGGCCAAAAGCGGCATATCCGCGTGCACGGGCGCGGTGAAAGGATGGTGCATCGACGACCAGCGTCCCAGGCCGGCGTCATACTCCATCAAGGGGAAGTCCAAAACCCATACCAGGCGATGGACATTCTCGGGGATCAAACCTTCCTTCTGCCCCAGGTGCAGGCGCACCTGCCCCAGGGCGGTGCAGGCGACCAGCGGCAGGTCGGCGACCAGCAGAATCAGGTCCCCTTCCCGGGCCGCCAGCCGCTGGTTGATGGCGTCCTTAACGAACTCCGGGAAATACTTGGCCAGGGGAGACTGCCAGCCGTCTTTTTGGACCTTGACCCAGGCCAGGCCCCGGGCCCCGTAAACCCCCGCCAGGTCGATGAGTTCGTCCAGTTCCTTGCGGCTCAGCCTGGAGAGGCCGGGGCCGTTCAGGGCCTTCACCACCCCGCCCTGGTCCACCACCTCCCGGAACTGGCGGAACTGCGTATCGGCCACCAGGTCGGTGAGGTCCTGAAGCTCCAGCCCGAAGCGCAGGTCCGGCTTGTCCAGGCCAAAGCGGTCCAGACATTCCCGGTAGGTGAGGCGGGGGAAGGGCAGGGGGGCCTCAACTCCCAAAAGCTCTTGGAAGAGCGCGGCCATCATCCCCTCCACCACCCGGATGACGTCAGATTCGGTGATGAAGGCCATTTCGATGTCGATCTGGGTGAACTCCGGCTGCCGGTCGGCCCGCAGGTCCTCATCCCGAAAGCAGCGGCACAGTTGATAATAGCGATCGAGCCCCCCTATCATCAGGAGTTGTTTGAAGAGCTGGGGCGACTGGGGCAGGGCGAAGAACTGCCCCGGCTGCACCCGGCTGGGCACCAGGTAGTCCCGGGCTCCCTCCGGAGTGCTCTTGGTGAGGATGGGGGTTTCCACCTCGATGAAGCCTTCGCCATTGAGGAACCGGCGCACCACCTGGGCGGCCCGGTGCCGGAAGAGGATGTTGTTCATGACGCTGGGCCTTCTCAGGTCCAGGTAGCGGTACTTCAGGCGCAACGCCTCGGAGATGTCCACGCGGTAATCTTCCAACTCGAAGGGCGGGGTCTTGGCGCTGTTCAGGAGCCTGAGCTCGCTCACCCGGACCTCGATCTCCCCGGTGGGGAGACTTGGGTTGATCATCTCCGGGGGCCGCGGATTCACCACCCCGCGCACCGCCAGGACAAATTCGTCCCGCAGCACCCCGGCCTTGTTATGGGTATCCGGGTTGACCTCCGGATTGAAGACCACCTGGGTGAGCCCGCCGCGGTCCCGCAAGTCCACGAAGATGAGGCCGCCATGGTCGCGGCGCCGCTGCACCCAGCCCATCAGCACCACTTCGCGGCCGGCGTCCGCCAGGCGCAATTCGCCGCAGGAGTGAGTCCGTTCTAAACCTTCTAGGGTATCAAACACTGCTGTCCCTTCTTCATCCCCTCTCCAGGAGGTCCGGGGATTTTCAGGATTGTCATTCTGAGGGAGCCGCAGGCGACCGAAGAATCTCTAAATACGAGATGATCAGCAAAGCTCAGCATGACCAGAAATGTTGCGTGGGCGCCCGCCCGCCAATTCCTGCAAAAGGAATCTTACATCAACCGGGGCTTGGGAACCAGAACCATTAAGGCATTTGTCCCGCAAAATTTCATATTTCGCCCCCTGACCAAAAAAATGTAGGGTGGGCACTGCCCACCGATTCCTTATATTTCTCGTTCCCAAGCTCCAGCTTGGGAACGCCCCTCTGGCGCCAAGCTCTGCTTGGCGAGAGCCACCAGCGCCAGGATGAGCCGCCCCCCGAGCAAAAAATGTAGGGTGGGCACCGCCCACCAACTCCTTTGAAAAAGACCGTTTACTTCAACGTATTTTCTCTTGTCCCCAAGCTCCTGCTTGGGAACCAGAAAAATTATCAAACATTGGTCTCCGTCAAGATTTTGTCCTTCAAGGATTTAACATGGTCAGGCACTTCGTCAATCGGAACGGCCTGCTGCTGGGCCGTCGCCATGTCCCGGACTTGCGCCTTCCCATCTTTTAATTCCGTTTCGCCGATGATAATAACGCAAGCTGCCCCCAAACGGTCTGCCTGGGACATCTGGGCCTTTAACGAGCGGTTGCCAAAATCCATTTCCGTGGCCAGGTTGACTTTGCGCAATTTCTGCAACAAGATTAGACACTTTTCCTTGGCGGCCTCGCCCAGGGCCACCAGGAAGACCTTGTACTCCCGGTCCCGGCTGCCCAACTCGTCCCGGGGCAGGATTTCCAAGAGGCGATCTTGGCCGATGGCAAAGCCCAAGGCGGGCAGGTACGGGCCGCCCAGTTGCTGGGAAAGGCCGTTGTAGCGGCCGCCTCCGGCCACCGCGTCCTGGGCCCCCAGGCCCTCCGCCACCACCTCAAAGACCGTGCGGGTGTAGTAGTCCAGCCCCCGCATCAGGCGGGGCTGCTCCGCGTAGGCCACCCCAAAGCGGGAGAGCAACTCCCGCACCCGGGCAAAATGGGCGGCGCAGTCGGCGCACAGGTAATCCCGGATCACCGGCGCGTCCTTGAGAATCTCTTTGCAGTGCACCGACTTGCAGTCCAGGACCCGCATGGGGTTGGTGGTGCGGCGGCGCTGGCAGTCTTCGCAGAGACCCTCCCGGCTGATGAGAAACAGGCCCAGGGCCGCCTTGAACTTTACCTGGCACTCCGGGCAGCCCAGGGAATTGATTAACAGGCGTATCTCGCCCAGTTGCAGGCGCCCTAAAATATCGAGCAGGAGCAGGATGACTTCGGCGTCCAGCTCCGGGGCCTCCACCCCGTAGGCCTCGCAGTTGATCTGGTAAAACTGGCGGTAGCGCCCCTTCTGGGGACGTTCGTAGCGGAACATGGGCCCCAGGGTGTAGAGCTTCTTGACCCCGCCGCCCTTGTCGAGGCCGTTTTCCAGGACCGCCCGCAGCGTCGAGGCGCTGGCCTCGGGGCGCAGGGTCAGGGATTCGCCCTTGCGGTCCAGGAAGGTGTACATCTCCTTGCCGACGATGTCGGTGTCGGTCCCGATGGAGCGGGCGAAGAGCTCGGTGCGTTCCAGCAAGGGCACCCGGATCTCCCGGTAGCCGTAGAGGGCGAAGACCTCCCGGGCTATCCTCTCCACCCATTGCCACCGGGCCGTTTCCGGGGGCAGCAGGTCCCGCATGCCCCGAATCGCCTTGATCATCGCCTTTGCCTTTGTGAAACCTGATTCAAAAAGAAAATTTAACCTGCCGAAGGGCCTGTTGTCAAGGCGGTTGACCCGCAGGTGAGAACCTGGGTCACGCCTCTCTCTGCATTTCATGCTCTATAATTTCGGGAGAATCCATAAGAGCCCGAAAGTAACCCCGGCGATGGAGGAGAGTGACCGATCATGTGTGGATTTTGGAAGAAATTGCTGGGTGGATTAATGGAAAGTGTAGATGGATTTTCGGTTTATTTTTTATCTTTCTTTTCGAGGAGTGCCCTAAAACCAATTTCTATATGCGCTAAGGAAATGCCTTTTGTAATAATAAATCTCCCTCTATGACCACCTGTATGTATTATCTCTGTCGCCCCCAATGGCCTCACCGAAAAGCCATTAATCGTTTGTCCCTTTATACAACTATCTTTATCTGTAATTGACTCCACCCTAAATATAGACTCCTTTGGATTTAATTCCTTTCCAATGATAGCTTTAGAACTTATTGCCATTTTAAAGGGATAAACGGCATTACCAGTAGTCGGATTAATACAGGGTTTCAGTGGATTGAATTGTCTACATTGTAAATATAGCCTCTCTCCTTCAATATACGTGCAAATAGCCGTATGTATCATAGTGCTTCCAATGATTTACTGCTATTAGATATCGATTCTATTGCCGTCCTAACATGGTCTACATTACATTTAAATATATCTGCCAATTCTGATGGTGTATAGTCTATCTTGGTCAGATCAAGTAGTATATTTATTTTATTAGAAAGTTCCTTATTATTAATAGTTCTTGGTCGATAGGCAAATTTCTTTGCAATTTTGACAAACCTATTTTCAGGAAGTTGCCCCATCAAAAATGCATTATAGAACCCATTATATGCTAATGTTGTCCTTTGAGACAATATTACCTCGACTAAAGTATTCTTGACGAAATTAAATCGATCATAAATATTGTCGAAATGTTTTTTAAATTTGCCTGTTTCAGTAATACTAATCCCTATATCTTTATCTCCTGACGATCCACGCACCCTAATCAAATAATCAAGTGTTGGTGGAGCAGATGCATCAGGTTTTTCGAGAGTCCAATCATCATTCATTTTTTAATCTCCTTGAATCCCGCTTTGATAGCTTTTTCAATGAGCCATTTTCCGATCGAATGGGCATGCTGTGGCTTAAGTATGATTCCTACCTGCATTTCCCTTACAACCTTCTGGCCCTCTCTTTTAATCTCTTTGTTTCCAGAGGGGCCAATTTCATAAATAATTTTTTCTGGAACAGAATGTCTCTCCACAAAAAAATCAACTATAATATCACCGGAAGGATTTACACCGCCAAATGCACCTGTCGCTGGCAATAATTTATAGTTATTATTTTTCTCATAATAATCAGTAACTTGGCGTGATTTGGGAGCATCAATAGACATAGTGAACCCCTCCAAAATGGATGATATTATAAATTAAACTTCCATGTCAATAGACCTCAGCTCGACCTACCCTACCTGGCCTCCTATGATTGTATGATCTATTAACGGAACTTCCAGCAGACATAGAACAAAAAGCAGGAATTTCTGGAACTGAAACACCACCGAGCCGCGGGTTGGCCCGGGTGACTTGTGTCCAATTCCGGCCGCGAGTCTTGACAAAGGACCAAAGGCGTGCTAATCATACATCCAATAAGAGCTTCCAGGCAATCCGGAACCCGGTGCGAATCCGGGGCGGTCCCGCCGCTGTGATGGGGGACGGAGGAAGCAAGGCTCACGCCGGCCACTGCCGGGGAGGCACCATTAACCCCGGCGGGAAGGCCGCTTGCTCCGGCTGATCCCAGAGCCAGAAGACCTGCCTGGAGGTGATTAAAGGTTGCTCCTGATGGTAAAGGGAGTTCCATCAATCGTGATGGGACGCCCTTTTTTTTGGTTTTCGGTTGTCAGTTTTCGGTTTTCGGTAAAGGCAAGAGAAAAGGCCCTTGCCCCAGAGAGACGCTGGGACCGAAGGATACAGATAAGGGGTGCAGTGCGACAACTTCACCAAAGTCACTTAGCGGCGGGTTTTTAACCGGAAACCGAAAACCGGAAACCGGAAACCGTCTTCTAACCAGCTTCCACCCCGGCTGCCGCATATTCGCTGGCCTGGCCGGTAAACCACCGAGGAAGGAGGACCCCTAAATGCAGAAAGAACCGAGTTCGAAGAAAGCCATCAGTATCCGCTACACCTGCGCCCCCAACGGCGACCAGGTGGGCCTGTCCCACTACCTGATGGCGGACGCCAAAAAGGCCAAGTAGGGCTATGGCGACCAAAACCCCAAACCTCGAGGGCCCGTCCCTGGCCGCGGTCAACGCCGGGGCCGGGCCCCATTTCGACGTCCTGGAGGTGGGCCATCCGGACTACGTGGCCCTGATTAACGCGGACACCGCCTTTTGGGTGCTCTCACCCCGGGAGGAGGCCCTCGATTACCTGCTGGGGGGCGAGCTCCCCGAGTTATTCCGGGAAAAAGAGGCCAAGCTGGCATCCGACCTGCATAACGTCCGCTTCGGGTTGCTGCCCTCCGCAGTCTATTTCAATCCCACGGAGCGCTGCAACCTCGATTGCGGCTACTGTTATCTGCCCCGGGAGGCCCGGCGCTCCGGCCGCGACATGGAGCCGGCCAGGGTGCTGGAAGGCCTGGGGCTGCTCCAGGAATTTTTTAAGAAAAAACTGCCGGAGGGCGCCCGGCCGCAACTCGTTTTTCATGGCAGCGAACCGCTGTTGGCGAAAGATGCGGTCTTTCAGGGGATTGTCCAATACGGCGATTATTTCCGCTTCGGGGTGCAGACCAACACGGTGTTGCTGGACAAAAACGCCCGGGACTTCCTGGTGGCCCACGGGGCCGGCATCGGCATCTCGCTCGATGGGCCCACCGCCGAGATCGCGGACCGCAGCCGCCGCACCTGGGGCGGCCGCGGCGTCTTCGCCGGGACCGTCAAGGTGCTGGAGGAATTGCACGACTACCCCGGGCTCAATGTGATCACCACGGTTACCAAGGAAAATGTCCGGCACCTGCCGGAGTTGGTGGAGTTTTTCCATGAGCGGGGGACGGCCAACGTCCTGCTCAACCCGGTGCGGGGAACCCAGAGCGGCGGGCGCTCGCTGATGCCGGACCAGGAGGAACTGGCCCATTTCTTCTTTAAGGCCCTGGATCGGAGCTACGAACTCTATGAACAGACGGGCCGGAAATTGGTGGTGGGCAACTTCGCCAACCTGCTGCTGGGGCTGGCGGCGCCGGGGGCCCGGCGGCTGATGTGCGACATCTCCCCCTGCGGCGGCGGCCGCTGCTTCTTCGCAGTGGGGGCCGCGGGCGAAGTCGCTCCGTGCAGCGAGTTTCTGGGACTGCCGGAGTTCCACGGCGGCAACCTCTTTGAGACCCCGGTGGCCGAGCTGCTGGCCACCCCGGCCTTCAAACGGGTGACGAGCCGGGCCGTGGAGCAGTTGCACCCCTGCAAACAGTGTGCGGTGCGCCACTTCTGCGGGGCCCCCTGTCCTGCCGAGGTCTATGCCATCAACGGACGGCTCGAGGCCCCGGCGCCCAATTGCGACTTTTATGCGTCCCAGGCCCGCTATGCCTTTCGGGTCATCGCCCAGGGGAGGCTGGACGCCTTTCTCTGGGAGGGTTGGAAGGATGGCCTGGAAGAGATCCTGGTGATGTAGGGCAGCAGGAATTATATCGGAATTGACGCAGGGGCGGGTTTTAAACCCGCCCCTACTTTTTGGCCTTGGTCTAAAGTCCCCCTTTGAAAAAGGGGGATTTAGGGGGATTTGGGCAACCTGCTTTAAATCCCCCCTGGCCCCCTTTGTCAAAGGGGGGTTAAAAAACCTTAGTTGGCATTCCTAGATGAAACCGGGGAATTGGACGAATCCTTTCCTTTGTGGGGATTGGGAGGAGGGGGTGGAGGAGGGCAGGGGCCGGTGGCACTGGCTGGAAGCACTTGATCTTCCTGGCATTCTCCGCAATTTATACCTTTTTGTCTTCCTTGCGGCTCGCCAGGAGGCGGCGAATCTCCTCCATGAAGTCGGTGGCGTCGGTGAAGTGGCGGTAAACCGAGGCAAAACGCACGTAGGCCACTTCATCCCATTGGCGCATCTGCGCCATCACCCGTTCGCCGATCCAACCAGAGGCAATCTCCCGCTGGCCGCCCTCCAGCATCTCCCGTTCCAGGCCGTCCAGGAAATTCTCGATGGCGTCGATAGAGACCGGCCGCTTCTCGCAAGCCTTAATGATGCCTTCGTATAACTTGGACCGCTGAAACGGTTCCCGGCGGCCGTCCTTTTTCACCACCAGCGGCATGCTCTCCTCCACCTGCTCGTAGGTGGTGAAGCGCCGCTCACAGTGGAGGCATTCCCGGCGGCGCCGGATGGCATTGGCCTCCCGGCTGGGTCGGGAATCGATCACCTTATTGTTGGTGCTGTGGCAGTAAGGGCAGCGCATGATAAAAACAGTAGTCAGTAGCCAGTAGTCAGTAGCCAGTAACAGTAATCAGTTATCAGTTTTCGGGGCGACAAAATGGAATGTATGTTCCGCGGGGTGTCTTCCCTCCTCCCCACGGAGGAGCGGTACTGACTACTGGCAACTGGCTACTGGCTACTGCCTATCAGACCGCGGTCCATTCCTCGGCAAACAGGGGAAACTGGGCGCAGAAGTCCTGCACCTGGTCCGCCAGCCTCGCCAGGAGATGGGTATCCCTGGAGGAGCTAAGGGCCTGGTGCATGAAGTCGGCCACCACCTCCATCTCCTGTTCTTTCATGCCCCGGGTCGTGATGGCCGGGGTGCCCACCCGGATGCCGCTGGTGATGGTGGGAGGGCGCTGATCGAAGGGGATGGCGTTTTTGTTGACCGTGATGCCGGCCCGGTCCAGGGCCTCTTCCGCCTCATGCCCGGTGAGGCCGGTGGCGTTCAGGTCCACCAGCAGGAGGTGGGTGTCGGTGCCGCCAGCCACCAGGCGGTAACCCCGTTGGGTAAAGGCTCGACCCAAGGTGCGGGCGTTGGCCACTATCTGCGCCTGGTAGCGCTTGAAGGAGGGCGCCAGGGCTTCCTTGAAAGACACGGCCTTGGCGGCAATGATATGCATCAAGGGGCCGCCCTGAATCCCCGGGAAGATCTGGCTGTCCAGGGACTTGCCGTATTTTGCCTGGGCCAGGATGAGGCCGCCCCGGGGGCCGCGCAGGGTTTTGTGAGTGGTGGAGGTGACGAAGTCCGCGGCCGGCAGGGGATTGGGATGGAGCCCCCCGGCTATCAGACCGGCGATGTGGGCCATGTCCACCATGAGATAGGCCTCCACCTCCCGGGCGATCTCGGCAAACTTCGAAAATTCGAGGGTCCGGGGGTAGGCGCTGGCGCCGGCGATGATCATCCTGGGGCGGTGTTTCCGGGCCAGTTCCCGCACCACGGCGAAGTCCACCTCTTCGCTCTGGCGATCCACACCGTAAGTCACCGCCTTATAGAGGCGGCCGGAAAAATTCACCGGGGCTCCATGGCTCAGATGACCGCCGTGGGACAAGTCCATGCCCAGGATAGTGTCCCCGGGCTTGAGGACGGAGAAATAGACCGCCATGTTGGCCTGGGTGCCGGAATGGGGCTGGACGTTGGCGTAGGCCGCGCCGAAGATCTCCTTCACCCGGCTCAGGGCCAGGTTTTCGGCGGTATCCACAAATTCGCAGCCGCCGTAGAAGCGCCGCCCCGGATAACCTTCGGCATACTTGTGGGTCAGGATGGAGCCCTGGGCCTGGAGCACCGCGTTGCTCACGAAATTTTCCGAGGCGATCAACTCCAGTTTATGGAGCTGCCGCTGCCGCTCCCGCTCGATGACCGAGTAAATGGCAGGATCAATGCGGGCCAAGTCGTCCATCCGGTCCATTACGGGGTTGCTCCGGCCCGGGGTTTATCCTGGGCCAACTGCTCCAACAGATCGAGGCGCTCCTGGTGGCGGCCGCCTTCAAAGGGGGTGCCCAGCCAGGTGCGCACGATCTCTTTGCCGAGATCGGGGCCGATAACCCGGCCGCCCATTACCAGGAGATTGGAGTCGTTGTGCCGTCTGCACATCAGCGCGGCATAAAGGTCGTGGCACAGGGCCGCCCGGATACCCGGGAAGCGGTTGGCCATGATGCTCATCCCCAGGCCGGTGCCGCAGATCAGGATGCCCCGGCTTCCGGGCCGTGCCAACATGGCGTCCACCACCATTTTCCCGAACAGCGGGTAATGCACCGATTGCTGCGCATTGGCGCAGCCGAGATCCAAAACCTCCACCTTCAGTTCGCGCAACAGTTCGACGATCTCTTTTTTCAGGCCAAAGCCGGCGTGGTCGCAGGCAACGGCGATGACGCCGGCGCGCTCAGGCGGCGGCATGGGCTTTGACGAAGGTGATGACATCCTGGACGGTCCTCAACTTTTCCGCTTGCTCATCGGCGATTTCCATGCCGAATTCTTCCTCCATGGCCATGATCAGCTCCACCAGATCCAGCGAGTCGGCCCCCAGGTCATCCACAAAGACCGCCTCCGGGGTGACCTCTGAGCGTTCCACCCCCAATTTGTCCACGATTATGTCAATCACCTTATCTTCAGTTGCACCCATCGAAAAAACCTCCTATTTTCTGTTAAATCATCAACATGCCGCCATTAACGTGAATCACCTGGCCAGTGAGGTAAGCCGCGGCGTCGGAGGCCAGAAAGGCCACCGCTTGAGCCACCTCCTCGGGAGTGCCGAACCGGCCCAGGGGAATCTGGGCCAGCATCTCTTCCTTAACTTTGGCCGGTAAAGACTCGGTCATTTCCGTCTGAATAAAGCCGGGGGCCACCGCGTTCACGGTAATATTACGGGAGGCCAGCTCCCGGGCCACCGCCTTGGTCAGGCCGATCAACCCGGCCTTGGAGGCCACATAGTTGGCCTGGCCGGCGTTGCCCATCACCCCCACCACCGAACTGATGTTGATGATGCGTCCGCAGCGCTGTTTAACCATCGCCTTGCTCACCGCCCGCATGCAATTATAAGCCCCTTTGAGGTTCACCGCCAGCACCGCGTCCCACTCTGCCTCCTTCATCCGCAGGATGAGGTTGTCCCTGGTGATGCCGGCGTTGTTCACCAGGAGATCCAAACGGCCGCTCTCCTTGAGGATCTCATCTACGGCCTGCTGCACCTGCCCGGCATCGGCCACGTTGAATTCGATCAATTTTGCCTGGGCTCCCTTGCCGTTAACCTCCCGTTGAGTCCTCAGAGCCTCTTCCCCCAAGGCGATATCGTTAAGATAGAGGGTCAATCCGGGGCGGGCCAGGTTCAGGGCGATGGCCCGGCCGATCCCCCGGGCGGCGCCGGTTACCAGTGCTACTGAGGCCGTCTGCTCCATAATAAGTTACCGTTTAAATTCAAATAGTTAAGCCGCACTGCACCCATCTCGGCTCTGGCCAGGGTGCCAAACGGCGCTGGGTTAATTAATTAAACAGAATATCACCAAAATGAAAGATATTTATCATACTTTTTTTCACATGGGGGCGATTTAAATTGGGCAATTCGGCAACGGCCAGCCGGGGGCGGGCGCACCCCCCGGCGCTCATCCCCGGTCTCGCTTGATTTCCTGGATCAGAGCCGGGATGATCTGAAAAAGATCGCCCACCAGGCCCACATCCGCCACCTGGAAGATGGGGGCGTGGGGGTCCTTGTTGATGGCCACGATGAAATCGGAGGACTGCATGCCCACCAGGTGCTGGGTGGCGCCGGAAATGCCACAGGCAATGTAAATCTTGGGGCCCACGGTCTTGCCCGTCTGGCCGATCTGGTGGGCGTAGTCGATCCAGCCCGCGTCCACCGCGGCCCGGGAGGCGCCCACCGCGCCGCCCAACAGGTCCGCCAGTTCCTCCAGCAGGCCAAAATTCCCGGCCTCCTTCAGGCCCCGGCCACCGGCGATGATCACCTCCGCCGCGGCCAAATGCACCCTTTCTTTGAATTCGGACACCGTTTCCAGGAAGCGGCTGCGGCGGTCGCCGTCCAAAAAGGAGGCGTCCACGGGGATCACCGCGGCCGCAGGCTTGGCCGCCCGGGGCCGGGCTTTGAAGACCCCGGGGCGGGCGGTGGCCATCTGGGGAAAGGTGCGGGGAGTGATGATGGTGGCCATGATGTTGCCGCCAAAGGCCGGGCGGGTTTGCAGCAGCAGGCGTTTTTCCAGGTCGATGGCGAAGGCGGTGCAGTCGGCGGTGAGGCCGGTATGCAAGGCCGCGGCCACCCGGGGGATAAAGGCCCGGCCGGCATAGGTGGCCCCGGCCAGGATGATTTCAGGCCGGAACTTGCGGGCCAGCTCGAATAAGGCGGTGGCGTAAGGCTCTTCCAGAAAATTCTCAAGGCTCGGATGTTCCAGGAGGTAGACCTTGTGAGCCCCGGCAGCCAGCAGCTCGGGGGCCAGAGAGGCGACCCGATTTCCCAGCAGGACCGCAGCCATAGGGGTCTCAAGCTCTGCCGCCAGACGCCGGCCTTCTCCCAGCAATTCCGCGGTCACGGCGGCCAGGACCCCGCCCCGCTGCTCGGCGAAGATCCAGACCCCATCCGGCGGCGTCTCGGGCCGGGGCCCGGGGCCGGTGGTCTCCGGCAACGCCAGGGCCGAGACCTCGCACACCTCCACACAGGCGCCGCAGAGATTACAGCCCTCGCCAATGACCAGGGTCTCCCCCTCCAGGTGTAGGACCCCGAAGGGGCAGACCTCGACGCACTGGCCGCAAGCGATGCATTTTTCAGAGTTAAAGATGACGCTCATATTAAGGGCAGTAGTCAGTAGTCAGTAGCCAGTAGTCAGTAGTCAGTTATCAGTGGGGCGGGTCTCGTGGGGCGGGCGTCCCCGCCCGCTAACCTCAGACCGGGCGGCCAGGGACGGCCGCCCCACCATTAATTGTTTCGAGTTTCGAGTTGTAGGGGCAACAGTGGCACAGGCTTCCAGCCTGTGATTGGGTCGCCCAGTTCCGAGTTTCGAGTTTTTGGTTTTTGCTTTATCTTTCCCCCCTCACCCCAGCCCGCTCCCCCCGCTAGGGGGAGAGAGTGAATTTCACTATTCTTTCTTTATCCCCTCTCCCCCGCTGGGGGAGAGGGTTAGGG
>JBAUPV010000002.1:0-12924 GCA_049580385.1 Desulfobaccales bacterium | reverse complement strand
AGCAAGGGGTGAGAGCAACATCAAATCCGCCTCCTTCCTCCCCCTTTCCCGTGACGCTTTTTCCATGGTTAACAGGGTGGGGTGAAATTCTAGGAATTAGAGGACGCGCCAAAGCGCCAAGAAATCTCCTGGCTAAGAGTAATGATATGATTCGAATATGGGAAGTTTTTAGAGCCGTGATAAGTTTCGGACCATAGCAGAAACCTTCTATTCGAAATTAATTTCCAACCGTTATCAGCGGGATAAATTCCAAGCTATCCCCTTTAAAGTCTTACGTAAGATTGTAGGGGAGGTGGCTGAGAAATACGGCCACGACGGTGTAAAGGAAAAAGGGTAAAATTAAATTTCGCTATACTGAACGATTTATTCTCAGGGAAGGTATCGCTTATGGAAACCATTATCGGCGATTGCCGTGATCGAGTCGCGGTCGCCGAAGTCGCGGCTTGGCTCTGAAGCCTTCAGCTCGACGAATTCTAACCGCCGGAGCTGCCGAGTGCAGCAACTGCCTGCAAGCCGGTCGAACCTGTCATCATTTCGAATCGCCCAGAAGGCCGCCAACGTCTGCAGGATACCCCGCCGCCTTAAACTGCCTGGCTTTGGCTGCGAAATAAGCCCGGACCCATTGGAAGCGCTCCCCGTTCTTAGGCAGCCCGACCGCGTCGGCGATGCTGGCAAGACTGATGGTCTTGCTATGGGCGCCCCAATTACCCTCCGTAACCTCGTCGATGATGACCTGCACGCTACCGCCGTGCTTGGGATCGTTGGGGTTGCCGGAAACGGCCACGATGGCGGCGGTTACGGCGGCATGGACCTCGGTCTTGTGCATCTGATTCATATAGCCTTCGGGGATGGTCACGCGCACCAGAAACTTGCCCGGCGGCGCGACGTACGTGGCATCGGTACGGCCACCGACCCACCAGTCCGATGGCGCGACCTCGGTGAACAGAACCGAGGCGAAGCCGAGACCGCCAGCCGTCTTGGCGTTTCCCTCCATCATCAGCAAAACGTCAGTTAATTGTTGGGCGAGCGCCGCCTTGCGTTCACCGGGCAGCGATCCTTGCGGGTAATAGACTTGCATTATGGGCATGTGCGTTCTCCATGGCATCGCCGCCGGGCGAGGCTATCTGGTTGCCGATTGTGAGGACATCGCGCGGGTCAGGTCACTTCGCCCAGTTATGGGGCCGTTTCAACGATCATCAGGTCGCCTTCCTGCGGCCCTGTTCGGAGGTTGATCCGCTCCGCACCCCAGATGCCGCGGCTGTCGCGGCGGGCGAGGGCGACATCGTCGCACTGGACTTCACCTTCCAGCACGAAGACGTAGACGCCGTGCAAGGGTGAGCGCGGTGCGTAGTCGAACGTCACCGCGGTGTCACTGGACAGGCGCGACACCGTGACATCCTGCGAGAGGCGGAGCGCGCCGTCGGCATTACCTACCAGAGTCACGAGCTGATTGCGATTGGCCAGGGCATCGAAATGATTCCGTCGGTACGATGGGGGCAGATAGAGCTGGTCGGGCAGGAACCACATATAGATGGCATGCATGTCGTCGTTCTTCAGGTTCACCTCACAGTGCTTGCCCCCCGAGCCGGCGGAGAAGACATAGTAATCGCCCGAGGTCAGCTGATCGATGTTGCCCACCGTGTTGATGTGCGTAAGCTCACCCTGGAAAACGAAGGCGCAGATGATGAAGTTGTGATGACGGTGCATGTTGTAGCCGCAGCCGGATCCGCTAAAGATCTCGTCGCCGAATACCCGCATTCGGCCGAACCCGGCGCGGCCAGCCTGATACGGGCCGAAGTTGAAGCTCGAGTGGCGAGTCAGAACTGCCTCGGGATGTCCCGAGACGTAGGACGAGAGCGGGCCCGTCGACCGTAACTTGTTGTAGCCTCGCTCTCCGGTGCGCATGACAAAGGACTCTGGCACGGTTAATCTCCTCTAGATGATATGGAGTGAGGGTTCAGGCGTCGGCACGACGGGTCCCAGCCGCGGCATATGGGGCTCACCCGCGGCATAGGGAATCTCGACCATTTGGAACAGGTGTTTGGGGGTGAAGCAGTCCGGACAGGCCCAGTTGTCAGGGATATCCGCCCAGCGGGTGCCCGGGGCGATGCCGTGCTCGGGCAGGCCCAGAGCTTCGTCGTATAGGAAGCCGCACCCCAGACATAAGAAGCGCTTCAGGTCTTCGCTCATGTTGCTCTCCGTGAGTTAAATGTTATCTGAAAATGTTACGAACTATAGTAGCGCGTGATATATATTATACGAATCGTCGTTTGGGGACCCGGTAGAGGAACTGCGCATCGTTTCCTCGCCTCTTTGTAAAGATCATTAATATTTAAACACTATTGAGGTATTGTCAACATGGTGCAGAGGATAATTGGAAGAAGGCTGAAGCGGGATGGAGCGGGGGGTTAACTGCTCGTTAATTGAGATTATTCGGCAGCTTGGGCTGCTACGATGAAAATTGGTTTTCGAACGCGTCAGAGACAGATTCTTGCTTCATTGAGTTCATCGAGATACAATCGACCAAACTATATCCAGGACTCGAGCAGGAAATCCCAATAGAGTCGAACCGAACTCGAAAAAAAGGGGCAGCTAATTTAGCTAACCCCTTGAAATCATTTGGTGCCGGAGGCGAGACTCGAACTCGCACAAGGTTGCCCTCGGGGGATTTTGAGTCCCCTGCGTCTACCAATTCCACCACTCCGGCAGCAGAAATATTTTAGCCCCTTCCCTACCCGCTTGGCAAGAGGGGGCGCTCAATTTACCATCCTCGAATTTAGGCCGCCGAATCCTAAAGGCGGCGGCAGGAATCGGGCCGCCGTCTTCTCCCGGACCCCTCCCGCTCAGGCAGCCTTGAGGCGCCGGACGCCGGGAATTAGTCACCGATTTAAATAGCACCCGCTCTTGCCGGTTCAGCGCAGAGACGCAGA
The DNA here is from genome assembly GCA_049580385.1 of Desulfobaccales bacterium. Classification (GTDB taxonomy): domain Bacteria; phylum Desulfobacterota; class Desulfobaccia; order Desulfobaccales; family 0-14-0-80-60-11; genus JAPLJC01. The sequence goes on along the minus strand of JBAUPV010000002.1, from coordinate 9,994 downwards.
GGGCGCAGAGAAAAGACTGGACGCCAACAAAAAGGGCGGACACCTGGGTCCGCCCCACCGAGAATGGCAAATAATTTGGTAACGAACCTCCGGGAGCCGAAACTCGATTTTCCCGGAGTCCGCTGGCCGTTAACGGCCGGAGGGGTTGATTACCGGAACTTCCCGGGGGCCTCCCGGGGTAAAGGCGCCACCCTCCCCCGGACCACCTCTCTTGACACTGCGGGCCTCTCTCATCAAGGATTGGTTATACATGAGATAGCGGGCCTGCTGCACTGGGTTGAGCAGGGCGTCCTCTTCCTCGCCCTGGCGGGTCTGCAGGTCCTGCATCTCCTGTTTCCTCCGCTTCATGTCGCCAAGAATGGCCGCCACCTCGCCCTGCGGCGGCGCCGCCTGGGACATGACCTGCTGCAGGCGCTGGTAATCCATCCTCATACTCTGGATCAATTGCCGCCGGCCCGGCTCATAACGCCGTTCGATTTCCAGGAGCCGGTCCACGGTTTGCTGATTCACTCCCAGGGCCGGTCCCATCTGTTGGCGTTTCACCTGCTGGAAGCGTTCCTGAAAACCGCCGCCCCCGGGCCCGGGCGCGGCCCCGACTGGTCTGAAAACCCCGGCGGGCTGTGCCCAAGCCCAGGGGGCCGAGGCCATCCCGGCCAGCATCAGGCCAAGAAAATAGAAGAATAGCTTTCTAGGCATGATCCATCCTTTTGCTGCTCGCTTAACCTTTTCAGGAAGATTTCCTTTTGCTGTGCCGTCATCCCGCTCAGGGTCGTGTCCAAGTCGTCCCCCAGATCTTCTCCCGGAGTGGCCTCCTCGTCGTGGTTATTGGCCACGAAAAGAAAGCTATTGCCTCCCTCGCCGGCCGCAGGCTCGGGAGCAACCGCCAATTGCTCCTTGGGGGCCTTTTGTTGGGCGACCTGGGGCGGAGCCAGACCGGCCTGCCGGGGCGTCAGATGGCTGACGGCCACCCAAAGGAGCAGGACAGCCAGGGCCGAGGCCCCCACCAGATAGGGAATCCTGCCCCACCAGGAGGACCGGGCCGGGGCCATTTCCCCTTCCTGGACGGCCTGGACCAGCTTTACGTGCAGCTCCCGGGAAAAGCCGCTCCAAAACTCCGGCCCCGGATCGGCCACCTTCGATGTCCGGATGGCCTGGGCCACTTCCTTCAAGGCCGCCAGCTCCTGGCGACAGTGGCTGCACCGCTCCACGTGAGGTTTCAGTCTCCTCAGCCAAAAGGCGGGCAGATCACCGTCGGGATACTCGGGTAGCCACCGCTGGAGAAGGGCGCATTGCCAATTCATCTTCTTCCTCTTTCTTCAGATATTTCTTCAAATTTTTCAGCGCCTGGCAGTAATTCACCCGGGCGGCGCCCGGAGTGCCTCCCAGGACCTCGCTGATCTCCTGGTAGGAGAGGCCCTGTTCCAACTTCAGGGTGAGCACCGCCTGCTGTTTAGGGGGCAGCTTTTTCAGGGCCGCGTAAACCCGCTGGCGCTCATCCCTGGATACCAACTCCTCTTCCGGGGAGTCATCCTCCCCCACCAGCGCCACTTCGTCACAATCTACCGGCTCCCCAAACTTTTTCCGGCTTTTCAAAAAGTTGTAGCACTGGTTGATGGCGATCCGGAACAGCCAGGTGCGGAATTGGGCATCCTGGCGAAAGCTTCGGATATAGATGAAGGCCTGCATAAAGGCCTGCTGCGATAAATCCTTAGCTTCTTCCGGGTCGCTCACCATCCTGCAAGCCAGGCCGTAAATCTCCCGCTGGTACTTCACCACCAATTCTTCGAAGGCCTGCAGGTCTCCGCCCTGAGCCCGGGCCACGAGTTCTGCGTCAGTCATGATCTCTCGTCGCCGGCTTTCAATAGGTTAGACCCTGCATAAACCAAAATGTTAAATAATAAATGCCGCATATCCCGATAATCATCCTTAGGGGCGATATCCGCATAAAGACTTAGGGTTTTCTAGATGTTACCGGTTCCTTGCCAATTATTATCACCCATCCGGTCCCCCGGCTCAACTTTATTGTGAACGAGCCTGGCCCCGGCGCTGCTCCTGGCGCCGCTCCGCCAGCCCGGTGGCGAAAGGCAGGGCCAGCACTGCGATCCCCAAAGCGGCCACTCCCGGCCAGCCAGCCAGGCCGTAGGCGTGGCCGCTCAAGGTGATGCCCGCCGCCCCGCCCAGGTAATAGAACAGGATGTATAGGGAATTGGCCTGGCCCCGGCTGGAGGTGAGCTTGCGGTTCAGTGAACCGGCGGCCGCGGCATGAATGGAAAAAAACCCGCCGCACACCAGGATCAGCGCCGCCAGGATCACCACCAGTGATTTGATCAGGGTCAGGGCGATGGCCAGGGCGAAGAGGATCGACCCCAGAATCATGGTGCCGCCGTTGCCGATGCGGTTGCTCAACTTTCCGGACAGCGGCGCGGCTACGACCCCCATGAGGAACGAGAGATACAGCAGGGTGATGAGGCGGGTGGAGGCGTGAAACGGCGCCCCGGAAAGATAGAATGGCAGATAGTTAAAGACCGAAGAGAAGACGAAAAAACCGCCGAAGGACACCAGAAATATGCGTCTCAGTTCCGCTTGGGTTAACAGGGTGAGGAAACCTGCGCCGCTCTCCTGTCCCTCATCCGGTCCCCGGCCCGGCGGCAACCGCCAGACCGCGATGACGGTGGCCCCGGCCAGCAGGGCGGCGGCGATGACGAAGATGTACCGCCAGTGCTGGGTTGGGACCATGCCGCCCAGCAGGCGGCTGCACAGGCCGCCGGTGGTAGTGGCGGCCACATAGGCCCCCATCACCACGTTGAGCCTTTCCACCGGCAGGTTGGCAGACAGGTAGGCGGCCAGGCAGGTGGTCAGGGCCGGCACGAACAGCCCCTGCAGAAAGCGGGCCCCCACCAGCAGAGGCAGACTCGATGTGGCCGCACAGCAAAGCCCGGCGGCGCATACCACCACGCCCCCTAACAGGATGAGGCTCCGGACCGGGACGCGATCCGCCAGCCAACCAAAGGGCAGGTTGGCCAGGGCCAGCCCCAGGATCACCGCCGAGACGGTATAAGAAGCCTGGGAAGGGCTGACCCCGAATTCTACCTGCAATACCGGCAGCACCGGCTGGGTGAGGTAGATGTTGCTGACGGCCGCGGCCACCAGGCCGAAAACCACCGCCTGCAGGCCCCAGGAGCCGCTTTCCAGGGTTCGCCTTCCGGTTAACGGTTGCTGGTTCAGGGATAACACCGGTCGATGAGCCTCGGGAAAGGGATGGTCTCCCGCACGTGGTGCAGGCCGCAAATCCAGGCCAGCAGGCGCTCGATGCCCAGGCCGAAGCCGCCGTGGGGCACGCTGCCGAAGCGGCGCAGGTCCAGGTACCACTCCAGGGGCTCCCGGGGCAGGTTATGGGCCTCCAGGCTGGCCAGCAGGGTCTCCAGGTCGTCCAGGCGCTGGGAACCGCCAACGATCTCGCCGTAGCCTTCCGGGGCCAGCATATCCACGCACAGGGCCAGCCTCGGGTCCAGGGGGTCCGGCTCCATATAAAAGGCCTTGGCCTGCCGGGGATAGCGGTGCACCAGCACCGGCCTGGAAAACATCTGGGACAGAAGGGTCTCTTCTTCCGCTCCCAAATCCTCCCCCCAGGGGATTTTTTTGCCTTGGGCCTGCAAGCGCTCCAGGGCCTCGTCATAGCTGAGGCGGGGAAAAGGCCCGGCCGCCGCCTCTACCAGGTGCTCGCGGTCCCGCTCCAACAGGCGCAACTGCGCCTCCTGGCGCTCCAGCACCCGCTGGACCACGAAACGCACCAAATCTGCGGCGAGCCCCATGACCTCCTCCAGGGTGTAGAAGGCAGCCTCGGCCTCCACCATCCAGAACTCCGTCAGGTGGCGCCTGGTCTTGGATTTCTCCGCCCGAAAGGTGGGCCCGAAACAATAGACCCGGCCCAGGGCCATGGCCGCAGCCTCCAGATAAAGCTGGCCGCTCTGGGAGAGGTAGGCCTTGCCCCGATCCAGGTAGTCGGTCTCGAACAGGCTGGTGGTCCCTTCACAGCTAATGGGCGTCAGGATAGGGGTATCTACCAGGACGAAGCCCCGCTCCTGAAAAAAATCGCGGCAGGCCCGGCAGACCTCGTCCCGGACCCGCAGGATCGCCTGCTGCCGGGGCGACCTGAGCCAGAGGTGGCGCCAGTCCATCAGGAACCCTACCCCATGCTCCTTCGGCGAGATGGGATATTCCGGGGCGATCTGAAGCGGCCGCAACCGGGAGACTTCCAGTTCATAGCCCCCGGGGGCCCGGGGTTCGGCCTTCACCTTGCCCTCCAGGATCAGGGAGGACTCCAAGGTGAGGCGCTCGAACTGCTGAAAGTCCTCCTCCGGCAGGCCCCCCTTAACGAGTACACCCTGGACCAGGCCGGCGCCGTCCCGCATCACCAGAAAGCGCACCTTACCGCTGGAGCGCAGATGGTGAACCCAACCCCGGAGCGTCACCGTTTCTCCGAGATGCCGGGCCAGATTGGCGATATCGGTTACCGGGGGCGAATTTTCCTTGGCCATGCGGCCCTCCCCAACTGTGCCGGAAATAGTTTGTCAATATACAAGGGGCGGGTTTCAAACCCGCCCCCTACTTGTGGAGCGATGCAAAATGGAACAGGCCTGCAATCTGGCAGGATTCTAAAATTCGGGAGGAAAAAGTCCCCGATTAAGTGGTCTGGTTAATTACGAAACGCCGCCCGGGGGGGGCGCCGGTTGCCCTGCGTCTCACAGCATGATCTTGATATGGGCGTTATCCCGGAGGGTTTTGACCCACACGGAAAATTCCTTCTCCATCTCCTGCTGAGTCAGGATGCGGCGAATCTCCGGCGCCACCTCCTCATAGGACCGGGCCTGACCGCTCCGGCGTTCCAGCAACTGAATCAATTGAATCCCTTGCGGGGTTACGACCGGGGCCACCTCTTTGGGACTAAACTTCGCCAGAAATTGCGCCAGCCTGGGATCCAATTCGTTTTCGGGAACGAAACCGACGTCAGTTGCCTCCAGGGAGTATTTCTGGGCGGCACTCTCAAAAGTGGCGCCGCCTTTGACTTCCTGGAGGATGTTTTCCGCTTGCTTTTTTACCTCTTCCTGCTGGGCTTCGGTGGCGCCCGGCGGGAATGGCATCTTGATGCTCAACAGGTGCAATTGGGTGGTGGCGTCTCCCTTATATTTTTGATCGTAATACTGGCGCACCTGCGACTCACTGACCACGGCCTTGGTGCCCACCGTCATGGATACTAGCCGCTGCTCGATTATCTGATCGGCGATCTTTTCCTTAAGCTCTGCGAGGGTGAGGCCGGCCTTGGCCAGGGACTTATTAAAGGAGTCCTCGTCCATCACATGATTACGTTTCTTAAAATTTTCCAGGGCCTCGTTCAGTTCCTTATCGTCGACTTTGATTCCCCGGCGTTTGGCCTCGGCCTTGGCCAGCTTCCGGTCAATAAGCGTTTCCAGCATTCGGTGTTCGAGAGCCTTGTCTTCTTTGCTCTTGGGATCGATACCCTCTTGGTCCTCAATGGATCTGGAGGCCTTTTGCAGTTCCGACATGGTGATGATTTCATCATTGACCTGGGCCACAATCCGGTCCACCACTTTAGCGGAGCCGTTCCTGGCCGACAAGGCCACCAGCACACAGATCAGGGTCAGGGTTAGCAGCCCTCTGGTTATTCTCTCCATGGTTTTCTATCTCTCCTCTTCTGCATTAACAAATGTCTCCACTTCTTTCAAGCAGTTTTGCAAACGACTCAGGGGGGAGCCGCCCTGCGGCAGCCGCACCCGTAAGGTTTGATCCTGAAAAAGGCGAAAGGTATCCGGCTTCCTTTTCAAGAGGCCCACCAGGCGCGGCAGGTCCAGACGCTCCGGCTGGGCAAACTGCAGCCGCACAAAGCTGTCCTGCACCTCCAGACGCTTGAGGCCCAACTGCCGCAGACGGTGTTTGAGGCGGACCACCTCCAGGAGGTTGCGCCCCTCCGGGGGCAGCGGTCCGAACCGATCCTGAAATTCCCCTTCAAGTTCCTGCACCATCTCCGGGGTCAAGCGGCCGGACAGCCGCCGGTAGAGGGCCAGTCGCTGCTGCACGTCGGGCACATAATCTTCGGGCAGGTAGGCGGCCAGGGGCAGGCGGATCTCCGGGTCCGGGGCCAGGTCTTCAGGCTCCCCCTTGAACTCCCGAACAGCCTGTTCCAGGAGTTGCAGATAAAGCTCATAACCGACTTCCGCCACCTGGCCGGATTGGGCCTGACCCAGGAGATTGCCGGCCCCCCGGATCTGCAGGTCGTGCATGGCGATCTTAAAACCGGAGCCCAACTCGGTAAATTCCATCAAGGCCTTCAGGCGTTTTTGGGCCTCGCTGGAGAGGGCCGCTTCATCAGGCACCAGCAGGTAGGCGTAGGCCTGCGATTGGCTGCGGCCCACCCGGCCTCGCAGTTGATAGAGCTGCGCCAGCCCCAGGGTATGGGCCCGGTTGATGATGATGGTGTTGGCCGCCGGGATGTCCAACCCGGCTTCGATGATCGCGGTGCACACCAGCACGTCCACTTCCTTGCGCCAGAAGCGCAGCATTGCCTTTTCCAGCTCCCGCTCCGGCATCTGGCCATGGGCCATGGCCACCCGGGCCTCGGGCACCATCTCCTGGACCTGGCGGGTCCATCTGGCCAGGGTTCGCACCCGGTTGTGCACGAAAAAGACCAGTCCGCCCCGGGCCAGTTCCCGGCGGATGGCCGCCTGAATTACGGCCCGCTCCGGGCGGCACAAGTAGGTGCGCACCGCCAGGCGGTCCTCCGGCGGGGTGTTGATCAGGCTCAGGTCCCGCAAGCCCGTCAGGGACAATTGCAGGGTTCGGGGAATGGGAGTGGCGGTCAGGGTGAGAACGTCCACGGTACGGCGCCAATCCTTCAGTCTCTCCTTCTGCTTCACCCCGAAACGCTGCTCCTCATCTATGATAGCCAGGCCCAAATCCTTGAAGACCACGTCCCTGGACAGCAGCCGGTGGGTGCCGATGATGATGTCCACCCGGCCTTGGGCCAGGTCCGCCAAGGTCTGCCTCTGCGCCGCCGGGGCCTTGAAGCGGCTCAGGACCCGCACCTCCAGCGGATAGTGGGCCAGCCGCCGCCTGAAGGTTTCATAATGCTGCTCCGCCAGCACCGTGGTGGGCACCAGCATGGCCACCTGCTTGCCGTCCATGGCTGCCTTGAAGGCGGCCCGCACCGCCACCTCGGTCTTGCCGTAGCCCACGTCGCCGCAGATGAGCCGGTCCATGGGCTTATCCGAGGCCAGATCCCCCAGGACTTCCTGGATGGCCTGTTCCTGGTCCGGGGTCTCGGCAAATTCGAAGGTGGCCTCGAACTCCCGGAAAACCGGGTCCGGGGGCGAAAATTGGTGCCCCGGCAGGACCCGGCGCAAGGCATAGAGCTCCACCAGTTCCCGGGCGATTTTTTCCACCGCCTTCTTGACCCGCTTCTTGGTTCGGTCCCAGGACTTGCCCCCCAGGCGCTCCACCCGGGGTTCCACTCCCTCCACCCCCAGGTATTTCTGCACCAGGTGGAGGCGATCCACCGGCAGGTAGAGGCGGTCGCCGTTTAAGTATTCGAGTTCCAGAAAATCATTGGCCTGGAGTCCCACGGAGAGTTTCACCAGTCCCCGGTAGATGCCGATCCCGTGGTCCAGGTGCACGATGTAATCCCCTTCCTCAAGGTCGGCCAGGGAGGTGAGGTCCTGGGGGACGCGGCCCTCTTTGCGGCGCCGGCCTTCGGGACGGAACCCGAGGGCCTCGTCTTCGGTGAGGACGATGAGTCCCTGGGAAAGGAGCCGGAATCCCCCGGAAAGATCGCCTACGGTGAGCTCCACCCGGCTGCCCGGCTCCCAGGTGGGGGTGAGGTTGAGCGGGGCCTCCAGGCCCTCTTCCTGGAGAAGCCGGGCCAGGCGCTCGCCCCGATGGCGGCTTTTGCACGCCAGCAGGACCTGAAACCCGCCCCGGCGGCATTCTTCCAGGCGGGCTGCCAGGGCCGGCACCAGCCGCCCGGCCTCGGCCCCGGCGGCGGCCAACTCCTGGGCCAGACCCTCGTTTTTCTCCACCTGGAAATGGAAGTCCCGCTCCGGATGGGGGTGGACCCAGGGCAGCAGCGGGCAGATGACAGTGCTGAACCGGCCTAAGCGGTCCTCCCAGGGAATTTGATCCAGCCAGCCCTGGGGTTCGTGGGCCGTGTCCTCCCCCATCTTCTGCAGCTCCCGCTCCAGGTTGAAGGGGTCCCAAACCACCACCACGGTCTCCGGCGGCAGCATCTCCCACAGGGTCTGGGGTTGCGGGTAAAATTCCTCGAGATGGCGCTCGATGCGGGGAAAGTGGCGCCCTTCCCGGACGTTTTCCCAGAACTGGGGGTCCTGGCGGCGTTTGCGCCGGGCCAGGGCGTGTTCCCGGGCCGCCCCGTCCAGCACCACTTCGCTGGCGGGCAGCACCACCAGCTCCGCAAGCTGGCCCAGGGACCGCTGGCTGGCCGGGTCAAAGCGCCGGATGGACTCCACTTCGTCCCCCCAGAACTCCAGGCGCACCGGCTGCTCAGAGAGGGGCGGAAACAGGTCGATGATGCCGCCGCGCACGCTGAACTCGCCCTTCTCCTCTACCACCGGACGGCGGGCATAACCGCCGTCCAGCAGGCTCTGGAGAAATTCCGGGCGGTTCAGGGTCTCGCCGGGCAGCACGTAGGCCAGTAAATCCCGCAGCCGCTGGGCCGGGGGGAGCTTCTGGCGCAGGGCCAGGGCCGGGGCCACCATGAGAAAAGGGGAGGTTGCGGTCACGGCCACATAAGCCGAAGCCATCCTGGCGCAGCTCACCTCGGAGTCGAAGCTCAGCTCCTGAAAGGGCAGGACTTCGTGGGCCGGAAAAAATAAGAGGCCCCGGGCGCCGCCGGAGTCGTCGCAGGGCTCTCCCAGGAAGAAGGCCAGGTCCTTCAAAAAGGTCTCATGGCCCTCACCATTGGGGGTCACCAGGAGGAAGGGCCGTCCCAGTTGCCGAAACAGGCTGGCCAGAAGGTAGGCGCCGCTGGCGGGGGTAAGACCTTGCAGATAGACCTGGCTGGGCTCCCGGGCAAGCGCCGTCAGGAGATCAGGGGATTCGATCCCCCTGGCCAAAGCAGAAAGCATGTTTAATTTTATCTAAATGTGGCGCGATTTTCAAGCAGGCTGTCGCACCGCATCGCCATCGTAATCTTCAAGTTGCTGAATTTACAACGATCTTGAGAAACAGGACCGCCTTGACATCCTGGGGTCTATGCTTATTTTTAGGTTCAGAGGAAGATAAGGAGCGGCCCGGTAATACCCTGGCGAGCCTGGATTAGTGGAAAGGTGGCTCCGCAACCCTGCAACCTTGCGGTGTCCGACGTTTATCAAACCTGATGCCAGACAGCCCTAATCTCAAATGGGTGAGGATGCAAGCCATGAAATTTACCAGTTGCCTCCTCCTGGGTCTTTTTTTTCTGCTTTTTATCGCCCCCGCAAATCATGAATCTGCCGCCATGGACCAGGAGGCCAAAATCGTTTTTGAAGTGGGGTGATTCGAAGTCGGCAAGACAGCCTTGGAAAGGCTGTCAGGAGTGGTCAAGGTCGTAACCGGTTCTGTCCAATCTACGGAGATAGACACCGTTTATTATGATCCGGCGATGATTACCCCGAAGGAAATGGAAGATGCCTTAAGGAAAGCGGACACCTATATCAGCACCATCGGCAATTAGCCTTCGAGAGTAGACCAGGCATCCGGAATCCCCGGGTAACCCAGTAGTGTCCGGCAAGGTTTTTGCTAATCTGCCCTTATAATATAGGTTCCCAAATCTTTATTTGATTAACTTATGGAGTTCTCTTGCTTTCTGCCCTCTCCCCCAATGGGGGAGAGGGCAGAGTGAGGGGGAAATAATTAGTAGCCACCCCTCACCCCAACCCTCTCCCCTCGCAGGGGAGAGGGGGTTTTGCTATTACCGGCTTCAGCC
>JBAUPV010000001.1:0-85358 GCA_049580385.1 Desulfobaccales bacterium | reverse complement strand
CCTATATCCTGGCTCAGTCCCCGGGGGGCCTGGTCCTCATCGACCAGCACGCGGCCCACGAACGCGTTCTCTATGAATCCTTTAAGGCCAAGGGACCGGGGGCCACCCGCCAGGCGCTGCTCTTCCCCAAGGTGGTGGAGGTTCCCGCCGCCCAGGCCGATTGGGTCCGGGAGCACCTGGAGGTCCTGGCCCAGGCGGGCTTGGACCTCTCGGACTTTGGCGGGGCCAGCTTTCTGATCACCGCGGCCCCGGCCTTCCTCAGCCACGCCGACCTGGAGGCGGTGGTGGCCGAGGCGGTGGAGGCCTTGTCCCCCTTGAAGGGCGGCGCCTCGCCCCAGGCGATCCGGGAGCAGGCCTGCCAGTTCATGGCCTGCCGGGGGGCCCTCAAGGCTGGGGACCCTATGCCAGAGGAGGCCGTTCAGGCATTGCTGGCCCAATTGGATGAAATCCCGGTATCCTCCCACTGCCCCCACGGACGCCCGCTGTGGCGTCTGATCCCCTACGGCGACATCCACCAGAGCTTTCGCCGCCCCAAATGAGGCGGGTTTCAGTCTTGGCCAAAAAATATATTACAAAAGGCACAATTAACCACGTAATTGAATTAGATTTTTATTGAAAAAATATGGCACTGAAATTAAATTGAAAAGGGGAAAGGAGGAGAAATTAGATGGCAAAGCGTTTTAAAAAGATTAGGGTTTTTGTTGCTTCACCTTCTGACGTGCAAGCAGAGAGAGATCGGTTACAAAGGGTAATCGAAGAATTAAATCGAACAGTTGCCCAAGAAAAAGGTATCATCCTTGAACTTATTCGCTGGGAAACCCATGTAAAGCCCGGTATGGGAAGACCACAAGAAATAATCAATAGTCAAATTGGGCCGTATGATATCTTTATTGGAATAATGTGGAAACATTTTGGTACTCCAACGGGTATCGCAAGTTCCGGTACATCCGAGGAATTCGACCTTGCCTATGCTTCATGGAAACTTAATGGCAAACCACAGATTATGTTTTATTTCAGTAAATCCGAATATTTTCTAAATTCACCGGCAGAGGCTGACCAGGTTAAGCGAGTTCTTGAATTTCGTGAACAATTGCAAAAACGAGGCCTCATTTGTCTATATGATGGACCAGAAAGTTTTGAGCAAATGGTTCGCCAGCATCTTCAATTATCGATAGCGAAATTAAGTAATAAAGGGGAAAACCCTATATTGGAAAATTCGATAAAAAATACTATTGATGAGCCTTTCAAGGAGCTTTTCTTAAATGCATTCGTAGAATGGGGACGACATCGGGTGTTTGCAAGCCAGGATAGGCTTGAATTATTCCTTAAAAATAAAGATAAATTAGATATTACTGATGATCAACTTCGCTTCATTTTGGAGAGTTGGTTTAAATGTCATTTATATAATCCTCAGGAGTATTTGGTAACCTACGATGCAAAAAAGGTCATTGAAATATGCATTCGTATCATAGAAAACGAGAAAGATGTTGATTTAATTAATGGCGCAATAAAAGTTCTTGGGAGTCATAATAATGTTGAATGCGTGCAAATTCTTCTGAGAGTCATCGAAGGAAAAAATAAATATCAAGAAATTAATAGACTAACTGCCATACGGTGTTTTTGGTTTTCAAATGTGAGCCGTTCTCCACTTAGCAGAATACCAAACGTTCTTATAAACGTATTGCGAACAGAAGCTGATTTTAAGTTACGAAAGGACTCAGCCTATGCCCTTAAAAATTACCCTACTCACGAAGTCATAGTAGCGCTGGAAGATGCCCTGCGTGATTCCAGAAGCCAAGTTCGATTTGATGTTTTGGGCTCCCTATCCATCATCCATTCTCCTTCAAGCATAGAGCCTTTGCTTAAGGCCCTTGAAGATGAAAGATATAGCGCGAGAATGAGGAAAAAGATCGTCGGAGCATTAGCTGGCTTTGCAAACAACCCCCGCGTTAGAAATGCTTTGAGGTCTATCGCCCAAAGTAGTCAAGAGGATAGCCATGTGGTAAAAGAAGCAAAGTGGAGTCTCGGAAGGATTTCTTAGAAGTGATTAATTGTAGTAAAATCATAACCGGCAGCATTTACTCTTAAGCAAAACCGGAAACTGCCTTGTCTTGGTAATTTCGCCTTTTCGCCTTTCCTCTCTTTCCCTTTTCCCCTGATTATAAGAAATCGGATATAATTTCTTATATGGCAAGCTTGGCGGCTAACAGGGTGGCAGTCTTATTAGGCCCCACCGCGGTGGGCAAGACTGCCGTCGCCCTGGAATTGGCCCGCAGGCTGGGGGGGGAGATCGTCAACGCCGACTCCCTCCAGGTCTACCGCGAGCTCGATATCGGCACCGCCAAGCCCAGCCCCGCGGAACGCCTCCTCGTGCCCCACCACCTCGTGGACGTGGCCGACCCCCCGGAACCTTATGACGCGGCCCGCTACTCCCGGGAGGGCCGGGCCGCGCTGGCCTCTCTTTATGCCCGCGGCATACCACCCCTGGTGGTGGGGGGGAGCGGCCTCTATCTCAAGGCCCTGCTCTACGGCCTCTTTGAGGAGGGCTCGCCCCGGGGGGAAATCCGGGGGCGCCTCAAAAGGGAGCTTACCGACCTGGGGCCTCTCCTCCTGCACCAGCGCCTGGCGGCCCTGGACCCGATCACCGCCGCCCGCCTGCATCCCCACGACCGCTACCGGATCCTCCGGGCCCTGGAGGTTATGGAGGCCAGCCACCGGCCCCTCTCGGAACTTTTCCAGGCCCATCGCTTCCGGCATTGCCCCTACCGCATCCTGAAGCTGGGTCTGAGAATGCCCCGGGAGGAACTCCAGTCCAGGATCGCCCTGCGCCTTAAGACCATGCTGGCCCAGGGATTTCTGCAGGAGGTGGAGGAACTGCTGGGGCGTTACCCCCCGGACCTGAAGCCCTTGCAGTCCCTGGGCTACCGGCACCTGGGCCAATACCTCAAGGGGGAGCGGTCCTGGGAGGAGGCCATCAATGCCCTGGAGGTGGACACCCGGCGCTACGCCAAGCGCCAGCGCACCTGGTTCCGGGCCGACCCGGAGATCAGGTGGTTTCACCCGGAGCAACTGGAGGAGATGGCCGCGGCGCTGGCGGGGTTCTTTGCCGTGTAGGGGCGGGTTTAAAACCCGTTCCTCCGGACTGGGGAGTTGCCCGGCCGCCAGGCCATTCTGCTTGCATCAGCCACGCAAATGCGCTAATTTTAAACAATTGCGCCCGTCCGGAGGCGCCGGCGCCGCCCCCTGCTCAGGCCCCCTGGGGCTGATGATCCCGGGGGCGGGGGGATGGCCGCCCTGGCGGCATTCCCCAAACTCGAAAATAGAGACTGGGCTACCCAGCGGGTCGCCCCTACAACCGGGCGGCTCCATCACAGGCTGGAAGCCTGTGCCACTGTCGCCCCTACCAAGGGCGGACACCTGGGTCCGCCCCTACAACTCGAAACTCGAAACTCGAAACTAAGATATGTTGACTTATCTCAGCAAAAGACTACTGTTGATGATTCCCATGCTCCTGGGGATCACCCTGGTCTCCTTCCTGGTGATCCACCTGGCCCCGGGCACCCCCACGGAGCTGCAGACCACCATGAACCCCAAGGCGTCGCTGGAGGCCCAGAAGCGCCTGCGGGAGCTCTACGGTCTGGATAAGCCCTTGCCGGTGCAGTACTGGGGTTGGCTCAAACGCATCAGCCGCCTGGACTTCGGCCGCTCCTTCTCCCCGGATCGGCGTCCGGTGTGGGACAAGATCCGGGAGCGCATCGGCGTCACCCTGGGTCTCAATCTCCTGAGCCTGCTGATCATTTTGGCGGTGGCCCTGCCCCTGGGGGTGCTGGCCGCCCAGTGGGCCCATTCCTGGTTCGACAAAGGCACCACCCTGTTGGTTTTTTTCGGCTTCGCCATGCCTTCCTTCTGGCTGGCCTTGCTGCTGATGCTGTTCTTCGGGGTCTATCTGGACTGGCTGCCCATCTCCGGCCTCACCTCCCTGGGCTTCTCCCATTTTTCCCTCTGGGGAAAGATTAGCGACCTCACTGCCCACGTCACCCTGCCGGTGCTGGGCTCCGCCTTCATGGGCCTGGCCGGCGTCTCCCGCTACATGCGGGGCAGCATGCTGGAGGTGATCGGCCAGGACTACATCACCACCGCCCGGGCCAAAGGGCTGCCGGAGCGAGTGGTCATCTTTAAGCATGCCCTGCGCAATGCGCTGCTGCCGGTGATCACCATATTGGGGTTCAGCCTGCCGGGCCTCATTGGCGGCAGCGTCATCTTCGAGACCATCTTCGCCATTCCCGGCATGGGGCAGTTGCTTTGGATGGCGGTGATGGCCCGGGATTATCCGGTGGTGATGGGAGAGCTGGTCATCGTGGCCTTCCTCACCCTGCTGGGCAACCTGCTGGCGGACCTGGCCTACGGACTGGCGGATCCCCGGATCAGGATGGGGTGATCATGAGAATCAGCGAATTCTGGGTGCGCCTCTGGCGCAACCGCCTGGCCATAAGCGGCCTGGCCCTGGTCCTGGGCCTGTTCGCCGTGGCCCTGTTGGCCCGCTGGCTGGCCCCCTACAACCCCGACTTTATTGACCTGAAGCAGGTGCTCATGCCTCCCAGCGCCGCCCACCTGCTGGGCACCGACACCCTGGGCCGGGATGTCTTGAGCCGCATCATCTACGGGGCCCGGGTGTCGCTGCTGGTAGGCTTTGTGGCGGTGGGGATCGCCACCCTGGTCGGCGTGCTGGTGGGGGCCCTGGCGGGTTATTACGGCGGGGTGCTGGACCAGATCCTGATGCGCCTGGTGGACCTGATGCTCTGTTTCCCCACGATCTTCCTGATCCTGGCGGTGATCGCGGTGCTGGGGCCCAGCATCTGGAACATCATGGCGATCATCGGCCTCACCAGTTGGATGGGGGTGGCGCGCCTCGTTCGGGCGGAGTTTCTCTCACTGAGGGAGCGGGAATTCGTGGTGGCGGCCCGGGCCCTGGGGGCCTCGGACGCCCGCCTCATCTGGCGGCACTTGCTGCCCAACGCCCTGACCCCGGTGATGGTCTCCGCCACCCTGGGGGTGGCCGGGGCCATCCTGGTGGAGAGCTCCTTGAGCTTCCTGGGCCTGGGGGTGCAGCCCCCCACCCCCAGTTGGGGCAACATGCTCACCATGGGCAAGGACACCATCGAGATCGCCTGGTGGCTCTCGGTCTTTCCCGGCCTGGCGATCCTGGTGACGGTGATGAGCTACAACCTCCTGGGCGAAGGCATCCGGGAGGCCATCGACCCCCGCCTGCGGGACTGATCTCCGGGGCGCCGGACCCGGTGGCCGAACCTTTGAAAAATCCCTGCTAGAAGTGGAGAGAGAAGGGGGGCGGCTATTTCTTCCCCCGGGCCTCGTCGGCCCTCAGCCTTTCCTTCAGGTAGGGGACCAGCACTGGCGAGCCGGGTTGCTCCAGGAGCTTTTTCCAGTAGAGCGCCGCCGCCTGATAGTCGCCGGCCCGCTCCAGGAGAGAGGCCAGGCGCTGGTCGATCTCGCTGTTTAAGGGCCCGGGGAGCTGCTCCTGGGCAGCCTTCAAGGCTGCCGCGGCCTCTTTGTAGTCGCCCATCCCCTCGTAGCAGTAACTGAGGCTTTCGTTGAGCAAGGCATCCCAGGCGGGGTCGCCGCTGGGGAGCAGGGATGCGTAAGCCTTGGCGGCTTCGGAGTAATTTTTCAGGTGGTACAGGAGATCGGCCCGCAGCAATTGGGCCTGCCGGGCCCCGCGGGTGCCGGGGTAGTCCCGGACCACCCGCTCCAGGGCCTGGGCGACATCCGGCCCGGCCTCTGCGGTCAGCCGGGGACGCACCTGGGCCAGGGCGGCGGCCGCCTGCCTTTCCTGGTGCCCCTTAATGCCGGCGTGAATGGCCCAGGCGGCCACGACCAGGGTAACCAGCGCCAGACCCAGGACCAGCCACTTCCAGCGGAGTTTCAGCTGCTCCAGCAGGCCTTGGGCCAGGGTTAAGACCTCTTCAGGATTTTCCAACAGCGAGCGGCGCCGGGGGCTGATTTTGGCCATCAGGCTCTCTCCTAGGGGGCGGTTTTCCGCTTTCTACCTTCGGTGTGCCGTTTCAGATTCTCCAACAATCCCCGCCCCCGGCGGCCGTGGCCCAGGAAGGTGAGCTGCCGCTGGCTCTCGCTCAAGATGGCCAGCCGCACTTCCAGGTAGTCCTCAGGAAGTAGCCCGGCCAGGCGCTGGGCCCATTCTACCGCCAGCACCGAGTCGCCTTCGAGATACTCCTCCAGGTCCGGCAGCAGTTCGGCGGGGAGGTCCTCCAGGCGGTACAGGTCCAGGTGCGCCAGCAGCACCCGGCCGGGGTACTCATGGATCAGGGTGAAGCTGGGGGAGGCGACCGCCGAGGCCGGCACCCCCAGGCCCCGGGCCAGGCCATGGACGAACTCGGTCTTGCCGCTCCCCAGTTCGCCATTCAGGGCGATGATATCCCCCGGGGCCAGCCAGGCTGCCAGGCGGGCCGCCAGGTCCCTGGTCTCCCGGGGTGAGTCGGTCACATAATCAAGTGGCCTCACCGGCCCCCTTATCGCCCCACTCCCGGGCCAGGCCCCGGACCAGGTCCATCTTGCCGATAATGCCCACGATCTTTCCCGCCTCCATCACCGGCAGGGTGTGCACCTTCTCCTTGGCCATCAGGGCGGCGAGCCGGGGCGCCGGGGTGTCCGGGGAGACGGTCACCGGCTTGGGGCTCATAATGTCGGCCACGGTGGCGCCCAGCATCTTCTCCAGCTTGCGGAAGAGATGGGACGGGACCTGCAGATAGAGGTGGAAGTCCAGGATATTGAGGGCCGGGGGCAACTCCAGTTCCTGGGCCCGCTCCACCAGGTCGCTCTGGGTGACGATGCCCACCAGGCGGCCGTCGGCGTCCACCACTGGCACTCCGCTGATATTCTTGCCCACCAGGGTCTTGGCCAGGTCGCTCACCAGGGTCTCCGGGGAGACGGTGAGCACCTCTGTCGTCATGATATCACGCGCTTGTAGCATAATGTTTCCTTATCGTGACCTTGTAGTCTCCATGGAGGTCACTCGGCGCAGGACGTCCGCAATTTCATCTGCCAACAATTTGGCGTCGCTATGCTCAAGTCTGCGGTCTTTGTCGAGAAAAATTCCTTCAATAGGGCCTGATAGAGTCATCTTTGCCCCGGTGAGGTGGTTGATAAAAGAGATTGTGAACTCATCATCTTTAACTTCTACCTTAAATGGAATGACGTGGTGTGACATAAAGTAATCCTCCTATTTGGTGGGATTCGCCGGGATGCCAGCCATCACTAAAAAGACGAAAAAAATCACGGCAAACAATATTTCAACAAATAAAAATATAAAGGCTCCATTCAAACATCTTGCGGCCCATTTATTGACATTGTCCCACTTTTTCTGTTCACAGTCGGTAAGTGAAGCATAACCTTTTCCAGCGTATCGGTAAATGATATGCAACCCATGAGATCTGTTTTCAAGACGTAAGTTGAGGATAGAGAATCCGGATGTGACTAAGCCACAAAAGCAGGAAATGATTAACAAGTAAACAAGCCAATTGTTAACCTTTAAATTATCTACTGCAAGCTTAACTAAGAATGCTATGACTGCCACGCCGGCTGTTATGAGAAAATAGGTAAGCCTCTGCTTATTTTGTATAAATTTCTCTGCCTGGGCATCGATCTTAAGTTGATATTCCATCCAAGTCATAATGTTCACCTATTCCTTTCAATCGCCCCAGCATATTTAACAAATTCCCCTAATTATTTTTTCATGATATCACGCGCTTGTAGCATATGCCTTCCTCAACGAGGGGGATATCCCCCCGGGCGAATTGACCCAACACCTCGGGGAACAGCGACAGCAGATCTCCGGCCACCAGGCCCCGGGGTCCGTGGCGGGCGGCGAAGCAGTCGGCGCTGAGGCCGTGCAGATAGACCCCCAGGCGGGCTGCATCCCAGGCAGAGAGCCCCTGGGCCAGGAAACCGCCGATGAGACCGGTGAGGACGTCGCCGGTGCCGCCAGTGGCCAGGGCCGGGTTGCCGGTAGGGTTAAGGCTGAGGCGGCCGTCCGGGGCGGCCACCAGGGTCCGGGCCCCTTTAAGGACCAGCACCACCCCGTATTGGCCGGCGGTCTCCCGGGCCAGCGCCAGCCGCCGGGATTGCACTTCAACCGTAGAGCAGCCCAACAGGCGCGCCAGTTCCCCGGGATGGGGGGTGAGAATGCGGGGGCCGGCGGCCCCCAAAGAAGAGTTTTTCCTTTTTCCTTTTGCCTTTTGCCTTTCTTGGTCCCCGGCGAGGGCGTTGATGCCATCGGCGTCCACCACCATGGGGTGCTGCAACCGCTGTACCAGGGTCCGCACCAATTCCCGGGTCTCCGGGTGGGTTCCCAGCCCCGGCCCCAGGGCCACAGCGGCGCAACCCTTGGCAAAGGCCTCAATGGGGTCCAGGGCCCCAACCCCCAGGGCCCTGGTCCCTTCAGCCTGGGGCAGAGGCAGGGTCATGGCCTCGGTGACCTTCACCTCCATAATGTCGTTGAGGCTCTGGGCTATGCCCAAGGTCACCAGGCCGGCGCCAGCCCGGAGCCCTCCCCGGCTGGCCAGAGCCGCCGCCCCGGTCTTGCCCTCGGAGCCTGCCAGCACCAGGAGATGGCCGAAGGTCCCCTTGTGGCTGTCCCAGGGGCGGGGGGGCAGCAGTGCCCGCAGTTCCCGGGCCTCGGCCAGCGAAAGGAGCGCCTCCCGGGCCAGGTCCGGCGGCATGCCGAGGTCCGCCTGCCACAGGCGGCCCACGTAGTCCCGTCCCGGGCCCATGACCAGGCCGATTTTCGGCCAGCCGCAGGTCACGGTGACGTCCGCCTGGACCGCCACCCCCAGCGCCTCCCCGGTGTCGGCGGACAAGCCGCTGGGGAGATCCACGGCCAGGACCTGCGGCTTAAGGTGGTTGACCTTGCTGATGAGACTGGCCAAGAGCCCAGTCACCGGAGAGTTGAGACCGGTGCCCAGGAGGGCGTCGACGATGAGGCTGGCCCGGGCCAGGCGGTGCAGGGCCGCCTGCAGATGAGATTCCTCCAGGATCTCTATCACCTCCAGCCCCTGGTGGGCCAAGATCTCCAGGTTCACCCGGGCATCGCCCCCCACCTGGTCCCGCCGGCCCAGCAAGAAAACGGCCACCGGGGTCCCGGCGTTGGCCAGGCAGCGAGCCACCACGAAGCCGTCGCCGCCGTTGTTGCCCCGGCCGGCCAGCACCGCCACCTCCCCGGAGAGCTCGGGAAATTCCCGCCGGAGCACCTGATAGGTGGCGCGCCCGGCATTCTCCATCAAAACCAGGGAGGGGATCCCCACCTCGGCAATGGCTCGCCGATCCAACTCCCGCATCTCGGCCGCGGTGAGCAGTTTCATTGCTCTCGCCTCATCAAAGAAATTTTACCGGCTAAGATAACACACCTGCGGGGGGATTGCCAGGGTGGGGAGGAGGGTCCCTGGGAACTCAGTGCCGGCAGTAGTGTCCGGCTCCCCAAATTGCCTAAAGAAGATTGCAAAAACCTTGCCTGACACCCGTGCCGCCCGGATGAATTCGGTCCGGGGCCATGACAAATCTGAATGAAGATGGTAAACTTTTTTTTAGGGTAATATTGGCCTGGAGGATAAGCTTATTGACTCGGGGCTGCACATTGGTTAAATTCTTAAGGTTGATTTTAAGATAAAAAACGGATCTTTTTTGGTTATCATCGACTATCAGGCGGGCAATCTCACCAGCGTGGTCAACTCCTTTAAGGCCCTGGGGGTGGACGGCCGGGTGACCCAGGATGCAGCCGAGGTGGCGGCCGCCGACCGGGTGGTGTTTCCCGGGGTGGGAGCGGCAGGCAAGGCCATGGCGATCCTGCGGGAGCTGGGCCTGGACCGGGCCTTGCTGGAGAGCTTCCGGAAAGGCACTCCCATCCTGGGCATTTGCCTGGGAGCCCAGATCATCCTGGAATACAGCCAGGAAAACGAGACTCCCTGTCTGGGGTTGCTCCCGGGCCGCACCCGGGCTTTGCCAGGAGGGCCGGGGTTGAAGATTCCCCACATGGGCTGGAACCGCGTCCGTTTCCAGAAGCCGCATCCGGTGTTTCAAGGGTTGCCGGAGGAGGCCGAATACTATTTTGTCCACAGTTACTATCCGGAGCCGGCAGAGGAGGCCATGGTTCTGGGGGTTACCGATTACGGGCTCCCCTTTCCCAGCGTCCTGGGATGGCGCTCGCTGGTGGCTACCCAGTTTCACCCGGAAAAAAGCGGTCGTTTTGGGCTGAAAATCCTGGAGAATTTCCTGGCCTGGGACGGCGCCGATGCTGAGTAAGAGGATCATTCCCTGCCTGGATGTCCGGGATGGCCGCACCACCAAAGGGATCAAGTTCCGTAACAACGTGGATGTCGGCGATCCGGTGGCCATGGCCCGGCTCTATTACGAAGCCGGAGCCGACGAACTGGTCTTTTATGATATTACCGCGTCCAGCGACCGCCGGGATATTATGATCGAGGTGGTGCGCCGCGTGGCCGCCGAGATTTTCATTCCCTTCTCGGTGGGGGGCGGTATTCGCAATCTCAACGACATGCGGGCCGTGCTCCTGGCCGGGGCGGAAAAGGTGAGTATCAACACCGCCGCCATTCAGAATTCCCAACTCATCAGCCAGGGGGCCCGGGCCTTTGGCAGCCAGTGCGTCGTTCTGGGGATGGATGTTAAAAAGGTGGAGGTCTCGGAGGCCATCCCTTCGGGCTACGAGATGGTGATCCATGGTGGCCGCACTCCCACGGGCCTCGACGCCCTGGGGTGGGCAAAGGAAGGCCAACGCCTGGGCGCCGGGGAGATTTGCCTCAATTCCATCGATGCCGACGGCACCCAGGCGGGATATGAGCTGACCCTGACCCGGATGATTTCCCAGGCCGTGTCCATCCCGGTCATCGCCTCCGGCGGGGCCGGCACTCCGGAGCATCTTTACGCAGTCTTGACCCAGGGCCGGGCCGACGCGGCCCTCATTGCCTCCATGGTCCATTACGAGAATTACAGTATCAAAGAAATTAAGCATTTTCTCCACGAACGCGGGATCTCCGTAAGGCTCGCCTGGTAACGGCCGGCCTTTCCTCGATCCGGGAAGCCAACAGTGAGCGACCAGTACGAGGTGGAAATTTCTGATTGTCCGGAAGAGCTGACGGAGATCCTGGAACCGGAGGTAGCCCCGGAAACAGAGGAGAAGGAAGAGCCGGAGGCGGTCCTTCCCATTCCCGCGGATCTCGACCTGGTGCAGCGTTACATCAGGGAGGCGAACCGCTTTGCCCTCCTGACGCCGGTAGAGGAAAAGTCCTTGAGCACCCGGTTTCGCGAGACCGGGGACCCGGAGCTCGGCTCCCGCCTGATCACCAGCAACCTCCGCCTGGTGATCAAGATTGCCCTGGAGTTTCAGCAGTATTGGATGAAGAACCTGCTGGACCTGATTCAGGAAGGCAACATCGGGCTCATGCACGCCATCAAGAAGTTCGATCCCTACCGCGGTATTAAGCTCTCTTATTATGCCTCTTTCTGGATCAAGGCCTATATTCTTAAATTCATCATGGACAACTGGAAGCTGGTGAAGATCGGCACTACCCAGTCGCAGCGCAAGCTCTTTTACAATCTGAAGCGGGAGAAGGAAAAGCTCCGGGCCCTGGGATTTGAGCCCGGTCCCAAGCTGCTGGCCGACGCCCTCAAGGTCCGGGAGGAAGAGGTTATCGAAATGGACCAGCGCCTGGGAGGCTGGGAGCTTTCTTTGGACGCTCCCTTGAAGGAAGGGTCCGACGAATATCACAAGAACTTCCTTCCTGCTTCGGACCCCCAGGTGGAGGAAATCCTGGCCCAGGCGGAACTGAAAGACCTGTTCCGCCAAAAGCTCTCCCAGTTCCGCCGGGAACTCAATGACAAAGAGCTGGATATCCTGGACTTGCGCCTGCTGGCGGAGAAGCCCCTGACCTTGCAGGAGATCGGCGCCCGGCATCGGATCTCCCGGGAACGGGTGCGCCAGATTGAAGACCGGTTGATTAAGAGATTGCGGCAATTCCTCAAGTCAGAAATTTCCGATTGGGAAGATTACCGCAATCCCCTGGGTGAATGACTCGGGGGACTGGGGGAAGGTAGCTTGGCGTCATCGATAGCCACTGATCAAACCTGTATGGTCCAACGCAGACGAACTTTTGGAGCCCGCCTCGGGCAGGCGATCCTGATCCTCTGGCTGGCCTTGAGCTTGAGCGGCTGCGCCAGCCTGGCCCTGCGACCCGGGGAAGCCTCCCCGGAGAACCAGGAAACCTCCCAGACCCTGGCCTATTACCACTATCTCCGGGCCCAGCAAATGCTGCTGGCGGAAGATGAACCCGGGGCCATCCAGGAATACGAGGAAGCCCTCAAGGAAGACCCCCAATCGGCCCGCATGGAATTGGAGCTGGCTTCCCTTTATCAACGCCAGGGGGACGTCAAAAAGGCCCTGGCTCACGTGGAAAAGGCTCTGAAGCTCGATCCCCGGCTGCAGGAGGCCTACTTCCTGCTGGCCGGCCTGCGCGTGGGCCTCAACCAACTGGATGAGGCCATCAAAGACTACGAACATATCCTGGTTTTGGACCCGGAAAATCGGGAAGCCCGGCTGTTCCTGGCCACCCTTTACGCCCAGCAGGGCCGCTTTCCCCAGGCCATCCGCACTATCCAGGAGATCCTGCGCCTGGAGCCGGATTCGGTGGTGGGCCATTATTACCTTGGCCGCTTCTACCTGGCTAGCAAACGCCTGGAGGAGGCGAAACACGAACTCAACAAGACCCTGAGCCTGGACCCTCAGTTCGTGCCGGCTATTTTCGACCTGGCGTCAACCCTGGAAAGGGAAAAACAGTACAGCCGAGCCCTGGCCATGTACCGCCGGGTCTTGCACTCTCAGCCCAATAACCCCCGGGCCTGGGCCAACATTGGCCGCCTGCTTCTGATCCTCAACCGCTATGGTGAGGCCCAGAAGGCCTTCGCCACGGTCATGGAATTTGAGAAAAACGACCCCTCGGTCCGCATCAGTATCGGGGTTATCTACCTGGAGCAGAAACTCCCGGACGACGCCATTAAGGAGTTTCGGCCTCTGCTGGCCAATTCCCATACTCAGGATCGGGCCCACTATTATATTGCCCTGGCCCTGGAGGAAAAGGGCGATAACCGGGGGGCCCTCCGGGAATATCAATCGGTGGGACGCGAGTCGGAGCAATTCGTCCTGGCCCGCCTCCGCATGGCCTACCTGGAGTATCAGCAGGGGGACAAGGGGCGGGCTCGCCAAATACTGGAGGAACTCCGGAAAATAGCTCCGGACCGGGAGGAGGTCTATCTTACCAGTTCCTACCTTGATGAAGAGGAAGGCCTTTGGGACCGGGCCATCGAAGTCCTCAAGCAAGGGCTAGGCAAGGTGGAGCACCCCGAGGAGATCTATTTCCGGCTGGCGATGATCTACGCAAAGAAGCAGGAGCCGAACGAAAGTATCATTTATATAAAAAAGGTCCTGGAGCTTAACCCGGATAACCCCGACGCCCAGAATTTTCTGGGATACACTTATGCCGAGCAAGGGGTCAACCTGGATGAGGCGGAACGATTAATCCGGGCCGCCTTGCTAGCCAAGCCCGACAGCGGCCAGATCATCGACAGCCTGGGATGGGTCTATTACAAGAAGGGGCAATTAGACAAGGCCCTGGTGGAGCTGGAGAAGGCCCATCGTCTAATGCCCGAGGATGGCACCGTGACCGAACATCTGGCCGACGTCTACTCGAGCCTGCAACGCCAACGGGAGGCGCTGCGACTCTATCGCCGGGCCCTGGGGCAGGAGGATGCCAATCCCGGGGAACTGCGCAAGAAAATCGACAACCTGGAGCATCAGCTGCAGGGACCGGTCCTGTGAAACCCGGCAGGATGGCCCGGCTGGCAGCGCTGGCGCTCCTGGCCTGGCTGGGGCTGGCCGGCTGCCGCGCCCTGCCCCCGGCGCCGCCGCCCGCCGCTTTGTCCGCCGAGGAGGTCCTGGCCCGGCTCCATAACCGGCAACAGGCCCTGGAATCTTTACAGGCCCGGGGCCGCATCACCTTCCTGAGCCCGGAGCGCAACTACTCCGGCACCATCCTCATCAAGGCCCGCCGCCCGGAGAGCCTCCGGGTGACCATCCTGGATCTCCTGGGACGCACCCTCTTGGGCTTTGCCACCGACGGCAGCCAGGTCCAGGTGTTGTCCCCCCATGAGGGGAAGTTTTACGTCGGCCCGGCCACCCCCCGCAATCTGGCAGTCTTTATCCCGCCGGCGGTACCCCTGTCCCAGGTGGTGCCGCTGCTGGCTGGGGCCCTGCCTCTGAGCCCGGGCCCCCCGGCCCTGTTTGATTACGATGCCGCGGCCGGCCGTTATCTGCTGGAATGGCGCCAGGGCGGCCAACTTCAGGAGCGCCTTTGGGTAGCGGCCCAGGGTCTTTACCCGGTGCAGGAGGAATACTTCGGGGGCCAAAGCCAGCCGCGCTTCACCTTGAAACTGGCGGATTTCGGCGAGGTGTTGCCGGATTTACCCGGCCAGATCACCCTCCAAACCGAGACCCCCAAGATGGAACTGCGCCTGGCCTATCAGGAACTGCGCCTCAACCCACCCTTGAGCCCGGCTGATCTGACCCTGGCGCCGCCCCCCGGGGTGGCGGTGGTGCAACTCCCTTAAGAGGCGGCCGACATCCTGAAAACCGGAAACCCGGGTGGCGCTTAAGCTGACTTCCGGGAGGATTTAGGTGGCCATGAAATTCCTGGTGGACCAGCCCCTGGGCGGTCTGGCCAAGTGGCTGCGGCTTTGCGGCTTCGACGCCGACTGCCGCCGCCTGGCGCCCCAGGGCCCCGGCTCCCTGCCACCGCCGGACCCGAACACCTTCATCCTGACCCGCCAGGAGCCCCTGAAACGACTGGAGCGCCCGGACCTATTGTTCATCAAGGCCGTCTCCCCCAAGGCCCAACTCCAGGAAGTGCTGTCCCTTCTTAAGGTCTCTCCCCGGCAGATCCAGCCCCTGAGCCGCTGTAGCCGCTGCAACGAGAGGCTCAGCCCGATCCCCCGGGAGCAGGCCCAGGGCCGGGTGCCGGAGCACGTCTTCCACTACCATGACCAGTTCTTCGAGTGCCGCGGCTGCCGGCGCCTCTTCTGGCCCGGGAGCCACCTGCCCTCCATCCTCAAGACCCTGGAAACCAACCTGGAGGATTAGCTCAAGCTATCTGCTTGCGGCTGATTGGCAAGGACCGGCTGGCCACGGCCGTCAAGTTCCCGGCGCCGCGGCACCTCAGCCCGGCTGCCATTTTGCCGTTTTGCCGGTTGCACAATCTCTTATGCCTGTTCAATATTGATATTAGTGAGAATGATCAGGGGAGACCCTGGCCAGGCCCCTGCTCCCCCTATTCCTAACCCTGAGGCCCGCCTGCTTTTGACCTCGGGTCGCCGAGGGATGGTTTGCAGTTTACGGAAACACCAGAAAGTAACCTATCTAATGCAATGCGATAGGTGCAAGTTTTGGAGAGGCGTAGAAGGGTTTGGCGAAGGATTCGGGGAATGCCATCGCCATGCCCCGGGACCCGTATGGGAGAGAAAGCCGCCGGATGTCATCTTCTGGCCGCTGACCCGCAAAGACGATTTTTGCGGAGATTTTAGCGACCTGACAAATAACTGAAATGGCTAGCGGAACATTCACCGCAGAGACGCGGAGGACGCGGAGAAATAAAATATATAATTTTCTCTGCGCTCTCTGCGTCTCTGCGGTGAATGTTCATTTGATTTCGGTTTAGCTTGGGATCTGTCCTCAAGCGGCCCCGCACTCCGCCGGGCTGCCGCCCAGTTTCTCCAGGGCGTGAGGCAGGGCGGGAAGGATGGCGGCCAGGTTTTCCCGGGCCCCCTTGGGGCTGCCGGGGAGGTTGACGATCAGGGTGCAGCCCCGGAGCACCGCCACCCCCCGGGAGAGCATGGCGTGGGGGGTCTTGGCCAGGCCGGCGGCCCGCATGGCCTCGGGCAGGCCCGGCACCTGCCGCTGGGCCACCGCCAGGGTGGCCTCCGGGGTGCGGTCCCGGGGGCTCAGCCCCGTGCCGCCGGTGGTGAGGATCAGGTCCAGCCGTTCCCGGTCGCACCAGGACAGCAATTGGGCGGTGATGGCCTCCAACTCGTCGGGGACCACGGCCGCCGCGGCTACCTGGAAATCTGCGGCCGGCAGCAAGCGGGCCAGCTCCGGCCCCGAGGCGTCGTGGCGCTCTCCGGCATGCCCCTTATCGCTGACCGTCAGAATCCCCACCCGGAACATTTAAGCAACCACCTCGATGGCGTCGCCCACCTTCACTGTGCCCTCCTGCAGCACCCGGGCGAAGACTCCTTCCCGGGGCATAACGCAATCCCCAACCTGCTCCCGGATGGCGCAGCCTTTATGGCAGACCTTGCCGATCTGGGTGATCTCCAGCAGCGCCTGCGCGCCCACCTGGAGGCGGGTCCCCACCGGCAGGGACATCACTTCCAGGCCCTCCACCGTCAGGTTTTCGGCAAAATCCCCCGGGGCCACCGCGGCGCCCCTGGCCACCATCTTGTGGATGCTGGCCAGCGACAGCAGGCTCACCTGGCGGCAGCCGCCTTCGGCGTGGGCGTCGCCTTCCAGGCCGTGCTCCGCCAGCAGGCGGGCCGCCGGCACGTTGTGTTTAACTACCCCTTTGCGGTCGCTGACTGAGACAGCGACAATCCGGCCTGTAGCGATGCGGGGGGATGCCATGGTTTTATCTCGGGCCAAGACGCCAAGCCGCCGGGGATGATCTTCCCTGGTTTTCAGGCTAAGCCGGGTGACCGGGGAATTAAAGCACAGTCGGGACGCCTGTGCCACTTTATAAAATAAATGGGTTGGGGGAGGGGGTTTCGGGAGGAGGCAGGGGGCCTCGGGCCCTGGTTCCCGCCCCAAATCAATCGGACTTTCCCTACTCCTTCTCCCTCGCGGCCCTGGCCTCGGCGATGACCTTCTCCGCCAGGTGCGGCGGCACCTCCTCGTAGTGGTCGAATTCCATGGTATAGCTGCCCCGGCCGCCGGTTTTGGAGATCAGGTCCGGGGCGTAGAGGAGCACCTCCGCCATGGGGACGTGGGAGGTGATCACCTGCAGCCGGCCCTTAGCCTCCACTCCCAGGACCCGCCCCCGGCGGCCGTTCAGGTCGCCGATGATGTCCCCCATATTATCTTCCGGCACGGTCACGGTCATCTTCATGATGGGTTCCAGCAGAACGGGCTGGGCCTGCTCGCAGCCCTTCTTAAAGCCCATGGAGCCGGCGATCTTGAAGGCCATATCGGAAGAGTCCACATCGTGGAAGGAGCCGTCATAGAGGGTGACCCGGAAGTCCACCACCGGGAAGCCGGCCAGGATGCCTTCATGCTTGGCCTCGGTGATGCCCTTTTCCACCGAGGGGATGTACTGCCTGGGGATGGCGCCTCCCACGATCTTGTCCACGAATTCGAAGCCGGAGCCCTTGGGCAGAGGTTGCAGCTCGATCCAGGTGTCGCCGTATTGGCCCCGGCCCCCGGACTGGCGTTTGTATTTGCCCTGGACCTTGACGGTGCCCTTGATGGTCTCCCGGTAGGGGACCTTGGGCGGCTTGAGGTTGACCTCCACGCCGAATTTGCGCTTCAGCTTTTCGGCGGTGGCCTCGATGTGCACCGCGCCCACCCCGGACAGGAGGATCTCCTTGGTTTCGGCGTTGCGGCTGAGGGACAGGGAAGGATCCTCTTCTATCAACTTGAAGAAGGAGGAGAAGACCTTGTCCTCCTCCCCCTGCTTCTTGGGCTCCACCGCAAAGGTGACCATGGTCTGGGAAGGCATCAGGGGCGGCAGCAGGATGGGTTTGGCCTCGGTCGCCAGGGTGTCGCCGGTCACCGTCTCCTTGAGCTTGGCCACTGCGCCGAAGGCCCCGGGGCCGAGGCTGGCCACAGCCTTCTGGCCTTTGCCTTCCAGCAGGAAGAGCTGGCCGTATCTTTCCGGGACGGCCCGGTTCACGTTGAACACGGTGGCGTCAGCCGTCATGGTGCCGCAGTAGATCCGGAAGATGGAGAGGCGGCCGGCGTAAGGGTCGGCCACCGTCTTGAAGACCTGGGCCGCCAGGGGCCCGTCCGGGTCCGGTGCCAGCTCTACCCTGGCATCGGCGCCGGGTTTGCTCCCCGTGATCGCGCCTCGCTCCTCCGGGGCAGGCAAGAAGAGGTTGATGGCGTCCAACAGCAGGCTGGCTCCCAGGTTGGCGGCTGCCGAGCCGCACAACACCGGGACGAAGGCCCCCTTGAGGACTCCTTGCTTCAGGCCGAGGTAAATCTCCTCCGGGGTGAGTTCCCCTTCTTCCAGGAATTTTTCGATCAAGGCGTCGTCGCTTTCGGCGGCAAAATTCATCAGATCGCCCCGCAGCTTGGCGACTTCGTCCTTAAGCTCATCGGGGATAGGCCCGCCGGCTTGGGAGCCACCCGCGGCCCCGGTGTAGGCCTTCAGATTGATGAGGTCCACCACCCCCTTAAAGCCGGCCTCCTTGCCGATGGGAAGCTGGAGGGGCACGGCCTGCACTTCCAGGATATCCTTAATGCTCTTGATGGCCGTGGCAAAGTCGGCCCGTTCCCGATCCAGCTTATTGATAAAGAGCAGGCGGGGCAATTGATAGTGGTTGGCGACCTGCCAGACCTTTTCCGTGCCCACCTTGACGCCGTCCACCGCGTCGACTACCACCACCGCCCCGTCCCCCACGTGGAGGACGGCCCGGGCATCCGCCAGAAAGTTGTCGTCTCCAGGGGTGTCGGCCAGATAAACGGTGTGTTTTTTCCACTGGTAATGGTGAAAGGCGCTGGAAATGGTGATCTTGCGTTTAATTTCCTCGGGTTCGTAGTCGAGGACGGAGGAGCCGTCATCTACCCGCCCCAGCCGGGAAGTGGCCCCGGCGGTGAACAGCAGGGCCTCTGCCAGCGAGGTTTTGCCGCAGCCGCCGTGCCCGATGAGGACCAGATTGCGGATATTTGCTGTTTTGCCCGACATTTAAAAAGTCTCCTTCCCTTTCAGTTGGCCCTCCCGGCCAGGCAAAGCCGCCCCTGCCCAGGGCAATTTTATCTAAATACCAGATTTCACCACCGATCTCAAGACAGAGTTTACGCTTTTCGGTTTACGGTTTTCGGTTAAAAATCATCCCAGGCCTCGTGGCTTCTTGGGGGGACTTAATCAACTCCCCGGCGCCCAATGGTTGACAGATTCCGGGCCGGTTTGCTATATTAAAACCTCTGCGAACCTGCTGTCGAGAGTATTTTTTTGGTGCCGAGGGCATCCACGGACGGTCAGGCGCCGGGATCAGGGAAATTATTGGGAGGTTCGCAGAGGTCGTGGATTGGCAAGCGTCGGGACGTGGCGCAGACTGGTAGCGCACCTGAATGGGGTTCAGGGGGTCGGAGGTTCAAATCCTCTCGTCCCGACCATAAATAAGAAGGGAATACCAGAGGTTGGCAATCGAGGGGTTGCTATCCTTTTTTATCAATGGTATCCGCATCTTGGTGGTGGCCTAGGCTTTATCAGGGCTGGTCCGCACCGGAACCCATTTCTTCAGAAGGTCCCTTATAACATTTTCTGGCACAACCAGCGCGTCAGATCGAAGTTCATTTGCATCTCCCCGGGCCAGGGCAAGGTTCCGTCATATCCATAAAGGATCAGCGGGACGTCCTGTTCATAAAGAGAGCCGTGATTGCGGTATCCAGCCGCCAGGGCTTCATTAGACCTGGCAAGGTCGCCAAAAACCGTGTCTCTAGCCGCCATGACGACCAGATCGCCGATCCGTTCAGGCATGAGGTGGAAACGGCAGGCGGCCTCGTGCCGCGTCAGGGCAGCGTCCACTCCCGGCAGGCCGCGCAAGAGGGCCTGAACCCTGGGAAGCTCCCCCTCGTAATTGACATAGACGTAGGAGACGCCCCCGAAGCCCCGATGATGCTTCAGCAGGCGGTCGGCCACCGGAGAAACTGCAAAGCGGAGCCGAACCCCGTAGTCGGCGCAGGTTTTTCGCAAGTCCAGACAGCGTTGCTTCGGATTCATCCCATGGTCGGCGGTAATTAAGAACAGGGCATCGGGGGCGGCATCCCGGGCTGCCCCCAGCAACTCATCGAGCTTCGCCAGATGCTGGAGCGATAATGATTCTGCGGGGGCCCACATATGCATGGGGTAATCGGTGGTGTGGACATAAATCAGTCCGAGATCCGGACGCGATTTCAAGAGATCGAGAGCAATTTCCCAGAGCCAGTAATTGACCTCGGAGCTGTACATCTGAGGCGGGAGTCCGTATCTTTCCACGACTTCCGGTGCAGGCTCTTCCGCGGCGAGGGCGAAATCGGCATGCCGCCCCAGGAGCTTCAGGGTCTTGGCTTTGCAGGTGAGGAGTGCCGAGCGTACCCCTTTTTGCCGGAAACGCTCGAATATGGTGGGTGCCAGAATAAAATCCGCGTCCTCTAAGAAGCGCGCCGTTCCCGTGGTTTCGTCGAAATAGCAGTTGGTCGTCACGCCATGCTCGGCAGGCCAGGCGGCGCAGCAGATGGAGATATTGTTGGCATTGGTGAGGGTCGGGAAAACCGCCCGTCCGGGTTTGGCCAGACCTTCCCGGGCCATGCCCTTCATAACCGGAAGCCGGCTGAGTTCGAAGTAATCCATCCCGAACCCGTCATACATGCAGACCACAGTTCGCTGGATTGCCTGGTTCATAGCAGCTTTTGCAATGGGCGCGGCAGCAATGGGGTTTACGTCGAAGATATCTTTGTCAAAATCTCTTCCAGGTTCTCTTTGGATTCGCGGGTATGAGCAAAATATCTATCTCTTAACTCCATCATGAGCATGCCGGTATATGAGTCCAAAAAAGTTGAGAGTATTTCCAGGATCGGTATTTCGCCCCATCCCACAGGCATGTGGGCATCGCCTTTGCCAAAGGGAATCTGGTGGGTCTGTTGTCTTTCATGATGATAGACGGCATTGCCGAAGTTATCGTGCACATGGCTATGGGCAATGAAATCTTTTACTTGAGCCGCGGCCCCCACGGGATCAAATCCGTAGAATCTGGCCGAGAGGAATAAATGACCCAAATCGAGATTTATTTTAACATTGTCGCGGTCGATTATGGCTACCTGTTCTTGCAAAGGCTCGAGCCTTTCGGCGTAGCAATAAGGGGAATGGAAGAGGTAAGGCCTGGCATTTTCCAGGCAAATAGTCACTTCGGGATACTCATCGGCTAGATCTTGAATCATCTCGGCTTCCACCGCCAGCAAGTTCTGCTTATCCCGGTCTGATAGATCATTTTTGCCGTATATGGGGAAGGTCACTTCCGGGATATATCTGCCGGGATGATAGACCAGAATTTCGGCTCCCACTTCGGCGGCAAATTCGAGGGAGGCTCGGAATACGTTCAAATGGAGCTCGCGACAGGAGCAGTCCATCAGGTCGAGGGGATTGGGGGCATGGACGCTGAAGGCTCCACTAAAATTACGGACTGTTTCCTTGATTCTTTTGAGTTGAGCCTTATCCAAACGGCCATTTTTAATGGCATCCAGTCCATGCACCGGCAGTTCCGCGGCCGCCAACCCGGCCTGGGAAAAATATTCCAGGTCTTGCCGGAGCCTTTGCAAGTTGCCGTCGATTCTCACTTCATCTATCTTGGTGCCAATCTTCAGCATGTGGAATAGACTTCCCCTCCCGCGACATAGGTTTTGATAATCCGGGGAACTTCCCCCGAGGCATCCACTACTATTAAATCAGCCCTCTTGCCTGTCTCCAGAGAGCCGAGGCGGTCTGCCAGCCCCACTGCCCGGGCCGGATTAAGACTGACCAGATTCACGCTCTGGTGGAGGGGCAGGTTTCCCAGGTGGTGGAGGGTGAAAACCACGTGCAGGATAGCCATGGGCGTATAATCGGAGCAAACGATATCCGCCAGCCCTGAAAAAATGGCTTCCCGGGCGCTCAAGTTTCCCAACCTGGAATTTCCCCTCAAGGCATTGGGCGCCCCGAGGCAGACGTAAATACCCGCTTCCCTGGCAGCTTGCAGCGCCTCCAGGTTCACCGGGAATTCTGAGATGCCAATGCCCATCTCCCGCAACCACCGGATTTTTGCCGCACAGTCGTCATCATGGGACGCCAGGGGAATGTTAAGGGATTTGGCCAGGGTGGCCAAGCGCTCTATCAGTGAGTGCCTGGATGCCCTGGCCAGGAGCTTTTGGTCTATGATTTTATCCAGCTCACCATCGGTTTTCTCATAAACCGCGCTGAAATAATTCTTAAAAGACGCCACCTCTTTAAACTGCCCCTGTCCAGGGGTATGGTCCATGAAAGATAAGATCTGGATGCCACCGCTGCGCAAGAGTTCCTCCAGATAAGGAACGGCCAGGGCGTCAGTTATCTCGTATCTGGCGTGAACCCTGGTGTTTATCTTCAGTTGGGGGGCTAACCGGATGATATCCGTGATTATCTGGGTCGCCATTTTATTGGAACGGACGCCGATTTCCCCCTCCGCGAAGGACAAGGCATGGAAGATGGTGGTGATGCCACAGGCGGCGAGCTTTTTGTCCAGTTCAATGATGGCGATGTTATTGGGAAAGAAGGTTCCCGGTCTTGGCTCTATCTCTTTTTCCAGCGCATCGCTGTGCAAGTCAACGAAACCCGGCAAGACGTATCCCCCCCGGGCATCCAAACGAGGGGCCCCGGAGTTGATCTTCCCTGCCTTGATCTCTGCGATCATACCTGATTCAATCTTTAACGAGGCCCCTTTAAGGGTCTCCTCAGGTGTGACCACCTGGCCATTCTCAATCACCAGAGCCTGATCGCCCGGTCTCATAGCTATTGACCTCCGATCTCATATAGCCTGTCGGTAATTTGCCGGATCATGTCTTGCCGATGAAATATGCCTATCATGGTGGTTCCTTCTTCCTTCAGTTCTCGAAGGATCTCCATGACTACAGCCGTCGCCTGCAAATCGAGCGAGGCGGTGGGTTCATCCAGGAGCAGCAATCTCGGCTTCCAAATAACCGCTTTCGCAATATTCACCCTTTGCTGCTCGCCGCCGCTAAAGGTGGCCGGATAGGCATCCAGCAGCGAGGACGGGATCTGCAACCGTTGCAACAGCTCGGCAGCCTTCGTCCTGGCCAAATGCGGCGAAATTCCATTCCTGGTGATCAGGGGTTCCGCCACCACCTCCAGGGCGGAAACCCGGGGGATCACATGGAAAAACTGGGAGACATAACCGAGCTCCCGGCTTCTGAGGCCCAGGACGGTGCGATTGGCCGTAGTTGCCAGGTTGATCCGGCCGCAGTCCCTCGATTCGTACCAAATGTCCCCGGCCGTGGGCAGGTAGGTGCGGTAGATGCATTTCAGGATGGTGCTCTTACCCGCGCCGCTGGGTCCGGAAAGCCCTAGAAATTCACCCGGGGCCACTTCCAGGGAGATGCCCCGGAGGGCTTCGATCACTTTGCCGCCCAGGGTATGAATATGAAAGGTCTTGGTAAGATTATCCAAGGCAAGCATCAGTTTTACCGTCCCGGCATCGCCTCTTATAGTTGGGAATTCACCAGCAGTTGGGTGTAAGGATGCTGGGGGTCTTCCAGAATCTGGTCGGTGAGCCCCGACTCCACTATCCGGCCGTCTTTCATGACCATGGTCCTGGCAGTGAGGAGTCTGATTACCCCCAAATCGTGGGACACCGCCACCATGGACAGGTGAAATTCCCGCTGCAGGGTTCTCAACAGGTCCAGCACCCGGGCCTGCACCGAGAGGTCCAGACCGGTGCTGACTTCGTCCAGAAACAGAAACATGGGGTTGTTGGACAAGGCCTTGGCGATTTGCACCCGCTGCTGCATGCCGCCGCTGAAGTTTTGCGGCGATTCATCGAGTCTTGGCACCGGAATCTCGGTTTTTTCAAAAAGTATAGCGGCTCGCTGCCGCATGTTCCCGACATGCCGCCAGGCCGCGGTGATCAACCGCTCGGCAATATTGCCCCCGGCGCTCACCTCCAGCCGCAGCCCCTGATGGGGATATTGGTAAACCATGCCCATAAGGGCGTTTTTAATCCGCCTCTTTTGAAAGGAACTGAGGGTGAGCAGATTTTTACCATTGACCGGCTCGCTAAAATCCGGGGGCAGTTCCGCCCGGTTTTGGCTCAAAAACTGCTTGCCCCGAAAGTACATTTCCCCGGAAGTGGCTTCCTCGTCAAAAAATAGCAGCTTTACCAGGGTGCTTTTCCCGGAACCGCTCTCCCCGACGATGCCGAGAATCTCATCCGGGTAAAGCTCCAGGGAGACCCGGCCGCAGGCCACCACTGACCCGCAGTGGGGGCACTGATTGGTGTCGTGATCAGGCCCGGTTGACGTCAAGCAAAGGGGGCAACCCGGTCCATAGATCTTGGTGAGGTCTTGCACCTCTAAAATTTTTTCCGGGGTAATTTCCATATCAGGGGCCAGTGTTAGTTCCCGGCGCTCTCGCGTCAATTGATATTTCCACGGAAAAGCTGTACCCATGCTTTTTAAAACCTAAACGCTCATAAAAGCGATGGGCCTCTTCCCGGTTAAGGTTGCTGGACAGGGCCAATTTGTAGCAGCCCTTGGATCGGCAATAGTTCATGGCAAAATCGATCATCTTCCGGCCAATTCCCCGGCGCCGCCAGTCTTCCCGCACCACCACGTCTTCCACCACCCCGGAAGGGGCGCCCAGATGCCCCAGGTTGTCCATGACCAAGAGACCCAATACGCCCACAATCTCGCCCCGGACCACGGCGGCATAGAGCCGGTAATCCGGGTAATCCAGCATGCGGGCCAAGATTATCCTGGCTTCATCTAGAGGTAGAACCCGGCCGCTATCCTGACCCAACTGGGCATAGAGGGGCAGGATTGAGGGCAGGTCTCGTTCCTCAACTCTCTGGATTTGCACTTCCACAGTTGGACTCCTGCCCTTGCCCTCCAATACGGAGGTCGCAGTTCCCGGTATCCGAGCAGAGATAAATCCTGCGGCCGCTGTCATCATCAATAATTTCGTCGAGATAGGTGGCGGTGCTGCCGCAGCGGTGGCAGGCCCTGCCCTGAAAATTCTCCACCCGGAATTTGACATCCTCGAACTCCAGGGGTTCCACGCGGGTATGCGGGGGCACCGCGTAAATCCGCTTTTCCCGGCCGGCGCCAAAGAGATACAGGGTATCGGCCAGGTGGAGCTTGGGAATATCCCAGCGGGGAATAGGGCTGGGGTCCATGATATGCCTGCCGTTGACGGTTACCGGGTAGCGGGCTCCGATACTGATTTCCCGATATTTTACCACGTCTTCGTACAGATAGAGCCACATGCGGCTGTAGTCGGCCTCGGCGTGCATGCGCCGGGTCTCCAGCTCCGAAGGCTCCACCGTCCTCAGGGCCTCGGGGAAAGGGACCTGCAGGACCAGGATTTGGTCCCCGGACATCTGTTCCTCGGGAATCCGGTGCCGGGTTTGAATGAGGGTGGCTTCCCGGGTCACGGTGGTAATATTTACCCCGGTAACCCGGCTCACGAATTTCTTGATATTCACCGCGTTGACACTGCTGTCGCATCCCTGGTCGATTACCTTTAGAATGTCCTCCGGGCCGATGATGGCCAGGGTGATCTGCAACCCGCCGGTGCCCCAGCCCCTGGCGATGGGAAGCTCCCGGGAGGCAAAGGGCACCTGGTATCCGGGGATGGCCACCGCCTTGAGAATCTTCCGCCGGATTTCCCTTTTGGCCCCCTCATCTATGAATGCGAAGTTATAACGGAGGGAAGCGGTGCGGTGAGCGGCCGCGGTCCACGTGTCCAGTTTCATTTGGGGTTCACCCCTGACGCATTAGTCTCCGTGGCTGCCCGGGTTTTCCGCAACCGGTCCAGGTCCGATTGGAAGGTGACGTAATGGGGCAACTTCCAGTGGTTGCAGAAGCCCATGGACTCAACGCCGTCGATATGGGACAGGACAAACTCCTGGTCCTCGCAGGGGAGCTTGGGGTCCGGGGCCTGCATCGTCCGGTCCAGAATCGCCATGGAAATGGCCTTGATTTCGTTGTGCCCGAAGCACAGCCCGTAACCCAGAGTGAATTTGGGGGAGCCATCCTGGGAGGTAAAGCGGGCGATCACTTCCGCCTCGGTAACTTTCACTTCTCCCACCAGGCGGGGTTCGCCGCCATCCGGGGGCTTTATCTTCACCGGCAGATAACCCACCCGCAATTCCCCGATGGTGGGATGGATATCGCCATAACCGCGCATACTGGAGTAAGCCAGGAGCAACAAGCCGCCGGTCTCTCCCCTGGCCATGGCCTGCAACGCCGTGCTTCTGGCGGCCGGATAGGTCAGCGACTGCCGGGTGAGATCAAAAATCTCGCCGGGCCTGTTATCAGCCGCAGCTCCGGCCACCAGCAGATTTTCCCGGCGCAGGACCTCGATAACCTTGGGAAACGAATCCGGCAGGGGATCGACCTCCCGGAGGCCCTCAAATACCTCCTTGAGGTAAGCCTCTCTTTTGGCGGGGGAGTCGTCCAAAAGCTCGAAGTCCAGCAGCCGCAAGGTATAGTCCGCGGTGGCCCCCAGGACCTGCCCCCCGGGAATGTCCTTAAAGGCCGCGGAGAGCCTCCTGATCACCTGCATGTCCTCCGTGGACTGGAACTCGGTGTAACCCAGCCGGGGTTTGGTGGCCCGATAGGCCCGGAGCATAAAGGCGGCTTCCAAAGGATCGCCGGCAGCCTGTTTCAGGGCCAGGGCCGCCAGGTCCGGGGCGTAAATGGAGCCTTCCCCCATGACGCGATCCACCGCCAGGTAGAGCTGCTCCTTGATCTGCGTTACTTCCAGAGGCCGGGATTCTCCTTTCCGACGTTCGTAGGCGAGCAGCCCGGAGGCGTGCTCAATGGCCTCAAAACCCCCTTTGACCGCCACGTACCCCATGTTATCTCACCTCGATTCTGCTGGAACGGGGCAGGCACATCAGCCGGTTGCCCCGGTCCAGGAAGATGGTGTCGATTCCCAAAGGAAATTCGCGGTTGATCTCTTGCAGATAAAGAAATTCCCGGATACCCAGGCCCTTAATTCCCGGGGTGATTTGATCCCGGATGCCCGGCCCCCGGCATACCGGCCCCAACTCAGCTCTCGCTTCAGCCTCCAGGGTTTCCACCAGATAGATCACGGTGGCGCCGGTATCGGGATATTCGAGGGTTCCCCGCTTGGCCTGAACCAGTTCTCCGTGGCTGTCTCCCTCAGGAACGATCAGGAAATCCGCCACTGACACCCCGGCCGGGGGACACCCGGTCAATTGCCGGATTTCCCTTTCCCAGCGGGGGCGGTCATTACCCAACACCGCAAAGGTGACTTCCTGGTCCAGCAGGGTGGGCAATAACATTTGCCACCCGAACTCCAAGCCGCATTCCGGCAGGGCCAAGATGGCGCCCGGATGGCTCATGGCCTGGAGCAGGACCCGGAAAGTCCGCTGGGTGACCAGGCAGGCCGCGTTGGTCGAGATTTCTTTCATCCCTTGACCATGGTTTCGAAATTTACTTTCGTCCGGGCGATTAATTGCCGTTCCTTCAAAGCCGCGGCAGCCAAACCCTCACCCCGAGAGGTGAGAAATTTTCGGATGCTGCTTTTGAGGTCCTCATGGTCACTCAGCCAAATTGCCTCTACCGCTGCAGTAAGGAGCGCCTTTTCCGGCTCCTCCCCCAGCACCATGGCATAACCCTTCAATCCCCGGTATGCCGCCTCGGCTTGGGTCACCAGGATTTCTCCCAAATAGAAATCCGTCCCCAGGGAATCCTTGACAGCCATCATTACCAGCCCGGACTCCGGCTCTTTAAGGATGTTGACCTCTGCCGGCGCCAGGAGATCAAAAAGCTGCCGCAGAGACGCCGGGTCCAGTTTCGTTATCAGGCTTTGCCTTTGGTCAGGGCTGAGGCAGTGCATCTCCCGCTAAACCACCTTTTTTCTGAGGTAGGCCGAGAGCCGGTCCACTGTCATTATGGTGGCCATGATGATCAACAACATGGCGGCCTCCTGGCGATATTCAAACATCCTCGAGGTCATGATCAGTTCGAAGCCGATGCCGCCAGCGCCCACCAGGCCCATAATGGTGGAATACCGGATATTCCGCTCCAGGATATAAAGGTTATAGCTGTTAAAGAGCGGTGAGACCTGAGGGAAGATGGAGTGACCGATCCGTTGGAAAAACCTGGCCCCGGCGGCCTCCACGGCCTCCACCGGTTTCGGGTCCACATTTTCAATGGCCTCGGCATAAAATTTCCCCAAAAACCCAGCGGTATTCAGGCCCAGGGCCAAGACCCCCGCGAAGGGTCCCAAACCCACCGCCACCACGAAAATTAGGGCGAACACCAGTTCCGGCATGGCCCGGAAAAAATTGGTAATTTCCTTGGCCAGATTATAAATGATGACATTACGGTTTAAATTCCGAGCCGTCAATGCCCCCAAGGGGATCCCCAGAAGAATGGCCAAAAAAGTGCCGCTGATCCCCATGGCCACGGTCTCCAGCATCAGTCTCAGGTAAACCCCAATCCTGGAAAAATCGGGAGGAAACATGCCTTTTAAAAATTCCCAGACACGCGGCGCTCCGGCTGCTATTTCTTGAAAATCCAATGGGAAAAAATAGATGGAGATGAAGGTGAGCAAGCCGATGACGGCCAGTAATAGAGCATCTTGGCGGCGGGTTCCCGGTTGCAGAAAGCCGCCTTGAATAATGCTTTTCCGCAAACGGGAGGAAGCCCGGTCAATGATAGTGATAATGACGAAGATGAGCAGCAGGATGGCGGCGGCCTTCTGATAATGAAAGGCCTCCATCTGGGTGAAAAGGTCCACCCCCAGCCCCCCGGCGCCCACTATCCCTATGGCCAAAGCGACCCGGATATTGTGGTCCAGCATATAAAAGTTGTACCCCATAAATAAGGGCAGCACCTGGGGGACAATGGCATGGCGGATGACGCTTAAGCCGCGGCTCCCCGTGCCCTTCAAGGCCTCCACCGGCTTTTCATCGATGCTTTCCACCGCTTCAGAGTAAAACTTGCCCAACATCCCCACCGTGGCCAGGGTTAGGGCTGCCACTCCCGCCTCCGGCCCGAGGCCAAAGGAAATCACGAAAAAAAAGGCGTAAATGACATCCGGGATTGATCTGAGCAAGGTCACCAGGGACCTGGAGAGGTAGTAGACTAGAAGGTTGTTGGCCGTATTCCTGGCCGCCAGAAACCCCAGCGGCAAGGAAAATATCATGCCGAAAACCGTACCCCAAAAGCCGATGGCCACGGTTTCGGCTCCCATGCTCAAGAGATACTTCCACCTGGAAAAGTCCGGCGGCAGCATATCCCGGACCAGAGCCAGCGACTGGGAAAATCCGCCGATGAGGGCCCCGATATCGACCTTCGAAACTCTGAAGGAATAGCCCAGGATCACCAGTAATAGAAACCACCCCAGCAGCCTCTGGGTAGTCCCGTTCAGATACTGCCAACCTGAGCGGCAACGCATTCAATTTCCTCTTCCATGGCATAAATATCCTGGACCCGATGATCGCTGAGGCCGCGGGTATCGCCGTCAAAGCAAATGGCTCCCTCTTTAAGGGCGATCACCCTATCGAAGTAGTCCTTCACGGAGTCGAGGTGATGGAGAACGGTGATCAGGGTAATCTTTTTCTCCTGGTTTATCTGGAATAATAACTCTAGGATTTTCCGGCTGGACTTGGGGTCCAGGTTGGCGATGGGCTCATCCGCCAGAAGCAACTCCGGCTCCTGCATCAAGGCCCGGGCAATGGCGACCCGCTGTTTCTGGCCGCCGCTGAGCCGGTCCACCCGTTCCCCGGTCTTTTCCTCGAGCCCCACGTACCTGAGGAGATCCATGGCCTTCTCCCTTTCCCGCCTGCTGAAGAACCCAATGCTGGAAGAAAGCAAAGACAGGCCCCGATCGAGCCTCCCCAAGGCGCCGGCCATCACGTTGACCAGAACCGAAGTCCGCTCCACCAGGTTGAAGAGCTGGTAGATCATGCCGATTTTTTTCCGGGTCTGGCGCAAGGCCTCTTTGTCCCGATACTTAATTTCTTTTCCTCTAATCGAGACCATGCCCGCGTCAGGAACCACAAAGCCGTTGATGGTCCGGATCAAGGTGGTCTTCCCGGAACCGCTGGGTCCGATGAGGGCCACGGGTTCGCCCTTCCTCACCCTGAGATTAATGCCGGCCAGGACCTCATGACCGTTGAATTGTTTTCTAAGATCGGTCACTTTTACCATGATATCCTCCCCGACCTGCCGGCGTTGCCGGGGCAGGCGCTTTGTAAGGCGGCTAATTTCCGCCTTTTTTGGAAGCCTGCCCCTTAACGCCGCGTGGACGAGACTCTTATCTTCCCAGCTGGTCAATCACCTTTTTGACTTCTTTGATCAGGTCGTAATCCTTATCGCTCACTATCTTCCAACCGGTGATGTCCCCAAAGGCCGTGACCTTGTTGGCGTTTTCGGGGACCGTAGTAATCGCCTTTTTCAAAGCCTCCTTGGTGGCCTCCGGCAAGTCGTCTCGATAAGCCACGGGCGAACCGGGAATGGGGGGAGACTTCCAGATAATGATGTTGGTCGCGGGCGAGATCTTCCCTTCGGCGACCATGGCGGGATTGGTCATATCGTTATCGGCGCACATATCCACGGCCTTGTTTTTCACCATGAGTTCGGCGGCATCATGGGTGCCGCTGAAGCCTACCTTCTTAAAGACCTTATCCGGGTCCAGGCCGACCTTCCACATGAAGTAACGGGGGATGGCATGACCGGAGGTGGAGGCCGTGTCGGTGAAGGTGAAGGTGAATTCCTTGGGGAATTTTTCGAGTTTTTCAGCGATGACCTTCATGCCCGCTTCCCCTTCCAAGGGAGTGGAGATGCCGAGCTTCTGGGCGGTTTCCGGGGTGGCCACCAGGTAGGAGCGGTAAGTGGTCTTCCCCTTGGGGTCGACGCCCACCGCAAAGGCCTCGGCGCCAGCCCGCTCATGGGCCATCGTGTAAGAGAAGGGGCCGAACCAGGCAAAATCGACCTTTTTGGCCCGCATCGCCTCAATCACCCCCGTGTAATTGGTGGCGGTGTAAAGGGTGATGCACCTCCCCAGGCTCTTCTCCATCCAGGCCTTCATGGGTTTGATTTGTTCAATCATGGCCTTGGGGTCTTCCGCGGGAATGAGGCCCATCACCAGGCATTTTTCTTCGGCTTGGAGGGTTCCCGTTAGATTTGCCATCAGAGCCAGAGCCAACCCGATAACCAGAAGATACTTCTTCATCTTTTCCTCCTGCGAAATTCAATATGAAAAAAGGTTTCGTTTCTTCAAGCCGATACCAGGGCCACCCGCCCCGGCTAGCCTAGCGGATACCGTACTCTTCTCCCAATCCATCACCCCCTCAGGTCATTGAAGTCCACGGTGATACTGCACAGATCGCCTCGGAATTTGCTGAGGCAGTATTCCACGATCTCACCATCCTGGCTCTCGGAGAGGCTTTTTACGACCAGAAGGGGGGTTTTCGGGGAAATTTGCAGACTTTCCATATCCTTGTCATCGGGAACGGCAACCTCAAACCTGGAAGATTTCCTCGTCGCTTCAATGCCATAATGTTCTTCAAGAAGTTGATAAAGAGAAAATGACCGGTCTCTGTTTAATAAATTATGAATCCCGGGAAATTTCCGGGCGCTCAGAAATGAGGTAGTATGACTAAAAGGAATACCATCGGCATATCTTAGAATTTCCAATACGGATACCTTATCGGCTGGCTGGATCTTGAGTCTATCAGAGAATTCAACCCCGGCAGTTATTTCATACATATCTAATAACCTTGCATCAGGTTGCAAGCCGGCCTGGAGTATCGAGGTAGTAAATTGGGTTTTTTTGGAGACATTATAAGGAATCTTGGTTTTTGCTAAAAATGTTCCTTTACCTTTTATTTTATAAATCAGTCCCTCTGCCTCAAGCTTATCAATAGCTCGTCTAACTGTATGTCTATTTAATTTGTATTTCTTACTTATCGCTATTTCCGTGGGCAACTGCATACCCGGCGGAAATGCCCCGGTTCGTATCTGTCCAAGCAAAATCTCCGAAAGCTGGCTATAGCAAGGAACTTCACTGTTTTTATCGATCATCTCACCCCCCGGGGATGTCTATACAGGTAGACAAATTTATACTTGGAGATTATTTCGCCTGGGTTGAGGGAAGGTTAATTTTTGATTACGTGAGAAAAACTTTGGGGCCCCCAGGGGGACTGCCGCTAATTTCCCTTTGATTAAAGTCAGGAAAAAATATTTTGGGAAAAGTTACAGACGGCTCATATTGACCAGGGGGGACGGGGCTCTTATCACCGGGGTTTTGGTTGCGGGGCCGAAAAAACTAGGAGATACAAGGCGGGGCGGGGGATGGTGCCCTCTCAATTCCCTACTAAATTTCCCCCGCAGGAGGAGCCGGCGGCCGCGGTGCAGCCGTAGCAGTGGTCGTCCAGGTGGATGATCCGATCTTCCAGGCTGGGGAGGTCGAATTCCCAGATGGTCTGGGGCAGGTCGGCGGTCAGGGGCAGGTTAAGTGCCTGGTTGAAGTCGCAGTCGAAGAGGCGGCCTTCCCAGGAAACGCTGAGGAGGCTGCGGCACATGAGGCCGGCGACGTTGGCCGGGTTGAAGCTGGCCTCCAGTTTCCCCAGGTAGCGCTCGTAATTTCCCGATCCTTCCAGGTATCCCTTGAAGCGCCCGATGGGCATGTTGAGCAGGGTATAGAGGCGGTTGAAGGTGATGCCGTAGCGGTCCTGCAGCTCCCGCTGGAAGCGGTCTTTCAGGGCGCCCTGCTCTGGCGGCAGATAGGCGCCGCCCGGGTTGTACATCAGGTGCAATTGCAACTGAGAGCCCGGGGCGCCGTAGCCCACCCGGTTCAGGCGGCGCAGGGCCTCCAGGCTTTTGTCAAAGACCCCCGGACCCCGCAGGCGGTCCACCGGGTCCGCCAGGAAATAAGGCAAGGAGCAGACCAACTCCACGCCGTGGTCCCGGAAAAACTCCGGTAGGTGCTCGCGGCCGGGTTCCAGGAGAATGGTCAGGTTGCAGCGCACCAGGAGGTGGGTGCCCAACCGGTGCAGACGGTCCACCAGGTATTCGAAATGAGGATTGATCTCCGGGGAGCCGCCGGTCAGGTCCACCACCGGAAGGGCCCAGCGCGCCGCCACGGCAATAACCGCCTCGACCGCCGCCAGTCCCATCTGTTCGGGGCGTCCGGGGCCGGCGGTTAAGTGGCAATGATGGCAGGCCTGGTTGCAGCGCCAGCCGAGGTTGACCTGCAGGGTGCTGACCCGCCCGGCCCTGAGAACCGGGTAGCCTATCTTTTCCAGCTTTTGGGCAAAAGGCACCATGAAGGCAGCTCTTAAATGGTGATCTTCTTTACGACATTATGGACCTGGAGGCCGTGGATCAGAGTGGCGCCGCCCCGGATGACCGCGGCCACGTGCATGGCTTCGGTCATCTCATCCATATTGGAGCCAGCCTCCAGCGAGGCCCGGGTATAGGCGTCGATGCAGTAAGGGCATTGCAGCGCCTGGGCCACCGCCAGGGCCATGAGGGCCTTCTCCCGCACCGTCAGGGCCCCGGCGGCCATGACCCCCTGGTAATAGTTCATGAAGTAGTCGAAGAGCTCAGGGCGGTGCTTGCCGATCTCATTAAACCTTTCCAGATCGTTTTCCTCATAGTAATGGGACATGGCTTCTCCTGGAGGAAAGAATTGGCGGAGTCTTACCAAAGCAGGGACGGCATGGCCACCCGCCCGAGGATGATAGGGAAAGATGCGGCCCAACCTGCAGGGGATCTGAGACTAAGGTTTCCCCTTCCCGGTAAGCCACTTCACCTGCTCCAGCACCGCCGCGGCTTCGGCTTTTTTCCCTTCCTGGCTGTAGGCCAGGGCCAGGTTGCGATAAAAGCTGACAACGTTAGGGCTGAGCCGGATGGCCTGCTGAAATTCTGCCACCGCCTGGTCGTATTTACCCTGTTTGGCGTAAACGACCCCCAGGTTATTGTAAGCATGAGGATAAGAGGGATCAACGGCAATGGACTTTTTATAGGCGGCGATGGCCAGGTCCAATCTGCCCTGGTCGGTGTAGGCCATGCCCAGATGGTGATAGGCCATGTAGTTTTCCCCGGTGGCGCGCAGAGCCTCGTAGTATAGGGACTCTGAGCTCCGCCAGTAGCCTGCCTGCATCCAGGTGGAGGCCAGACAGGCCAGGAGCACCGCCCCGGCGCTCAGCGACAGGATAATTTTCTGGCGCCCCCAGCCGGCGGTGGCCTCGGCAATCCCCCAGGCGGCGATAATAAACAGGCCGATAAGCGGGATATAGGTATAGCGGTCCGCCATCGCCTGCCCGCCCACCTGAACCAGTCCGATCACCGGCACCAGGGTGATCAGAAACCAGAGCCAGCCTACCCCCAGGTAGGGATGGCGCCGGGCCCCGTAAAGCAGGAAAACCGACAGCACCATCAGGGCCAGGCCGGCCCACACTGCCTGCCACCAGGGTATGTAGGCCAGGGGATAAAAGAACGCCATCGGGTAAGGCCAGAGCGCCTTTACCACGTACTTCAGGTAGGCGACCAGGGCGTTGGCGATGCGGGCGTCCAGCGGCCGGATGGAGAGGGGCATCA
The DNA here is from genome assembly GCA_049580385.1 of Desulfobaccales bacterium. Lineage (GTDB taxonomy): Bacteria > Desulfobacterota > Desulfobaccia > Desulfobaccales > 0-14-0-80-60-11 > JAPLJC01. Next base: position 50,689 of record JBAUPV010000001.1, on the reverse strand, counting down.
CCGAGCCGCCCCCGCGTTGGGCCAGCACGGTCATCAAGCAGGAGAGGGCGGCCAGGGCGAATAAGGGGATTTTTTCCCTGATCAATTGCCAGTAATTTTTTTGCGGCAGCCCTGTCAGCGGCTGGCTCCCCGGGATGGCGCCCCGTGGCGGGGCCACCCCGGCGATCCGGCCCAAGGGCCAGTAATCGAGGAGGAGCAACACCAGGGGCAGGGTGACCAGCATGGGTTTGGCCATCAGTCCCAGGGCAAAGGAAACGGCCACGGCCAGGTAGCGTTTGAGCGAGGGTGCGGCCACATAAGCCCAGTAAGCCCACATAGTGACGAGCCAAAAAAAAGTGCTCAAGACATCTTTTCTTTCCGAGACCCAGGCCACCGACTCCACGTGCATGGGGTGCAGGGCAAACAGGGCCGCCACCATGGCGCTGGGCCAGAGGGCGCCGGTCACCCGGGCCAAGAAGAGAAAGAGGAGAATGGTATTGGCCAGATGGAAAAAGAGATTGGTGAGGTGAGGCCCCCCTGGCCACATTCCGTATACTTGGCAATCCAGCATGTGAGACAGCCAGGTCAGGGGATGCCAGTTGGAGGAGTACTCCGCGGTAAAGGCCCATTTTACCCCCGGCCAGGTGAGCCCGGCGCGGACCAGGGGATTGTTAGTGACATACATGTCGTCATCAAAGGTGATGAAGTCGGCGTTTCTTACCTGGATATAGGCAAGCGAGGTGGCCCCCACCAACAACAGGCAAATGAGCAGTTGCAGGCCAGCCGGGGTGCGCCAGAGTCTGCTCCAGGCAAAAGGGGGACGCGGGGGGGAGATTGTTTCCTGCCTCCTTTTTTCCTTTTTCCCCATGACAACCAAGCCTGTTTTCTGTATCTGCTAAAGGGCCTTTGACTTCGAGGTCAATTTTGCCTTTCCTAGAGAACAGATAACAAAAAACCTCCTTAAAGACAACCATGGGTCCTGCTCCAGGCTGATGGCGGCAAGCTGAAGCCGGGCGCGCCAAGGCCTACCCGCCCGGGCGGGCTGGAAGTCCTTTGACGGGAAACCAGGGGACAGGGATAGATTTTTGAGGAATGGGCCGTAGGCGCAGACGGTAGCCGCAGGCTTTAGCCTGCGTTTATCGTTTTCCGTCGCGGCAGGGGCGGGTTTAAAACCCCGGGCAGGTTTAAAACCCGCCCCTACAGATTTTGTCTTTCACCGAAAACCGAAAACCGCCTTGATCAGAACTCCCAGCGCAGGCCGGCGCTGACGTAATGGGCTATGTAGTTGCCCCGGCCCACCTCGGCGTTGTAGTCGAGTTGCACCTTCAGGTTCTTCTGGGTGGCGACGGTGACGTCGGCCCCCACCACCGCAAAATTCCGGTGCGGCTGGCCGCTGAAGTCATCGGTCAGATAATTGAAGGCGGTGCCGGTCTGGCTGAGGCGGGCGTCGATGAGCCGGCTGCTGTCGGAAAACTCATGCTGATAGAAGGCGTAGGCCTGAGGGGTCCACGTCACCGTGTCCCGCTGCATCGGCACCGCGATTTTGCCGCCCACCCCGGTTTGCAGCGATTGGGCGTTCTGGGAGCCCACCGTCAGGTCCAGGGCCCCGGCGCCGCTTTCCGTGAAGCCGCCTATCCAGAGTTTCGAGAAGGAGAGGGTCACGGCCGGGGTCAGCACCACCGGGTTAACCTTAATGTCGTAGCCCGTCTCCCCGTAGGCGTTGAGTTGGTTGCCGGTGGTGGAACTGTCGGCGGCGCGGCTCAGGCCGCCAAAGCTGATGTCCCGCTGCAGGTTATAGAGATTCAAGGCATAGCCCAGGGAGCCGTAAGCGTAAAAAGGCTTGGGCAGGTAAGCCGCATAGGCATTGAGGGGCCAGGTATTGCCGTGCACGTAGCCCCCGGAGCCGTTAAAACCGGCGCTGGTGTAAGTGTAGCCGGTATTTAACCCCAGCAGCAGATCCTGCCACACCCGGTAGTCCGCCCCGGCGGTGAAGCCGCCCATGGCAAAATTGAACCCGGTCTGGTCCGCCGAAGAGTTCTGGTCGCCGAAGACCAGGCCCGGGTCGAAATAGACGCCCCAGGGCTTCTCCAGGGCGTTGGGGTTATTCTGGCCGGTGAGCAACCCGGCGAGGCTGGAGGCGCTGGAGGCCACCATCAGACCTCCACCCTGGGCGTAGCTGAGAATGGAGGAGGCGGGCCCCCCGCCGGAGGCAAGGCCTACGTCTTCAGGGCCGAAGCGCAGGTCGGTGATCCGCCGCGACAAGGTGCTTTTTTGCAGGTTAGCTCCGGCAAAGGCCAGGGTGGACAGGGCCGCCGCCTTCTCCGGGGAGATCTGCTGGTAGGCGTTGGCTACGGCGGCGTTGTTGGGCAGGTCGGCGATGGTGTTCAGCACATTGGCCAGGTCGCCGCTGGCGCTGCCCGACACCGCGTTCAACATGTTCCCCACATTGGCCTGGTTGTGGGTCAGGTCCAAGTTGGGGCCGGCGAAATTGCCCTTGACCAGCAGGTCGAAGGTGGTGGGCGTATAGACGGGCTGCCAGTACAAGATGGGGGTGATGGGATTGGCCACGGTACTGAAGGTGCCCGTGACCCCCGTGCCGGTCGTGATCACCCCGTGGAAAAGCGTGTTGATGGCGGGAATATATCCGCCTTCCAGCACGGGGTCCATCGTACCGTTGAGGGCAGCGCTGCCGGTGACCAGGAGCTTTTCGAAGTTGACCGGGGAAGAAATCCCCGTGGCCAGGGTGCCGTTGGCCCCCTGGGTATAATTACCGCCCACCGTGGCAGTGCCCCCCAGCAGGGCATAAGTGCCCGTGCCGGGCGCCACTCCCACCGAGAGGTTGCCGGCATCTGTATTGGTGCCGCCAGTCTGGGAGAAGGTGCCGCTTCCCGAACTGCCGATAATCTCGGTGGCGGCCGCAAGGCTGCCACCGCTCAGGGTATAAGTGCCAGTGCTGCCGGCGTGATCGGCCAGGACGAGGGTATTGGCCACCGCATTGGTGCCGCCGCTCTGGGTGAAGCTGCCGCTGCCAATCTCGCCGACTGTCTCCGAGGACGCCGAGAGGCTGCCGCCGTTCAGCGTGTAGGCGCCGGTGCCGCCAAGGTTGGCCAGAGTGAAGTTACCAGTCATCGAGTTGGTGCCACCGCTCTGGGTGAAGCTGCCGCTGCCGGCATTACCGACGACCTCGGTGACGGTGCCAAGGCTGCCGCCGCTTAATTGGTAGCTGCCGCTGGCCCCGGCGGCGCCGCCCAGGATGATGAGACTGGCCACTGTGTGAGTGCCGCCGCTCTGGGTAAAGGCGCCGCTGCCGCCGTCGCCGATATACTCGTCATTGAGGACCGAGAGGGTGCCGCCGCTCAAGGTGTACGCGCCGCTGGCCCCGGAGCTGAAACCCAGGTAGAGATTGTCCGCGGAGGTGCTGCCGCCCATCTGGGTAAAGGCGCCGCGGGCGCCGGAATTATCGCCCAGGTAAATGTTGCCGGTCACCATATTGGTGCCGCCGCTCTGGGTGAAGCTGCCGCTGCCGTTGGCGCCGATAATCTCATCGGCGCCCACCGTCAGGCTGCCGGTCCCGCTCAGGGTATAAGTGCCGGTGCTGCCATTGTTATTGGCCAGGACGAGGGTATTGGCCACCGCATTGGTGCCGCCGCTCTGGGTAAAGCTGCCGCTGCCAACCCCGCCGACTGTCTCAGCGGACGCCGAGAGGCTGCCGGCGCTCAGCGTGTAGGCGCCGGAGCCGCCATTGTTGCCCAGAGTGAAGTCACCGGTCATCGCATTGGTGCCGCCGCTCTGGGTGAAGCTGCCGCTGCCGGCATTACCGACGACCTCGGTGACAGTCCCAAGGCTGCCGCCGCTTAATTGGTAGCTGCCTCTGGCCCCGGCGGCATTGCCCAGGATGATGAGACTGGTCACGGTGTGAGTACCGCCGCTCTGGGTAAAGGCGCCGCTGCCCCCGTCGCCGATGTACTCGTCATTTAGGACCGAGAGGGTGCCGCCACTCAGCGTGTATGCGCCGCTGGCCCCGGAGCTGAAACCCAATTCGAGATTGTCCGTGGAGGTGCTGCCGCCAATCTGGGTAAAGATGCCGCTGGCCCCGGCACTATAGCCCAGGTAAATACTGCCGGTCACCGTATTGGTGCCGCCGCTCTGGGTGAAGGTGCCGCTGCCCGAGTAGCCAACGTCCTCGAAAAAAGTAACCGAGAGGCTGCCGGCGCTCAGGTTATAGGTGCCGCTGGACCCGGTGCCATAGCCCAGGGCGAGGGTATCGGTAACCGAGTTGGTGCCGCCGCTCTGGGTGAAGGCGCCGCTGCCACTATTGCCGACGTACTCACTGCCAGCTGCCAGGCTGCCGCCGCTCAGGGTGTAAGTGCCGCTGGCCCCGGCGCCAAGGCCCAGGTAGAGGCTATTGGTCACCATGTTGGTGCCGCCGCTCTGGGTGAAGGCGCCGCTGCCTGAGTAACCGATATACTCAGAGAGGCCCACCGACAGGCTGCCGGTGCTACTCAGGTCGTAAGTGCCGCTGGCGCCGCTATTATAGCCCAGGGAGAGGGCGCCAGTCATCGTATTGGTGCCGCCGCTCTGGGTGAAGGCGCCGCTGCCGGAGTCGCCGATGTATTCAAAAGACGCTGCCAGGCTGCCGCCGCTCTGGTTATAAGTGCCGCTGCCGCCGGATGCGTTACCCAGGAAGAGGCTGCCGACGGTCATCGCATTGGTTCCGCCCGTCTGGGTGAAGGCCCCGGTTCCCGAATTGCCGATGATCTCTCCAGAACTACCGGTCACCGAAAGGCTGCCAGCGCTCAGGTTATAAGTGCCGCTGCCGCTAGTTTGATTACCCAGTATGAGGTTGCCGCTATCCGTATTGGTGCCGCTGCTCTGGGTGAAGGCGCCGGTTCCCGAATTGCCGATGGTCTCTCCAAAAGCACTGGTCACCGAGAGGCTGCCGGTGCCGAGCAGGGGCATGTTATAAGTGCCGCTGCTGCCGGTTTGATCGCCCAGGGTGAGGGAAAGGGTCGAATTGGTGCCGCCGCTCTGGGTGAAGGAGCCGCTGCCCTGTTCACCGATAAACTCGCCGCCGCCCACCGAGAGGCTGCCGCCGCTCTGGTTATACGTGCCGCTTGACCCGGTGCTATAGCCAAGATAGAGAAGGGTGCTCGCGCCGCTCACATTATTGGTGCCGCCCGTCTGGGTAAAGGTGCCGGTGCCGAGAGAGCCGATGATCTCCTGGACTGTGACCGTCAGGCTGCCGGTGCTGCTCAGGGTGTAAGTGCCGCTGCTGGTGGCGCCGGTGCCCACGACGAGTAGGCCTACCGTATTGGTGCCGCCGCTCTGGGTGAAGGTGCCGCTGCCCTCCCCGCCGATGTCCTCCTGGTTGGAAGCCGACAGGCTGCCGGCGCTTAACGAGTAGCTGCCGCTGGCAGTGGAAGTCATATCACCCAGGTAGAGGGAGCCCAGCATATTGGTGCCGCCCGTCTGGGTGTAAGTGCCGCTGCCGCTGACGCCCACGGTGAGGACATCGGCCACCGAGGCGGTGCCGCCGCTCTGGGTGAAGGTGCCGCTGGCGCCGCTGGCGAAGCCAACGTCCGCGTCACTGCCGACCGAGAGGCTGCCGGCGCTCAGGTTGTAAGTGCCGGTGGCCCCGGTGAAATTGCCCAGGATGAGGAAATCGCTCGTCGTATTGGTGCCGCCGCTCTGGGTGAAGGTGCCGCTGCCTGAATCGCCGACAATTTCGCCCTGGGTCGGCCCGGTGCCGACCGAGAGGGTGCCGGCGCTGAGGTCATACACGCCTGTGACTGCGGCGGGGACCCCCAGCGTCAGTTGGTTGGCCACCGTGTTAGTGGAACCGGACTGGTCTATTTCCCCCCCGGCGCTGGTGCCGACGTTTTCGTTGGTGAAACTGGCACTGGGGGGGATCAGATAGGGCGAATTGGCCAGGGTGGTGTCGACGTTTAGGTCCGCAGCCCGGGCCCGGCCCGGCGACAGAACCACCATCAGGACCAGGGCCGCCGCCAGTAAATAAAGACCTCGCGGCCCCCACTGCCTTGCAGTCATCAGGTTCATTATTTTATCCCCCTTTTACAGACTTGAAGGTAAGTTGTTGGTCTATTTGGTTAATTTACTGAGCCAATAACTGTAGCCGCAGGCTTTAGCCTGCGTTTGGTGGTTTCTGCCTCATTAAGGGCAGGTTTAAAACCTGCCCTTACCACAGAGATTTTGCCTTTCACCGAAAAGCGAAAATCGCTTTTATAAGGAATTGGTGGGCAGTGCCCACCCTACAGGTGTCTCCGTAGGGGCGGGTTCAAAACCCGCCCCTACCGCTTTGAATTTAGGGAAATTATCAAGGCTTAATTAACCCCCCGGACCCCTTGCTAGATAGGGAGGTTATTCTTTCTCTCGCCAAAGCAAACGGCAAAATCTAGGTCAGCCCTCGTCAATGGCCAGGGGGCCTTTTGGGCGCGGCCGCCGGAGGCGCCTGGGGCTGAGGCTGGGCCGGGGCCGGCGGCTGGGCCTGGGGCTGAGCCGGCGGCGTTTCCGCCTGGGGCGCGGCTGCGGCCGGATGCGTCTCGACTTCCCGGATGAGCAGGGCCACCCGGGAGTCCGGGGCCACCGGTTCGATGAACACTATGTGCCGGGAGTTGATCCGCATGAAGTCCGGGGCGTGCCACTCACTGCCCCTTTTCACCAGGACGTTCTTGACTTCCTTTTTATCCGCGCTCGCCTGTTGCTTGATGTAGAAGACGTCCCGGAGGGTCACGTAGGAAGAGCCGTCATCCTGGAGCCGGCCGAAAAAGACCTGGCCATTGTCCAGGAAAACGGCCTGATATTCGGTGGGAAACTTGAGATTGTCGCGGCCGCAAGCGGGGAGCAGGGCCGGGAGCAAGCAGAAAAACAGGAGGGTGTGCCAGCGTAAGATGCGGCGGTGACGCGGCTCTGCGCGCATAACCCTCCCCCGACTCATTAGAAGTATGTAAACATACTGCGCATCCTGTAAATAAATGTCAAGATGGTTTTTCCCCGGGCCCCATAATTTGCATATAATTTGCATGTGCTTGGCTGGAGAGAAAAGGTAAAATTTAAGTAGCCGTCTAATGACGGTTTTCCCGTCATCCCGACGCCGCCAGGAGTCCCGGACCTTGGGAAAAAAAGATTCTGCGGGGCGCCAGGCTGACAGGCCGGCGACGCGCCAGGATGTCACCGGCCTGATAGCCGCAGGCGCCCGGTTGGCTGCTATTTTTCCGGAGGATAGATAATGTCTTTGTATTATGACGAACCGGTCTACCGGCCTCCCAGCGAAGCCGGCAGCCTGTTGATTCAGGCCACCACCGGATGCGCCCATGCAACCTGCAGCTATTGCGTCTCCTCAGTCTCGCCTAATTTCTCCATCCGGCCGCTCAATGAAATCAAGGAGGACCTGAAGACGGCGCGGCAGCTGGCGGGACCGGGGGTGCGCAAGCTCTTTTTACTGGCCCAAAACGCCTTTATAATGCCCGCCGGCGCCCTGGCAGAACTTAGCGAATTGGCCTATGAGCTCTTTCCCGGCCTGCAACAAGTCTCGCTGTACGCACACCCCCGGGACATTCTCAGCAAGACCCCGGCTGAACTCGAGTCGATTTACCGATCCGGCGTCACGCTTCTTTACATCGGACTCGAATCCGGCCATGACGAGGTTTTGCGGAGAGTGGGAAAGCGCCTCAGCGCCGAGCAATCCATCCTTGCCTGCCGGAAGGCGATAGCCGCGGGCTTTCGTCTATCTTGCACCGTGATCATCGGCCTGGGCGGGAAAGAACTGACGGTGGAGCACGCCACCGAAACCGGCCGGATGATCTCGGCCATCTCACCCCATTACCTGGGCTGTCTGACGTTGCTGCTGCCGCCGGGGACGGCGATGCAGCGGAGTGTTTCCCAAGGGACCTTTAAGCTGCTCACCACCGCCGAAGTCCTGGAGGAGTTCCGGATATTGCTGGAAAATATCGGCCCGCTGGAGAGGAAATGCGTCTTCCGGGCCAATCATGCTTCCAATTATCTGTCCCTGGCCGGTGATTTGCCGGAAGACCGGGACAGGCTGGTGCGGGAAGTGATGGCGGCCAAAGGCAGGCCGGAGGCGCTTCGTTCAGAAAGGTTCCGGGCCCTTTAGGGCCGCCTTTATAAGGAATTGGTGGGCAGTGCCCACCCTACAGATTGTCTTTTCTGCTTACTGTTTACTGTTTTCTGTCGCTTTTGAGGGGCCCTTGACTTTTATTTTGATTTTGCCTTTCACCGAAAACCGAAAACCGCTTTTATAAAGAAATGGTGGGCAGTGGCCACCCTACGGCTGGTGTTTTCTATACTGCTCACTGCTTACTGCTTACTGTTTCTAACGCCTGGGCCAGCAGCTCGGCGATGTCGTAAACCTTGACCTGCTCCTCTTTTTCCCGGGCCTTGAGGCCATCCTCCAACATGATGGCGCAGAAGGGGCAGGAGACCGCAATGAGCTCCGGATCGAGGGCCAGGGCCTGGTCGGCGCGGGCCTCGTTGATTTTCTGTACCCCCAGGGTTTCCTCCATCCACATCCTGCCGCCGCCGGCGCCGCAGCAAAAGGATTTGGCCCGGTGGCGCTCCATTTCCAGCAGGCGCAATCCCGGGATCGCCTTCAAGATTTTCCGCGGTTCTTCATAAATGGCGTTATAGCGGCCCAGATAGCAGGGGTCGTGTAAGGTGAGCCTCTTATCCAGCCGCCGCCGCGGCCGCGGCAGCAGGCCTTCCCCGAGGAGCCGGGCCAGAAACTCGGTGTGATGGTAAACCTCCCAGTTGCCGCCGAACTGGGGGTACTCGTTCTTCAGGCAGTTGTACCCATGGGGACAGGTGGTGATGATCTTTTTGACGCCGTAGCCGTTGATGACCTCCGCCAGTTCGGTGGCCATGGACTGGAACAGGTACTCGTTGCCGATCCTACGGGCCGTCTCGCCGCAGCACTTCTCCTCGGCCCCGAGGATGCCGAAACTCACCCCGGCCTGTTGGAGGAGCCGGACCAGGGCCGCGGTCACTTTTTTGCCGCGATCCTCGAAACTGCCGGTGCAGCCCACGTAAAACAGGTACTCCACCTCCGGATTCTCGGCTAGGGTTTGCACCTTTTGCCCCTTGGCCCAATCGCCCCGGGTGGCGAAGGCCAGGCCCCAGGGGTTGGAGTTGGTCTCCCAGTTGCGCAGCACCGTCTGGACCTCCTGCGGGAAGCGGCTCTCCATGAGCACCAGAAAACGGCGCATATCGACGTACTTCTGGATGTGTTCGATGAAGACCGGACAATGTTCCATGCAGTTGCCGCAGGTGGTGCAGGACCAGATCTCGTCCTCGAGGCAGACCTCGCCCACCAGGGCCTTGCCCATCTCCGGGGCGGCCTCCCGCGGCGGTTGCCCCTCCCCGGCTTCCCCCTGAGCCAGCAGCAGTTTTCCCTTCGCCAGCAGGTGCTTTTTGAGATGGTGGATGGTCTCTTTGGGACTGAGCGGTTTGCCGGTGAGGTTGGCGGGGCAGTTCTCGGAGCAGCGGCCGCATTCGGTACAGGCGTAGAGGTCCAGAAGCTGCTTCCAGGTAAATTCCTCGACCCTGGAAACGCCATAGGTCTTCACCGTTTCGTCTTCCAGGTCCAATTTGCTGAGCTCACCCAGGGGCCGGAAGCGGCGGCAGAAGATATTGGGAATGGCGCCCAGGAGGTGCAGGTGCTTGGAAAAGGGGATATAGATCAAAAAGCCCAGAATTACCAGGGTATGGCCCCACCAGAAAAGGCTGTGCCAGGCGAGCAGACTCGACTCCGGCAGGCCGGCAAATAACCCGGAGAGGGCCACCGAAATAAAGGCGGCCCGGGGGAAGTAATGGCCGGGCTCAAGTTGGGCCAGCCGGTATTCCACGGCCCGATCGGCGAACAGGAGCACGATCAACACCAGAATCAAGCCGATGATGATGCTGGCATCCAGGTTGGCCGCCTGCTGGTCGGAAAAACGCAACCGTTCCGGTTTAACCATAAAACGGCGGTAGAGGGAGATCCCCAAGGCGGCGACGACGCCCAAGCAGAGCAGGTCTTGCAGCAGGTAGAGGGCCGCAGTAAGGGGTTTCCCCAGAAACTTCCAGTAGGCAAAGCCCTGATAAAAACCGACCCCAAAGGTCTCCACGCTGCCGATGGTGATGATCAGGAAACCCCAAAAGATGAGGAAGTGTCCCCAGCCGGACGGTTCTCTGACTACCCGCCGCTGCCCCAGGACAAAGGCGGCCACGCCCTGGAGACGCCGGCCTAAGTGGTCGAAGCGATCTTCCGGCTGCCCCAGCCTCAGGATGCGGTAGAGCTTATAGGCGGTGAACAGAAAAAAGGCAAGGGCCGCAATAAAGAGGAATCCAAAGAGGAGATTGGCGGGAAAATACCCCGGTTGCATTAATAACGCCTCCCGCGAGGTTAGTAGCCAGTAGCCAGTAGCCTGTCAAAAAGCGACTGGCCGACGCCGGCATGGGATTAGATTAACAGGCAGCCTTGAGTTTTTTCACTTCCTCGATCAAGGCCGGCACGAACTGGAAGAGATCCTCCACCACGCCGTAGTCCGCCTTGCAGAAGATGGGGGCCTCGGGGTCCTTGTTGACCGCCACGATGAATTTGCTGGAGCCCATGCCGGCCAGATGCTGGATGGCCCCTGAGATGCCGCAGGCAATGTAGAGGGTCGGGGTGACCACCTTGCCGGTCTGGCCCACCTGGTCGGAGTGGGGGCGCCAGCCCGCGTCCACCGTGGCGCGGGAAGCCCCCACGGCGCCGCCCAGGAGTTGCGCCAGCTCTTCCAGGATGGCAAAATTCTCCGGCCCTTTCATACCGCGCCCACCCGAGACAATGATCTGCGCTTCCGCCAGGTCAACCTTGCCGGCGGCGGCCTCGACACCCAGCACCCGGCACTTGGCGGCAGCCGGCAGAGTCACGGCCGGGGTTTCCACCGCGGCACTTCTGGAGGGGTCCGGCGGCAGGCAAGCCATCACGTTGGGGCGACAGGAGGCCATCTGGGGTGTGGCGGCGTCGGCCCACTCATACCAGGCGTAAGCCTTGCCGGCATAGACCGGCCGTTGGGCCCGGAGGGCGCCGCCTTCGATCTTTAAGGCCGTACAATCCTGAGCCAGTCCGGCGCCCAGGCGCGCCGCCAGCCGGGCGCTCAGATCCTTGCCGTCCACCGAGGCGGCAGAGAGCACCACCTTGGGCTGCAAGGTTTTAAGGATCTCGGCTGCCACCGGCGCATAGGTTTCGGCCAGGTAATCCTTCAACAGCGGCTGGTCCACGGCGTAAACCTTTTCTACCCCATAGTGGCCTAAATTAGCCGCGGCGGCCGCCACCCCGTCCCCCAGGGCAATGGCCGTGAGGGGCTCACCCAGGGCGTCGGCCAGCCGGCGGCCTTCGCTGGCCACCTCCAACGAGACCTGCCGAAAGGCGCCGCCTCTGAATTCGGTGATTACACATACTCCCTGTGCCATATGTTGCCTCCCGGACCCCCCGACCTGAGAGCAGGTTACGGCCCCCTCAGGTGCCAAGGTCAGTCAGTCAGTCAGTAAGTAAGAAAAAGGGGCAGATTAGATAACCTTGGCCTCCTCATGGAGCAAGCGCACCAACTCCCGGGCCTTGCCGGCGGTATCGCCCGGCACCAGGACCCCAGCCTGCCGGGGGACCGGCAGCTCCAGGGAGGCAACCCTTACCCTGGCGGCCGCGGCCCCTACCTGTTCTGAGGACAGGCCCAGATCTGCAACCTTTTTGATCTCTAAGGGTTTCTTTTTTGCCTTCATGATGCCGGGCAGCGAGGCATAGCGGGGATTCCAGACCGCATGGGCGCCGCCCAGGGTGACCAGGGCCGGCAACAGGGCCTCCAATTTTAATTTCGCCCCTTCGATGGGCCGCTCGATCCGGACCCGGCCATCCGCCGCTTCCAGGGCCACGGCCAGGGCCAGATGGGGAATATCCAAAAGCTCGGCCACCATGATGCCCACCTGGTTCTCATCATCATCCACCGCCCGATGGCCGCAGACGATGAGGTCGAAGGGGAGCTGCTTCAAGGCCGCGGCCAGGACCCGGGCCTTTCCCAGGGCGTCGCTGCCCTCGGTGGCCGGGTCATCCACCAGGATACCCTGATCGGCCCCCATGGCCAGGGCGGAGCGGATGGACTCCACGGCGCGCTGGGGCCCCAGGCTCAGAATGGTGACGTTGGCGCCCTGGCTGTCCTTGAGGCGCAAGGCCGCCTCCACCGCATACTCATCGTAGGGATTGATGACCCATTTGATGTCGCTCGTGGCAATCGATTTGCCGTCGGGCCCGATCTTGATCACCGTTTCCGTATCGGGCACCTGCTTAAGCAAGACTATGACCTCCACGTGGTTCTCCTTTCTTCAGCTTAGCCAAGAGACACGGCTAGATCGCGAAAATTATCATAAAAATCTGGGCTGGCGCTTTTCCAGAAAGGCCGCGGCGCCTTCTTGGGCGTCCGGAGAGGCAAAACAGAGGGCAAAGGCATCGGCCTCCAGGGCGCAGGCGTTTTTCAAATCGAGGTCAAACCCGCGGTCAATGGTCTGTTTGACGGCCCGCAAAGAGAGGCGCCCTTTGGCTGCCAGGCCCCGGGCCACCTTGAGGCATTCCTCCATGAAGCTGGCGGCTGGGAAGACCCGGGCCGCCAGCCCTATGGTCTTGGCCTCGGCGGCGTCGATGGTGCGGCCGGTGAGGCATAACTCCTTGGCCAGTCCCTTGCCCACCAGGCGGGCCAGGCGCTGAGTGCCGCCAAAGCCCGGGATGATTCCCAGGTTGATCTCGGGCTGCCCGAATCTGGCCTCTTCCGAAGCATAGATGATATCGCAGGCCATGGCCATCTCGCAACCGCCCCCCAGGGCAAAGCCATTGACGCAGGCGATCACCGGAATGGGCAATTGCTCCAGCTTTGAGCCTACTACCTGGCCGGCATCGGCAAATTGTCTGGCCGCCAGGGGATCGAACTTAAGAAAGACATTGATATCCGCCCCGGCAATGAAGGCCCGGCCCTGGCCGGTCATCAGCAATACCCGGATCTCCGGGTTTTGGGCCGTCTGATCCAAGACCGCGGCAACCTCCGCCATGGTTTCGGCATTCAGGGCATTCAGTTTTTCGGGGCGGTTGAAGGTCAGAGTGGCGATCCCGTCCTCGACGGCGAACAGCAGGGTTTTGTAAGACATCACGACCTCCCGGTCCGGAAGGGATTCCGGCCGCAGAAATTTTCCTGGTCAGCGGCGGAGATAACCGCGCCGGGCTGGCGCCAGAGGCAATCCCCCAGCGCCCGGCCTCTCAGGTTTGATGGAACTCGCTTGCAGCCGGCGCCAGCGATTTGATCATCAAGACGATATCCGATTCCTGGCCGGCCCTATCCATGGCAAATCCTTCCAAGACCGCAGCCTTGGCAAATCCCATTTTTTCAAACAGGTAAAAGGCCTTGTCCAATTTCGGCGGAATCTCCGCGGTAAGCTGCTCCAAACCCATTTGGGCGGCGACCCCCTCCAGGGTTTGCAGCAGCAGGGTCCCCAAACCCTTGGCCCGGTATTGGGGATCGGTGGACAGACGAACCTCGGCCTGGTGCCTGGTCCAGGCGCTGAGGTTGAATTGCAGCAAGGCGCCGCCGACAATCCGGTCCTCATGGAGGGCAATCAGGGGCAGAACGATGTCGTAGTCCAGGTTTTCCATCAAGTTTTCCATGACCTTGGGGTCCGTCACCTCTTCTTTCAGTTCCACTCTCTCTTCCGGGGCCAGGCTTTGGAAATAGGCCAGGAAGGCCTGCCCGTCATCTTTCAGCAGAGGGCGCAAGGTAATGGGAGTGCCATCCTCCAAATTGATTTTCTTGGGGAAATCTTTAATCAGAATGTCTGCGAGGTTACTCATAGCGGTCTCCCGGGATTTTGGGATAAATCAGTAATACCAACTGCGTTCGACGATCATGGTAAAGCCCATGCCGCCGCCGACACAGAGAGCGGCCAACCCCACGCTAGCCTGCCGCTTTTGCATCTCGTAGAGCAGGGTAACCATGACCCGGGTGCCGCTGCAGCCGATGGGATGCCCCAGGGCGATGGCCCCGCCATTGACATTGACTATCTTGGGGTCCAGGTTCAATTCCCTCAGGCAGGCGATACTCTGGGCCGCAAAGGCCTCGTTGAGTTCCACCAGATCGATGGGTTTGTTCAGGGCCTCTTTGGCCTTGGCCACGGCATGGCGGACCGCGTAAATGGGCCCCATGCCCATCAATTCCGGCTCGCAGCCCTGGCAGTCATAGGAGACGATCCTGGCCAGGGGCCGGATGCCCATCTTCAAGGCCTTTTCCTCGGACATGACCAGCACCGCGGCGGCGGCGTCGTTGATCCCCGAAGAGTTGCCCGCGGTGACGGTGCCGTCCTGGCGAAAGGCCGGGCGGAGCTTGGCCAGTTTTTCCATAGTGGTGCCGAACTTGGGGTATTCGTCGGTATCGAAGATGATGGGGGGGCCTTTCTTTTGGGGCACCTCCACCGGGACGATCTCATCTTGGAAGCGTCCGGATTTAATGGCCTGCTCCGCCTTGCGCTGGCTGTCCAGGGCAAAGGCGTCCTGCTCTTCCCGGCTAAGGTGGAACTTATCCGCCACGTTTTCGGCGGTGATGCCCATGTGGGTGTCGCCAAAGCAGCACCAGAGGCCGTCTTGAATCAAGACGTCGATGAGCTGGCCGTGGCCCATGCGCTGGCCCCAACGGGTCTGACTCAGTAGGAAGGGCGCCTGGCTCATGGACTCCATGCCTCCGGCCACGATGATCTCGGAATCACCGGCCCGTATGGCCTGAGTGGCCATGATGATGGACTCCAGGCCGGAGCCGCAGACCACGTTCATGGTCATGGCCGGGGTGTATTGGGAGATGCCGGCGTTGGCGGCCGCCTGCCGGGCCGGGTTTTGCCCCTGGCCCGCCTGCAGAACATTGCCCATAATCACCTGGTCCACTTTTTCCTGGCGAATCCGGGCGCGACGCAAAACTTCCTTAATGACTAGGCCTCCCAGATGCGCGGCCGGCAGGTCCTTTAAGGTTCCGCCAAAACTGCCGATGGCGGTCCGCGCCGCGCTGGCGATTACTACCTGGCGCATAGATTCTCCTTTCTTATGGTACTAATTGGCCCCGGGGCTTAAATCCTTCACCAGCAGGGCGATATCGGCATACCTTTTATCGTGGACATCTTTGACGTAGTTTTTTAATTCCGTTGCCAGGCCGAACCCCGCTCTTTCAAAGTACTGGATGACGGGTTTCTGGGTGGTCACGATCCTGGCCAGCAGTTTTTTCACCCGGTGGCCGGCGGCCAGCTCAGACAGCTCTTTAAGGAGCAAATCCCCCAGACCCCGACCTTGGAACTCCGGGGTAATGGTGACCCGGACTTCGGCGATATGGCGTCCCCAGCCGAAGGTTTGGAAGTGGAGCGTGGCATTGGCCACGACCCTGCCTTCGTACTCCGCCAGAATGGGGAGAACCCGGTCATAATTGAGATTGCGGGCCCATTTTTCCAGCAACTTGCGGTCGGTGACATCATTGCCGAGCCAGCGGCGGTTTTCCTCCGGCAGGCTGCTAAAAAAACTGTAGAGGGCGTATTGATCGTCCCTGGTCATGGGTCTCAAGATGAGACTGGCGCCATCTTCAAGGGTTACCTGCTTGGGATATTCTTCGAACATGTCTTGATCCTATCCCCTCATTAATTAAGGCTTGCCCTGCAAGCCGGTTGCCGCCTAGAGCGTGTTAGCAATCACCAGGCGCATGATTTCGTTGGTGCCTTCGTAGATCTGGGTAATCTTGGCGTCCCGCATCATCCGCTCCACGGGAAATTCCTTGATGAAGCCGTAACCCCCCAACACCTGGACCGCTTCGGTGGCAACCCACATGGCCACGTCGCCGCAAAGGCACTTGGACATGGCGCTCATGCGAATCAATTGGGCGCTGATACGGCTCATGTCCTTGGGCTGCTCCTCGAAAAGGCTGCACGTCTTGTAGAGCAATTGCCGGGCGGCTTCCGTGCGCATGGCCATGTCGGCCAGCTTGAAGCCCACCCCCTGATGCTGGATAATGGGCCGGCCGAAGGTTTCCCTCTCCTTGGCGTAGGCCACGGCGTGATCCAGGGCCCCGGCGGCGATGCCCAGGGCCTGGGCGGCGATGCCCAGCCGGGAAAAATCGAGGGTCTTCATCATCACCTTAAAGCCCTCGCCCTCCTGGCCCAGTAGGTTGGCCGCCGGCACCCGGCAGTCCTCGAAGACGAGTTCCACGGTGTCCGACCAGCGGATCCCCATCTTGTCTTCCTTTTTGCCCACGGAGAAGCCGGGAGTGGACTTGGGCACCACCAAGACGCTGGCACCCTTATGGGCCGAGACGCCGGGATCGGTGACGGCGTAGAGGGTGACGATATCGGCCACGCCGCCATTGGAGATGAAGGTCTTGGTGCCGTTGATCACGTAAGAGTCGCCGTCCCTGACGGCCCGGCAACGCAAGCGGGCCACGTCGGAGCCGGCCGCAGGTTCGGTCAGACCAAAGGCAGCCAGTTGCTCACCGGAGGCAAGCAAGGGCAGGAACTCCTGCTTTTGGGCCTCAGAGCCGGCCAGCATGATGGGGAGGCTTCCCAGTTCCTGCACAGCCGGCACCAGCCCGCAGGCCGCGTCCACCCTGGACAGTTCCTCCACCGTGATGGCCAGGGCCAGCATCCCCGCCCCCGCCCCTTCATAGGCCTCGGGAAAATCGACGCCGACGAGGCCGTTTTCCCGGAGCAAGGCCACCATCTCCCAGTCAAACTTGGCTTCGCGATCGCGCCTTGCCGCGCCCGGCTCCACCTGCTCCTTAGCCAGCCGCCGCACCATGTCCTGCAGCATCCGCTGCTCTTCGGTCAGGTCATACTGCATAGTTTTTCCCCGCTTTTTTGAATCCTTCCGATTCCTCGTGGCTCCCGCGGCCCGGCGGGCCGCCTGTTACATATTCCTCCGGTATTTGCCGCCGACCTCGTAGAGCACCTGCGTTATCTGGCCCAGGCTGGCCACTCTGACGGTCTCCAGCAACTCGGTAAAGATATTGCCGCCGCCCAAAACCGACTTTTTCAGGGAATCGAGGGCCGCCCCGCTTTTCTTCCGATTCCTGCGCTTAAACTCATTGAGATTGTCCAGTTGGGCCCGCTTTTCCTCATAGGTGGCCCTGGTCAATTGGGTGGGCGGCCGGCAGTAATTTTCCCCGAGGATATTGGGGCTGACATAGGTGTTAACGCCGATAATCGGGTACTCCCCGGTGTTCTTTTTGAGCTCGTAATAGAGGGACTCATCCTGGATTTTGCCCCGCTGGTAATAGGTTTCCATGGCGCCGAGCACCCCGCCGCGGCGGCTGAGGCTGTCGAATTCCTTCAGGACCGCCTCCTCCACCATGTCGGTCAATCTTTCCATGATAAAACTGCCCTGCAACGGGTTTTGATTCTTGAAGATGCCATATTCCTTGGTGATGATCAACTGAATCGCCATGGCCCGGCGCACCGATTCCTCGGTGGGGGTGGTGACGGCCTCGTCATAGGAATTGGTGTGCAGGGAATTGCAGTTATCCGTGAGCGCCATGAGGGCCTGGAGGGTGGTGCGGATATCGTTGAACTGCATATCCTGGGCGTGCAGGGAACGTCCCGAGGTTTGCATATGGCATTTAAGCCGCTGGCTTGCTTCCTTGGCCCCGTATTTGTATTTAATGGCGATGGACCAGATCCGGCGGGCCACCCGGACAATCACGTTATACTCAGGGTCCATGCCGCTGGAGAAGAAGAAGGAGAGATTTTTGGCAAAGTCGTCTATCGCCATGCCGCGGCTGAGGTAATATTCGGCATAGGTAAAGGCATTGGCCAGGGTGAAGGCCAGTTGGGATACCGGGTTGGCCCCGGCTTCGGCAATGTGGTAGCCGCTGATACTGACCGAATAGAAATTCCTGACCCGGTGATCGATAAAATACTGCTGGACATCGCCCATGAGACGCAGGGCGAAGGGGACGGAGAAGATACAGGAGTTTTGCCCTTGATCTTCCTTCAAGATGTCCGCCTGCACGGTGCCGCGGACGTTCGCCAGGACTGACTGGCGAATCCGCCCCGCCTCGGAGGGATCGGGGTCGCGGCCGTTCTCTTCTCTAAATTTGTCGAGCTGCTGGTCGATGGTGGTATTGAAGAAGAAGGCCAGGAGGATGGGCGCCGGCCCGTTCACCGTCATGGACACACTGGTATTGGGGGCGCAGAGATCAAAGCCCTGGTAGAGCTTTTTCATGTCATCCAGGGTGCAGATGCTGACGCCGCTTTCGCCGATCTTCCCAAAGATATCCGGTTCTTCGGCCGGGTCTTCACCATACAGGGTGAGGGAATCGAAGGCGGTGCTCAACCGCTTGGCGTCATCCTCCTGGGTCAGGTAGTGAAACCGGGCGTTGGTCCGCTCCGGCGGGCCTTCCCCTGCAAATTGCCGCTTCGGATCCTCTCCCTCCCTCCGGAAGGGAAAGACGCCGGCGGTATAGGGGAAGTAGCCGGGCAAATTTTCCTTGCGGAGCCATTTCACGGTTTCTGCGAGGCTGTCAAAATCGGGCAGGGCTATCTTGGGAATCCTTAAACCGGAGAGCGATTCGCTGTAAAGTTTGGTCCGGTTGACCTTATCCCGGATCTTTACCTCAAATTCGTCCCGGGAGTATTGCTCCCTGATTTCGGTCCATCTGGCCAGGGCGTCGCTAATTTCAGGATCGATCTTTTTCTCCGCCTCTGCCGCCCGGTCAGCCAGATCGAGCCCCAGCTCCCGGTTGACGGTTTGAATGGCTTCCAAACTTTTCAGTTGCCGGGCGGCCTGACTGGTTTGGTCATGGTAGGCGCGAATGGCGCCGGCGATTTCGCTGAGATAATGGCGCCGCGGGGTGGGCAGGATGGCAGATTTGGCCGAATCCTCCAGCGAATAGGTCACCGCCTTGGGAATGGGCCAATCGATCAGGCCCTTTTCCTGCAAGGCCGACAACACCTTTTCAAAAAAGGCATTGAGGCCGGGGTCCTGGAAGTTGCTGGCCACGGTGCCGATGATGGGCAGCGTCTCATCCGGAGTCCCAAAGATATTGTGATTGCGCCGGTATTGCTTCCTGACTTCCCGCAGGGCATCAAGGGAATTCTTATGGTCAAACTTGTTGATGGCGATGAGATCGGCAAAATCGAGCATGTCGATCTTTTCCAGTTGCGAGGGGGCCCCAAATTCGGCGGTCATCACATAGATGGCCAGATCGACGTACCTGGTGATGGAGGCGTCCCCCTGACCGATGCCGGGAGTCTCGACGATGATCAGGTCATAGCCCGCGGCCTTGAGGATATTGATGGAATCTTCCAGGGCCAGCGACAGTTCGCTGGTCGATTCCCGGGTGGCCAGGGAGCGCATGAAGACCTTTTCCGGGTTGACAAAATTCATGCGGATGCGGTCGCCCAGCAGGGCGCCGCCGGTTTTCTTCCGGGTCGGGTCTATGGCAATGATGGCCATGGATTTATCCGGATAGTGGATCATAAAGCGGCGGATAAACTCGTCTTCTAGGGAGCTCTTGCCGCAGCCGCCGGTGCCGGTGATGCCGATGATGGCCGAGGGCTTCGGGGCCTGCGGCAACTCCTTCCTGATCCTGGCAAAGTCATGGCCATCGCTTTTATAATGGTTTTCCGCCAGGGAAATGAGCTGGGTCACCACAAAACTCTGACGCCGCCGAACCTTTTCTCGCCAATCTCGGGGAAGGGGCGGAAATTTCACGGTGGCGGCCTTATCCATCATATCC
This sequence comes from Desulfobaccales bacterium, assembly GCA_049580385.1. GTDB lineage: Bacteria > Desulfobacterota > Desulfobaccia > Desulfobaccales > 0-14-0-80-60-11 > JAPLJC01. Next base: position 30,923 of record JBAUPV010000001.1, on the reverse strand, counting down.
TGGATGATGCCGAGCAGTCCCAGCTTCTGGCCGTCCTCCGGGGAATAGATTTTGGTAACGCCGTAGTCTTCGAGTTCCCGGATTTCCTCGGGGACGATGACCCCGCCGCCACCGCCGAAGATCTTAATGAAGCCGACGCCGTTCTGATCCAAAAGGTCCTTAACATATTTAAAGAATTCGATATGCCCGCCCTGGTAGGAGCTGACCGCAATGCCGTGTACTCCCTCCTGGATGGCCGTATAGACAATCTCTTTGGCGGACCGATTATGCCCCAGGTGGATGACTTCGGCGCCGGCCCGCTGCAGCAGGCGCCGGAAAACGTTGATGGAGGCGTCATGGCCGTCGAACAGGGTGGTGGCGGTGACAAACCGCACCTTGGCTTGACTCGCTTTTTTAGCCGCTTCTTTTGGCATCGTATAATCCCCAAAAAAAATTTGCTGAGTGCAGCTATCAGGTCAGCGGAGTAATTCCCGGGCAATGATCATGCGTTGAATCTCGCTGGTGCCCTCGTAAATGGTGGTCACCCGCACGTCCCGGGCCAACCGCTCCACTGGGTATTCCTGGGAATAGCCGTAACCGCCCAGGATCTGCACGGCGTCGTAGCAGGCCCGGTTGGCCGCCTCGCTGGCATAGAGCTTGGCCATGGAAGCCTCTTTGGAAAAGGGTTCCCCCTGATCCTTGCGGTGGGCCGCCCGGAGCAAAAGCAGGCGGGCGGCCTCCAGCTCGGTGTAGCGGTTGGCGAGCATCCACTGGATCGCTTGAAATTGGGCGATGGGGTAGCCGAATTGCTCCCGCTCTTTGGCGTAATTTTTGGCAAAATCCATGGCCCCGAGACCGATCCCCAAGGCCATGGAGCCGATGCCGATGCGGCCGCCGGCCAGTTCGGCCAGGGCCAGGCGATAGCCGCCGTTGAGCTCACCCAGCAGATTTTCTTTAGGCACCCGGCAGTCTTCCAGGATCAATTCATTGGTGGGAGAGCCCTTCTGGCCCATTTTGGGCTCATTTTTGCCGACGGCAAAGCCCGGAAACCCCGGCTCCACCAGAAAGACGCTGATCCCCTTGCCCTTGGGGGCCTCACTGTCGGTGACCGCCCAGACCACGAAAACCCCGGCAAACTCGCCGCTGCTGATGAAGATCTTGCGGCCGTTGAGGACCCAGTGGCCGCCATCGAGCCTGGCCGTGGTGCGCATGCCGGCGGGATCGGAGCCGGCCGTGGTTTCGGTGAGGCCGAAACCGCCCGCCGGATATTCGCCGCTCACGAGCGGCGGCAGGTAGCGGCGCCGCTGCTCCTCCGTGCCCACCGACTGGATCACCTCCCCCACCATATTCGTCACCGATGTGGTCACCGTGGTGGCGGCGCAACCCTTGCCCAGCTCGGTCATGGCCAGGCTGAAGGCCACGGCGGTGGTTTCAGAGCCGCCGTACTCGGCGCGGATGGTCAGCCCCATGAAACCGAGGTTGGCCAGCTTTTTGAGGTTGGCGAGCAAAATGCCGCGGTCTTGGGTGCGGTCCAATTCCGCCGCCCGGGGGCGCAATTCCCGCACGGCAAATTTCGCCGCCATTTCCTGGATCATGCGTTCTTCGTCACTCAATTCGAATTGCATCCATTCCCTCGTGAGCAGCAGGCCGGGGCACGACTCCCGATCAGTACTAAATGTCCTTCCCAGAGAACTATCATGACCTGAAGGTCACAACGAATAATGAAAATTAACAGGTTATGGTGGGGCGGCCGTCCCTGGCCGCCTCTAGTTGGCGATTACTGCGGCCCGCCCCACCAGGCTATTTTCATTTAAAGCGGCGCATCTTATCTCTCCGGACAACTTGGAGATCCTGCACCTGGCTCAGGATGACCTTAGACCACGCCCTGCCGCCGCAGTTCTGAGACTTGATCCGGTCCATATCCCAACTCCTCAAGAATGGTCCCGGTGTGCTCGCCGAGTTCGGGGGCGGGTTGGCGCAAGGTCCCCGGGGTTCGGGAAAACTTGGCGGCGATGCCCAATTGCCGGTAGGCCCCCCAGCTTTGGTGCATCAGGTCCACCACCAGCTGCCGGGCCCGAATATGGGAGTCACGTGACGCTTCCTCCAGGTTCAGCACCGGTTCGCAGCAGCAGTCGTGCTTGGCGAAGTGTGCCAGCCATTCCGCCTGAGTGCGCTGTTTAAAGAGCGCCGCGACTGCCTCGATCAGGGGTTCCTGATGGGGGCCGGGCTCGAAGCAAAGGCCCTGGTCCCATTGCGGCTGCGCCACCGCCTCGCAGAAGGCTTTCCAGAATTGTGGCTCCAGGGCCCCCAGGGACATAAAGCGGCCATCCTTGGTTTCATAAAGATTGTAGCAGGCAAAGCCATGATTGAGGAAGTCATCCCCGGGCCGGGGGATCTCCCCATCGGCCAGATACTTGCCCCAGCGCAGGCAATTCCACAGGAAGGAGCCGTCCAGCATGGCAATGTCAAGATACTGCCCGCCACCCTGGCGTTCTCGCACCAGCAAAGCCAGGGTGATGCTAAAGGCCGCCAGCAGGGCGCCGCCACCCAGGTCGGCAATTTGCACTCCCGGCAGGGTGGGCCGGCCGTCACGGCCGCTATAAGACAATACCCCGCTCAGGGCCAGATAGTTGATATCGTGGCCGGCCCTCTGGAAGCGGGGGCCGCTGTCCCCATAGCCCGAGAGGGAGCCATAAATCAGCCGGGGGTTGATGGCCCGGAGACTTCCATAATCCAGGCCCAAGCGGGCCATTACCCCAGGCCGGAAGCCTTCCAGGACCACATCGGCCTGACGGGCCAATTGCCGGAAGATCTCTTGGCCCGCCGCGGATTTGAGGTTAAGGGTCAAGGAGCGCTTGTTACGGTTCAAGACTACGTGAAAGCCGCTGTTCCTGCCGATGCGGGGATACCATTCCCGGATGTAGTCACCCCGCCGGGGTTCCTCCACCTTGATGACATCGGCGCCAAAATCCGCCAGCAGCATGGTACAGAAGGGCCCGGGCAGCAGTCGCGACAGATCCAAGACGCGCACCCCTGCCAGGGCCGCCTCCATTTGGGCTTCAACCTTCATTACTCACAGCTTCTGCGCATTTCCCGGGGCGGCGTAGGCGATCCCACCCTTTAGTGTTCATGGACATAGAAGGGCCATTTGTGGAAGAACCCCTTATACTCTTTTTAGGGTTCCCGGCCACGGAGGGCTGCCGGGAAGGTCGGGTTTTCTGCCCAGCAATCACTGTTCACCGCTCAAAGGCTTCAGTTGCGTAAACTCGTGATAGAAATACTCATGCTGGCCTCTTAAGCCTTTCTCTTTGTTGACGATCTCGTTTTGCCTGAGCTCAACGCGACGGATCTTGCCACTCAGGGTCTTGGGCACCTCGGGCACGAATTCGATGATGCGCGGAATCTTGAACTTGGCAAGGACATTGGCGCAGTGTTTAAACAGATCGCTGGCCAGGTCGGCGGAGGGCTCGATGCCGGGTCTGAGGATTACGAAGCCCTTGACGAGCTGCCATCTCTTGGGGTCCGGGCTCCCGACGACCGCGGCCTCGGCCACCGCCTCATGCTCGATGAGAGCGCTCTCGACCTCAAAGGGGCCCACCCGGTAGTCGGAGGATTTGATGACGTCGTCGGCGCGTCCGACGAACCACCAGTAGCCTTTTTCGTCGTAGGAAGCCCGGTCTCCCGTATAGTAGTAGTTGCCGCGGAAGACGTCCTTCATCTGCTCGGGGCTGCCGAGGTACTCGCTAAAGAGGCCCGTGGCCCGCCACCGGTCGAGCCTGACGGTGATATGCCCCACGTCATTGGGTTGGGTGATCTCCTTCCCATCGTCATCGACGAGGGCGATATCGTAGAGGAAGGTCGGTTGCCCGAAGGAGCCTGCAACGATCTTCCCCTTGTTCCACGGAGGATTGCCGATCATAGCCGTGGATTCGGTCTGCCCGTAGAAGTCCCTGATCTCGGTGCCGGTGAATCGCCGCCAGGTCTGGATGATTTCCGGGTTGAGAGGCTCGCCGGCGCTCACCGACTCCCTCAAGGCTGCGAACTTGAACTTGCTGAGATCGACCAGTATGAAGGCCCTCCAGGCCGTCGGCGGGGCGCAGAAGGTGTTTACCTGGAGGCGGTCCACGGCGCCCAGGTACCTCTCGATATCGAGCTTGCCGGGGTAAAAGAGCCCGGTGGTCGTCGCTCCCATGCTAAGCGGGGGAAAAAAGCAGCTCCAGGCCCACTTGGCCCACCCGGGCGCACTCAGGTTGTTGTGAACGTCCCCCGGCTTGAGGCCGATGACGTTGGCTGTAGAGAGATGACCCAGGGGATAGGATACGGCCGTATGTGCCACTCTCTTGGCCATCCCCGTGGTCCCGGAAGTGAAAAAGCAAAGAATAACGTCTTGGGGTTTCGTCTTCTCGGCCGCGGCGGCCGTGCTTTCCTGATCGACTTCGTCGTAGCTCTCCCAGCCCTCCAGCTTCCCGAGGACGATCTTCACCTTGGGGGCGGCCCCGACGATCTTGAGAGCCGCATCGATGATCGGCGCCGAATTCTGGTCCGCCAAAACGGCATGGGGCGGGTAGCTCTGGAAGCGGTACTCCATTTCCCTTACCGTCATGGTCATAGCTGTGGGGACCGATACCATCCCGCCCTTCACCGTGGCCAGGCTGGCAAACCAGGTTTCGGGGACCGAGGGGATCATCAGGTAGACGCTCTCACCCTTGCTGATCCCGTATTTTCGCAAGAAGTTCAAAAGCTGGTTGCTCTTGCCGGCAAGCTCCGAGTAGGTGAAGCGGCGCTCTTCATTGGTATCGATGTTGAGCCAAAGCAGGGCCGCCTGTCCGGGCCGCTCCTTTACATGGATTCCTTCGAAGATCTCCTCCGCCCAGTTGAACTGATCGGGCATCTTAGCCTTGTTCAGGCTCTCGAAGACGGCCTTCGACGCTTCGGCCTTCTTGGCGTTGTCTTCCATCATGCTGATGTCCATGATCTGCCGATAATAATCCTGAAGTGCCATAATTAACCTCCACGGATCGATGTTAATTTTGGTTGTTGGATTTCACAGCCGCCAGCGATGGCCAAACCCGCAGCAGTCCAGATACAGTCAGTGTTCCCATTGAGGGAGGTGCCGTATTCTACCAGATTGTCGATAATTTTGTTAATTCAAAGTGCATCTCGATTTTTTCTTTTAGGCATACTCGTAAAAGCCGCGTCCGGTCTTTCGCCCCAGCCAGCCGGCTTCCACATATTTGCGCAGCAGCGGGCAGGGCCGGTATTTGGAATCGCAGAAACCGTTAAACAGGGTCTCCATGATGGCCAGGCAGGTGTCCAGGCCGATGAGGTCCGCCAGGCCCAGCGGCCCCATTGGGTGGTTGGCGCCGAGCTGCATGACGAGATCGATGTTTTCCCGGGTGCCTACTCCCTGATAGAGGCAGTACACCGCCTCATTGATCATGGGCATGAGGATGCGATTGATGAGGAACCCGGGATAATCGCTGGCCTCAGCCGGGGTCTTGCCGAACTTGAGGCTGAGATCCCGGGTCACCTCAAAGGTCTCGTCCGTTGTGGTCAGAGCCCGGATCAACTCCACCAGCTTCATCACCGGCGCCGGGTTCATGAAGTGCATGCCGATGACCTTGCCGGGTCTCTGCGTCTGGGTGGCTATGCGGCCGATGGGAATGGACGACGTGTTAGAGGCCAGGATGGCCTGGGGCGCACAGATGGCATCCAGCTCCCGGAAGATCTTAAACTTCAGCGGTTCGTTTTCCGTCGCCGCCTCGATCGCTACCTCCACCGGGGCCATATCCTGAAGATTGACGGTGGTCCGGATGCGGGCGAGAACCGCGCCCTGGTCCGCAGGACTGATCTTGCCCTTCTCCACACCCCTGGCCAGGGTCTTGGTGATGGCCGCAAGGCCTCGGTGGACAAGTTCCTCGTTGATATCGCTCATGATCACCATGAGACCACTCATGGCCGCCACCTGGGCGATGCCGTGGCCCATCTGGCCGGCGCCTACGACTCCAACGGTTTTCACCTCCATTTCCTTATCTCCTTTCGGCGCCGCGGCGCCAAGACCTTTGCCGTAATCGGGATACCCCGGGTTGGGGCTCGCCTCACCTGGCGTGTTCAGTCCACCAGGGAAAAGAGGGGAACTACTCCCGGCCCCGAGGTATATTTCATGTGCTCAACCACCTGGTGCCCCATTTTCACCTTTTTGCCGATCAGCTCCATGGTGGCGCGCTCCGGCTGGGGGGCGTCCAGCAGCCCTGTCAGCCGGGGGCCCTCCCGGAGTTGGACCAGGACCACGACGTAAGGGGCTTTGAAGTCTTCGGGAGCCACCCGGATCACCGTGAAGGTCCGGATGGCGCCTTCCCCGGACAATTGGGTGACCTCCTGGTTGGTGGAGCCGCATTCGTCGCAGGTGGCCTTGGGGGGTACGGTGATGGCCCCGCAGTCGAGACACTTTAATCCCTTGAGAATATTCTCCTTCAAGGCTTCGAAGTATTGGACGTGGGTTAGCTTGTACATGAATCCTCCCCCTGGTTAACGGCCGAGGATAATATTTACCACCACGGTGCCGGTGCCGCCCAAGGTATCCGTCATGCCGATCCGGGCCCCCTCCACCTGCCGGGGGCCGCACTCTTCCCGAAGTTGCTTGGCAATCTCGTAGACCTGGGCGCAGCCCGTGGCTCCCACCGGATGCCCCTTGGACTTGAGCCCGCCCGAGGGGTTGATGGGGATGCGGCCGCCCAGGCTGGTTTCGCCGAGTTCCGCGGCCAGGCTGCCTTTGCCGAAATCGAAAAACCCGAGACACTCGCTGGCGACGATTTCGGCAATGGTAAAGCAATCGTGCAACTCCACCACGTCCACGTGCCTCGGTTCGATCCCCGCCATCTTGTAGGACTGGGAGGAGGAGGCCAGGCGCGCCCGCATAACCGTGAAGTCCTGTTGCCGGGACAAGGGCCGGCCATTTCCCTGCCCCACCCCCAAAACCTTGATGGGTTTGTGCACCTGCTTCTCGGCGATCTCCCGGCTGGCCAGGACCACCGCGGCGGCGCCGTCGGAGATGGGACAGCAGTCGAAGACCTGCAGGGGATCGCAAACCATGGGGCTGTTGAGCACCTTCTCCACGGTGATCTCTTTCTGAAATTGGGCCAGGGGGTTCATGGTGCCGTGGTGGTGGTTCTTGACGGCCACCCGCGCCATGCGCTCCTTGAGGACCGGCAGGGGAATGGAGTACTTGTCGGCATATTGGTGGGCCAGCATGGCGAATACCCCCGGAAAGGTGAGGCCGGTGAATTCCTCATACAGGCTATCCTCGATCATGGCCAGGGCGCTGGCCACCTGAGGGGTGCCCATGTGGGTGAATTTCTCCACCCCGCCGGCAATGACGATGTCATAGAAACCGGAGGCCACCCACATGACGGCATCGCGAAAGGCTATGGAGGCCGAAGCGCAGCCGCCTTCGACCCGGGTGGCCGGAACGTTCGGCCCCAGGCCGATCTCATCGGCCAAAAAGGGGGCCAGATTCATCTGCCTTTCGGCAAAATCGCCCAGAACGTTGCCGATGACCATGGCTTGAATATCTTTAGAGGTTAGATTGGACTCCTGGATGGCCTCCAGCGCGGCTTCGGCAAAGAGCTCCTTGAGGCTCGAGCTGGAGGGCCCAAACTTGGTCATTCCCACACCCAAGACCGCTACTTCTCTCATAATTTTTCCTCTCGCACCGGCCCGGCGGGGTGTCTCCAACCTCGTCGGCGGCCAGGTTGTCTCATCAGCCCGTTGGGCTAGACCCAAATTAATTTTGCAAGGGCTATACCAGCAGGGTCTATTGAGATAACAGGCCTAAATGAAAGGCAAAAATCTGCTTCGGGAAGAGTGGGGCGCCAGGTAAAATTCATCATATGCTCCATTTTTTTCCAGGGGGGCCGGCCAGCCAGGAGCGTGAGTAATAAGAGCAATTATTACCGCGAGTTAGGCCCATCAGAGGATTAGCTTCACTTTTGCAGCATATCAGACAGTGCCTGAGGGGCCGGCTGGCAGGCGATTGAGGTTCCCCGGGATTTATTTTATAATAATTTCATCGGGTTTTTGAAAGTTTCGGCCTCAGATGGGGCCCGCCGGGATGACGCCATGTCCAGGAAGATCAGCGCCGATCGTTGTCTGAGTGAGTTAAAGACCAAGGAAAGGCTCCTGTCCTCGATCCATAAGATCAGCAGTCTGCTGACCCGGCCCATTTCTCTCGACAAAATCCTCACTTTAATCGTCAAAGAAACCGCCCAGGTCTTCGGCTTCATCCGGGTCGGCATCTTTCTCACCGACAAGGACCGGGGCCTGTTGGAATGCAAGTACTTGATCGGCTTCAGTCCCCAGGAATCGGAGCGAGCCCTGACCAAACCTTATCGCCTGGCTGACCACGACTGCCTGGACACCAAGGTGGCCCGGTACGGCAAGACCATCTATTCCCGGGATATGGTGAACGATCCCCGGGCCACCCAGCTCGATCTGAGGATCAGCCGCTACATGGAGCGGCTGGCCACCATCATCGTGCCGCTCAAGATCAAGAAAGATACCATCGGGCTGATCGTGGCGGACCGCAGAGACCAGAAATTGGATATGACCAAGAAGGACATCGATTCCTTCTCCACCTTTGCCAACCAGGCCAGCATCATCATCGAGAATGCCCGGCTGCAGGAACAGAATCAAAGAAAGATCCAGCAACTGCTGGCCCTCCAGGAAATCAGCCGCAAGACCAGTTCCACCATTAACCTCAATAACCTGCTCAAGGTCATCAGCGCCAGCGCCCTGAAAATCACCAAGGCTTCCAGTTGCGCCCTGCTCCTGATGGATAATGACAACAAGCACCTGCGTGTCGCTTCCCAAATCGGCTACGAGGGACTGGACACCGCCAGGTTCAGGTTGAAAGTGGGGGAGGGGGTCGTCGGCTGGGTGGCGGCCAACGGCGTTCCTCTCCTGGTGCGGGACGTGAGCCGGGAGGCGCGCTACGTAGAGGCCCTCAAAGAGGTCAAGTCAGAGCTGGCCGCGCCCTTGATCAGTGACAACAAGGTCCTGGGGGTCCTGAACGTCAACAGCGTCAACAAGGCGGCCTTTTCCGAGGATGACTTGAAATTGTTGGTGATTTACGCCGGACACACCGCCAGCCTGATCAAAAACGCCCGGCTCTATGGCCAGGTCATGACTGAACGGAACTTCCGGGAGAATATTCTCGAGAGTTCCCCGAACAGCGTCATTGCCATCAACATGAAAAAGGAAATCACCTCCATCAACCGAAGGACCGAGGAATTATTCCGCCTGAAAAGGAAAAATGTCCTCGGCCAAAAGGTCGCTGACGTCTTCGGGGACCAGATAGTGCATTTGGTAGATCAGGTTGTCGATCAGGGGGAACTGATTGACCGGGAGATCCGCAAAAGCCGTAAAGACGGCGCCCCGCTTACCTTGGGCATCACCTCTTCCTGGCTGCGGGACCACCAGGACAATCTCTTCGGAGTGGTCTTCATCGTCCGGGACCTGACCGAGGGGAAAAGAACCGAGGAGATGATCAGGAGGATGGACCGCCTGACTTCCATAGGCCAGCTATCGGCGGGCATTGCCCACGAGATCAGGAATCCCCTGGCCAGCATTAGCTTAAATGTTCAGATACTCTCGAAAAAATTGGCCTTGGATGACGCCGCCAAAAAGATCGTCTCCGACACCCTGGAGGGCATCGACCGGATCAAGAGCCTGGTTAAGGGGATGCTCGATTTTGCCAGGCCCTCCACCCCGGCGCTGAAGCGAGGCTCCATGGCCCGGGTTTTGCGAAATTCCATCTCTTTGTTGGATTCCCAACTCAGAAAGAAAAGAATCGAGGTCAAGCTGGACCAGGCGGAGGACCTCCCCGAGATCGTGTTTGACGAACACCAGATTCAGCAGGTCCTGGTCAATCTGTTGCTGAATGGGTTGGAGGCCACGTCCGAGGGAGGCGGCATCAGGATCAAAAGCACCATTGGCAAGGATCAGAAGAAACGCTGTCAGCACCTGGCCTTGCACATTATGGACACCGGCTGTGGCATCCCTGTGGCCAACCTCTCCAAGATCTTCGATCCCTTTTTCACCACCAAGTCGGAAGGCACCGGGCTGGGCCTGTCCATTGTGCACAAGATTCTGGATCAGCACCATGCCTCCATTGACGTGGTCAGCGAAGAGAACCGGGGGACCACCTTTATCTTGAGGTTCCCGTTCCGTCCAGCCGAGGGGCTAGATGTTCCGCTATAAAATCCTGATTGTTGACGACGACAAGCTTCTCCAGAATTCTCTCAAGAATGTCCTGGCCGAAAGGTATGACACCCTCGTGGTGGGCAAAGGAGAGGATGCCCTGGGCCTGCTCCGGAAGGATTCGGTGGACCTGGTGCTGCTGGATGTCCGCCTGCCCGGCCAGGACGGGATAGAGACGTTGAAACAGATAAAGGCCCTGAAGCGAGACCTCCTGGTGATCATGATGACGGCCTATGAAGATGTGAAAACGGTCATCACCTCCATGAAAATGGGGGCCTATGATTACCTGGTGAAACCCCTGGAAATTGAAGAGCTGGAAATTATTGTCGAAAAGGCCCTGGAGAATCTGAAGCTCAAGAAGGAAGTCGAGGAACTGCGCCAGAATTACCTCAAGGAATTCAATGTCGGCAATATTATCGGCGAAAGTCCGGCCATCAAGAAGGCCATCGAGTTTGCCAACAAGGTGGCCAAGAGTTACGACACCACGGTGCTCATCGAAGGGGAGACCGGGGTCGGCAAAGAGGTCATCGCCAGGACCATCCAAAGCCGCAGCGCCCGGTTCAATAAGCCTTTGGTTATTATCAATTGCGGGGCCATCAGTAAGGACCTGGTGGAAAGCGAAATGTTCGGTTATGAACGGGGGACTTTCACCGGCGGCCTCCAGGAAGGCAAGAAGGGCAAGCTGGAAATGGCTGACGGCGGGACCTTGTTCCTGGACGAAATCAGCGAACTCTTACCTTCTTCCCAGGTTAAGCTGTTGCGTTTTCTGGAGGAAAAGGAATTCTTTCCGGTGGGCGGCACCAAAAAAAGGAAAGTGGACATCCGCATCATCGCCACCGCCAACAAGAGCCTGGAGCAGGAATGCCGGGCCGGGCGCTTTCGCGAGGATCTCTATTACCGCTTAAACGTGGCCCAAATTACCATTCCGCCCTTAAGGGAGCGCCGGGTTGACATCATCCCCCTGACCCTGTTTTTCATGAACAGCTTCAATGAAAAATTCGGCAAGAATTTTTGCGGCATCTCCGCGGCTGCCCGGGAGATGCTGCTGAATTACCCGTGGCGGGGCAACGTCCGGGAACTCCGGAATGCCATTGAAAGGGTGATCCTGATGGAAGACGGCGGGGAAATCCAACCGGCCCACCTCACCTTTTTGGGCCTGGCCCATCCGGAAAACCGCGTCCAGACCCCGCTGGAACCGGGGTTGCAACTGCCCGCGGCGGGTCTGAACCTGGACGCCTTGATCAAGGGTTTGATCATGCAGGCGCTCAAGCAGAGCAACGGCAACCGCACCCGGGCCGCCAAGTCCCTGGGCATCTCCAGACCCACCCTGATATATCGCCTGGGAAAATATGGCATCGAGCTTTAGCGCCATCTGTGGATAGACCCCGACGTTTTCCTAGCCGCCAGCGTAGCCGCAGGCTTTAGCCTGCGCAAAGTAATGGCAGGGTTTTTTCTGGTTCCCAAGCTCCTGTTTGGGAACCCATATTAATGCAAAGCTCCTGCTTTGCTCAGAAGCCGGCTCATGCTGAGGGTAAGCCGGCTCTCGCCAAGCGGAGCTTGGTGCCAAAGGTGCGTTCCCAAGCTGGAGCTTGGGAACGAGAGGAATCTTTCTTTAGCGCCCCAAGCGAATGAGGAGGCAAGTCCCATGGCCCTGATGACCCCTGAGCAGTTCGAAGCCAGTCTTAAGGATCTCAAACCGAAGGTTTTCATGAATGGCAAGCGGGTTGCCGATATCCTCAAAAACAAAAACACCCGCACCGTGGTGGAGGCCAATAAGGCCAGTTACGCCTGGGCTTTGGATCCGAAGTATCAGGAAATCATGACCTGCTTTTCGCCCCTGGTAAACGAGGTGGTAAATCGCTATACCTATGTCAGCGCCAGTATTGAGGATTTGGTGAAAAAGGCGGAAGCCGGGACCTTTACCGCCGAGATGCTGGGGACTTGCATTTACCGGTGCGTGGGCTTCGACGCCTTGCATGCCCTGGCCAGCACTACCTGGGAGATGGACCGGGACCTGGGCACCAAATATCGGGGGCGGTTCCTGGAATACCTCAAGAAGGTGCAGCGCCAAGATCTATCCCTGGCCGGGGCCCTGACCGAGCCCCGGGGCAGCCGCAGCCAGAAAATCGTGGATTGGCCGGACCCCTATCTCGCCCTCAAGGTTGTGGAGAAAAACGATCAGGGCATCGTGGTGCGGGGAGCCAAGATCAACATCAGCGGCGCCTATGCCTCCCATGAACTGGTGGTGCTCCCCCAGGGGGCCCATCCCGAGGCTGAGGCCGACTATGCCGTGGCCTTCGCCACTCCCAGCGATGCCCCGGGCATCATCTATGTCTGTCAATATTCCCCTTATTCGGCGGAGCGGGACCTGGCTGATGATCCGGAGGAATTGGGGAATCCAATCTTCGGACAGCGCGAGACCGCCATGGTTATCTTTGATAATGTCTTTGTCCCCTGGGAGCGGGTCTTCCACTGCGGTGAGTTCAAATATTCCGGCAAGCTGGTGGCCCGCTTTGCCCGGACCCACCGCATGACTTGCGGCGGCACCTGCAAGGTGGGCTTCATGAATCAGATCATCGGGGCGTCCAAATTGATCCAGGAATACAAGGGCCTGGAAAAAGTCGCGCACATCAACGAGCAGATCACCGAAATGGTGGTGCTACGGGAGACGGGCCGGGCTTGCGGCCAGGCGGCCGCCCGCCAGGGCCGGGAAGAGCCGCCGGGCTCCGGCGTCTTTCTGCCGGACGAACTCATGGGCAACGTGGCCAAGTTAAACATTTGCCAGGCCTTTTGGCGGGTGATGGCGCTGGCCGGGGACATCGGCGGCGGGTTGGTCGTCACCCTGCCCTCCCTGAAAGAATTGCACAACCCCGAAGTCAAAGACTTCGTGGAGGAATTTTACCGCTTCGGGTCCGATGAGCCGGCGGTGAATATCATGAAGGTGCATAAACTCCTGCAGCATTGGACCGCCGGCCAGCATGGGGTGGGCACGTGGCATGGCGCCGGGCCGCCCATGACCCAAAGGATCGCCATCCAACGGGCGGTTAATTTTGAGCATGAGAAGGAATTGGTGAAAAGGACCTTGAGACTCAAAGAAAAAGAAGAGAAGAAAGAGGACGGCGGCTGACCCCTAGATAGCTTGCCAGTGGGGCGGGCCTCCGTGCCCGCCAACCAGAGGCGGCCAGAGACGGCCGTCCCCACCAGGGATTTTTCTCCTGGAAAGGAGTTTTAATAGCCTAGAAACTATTTCAAAACCGCTTTTTCTGTCACCCTGAACGGAGCGAAGGGTCTCAAGTATTTTAAAAGACGAGATTCTTCGCTGCGCTCAGAATGACAATTTTTTTCTGGTTCCGAAGCTCCTGCTTGGGAACCCATATTTAATGCAAAGCTCCTACTTTGCTCAGAAGCCGGCTCCTGCTGGGGGCAAGCCGGCTCTCGCCAAGCGGAGCTTGGCGCCAAAGGGGCGTTCCCAAGCTGGAGCTTGGGAACGAGAAGAAAGCGCTTTTTCTGGAGGGAAACGGGGGGATTTGAAATGACCTCCATAAAGCCGTCCGTGCCAACGCGGGATGACCTCCGCCTTGCCTTGCAAATCGGTCTGGTATGTCTGGCGTCCTACCTGGCCGGTTTTTATTTTACTCACCTGTTCCTGGGGGCCTGGGCAGCTGTCGGCGGGCTCTGGTCGCTGATCTCCGGGGTGGTGGTCCTGCAGGCCACCCGCCGCGATACCTGGGCTTCGGCATCCCTGGCCTGGGAACCCTCATCGGTGCTGTCGCCAGCGCCGTTTATCTCAGTTTCCTGCCCTTCAATCCCTTCGGGATGGCGGCAGTGATTGGGGTGGTAATCCTGCTCTGCCAGGTCCTGGGCCTCGCTGATCACGCCCGTCTGGCGTCCATCGTTGTGGCGGTGATCATGGTCTTTTCCTCCTTCCACCAAGAAGTGAGCCCGCTGCTCAATGCCTCCCTGCGCTTTGTCGAGTCCTTTATCGGGACCTCCCTGGCGGTGGCGGCGGTGCTCCTGTGGCCCCAACCAGTCTAAGCCCCTTTAAAGATGGGTATTTTCTGGTTCCCAAGCCCCTGCTTGGGAACCAGAAGAAAAAATGTAGCCGCAGGCTTTAGCCTGCGTTGCAATTTCTGGTTCCCAAATTCCTGGTTTCCTCAAAAAATGGCTCATGCTGGGAGCAAGCCGGCTCTCGCCAAGCGGAGCTTGGCGCCCCAGGTGCGTTCCCAAGCCGGAGCTTGGGAACGAGAGGATAGATTGCCAGTGGGGCGGGCCTCCGTGCCCGCCGTCATTTCGGTAGCCTAGGCGACCCTCCTGTGTAATACCTATGCAGTTTAAATCACACAGGCCAGAGGCCTATGCTACCAATTCCAAATGGCACAGGCGCCCTGCCTGTGCAGTTGTAGGGAGGGGCACCGCCCGCCGCCCCCTCAGATTACCCCGGCCTGTTGCAGCTCCTTGAGCTTCCCCGGTCCCACCCCGAGATAGCGGTGGTAGATGAATTCATTGTCCGCGCCGATGGGCCGGCAGGCCCATTTTATCCGGCCGGGGGTCCGCGTCATGGCCTTGAAGGAGGAATTCTGGATCAGGAGCTCGCCATAATTGGGGTCGTTCCATTTGAGGAAGGTGCGCCGCTCCTGCCAATGGTCCCTGGTGAGCACATCCTGCGGATTTTCCAGCCGGCCCGACACCACCGTGCCTTTCTTATCTTCCCGCTTGCTGTACATGTAAACCATGTCCTGGATTTCATCGGCCGTGTAATTCACGGTGAATTTTTCGATTTCGTGCTGAATCGTCGGCTGATTCTGGGGGGTGAGGCGCTCCTTGATGGTGGGGAACTGCTTTAGCAGCTCAGGCCGGTTTATGATCTCGCACAAGGCCGTAAAGTTAGGATCCGTGAAGCCGGAAATGAAGGTGTAGCCGTCCTTGCACTTCACGTAAGTGTAGGGAAAAACGGCATAGTCGTAATTGCCGGCCCGGGGCATCTGCTCCCCGGACATGTGGAAATATTGCAGGGCGTAATTGGAGATGGCCAGCAACCCCTCCGGCGGGGAACTGTCGATCATTTGCCCTTTGCCGGTCTTGCGGCGATGGAACATCGCCATCAGGATGCCCAGGGCCGACCAGGCGCCGCCGGCATACCACCCCATCCAGTTGCCATGTTTCATAGGCCGCTTATAAGTCTGGGCGATTTCCGGGTCGAGGTCCGGTTCCCTGGTGATGGACATGATGACGCCCCGGGCCTGATCCAGGATGTCATAGCCCGGCTGGTTGGCATGTCTCTCGGCATCCGCCCCGTAATGGCCATAGCTGCTGATGGCGCAGTAAATCAGGCCGGGATTGGCCTCGCGCAGTTGCCGGGAACCGATGTCCAGGCCGTCCAGGTAGCCCGGTTTGAAGGTCTCGATGAGCACCGTGGCCTTGCCGGCCAACCTGGCAAAGAGCTTCCGGCCCTCTGGCTTGGCCAGGTCCAGGGTGACATGAAACTTGTTGCGGGCCTCGACGATATAAGCGAGCCCCGAATCCCCGATCATCATGCCGTAAGGAGACATCTTCCTGGCCAGATCACCTCCGGGGGGCTCGATGCGAATCACCTCGGCGCCCATCTCCGCCAGGATGGAAGAGGTAAAGAGTCCCGCAAAGTTGCCATGACTGGCGTCGATCACCAACATGTCATCCAGGGCTTCCGGCTTTTTGTAGGCATCCGGCGGGTAGGTTTCCCGGTAGGCCCACCTGGCGAATTCCTGGTTGACCGCCAAACCGACAATTTTGGTATCATCCATGCTGTATCCTCCCAGAAAGTCTAAGGAAACCTGGCCTACGGCAGCTTCACACCACTTTTGCCATCCCATTCCGGGGGCGGACACTGTGAGGGGACAGCCGGATTCCACTGAAAGATGACCTTCTCGAATTCCAGGCGCTTGACCTCCTCCAGGGGCAGGCCCAAAACCTTCTGGAAGACGTAGCGATTATCGAACCCCACCGGACGGCTGCTCCATTTCACCCGGCTGGGGGTCTCGCTCATTCTCGGTGGGTAGCACTCCTGCCTCATCGGGCCATATAGGTGGTCGTCGTATTCCTGGATGGCGCCGCGGCCCAGGTAGTGCTTCCCCTGATAGGCTTCCTTGGCGTCCAACACCCGGGAGGCGGCGAAACCGTATCGGTCTCCCAATTCCTCCAGCTCCGCCACCGTTTTGGTCTTGGCCCAGCGGGCGACGGGGTCGACCACGCTCTTCGCTTCTTTAAGCCGTTGGGTGGGGTCGGCAAACCGGTCGTAGAGGTCCATCTGGCCCATGGCTTCACATAGGCCCTTGAATTCGGGCTTGCTGAAGGCCGCCACCGCCGCCCAACCGTCCTGGCATTCGAACAGGTCGGAGGGGCAGATGGCCAGGTCCCGATTGCCGGAGCGTTTCCGGTCCTCGCCGGTTTTGAAGGCGTGCAGCCAGGTCCAGTCGAGCCAGCGGATGACGTTTTCCACCTGCATGTAGTCGATGAACTGGCCTTCCCCGGTTCTCTCCCGGTAATTCAGGGCGGCCATGATGGCCACCGAGCACATCAGCCCGGTGATCCAGTCGGCGATCCAGACCCCGGATTTGATGGGACCCCGCTCTTCGAACCCGGTGATGGGCGAGAGCGCCCCCATGCTCTGGGCCACGGCGTCATAGGAAGTCCGGCCTGTCCAGGGCCCCCAGCTACCATAGCCGGAAACGTGCAGCTGGATGATGCGGGGGTTCACTTCTTTGAGTTCTCTATAACTCAACCCCCACTCCGCCATGCGGCCGGGGGTAAGGTTGTCCGCCACCACGTCGGACTTTTTCACCAGTTCCAGGAAGAGTTCCTTGCCCTGAGGGTGGCCCAGGTGCATGCCGACCCAGTACTTGTTGTGGTTCTCTATCTCCAGGCCGAGCGACAGGTTTTTCCAGAAATAGGCATAGGGGGTCACAAAACGCATCTGATCCCCCTTCTGCCCTTCGAACTTGATCACCTCGGCGCCGAATTCCGCCAGGTAGTCACAGGCCGCCGGCCCGAGCACTACGTAGCAGACCTCCAGGACCCTGACGCCTGCCAGCGGTTCCGGCTTGTCAAAAAGCTGGCCAATATCGAATTGGATCTTCAAAAAATCCTGATAAGACTTTACGTTGCTCATCTAATAGCTCCTTGCCTGGCAGGTTAGGCAATAGTAATTTGCCGCAAATTCCGCCACTGCCCCTGGATCCGTGAACCTCTATGTTTCCTCCTTTCTATTGGATTAGAGATTAGAAAAGGTGGGCCATCTCGAAAATCGAGGCCGCTGCCGCGCCCATCGGGGCACTTCTTTAAGGTTCGCCGGTTAGCGGCGCCCGGTAAGCGTCTTGGGGATTCTGCCGGAGTGGACGCATTCCGAGCGCAGCCGCCGGCCGATAATCCGCTCCACCATGCGGCCGAGGTTCAGCAGCTTATCCACGTCCACGCCGATGTCGATCCCCATTTCGTCCAACATCACGGCCAGGTCTTCGGTAGCCACCAGGCCGGTAAGGCTCGGGTCCTGATAATAGTATTCCCCGGTCCCGGCCACCGGCACCCCATCCACGAAGTTGGCCGGCTGCCCGCCGATCCCGCCCAGGGTCGATTCGAAATGGGTGATCCCGGCATTGAGGGCCGCCAGGACATTGGCCAGCCCCCAGCCCCGGGTCACATGAAAATGGGCCAGGTGTTTGCCGGGGTCCGGAATGGCCTCCAGGATCATGGAGAAATATTCATAGACCTTATGGGGGGGCGCCGAACCGTCGTGGTCGGCGTGTTCGATGTCATCCGCCCCGATGTCCAGCCAACGCCGGGTGAATTCCACCGCTTTCGCAAGCTCCGTGGGTCCCTCGAGGGGGCAACCCCAGATGGTGCTGACCGTGCCGCAGACTTTCATGCCGGCCTCGTGGGCCAGAGGGATATACTGCTCGCACATCTTCCAGTAGTCGGCCAGGGACAGGCCGGAATTGACCCGGTGATGCGACTCGCTGGTGGACACCATGAACAGGATGCGGTCGGGGCCGTACCCCTCCCGGCGGGCCTGGATGGCGCGCTCCACCGCCCGTTCCCGGATGGTGATGGCGGTGAGTTCCACGTCTTTGAGGCGGGCGCCCACCTTTTTACTGGACCGGAGCCGTTTCAGCAACTCATCGGCGTCCTTAAATTGCGGCATCCCTTTGGGACTGCCGAAGTTGGTGACCTCAAGGCGCTTAAAGCCTGCCAGCACCAATTGTTCCGCCACCCAAAGCTTGGCGTCGGTGGGGATGAACTTCTCTTCGTGCTGAAAGCCATCCCTTACCGTGATATCGCCCAGAACCACTTTTTTAGGGTATGCCATCAATCCCATGCCAAATCCTCATTTAAAACCTCTGATTCCCAAAGGACGGCTCCCCTATGGGCTTGAGCAGGCTGACTTCGAAGGCGACGGGCAGCCAGTCGCGGATTTCCCGGAATTTCAGCACCCGGTCATTGAGGAGCCGGGCGCCGCAATAGAAGGGATGCGCCTCGCCGTCGTACTTGTCGATCATTTGCTGGCGGAAGGCCGCCTTCTCCTGGTCGCTCATGGGTTTCCCGCGTTTCCGCTCCTCGATGGACATGAGTACCTCCCCGGCGGAACGGCCGCTCATGACCGAGGTGCGCGCCCGCATGGTGGAAAAGAGAAAATGGGGGCGGTACCCCCGGCCGCACATGCCGTAATTGGCCGCGCCGTTGTCGGGGCCGATCACCAACTGGATCCTGGGCACCTGGGCGCAGGACACCGCCCGCACCATATCTGCCCCATATTTGCCGATGCCCATATGTTCGGAATCCGAGCCCACCATGTAGCCCGGCGAGGCCTGGACAAACAGCAGCGGAGTCTTGTCCTGGCAGCAGCGGACGATCCATTCCGTGGCCTTTTGGGCTGCCTGGGTAAAAATGATGCCGATGCCGTTGGAGGCTATCACTCCCACCGGGATGCCCTTGAGACGCATCTTCCCGGTGACGATGTTGTCTCCGAGGCCGGGGGCGTAAGACTTTTTGTATTCGGCAAAATGGCTGTCATCGGCAATGGCCGCCAGGAAGGCGCGCACGTCGATGCCGTGATGGACATTGGCCGCCAGCATTTCATAAATGGCCGCCACCGGCACCCGGGGCGGCAGTTCCTGGTAGCGATGGCTGTACAGCTTTTGCGGCGGCTCCAGGGAGAGAATTTCTCGAACGCTTTCGATGGCCTCCTCCTGGTTCCGGCACAAATGGTCGGCGCCCCCGGAGCGTTCCGTATGCACCCTGGCCCCGCCTAAATCTTCCGCGGAAATGACCTCCCCCGTGGCCGCTTTGACGAGGGGGGGACCTCCGAGAAAGGAGTACGACATCTTGTCGATCATCACCGACTGGCAGGCCATGAAGACCAGGTAAGCGCCGCCGGCGGTGTTCCCGCCGGTGCTCAGGGTGATCTGCTTCAGACCCATGGCGCTCATGCGCGCCATGTTATAGAACATGGAGCCGAATTGCTGGTCATCCGGGAAAACCTCGGCCTGCATGGGCAGATAGGCCCCCCCGGAGTCGGCAATGTAGACACAGTTCAGGCCGCAGCGCTCGGCAATGGCCTGGGCCCGCATGTGTTTCTTGAGCGTGATGGGGAAATAGGTGCCGGCCTTCACCCGGCTGTCATTGGCAAAGATCATGGTCCAGTTGCCGTGAATCTTGCCTAAACCGGTTACCAGCCCGGCGCAGGGCACATCCGGGACATCTGGGTAATCCATGCCAAATCCGGCTATCCGGCTCAATTCAAAAAATTCCGTCTCCGGATCGATGAGCCTGCCGATCAGGTCCCGGACCGGCTGTTTACCTTGCTCGATGAGGCGCTGGACCGCTTTGTCGCCTCCGGGCCAGATGGCCTGCTGGACGAGCTCGTCCAGCTTCTGTTCTTCATTTTCCCAAAATGCCCGGTTTTGCTCCGCCGAATCTGACATTTGGCTCCCTTGCTGGGTTCAATGGCGTGCTGGTGTGAGGTTTACGGTAAGATTGTGATCATCTGTGCTCCCTGGTGCGAAACCCTGACCGATTGAGTCTCTCATTTTCCCTTATACACCGGCTTCCGCCTTTCGCCAAACGCGGCCAGGCCTTCCAGGCGGTCTGCGGTGGGAACGGTTACCCAGTAGGCCTTGGCTTCAATGGCCAGGCCCGTAGGTAAATCGGCCTCCAAACCGTAATTGATGGCGTATTTGGCCTGCTGCACGGCAATGGGACCGGCTTCGCAGATCATCCCGGCCATGGCCCGGCACTCGTCCAGCAAGTTCTCCGGCGGGCAGACTTTATTGACCAGCCCGATCTGTAAGGCCTCCTGGGCCTCCACCCGGCGCCCGGTAAAGATGAGTTCCTTCGCCTTGCCGCGCCCGATCAGACGCGGCAGACGCTGGGTGCCCCCCGCCCCGGGGATGATGGCCAGCCTCGTTTCGGTCAGTCCCAGGGTGGCGCTGGCTGAAGCAATCCGGATATCGCAGGCCAGGGCCAACTCGGTGCCGCCTCCCAGGGCGACGCCGTTGACCGCGGCGATCACGGGTTTGTTCAGGTATTCGATAAAGGTGAAGAGATTGCGAATCGTAAAGATGAACTCCCGCACCTGCGTCTCGCTCATTAAAGCCCGTTCCTTCAGATCGGCGCCGGCGCAGAAGGCTTTAGGGCCTGCTCCCACAATGATCAGCACCCGCACTTCCGGATCAATTTGCAACGCCTCCACCCGTTCCTTCAGGGCCAGCAGCATCGGGAAATTGAAGGAATTCATCACTTCGGGGCGGTTTAGGGTGAGTAAGACGACACGGTCTTTCCTCTCCTCCAGAATTAGCGGTTCACTCATAATTTCTCCGTCGATGGTGGGTCGCTTTCGATCATTGGCGCGGCTAGCGCTGCGCCTTCCGGGCAAAGGCCTCCCGGGTGAGCTCCCGGGCAATGATCATTCGCCTGATCTCGCTGGTGCCCGCCCCGATTTCATAGAGTTTGGCGTCGCGCCACAGCTTTTGCACCGGAAACTCCAGGCAGTAGCCGTAGCCGCCGTGAATCTGGATGGCCTGGCCGCATACCCAGGTGGCGGTTTCCGCCGCCAGCAGGATGGCCGCGGCGGCCAACCGGTTCAGTTCGGTGCCTTTGCCCCCCCGGGCCGATTTCTGGGCCAGATCGGCGGCCCGGTAAACCAGCAGCCGGGAGGCCTCGGTGCGGGCGTACATGTCGGCCAGTTTCTGCTGAATCATCTGAAAATTGGCGATGGGCTGGCCGAACTGCTCCCGCTCCACCGAGTAGCGGATGGAATATTCGAGGGCCTGTTGCGCCATGCCGATGGAGCCGCCAGCCAGCACGATGCGCTCCACGTCCAGGCCGCTGGTCATGACGTGGACGCCCATATTTTCACCCCCCACCAGGTTTGCAGCCGGCACTTCGCAGTCCTCGAAAATCAGCTCAGCCGTGGGTGAACCGCGCATGCCGCATTTTTTCAGTTGCCGGGATACGGAATAGCCGGGAAAGTCCTTTTCGACGATGAAGGCGCTGATGCCTTTGGCGCCTTGCTCCGGCGCGGTTTTGGCATAGACCAGAAGCGTGTCGGCCATCGGGCCGTTGGTGATGAAGATCTTGGTGCCCTTGAGAAGGTAGCGGTCACCCTGCCGGGTGGCGCGGGTGCGAATGCTCATGGCATCCGAGCCGGCGTTGGGCTCGGTGAGCGCCATGGCGCCGATTTTTTCGCCCCTGACCAGGGGAGGCAGATACTTCTCTTTGAGTGCTTCGCTGGCGTTGCGGTGGATATTGTGGGCGCACAGGTTGGAGTGGGTCCCATAGGTCATGGCCAGCGCCGGGCAGATGCGGCTCATCTCTTCGATGGCCAGGGTCTGCATGAGGACGTCGCCGCCCAGGCCCCCGTATTTTTCGTCGATGGTGATGCCCAGGATGCCGATCTCGGCGCATTTCTTAAAAAAATCGGGTGGGAACCAATCCTCCTCATCGATCTTTTCCTGCAACGGCCCCAGCTCGTTAACCGACCATTTGTGGACGGTTTCCTTGATCATGCGCTGTTCATCGGTGAGTTGGAAATCCATGCACCCCTCCTGAAAAAAAAGCTGCTGCTAACTGGTTACCCGTCCAAAGCGCCCAGGCACTCCGGTTTAAAATCCCAACCAGCGCACTTCCCGGGGTTTACGGGGGGGGACCGGAGGCTCTTTGGCGGAGTAGCCGATGGGGGTGATGGCCAGCAACTGCTGGTCGCCTTTACCCAGGTACTCCAGGATTTCCTTTTCCACAAGGCTGCCTGCGGTCATCCAGCAGGTCCCCAGGCCCTCGGCGTGGGCCGCCAGCAGCATGTTTTGCATCATCGCCGCGCCGCTTTGGATGTTGGCGGCGCCGGTGGCGTCGCCCCACTGCCACACGGTCACCGCAATGATCACCGGGGCGCCCCCCAGGTCCTTGAAAAAAGCCACTACCCGCTGCTGGCTCGTTTCGGTCACCCCGGTTTGTCGCATGATGGGGATAATTTTCTCTATGGAGAGGTTGATCAGGCCGACAAATTCATCCCGGGCCTTGCCGGCCATCACCGCGATGTCCCAGCATTGGGTGTTCATGCCGGAAGGCGCCCACAACCCGGCGTCAACTACCCTTTCCAGGGCGTCCCGGGGCGGCATCTCCGGCCGGTAGAGGCGGTGGCTGCGGCGGTTGTGAATGGCTTCGTAAAGATCCATGTTGCTCCTTTCTGGTTCCGATGAGTGATAAGCCCCCTGGCCTGCCTGGCAGGCGGCAGTCGGCAGGCGGCACCGCTTTTTGGCCCAAAGCGGCACGGACAGAGCGCCTGGCCGGTGAATTCCCCCCCAATGGCTGAGAGCCAGGCCCTAATCACCACTATAAGGCAAGACTTGTACCAGCAGGGTTTCCTTCGCTAATATGTTGAAATACAAGGATAATAATTTGCCACCGGAAAAGTGGTCCCAAAAACCGGTCTAGCAAATGCTGCAATTTTTACCCCGGGGGCCGGGCAGCTAAACCGGTGAGTTATAAGGGCAAATATTACTGCAAGTTAAGGAGCCGGAGGATTAGCTTCACCTCTGTAGCATTTCAGACAATGCCTCGTATCCGGTTTCTTAAGCCGGGTCGGGGCCTGGTTCCACGCGGCCTCCAGCCTCCGTCTGCCGGCGACGCTGTTTATCTCAATTTTCCATTCACCCCAGGATCAAAATGGGTATATTTAGGTGGGTGCAATTATTTTGCCTGAACCACAAGCCCCCGACCTGCCATCATGCCCATAGAGACCGAAGACCACAGGAACCGCCAAAACCCGGGAGACCAGCCGGAGACCTTGTCGTTCTGGGGGCAGGCCAGAAGCCTGCCCTGGCCTTTTTGGGTGGCCAACATCATGGAGACCATCGAGCGGCTCGCCTACTACGGCGTGCGGGTGGTCATCCCCATATACATTGCCCAGGCGGACGAAATCGGCGGACTCCACTTCAGCCAGGGCGACAAGGGGTTCATCTTCCTGTGGTGGGCCCTGGTGCAGTCTTCCCTGCCGGTGGTCAGCGGCGGTTTCGCCGACCATTACGGCTACAAGAAGCAGATCGTGGTGGCCGTTTTCCTGAAGGGGCTGGGATACCTGCTGATGGCCAGCCAGCGCACCTTTTGGCCGTTCTTTGCCGGCTGCCTGCTGCTGGCCGCGGGAACCGCGGTCTTCAAGCCGCCCATCCAGGGAACCTTTGTCAAGGCCCTCACGGCCAGGACCTCCGGGGTGGGCTGGGGTTTTTTTTATATGGTGATCAATGTCGGCGCCTTCCTGGGCCCGCCGCTGGCGCATTTTCTCTATGGCTACTCCTGGCCCATGGTCTTCTACGGCTGCGCCCTGCTGGTGACGCTGAACCTGCTCTGGCTGTTCACTTATCAGGAAGTCAATCCGGGAGTAGCCAATAACGGCGGGGTCCGGCAGGTATTGGCGGACACGCTCCGGGAAATCCTCAACCCGCGTCTCCTCGCCTTCATTCTCATCATCTCGGTATTCTGGGCGGTCTTCGAGCAGCTCTGGGACATGCTGCCCAACTTCATCGTGGACTGGGTCGACAGCTACTCCCTGGCCCGACACCTGCCCTGGTTCATGCTCTCCCACAATTTCTCCAGAGGCCCCCAGATGGCCCAGGAGTGGGTGATCAACCTCAATCCGTTGCTGATTATTCTCATGGTCGCCCCGCTATCCTGGTACGTCAACCGGGTGATGCGCCGGCTCTCCTCCATTTTTTTCGGATTTATCTTCGTCACCCTGGGTATCTACCTGGTCGGCGCCAGCATGTCCATCTACCTTTGCCTGGCCGGCATCGTTTGCTTCTCTTTCGGGGAGATGATGTGCTCCCCCAAGATGAGGGAGTACCTGGGAGTGATTGCGCCGGCGGATAAGAAGGCCCTGTACATGGGCTACACCAGTATCCCCTATGCCTTCGGTTGGGGCTACGGTACTTATCTCGGAGGGCAGCTCTATGAACGCTATGGAGAAAAGGCGGGTTTGGCCCTGCGCTACATGTCCCAGGTGCTGAAGGTCCATGAACTTCCGGACCGCTCCCACGCCTTCGCCGCCCTGACCGGGATGCTGGGGCAGACTCCGGCGGAGGTGACCCGGCTCTTGTGGGACAAGTACGACCCCGGTTGGGTCTGGACGCCCTTTGCCATCGCCGGTATTTTCTCCTCCCTGGCGATGTTCGTCTTTATCCGCGTTGCCAGGCGTTGGCGGGATGTAAATGTCTGACCCGCCCCCCCGGGACAAAGTTTTCCCTGGCAAGTTATTGAATTTTGCCGCTTAACGGGTTAAATATAGGCCATTATGCGTCTTTCTCTTAACTGGCTGGCGGATCTTGTGGAGCTCAGCGCGGCCCCGGAGGTCCTGGCGGACCGCCTCACCATGGCGGGCCTGGAAGTGGAGGCCATCGAGCGGGTGGTCCCGGATTTTTCCGGGGTAGTGGTGGCGAGGGTGACTAAGGTGGAGCCCCATCCCCAGGCCGACCGCCTGCGGCTGGCGGAGGTGACCAGCGGCAGCCAGGGTTACCGGGTGGTGTGCGGCGCCCCCAACCTGGAGGCGGGCCGTCTCTATCCCTTTGCCCCGCCCGGGGCGGTCATCTGCGGCGGCCAGCGGATCAAACCGGCCAAACTCCGGGGCATCGCCTCCGAAGGGATGCTGCTGGCGGAAGACGAACTGGGGCTGTCGCCGGATCACGTGGGCCTGATGGATCTCCCCCAGGACCTGCCGCTGGGCCAGGATCTGGCCGCAGTCCTGAACCTCTCCGATGTGGTCCTGGAGGTGGCGGTGACCGCCAACCGGTCCGACTGTTTGAGCATACTGGGTCTGGCCCGGGAGGTGGCGGCCCTCCTCGATGTTCCCCTGCGCCATCCGGAGATCGCGGTGGCGCCGGACTCGGAGGGTGAGCCCCTCCAGGCCCGGGTCAGCATTCTCGACCCGGTCCACTGCCCTCGCTACGCCGCCCGCCTGTTGACCGGCCTAACGGTGCGGCCGTCACCCTTCTGGATGCGCCGGCGCCTCCAGGTCTCGGGGATTCGGGCCATCAATAATCTGGTGGACGTCACCAACTATGTGCTGATAGAGTTTGGCCAGCCCCTGCACGCCTTCGATTTCCAGCGCCTGCAGAATGGAGAGATCGTGGTGCGCCTGCCCAGGCCGGAGGAGGCCCGGTTCACCACCCTGGATGGCCAGGAGCGGCGGTTGGACCCGGAGACCCTGCTCATCTGCGATGCCGGCCGGCCGGTGGCCCTGGCCGGAATCATGGGTGGACTCGATTCCGAAGTGACCCCGGAGACCAGCCAGGTCCTCATCGAAAGCGCCTATTTCAACCCGGCCACCGTGCGGCGCACCGCCAAGAGGCTGGGGTTGAGCACCGAGGCCTCCTACCGCTTCGAGCGAGGGGTGGACCCGGAGGGGGTGATCCACGCCCTGGAGCGGGCTGCCCGGCTCATGGCCGAGGTAGGGGGCGGGCGGGTGGTGGGCCCCCGGTTGGATGAATACCCGGCCCCCTTGCAGCATCCCCGCCTGGGACTGCGGGTCTCCCGGGCCAACCAGGTGCTGGGGACCGGCTTCTCCACTGAGACCGTCGCCGCTTTGCTGAAACGCCTGCACCTGCCGGCGGTGTGCCTGGACCGGGAAAATTTGGCGGTCCAGGTGCCCTCTTTCCGCAACGATCTGACTCGGGAAGTTGACCTGATCGAGGAGATCGCCCGTCTGGCCGGCTTCGAGGATATCCCGGTGACCCTGCCCCGGGGTCAGGTAGACACCCGCCGTCCCGGGTTTGAGGCGCGCCTCCGGGACCAAACCCGGCAACTGCTCCTGGGGCTGGGCTTCTTCGAGGTGATCAACTACGCCTTCCAGTCGGAGCAACTGGAAGTCCTGGCCGCGGCTGCCGGCGCGGCGCCCCTGGTCCTGGCCAATCCCTTGAGCGAAGAGCAGGCGGTGATGCGCACCTCCCTCATTCCGGGTCTGCTGGACAGCCTGAGGCGCAACACCCTGAACCGGGTCCAGAATCTGCGCCTCTTTGAAACTGCCAAGGTCTTTCTGCCCCAGCTCGGTGCTGACCTGCCCCGGGAAGAGGGCTGGGTAGCCGGGCTGATGTACGGGGCCCGGGAGGAGGTTTCCTGGGCGGCGGCTTCCCGGGAGGCGGTGACTTTCTTCGACCTCAAGGGGGTGGTGGAGAGCCTGCTGGAGGGCCTGCAAATCCCAGACGTCAACTTTCGCCCGGAAGCGCTGCCACCCTACCTCAGCCGGGGCGCCGGAGTCTATGCCGGCGCCAAAGAATTGGGCTGTTTGGGAGAGGTGGCGCCGGAAATAGGCGAAAGGTTGGACCTGGAAGGGGCCATCTTCGTCTTCAACCTGAATCTTTCGGCCCTGGCGCAGGCCGCCGCCCCGCCGCTCTTCTCCCCTCTGTCCCGCTTCCCGGCGCTCTACCGGGATCTGGCCCTGGTCCTGCCCGAGGCGGTGCCCGCGGCCCAGGTGTCCGAAGCCCTTTATCGCCATGGGCGCCCCTGGTTGGAGGAGGCCCGGCTGTTTGACGTTTACACCGGAGACCAGGTGCCGCCGGGGAAGCGCAGCCTGGCCTTTCGCCTCACTTACCGGGACCAGGAGCGGACGCTGACCGACGACTTGGTGAATCCGCTCCATGAGGCCCTGGTTGCCGCCGTGACCCGGGAACTTAAGGGGGAGCTGCGTTAGCCGGCGTGGAAGAAGACACCCCTCGCAAGGCCTTTTACACCATCGGTGAAGTGAGTCGGCTCACCGGGGTGCGCCCCCATGTGCTGCGCTATTGGGAAGAGCAGGGGAAGCTCCTCAAGCCCAGCCGCCGGCGCTCCCGCCACCGCCTTTACCGCCCCGCCGACATCCAACTCATCTTTGAAATCAAGCGCCTCCGGGAAGAAGAGAAGCTGAGCCTGGCGGCCATGCAGCGCCAGTTCAACCGCCGCTCCCAGCCCAGCCTGCCTTACGGCTCTCCCCCCTTTTCCCCGCCTGCCAACCAGGTTCAATCCCTGCTCCGGGATATCCGGGATGAACTCCTGGCCTTGAAGGAAATGCTCGACTAGGCTGAATTCCGGTTTAGTTCTAGTTTCCATGGATTAGCGTTTTCTGTCCCGGTGTGGGGGCGGTGGTGCCGCAGCCTGGGTGGGGAAACCCCGCCCCTATATCACAGAAAACAATTTAACTTGGGAACCGGAATTAGAATCACCCCTGACCCCCTGGCCAATCACCAATGGATGCTTATTCTGAGGATACTTGAAAAAAATTCGCCATTCTTGCCTTAAGTCAAAGCGCCCCTGGGGAATCGGCGTTAGATTGACATCCAGCAGGGGAGAAAATGGGTTTTTAATCCCAGCAAATTAATGATTTTATCCCAGTAAATTGAGGAGCAGACATCATGTTCTGTTACCAATGTGAGCAAGCGGCAAAGGGCGAGGGCTGCACCATCCAGGGGGTTTGCGGCAAGAACCCCGAGGTGGCGGGCCTGCAGGACCTGTTGATCTATACACTCCAGGGGCTGTCCCAGGTGGCGGTGGCGGGGCGGCAGCTGGGAATCGACAACCGGGAGGTCAACCTCTTCACCGTCAAGGCAGCCTTTTCCACCCTGACCAACGTGGACTTCGACCCCCAGAGATTCGTCGGCCTCATCCAGCAGGGCGTCCAGCTCCGGGATTATCTCAAGGCCGGGGTTCGGGCCGCGGGTGGCCAGCTCGATTTCCCTGCGGGTCCGGCCACCTGGGTGCCGGGAGCCGATAAAGAGGCCATGCTGCGGCAGGCCGAGGCGGTGGGCCTGAAATCCTACCCGGCGGCGGACCCGGACGTCCTCTCCTTGAAGCATACGCTACTGTTCGGTATCAAGGGGGTTTGCGCTTACGCCGATCACGCCCAAATCCTGGGCCAGGAGGACGATAAGGTTTACGCCTTCGTGTACGAAGGGCTGGCGGCCACCGCAGCCGAGGGCCTCGCCGTGGCTGATTTGATTCCTTTGGTCTTGAAATGTGGTGAGATCAACCTCAGGGCCATGGAGCTGCTGGATGCGGGCAATACCGGGAGATACGGCGACCCCACGCCCACCCCGGTGCCCCTGGGACACAAGAAGGGCAAGGCCATCCTGGTCTCGGGCCACGACCTCCTGGACCTGGAGGAGATCCTGAAGCAGAGCGCCGGCAAGGGTATTTACGTTTACACCCACGGCGAGATGCTCCCCTGCCACGGCTATCCCAAACTCAAACAGTATCCCCACTTTTACGGCCACTACGGCTCCGCCTGGCAGAACCAGGCCAAGGAATTTGCCCGGTTTCCCGGGGCCATCCTGATGACTACCAATTGCCTGCAAAGGCCCGGGGAGGTCTATGCCGACAACCTTTTCACCTGCGGGCTGGTGGGCTGGCCGGGGATCAAGCATATCCCGGACCGCAACTTTAAGGCGGTAATCGACCAGGCCCTGGCCCTGCCGGGTTTCCCCGAAGACGCTGATGGCGGCACGGTCTTGAGCGGTTTTGCCCGGACCGCGGTGCTGGGGGTCGCCGGCCAGGTGATCGAGGCCGTCAAAAAACAGCAAATCCGCCATTTCTTTCTGGTGGGCGGCTGCGACGGCGCCAAGCCCACCCGCAATTACTACACGGAGTTCGTGGAGAAGGTGCCCCGGGATTGTGTGGTCCTGACCCTGGCCTGCGGCAAGTTCCGCTTCTTCGACAAGCAACTGGGCGACATCGGCGGCATCCCGAGGCTCCTGGATATCGGCCAGTGCAACGACGCCTACTCCGCGGTGCAGATCGCCGTGGCCCTGGCTGAGGCCTTCGGAGTAGGCGTCAACGAGCTGCCCCTGTCCCTGGTGCTCTCCTGGTACGAGCAGAAGGCGGTGGCCATCCTGCTCACCTTGCTCTACCTGGGGATCAAGAACATCCGTCTGGGCCCCTCACTGCCGGCCTTCCTCACCCCCAACGTCATGGAGGTGCTGGTGAAAAACTTCAACATCATGCCCATCACCACCCCGGATGAGGACCTGAAGGCGATGCTGGGATAGGAGCCGGCGGCGGGGCCGGGGCTGGGGATAACCGGCGCCGCCGGAGAGAGCAGGGTCCAACCGGACCCTGCTTTTTTTGCTTTTTGGGAATGTTTCCTAAGCAGCCAGACCTGATATCCGGCCCGGAACGCTGGGTTGCGGAAGGTTAAGTCCCTCTTTGGAAAGGGGGGATTATCATTTGCAAAATTAAACCCCATTGGATGATTCAAGTTGTCGCTGGATATTTGTTTTTGAATACCTATCTTTAAAATTATCTGAATGCTCTGGTAGCCGCAGGCTTTAGCCTGCGCTCATTTAATTAAGGATTTTCGCAAGCTAAAGCTTGCGGCAATATTTTCACTGCCTTAAGATGATGGACCTAATCTGAAACATAACATTGAGGGCTTTTGCCATACCTGATTTCACTGTCATCCTGAACGCAGGGAAGGATCTCCAGCCACTAAAAATACGAGATGCTTCGCCGCGCTCAGAATGACATTTTTGGCCGGCCGGGGTCTGGCAAATAGCTTCTGGAATTAATCCGCCCCGCCCCTGGCTGGCTGCCAATCCCCGCATGGAGGACCACCATGAAGCTATCCTGGCAAAATATCTCCCTGACCTTTGCAGCCGGCTGTTTGGGAGGGCTGCTTACCGCCTTGGTTCTCTGGCTTTTTGGGGCCAGCGGCCTGGCCGGGGCCCTGGGGGTGAAGCTCGCTCCGCCCCTTATCCCGCCCTTCCTCTATCAGAAAATGGTGTGGGGCGGCATCTGGGGCTGGCTCTTTCTCCTGCCACTGGGGCTGTCTTATCCGGTGCGGGGTCTGCTCTACAGCCTGGGACCTTCACTCTCGGTCTTTCTGCTGCTTTTTCCCTACCAGGCTCATGTAGGCTTTTTCGGCTGGCAACTGGGCAGCCTGACCCCGGTCTTGGTGCTTTTCTACAACGCGATCTGGGGGCTGACCGCCGGCCGGTGGCTGCAACTGACGGCAAGCGAGTAGCTCGCCCCGGCCCGCCGCACTTCTCACCGGATTGGCCCTTGGGAGAAGTGTGGGCAGTGTAGCGACTGTCTTATCTGTCAAGCTGTCAGATGCAGCTGTGGGTTCCAGTAGGTACGATTTTTAAGCATGGCATTAAGGATCACCAGGAGTTTGCGCATGCAGGCGGTAAGTGCTACCTTAGGCG